>CAXXSG010000004.1:0-539606 GCA_963665915.2 Desulfuromonadales bacterium
CACTCAGAGCCCCGAACTCCTCGAGGCTCAGGGTTTCTCCCCGCCTTTTGGGGTCAATTCAGCAGCGGTGATTTTTTCCGCCAGGAAATCCGGCAGAAAGCCGGAACCTTTCAGGGAGTTAAGAAGGGTTTTACGTCTCTGGGCAAAGGCCCCTTTGACCACCCGGAAAAAGAGTTTTTCATCAGCAACGGCAATGCGTGGATAGGAGAGTGGGGTCAGGCAGAGGACCATGGAAAAAACCTTGGGGACGGGGAAGAAAGAGCTGGGCGAAACCGTCATGACCGGAAAAACATCGAAATACTGACGGCAGAAAACGGAGGGAATGCCGTAGTCCCTGGTCCCAGGAAGAGCGCAGAGACGAGCACCGAATTCCTCTGGAACATAAGGACAAGGCGCTGAAAAAGGTTCCTGTGCTCAAGAATTTAAAAAAAGTGGGCTTGAAATATTATAAGGAAGGTTGGCAACCAGCTTCCAGGGGGGGTGGCCGAGTAATGCCTGCCAATCCATTTTCAGGACATCCCCCTCATGGATCATGAGACGATCTTCCCGGCGCTTCTTCAACTCTTCAACCAGGCCCCGATCAATCTCGACAACATGAAGTTCACGGACACAGATCCACAAGCCGCCAGGTTAAGTCTCCAAGACCGGGGCCGATCTCAAGAACCCGGTCTTCAGGGTCAGTTCGGCAGCGGTAAGGATTTTGCCCGCGACATTGGGGTCGCGTAAAAAGTTCTGGCTGAAACGTCTTTTGGGGGGGAGCGTCATTAAAGTATTACCTGGCTCCGTGGGTTAGGGGCTGGGAAGAGTGTCAGTGCTTTGCCTAAATAAATATTTCAAAAATCTGAGCACACCCATAGGTTCGCCGGTAATTTTTGTAATATTTAGGCAGGGCAATGACTTGCGCTATTGCAAGGTCATAACTCACGGATTCAGGTATTATTTCGGATTGTCTTCCGTTTTTGCGGTGCGCCCTTGGCCAGCGGGGGATACGACAGGTTTTGGCGATCGGCACCATTTTCAGGGTAAAGAAATAGGCGAAAACACCTCCAACAATACCAAACACAAGCCCCCCCAACCACAGCGGAAACATCACCTCCCAGCCCAGCGTCAGCATTTCATTGAGAGTTAAATGCGTCGGCAGGCTGATGCGGTCCCAACCCAGCAGATAACGGCAAAACTCGTATTCAGCCAGATAAATAAAGGGTGCTGTCAGGGGATTCGAAATCCAGACACCGAGGACTGCGGCAATTTTGTTCTTTTTGAAAAGAGCTGCAATCAGCACGGCAAGAAGCATCTGAAACCCGAGGGTTGGGGTCATGCCGAGGAAAATCCCAGCGCCATACCTTCGGCTATGTCTTCGGCTTCACCTCGGATCCGGACAAAGCGGATATAAAAAAGCTTGATCTGTCTGACCAGGAACCAATCTCGCCACATACTTCAATCAGCTCGCCACCAACACTACCCCGTGGCAAATGTTACCGCATCAAGCATCCAATGAGCCGATGCATTGAGGTTCAGGGGAGCGTTGCATCCTTTTTCCAAGTAATAATTGCCAGCCACGGCCAACATGGCGGCATTGTCACTGCACAATCCTGGGGATGGAAAATATACCTCAAAATCCTGGTTCCGGGCAAGAAGATTAAAACGGTTTCGAAGCCCTTTATTGCAAGCCACTCCTCCGGCGACTACAACCTGGTTCAGTCCCGTCTCCTCCAGAGCCCGGAGAGTTTTTCGGGTCAGCACGTCAATGACCGCTTCCTGAAATCCGGCCGCGATATGACACCTCTCGTCATCACTTAAAATTCCCGGAGCGTGGCGCACATGATTCCAGACGGCTGTTTTCAGACCACTGAAACTGAAATCGAGGTTAGCTTTCTGCAATAGAGCCCTTGGAAATTTCCATTTGGCGGGATCTCCATGAGTCGCGAGGCGGTCAATTTCGGCGCCTCCGGGGTACCCTAAGCCAAGAAGCTTTCCGACCTTGTCATAAGCTTCCCCCGCGGCATCATCCAGGGTCCGGCCCAGGGTCCGGTAGCATCCGAAACCGTCCACACGGTAAAGATGGGTGTGAGCGCCGGATATGGCCAGAGCCAGAAAAGGGAAAGCAATATTCCGTTCAAGTTTGATGGCCAGGATATGCCCTTCCATGTGATGCAATCCGACCCAGGGAATATTCAAGGCAAAGGCCATCGCTTTGGCCGTGGAAAGTCCGACCAGGAGGGCACCTATCAACCCCGGCCCACGGGTGACACACAGCCCCTCGATATCCTGAAGAGGCAGCCCGGCCTGAACGAGAGACTCATCGATGACGATGTCGATATTCTCCAGATGCTTTCGTGAAGCCAACTCCGGAACCACGCCTCCAAAACGGGCATGAACATCAATCTGGGATGAGACCACATTAGAGAGAAGCTCCCGGCCGTCTTTGACAACGGCGGCGGAGGTTTCATCACAAGAGGTTTCTATAGCAAGAACAAGCATTGCTTAATTTATCACCTGTTTCCATCCATCGGGCCAGGAGTCAGTCGGACTTGGGGAATCGTAGTGAGAAAATGGGAAACCGAGGACAAATTTCCGATTTGTTGATTTCGCAATAGATTCATTCCTAAGTCCGACAGACTCCTAAAGCAAATTGGCGGCAAGTTCAGCCAATGGTGAACGTTCCCCTTTGAAGAGCGTGACATGGCCGTAAATTTCCTGCCCGCGAAACCTGGATACCACATAATTGAGACCATTGCTTGAAGAATCGACATAGGGGTTGTCGATCTGGTAAGGATCCCCGGTCAGAACAATCTTGGTCCCCTCTCCTGCCCTGGTGGTAATGGTCTTGATTTCATGCGGAGTGAGATTCTGCGCCTCATCGACGATCAGAAACTGTTTCGGGATGGAGCGCCCGCGGATATAGGTCAAGGCCTCGATCTGCAGGATTCCCATCTCCACAAGTTCTTTGTAGCCACGCTTCCTTTTTCCCTGATGCTCAACGGTGTCGAGAAGAAGATCGACATTGTCAAAAATAGGCTGCATCCAAGGTCCCAGCTTCTCTTCAATATCCCCAGGGAGAAAGCCGAGGTCCTTGCCGAGAGGGTAAACCGGGCGGGAGACCAGCAGGCGACTGTAGTTCTCTTCATCCGCCACTTTGAGAAGACCGGCGGCAATGGCCAGCAGAGTCTTTCCGGTTCCCGCCTTGCCCATCAAAGTCACAAGTTGGATGCTGTCGTCGAGGAGCAGATCAAGGGCAAAACGCTGTTCGCGGTTGCGCGGCTGTATTCCCCATATCCCCTCCTTGGGGATGGTTGCAAGGGGGAGGAGCTGGTTCCTGTTGGCGTGAAAACGGGACAGCGCCGTATGACTTGGGTTCGAATTATCTACCAGAGTCAGACACTGATTTGGCACCAATTCCTGCTCATTTTCCAGCAACCCCTGCCCGAAGAAGCGGTCCACATCGCTACGTTCGAGCAGCAACTCTTCCGCACCGGTATAGAGGTCATCAATAGACACCTTGTCTGATTCATAATCTTCGGCCCTGAGTCCCAGGGCATCTGCCTTGATCCGCAGGTTGGTGTCCTTGGTAACAAAAATCACAGGCTGTTTGGCAAGAGACCCGTTTTTCATGGCAACCGCCAGAATCCGGTTGTCTCCCCTCTCGCTTCTCAATTCCGGAGGGAGCTTTTGCATGGCTTCCTCGGTACATATTTCGACTTTCAGAATTCCGCCGTTTTCCAGAGGGACCCCCTCCATCAAAGGCTTCTGCTGCCGCAGTTTATCGAGGATTCTAGAAATATGGCGGGCGTTGCGGCCGGTTTCGCTTAAATCTTTTTTAAAACCGTCGATTTCTTCGATCACCGTAATGGGAATAATCACATCATTGTCTTCAAATTTAAAAATACACTGAGGATCATGAAGCAGTACATTGGTATCCAGAACATATGTTTTTTTCATGACATCCCTACTTTCTTCCAGGGTAAATACAATCAGTCCCTGCAATGGTTCTCTTTTTTCAGGGGCATACCAAAGATCTTTGTTTGAACTTTTATTATAAAATAGTTACCGGAGAATTAGGAAGCACCGAACAATAAAAAAGACGAACCTCTGTTCGCCTTTTTTGTAAATCCGATAACGGAAAAATCAGAGTCCGGCCCGATCACGCAAGGATTCCGCACGGTCGGTCTTTTCCCAGGTAAAGTCAGGAAGTTCACGGCCGAAATGCCCGTACGCAGCAGTTTTCCGATATATCGGGCGAAGCAAATCAAGGGTCTTTATGATCTCGGCAGGGCGCATATCAAATTCCTCATGAATCAATTCGGCAATCCTGTCCGGAGAAATTTTGCTGGTCCCATAGGTCTGTACCATGACTGAAACCGGCTGTGCCACACCGATAGCGTAAGCGATCTGAAGTTCACATTTATCAGCCAGGCCGGCAGCTACGACATTTTTGGCCATATAACGCGCCATATAGGAAGCACTGCGATCGACTTTGGAAGGGTCTTTTCCTGAAAAAGCACCGCCTCCGTGTGAGCCCAGTCCACCATAGGTGTCGACAATAATCTTGCGCCCGGTGAGCCCACAATCACCCATGGGGCCGCCAATAACGAAACGACCCGTAGGGTTGATGTAAAACCGGGTTTTTTTATCAATCAGTTCAACCGGAATTATTTTTTTAACAACTTCCTCGACAATCGACTCTCGCAAAGTTTCATAAGTGACGTCCGGCTCATGCTGGGAAGAGATAACCACGGTATCCACGTGAACCGGTTTGTCCTCTTGGTATTGCACGGAAACCTGAGACTTGCCATCCGGACGCAGAAAACCGAGAGTTCCATCCTTACGCACATCGGCCAGCCTTTTTGTCAGCCGGTGAGCAAACATAATCGGCATCGGCATCAACTCCGGCGTCTCCCGGCAGGCATAACCGAACATAATCCCCTGGTCGCCGGCCCCCTGTTCTTTATATAACCCTTCCCCGGCCGTAACACCTTGGGCAATGTCCGGAGACTGGCGATCAAGGGAGGTCATTACAGCACAAGTGTCGCAGTCAAAACCTACGGAACAGTCCGTATAACCTATTTCCCGAATGGTAGTGCGGGCAACCTCGGGAAGTTCAACATAAGCATGTGTGGTAATCTCCCCGGCAAGAAAAACCATGCCCGTTGTAACCAGGGTCTCACAAGCCACTCTGGAAGACGGGTCCTGTTTCAGAATTTCATCTAGAACGGCATCGGAAATCTGGTCGGCAATTTTGTCGGGATGGCCTTCACTCACGGATTCGGAACTAAAAATAAAATCGCTCATTCCCATTGTTTTAAATTCTCCCGGAATTCAGATAAAAAAAATTTATGAACTATCCGTCACTCTTATGACAGCAACCCGTCCATATGATATCAAAGTTTTATTTAAGCTCGCCAGTTCTATTCCTTAAATACTCAAAGATTCAAAAGACCCGGAAACCGCCTCTTGACCTCTTTTTTCAGATAGGCATTGGTCTCCTCAGCCGTCGAAAACGTCATAAGGGTCTCCACCAGCATTTCCGCTTCATCCCGCCGAACTTGGCGCAAGGTACTTTTAACAACGGGGATAAACAGGGAATTCATTGAAAGTTCAACAAATCCCATGCCAAGAAGAATCAAGGCATACAGGGGGTCAGGGGCCATCTCTCCACAGACGCACGCCCTGATCCCGGCCTTCTTCGCTGCAGTGGAAATCATCTGGAGAAAACGTAAAACCGAGGGATGAAGAGGCTCATAGAGATAAGCCACGTTTTTATTGCTTCGATCCACGGCCAAACAATACTGGATGAGATCATTGGTCCCGATGGCAAAAAAATCGACCTCACGGGCGAGAATATCGGCAATCATGGCGGCTGCAGGGGTTTCAACCATAATCCCGACCGGGAGTCCCGAATCAAAGGGAATATTTTCCGCCCGTAATTCAGCCTTGACTTCTTCCAGGCAGGCCTTACAGGCCCGAACTTCCGACAGGCTCGAGATCATGGGGAACATGACCTCTACCCGCCCAACCTGAGAGGCGCGCAAAATGGCCCGCAACTGAGTCTTGAAAAACCCCTTTTCCTTCAGGGAAAAACGTACGGCCCGCAGCCCCATGGCCGGATTGGCTTCCTCGTGCGGGCTTATCTCGGGAACAATTTTTTCCCCACCGACATCCAGCGTGCGAATCGTGACCGGATGAGGAGCCATCTTTTGAACCACTTCCCCAAAGGCATCCGCCTGTTCGTCCTCCGAAGGAATATCCCGCCGATTCAAAAAAAGAATCTCGCTCCGGTAGAGGCCTACACCTTCGGCGCCAAGACTCAGAGCATGAATGGCTTCTTCCGGAAATTCAAGATTGCAGCGCAAGGTCACACGCTCTCCATCCAGAGTTTCAGTCGGCAGTCCGGTTAATTCAAGTAATTTATTTTCGGCATATTCAATTACCTGCTTCTTTTCCAGATATTCCTTGAACACTTTGTCGGAGGGATTGACAACCACCACGCCATTCGTTCCATCCACGACTACGGGAACAGCATTCGGCATAAGCGACGTGAAATTCTCGAGACAAAAGACGGCCGGGATCCCTAAAGAGCGGGCGAGAATCGCAGTATGAGAAGAGCGGGCGCCAAGATCCGTCACCAGCCCGACGACTTTTTTACGATCAATCTGCATGGCATCCGCAGGTGAAAGTTCATGAGCGCCGAGAACGGTTTTATTTTCAATTTCACTGACGGAAGGTAAGATTTCACCCCTTAAATTCCGCAAAAGACGATCGCCAACCGAGTCAAGGTCGGTTTTTCGATCACGCAGATATTCGTCTTCAATACTGTCAAAAACAGCCTGGAATTTCTCCAGCGTCTGTTTGACCGCCCCCTCCGCATTGACAAGATCGTTGCGGATCAGGGAAAGGGCGTCCCCAACAAACATCTGGTCCTGAAGAATCAACAAGTGAGCATCGATGATAAAAAGGTGCTCATGCATCTTTTTATCGATAATCTTATTCTTGGCGTCCTGCAACTGGGCTTTTGAACGCCCAATAGCATCATGGAAAAGCTGAATTTCCCTGTCCACCTCATGGGTCAGGATATGGCGGACCACTCCCGGCTTACGGGCACGGCTCAACAGGAAAAGTTCACCAATAGCAATCCCAGGCGACACCCCCAAACCTGAGAAAACCGTATCCTGTTCAACTTCAGTCTTCACCGAAACCATCATTAATCAACTCTTTCAAAGCGGAAAAAGCTTCTTTTTCATCTTCACCACAGATTTGTACAGAGATAGTTGAGCCCTTGGGAGCGGCCAGCATCAGGATCCCCATGATGCTTTTTCCATCAACCTCAGTACCATTTTTCTCAATAAGCACATCAGAATCAAACCGGCTGGCTTCTTTTACCATTAAAGCCGCTGCACGCGCGTGCAGTCCAAGCCGGTTTTTTAAAACAAAATTTTCCTTTTCCATTTTTCTAAATCCAAACCCAAAATAGAGACAGCAGATAGATCAGACCTGCAGAAAAAAGAACGCAGGTCAGTGATGAAAAACCTTTTTTGAAAAACCAGGCACTGACACCCAGAAGCGGGATAAAGAAAAGACCCAGGCCAGCGTGGATATTTTCCGTTTCTACAAAATGAAAGACTAGATAAGCGCTTAAGCTTCCCAGGAGAATGACCGTAACCTCTTTTAAGCGTATGGCCAGATCCGGAAGCTGATATCTTTCAATAATCTCGATCATTTCGAGACCTTGCCGGTAACCCTGCCAGAGCCACCCCAAGCGACAGCCAAGATGCGGAAGATTAAAAAGAAGCAGAAAAACAACGGGAGCCCAGATGGAACCTTTTACAGCCAAAAATAGAGAAATGACAGCCGCCAGGGGTTTCAGTCCCCCCCAGAAAAAGGAATCTCCCATGGCGGCATATGGGTACATGGTCATCGCCTTTAAATCATGAGAGCCGACTCCACTCTCTTCTCCTGCTCCGCTTTCAAGAGCCAGGCACATACCAATGATGGGGCTGGCCATGTAAGGATGAGTATTGAATTTTTCCAGATAGCGGGCGCAGGCTCTTTGTAAATCGTCTCCCTGATAAAAAAACCGCAGGCCTGGAAGTGCCACAAACAAAAAACCGAGGCTCTGAAGATTTTGAAAACTCCAGCTGGTCTGAAGCAGAAAAGACCTCAAAAGGGTCTTAAACAATATTTTATTGGGCAAAACGATCGCTTCGGACATTTTCAAATAAACCACAGCAACATAAGGGTTGAAACAAATGAAGCCAGATAAAGAGTCAGGGAACGACGAATCTTCATATTGGCCAATATGGCAGCCGCTCCAATCAATGGAAAAAGAATTCGCAATAACTCCGAAACGGGATCAAGGGATTTACCCACTCCGAAAACAGAAAAAAATAGAAAAAGAAGAGCCGCGCCACTTAAAGCGATCACCAGGAAGGAGGCCCATGAAGCCAAACCAAAAGAAAGCAGCCCTTTCAGGTGGCATCTGCCGATAAAATTGACATTCCCTTTAGCAATCGCCGCTTGCGCATCTGCAGAAAGCCGACTGTTATAGTTCCGCGCCCAGCCGTCGAAAACCTGGCCGATTTTCCCAAGGGGACAACAGAAAAAGACAGACAGAACGATTAGAGACAGCAAACTGCCTTCAACATGAGATTCTCCCATTCCCGCCAGAAATGTGGCAGCAATGGCAACTTGAGTATCGTCCGGGGGAATGGCGGCTCCGACTGGCAGACAACAGAGCCACAGCAGCTCAACCAGCAACCCGACTTCAAGACCAACCAGAGGAACGCCGAGAGCCCACCCAGTGATAGGAGCGGCGACAATTGGCCTGCAAATCATAAACTGTAGCGCCGCAGTCCGATCCAGGCCTGCAATAATAGAAATGATCGAAGTGGTGAAAATTTCCGAAAATATCATTATTTATTTAACCCGGCTGTTGACTAACTTATCCCAACTTTCCGCCCGGTCGCTGGGAACACATTGAATTGAAACCTTCACACCCGATTTTTCCAGTGAGGACAGATTATCGATATCGTCCTGATGGAGAAATACCGAACAGGTTATTTCTGCACCGCCCGGATTCCCGTGAAGATTCCCCAGGTTAATATCGGAAAAGCCAACTCCGGACTGAAAAGCTGTGAGAGCATCCTTTGAGCTGTTGAAAAGCAAAAGAACACGCATTTTTTTTACTTCACTGTCAGATAAAAGCTGTTTAAGATCACCAATTTTTCCGAAAAGAACCTCAATATTTTTTGAAACGGAAGCACGAATAAGTTTACGATGCAATGCATTCCCGGCAACAAGGTCGTTTCCGACCAGGATACAGTTCACATTCAGGGACGGGACCCAGGTTTCCAATATCTGCCCATGAATCAGGCGATCATCAATGCGTGTCAGAACAATGCCCATGTCAGAATATTTCCCGATAATATGCGGCCTTGGGAGGTTGTCGGACTCGGGAATGAATCGACTGCAAAACCGGTAAATCGGTCCATATCTCCGCAAATTTTTGATAAATAGCAACGCTATTCGATCTCAACTTTGCGAAAACCTGTCCTCGATTTTCCATTTTCTCGTTACAATTCCCCAAGTTCGACAATCTCCTGGCCGATTAAATATTATTCGACAAGCAGTGCACTAGGAAGAACAATCCCTTCACCACCCGCTTTTTTGAGAGCAGTCACCAGGCTATCAAGGCTAATATCCTTTTTTGAATTAAAAAAACTCAATATCATCGGGAGATTAACACCTGTCAGGACCTCGACTTTCCCAGCTTCCAGAAAAGCCAGGCTGATATTACTGGGCGTTCCACCAAACATGTCCGTCATAACCACCACACCCCTCTCCATCGCGACCGGTCTCTTTAATGGCTGTGGAAATTTTCCACTTGATGGCATCAACGCTGTCGGCCTTTTCAAGGCAGACAGCTTGGGCATTTTTAACCGTGCCAAGGATCATCTCGGCGGTTTTCAGAAAGGATACCGCAAGAGTCGAATGGGTTACAATGACCAGACCTTTCATTGACGATATCCTCGATTAACATCCCGATGTATAACTTCCGTAATCATCTTCCGTTCAGCCATGCGGGCAAACAGGTCTTCAACAACCGCCACGCTTCGATGACGCCCCCCTGTACAACCGATGGAGACGGTAAAATAGCTTTTATTCTCCTTCTGGTACTCCGGAAGCAGAAACTCCAGGAGGGGAATCAAACGCTCAAAGAATTTATGATAACCTGTTTGCGAGGCAACAAAGTCTTTAACAGGTGATTCAAGCCCGCTCATCGGCCTTAAATCTTCAACAAAATACGGATTTTCCAGAAATCTAACATCCAGGACCATATCGGTTTCAATGGGGATGCCATAGCGGAAACCAAAAGACTGAAGGTGAACAGACATGGGAATCCGCATCTCCTTCTCATTCGTTATGCATTGAAAAACTTTACTCCGCAATTCATGCACAGAAAGCCTGGAGCTATCGAAAGTCAGAGTGGCCATGCTTTCCAGTTCGCTGAGTAACTCTCGCTCCTGCTCGATCGCATCAGGAATTCCACCTGGACTTAGGAGGGGGTGCCTTCTTCGGGTTTCTGAGAAACGTCTAACCAGGACCTCTTCGGTAGCATCGAAGAAAAAAATGTCCACCCTGTGACCGGCATCCTGAATGTCTTTCAGTACGTCGGGAAAAACTTTCAGATAAGCACGATTCCGAACATCCACAACAACAGCGAATTTATTATTTCCCGGTTTCCGCTCATTGAGGCGCAAAAAATCGTTCAAAAGGACCAGTGGGAGATTGTCCACCACAAAAAAACCGGCATCTTCCAGTGCCCTGGCGGCAGTACTTTTCCCAGATCCTGACATTCCGGAAATGATAATCAAATGCAGAGCGGTTGAATTCATTCCATATCATCTCCCTCCAGTTTTTTCAGGGTGACTGAACACAAGGCAACTCAGCTTATCATGATAAAAAAGCATTCACGGTCGGGCTATGGGATTCAAAAACCGGGAGACCTGTTTGAAAAACAAGTATATACCTGCAACCTCCCCCATTGTTGTTAGACGGTAAAAATTTCCGGAGGGAGAATGCTATTGGAAAGGAAAAACGGGCGAGTTTCCGAATCAAAGGTTTCGAGAAACTTGCCCGCAGGCAAAAAAAGAGTCGTTATCAGGTAGCCAAGTCTATTTCTCCCGGCCGGAGAGGCAAAATCGGGAACAGCATTTCGGTCAGATAGCAGTACATGGACCTTCAACTCGCCCATAAGGCTCTTTCAACCCTAAACTTTTGCCTCTTCTTCGGAAATGATGGAAAAAATGTCCTCAGCATTCGAGGCCTCACACAGTTTTTGTCTGACAAATGAATTTTTCAGAAGTTTGGATATCCGGGCCAGGGTTTTCAGATGAATACCAATCGACTCTTCAGGCGCAATCAGCAAAAAGAAAAGGTTCACCGGCTTTCCATCCATGGAATCGAACTCGACTCCCATCCGACTGCGCCCGAAAGAAATAATAAGCTCCTTCAGTCCTTTAAGTTTGCCATGGGGAATGGCAACCCCATCACCGATCCCAGTGCTCCCGAGCTTTTCCCTTTCGAGAAGAACCTTGACCACTTCATCGCGGTCCAGACCACTCTCAACCTTCATCATCGTATCCACCAACTCGGAAAGCGCTTCCTGTTTTCCTTTGGCCTTAAGGTCCGCCGCAATAGCTTCCGCCTGAAGAATATCCGATATTCGCATGTCTGATTACTGCCCCCTCCTAATATTTACATTTCAACACAGAATTCAGCTGGACTGTGGCACAATAAGTCCGAAATTCCCATCACTGCGACGGTAAATGACATTGATCTCTTCGCTCTGGGCATCCGTGAAAACAAGAAACGCTTTATCGAGAAGATCCATCTGCATGGCGGCTTCTTCCACCGACATCGGCTTGATTTGAAAGTTGGCCTGACGGATGACAATCGGCGTTTCCTGCCCTTCTTCAAAGCTTTCTGCGGCAAGAACGGTTTTCTGGACCTGTCTTTCGCGACCACTGATCGGCTTGTGTCTTTTGATTTTCTCTTTATAGCGCTTGACCTGTCGCTCTATTTTATCCACCACGGCATCAACAGCGGAATACATATCGTTGGTTTCTTCAGACCCTTTGATCATAATTCCTTTGGCCTGCAGCGTCACCTCCACGCTGTGTCGAATTTTTTTGGAGACGCCGACAACAGCCTGAGCGTCTATCGGTTCGTCAATATATTTTTTTATCCGGGCCAACTTGTCTTCAATATAGGTCCGAATAGAATCACTGGCTTCCATATGTCTGAATGTAATCGAAATCTGCATATTACATTTCTCCCTTCGTTAGGGTATAAATGTTATCTTTTTGAACGAACTGTTCAGAACAACACCGAAATATTCTTACTTTGTACTAAAAATTAACCATAGTTCCTGAACAAGTGCAAAACAAATACGGCCTATATGCCAAAAAATTTCATCAATTCCCAAATCGAGTGCTATGTTGTCACGCCTTTTTGCCCTGCAAGCCAGACGGAACCTGTCTGACCAAGTCTGGTTAAAAATACCGCTTTCTTTCCGTTGAGGAACCAATCCCCAGCATTTCCCGATATTTGGTAACCGTTCTCCGGGCAATTTCAATTCCGTTCTTTTTTAGAATTTCGACGATTTTCTGATCTGAATAGGGCTTGCAGGAATCTTCCGCGCCAATAATTTCCTCAATTTTATTCTTGACGCTTTCAGAAGCAATAGACTCGCCACCGGTGGTGTTTATACCGCTATTGAAGAAATATTTCAACTCAAAGAGACCCTGAGGCGTATGAACATACTTGTTGGTCGTAACTCGACTGATAGTTGATTCGTGCATTTGAATATCTTCGGCAACATCTCGCAAGACCAACGGTTTGAGATATTCAATACCTTGATCAAAAAAGGTCCGCTGAAACTTCACAATGCTTTTGGTAACCTTGTAAATGGTCCTTTGCCTCTGGTGAATGCTTTTGATAAGCCAGAGAGCGCTCCTCATCTTGTCCTGGACATATTCCCCCGTCTTTTCATCCACTCTTTCGCCACCGGAAAGCGCGCTGCGATAAAAAGAACTGATCCGTAAGTTGGGAAGGCCGTCATCATTCAGGACGACGACATAATCATCTGCAACTTTGTAGACAAAAATATCGGGAGTGATGTAGTGAATGTCATCCTGAATAAAAGGTCGACCGGGCCGGGGTTCAAGATTGGAGATGATTTTGGCACCCTCGAGAACTTCATCCAGGCTCACTTCCAAAGCCTTGGCCATCTGTCCATATTTGCGTGTTTCCAACCCATCCATGTGTTCCTGCAGGATTCTTTCAACCAGTAAGCCCTTCATCCCCAGCTGCTCCACCTGTTTCAGAAGACATTCCTGCAAATTGCGGCTGGCAACCCCGGTAGGATCCAGATCCTGAACAAAAACCAGAACATCCTCCACCTCTTCAATGGTGGCACCCGTTGCGGCCCCCACTTCCTCAAGGGTCGCCTTCAAATAGCCATTGTCATCCAGGTTCCCGATAATCTCAGAAGCAATCTGCTGCTCCCGCGGGTCAAGCTGGGATAGGTTAACTTGCCACTTGACATGGTCGGCCAAGGACGTTTTTTTTGTTAGAACATTTTCGTAATAAGGACGTTCCTCTTCATCATCCGAGCTTTCCCCCGCATAACTCTCCTGGCTGTAGTCCTCAAAATAGGTCTGCCAATCAATATCCTTGAGCCGGTCAGACCCATCGGCGGGGTCGAGAAACTCCTCCTTGGCCGGTGCTTCTTCTGCAGTTTCCTCCGTTTCGCTGGAGGCATCCTTTTCATCGGCCCCTTCGGCACCCTCCTCCAGAACAGGGTTTTTTTCCAACTCCTCCCGAACCATTTCAACCAGTTCAGCGCGGGAAAGCTGCAGCAATTTAATAGCCTGCTGAAGCTGGGGAGTCATAACCAGCTGTTGGCTAAGTTTCAGTTGTTGCCGGATTTCTAACGCCATTTTTTCTCTTTGTTGTTTATATGTTGAGTGCAAGACTCTTCCGCTGATTTTTACAAACGGAATTTGTCCCCAAGATAAATTGCGCGCGCTTCCGCGCTGGAAGCAATATGCTCCGGACTGCCGGCCTCAAGAATCACACCTTCATTCAGGATGTAGGCACGATCACACACATTCAATGTCTCACGCACATTGTGGTCTGATATAAGAATCCCGATACCCTTTTCCTTAAGTTGTGAAATAGCGCCTTGGATATCCATAACAGCAATCGGGTCGATACCAGCAAAGGGCTCATCCAGCAAAATGAAAACCGGATCCGTGGTCAAGGATCTGGCAATCTCCAGCCTGCGCCGTTCACCACCGGAAAGTGTGTATCCGGGCGATTTGGCCACATGCTGCAGACGGAAGTCGTTAAGAAGCTGCTCCTTTTTTTCTTCAGCCACGTTCGCGGGCACATTGAGAGCCTCCAGAACTGCGAGCAGGTTTTCTTCGGCTGTCAGCTTTCTGAAAACCGAGGGCTCTTGGGCAAGATAAGAGATGCCGGCTCTCGCCCGTTTGAACATCGGCTCATGGGTAACCTCATGATCATCGAGAAACACCTGGCCCTGATCCGCCTGTATCAAACCTACGACCATGTAAAAAGAAGTGGTTTTCCCGGCTCCGTTCGGCCCCAGAAGCCCAACAACCTCTCCAGAGCTGACAGCAAAATCTACGCCGCGGACCACCTCTCTTTTCTTATAAGCTTTATGGAGGTTTTTTGCAATCAGGTTTCGCGTCATTCTTTTCCCTTTTTGGGGAAGAAAACAGCTTTGACCTGCCCTCCTTTACGGCTTTTACACCAGCTTTTTTCCCCGTTCAGAAAAAAGATGATTTCATCACCCTCCAGATAACTTTCCCCCTTGGTCACTTTGGCTGAGCCGGTTAAAACAACTTTTCCTTCCTTGGCCAGAAAAAGACCCTGATCACCTCTTGCAGTTCTCGCACCCTGAATCATCCGTAGCCCACTAGGGGCTTCCATACGATTGATCTCCTTCCGCTCTTTTTCGTAATAAAGAACCAGCTCCGGAGCATACAGAATGACATCTCCCTGCCTGGCCTCAACCTCACCAACAAATCTGATTTTGCGTAATACCCCGTCAGCTTTCAGTTGTTGTGAAGTTATTTCGATAGGCTGGTCGGATGCATATTTTCCGATAATTCCAGTATCAGCCCCCCAGGAAAAAGGGCCATAAAAGAACACACCCAGGAACAGGAAAAAGGTGATTTTAGCCTTTGGGATTTTTGGCAACTGGAACAATATTAGCGTCTACCTTTTTTAAAATTCTCAGGGAACGGTCTTTTACTTTGAACCTTAAGCCCTGTCCCCGCAAATTAAGCCCATCAGCGACAACACGGATGGGACTTTCCGTTAAGATCAGGTCGTCCTTCTGCTGGTATTCCAGATCGTCTGAATAAAATGTGGTTCCCTGCTCCCCTTTGACCAAAACATTCCCGCGAACTTTCATACGCTCACCATTAGCGGTAAGCTCTCCCTCGTCCGCAATAAGGATCAAGTTCCCCCTGATGCCGTCAAAAAAGGTGACATGAATTTTGTTCAAATGGCCGTTGCGGCTCCGGGTGTCAAAATCGACAGATTCAGCTTCAAGTTTCCATGACGTAATTCCGTTTTTGGTATTAGTCAGGGTAATCTTTTTGAGGGTAATATCAACTTTTTTAGGTTGCGGCTCAGGTAGGAGATCTTCCACTCCTCGCTGATAATTAACAACAATGGTCAAAACCAGGGAAAGAGCCAGCGAAAAAATCAAAAAAATTAAAAGATTTCCAATAGTTATCTTTTTTTTCATAAGGTTTTAGTATAACATTCCACCTGCAGCCTGTAAAGATGGTTGTCCACAACCACCAATGAGGCTCCTTTCATTTCTGATAACGCGTGGAAACCTGCTCCCAGTATCCGCCTTCTTTAAGAAGAAGCTCACAAACTTCACGAACCGCCCCGCGGCCTCCCTTTCGAATCGAAATATAATGAACAAAAGACTTGATATCATCTGAACCACCAGGAACGGTTGCTGAAAGCCCGACCCTGCGCAATATCGGCAAATCGACCAGGTCATCTCCCATAAAAGCTATTTCGTCATCCCTAAGGCCGAGATCATCGCAAATTCGCAAATAAATTTCCAATTTATCCTTGATCCCCTGATAAACCAGATCTATCCCGAGCTCCTTTGCCCTGTAACTGACAACTTCCGACTGTCTTCCGGTGATCAACCCGACCTTGATTCCAGCCCGTTGAAGAAGCTTCAGGCCATGTCCGTCCTGGACATCAAAAGCTTTGGTTTCGACACCGTTGTTATCCACATAAATCCTCCCATCCGTCAAAACACCGTCAACATCAAGAAGCAGGAGTTTTATTTTGGAAATTTTCTTTTTCATCAGACAATCCCAGCCTTTATCAGGTCATGCATATGAATGATGCCTATCGGCACCGGGCTCTTCTCAGACGCAAAAACGAACAGAGAGGTTATTGAGTACTCCTCCATGTCATGCAAGGCTTTAGCAGCCAGGCTGTTTTTCAGGATTCTTTTGGGGTTGGACGTCATGATTTCACCAACCGGTCGATTGAGCACATCAAGGCCTTTTTCCAGAGAGCGGCGCAGGTCGCCATCGGTAAAAACCCCCAGCAGGACACCTGAACTATCCACCACTCCCGTCACCCCGAGCTTTTTGTCGGTAATTTCAAAAAGCGCTTCTTTCAAAGAGGTCCCGGTTCCAACCAAGGGGATAGCCTTGCCACAGTGCATAAAATCCTCCACCAAGGCAATTAATCGTTTCCCCAGGGAGCCTCCGGGGTGAAAAAAAGCGAAATCCTCTTCTTTAAAACCGCGCCGAGTCAGAAGGGCCACAGCCAGAGCATCGCCCATGGCCAACGTGGCTGTAGTGCTGGCGGTGGGTGCAAGGCCCAGGGGGCAGGCTTCTTCCTTGACGGGGATATGAATAAAGGTATCGGCAGCGCGAACCAGGGTGCTTTCGGGATTGCTGGTGATGGCGATCAGAGGAAGCCCCATCCGTTTGATCACCGGAAGGATCCGGGTTACTTCGACTGTTTCACCCGAGTAGGAGGCGGCGATCACGATATCTTCTTTCATGAGCATGCCGAGGTCGCCATGAATGCCTTCTGCCGGGTGAAGAAAAAAGGCAGGGGTCCCTGTGGAGGCCATTGTCGAGGCAATTTTCTGACATATCAGGCCCGATTTTCCAATGCCGGTAATCACAACCTTTCCACGGCAAGCCAGAATCATGTCGACGGCCCGGGAAAAGTTCCCATCCAGACCGTCTACCAAAGCAGCCACAGCTTCGGCTTCTATCCGCAAGACCCTTTTGGCAGTTTCTATAATATCAGTCATCAGCTACGAATCCATTTTTCACAATACTGTCAATTGCTATAATTGTTTCCAGGCGGCCTTTCAATTCATCCAAGGGGATGGAGTTGGGGCCATCACAAAGAGCGCCTGAAGGATTTTCATGAACCTCCCAGAAGAGGCCGTCGATCCCAACCCCCACAGCCGCTCTGGACAAGGCATCGACAAAACGCCTCTCGCCGCCGGAGGAGCCGCCCCTGCTTCCGGGAAGCTGGACTGAATGGGTAGCATCGAATATGACAGGATAACCCATGCCACGCATAATAACCAGGGAACGCATATCCGAAACAAGATTGTTATAACCGAAGGTTGCCCCCCGTTCTGTCAGGAGGATTTTTGTGCTGCCGGATTGTTTTATTTTGGCGATTACGTTCTCCATATCCCAGGGTGCCATAAACTGACCTTTTTTAACATTAATCACCGCATTCGTACGGGCTGCAGCCACCAACAGGTCGGTCTGTCGGCAGAGAAAGGCGGGAATCTGAATAATATCCAGAACCTCGCCGGCCTTTTCCGCCTGGGCTATATCATGTACGTCGGAAATAACCGGAAGCTGAAGCTCGGCTCTGACCTTTTTCAGAATAGCCAACCCTTTTTCAAGTCCCGGCCCACGGAAGGAATCGATGGAACTACGGTTGGCCTTGTCATAGGAAGCCTTAAAAACCAGTGCGAGGCCCAGGTCATCAGCCAGTTTTTTCAGAAACTCGGCCGAACGCAGGGTAGCGGCCTCGCTTTCAATCACACAGGGACCGGCAATGAGAACCAGGGGTCGCTTCCCTCCAAAGACCACCGGTCCAATTGGAATTTCAGATACCATCTTCCTTGTCCTCCCGGTTTTTCAAGCAGGCGCCAATAAACGACTCGAATAATGGGTGTGGTGCCATAGGACGGGAACGAAACTCCGGATGGAACTGACAACCTATAAACCAGGGATGCCCCTCCATCTCAATCATTTCGACCAGGTCTTCTTCCTGGTAAATACCGGCAATTTTCAAGCCGTTTTCTCCTAAAACCTCACGATAGGCATTGTTAAACTCAAAGCGATGGCGGTGACGCTCGGAAATATTTGTCTCCCCATAAATCCGTCGGGAAACAGAACCCTCAAGAAGTACACAGGGATAAGCCCCGAGGCGCATGGTCCCACCTTTTTTCTTGACCTGCTTCTGGCTTTCCATCAGATGGATCACCGGGTTCCGGGCCTCTTTGCGAAACTCGGAAGAATGAGCGTCCTCCAATCCGCAAACATGGCGAGCAAATTCCACCACCGCCATCTGCATACCGAGGCAGATGCCGAAAAATGGGAGCAGCTTTTCGCGCGCAAAGCGGATAGCCTCAACCTTGCCCTCGCTCCCCCTCTCCCCGAAGCCGCCCGGCACGAGGATTCCATCCACATGCGAAAAGTTTTCGCCCACACCGTGTCTTTCCAGGGTTTCGGAATCAACGTATTTGAGACGCACCCGGCAGTTGTTGGCAATCCCTCCGTGGGTCAGAGCCTCATTCAGCGATTTATAGCTTTCCGTCAGATCGACGTATTTTCCGACAATGGCGATAGTCACCTCGGATTCAGGTTCCCGAACCCTCTTGACAATCCGTTCCCATACCGAAAGATCCGGCGCCTTTGCCCAGATGTTCAGGTAATCGGCAATTCGCTCGTCCAACCCCTGTTCGTGAAGCATAATCGGACATTCATAGATACAGTCGACGTCCCTGGCTGTAATGACCGCTTCTTCGGTAACATTGCAGAAAAGGGCGATTTTCTTTTTCATGTCATGGGGGATTTCACGGTCACAGCGGCACAGGAGAATATCAGGCTGAATCCCGATCCCCCGCAATTCCTTGACGCTATGCTGAGTTGGCTTGGTTTTCAGCTCACCGGCCGTGGCGATATAAGGGACCAGAGTCAAATGAATGTAAAGGACATTATCCTGGCCTCGATCCGCACGAAATTGTCTGATGGCTTCTAGAAAGGGAAGGGATTCGATGTCGCCGACGGTACCCCCGACTTCGACGATGGCGATATCAGCCCCTTTGGAGTTTTCGAGAATTTTACTCTTGATTTCGTCAGTAATGTGGGGAATGACCTGAACGGTCCCGCCCAGATAGACCCCTCGCCTTTCCTTCTGAATAACGGAATCGTAAACCTGACCGGTGGTGAAATTCGATTTGCGGGTCAATTTTGCCGTGGTATAGCGTTCATAGTGTCCAAGATCGAGATCGGTTTCAGCCCCGTCATCCGTGACAAAAACTTCTCCATGCTGAAAAGGACTCATGGTACCCGGGTCGACATTGATGTAAGGATCCATTTTCTGCATGGAAACACGCAACCCCCTCTCTTCCAGAAGTGCGCCGATGGAAGCCCCCGCCAGACCTTTCCCCAATGAGGAAACAACACCGCCGGTAATAAACAGATATTTCGTTTTCATTTAACCGCCTTTCCAGAACTGCTGACTAAAATAAGGCCATACCATCCCATAAGGGCGATAACAACTCCTGTTAAAGACTTTTTTCCATGCATAAAGCTTCCCTGACCCGCACCAGATCCTCGGCAGTGTCCACACCATGGCTCACATGTTCTGTCTCCACCACTTTGATTCGGAATCCGTTTTCAAGAGCTCTCAACTGTTCAAGGCTTTCGGTGATTTCCAGAGGGGTTCTGGGCAGACGCGAAAAAGAAATGAGAAAATCCCTGCGGTAGACATAAAGCCCGACATGTTTGAAAACCGGAACCTCCTCAAGCAGGCTGCTGTCGTTGATGTCGTGATCCCGAGGAAAAGGCAGAGGAGAACGGGAAAAATAGAGCGCAGACCCGTTCCCATCGGTAACTACCTTGACGACATTGGGATTGGAAAAATCTTCGATCCTTTCAAGCGCCGACTTGAGCGTCCCCATCTGCAGTGCTTTATCCGCCAGAAAAGGTTCTATCGCCTGGTCAATCATGCGCGGATCGATAAGCGGCTCGTCCCCTTGAACATTGACCACAATATCCGCATTGATCCGTTCCGCCACTTCTGCAAGCCGGTCAGTCCCGGAAGGATGATTGGCGCGCGTCATCATAGCTGTTCCGTTAAAGCTTTCCACAGCGTCGAATATGCGTCGGTCATCTGTTGCAACAATTACACGGTCAACATGGCAGGCTCGGGAAGTACGCTCATACACCCATTGAATCATGGGCTTCCCGTGAATATCGGCAAGCGGTTTGCCGGGGAGCCTGCTCGAAGCGAATCGAGCAGGTATGATGGCAGTTATCTGCATGGAAGTCTCCCCGGTTAAGATAAAACCTGGATCCGTGAGTTATGACCTGACAATAGCGCAAGTCATTGACCGGCCTAAATACTCCAAAAATCACCAACGAACCTATAGGTGCGCCTCAGATTTTTGAACTATTTATTCAGGCCAAGCACTTACACTCTTTTCCAGGCCCTAACCCACGGATTCAGGTAAAATTCATCGTAGAGTAAAAAAAACAAAAAACGATGTCAAGATAATGCGAATATTCTGCTTGAGACCGGGCTCAGGTCTTCAGCAGTCGGCAACCGGGAATATTCAAAAATCCCATATGCCGGCGGGAACCGGTCGGAAAAAGAGCGCATTTGGCAAGAATCCCAGCAGGGTGTTTTTCCCCGGCAAATTTTAAAAGCTCAAAATGCGGGGATGAAGCGATAAAGATACCCGGTCAAAGAGCCGAACAAGTTGAAAAAGAGCATAATCCCGACCACCATCAGTAAAATACCGGTGGCAACTTCCAGCACCCGAATATACTTTCGGAAGCGTTGGAAAAAGGAAAGAAACCCGTGAAACAGGAGAGCTGCCACAAGAAAAGGGATGCCCATTCCGGCGGAGTAAACGGTAAGCAGAAGCATCCCCTCGCCGATGTTGGCAGAAGATCCGGCGACCAAGGCGAGTATCGATCCAAGAATGGGACCGATACAAGGGGTCCAGCCGGCCGCAAAAGCGATCCCCACTAGAAAGGTGCCAATAAACCCAGCCGGCTTATTTTGAAGTTGAACCCGTTTCTCCCCTAACAACACGCCAAAATGAAAAAGCCCGCTGATATGGATCCCGAAAAGAAAGATCAGGAACCCGCCGACTTTCTGAATCCAGTAAATACCTTCGCGCATGAAAAACTGGAAGGAAGAAGAGAGGAGTCCGGCCATGGCGCCTAAAAAAATAAAAACTGCGGAAAATCCGAGAATAAAAACCAAAGTATGAAAAAAGACCAGCCAACGCATTCGCCCGGTGGTATGAGGCTCCTGAAGCTGTCCGAATGTCAGCCCGGTTATGTAGGTCAGATAGGAGGGAATCAGAGGAAGCACGCAAGGGGAAGCGAAAGAAAGAAGCCCGGCGGAAAAAGCAATCCAGAGGGAAATTTGATCAGCACCTTCAGGCACGTTACGGTTTCCTTATCAGCGTCTGAACCATTTGGAGGTTTTTGTCCGACATCCAGTCATGGAGGCCCACAAACTTTAAAACGATTTTGCCACTTTTATCTATCAGAAAAGACTGGGGAATGTTGAAAACACCGTATTGTTGCTGAACCTTTTTCTCAGCATCAAGAAGAACCGGAAAAACCAGTTCAAAATTATCGACAAACCTCAGTGCAGCGGGGGGATTCCCCTCAATATTTATTCCCAGGATCTCAAACTCTTCACCGCCCAAGGTCGAATAAAGCCGATTCATGGATGGCATTTCCTGCCGGCACGGGGGACACCAGGAGGCCCAGAAAGTCAGAAGAACCACTTTGCCGCGAAGTCCCGACAGGGTTACGGTTTTCCCCTGCGGATCAGGCAATCTAAAGTCGGGAGCCACTCCCCCGTCAGTTACTTCCGACTCTAAAGACGGACCCGAGGGCAAAAGGGCACCCGCTTGAGTGAAAGGCACAAAGGCAAAAAACAGAATCAAAAAAAGAATAAACCTGCGAATTATTGGAATGCTTTCCCCCACTCCGGAACACACAACCGTTCAGGTTAACGAAGACAAAAACAATTAATTTTCTTTCCTAGATGTGCTTCCTTTTTTAAGTATCATTGCCTCACATCTAAAAGTCAAGAAAGACCCTTTCAACAGTTTTTTTGCCAAGACAATTCGAGCGCCAACTCATTTCAGATTTTTCCCAAAAAAACCAACCTTATCCCAATAGATTTTGAGATTTACCTTGCGTAAAAGCTTACAAAACAACCCTTAATAGCTGGCGGGCTTTTTGCAATTTATACAATTTATTCTTAATGCTAAAACACATCTAAGCCCCTAAACAGGAGACCTCACCGAAAAAAGGAGGTCCCGAAAAAAACATTCCTTTTAATCCGAAAGGTTTACTTTGAATCTGATGACGGAAAATTGACTTGCAAAAACTCCAGCTTAAAAACCCATCTATGATTTTCCAATAGCCGACCCATGAAAGGAGAAAAAGAATGACCAGAAGAGGTGAAACACCCGATCAAAACCGAGAAGAGCAGATCAAAGATGCTACGGAAAAAATTCTTCAGAACCAGCAAAAGGAAGAGATTAAGAACCAGACGAAAAAAGCTGTCGGCAGATCCATTGGGGTCGATGTCGGCACCAGCAAAATTGTTTTGGCCGAGCGTCCCAACGGCAAGGCTTTATTTACCTCACAGACCAATGCCTTCATTCCAATGGATTACTCGAAATTTTCCGAAGACATCCTCAATCAGAACGAGGTTGAGTATTTCAAAGCCGGAAATTCCCTGGTCATTTACGGCAACGGAGCAGAAACCTTCGCCAACATGCTCAATCAGCCCACCCACCGCCCCATGAGCCAGGGCCTACTGAACCCGCAAGAGGAGAATGCCATCGATATTATTCAGGCCATTCTCGAAAATATGGTTCCTGCAGCGGAAAGTGCCGATAGCCAGTTGTGCTTTTCCATCCCCGGCGTATCCGATCAAAAGGGGACCGACATCATCTACCATGAAGCAGTGCTTAAGCGACAGTTAGTTAACAAAGGATATCAGGTCAAAAGCATTAATGAAGGCCTTGCAGTAGTTCTTTCGGAGCTGGGAGACGAAAATTTCACCGGCATGGGAATCAGCATCGGCGGCGGTATGTGCAATGTCTGCCTGGCCTACTTGTCGGTGCCCCTTGTTTCTTTCAGCATCGATAAAGGCGGCGATTACATCGATGAAGCGGTCTCGTCAGTAACCAGAGAAGTCACTACCCGAGTACGAAAAGTCAAAGAAACCGGCTTCGACTTAACCAAAAAACCACAAAATGAAATCGAGGATGCTCTCCACATCTATTACGAGGAACTCATCTCAACACTGGTCAAGGCATTGCGGGCAAACCTCGCTCAGACCTCCAAAACCCCCAATGTCGACCAGCCGATTCCTATCGTTCTGGGTGGCGGTTCCGTTCTTCCGGCAGGTTTCAAAGAGCGCTTTGAAAAGGTCCTTTCCGAGGAGCCTTTGCCACTGAAAATAAGTGAAGTTCGCCTGGCCAAAGATCCTTTGAATGCCACAGCGAATGGAGCCCTTATTGCCGCAAGTTACGCACATTAATTTGTTTTTTTGACATGTGCCCGGTGCGGTTGATTTTATCTTCCAATTCTGACTCTTATTGACGCTGCCTGCGTTGGCAGAATCAAAAATACCTCAGAATTTATTGATACGGATAACCGCACCGAACAACAACGTCCGGTGGATCGCCGTTCAATATATAAGAAGCGGCGGTATGCCTGTTAATATGACTAGTTAGAGCATGCATTCATCGACGTCCGCCAAACTGCCGCCGGAAAACTACCGCCGCATCATCCAGGAAATGCTGGTGGTCCTTCCGGACCCGGTTGACAAGTTGAATCTGCTCAATCGGGTTTTGGTGGATTTTGGTCATATTCCCTCCTCATACCGCCTCTATCCCCGCTGGGCCGAAATCGCTTTGCGGAAAATGGTCCTCGAGGAGGCGGAAAGGATCCAGCCCGGAAGCCGCAAAAAAGCTCATCAGTTGATGAAACAAGGGGCCATCTCCATTCCCAGGCCCTTCCTGTGGAAGATTTACCGTTTTCGTCATGTCATTGTAAGTACATTGGTTTTACTGTTTATCTGGGGCATGGGACCGTCTGTGGCGTCTCTTTTCGAAATTATTCAGCCTCAAACCCTGATCGATGGGACCCTTGCCCGGCCAACACGCATAAGACCTTCCACCCAGTCATCACAGGTGGAGAAAGACCTGAATGTCGCGGTAAAAACGGGGCCTGCTTCAATCATCAGAAAATATCGAATTCCGAAACCACCTGAAATCCCACCAAAAGATGCTTTTGCGGCCTTAAAGGCCTCCTCCAAAGAGACAGCCTTAAAACCTGCACTGGACAACCATGAACCAAGCAGGGTCATCACAGAGTTCCTGCTAAAAGATGAAAAGAAATCCTGTTTCATCCCGACCGATATTCCAGTAACCCTTGAAAAACCAAAAAACATTAAGAAACGTCCCAGCACTGACGCCTTGCTCCCCGTTTTGAGCCAAACACAAACGAATTATTCCACTATCCAAAAAACCGTCCAAAAACCCGAAAATAGAATTCAAGCCATTCCCGAATATCTGGAGAAGCCGATCTGGCTGGTAGAGAAGACGAAGGGAGCTGAGATTTTCAGTAACCGTCTGCACATTATCACAACCCATGCGATCGACAACATTCCCCGCAAGTATTTGCGCTTTCCCCGTTCCATCCAAAAAGGGGAAAAAACCTTTAAAACAGCCGGACAGATATCCGGAATAATCTATCATGCTTCAGAAAGCGACATTTTCCCCTTTAACCCGGAAATGAACGCTTCGATAAAAAAACATTCCGCAGATCTCATACAATATCTCAAACGAAACAACAGCTATCATTATTTCATTGACCGCTTCGGCAGGGTTTATCGTATTGTCCGTGACGACCAAGCAGCATTTCATGCCGGTCGCTCAATCTGGGCTGATGAGGATTTCTATTATCTGAACCTCAATCATGCGTTCATTGGAATCTGCTTCGAAGGCAAGGATTTTGAGAGCATTGAGCCTGACTCCTCAACTTCTAAGGGCAGCAAATCCGGCCCCCGAATTGCGCCAATGGCCAATATCTCAATAAATGACGCCCAACTTCGCTCGGGAAAAGAACTGACCGACTGGCTGAGATTCAAATACCATATCCGTCAGCACAACTGTGTCCCCCACGGGCTGGTTTCCATCAATTTGAAGCGGAAGCTCATTGGCCATCACCTCGACCTTTCCCACGGTTTCCCATTTCAGCGTTTCGCCTTGGCGAACAAATACCAAAGTATCCTGCCATCCATTGTCGACTTCGGATTTACATTCGATCGTTTCTTCATGCAAATTTTCAAAGGCAAACCCTGGCCCGGAGTAAACAACTCCATGGCGGTTTTGAAGCAACAAGCGAATGAAAAGAAAATCAATCTTGCAGTTTATCAGAAAAGTCTTCAGAAAAAATTCGACTCCTACTATGCCCTGGAGGAGGATCTCCAGGCCCGAGAGGAAAACTCTCGGAAGCTACTTGGAAAAACGACCCTTTCCAAAACATCCCGAAAAAAATGATCAACCAATTCCGGTTTTGAAAGGTAGCCATGGCTGAGTGGGCTCGGCACCAGCACTCGGTTATTTCTCTTGGATTTGTGATAATTTCCCCTTTACACAGAAAAAAATTATTTTGTTATTTTTTAATTATTTATCAAACAGTTAGCATACCTTTTTCTAAAAAAAATTGTTCGAACGAGACCGCATTCTGACCGGTTCAATTGACATGCTGAGGGCTGCGGGAATGCAGGACGAATTAACGAAACAGTTAATTTGAAGAATGGCCCACCGCCCCTAAACAAAGAAAAAACATCAAGCAAAAAGCCTCATGTCTTTGTCATTAAAATTGCATCAGAAAGAATCGTTTACTCCAGATTCTACCCACCCTCAAATTTTTTCTTTCGGAAAACCCAGTTTAAACTATGGACCTATTTGGCCGATCAACTACTGATGATTTAAGTCTCTCCGATTTTTTAATCAACGCCGCAAAGGAAGTTTTAAACTCACTTCTCCTGGCATTAAAAAATCGCGGACTATACCCCGTTGATCATATTATTTGTAAAAAAGCGACTGAAAAATTCGCATACACACTGTCTACCTTTTTGGCGACCCATAAAAATCTCAAGCTGGGTGTAAACAGGGAATGCCTTGTCGTGGGGGACAATGTTGTTTATCAAAGTCAAGGCGAATCGCTTGATTTATCCTTTGTTCTCTTTCGCGACGGTATTCAGTGGATAGAATTTCAGGGGGGATTTGAGGAAGAACACCTCTACGAATTCATTGGAATTCTGGATAAATACAAAGATTTGACACCTGAAGCCGAAGAAGATTTGGTGACCGCTTTATGGGAGGCAAATTTCCCAAATCTTCGTTTCAAGGCAGTAGATGTCTATTGGCAAGGTGAACCGATATTAGATATATCATCCTTACCGGTATGCTGTGATGAAAATTCACCGGAAACACAACCGGAGTTGACACCTCCAAGCCCTATGGCCCTGATGGTCCAGACCGAAGCTAACGCCTTATTCCAACTTACTCCTGAAGAAAAGACTGAGCTAAAGGAATTCATTAGAAATTATGAGCAGAGAGACACAACCCAAGACTTAATTGATGTGCTATCAGTGTTTTTAGACGATCAGTTCCAAGCCCACGATCTTGAGTTGATTTTAGCATTTTTGGAAGATGAGATACAAAACACCTTAAAATTTGGCGAGCTTTCATTTGCCGTCACCCTGTTAAAACACCTGGACACGACCCGAAAGACATTCAAAGCTGAAAAGCCTTGGGCAACCCCGTTAATAGATGCGTTCTTCCATAAACTCTCTCACGCCGATACCTTGAAGGTTGTAGCCGACTTGTGGTTGTCGCCAAACATCGTGGATGAAAACCGGCTTCGCACCTTAGAGGAATTTTTATTGTTACTGCCTTCAGAAGCACTCCTGACACTGGGGCCATTGCTTCCTCAAGTTCGAATTCCTAAAGCCCAAGAACACCTGATGAAAATTGTTGAAACTTTGGCGCAAAGAAATATCGAGCCGCTAGAAACCTTGCTTGCCAATTCCGAGGTCAAAGTTGTCGAGCGGCTGGTACTTGTTCTAGGACGGTTAAAAGGAGAAAGACCTGTAGCCATTCTCGGTGAGATGGTTCAACACAAATCAGAAATGGTCCGGCGGCAGGTCCTTCGGCAGTTGCTTTCGCAAGACCCGAACCGGGTTTTCGATCTTTTTTATCTGATTGAAGACACCAGCAATGCTGTCAGGCAAGTAATTTTTGGTTGTCTCGGCCAATCTCGAAACCCGAAAACGGAAGAGCTGTTGTTGGATTATCTCGAAAGCAAAACCCTCAAAATAGATACCGATGAACACCTGCTGGCATGCTACAGAACTCTTGGTCGGTGCGGTTCGGATTCTTCAGTTCCTTTTTTTAGCAGGCTTTTGTTCGACCAGGGTTGGTGCTCGACCCGCCTGAAGCCTGTTCACCGGCAAGGGGCATTAATTGCCCTTTCCAGCATTGACACAGATGAGGGACGCAAAATTATCCGGAAGGCCGCTAAAAGTCTCAGACCGGGAATACGAAGCGCCTACCGGAAAGTTATGGAGAAAAAATAATGAAAAACCGAGGGCCAAAAAAAGGCGCTCTTGGGGAAGAAACCATAAGGGTTTTTTTTCGGTTGCTTCATACGGCAGATCTTTATGAATCCAACAATAATGCTCTTCTTGAGAGTACAGAAGCCTTTGCTCAAGCACTGAGAACCTGGTGGCGGGAAAATGAAGAATTTTCAATTCAAATAAACCGCGAGAGCTTTTTTCTTCAGGATACGAGGCTCCAATACCAACGCCAAAATATGGCGGTTATCCAGGAATTGCTTCGCTACTTTCACAAACGAAATATTCAGGGATTGTGTTTTCATTCATGTGCTCAAAGCACGACTCATGAAGCACTTCACACCTTCGCCAGACTGTTAAATCGGGCGGAACAAAACAGCAACCCTCCGCACTGGTTGGCAGAACAACTAAAACATCAACAGCTTGAGTGGATTGAAATCCTTGAAGGGAATAAGGCCCAGGAGGAGAAACAGGATCTTGAAAAAATGGAAGTCGCCAAAAAAACGTATACTTATGCATTAGCTTCCGTTAAAGAAGTGGCCCAAAAAATTACTTCCCAGCAGCATTTCGGGGTAAGAAAATTAAAAAGAGTCGCTCAAAATATGGTGGATCTTCTTTCGGAAGATTCTTCCGTCATCCTCGGTCTCAGTACGATTCGAGATTTTGACGACTATACTTACACCCATTCGGTAAACGTCTCACTTCTGTGTATGTGTCTGGGAAAACAGCTGGAATTGTCGCGCTCTGCTTTATGTCATCTGGGTGTATGCGGTTTGGTTCATGACCTGGGCAAAGTTGATATCCCGAAGGAGATATTACACAAACCTGGTCAATTGACCTCCAAAGAATATGAGACATTAAAAAGACATCCATTAAAGGGTGCCATGCAAATAACAAAATTGCGCGCATCCCATGAGCTGAAAACAAAGATAATACTTTCCCCTTTTGAACATCACATGCGATATGACCTGTCCGGATATCCAAAGGTGCCTGGGAAAAAAGAAGTCAGCCTTTTCGGTCGGATAATGACAATCAGCGATGTCTTTGACGCGATGACTTCACCACGGGTTTATTGCCCGACACCCCTCAGTCCTGATCGTGCACTGGCCTTAATGATGAAAAAGGCCGGCAAAGATTTTGATCCCATAATCCTTAAAGTTTTCGTTAATATGCTCGGTATTTATCCTGTAGGGACAGTGCTCGTCCTTGACACGGGAGAAAAAGTGGTCGTTAAAGAGTCATCGGAAGGCAGCCCCAAATCTCGCCCCGATGTCGTCATGCTGGAAACGGATAATTGCGGTGGATATAAAAAAGGAAAAATCGTCAGCCTTGCGGAGCAGAGTGAGAACGGGGCCTTTAAAAGAAACGTCGTGGAAAGTCTTCATCCCTCAGCACTCAATATTCAACCCGCGGAATATATTCTTTAATTCAAGGGCTTAGGGAAGACGTCAAATTCATCCTTTCGGTGACAATGAAATTTAAAAAACAACATTAGGGCCATTTTTTCAAAGGATCAGGTGCACTTTTCCAATGAACCAGGGTTTATAGCCGGCTTTTAATTTGAATACTCAGTGGTCCTTTTTGAAAACTGAAAAGGGGTTTTAACTTTTCTCCGCTTTTATCCAGCTCAGGTCATAGAGGTCCGTGCGGCGGCTTTCCATGTTGCGTACGCTACCCTTGGCACGCAGTTCCTTGATAAGGTCCAGGTCCAGATCGGTAATCAAGGTGGTCTCGACGCCGGGTGTCGCCTCAGCTGCGATGGCGTCATGGGGGAAGGAAAAATCCGACGGCGTGAATATCGCCGCTTGGGAATATTGGATGCCCATGGTTTCGACTTTGGGGATATTGCCGACACTTCCCGAAATGGCAACATAGCATTCGTTTTCAATGGCTCTGGCCTGCGCACAACGGCGCACCCGCAGGTAGCCGGTCTTGGTGTCGGTCCAAAAGGGCACCAGGAGGATCTTCATTCCTTTTTCCGTCTGCAGTCGCGCCAGTTCAGGGAATTCGATGTCGTAGCAGATAAGGACGCCGATTTTCCCCACGTCCGTATCAAACACCTTCAGTTCATCACCGCCGCTGAACCTCCAGTCTGACTCCTCATCCGGAGTGATATGGAGTTTTTCCTGACTGTCCCAGGTGCCGTCACGGCGGCAGAGGAAAGCGACGTTGCTCAGCTTGCCGTCTTTCCGCAATGCGGGAACGCTCCCTGTAATGATATTGATATTGTAAGACAAAGCCATTTCTACCATGGCAGCACGCATATTTTCCGTATGTTCGGCGAGCATGCGCATGGCATCCGATGAACTGTTGCCTTCATAGGTGTGAATGAGGGGGGCATTGAACAGTTCAGGGAAAAGCACAATGTCCGACTGGTAATCGGAGACCGTGTCGACAAAGAACTCGACCTGCTGCATGAAATCGTCAAAAGAGTTGAAACGGCGCATCTGCCACTGGACGACACCCAGGCGAGCAATGGATTTTGTCCCCCCGATGAGGCGGGTTTTCTTTTCATAGTAAATATTCAGCCACTCCATAAGAGCGGCATAGCCGCGGGAGTGCCGGTCTTCCAGCCAATAGTTGTTGAGTAGATTGAGAACATGGAAATCATTTGAAAGCTGGAACGTCAGGGCGTCATCCACCAACTCTCCCTTCTGAACTTTGAGAATGTACTCCTGTGCTGACATCTGCTTGGCGTATTCGTCATACCCGGGGATCCGGCCGCCGATGAGAATGCCTTTGAGGTTGAGATTGACGGCCAGCTCCTTGCGTGCATCGTACAGGCGCCGCCCCAGGCGCATCCCCTGATAATCCGGATCAACGATAACTTCAACCCCATAGAGATAGTCGCCTTCAGGGTCATGAGTTTTGAATGTGGTGTTGCCGGTAATCTGGCGGTAAGTATGATAGTTGCCGAAGAGGCTGAAATCGACAATGATCGATAGGGCTATAGCTACCGGCCTGCCGTTATCCTCAATGCATATCTGTCCTTCGCTGAAATGCCGGATGAGCTTTCAATCTCTTTTTTTGTCCACTGGTCTGCCAGACCTTTATAGACCTTGGTGCTGATTTCTTTTACGGCTGAAAAATCATCCGGCCGCAGGTTGCGCAGATCAAGCTTATGAGGAGTTTCCGTGGTCGAAATTTCAGTCGTCATTTTTTTAGTAAGCTCTTCGTTAATTAGAAAAAAATGGGATTTATTGGGGGTTACAAGTATTCAGAACATCCGGAATTCATCATAAGAGCTTTTCCGGTTCTCTGCAACAGGGATTAGAATTATCCTGGCCGAGAACATCTATTCTTATGGTGCAAAAGGAAGAGTGGTTTTACCGGAAAAAGACGCTTCTGTTTGGTCGCAGATATCGAACCATTTTAAATCCACCAAAAAAGGCCATTCCGATCTTGGAAAGGCCTTTTTTGGTTTTTATTTTTACGATTTAAAGGACAAAAAATTCTTACCTTTGGATGAGTATTAATGATTCATTTCCCAGTTGATATTGTCGATGGCATCCACAACCATCCCCGTGCCGGTTGCAAGAAGCAGAATATCATGAGCGACCCGGACAAAGCGATGGTGTGAAGGCGCGGGTCCCAAGTGTAGCAGAACCTGGGGAGGCAAATCATAATAGACGACTTTCGGCGGTAAAGGCCTTCCGATTACCCAGGTTCTGCTGTAATGGCGAGGCACGCATTGTCTGTGTCTCTTGGAAAACCCCGGAGGGCAGTTTCCTCTGCGGTATTGATTCGCATAATATTTGTGAACTGCACCGCGCTGTTTGTTGGTGAAATAACGATAGCTTTTTGTTGAGGGTTTGTAAGGTTGATAATGTTTCCCGTGGCTGTAACCTTTTCGATAATCGTAACTTTGATGGGCCACCTTTTCCGGATGATTTTTTTGATAATGATCATATGTCCTGGATTGGTTTTTTGCCAGAACAGGGTTTGCTACAAATATGGCTATAAAAAGGACAACAATGGCGAAACTTAACTGTGAAGTAATTTTTTTCATGATTTCCCTCCTGAAAAATTGGTGTCTTTATTAGGGAAATGTCTATGGGAGGGCTTTTGGTTACATCAAAAAATTTATTTCTAAAAATGACTTTGAATATCAGGTGTTTTCACCATTAATTGTTGTAAGGAAGGGGTCAGAAGGAGGGGGTCAAATCTCCGTTTGACTCTTAATGTCAATTTTAGAATGTGTTTTGCGATTCACTATATCCAGAACAATGAACCTAAATTCGGCAGTTAGCGAAAAGACAACAAGCTAACAGTTTGATTTTTAGGAATATTTTTCAATATTACCCAATTGCTCCGCAGTTAACCAAAGTTTAATTAAACCAAAAGGTTAGCTTTCAACTGCCGTTTTTAGGATGAACGGCCCGACCTGTTCCTTTGGTTGAGCCTTCTTAAAGGTTGTCCCAGATTAGATTCTCTGATCATCGAACAGGCTGTTGAAAAACTGCATCATTGTCCCTCATACGGCGTTTCGTTGATTTTTTAATACTCACATCTACCTGAATATGCTCCGCTTTTCAAAATCAGTACGCCTTACCTGAAAACCAAACTCTTGTTTTTCAACACCCTGCTAGAGAAATCCAAGTCGCTAGGAGTCTGTCGGACTCCGAGGAAAAAATTTTCACGGTAGGTGGACAGGTTTCTGGCAAGAACAGGGGATGGTTTTAATTTCAGAATTGGTGGAAGTTTTGATATCAGAACAGGGTGCTGAATTGGGTAATAATATACAATGGTAATACGCCTTCTTTGTCATAAGAAGTAGCATCAGAGTTTATTGCCGGCGATACCCCTAAACCCCCCTTAATATGACCTGCGAGGCATATCTCTCCGCAATCTCGACAAACTCCTGAAGCTTCCCAAGCGAGTGAGACTCAAGTCCCTGAAACTTTTCATCCAGGGCATGCGGCGCTACAAACTGCTGAAGAACCCAGAGCTTTGCCCCCTGAGCCGCTTCCCCAATCGCCAGGATGTCTTTCTCCTCCACCAGTCCCGGCACACAGGTTGTGCGGAACTCGTACTCGACATCCCCTTCTACAAGAAGACGGATGCTGCGAAGGAGTTGTTCAATTTTCACAGGCTGGGTATGAAGTTCCCCATAGCGGAGGGGTGCGGTCTTTAAATCGAGCGCGATATAATCGACAAGACCGCCAGCGATGAGGGTTTCAAGACAATCGGGAAGGAGGCCATTGGTATCGAGTTTGACTTCCAGCCCAAGTTTTTTGAATTCAATGAGAACGGCGCCCAACTCAGGGGCCAAGGTCGGCTCCCCTCCTGAGATAACAACGCCATCTATAAAATTCTTGCGTTGTTCCAGTTCACCAAGAATCTGCTCCAGGGGAAAATCGGGATACTGGTCCGGGTCGAGAACCAACCCGGGGTTGTGACAGAAAGGACACGTCAGGTTGCACCCGCCCCAGAAAACCAGGGAGGAGATTTTTCCCGGAAAATCGAGCAGGCTGGTGCCCTGAAAACCTTTAATCGCCATTCTCTCCCAGCGCCTGAGAGGAATTCAGAACAAATTCACGCCGCTCCTGAAACTCTTCTTTTTTGCCTTTGTTCCACTGCTGAACGGGACGAAAAAAACCGCAAACCCTGGAATAAACCTCTGTTTTTTCACTACATTTCTTTGCCATTGTGCTCCTCCGATTTAATGTAAAATCAAAAAAACTGAATCATTTTCAAGCGGCCTGCCAATCCTGATCGTTGGGGCAGGAAAAATGTTCGCCGGGGATGTAACCATGCACCGGACAGATGGTAAATGTCGGGCTGATAGTGAAGTAGGGAAGATGAAAATTCTCGGCGATGCGTTTGACCAGAATTCGAGCGCTTCGCCAATCTTCAAGGCGCTCGCCAAGAAACCCATGGAATACGGTGCCGCCGGTGTAAAGGGCCTGGAGCGGATCCTGATGGTTAAGAGCTTCAAAAATATCATCGGTGCAGCCGACCGGCAGATGAGTTGAATTGGTATAGTAAGGTTCCCCACGGCCGGCGGTCTGAATGTCAGGGTGCAGCTGGCGGTCCTTGTTGGCCAACCGGAAACTGGTCCCTTCGCCCGGGGTCGCCTCGAGATTGAACAGGCTCCCGGCTTCCTCCTGAAACACCTCAAGCTGTTTGCGCATGAAGTACAGTGTTTCCGTGGCCAGTCCATGCCCTTCCTCGGTCTCAATGCCGGAACCGATAAGATTCTCGCAGGCTTCGTTCATACCGATCAGACCGATGGTCGAAAAGTGGTTGTCCCAATACTGCCCGCGCTGCGACCGGATATCGCTCAGGTAAAAACGGCTGAAAGGATAGAGACCATCCTCGGTAAAGCGTTCGAGTTGTTTACGCTTAATGACCAGGGATTCGGCAGCCAACTTCATCAACTCGCCGATACGGCCAAAGAACTCCTCTTTGCTGCTGGAATTATAAGCGGCACGGGGCAGGTTGAGAGTGACCACTCCGATCGAACCGGTCAAGGGATTGGAGCCGAAAAGACCTCCACCACGGCGCCTCAGTTCACGGTTGTCGAGACGCAGGCGGCAACACATGGAACGGGCGTCCTCGGGGTCCATGTCGGAGTTGACGAAATTACTGAAATAAGGGATGCCGTATTTCGCAGTCATCTCCCAGATCGGTTGGAAACGCGGGCTGTCCCAGTCAAGTTCCGAAGTAATGTTGTAAGTCGGGATCGGGAAGGAGAAAATTCGCCCGGAGAAGTCCCCCTGCATCATGACCTCACAAAAGGCCCGATTGAACAGGTCCATCTCTACCTGGAAATCACCGTAGCACTCATCCATCAGCATGCCGCCGATAATCACCGCTTCATTGGCCATATTCCGCGGCGGGGTCATATCGAAAGTAACATTGGTGAAAGGGGTCTGGAAACCGACTCGGGTCGGCACATTCATATTGAAAATGAATTCCTGAACTGCCTGCTTGACTTCGGAATAGCTGAGCTTGTCATAGCGGATGAAAGGTGCCAGCAACGTATCGAAGTTAGCAAAGGCTTGAGCTCCGGCCGCCTCTCCCTGTAAAGTATAGAAAAAATTAACCGCCTGCCCAAGAGCGGTCCGGAAGTGGCGAGGAGGCGCACTCTGCACCTTTCCGTAGGCACCGGCAAACCCTTTGAAGAGAAGATCCTTAAGATCCCAGCCGCAGCAGTAGACCGACAGCATGCCGAGATCGTGAATATGAAAATCCCCCTCCTTGTGCGCTTCGGCAATGTAGGCGGGATAGATCTTGTTGAGCCAGTAATTGCTGGTAATATTGGACGCAATGTGGTTATTAAGTCCTTGCAGCGAGTAGCCCATGTTGGCATTTTCGTTGACCCGCCAATCTTCCTGAGTCAGGTAGGAGTCGATCGCCTCGATCGACTTTTTCATGAAATCCCGGGTTTCGCGCAGAGCCTCATGTTGTTTACGATAGAGAATGTAGGACTTGGCCACCTTGGCGTGGCCGTTTTCAATCAAACATTTCTCGACCAGGTCCTGAACATTTTCTACGGTGGGGATGCGTTCGTCTTTATAAAAAACCTCGAGAATCCCCACCACCTGGTGGGATATCTCCTGGGCTTTCTCCAGGTCTTGCCCCCCAACCGCATGCACAGCCTTGATGATGGCTTCGGCAATCTTGTGTTCCTCAAAAGGTACGAGTCGACCATCTCTTTTGCGGATAAATTGAAGCATACCGAGTCTCCATCGGGACAAAAAGGGCTTACATGTTCCACACAACCATGATCAATTGTTGAATACTCTAGCATACTAATTTTGAGAGTCAAGACCAAAAACACTAGATATTGTTTTTGCATTTTTTGTCACCACAACATATTGTTAATATGTTGTTGGCAGCTTGTGGATAACCAGGGGATTTTCTGTGTACAGCAAATAACTTGATTTGTTAACTATCCTGTGTTAAACGACAAAAAACATTCAACTATGCGAGGTGCCATGTCCGACCTGACTCGTTTCGGAATATCCATTGATGATCGCTTGCTGAAACTTTTTGATGAACTGATTTCTCAAAAAGGCTATGTCAACCGCTCGGAAGCGATCCGTGACCTCATTCGTAAAGCCCTGGTGGAAGAACAGGCTACCAACGAAGAAGAAGAAATTATCGGGACGATAACCCTTGTCTACAATCATCACACCCGAGAGCTTTCGGAAAGCCTGACCGACCGCCAGCATTCCCATCACGAATCAGTTCTTTCCGCCCTCCATGTCCATTTGGATGCGGAAAACTGCCTGGAAGTTGTTGTCGTCAAGGGCAAGGCGAGTACCGTGAGACACCTTGCGGACGGCTTGATCGGAACCCGCGGCGTCAAACACGGCAAACTGGTGACCACCACTACCGGGAAAGACCTCCTCTGATCCAATCCTTAGCTTGTCTTATGTGGTACTGATGCCACTTGCTCAGTAGCACGTTTCTAATTTTTTTATTCTATTATTGCTATTAAATTTATTTTTTGGTATTAATCCTTCTGTTTTTTTATTGCATTTTAATAACAGGAGGATAAAAATGAAAAAACGTCTTTTTTTGAATCTGATTGTTTCCCTGCTTTGTCTTGCCATGGCTGTCCCGGCTTTGGCACATTTCGGCATGCTCATTCCTTCCGACTCCATGATTATGCAAAAAGATCCTCGGACCGTTGGAATTGAGGCCTCTTTCTCCCATCCCTTTGAAGGGCACGGGATGATCCTGGAAAAACCGAAGGTCTTCAACGTCCTCACCAATGGCGAAACAAACAACCTCCTTGACAGACTCAAAGAAATCAAAGTCATGGGTCAGAAAGCCTGGGAAATCGATTTCAAAATAAAACGACCCGGTATTTATCAGTTTTACATGGAACCTCAACCTTACTGGGAACCGGCTGAGGACTGTTTCATCATTCATTACACCAAAACTCTGGTCGCCGCCTTTGGTGACGAGGAAGGCTGGGATGAGGAAATCGGTCTTAAAACCGAGATCGTTCCCCTTACTCGCCCAATCGGGCTTTACACCGGCAATTCATTCCAGGGGATTATAAAACTTGACGGCAAAGCAGTACCGTTTGCCGAGGTAGAAATCGAATACTACAATCGGGATGGTTCCGCAACGGCTCCAACCGAGTATATGATCACTCAGGTCGTCAAAGCTGACGCCAGGGGGGTCTTTACCTATACACCCTGCAAAGCCGGGTGGTGGGGCTTTGCAGCATTGAATACGGCTGACAAAAAAATTAAGCTGGAAGGTGTAGAAAAAGATGTGGAACTGGGTGCGGTCCTGTGGGTAGAATTTGTGGACTGGCAAACCCGCTGATTATTCTTTCAGCTCCGGTAGTTATCAGATTTACAATCCTGGGGATTCCCCCTTTTCTAATCTGACGAAAACCGGACAATTCATCAACATACAGGGCACCAGGATACAAAATGCACATTTCTGAAGGGGTTCTTTCCGGCCCGGTCCTCATTTCCGGGATGGTTCTGGCCGCTGCCGGCACTGGAATCGGACTGAAAAAACTCGATTTTGACCGCATCGGCCAGGCCGGAATCCTCTCGGCATCCTTCTTTGTCGCGTCGCTGGTTCATGTGCCCCTCGGCCCTTCCAATGTCCACCTGATCATGAACGGCATGGTCGGCCTTCTCCTCGGTTGGAGCGCCTTTCCGGCCATACTGGTTGCTCTGACTCTGCAAGCCATTCTTTTTCAGTATGGCGGAATCACCACCCTGGGCGTCAACACGGTCATCATGGCCCTGCCCGCGGTTGTCGGTCATTACACCTTCCGGGGGATCGTCCGGGTAAACCCCAAGGCCTTCCTTCCCGCCGCATTTATCACCGGGGCTCTGGCGGTTCTCCTGGCTGGCGGCCTTGCCGCCCTGGCCCTGATATCCGCCAGCAAAAGTTTTCTGGAAGCGGCCATTCTCCTTGCCACTGCACACCTTCCCGTCATGATCATCGAAGGGATTATCACCGCTTTCTGTGTCGGATTTTTAAAGAAGGTTCAGTCCGATATCATCCCCATTTAAAGCGGAGAGATTGATAATGTTCGACCTGAAAACTACAGACGGCTCGAAACTCGTTCTGATCATGGCTTTTTTGACGCTTCTGCTGTTAGCCGCTTCCCCGTCCTGCGCTCATCGCGTCACCATCTTTGCCTGGGTGGATGGGGATACCATTCACACGGAGAGCAAATTTGGCCCTGGGCAGAAGGTTCGGGGTGGTGAGGTGCGGGTCATGGATGACGCGGGGAACCAGCTCCTGGCAGGGAGAACCGACGCCAACGGTTGGTTCTCTTTTCCTGTGCCGCAGAAAACCGCTTTAAAGATCGTCCTCGACGCCACGATGGGGCACCGGGCCGAATGGTTCATTCCGCTCAGTGAAATTACCGGAACTGACGAGAACGAGGTTGCAGCCAGCACAACAACTGAAAAATCACCCGAAGCACCAACGCCTTCGACAGCGACCACTTCGGCAAAAGAAATCGAAACTATCGTGGAGAAAGTTCTGGAACGCAAGCTCGAACCCTTGAACCGCATGCTGGCGGAAATTCAACAGCCCGGCCCTTCTTTCCGGGACATTGTCGGCGGTATCGGTTATATTCTCGGTCTGATGGGCATTGCCGCCTGGTTTCGATACCGCAAATAACAAACGTAGAGTTCGCATGATCAACGAACCTTTTACCCCCATAGATTCACCTCTTTCCAGAATCGATCCACGCCTGAAAATCATTTACATCCTGCTATTTTCATTCATTGTCGCCCTGGCCAATGAGTGGGCGACCCTCCTTTCCGCTCTTGTCTTATCCTGTCTGGCTGTTCTTCTGGCCCGGTTGGAATTTTCAAAGGTACTGAAGCGACTCTTCCTCGCTTTCGGGTTCATCCTTTTTTTATGGGCGGTCCTTCCTTTCACCGTTGCAGGAGAACCCCTCTATCAACTGGGCCCGTTGACAGTAACCCAAACCGGCGTTTTTCTTGCCGCCCGGATTTCCCTTAAATCGTCGACTATCCTTCTGGTTTTCCTGGCTCTCCTGGGCAGTTCCTCCATAGCCGTTATCGGACACGCCCTGCAACACCTCGGCGTCCCGGAAAAACTGGTCTATCTTTTCCTGTTCTGCTATCGTTACATCTTTGTAATCGAACAGGAATACCGGCGCCTCGAAAAAGCGGCCCGCCTCCGTTCTTTCCATCCCGGCACTAATCTCCACACTTACCGGACTTACGCTTATCTGGTCGGGATGCTTTTCCTACGCTCCTCGCTGCGAGCCGACCAGGTTCATAAAGCCATGATCTGCAGGGGATTTCACGGCCGGTTTTACAGTCTGGAAAAAATGATTTTTCGCGGACAGGACAGGTGGTGGGCTGTTGCAATGTCCATTATACTTTTCATGGTGATAATACTCGAATGGCAGAAACTCCTATTGTAAAATTGAACAATGTTTCCTTTTCCTACCCCGACCAGCACCTGATTCTAAAAGATCTTGATTTCGAGCTGTTCAAGGGGGATCGTGTCGGCCTGACCGGACCAAACGGATCGGGAAAAACAACCCTCTTCCACCTCATGGTCGGGCTGTTGAAGCCTGACACGGGAACCGTGAAGGCCTTTGGCCGCCCTCTGGAAAAAGAAAAGGACTTTATCCCCGTCCGCCAGAAAATCGGCCTTTTGTTCCAGGATGCCGATGATCAGCTTTTCTGCCCGACGGTTCTGGAAGACGTGGCTTTCGGGCCCCTCAATCTTGGCCGTTCCGCAGAGGAAGCTAAGGAAACCGCCTGGCGGACCTTGGCACTGCTCGGGCTGGAAGGTTTTGAACAGCGTCTGACCCACCGCCTCTCCGGTGGAGAAAAAAAACTGGTTTCTCTTGCCACCCTGCTGGCCATGGAACCGGAAGTCCTGCTCCTGGATGAACCGACCAATGGGCTGGACGAAAAAACCAAGGCCAATTTCCTAGAAATCCTCAACAGCCTTGATCTCTCCTATATCGTTATCTCCCACGAATTCGACTTTCTCGCCCAATCGGCGCGTTCCATTTATGCCCTCATCAATGGCCGTATCCACACGGATCAGGAAGTCACTGTTCATCAGCATACACATGCCCACGTGCAAGGCTCTTTTCCCCATGAGCATGAGTAGTTCCTTTTCCGGCTTTTCAGTACCCTTCTGAGGAAATAAAACCCAAGTTGAAAAAACGTCGTCAAGAAGAACCTTTTCAGTTATAATCGCTGCCATGAAAAAATTGTTTATTCTATTTTTATTGAGCATAACCACTCTGTTACCCGCCGTTGCATTTTCCTGGTACCCCCGTCAGAAAGAGGACTCTGTCATTGAGATGGATAATCCTGCTCCCATTGTTGGCCGTAATATGCCCTACGTCATCGGCAAGGATGACACTCTGGTGGAACTGGCCTATCGAAGCGGTATTGGGTATGTTTCGCTGACTCGGGCCAATCCGGGTGTCGACCCTTGGCTTCCTCCCAACGGTAAAACCATCATTCTCCCTTATGCAGCCATTCTTCCTCAAAAGCCAAAGCCAGGAATAGTCATAAACCTGGCGGAGTTCCGCCTTTATTATTTCTGGAAGGAAAGCGGCCATCTTCGGGGCAGGATATACCCCATCGGTATCGGCCAGGAAGGCTGGGGCACCCCCCTTGGGAATTTTCACCTTCGTTCCAAAGCCAAAGACCCGGTCTGGGAAGTACCGGAGTCGATCCAGAAGGAACGCCCCGGAGAGCCGACCGTGGTTCCACCGGGCCCGAATAATCCTCTCGGCGGATACTGGCTCGGCCTCTCGGCCCGCGGATATGGCATCCACGGTACTACTAAACCGCTGGGAGTCGGCCGCAAAGTCAGTCATGGCTGCATCCGTCTCTATCCCAAAGATATCAAGGACCTTTTCCGCAGGGTCACAACAGACACCTCGGTAACGATTATTTATCAGCCGGTCAAAGTCGGCGTCCGGGAAAATAAGCTATGGGTGGAAATTCACCCCAATGAGAGAGATAAAACCGCCAGCGTGGCGAATGAAATTTTGAAGGTTAAGGCACTCGTGGAATGGAAAGGGAAAATAAACTGGCCTCTGGTCTGGAAGGAAATCGAGCACCAATCCGGCGTGCCTTTGGTCATATCGCAAAAATAAGGGACACCAACGAATCCAGTGCAAAAAAACAAACCCCACCTTTTAGAGGTGGGGTTTGTTTTTAAAGACGAGCCCACTTTGGGACTTTTTACATTACTTTTTCAGGCCGGCTTCGAAAGTCTTTTTGGAAAGATCGGCATTCATCTGAGCCTGAGCAGCCGCTTCTTCAGCCTTCATTGCACTAGCTTCGGCTCTCTGCAGAGCATCCATGACCTTTTGTGCAGATGCTTCAGCACTCTGGGCTGCTTCACTTGCCTGCCCGCTGGCGGCAATAGCTTCATCAAGCTTGGCCCGATCGGCAGTAGTCAGAGATGTCGTACAACCACCGAGAAGAAGAAGTGCTAAACCTGCGCCCCCAACAACAAGTTTCCAATTACGCATCAGAAATACCTCCTTTTGATGTTAATCCTGATTAAGCTGAATATTTTGGGTCCAATCCAAAACACCAACGGTTTTTTCCTAGCTTAATCCTAGCATTGAAATAAAATTGGTCAAGGATGTCAGCCATGAATCTTATGATTTACAATTTCTTATAATTATAAACTGAAATTATAATTAAAAATTTCTTGTATGGGAAGGGAAAAAGCACTTTAGGGTGATTTTTTTCCGTACTTAAGGCGGACACCCTACTTTGTTAAAGTTTCCTCAAAGGAAACAAGCAATTTGCGCAGAGCCTGACCTCTATGGCTGATGCGATTTTTAACCTCTGTGGGCAATTCCGCGAGGGTCTTTTCATACTCTGGAACCAGAAAAACCGGGTCATACCCGAACCCGCCTTCACCGCGCAATTCTTCAAGGATAACCCCTTCGAGCCGGCCGGAAAAAAATTGGCAGGTTCCGTCGGACGGGCAAAGCGCTATAACACAGCAAAAAGCCCCGCGGCGCTTTTCAGCAGGAAGTCCCGTCATCATATCCAGAAGCTTGCGGGTATTTTTCTCGTCGCTCGTCTTCGGTCCTGCAAAGCGGGCAGAGTTGACTCCCGGCATCCCGCCCAGAGCCTCCACTTCCAGTCCCGAATCATCGGCCAGAGTCAAACGCCCGGTATAGGAAGCGATGGTCTGAGCTTTTTTCAAGGCATTGGCTTTAAAGGTGTCCCCGTCCTCTTCAACCTCCGGAAGATCAGGAAAGTCCAGCACACTTAGGACACGGACCCCATGATCCCCCAGCAAAGCCTCAATCTCCCGAAGCTTTCCAAGATTGCGGGTCGCGACCACCAGTTCCCTCATCATTTTCCCAAAGCCTGTTTTTGAAATCGGATAAGTGTGGAGCATCCTTCCAGAGCAAGATTCCGCAACCCTTCAAATTCTTCAGAGGTGAACGGCTCGGATTCCGCCGTCCCCTGGATCTCCACAAAACGGCCGGACTCGGTAACCACGAAATTCATATCAACCGAAGCAGCTGAATCTTCCTCATAATTGAGATCGAGAAGGCCGTCCCCGTCAACGATTCCGACACTGATCGCGGCGACCCATTCCTTCATGGGAACCATTGCCAGCACCTGTCGCTTCACCAACCCCTCCAGCGCAACCCGCAAAGCCAGACATGCGCCGGTAATCGAAGCGGTGCGCGTGCCGCCATCGGCCTGCAGCACATCGCAATCGACGACAACAGTTCTTTCCCCCAAGGCATCCAGGTCAACCACAGCCCGTAATGAGCGGCCGATAAGGCGTTGAATCTCATGGGTTCTTCCTCCCAGACGCCCCCGGGTCGCTTCTCGTGGCGAACGGCTCTGAGTGGCGCGGGGAAGCATGGAGTATTCAGCCGTCACCCATCCACGCCCTTCCCCACGCATGAACGGAGGTACCGAATCCTCTACCGAAGCATTGCACAGAACCACGGTTTCACCAAAAGAGACAAGTACCGACCCCTCAGCATAACGGTTGTAACCTGTTTCAAAACGAATAGGCCGAAGATCCCCAGGCCCGCGACCATCCTGCCGCAACCTTGTCACTGCAAATTCTCTTTCTGGGAATCGGAAAATTCCCGGACGGCATTATATAAAACGTTGGCCAGGTTTTTCTGGTAGCCTGGATCGATCAGGCGGGCTTTTTCCTCCGGGTTACTGAGATAACCCAACTCCACCATAACCGTTGGAAGGTCACCCCTCCCGAGAGGCAGAAGTTGGGCCGCTCGAATCCCGTTAACCGCAAATCCCGCCTGTTTCAACATATCGGCCAGATAATCGGCCAGTAGACGACTCCCCATGTCATTGTGGCCGCCATTGTCTTTTTCAAAACTGTTTTCCGGCCTGATATAAAGGGTGATGCCTTTCGCTTCCGGACCGAAAGCCGACTGGGCGTGCAACAGGACCAACGCATCGACCTCCGCTGCATTGGCGACCTGAAGCCGCTTTTCCCAGTTCAGAGAATAATCCTTGTCCCGAGTCAGAAAGACGGGAATACCGAGACGCATTTTGACATTTTTGGCAAACAGATGAGCGATCTCCAGAACCACATCTTTTTCCTTGATGCCGTCCAAACCAACGCTCCCGGGATCTGTCCCGCCGTGTCCGGGATCAACAGCCAGGCCGCGCAGGCCGGAACCGGCCTGGACCTCTTTTTTGCGCAGTAAAAATGCGAAAAGCCGATCCAGAGATGTCTCTTTACGGCTCGAAGTTGAAAAATTCGGATCCAGGTTTCGAAAATGGACTGCGATTCCAAGCAGGGAAGGCAGCTGTTCATAAAGGAAGTCTTCCGCCACACGCAATCTTCCGTCAATGAAGAGCGGAGGATGGGGAAGAGGGATAAAGCGAGTTTTTAAACGCAGGTAGCGACAACCGGGGAAAATGACAGCTGTCCCCTGGTACGTCTCAATGCTGTAAATGTGTTCCACCGAGTTCCAGCTCCCCCGCATACCCAGTGCCGGAAGGGCATCATCCAGAGCCAGGTAGGCCACCCCCCCCCTGATTATAGACTTCCTGTATGCGCACAGGTGCCCGACCACTCAGGGAGAGTTCGACGGAAGCCTCAAGAACAACAGGAGAAAACAGCAAAAAACTTAAACAGAGGAGGGTTATGGTTCGAGCCATGAAGAATCCATCATTGACAAAGAATCGGGTTATGGTGTCCTTCGAAATATAATACGAAGGTTAAAGCCGAATTTTCAAGCTATTACATTTGACGGGACATTTCAAGAGAGTCGATGAAAATTGTTCGAAGGGATTTCAGGAGGGGAGTAATTTCCGGCCCTGTTGCTCGATGCCCAGAAGGGAAAGCAAACGCTCGGTCAGAGTGGCCTGTAGCTTTCGCTGGGCAGCCAGATCGCTGTCCATGGGATAAATCTGTCCTCCGGCCATCATCCCATGTCCACCGGATGTGCCAAGGTCCTTAATCAGTTCCTGGATCAAATGACCGGCGCCCCCTTCCCTGCTCAATGTCCGCAAAGAAACAACCTCTTTATCACAGTACAGTCCCATCCCCAAGACAATGGAAACCCCTTCCATTCGCAACATAAAATCGGCCATTTCAGCCACCATGTCCGGATTATTGATGGTAAACAGGTTAAATACCAGGAGATCGTTGTATGTCCAGGCATTTTCCAAGGCCTTATTGAAGGAAAAAAAATAGCTGCGCGGGACTTTAGGATGGGTGATCTCAAAAAGGATACGATTGTTGACCATGGGGAAAAGGGTCAGGTAAGCTTCGCGGTCGGCAGTGCACCACTCCCTCCCGAGTTCCTGAGTCTCCGATTTTATAGCATAGTAGATTATGGTGGCAAGCCGGGTCCCGAAAGAAACATTCTGGGCCATCAGATATTCGAAAAGGATGGTGGCAGAACTTCCGTAATCCTCCCGAATGTCAATCCAGCGACTCGATTTGGTTTGCTCGCGGATCGGATGATGATCAATAACAAGATCGACCTGTACATCCTCCCCCAGAGAGTTGTTCCCGGTTCCGGGCTGGGTATCGACCAGGCAGACGACGTTAAAGTCCTTGGGATTGACGCTTTCAATATGAACGGCATCAATATCCAGCTTGTGGACCATGACCCGGTTTTCGCCCCTCCCGATGATACCGCCGTATGCGAGAACACACTGGTTTCCGCTAAGAACGACGATAAAATGCTTCAAAGCCATGGCCGCAGCCAACGAATCCGGGTCAGGATTGTCATGGGCCAGAATCAGGACTTTTCCACGGCCCCGCAACCATTCCACCAGCTTTCCCGACATTTCCAGTGATTTTTCAAGGTTCAGGGCCATGCCTTTTTCTTTCCGTCAAATGGCCATCAGAGAATTCTCGCAAATACCTCCAAAATAGCCTTCTCCGGGGTATCCACATAAACCACGCCTTCAATATCCGGCCAGGAATCGATAGCAATAACAGGCCGGCCCAACTTTAGTGCAACCGCTATCTCAGACAGCGTACCATGTTCTCCTTCAATGGCAATCAGCGCCTGTGCCGAATGGACAATGATGATATTGCGGGCATGCCCCATATTGGTGGGAATGGCCAGGGTAACAAACGCATTTGCCTCACTTGCTTCAGCGCCAGGAAGAATTCCAACCGCTTCACCACCCTGCTCGCGGCAACCGCGACAGGCGCCTTCCATAATTCCGGTAAGGCCACCGCAAACCAGAACGGCACTCCTTTGTGCAATAAGCCGGCCGACTTCCTCCGCTTTGTGATAGCCAGTTGGAGTGGCATGCGCCGCACCAATCACACCGATAACCGGTTTTCTTTTCAATAGAGTTTCAGGTGATTTTTCAAGTGGCATTTTTTACCCGGATCAACTGGAGGAAATTCGGATTCTGGCGGATATCGTCAAAAGCGGGGTCTTCCCAGGCCTGGTTAAGAAATTGCTGATCCCGAGAAGAAGCCTCCGACAAAGCCTTGACCGCATCATTGGCGTTGCCCTGAAGAGCCAGCACCGTAGCGCGGCCGTAATGAGCAAGAGGCAGATCTCCGACTTTTTTCAGAATCTTATCGAAACAGGCCAGTGCGTCTTCCAGCTTTCTCAAATCTTTGAGAACATTGCCTTTAATATTTAATGTCTGAATGGAGTCGGGATTGCGAACAAGGCTCTCGTCCAGAGCCTTTAAAGCTTCCAGCAATTTACCCGACTCGAGAAAGACAATCCCTCGATAAAGTGAGGTATCAGGTCGGCCTGGATTGACCTCCTCAGCTTTATCCAACAGTTCAAGAAGCGATTCATGGGGGCCTCGATCAATCATCAGGCGGATATTGTCGAACACCGCATCCACCAGGCTCGGCCCGAATTCGATCGATTTGGAAAAACTCTTTTCCGCCTCATCAAAATGGCCCAGCCGCAACAAAGAAAGACCGAGGTTGAAATGATAGGTCCCATCCTGCGGAGAAAGTTCAACCGCTTTTTCAAAATAGGCCAGGGCTTCACGATTGCGTTCCATGGCTGAGAGAACGTAACCCAGCCCGTTGTGGCTTGCCGGATCATTGGGCTGAAATTCGAGAGCTTTACCAAAGCTGGCCAGCGCCTCCGAAAAATTCCCAAGACGATTAAACAAGTAGCCGCGCTGGAAATAATTTTCCGGGCTTTCAGGAAGCCGGCGCAAAGCATTTTCATAATAACCGGTGGCCTCTTTATCGCGTTTCAGAAGATCGAGTACATTGCCGATATGTATAAACGATTCGGGAAAATCCGGCTGCAGTTCCGTACAGCGAATAAAATGCTCGACAGCCTTAGCAAAATCCCCGGTTCTCTCCAGGAGAACGCCAAAATTGTGATGAGTCCCCCCGTTGCCGGGATCGAACATTAAAGCCTTTTGAAACAGGGCGGAGGACATAGCGATATCATCCATATTGAATGCGGAAACAGCAGCCAGGTTTATGGCATCCAGATCCATGGAATAGGCTTCAAGGCATTCCTGGGCAAGTTCCAGAGCCTCCTGGAATTTGCCGCGGTGAAGGGCCAGGTGAGCCGCGCGCAACTTCTCAACCTTTTCTTCCGAGCCCTTTTCTTCAAGGAAAAATCCAAAATCTTTGTTCATTAATACTCCAGAAATCAGGTGCCCGTTTTTGACCCAAAAACCCATAAGCCAACGGATACTCTGTTTTTATTCGGCAGGATGGTTCGTTTTAAATAATTCACTGTCCCTTATCAAAGGCCGCCTGAAAAAAATCACGTTCACATTCCATGGCATAGCGATAGGTTGCAGCAACCAGTGGATTGTCGGGATTCGCGTATTTGTCGACCAGAGCCTCCAGGTCACAAGCCAATTCCTCGATCTCTTCTCCACTATAAGTGCGAATCCAATCACTGTAAGCATGCTCCGGCGAATTTCGCCGGGCCAGCTCCTGACCAAGCCAGGCATAAAGACGCATACAGGGCGTCAAAGCCGTCACTGTGAGGCCCGTATCGTAACCCCAGGCCGTAGCCATGACAAAATCGGTATAGCGCCGGGTAGCGGCAGCAGGTTCAACATGGCCGACATTGACCCCCCATTCCAGGGCGTACTTCCCATGCAGCTTCAACTCGCCAAAAACCCCTTCGGCCAGCTTATGGAGCTTAATGAAGTCTTCCCAATCAGGAGCCTTGGCGCCGGCGACGATGTAACCGCGTGCAAAGGCTTTGAGAAAAAATGAATCCTGGCTGACATAATAGGAAAATTTGTCTTTGGCCAGGGAGCCGTCAAGAAGCCCTTGGACAAAGGGGTTGTGCAAAGAGGACGCAGCCAGTTCCTGGTTCTCTTGCCAGAGTTTTTTGGATAGGGACATCTTGCTTCCTCCAAGGCTAATTTTATCAAAAGAGCGGCCGCATTACCTGAACAAAATACTGAAAAACGACTGTTCTTTACAGGTTTTTCAAAACCTCACACGGTCGGATGGAAAAAACATATTACATTACATGGTCCCTGTGTGTAAATTTTCAAATTTAGCGGTTACGCGATGATTTTTTCCAGCAATAAAGGATTGAATGAATATTGCTCCGTTGGAAATAGCTGACCGGAACTGACGATTTCTCCAGTATATTTCATTCAACCATTATAGTTTCAATGTTCAGGGTAAGGCGCCTTTAAAAACCTGCAGGGATCATCACTATATAAAAACAAAGCGGCTTCAAAGTTGCATAGCATTCTTGAGCTTTTGAAAAGCCACAGAAAACCTGTGGGGAAACCTGTTCTCTTTTTTAAAAAATGGCATCCCACCTGAAACGGCTCTTGACGAGGAGCAGATCAAAGGGGGAGAAGCCGCCCGGGAGGTTGCCGGCCTGAAAATTCCGATTCCGGTCCAACAGCGACAACGGTAACGGTTTCCACCGCCGGCATCCCCCCCCCAATAAGCAACCTTTCGACGGGTTTTAAAAAACGTGTATTTGCCCCTGTGCTAAATTCCCTCCTCCGGCACGGGGGCTTTTTTTATTTCCGAGCAGGTGTCGGCAAGTACCCTTTTGTGGTGAACCAACTGACAGTTTTTGAACCTTTAACAGTAAATATCCCCCGGTCAAACCGGGGGCTTTATAGGTGAACCGCTCAAAGCGGTGGCTCAAACCGGTGGCTCAAACCGGGGGCCGCCTGAAAGCGGCTACCTGAGCAGTTTTAATTGATCGACTCTACCATCTTCCTTTTCTTGTCTCCGTATGTAATTTCGAATCACTTCTTCATCACGTCCGACGGTCGAGGCGAAATACCCCCTTGCCCAAAAATTCTCTCCGGTAAAATTACGGCTTCGACCGCCAAATGTACGGGCAATATGAATAGCGCTTTTCCCCTTGATATACCCTATGACTCGAGCAACTGCCAACTTTGGTGGTATCGCTATATACACATGGACATGGTCTGGGCACAGATGACCTTCCAAAACCAAGCTCTCGCGTTGTCGAGCCAATTCCCGTATTACTTCGCCAAGTTGCCGGCGTATTCGGCCGTAAAGTACCTTCCTCCGACACTTCGGTATCCAAACCACGTGGTACTTGCAGTCCCAAACTGAATGACATAAACTTTGTATGTTGTTCATCGAAAGCCTCCTCTTCTGAGAACGTTGAGCGGTTCACAGATTGGAGGCTTTCAGCTACCTACGGAACTGTCAAACTTTTGTGGTCCCCCGGCAAAGCCGGGGGGTTTCCTTTTGTACTAAGACGATATTTCTGCGGAAACCCTAAAATGATTTATCCTTCCAATGCTCCTCCAATATTTTCATCCACACCCGGGCGGTCAAATGAGCATCGTCAAGCGCCCTGTGAGAACGATAATTCTGTGGCAAAGAACCGATCAGGTGCCGCGCCACGGTTTCAAGCTTATGATTTCGCAGACGTGGAAACAACTTGCGACATATTTTCAGGGTGCAAAGATGGGAGTTATCAAATCCCAAACCCAGACTTCCCAGTTCCCAACGAAGAAAGCCCATATCAAAAGAAGCATTGTGGGCCACCAGAACAGCCCCATCGATAAATTGCAGAAATTGTGGAAATACATCTTCCGGTTGCGGCTCTGACTCAAGCATTTCTTCGGTAATACCGTGAACCCGCTGAGCCGCCCGGGGAATAGTTACTCCGGGGTTGATCATGCTGTGAAATTCAGCGAATATTATGCCCTCCTCAATCGCCACGGCACCAACTTCAATAACACGGCCGCCTAGGGCAGGGGAAAGGCCTGTTGTTTCAAAATCAAAGACCGCATATCGGCCATCGCCGGATATCATACCATTCACTTTCGAAAAGTTTGAAAAAAGGGCGACCCTTACCCCTTCCAGAAACTGCTTACAGTAAGGACACTTCTCCCCCGGCCGAAATCACATTTCCGGCAGCAATCTGGAATTGCCAGCTATTTTCTTCCGAGCTGAGTGCCACCATGACGGCTTCAGTACTTAGGGTAATTTCATGATTGAATTGGATTTTGTAGGTTTTAAGCCTGGGGCAAGCCCCTTCCCTGCGTGCAATAGCCGTCTCCAGATAATCGGCATAAACGGCATTGTTCACATGGGCGTTGGTATCGATATCCGCACAGCGCGTTGTTATCGGCATATCCCACCCTTTTGCAAATCTTTTTACCGGCTTCCACTCATCGGAGGGCGGTTCGGGTAACTCCAATCCTTCGGGAAACAGCCTTTGCGCAAGAACGCCCTTTACATGCACCGGCCTTCGGGATTTCATGTCCAGAGAAAACCACACACTAACCGCCGAAGCCACAAGCTCCTCACCGCACAAGACTTCAAAATAACGATAGGCCTTGAAACCTTTCCGCCCCCCCAGGCGGGTCACCACCCGCAGATCCTCCTGGTAACGTGGATAGCGGAAAACCTCCAGATCCATCCGGTAAAGGACCCAGCCGAGTCCCTGTTCCGCCATCTCTTTATCGCCGAACCCCCTTGCGGCTGCATGTAGAATGGCCGCCTCCTGAAAGAGTTTCAACAAACTGGAAAGGCGGAGGAGATAATCCGCTCCTACACTAAAATAACCGACTTGAAAAGGCAGGCAGAATTCCATAGGTCTGTTTCCCAAGATGTTATTGGTCCACCGATATTTTTAATCTCACTTTCGAAAAACACCGGAACAACCCAATAAAGGATTTTTGAAAAGAATTTATCCCCCCAGATTCTCCAAGGGTAGTTCAGTTCTCATGTGAGAACCACGACTTAAGCCAATGGCGGTTCCGGTTATGCCCATTTCCAGTAAAAATATTGGAAAAGATATTCAGCGGTTCGGGGCAGTCCGGAGATCTGGAGTCAAACTCCCGAGCTATCTCAAGAAGACGGGCGACCCTTTGATCGGTATGGGGATGAGTTCGCAAAACAGAGGGGCTGAAGGTCTTGCGCCGAGGCAGAAAAACCGTCTTCCAGAGCTTTTCGTCGTAATGATCCATTTTGCCCAAAGCTGTAGCCAGACTTTTCGGATCGCCGGTCAGATAGGCTGCGGTCTGATCCGCCTCAAACTCACGAGTTCGGGACAAGGCGAGTTGAAGGAGGGAGCTGATGGTCGGTGCAAAAAGAAGAAGCAACAGTACAACCGGGGAGATAAGCGTACCGGAAATAATGAAAAGCGGCAGATAAAGAATCATCAGGACCTGCCCGATAGTGGAAAGAAGGGAAGTAACACGAGTCATGGTATCTGCAAGAGAATGTAGGAACAGGTCATTATTGCGGATATGGCTGACTTCATGAGCCAGTATACCGGCTGTCTCGCTCCAATCAAGCTTTCGGATCAAAGCATCAGTCACAACGATAGCGGCATCGTTACGCGTCCCCATGCTGAAAGCGTTCATGACCTCGCTCGCAACAAAATAAAGCTTGGGTTTTTTTGGTATCTGGGCTCGGCCTGAAAGCTGCTCAAGAATTTCGTAAAGCCCGCCGGCTTCAACCGGGCTAAGAAAAACCGCGCCCTGGCGCTGTAAAAAAATGCGGGGAGGAATTTTCGGTGTGGTGGCCATCAGGATCATGCCCAGACCGATCGTCCAGAAAATCCCCATTTTTCCCATTAGCATATAACCCAACACCCCGAACAGAACAAGCATCCCAACCAGGATGACAATGGTCTGAAAGAAATTTCGCATCTTTTGGATTTGAACGGTGCCGCAGGGATCCTTCATCACATTCCTATGGGTCTGTTCCCAATATTGAGCCGAGGGACATGTAATAGGCTCGTTCACCGGATTTAAGCCTCATGTTAACACAAAAAAAAAGGTTGCGTCAGGGGGGTCGTGACCTGTTCTACAGCCTCACAAACCTTCCGCAACCTTGTGATAAAATTTTTATTTCTTCAAGAAATGGATCACCAGCAATACATCGTTTTGAACTTTATTTGCCCTTGCCTTTGTTCCTTTTCTGCTTCTGACCTTTTTTGCCATGCTCTTCGGTTTCATACTCTTCGTGGTAATCAGATTTGTGCTTTATATATTGTTTTTCCAGTTTTTCCCGTTCCTGTTTCCCGTCACCCTCTTTCGGAGCTTTTCCTATCCTTTTTTGCTTGTAGCTCTCCTGAAGTTCCTTCATTTCCGCCTGATGGCGTTCATTCATCGCCTTGCCATCTTCGGAGTAGCCCGATTCATCTCCAACTATCCTTTCCATGCTTGCGCCCCTGTTAAGAGCATGATTGAAGTTATTATTTATCTCCGATTTGACAAACCATATCGACGGTCGCCTGGACGGTGACATCTCCCACTACAACGGGAGGAGGAGCCGCCGAAGTCATGACTTTCATGGCGCCAGACCTTTCATAATTCATCCTCACAGGCGCCTGCTGCGAGTGGTCGAGGTTCAGAGACAACACCCGCAGAATTTCAACGCCGGCAGCCTTGGCCAAAATCCGCGCATCATTCAGAGCGTTTTCTACGGCTTCCCGGATAGCCTGTTCACGATATTTTCGTGGATCCGAGAGATCAAAATAAACGGAACCGATATCATTGGCTCCAGCCTCGGCGGCTGTCTCAATCAATTTTCCACCCAAATCACGCTTCAAAGTCCTGACGGAAAGACGGCTGGTTACCGAAAAACCGACGATATGAGGACGCCACTCACGATCGACGTTTTTGGGACGAGGAGACCATTGGGGCCGAACCTCAAAGCGACTGGTCTGATACTCTTTTTTGGTGAGACCGGTTTTTTCCAGGGATTTCAAAATTCCATTCATTTTTTGACTGTTTAACCTTAGGGCTTCATCCGCTTTGCGGGCATCGGTAATCACACCAATGGCCAGATTAAGCTGATCAGCTGGAACTTTGAGCATCGCGGTTCCTTGAACTGCCAGTTTAGGAACCTCTTCCTTATCGGATGCAGATGAAACCTGCCCTGATAAAATAATCAAGCATAAAACCAACAACCCTGAGGTAATAATACTTTTCCTCATAACCGGACCTCACTTTTCAAAAATTATGGAAGACATTTCGACACTTAAAAACATCCAAAACCACAGAATAATCTTCAGTCTGTTCCTGAATATTAACATGTAGCGAAAAAATCCAAAGGGATCAACACTATATTCCTTTTCAATTCCAAAAAACACTAACTGAAAAACCCGAGTCCCTCACGGATCAGGAAAAAAGCAAAAACAAAAAGAAGAATACCAAGAAATCGCAACAATAGACGATAAGCCTTCCCATGAAAGAAGGATCGGGATTTCCCAGTTAAAACCGCAAGTAAAATTTTTGAACCAACCAGAAAAATGTAAAATCCGGCCAGGAAAGCAATCCCACACGAGAAGTGGATTCCTACGGCCCGCAGCAGTAAGGGGCCTCCGACACAAGCCCAGAAAAGGTAAGGATGCGGGCTCAAGATGTTGACCAGAAAGGCTTTACGCAATGACCGTGGAGGAGTTACAGTTTCGGGTCGATATTCTCCAGCCCGAAAGGTATCAAAGCCGAGATAACAGACAAACAAGGCTCCTGCCAGGGAAATGACGCCCAGGACCGGGCCAAACTGTTGAAGGCTTTTAAGAAGCAGGAAAACCCCGGCAATGATCGGCGCGTCAGTCACAATGGGGGCCAGGGCAACACGGATTCCGGATTTGAGATTGTGTTGCAGGGTCTCGGAAATTACCAGCGTCAGCAACGGCCCCGGGGAAAAACCGGCGGCCAACCCAAGAAGGGCCCCGGAAAACAAAAAATCTATAAAGGACTCGCCCATCAACCCGGGACACCTCACTGGAATAAATGCACTGGACAGTATCTGAAACGAAAGAAAGCCCGTCCCTTAGCAGGAACAGGCTTTCCGGAAATTTTTTTTACAGGGTGAAACTGAATTTACTTCAGGAAACTCGTCCAAAAAAAGGTGACCTACCCGTGCCCTTCCTTGGCAGCGGCCTTATCCCCATGAGCTTCCTCTTTATCCTCCTTCTGTTGCGGGGCCATGGCTTCAAGAGCCCGCTCAGGATTTGCTTCCACTTCGTAAAGGATGTTTGCAACCCGGCCTTCCGGCAGCCAGACGATTTCACCGGTACCGACGTTGTAAATGGCACCAACCACTTTGGCTTTTCCGTCCTTGACCAGCTTTCGCGAAGCCGGACTTTTCATGAAGAGATCGCGAATGCTGATCCAGACGTTCTCTTCAATGGCGTAAGGAATGATATCGTCTCCTTTGACATGAGGATATATCTCCATGGCACGTTTGACCGCAGGTTCAATATTGTCGACCAACGGTGGGATGTTGCGCTCAAGGGCATGTCCCTCTCCATGAACGGCATGGGTTACTGCGGTAACCGCGCCGCACTGGGTATGCCCCAACACCACCAATACCGGGGTGTTGACGTGAGCGAGTCCGTACTCGATTGAGCCGACCTCGTCTGTATCACAGACATTTCCTGCCACACGGATAACAAAGATATCCATAATCCCGGCATCGAAAATATGTTCCACGGGAACTCTCGAATCCGAGCAGGTGATGACCGTTGCATAAGCATGGTCTCCCTGATTCTCCTTGCCGGCCTGGATGATACGCGCAGCATTCATGTGCGGGTGATTGGACTGGCCCCTTACAAACCGGCGATTCCCCTCTTTCAAGATTTGTATAGCTTGATCAGGGGACGGTTTGGCCTTTTGTTCGGTTTTTGAGCATGCGGGCAGAGTCACAAGTCCAACCACAAAAGCGCTTACAATCAGCCCGGACAGAACTTTTTTCATAACCTCTCTCCTTTCATTCCCAACGTCACCAAAAAAATATAAAAAACGAATTTTTCTCTTCTCGGATTTCCAGAACAAGGTTATTAACAGACGGATTAAACAATCTTTAACCGGTCCGTTCAGGCGGCCCTCTTTCACAACAAGAAAGGAGAGCTTTGGAAAAAAGTTAGAAACGACTCTGCGACGTCTTCTATTTTAGTACAAGGAAGATTTAACATTCTTGGTGCCTACCACACGAGGCTCATCAACATCATCCGTCTCAACAACCCTGATAGTAATCTCATCACCCGCATTAAGGTGTCCCCGATACCAGTTCAGATTGTTGTCCTTGGCCCGACCTTCCAGGTTCCCTTCAACGGAAAGAACGACATTTTCCTTTTCGAATTCTTCAACCTCGGATATTTTCTTGATCTCTTCCTGATATTCTTCGGGGAAATTGTCTATGGCGTGCTTTCCCCGCACCGTCGAAACAGCCAGGGTGCCTGGCTTATTAATTCCCGCTGTAGTGATTTTTTTTCCATTTTTTAGTATTTCAAATGCCATCATGCTTTTTTGTCCTCCTCATCGGCAATCGTAAGATATGGTTGGTGACTTGAGAGCCCTGGCCATAATTTAAAAAGCCTTGGCCCATTTTTCAAGCCAGACCCCAAAGAATTTATTACGTTACAAGAAAAAATCCAACCGATTTTTGTAAATATGGATTCCACGGAAGACTATCTTGCTGCTAACTTGCCGAATTAACGAAAGATTACTCGCGTAAATAAAAATGGGAAGAGAAACCCCTTCCAAGCGGGAATACAAGTTCAGCGGAATATTTTTCAGAAACATCCGTCGCAACAGTCCACTTTCCGCTCTTTTTACCCATTTATTGAAAAAAAAAGGCCGCACATCCTACTCCGGCGCAAACTGAACGGCCCCCACAACACCGAGAAACCACTCTCCTCCCTAATCTTCCAGGCAGAAACACCGGCGGCTCCAAGTTGTGGCAGAATCAGGCAGTGGTAAGACATGACCTTTTTCGACCCGCTCGACTCGATACAAAATTTCAGTTCTTCTGTGGAAAACATTTTTTTCCCAGCCGCGCACCAGGCGTTAATACCACCAGTGCCCAGGACTAGAAGCCAGGCGTTCAAACCCTGGAGTTCTCGACACACATGGTCAAAGCTCATTTTGTAGTAGGCGAGCACCAGAACCGGGAAGTCTGGGTCGGGAGTACCGACGCCATTAAGAACCGGATCAACACGGTGGTTGTTGCGGCGGATGCCGAGTCGAACCTTCAGCGCGCCAGCAAATCCGCCAGGAAAAAACGCGTGTTTGCTAACGGCACCAACCCCGCCGGAGTATCCAAAAAACCAATTACAAAAGGGCTATTTTCCAAATCCGCTTGATTGGAAGCAGGCGCGATATTGTGGCACTCCACGGCCTCCTTTTTAGCCCCGCTTCCCGGCTGCATGATTCCGTTGCTGTGGCGTCTTTTGCAGGCTCAGCTTTTGACCAGCAAAACTGCGGTTCCGGCGCCCTGGCATTGAAAGTTTGCGTCTTTTTTTTCATTCGCAACCGTTGTGTTGGAAAGTGTTCAAGTCCAACGCAGAAAACCAGAAGTTAATCTTGAAACACACATAATGAAGAAATGAATGTGGACGTTAACTCACCACGCCCAGAGCTCTTTTTTCAGATACATCCCCCACCATAAATTATAGAAATGGACCTTCCGGACCCTTTTCCCGTTCTGAAAGAGCGGATAGCCTTTATTGGCCCATTCGAACAAAGAGCCTTCCAGGTTGTGGACATTCACAAAACCAATTTTTTCAAGCTCTTCCGCGAGGACAGCGGATCGATACCCGACGGAACAGTAGGTGACAATCAACTGTTCCCGCAACAGTCCCGCCAACAACGGCCAGGCCTCATCCAGAGTCGGAGCCAGTAGGGAACCCGCAAGATGGCTGACCTCAAATTCTTCTGTACTGCGTACATCAAGAAGAATCAGTTCGTCACCCTTCTTCTCTTCCATCCATTGACGAAGTATTTCAACACTGACCCAGGAAACACCAGGGAAACGATCTTTTGTCCTGGCCTTGAATTGTTCAAAACGGTCACTGCAAAAAGCAGGGCTTGAAAATCCAACAAAAAGAAACAGGAGAAGGAAAATCCACTTATTGACACGAATGTTCAACATGATCTCTAAAATTCGCATAAAAAATCAGTTAATCAGGCGCAGTGACGGACTGAGTTTTTTCTTCTTCAGCCAGAAGGGTTACAACCACCTTGGTCCACGCCGCATAGCCCGCTTTTCCCAAGGAGAATAAAGTGTTCCCAAAAAGTTAATAGTAAACAGTATAGCTTGTTTCAGGGGATAGGGACATGCCGTACGATGCACATGCAGGCAGTATCAGCTTTGGGGGATACGCACAAAAGAATGGGATTTCCAAGGCGGGACTCCACGAACTTAAGAGAGGTATTGCTATCGGGCAGGGAAATATGAACAGATTTGCCGCCTTCGCGCTGGATTCAAAACGACTCCAGTCAGTTTTCTAAGGCAGGATTTGAATAGGGGTACCGTTGGGAACGGAATTCCAAATTTCCGTCATTTCCTCGTTGGTGACGGCAATACAGCCGTCGGTCCAGTCGCGTTCTTTCAGCTGTTTCCCAACCCGGTCATAGAGTGGCGGTATACCGTGGATCATTATCATACCACCGGGATGAACGCCGCGCTCCATGGCCAAGCCCTTGTCATTCTGGTTGGGGTAAGAAATATGAATAGAACGAAAGTAGCGGTCTGATTCTGTGCGCCAGTCAAGAATATAAGTTCCTTCCGGTGTGCGCTTGTCACCTTCCTTTATTTTATGACCGACGGGATTTTCTCCAAGCGATATGGAGTATTCCTTGATGGCTTTACCATTCCTGATCAGTGAGAGCTTTCTTGCCGACTTTTGCACAATTACCATATGAGCTTGTTGCTGCACATTGCCACAGCAAATAAGGGGAAGAATACAAAACAAAATTGTCAGTATAACCTTTTTCATCCAAGCCTCTCGCCAAACCAAGCTTGTTTTCCAGAATTTCCCATAAAATCCGAACCTTTTCAAAAAGCCCAAAAGCGTTCAGGCAAGGAGCTTTGCAAACCATTTGCCAAACGATCAAATCACACGGTTTAAAAACTCTCGGCTCGGTGTTTTTTTGGGTACCCCTCAGTGGGGGCTTAAATGTTGCGGTAGATCATATTTTTTTCCATTAATTTCAGCAACATAAAATTTCAAATTAAAACTTTTAAAAAACTTTTTTTGCGAACTTTTCAGCTCCATGTTTCTTTGATTGATTTTTTTATCATCAGTGCGTGCGAAAAAACAGCGTCAGAATCTTGAAGTGGGAAAAACTCCCACGCATCTGTTGCCCATGTTCAACACTCCCCTCTTCCGACCAGGTCTCTCCTTAAAGACCAGTCAGACTTGGAGATTGACATGAAAAAGAGGAAATAATATGAAAGATTTACAATTTATAAAGCAAACAGCTGGGCACTATTCCAAAAAACCTGCGGGATATAATCATTCAGAGAGTGGGTTGACGAACGGAAAAACCGACTGAGGAGAGAGGCACAAGCGGGGAAGCCTTTTATTATTAGAAACTTAATGCCAGTGACTGGTATAGACAAATAATTTTCCGGGAAGGCATCATCCTCCACTTTGGCTGGAAGCCCTTTCCAGAGCCACCATCTGCTGCTTCTGAAAAAAGAGAAGATAGTCACCAATGGCGCTTTTGACCCTTTTGACGTGATCGTTTTTTTTTCCACCTTCATAGCGGGTAATTGAGTAGGAAACCACATCGTCTACCCCTCTTCGACTGGCTTCCTTCATATAATGATTAAGGATAAAGGCACCGGCGCTTAAGTTTTTGTGGGGATCATATAAATCGGTAGCACTTTGAATAACCCCGATTTTTTTAAGGTTGATCGGATTTTTTTTATTCAGAACCCAGGTTGGAAGGTGTATCTGCAGAAGCCCGATAGCATTTTTGTCGGATTTGGCTAAATAGTCAAAGTCCGATTCCACATCCATCAAACCGAGAAGAATAAGCGGCGAAATTTTATATTCCCTGGAAGCGTGATGGATGCTGTCGACGATGATATCCGCCATGCGCGGAAACACTTTATAATTTTTATCAAGAATGTAGTCTTTGAGGTACTCTTCATATTGGGAAAAACCGTTTGCTGCGGACGGCCAATGGGACACCTTTGCACGCCCTTTACTCAACGGCGGTTCAGGAACCTTTTCGCGACAAACCGATTGAGCCTGCACTTCAGCAACCGGCTCAAAAGAAATTTTGAGCACAACTCCCGCGGAAAGTGCGACAAATATAAAAAAACTGCTGACAAGAATTGTCAGAATTTTTTTCCACCCGAAAAGGCCATTCAAAACCTTTTTATGCCTGTCGGGCTGCTCTTCTTTCTTTCCCACCATCCCCTCCTACTTGGCCATTTTTCGGCACCAAAACCCCGTTTTAAGTACTGAGGACCGAAAAATTGCATTTTATCTGCCAAAAGGAACCATCCCTTATCTCATTCAGCAAGCCAAAGTCCTTGCACAGTGAACCGGTTTCCTTGACATTCCAAAAAACCGCCGACTTGAAAAACACAGATCGATTTGCCAAAAAATCCGAGACACAAAAAAGGCCAGCCGTAAATGGCTGGCCTCAAACTGTTGGCTTTTCCATCGAGAAAAATTTTACAAAACGCTCTTCAGTTCTATTTCAAAAGTCAGGTCATTCCCTGCCAATCGATGATTGGCATCAATGACAACTTTGCCCTCACGAACTTCCTTGACGGTCACATTAACGGTTTTATCCTGCTCGTTGCGCATTTCAAAAACCTGCCCGACCTCCGGATTCGTCTCCGCTGGAAAGGCTTGACTCTCAACCTCAAACACAAAGTGCTCCCGATAAGGACCGTAAGCATTTTTCATCGGGATTTTCACTTTCTTTTTTTCCCCGGGACTCATCCCGATGAGAGCCTCATTGAAACCCGGGATTATATCCGCACTTCCAACTTCAAACTCAAGAGGGTCGTTCTCATAAGACGATTCAAATTCACTCCCGTCGTCCAAGGTTCCACGGTAGTGAACCTGAACTTTATCACCTTCTTTAACTGTCGACATATGGTTATCCTTTCCTCTTTACAGAAAACTATTCAGGAGGCTCCTCCGTTCGGAGTTAAGACCATCCCGTTCCGCCTATTCCCAAAGCGAATTATCACCAGGCATTTCTGCCATTCTAACGGGGACCAGCCCAATCCCCAAGAAAAATTTCAAGCCACTCAACCATCGAAACCCTGATCCTGAGAACCGGTTTTTCCATGCTGGACTAAAATCAACGGGGCGGAGATGGAAACCGGCTCAAAAATTCACGCCAGAATTTTTCCGTCCGTTTCACCCGCTTACCCTTTTCAGTTCCAAGGGAACCCGCGGCATCGGCTTTTTCGACCTGAATAAGAAGCTTAAAAAGCGGGTTTTTCATAAAGCTGATCTGCCGCGAAGATGGTTCCTGACTAAAACTTCTTTCCCGGCCTAGAGAAAAATGATGATAGCGAACCAGCCAGGCCACATCTGCGGCAAGGTCGGACCGTCCGATCCGCCACAACATTCGATCGGCCATGCGTGAACCCTCAAAGGCATGGCCATGAGCAGTCCATTTCCCTTGGCGAAACTCCGTGGTAATCGATTTGCCGATATCGTGGAGGAGAACGGCCCAGAAAACTCTTTCGTCGCCATTCTCGGGAACTGTTTTCAGCGCCAGCAAGGTGTGTTCCAGAGCATCCCCTTCGCCGTGATGCTTTTTCTCCTGACGAATTCCACGCAGAGCCCTGACTTCGGCAATTTCACAGATTAAACGTTCGCACAAAACTTTCCGCCGGGCGAGACCCCTCGCGGGACTGTTTTCCAGAAAAATTTTCCCTAGAGGAATTTCCCAGACGGATGCAGGTTCAGTCAGCTTCATAACCTGTTTCGCCCTTCAACCCACCCCTTTTGAGAAGCGCCTAGAAAGGGTCTGGGACAAGTACTGTCAACGGATACTGAGGTCAATTGGTTAGCCGGCAAAGTATATTGGCACCACTCCGGTGGTGACGTAGCCAAAGGACTGAAACTCCCGAAGCAGACAAAAGAACCGGAATTATCCAACAGGATTTAATACACAGAGCACTCGTTACCATCTCGGGATCCGATATCGACCGGGGCCAACCAGAAAGAGAGCCATGTAAACACAAAAAAGCTCCATGGCATGAGAAGCGGCACTCCAGCCGGCACCAGAAAGCCCGACAGGAAGGCTTAAATGCCGCATCACGGCGACAAACATGGTAAAGGCCAAGGCCAGTGCCGCCGGACGAAACAGGACACCGAACATGATTAGGATCGATCCGAAGAATTCGGCCAGAGCCGCCAAAAGTCCCCAGAGCATGGGCATCATATCGACTCCCAGGTAGCGCATGTTGCCGCCGATCTGTTCCCAAGTCTCCGGCCCACCGATCAGCTTACCGTAACCATGAAAGGCCAGTATGGTTCCGCCAATACCGAGGCGGAGAACCAGAAGCCCCAGGTTTTTGTACATATCGGACGATGAAAAGAATTTTTTGACTGAATACAGCAATTCGGTCCTCCGCCACCAACCCGCTGGAAATTCATATCATCCAGAAAATTGATATTAAGCTACCAGAAGCCTGCTAAATTCCTAGAAGATTTTCGAGGATAGTATCATTAATCGTTTTAAAAACAAAACCTAAGATTACTTCCGTGTATACAATGGAAACCGCTGACCGATTTTACCAAAATTTCCGGTTGTCGACCCCCACTTTTTCATCCAATTTCTTTCCGGATCAGATCAGCTTCCATGCGACGACGCTTGCGGATCCCTTCGAGACGGTGGTCCTGTTGCATTCCTCCGATCAGGTCAGCCACCCGTTTCCAGTCTTTTGCATCAAGAGGATCTTCAAGGAACTTCAATCCACGGTTCTGCGACCCGCGATTATAAGCCAGTGAAAGCAGGGCGGTCTGAACCGATCCGGGTGTATCCGCCTTGGAGAGAGTAGAGAAACGACGGGAAATTGCCTCCCAATAAGGTTGAATCACATAAGGAAAAACCATGTCGGCCTGAGCGCGGCTAATACGGACGCTATGAAGAACCGGATCGTTTTCAAGGGTTTTTTTGGCATCCTCACCTTTTATTCCGAAAACATTGCGAACCGCTTCGAACTGATCCTGTAACAAAATCCCATCATAAGCCTCTTCCACCAGGCTTGTTTTTGCATGACCCAGATCGACTCCCGGATCGAGGGTAACGCCGGAGGCACCTCCAGGCCAGTAAGCTCTTCCGGCATGCCCTTCACGGGCGTGAATCCAGCTCAAATCGCCGCGAAAGCCCTTGAGTCGAGTAACTGCTGAACGTCCTTCCTGATCTCCATGGCCCAGCGCCTGCCAAACCTCCGGCCCGGCAACGCCGTTGACAGCCAACCCCTTCTCGCTCTGCAAAGACCTGACAGCCTGTACCGTATCATCACCAAACAGGCCATCTGACTCGAGATGATAGCCGGCACGAACCAGCAATTGCTGCAGGCGTTCCACATCCCCACGAAGATCGGGAGATTGACTTCGGAACCCATCCCTGTACTTCAAAGTAGGATTTTTCATTGCACACCTCCAGTCACTCAGAAAGTATATCGAACTTGGGGATCATCACGTGAAAGTGGAGCAGCTGTTTTCGATTTAGCACTTTCACGCCGGATTCACTCCTAAGCATGACAGCTCCCGAGTTTATTTAAAATCTTGATTTCCGAACCTCAAGTAAAGCTTTTCCAGTTCTCGAACACGATTTTCAGTCATTTCTATCTGAGCGGCCAAGTGCTCCAGTAAAAAAAGCGTTCCGCCTTCTTCCCCGCTTGCCGCAAAAACGGCACTGCGATCACGAAACAGCAACCATGCTTTTTGAGCCTCACCTAATTGTTCTTGCTGGCCGGAGCGCAAACATGACATGAGGCGGCCCAGCCTGCTGTTCATCGAATCCTCGGCATTTTCCAATCTCCGTCCAAGGCACGCCTGCATCGCGACAGTGGTTACTGTTTCATCACAATAACCTCTGTCCTCCTTTTGGCCCGCAACGGAGAAAAAAGGCTGACAAAGAATATATAGCAGAAGAACGGCAGGAAAAATGCTACATTTGAACACACTAATCTCCTCAACCTGCAGTTCGCAGGGAGCGAAATTTCAGCATTGTTTTTTTACACGCCCAGTCATGATAAAACTCTAACCCAAAAACCTGAGTTTTCCAGAGAACTTCTTAGGCGCTGCAAAAGAAAAAACGCAGAGACATTCAACAAGCCTGTGCGAGCTCAGGAGACAGAAACGGTTATAGTATAAGGAAGAATCTGCCGGGATTACCCGGCATTTGCGGCCGCCAGTTGTGCAAAGCGAACCAATATGCCGGTTGATACCGGAGTCTCTACAACCTGCTCTCGAACCCATTCAGGGTCTCGATCTAATTTTCGCAATTTTTCGGCCTGAGCTGCGACATAAAAACGCATGACTTGCGCGTCGAATTCCGGATGAAACTGAACCCCCCAGGCCGATTCTGCAAATGCCACAGCGTGGTAAGGTTCATAGTCACTGGAGGCGAGAACGCGAGCGCCCGGAGGCAGCCGCAATACCGACTGGGTATGGGTGACATGGATGGGAAAGTGATTGGCTAGTCCGCCAAAAAGAATGTCGTTTTGCGCCGCAGCATCGAGATTAATCCGAACCGTACCGATCTCCGGTCCCTGAGGGTGATTCCCCGCCTCTCCCCCAAGAGCACGGGCCAGCAGCTGGTGGCCGTAGCAGATCCCCAAAAAAGGAATTGACTTTTCTACGGCCCGGCGAATCCAGGGACAGAGCTTTTCACTCCACTCCTCCGCGTGAGTGACCATGGTGTGAGACCCGGTCATGACGATTCCTGCCCCACTTTCAGGTTCGGGTGGCGTCTCCCCCGCAACAACCGAAACAACCCGAACCTGCAAGGGCTTCACCCCCATCCCGCGAATAATCCAGTCTTCAAAATCTCCTTTTTGCCGGCGAAGTTCTTTAAAAGTACCCCCTGCCTTAATCAATATTATTTTTTTCATTTCACACCACACAACTCAAACTTTACTGCCATAACAACCTCTTGGTTGAATTTGGTAAAACTGACCAGCTACAACAATATGCAAGCATTTTAATAATCAGGGCAACGCCGTATGGAGAGCCAAAGGCGCCATTAAACCTCCCCGGCTCAGAAACTCGAGGACGATGCGGTTGAACTCCTCGGGATGATCGATTGGACTGGCATGCCCTGGGCCGGCAATGACAGCCATCTCTTCCGCGGGGATGTTCCTTGTAAAATGCTTTTTTGCCGCCAAGGGAAGAAAACCGAGGCGATCCTGAACGCTCCAGCCCAGAAGTCCTCGCACCGAAGACATGTAAACCTGAGGGTCGTTTTCCGCCGAGCGAGCTGCGAATTTTTCCCTTCAAATCACTTTGCTGGGGAGTTGGAAAAACCCTTCTGCTCAAAACCAGCCCTGTACCCCACATACCAAAAAGGCGGGTCAGCAAAAAACGCTGACCGATTTCCCATCGCGCACGAAAAGAAGAGAGCTTGACCTCTGGGAGACTGTTGACAATCACCAGCTTATTCACGAACTCGGGAAAATCCAGAGAAAGCTGGAGTGCGGCCATCCCTCCCAGGGCGGTCCCCACCACATGGACAGGTGCGAGCCCGAGGCTTTTTATCAGCCCGGCCGTATCCTCGGCGAACTGGTTAATTGTGTAAGGGCCGCTATGACGCGCCGATCTTCCATACCCGCGAAGGTCAAAAGCAATGACCTGATGCTCGGCGGAAATTGCAGGAATCTGGTTTTCCCAATCCAGGAGACATGAACCCGGACCAGGAATGAACAATACCGGAGATCCGTTACCAGTGATTTCATAATAGATGTCAACTCCATGAATAGATTGCCATGGCATATTTTCCAACTCCGGAAAATTCAGTCAGATAGAAGAGACATCGAAACGTCGCACTGAGGCAAACATTTTTCGCAAAATCACCAGGAGTCTGTCGGGCTTAAGGGATCGTAATGAGAAATTGGAAAATTGAGGACAGCTTTTCGTGAATTTGAGATCGAATAGCAGGGCTATTTGTCGATAATTTGCGGAAGTCTGGTCCATTTTGTCAATTTCGCAACAGATTCATGCCTAAGTCCGACAGGCTCCTAGGGGGAGACATCTTCATCCGTCAGCTCCGAATGACATTTTTGGAGCCATTCCCTTATGCGGATCTGCTGCGGACATAGTTCCTCACAACGACCGCAACCGGTACAGTTACAAGCCCATTCAGAGCAATTGATGGCCATCCGGTACATATTTCCAGCTCCGCGAATATCCTCGTACATAGTTCGGTCATTGAAAATGGAAAAAATTCTTGGGATATTGACCCCTTCCGGACAGGGGAGGCAGTATCGGCAGTTGGTGCATGGAATGGGAATCCGGCTCCGGTACAGGTCACGGACCCGGGCGATAAGTTCCAGTTCATCCGTTGACAGGGACTGGGGAAGAGCCGCCTCCGCAACCCGGCAGTTTTCCTCAATCTGCGCCATCGTGTTCATGCCGCTCAAGACCACCTCGACCTCAGAATGATCCCAGACCCAGCGCAATCCCCACTCGGCCGGACTCCTTTCTGTCTGCGCCCGAGCCCAGAAAGCCTGAATATTCTTCGGTGCCCGGGCCGCAAGGCAACCGCCCCGAAGCCCTTCCATCGCGACAATCCCGAGTCCCCGGGAAGCGGCATACTGCAAACCGGCGGTTCCGGCCTGACAGTTTTCATCCATATAGTTGAACTGGAGCATGCAGAAGGACCAGTCGTAGCTGTCGACAATCGTCCTGAAAACCTCCGCCTCATCATGAAAAGAAAACCCCGCAAAGCGAATACGCCCATCCCGGATGGCCCTGTCGAGAAACTCAAGGACATCGGCCTGTAACAGCTTGTTCCACCACCCGCTTTTTAATGCGTGAAGAAGATAAAAATCGATGGTGTCCGTTTGCAGGCGCTGAAGCTGCTCGTTCAGGTAACGATCGCAATCTTCCCGGGACGTAATGGCCCAGGAAGGCAGTTTACTGGCCAGCAGAACCTTTTGCCGCAATTCTCCCTGCAGCACTTTGCCAAGAAAACGTTCACTGTTTCCCTTGTGATAGGAATAAGCGGTATCGAAGTAATTGACCCCTTTGTCGATGGCGTGATGAACAAGGCGCTCGGCCTCTTCTTCCACTATGTTTCCCTCATCACCGCCCTGGACGGGAAAACGCATGCAGCCGAACCCGAGAGTCGATACCCGACATCCCGTTCCACCAAATTCCCTGTAGCGCATTTCAAATCCTTTATTTTTTAAGAAGCATTTATATCAAAGCAATTAAAACAGACAAGGACGTTGGGCGGGACAAAACCTTGGGGCCACAATCTGTCCACTCATCACCGGACCCTCAATTGGCCTGACCCATATCCTGATAGAGCCCTATTTCCATCCGCATTTTCTCGGCCGCCATCAGCTCATTCCATTTAGGCATCAGTGTTCCCCACTCCGGATTCATCTGGCAGGCACGGTAGCAGCTTTCATCGTCCCACTCGATAATCAGCATGATCTCGTTGCGGTCCCGGCTGGAATATTCCTGGATGCTTCTGAAACCGTTCTGCCTCTTGAAAACATCTATGGATTTTCGGTTGAGACCTTTTACGTCGCCCCTGACATCATCCTCGTAAGTTGTCCGAGTAACCGAGAAAACAGACATGGGTCTGCTCCTTCCCGCGAGGGAACCCTCGCTCTATTTAACAACAGTTGCTTCCGAAACAGGAAAAACAGGCTTCAGTTGAACCGGGCGGCAATCGTTTCACAACCTGGCCGGGCTTTGATTGAACCTGCAGCCGTAAGTTCTGACCGAACCAGAGAACAAGTCATTGACCAGCCTAAGTGTTCCAAAAATCACCGATGAACCTTTGGGTGCGCAGCAGATTTTTGGGACACTTATTCAGGCCAAGCACTTACACTCTTTTTCCGGCCCCAACCCACGGATTCAGGTTAAAGAAAGCCTTTATTTCCCGGGTAACAATCTCTATATCAGATTCATCGACGTCTTTATGGGTGACAAATCGAATCATGGCTGCCGGAGTAATGAGAATACTTTTCTCTTTGAGGAAATCAGCAAGATGGGCGGACACCTCCGGAGCCACTTTTGCAAACACCATGTTGGTCCGGGGAGAATCCGGCCAGAGTGACAGGCCGTTGATTTCAGAAAGACCCTGTGCAAGTTTTTCCGCGTTCCGGTGGTCTTCTTCAAGTCTCTCCACCATGTCGGTCAATGCCAGGATGCCAGCCGCCGCCAGGATTCCGGCCTGGCGCATCCCTCCCCCTACAACCTTGCGCCACCTTCGCGCCCGTTCGATGAAGGCACGGGAACCGCATATCAGAGAGCCGACCGGAGCGCATAAACCTTTGGAAAGGCAGACCGAAACTGAATCGAATTGTCGGGTAATCTCCTGAACATCCGTCCCGAGATCAACCGCAGCATTAAAGACACGGGCTCCGTCCAGATGCAGAGACAGCTCTTTGTGGCACGCGAACCGGGCGGCTTCATGCAGGTAATCAAGGGGAAGCACCTTGCCGGCCTGGGTATTTTCAAGGCAGAGAAGTCGCGTCCGCGCAAAGTGGAAATCATCCGTCTTGATCGCCGCTTCCACCAGCCTCAGATCGAGGGTCCCGTCCGCCTCATATTCGAGGGGCTGGGGCTGAATGCTGCCAAGTACGGCAGCCCCTCCCCCCTCATATTTGTACGTATGGGCCTGTTGCCCGACGATATACTCGTCCCCCCTCTCACAATGAGACATGAGAGCAATAAGATTGCTCTGGGTGCCGCTGGATACGAAAAGGGCTGACTCAAATCCCAACATCCCGGCGCCGATATTCTGCAGGCGGTTAACCGTGGGGTCCTCCCCATAAACGTCGTCACCGACCGGAGCGGAAGCCATGGCCTCCCGCATCTTCTGCGTCGGTTGGGTAACGGTGTCACTGCGCAAATCAATCATTGGAAACATCCATATAAATTCGAGAGATTGGTATTATATTAGGCTCTCAATATTCATTAAGAATATGCTATTTCCGGCTGCAATGCAAAACTTGCGGCCGTTTCATAAAGAACATAATGGGGGGGTGGATCGAAGCTGGAGTTTTCAGGACTTCTGCAAACAATGCGTCAAAGGGAGGGTGAATGAGACAGTGGTCCCGCTTCCGGGCAGACTTTCAACCCAGATCCGGCCAAGGTGGGCTTCAATAATGTTTTTGACAATCGCCATCCCCAGGCCCAGCCCCGCCACCGCAGTATCGGAACTATCCACCCGGTAAAATTTATCAAAAATTCTTTCAACTTCCTTTGGGGACATCCCGGATCCTTCATCCGAAACCGAAATGACAGCCTCAGTTCCGTTCATTTTACAACCGATCCGGATCGAGCTCTTTTCCGGTGAGAATTTTACTGCGTTGCTGAGAAGATTTTCCATGACCTGAAAAATTTTTTCGCGGTCGAACCAGAGGGGAAGTACCTGCTTCGACCGTACTGTTTCAAAATTATGGCAACGATGCTCTTTCTGATATTGCAAAACAATCCGATCAAGAAAAGTGCCGATATTGCTTTCTTTTTTCTTGAGTTGGATGATTTGTCCGGATTCAACCCGACTGAGATCGAGAAGATCGTTGACAATTTTTTCAAGAACTTCGGAGTTTTCATAAATATAAGAAAGGAACTCCTTTCTCTGGTCATCATTGAAATCGTTTTCGGAGAGAAGAACCTGCGAAAAACCTTTTACCGAAGTCAGGGGTGTCCGCAATTCATGGGCGGCAGTGGAAATAAATTCATTCTTCATGAGATCGATTTCCCGCTCCCGGGTAATATCTCGCAAAACAGCAATTCTCCCGATTTTTTCTCCGTCTTTGGCGACAATAGGGGACAATTTGAATTTAATGGTGCACAAAGTGCGATCAGAAAGAGTAGCGGCCTTTTTTTCAAGCATGAATTCCCGTGTTCGCGCTTCCTGACAGGGCACGAGTTTTTTCCCCGGCATCACTCTGTCCACCAGCCGTTCCAGAAACTTACTTTGGGCCTCTTTAAAACGAATACCAAGAAGTTGTTCCGCAGCCTCATTCATGAGGATGATACGATCTTCGATATCCGTGGCAATTAACCCATCTTTGATTGAACCGACAATGGCGGATATACGGTCCTTGGCTGCTTCCGTTTCGACCAAAGCATGATGGATGGCCGCTTCCGCCTTTTTTTGTTGGGTGATATCTTCAATTATTCCTATGGAATAAAATGGTCGCCGGTTTCTGCCATAAATCATAGATGCGGAAACACTTCCCCAACACATCGATCCATCCTTGCGCCGATAACGCCTTTCAAGTTGGAGTGTCTTTTCCTCTCCTTCCAGATAACTGCCAAAAGTCTGCCGGACTTCTTCGCGATCTTCAGGGACACTGATATCCCAAGCTGAAAACTGAAGTATTTCCTCTTCTGAATAACCTATAAAATCACAGAACCTCTGATTGACCTGGAGAAATTTTCCCTTGGGCGACACAATGGTCATGGCCACATTGCTTTGTTCAAAAACCGAGCGGAACCTCTCTTCGCTTTTGCGAAGGACGTTATCCGATTGTTTTCTAGCCTCAATATCTTTGACTTGTGCCAGGATGGCCGATTTTCCGTCAAATTCAATAAAACGGCAATTGACCTCTATGGCCAGGCCGTGAGCACAGATCGTTTCAAAAACAGCTGAGCCGTCTCGCCTAATGCAAGCCATCTGCTCATGGATTCTTCCCATCTCACTCGCGAGGAGAATATCTTCGAGTCTCATTTGCAAAAGACGGCTGTGGGTCAATCCAAGCTTTTTACATGCGGACCGGTTTGCCTCAATCAATTTTCCGAAACAATCGACAACATAAAGAGGATCCGGGGTGTGATCAAAAAGGGAGTGAAATTTTCGATTTAATTTTTCCATCACAGCCTGTTTTTTCGCATTTGCTATCTGCTGATTGGCCATACGAGTCAAAAAACATACATGTCGGGAAGCGAGGTTCATGACCTCCAGGATACTCCGGCGGGATAGAGTCGGGGAATTTTCCTGGCCACCAATGCACTGATGGGCATCATCTGACAGCGAAATTCCTGCTTGCAGTTCGGGGCTGAAATTCTGGTGTCGAAACTGCCCCATAAAAAAAGTGCCCAACTGCCGGCCACCCACCATGATCGGAATAAAAACTGCCGAGCAACCCCCCTGGCAGGAAAGCTCAAAGCAGGATTTTTCCAACAGGCTGTTTCCATCAACCAATAAACTGGAAAGTTGTCTACCGACAGGCCTCCCCGCTTCTTTGACAACCAACTGCTGTAGCGGGAATCCTGAGCAAAGGTTCCAGTTCGTCACCGAAGCTAGAACTTTACCTGAAGCGTCGAGAAAAGCGACAGGTACCTCTAAAGCCAGCTCTATCCCTTCAACAAACTCCTGCAATTCGGAAATATCAATAATGTTTTTAATATCAAAGTCCACTGAACGATTCATTCGGTCGGTAAGACCGCCCTGGTTGTTAAATTATTTTCAAAAAATTCCGGACACGAGAAACGGGCACCGGAACTCCTGAATTTTCCAATGAAATTCTAACACATGCTTATTAGAGGCGCATCTTTGAGAATCAACTTTTTGTGCCTCTAGGTGAAATAAGCTCTGCCTGGTCATAAAAGCTTAGTTTTAACAAGGCATTTATTGTGTAACCTTAAGCAATCTCGGCCTTGACTTTTCTGGAAAACTCTTTTTATAGTGCCAGCATGAAATACTACTTTTTGTCTGATGCACACCTTCTCAATCCGAACGACAACAACTACCAAAAGCTCCTGACATTTCTTAAGTTCAGGGAAGAGGAAACATGCTCCATCTTTTTCCTGGGCGACATCTTTCATTTCTGGGTGAGCTATCGTCACACAGTTTTTGCCACCTACATTCCTATCCTCGAACAGTTACAGCGCTTGCGCCAAAACAACAGTGATCTCTGTTTTGTCGAAGGAAATCATGACTTTCACATGGGGGAATATTTTCGAGAGAAACTGGGTTGCAGAGTCATCGAGAACAGCGCCACTCTCGAATTGGAGGGACGCCGGATTTTCGTGACACACGGCGATTTAATGGATGAAAATGATCGCCCTTACAGGTTTTTACGAAGCTTTCTACGAAGTGCGCCAAGCCACTGGCTTATGCGCCACCTTCACCCTGACCGAATATGGGAAATAGCCCTCTGGGCCGGTCGCCAGAGCCAGAGAAGAAGGGCCGTCCGCCAAAACGCCTGGGCCCCTGAAACCATGCTGACCAGGCATGCCTCTTTACGCTTTGCCGAAGGCCATGACGCCGTTCTTACCGGCCACATTCATATCCCCTGGCATAAAGAGACGGAACAGGGAACCATCATTTCCCTCGGAGACTGGATTACCCGGTTTTCTTATGCGGTACTTGAAGATGGTAGATTTTCACTGGAAACATTCTGACCCGCTTCTTCATCTCCCGCCTTTTCCGTTTCATTCAGACTCAAAGCCAGTTCCTTAAGGGTCATGCCCTGCAGGGCACTTCCCTCAACCTTGCGAAGATGCTCTTCCATCTCATTGGCCTTTTCCCACTCCAGAGTCTCCAGCGGACACTCAAGGCTGTCTCCCCGACGACGGAATTCGCCAATTATTTCAGCCACTTCAAGCTTCTCGGGGGCACGAGCCGGCTGAAAACCGCTGTCATCCTCACCTTCATTAACAACTTCCGACAAGAAACCGAGTTCAACCAGCTCGTCCAGAAGGTGCATACGAAGGCGCGGAGGAAGGTTCAGATGACCTGAAATTTGTTGCATATCCCAAGGTTTTCCGTTTTCGTAAAACTTTCGGGTCACAAGCATGAGGATAGAAAGGGCCGCTTTTTCCCGGCACAGGAAACTGACTTTTTTTTCCGACGTTTCGCGACGGATAATCTCCATATTCTGCCAGGCATAGGTAATTATCAGGCCCAGCAGCACGATAAGCCAGGACAGATAAATCCAGATCATGAGGATGGGAAGCGCGGCAAGAGTTCCATAAATGGCATTGTAACGCGCCACCCCGACCTGGGCGTAAACAAATCCCCACTGGGCCAATTGCCAAACAGTACCGCCAAAAATGCCTCCGACCAGTGCGGAAGTCAAGCGAACCTTGACATTAGGCATAAAAATATAAAGAAAGGTGAAAGCAACCCACATGGCGACATAAGGAAGAATCTTAAACATGGTGAGGATGAGTTCGCCGACATAAGCCATCTCTAAAAGACGCTGCAGAAAAGCCTGGCTCTGCAGGGTGGAGGTCATGGAAATGGCCGCGAAGATAAAAACCGGCCCCAGAACCAGGACCGAAAGGTAGTCGGAAAAACGCCTGAAAGAGGAACGGGTTTCCCTGACCCCCCAGATGTGATTAAAGGATTTTTCAATATTGGAAAGCATGGCTACCACGGTCAGGATGAGGATAACTAGCCCCAAAGTACCCAACCGGGCTGCGTTGGTGTTGTCGATGTAGCTGATGATCTGATGGACGATCGCTTCGTTGCCGACTGTGATCTTCTTAAGGATGATCGCCTCAAGGGTGTTTTGAACACCAAACCCCTTGAGCACGGAAAACATGAGCGCGAAGAGAGGCACGATTGCCAGAAGGGAGGTATAGGTCAGGGAGGAAGCCCGTAAAGGGCAGCTATCCTCAAAAAACTTCCGGAAGACGATGACGCAAATGCGGAGATGGTGATAGAAAAATCGCCTTCGCTTGGATTGCCCCTCTTTGCGACTTTCCCAAAGCCCTTCCGACAGAAATTCATCGAGACGATTGCGCAGAACTTTCCATGGAGTCATCTAAATTTTCTCCATAATCCCATTTATAGCTTTCAGGGAACTTCCAGGATTGGTCTGTAAACATCCAGAGTCAAAAAACAGAGATGGACCGTCCCAAAGACCACCTTTCACATTTCATCCCATATTTTATCAATAAACCATTTTTCTGCATTATTGGAAAGAAATTCTGAAATATTGTGACGTTCTGCCGAGGGTTTTAGACCATCCACAAAAAAATCCTCAACAAAAAGGGTATTGATCGTGGCAAGGGAACTGTTGACCGTCTCCATATCCAGCACCGCTGAACCGGGGAGAGTTTGCAGATTGCGAAAATTTTCCGGGCAAAAATGAATTTCCTGACCGCGTTCGCTTTCATTCATGAGGGGGAGCCCATGGGTCCGGCAAATAACCGGGCGGGCCGCATAAAGGAGGCAGGCATGATCCTCAAGGAGTGGACATTCGAGGCTCGAACCTGCGTGAGCTATCTTACGTCGGACAATGTCTGCCTTGGTTTTGGTACTCTTCTGCAGAGCCTCATAGAGAACAAACCCTTCAACCCAGAAAAGTGAAAGGTGGCGGCAACAGCTGTCACATCCCTTCCGGCAGACCATATGCTCACCAAAAGTTTCCGCAATCCGGTCCGCGTGTTCATCCAGGCACGCCACCAGTTCCCGATAATTTTCCAACAAGGCATCTGCATTCAAAAGAGTACCTCCTGCTTTTCAAGTTTCTTAATAACATCGGAGAACCTCAATTGGTGTTTTTACCCTCTTTGATACCTGGCATGATTTTAAGACCAAGGGAAGCAGGGGGGCCATCAAACTGAGCCTCATCTCCCACCAGGGCAATAGTCAGATCCGCCGGGTTGAGATGGCGCTTGGCCGCCGCCAGCACGTCAGCGACATTTACCGAGGCGATGCGGTCACGGTAGTTTTTCAGATAGCCTTGCGGATAATCAAAGAAGTCGAGTCGGAGTTCCCGGGCAACCACGGCATGGGAATCGGTAAATGCGAACACGAATGAGTTGACTAAACTCTCTTTAGCAAGACGGAGTTCCTCCCCGGACACCTCAGTGGTCCGCATCTGACGAATCATCTCCCTGACCAGGTTGACCACTTCAAGAGTGGACTCACTTTTGGTTTCACCGCCGATCAAAAAAAGTCCTGGTAGGCGACGACCGATCTGAAAATAGGAATAGATGGAATAAGCCAGGCCACGGTTGGACCTTATTTCTCGCATAAGACGCGAGTTAAATCCTCCGCCGCCGAGAATAAAATTCATCACCTGGCAAGCCGCAAGATCAGGTGCGGATTTGTCAATACCCCTGCTGCCCATAAGAATATTGGTTTGGGACACATCTTTCCGGGTCAACAGCAAGACCGAATCAGGCTTCTCAGGAAGTGGCGGAATCGGGGTTGGTTTCATTTCAGCCATGGGCCAGTCACCGAAAACCTTCACCAAAAGATTCTTCAGGTCTTTCTCACCCAGATCGCCGGAAACCGCAAGCCACATATTATTGGGGTGAAAATGGCGTTGATGAAAGGTCAACAAGTCATTCCGGGTTACCTTGGAAACAGACTCTATCGTCGATTCCCGCCCAAGAGGATGCCCCTGATACAGCCAGCGCCCCAACGAGCGGTGGGCAACTGTTTCAGGCAAATCATTGCGCCGCCGAATCCCTTCGATTTCCTTCTTGCGAGCCAGTTCGAGGCGTTGCTCGGCAAATCGTGGAGCGCGTAACAGGTCGTGAAGGATTGCCATGCCGCTTTCCAGGTCAGCGCTGCGAACGGAAAGGCTCAGGGTTGTGGCATAGGTGTCCGTACCCACGCCGAGGTCGGCCCCCATGGTTTCAAGAATTTCATCCAATTCATCCGCTGGAAATCCACCTGCTCCACCGGTTCGCAATACCGTTCCGAACAGATCGCCAAGCCCGACCTTATCGTCGGGGTCCTCCAGCGACCCCCCCCCCACTACTGCTGTGATGGTGATCAGCGGAAGTTCCCGATCTTCCTTGAAAAAGACCCGGATACCATTTGAGGTTTCAATACGTTCGACCGCAGGAAAGCTGAATTTGAGAGGTTGGAACTGCAACTGGTCCGGGTGACGAATAACACCCTTCCCCGCCATGCAGCCGACACAAAAAAGGAGCGTTACAACCGCAAGAGCCAGAAAAAAATGTCTCCGCATCATGGAGCCTCCTTGCCTAAAACCGCCACAGTGCGGTTCCCTTTAGTGAAATAGGTGGCCGCTGTTTGCATCAGATCTTGCGCTGAGACTTTGACAATTTCACGGTCATATTCGGTAAGGTATCGCCAGTCACCCGCCACAGTCTGGAAATAGGAAAGCATGCGCGCCAACCCACTATTGCTTTTCAAGCGCCGCAGACGATCAACCCGCAGACGGTTGCGAGCTTTTTCCATCTCCGGAATTGCCACTGTTTCCGCACCTAAGCGCGAGAGTTCCGCATAGATCGCTTTTTCTACTTCCGCGGGGGTATGGGGATGGCGGGGAATCGCTGATATCACGAACAGGTTCGGATAACGGGAGCCCGGCAGGCCGTACGTTTCGATAGAAGCGGCAAGGTTTTTCTCAACCACCAAAGAACGGTAAAGGCGGGAAGTCCTACCACCGGACAAAATCAGATCGATGAGATCAAAAGCGTAATCCTCATTGGTCGGTAAAGTCGGCTTGTGATAGGCAATCATCAGGCGCGGTTCCGCATCAAAGTTGATGGAGGCCCTTTTCTCGCCCCTCTGCCGGGGCTCTACATCGCTGACAACCGGAACCGGTGTGCCGGCGGGGATATCCCCGAAGTAGCGCTTGACGGTTTCTAAAGCTTTTTCCGCATCCAGATCGCCGACCAGGGTAATGACCGTGTTGACAGGTGCGTAATACATTTTATGGAATCTCCGGGTTTTCTCCAGAGTGAGGTGGCTAATATCCGAGTTCCAGCCGATTATCGGATTTCGATAGGGATGCACGGTAAAAGCAGTCGCCATGAGGGTCTCCATCAGGAGCCCCCGAGGGCTGCTTTCGTATGATCGGCGGCGTTCCTCCATAACAACGTCACGTTCTGTGAAAAACTCCCTGAGGACCGCATGTTTCATGCGGTCCGACTCCAGAAAAGCCCACAGCTCAAGCTTGTTGGAAGGAAGAGAGACGACATAGCTGGTCATATCCCGGCTGGTGAAAGCATTGAAACCAACACCACCATTTTCCGCGTAAATCCGCGCGGCCTCATCCTTGACAACAAATTTATTATGCTCAGCCTGGAGACTTTTCAGCTGTTTTTCCAGGTGAGCCTTTTCTTTGTGGTCACTGGCGGGGTCGTTCTTCAGCACATCCAGCCTATTCCCTATCTTTTCAATTTTTTCAAGAATGTCTTTTTCTCCGGCATAATCGGTGGTACCTATAGTTTCGGTCCCTTTGAACAGCATGTGCTCCAGCAGATGAGCCACTCCACGACACTGGTTGGTTTCATTCACAGCACCCACACCGATGGTGACATGAGCGGAAAAGGTCGGGGAATTGTGGCGTTCCACCACCAGCAACTTGAGGCCGTTGGAGAGATTGAATTCCCGCACTTTCTCTTCCAGTGTCTGGGCGTTCAGAGATACGGCCGCCAGAAGAAAAGCGCCTAATAATAGAAAATGAATGGTCAATAATTTTTGAATTTTCACACGGACCCCCGTTGGGAAAAGCCGGATTCGTATTTGATCCGAGTCCGGGAGGCATTTTGTCGTTAATGACGTTGCATAAAAAGGTTAACACTCACCTTCGGCCCAAATCAACGAGCAAAACATCCCGGGAACCTAATCCCAAAAGGCGAGGGAAATTTAAAGGATTCAGATTGGCTGTTTCAGGGCATGGCTGAGAACCGTCCAGATATCTCCTGCCAGGACGAATTCAACATCTTTCAGAAGTGAGGGGCTGAGATCCTGCAGATGGACCTGGTTTTCCTCCGGCAGGATGATAGTTCCCACGCCGGCGCGCTGAGCCGCCAAGGCTTTCTCTTTAATTCCTCCGACCGGAAGAATCCTTCCGGAAAGAGAAAACTCACCGGTCAGGGCGACATCCCTGCGAACAGCTCTTCCCGTCAGGAGTGAGATCAGGGCGGTAACAATGGGGACCCCGGCCGAAGGACCGTCTTTAGGCACCGCACCGGAAGGAACATGAATATGAATGTCATTGCTGGTAAAAAAATCGCTGTCAACTTTCAACTCTTTAGCGTGCGTGCGGATAAATGAAAGTGCCGTTCGGGCCGATTCCTGTAGTACGCTGCCGAGGTTTCCAGTCATGATCAACTCATGACTCCCTTCCATGAGGCTGGTTTCGACGAAAAGGAGTTCGCCACCAACCTCGGTCCAGGCAAGGCCTGTGGCGACCCCGATCTGGTCTTCCTTGCCGGCGAGCTCGGGAAAATATTTGCGCGCACCGAGAAATTCCCCGACCAGCTCCGCGCTGACCCGATCCTGCACCGGTTCGCCTTTGGCCAGCCTTTTAACGATCTTTCGAAAAACCGATGCAATGTTTCGTTCCAGGCCGCGTACCCCGGCCTCGCGGGTATATTCACGCAAAATTCTCTGCACAGCCGATTTTTCAAATTCAATGGGAAAATCTTCCAGACCAGTCTCCTCCTGCTGTTTGGGAATCAGGTGGCGAAAAGCAATTTCGGTCTTTTCCTCATCACTGTAACCGGGAAGTTGAATGATCTCCATGCGATCTTTCAAAGGCGCAGGGATGGGAAGTACCGTGTTGGCCGTAGTAATGAACATTATCTTGGAAAGGTCGAAGGGAACATTGAGAAAATGGTCGGAAAAATTGTGATGTTGTTCAGGGTCAAGAACTTCCAGAAGGGCCGAAGACGGGTCACCGCGAAAATCCTGTCCGATTTTATCTACTTCATCGAGCATGAAAACCGGGTTTTTGACCCCGGCGCGAGAGATTTCCTGAATAATCCGCCCCGGAAGGGCACCGATGTATGTTCGACGATGACCGCGAATTTCGGCCTCGTCTTTCAATCCCCCCAGCGAGACCCGGATAAACTTACGCCCCAGGGAGCGGGCAATCGATTTTCCAAGGGACGTTTTTCCCACACCCGGTGGTCCGACAAAACAAAGGACCGATCCGGATGACGATGGTCTCAGGGACCGCACCGCCAGAAACTCCAGTATCCTCTCCTTGACATCCTTCAGGTCGTAGTGATCTTCATCCAGGACATCCTCGGCCCGGGCGACGCTGAGATTGTCTTCAGTCTCTTCGTTCCAGGGAAGGGTGCAGAGATAATCCAGATAATTGTAAGCTACCTGGTATTCGGGCGATGCTGGATGCAGGCGTTCCAACCGGGAGAATTCCTTGTCAGCAACGTCTTTGGTTTCTTCAGGCATCGGGGCTTTTTTGAGGCGGACTTTTAACTCCTCAAGTTCGGGCTGCCTTTCTGCCTGTTCTTTAAGCTCATGTTGAAACTCTTTCATTTTTTCCTTGAATTCGCGCTCCCGCTGATCTTCTTTCCCTTCGGGGGCGGAGGCGAAGGAAACAATATTCTGAAATTTGAGTTTCTTGATTCTGGTAGCCAGGATGGTGTGAACCGCTTTCAAACGTTCCAGGGGCTCAAGAATTTCCAGAAACTGCTGTTTATCGATGGCTTCAAAGTCAAGGGCAACGGCAATTACATCTGCAAGATGACCCACATCCGTACTCTGAAAAAGCTGCAAAGCATCCGTAAAAAAGCTTTGTCCGTGCAGCATGAGAATTTTGAGCATGGAATTCACGCTCTTAACAAGCGCTTCAGCTACAGGTCCATACGAAGGGTTCTCAAGCAAAGGATGGATGCGCGTAATCATATAAGGTTGGACCTGAACCGGGCTCTCAAAGCGTACCCGTTGAATACCCTCAACAATTATTTTACAATCCCCCCCCGTCATCTGAAAAATCTGTTTGATCCGACCCGCAGTTCCGATCTTGGACAAGCGATCAAAATCACTACGCTTTCCAGGCGAAAAAAATGCGGCCAGAGCGATCAGCGACTCATTGCGGATGGCCTCCCCGATCACCGGCATCAGGTCGGAAGAAACCTTAATCGGAACCACTTCATGAGGAAAAAAAACCTGGTCCCGAAGTGGGTAAACAGGAAGAGTTTGGGGTAAATTCGGTTTTTGGTCAGTCATAATGGTTCCAACGGTTAACAATTATCTTCAGCATTTTTTAAAACCTCATTAAATCTTGCAAAAACAACGCCTTGTAGCATATCAAATAGCGAGATGTAAACGGTAACTGATTCTTAAGAAAAAATCCCTCGGAATAACTCCGATCAGAAATTTTGTCAAAAGCTCCTACTCCCTTGGAATATATTGTATATTGATTGGCACAGCCCTGTCCCATAAGGGTCCGACTGAGTCAACCCTTCAATTAATTCTAAAAATGACTGGGCTCCGGCCGCAGCTCAAATAGGTGTATGGATGGTCTTAATCCGGATAGTTGGTCGGCGTTAACGCCGGAAGGCTCTCTTCTCTAGAAAACGACAGCATACAAAGGAATTTTTCACCCGGCTTGATTTCTGCATTATGACAATCCAAACGGGAGTTTTAGCATTTTTTATTCCAAACATTGGAGAAAAGGGAAATGAAAAGGATTGCATTATTGACCAGCGGTGGCGACTCTTCCGGTATGAATGCCTGTGTCAGGGCCGTGGTGCGAAAAGCCCTATCCGAGAACATGGAGGTTGTCGGCATTCAAAAAGGCTACCAGGGCCTGATCGACCGTGAGTACAAGATCATGGATTCCCGTTCCGTCAGCGGCATTCTTCAGAAGGGTGGAACGATTCTACACAGCGCGCGCTGTAAAGCCATGATGGCGGAAGCCGGACAGAAACTGGCGGTTGAAAATCTCCAGGGTCTGGGAGTCGATGGAGTGATCGTTATCGGCGGCGAAGGTTCGCTGAAAGGAGCTTTGACACTTTATAAAAGAGGGATCCCGACTATAGGTATTCCTGCCTCCATCGATAATGACATCGCTTTCACCAACATGTCGCTGGGTGTCGATACCGCCCTGAACAATATCATTTATGCCGTCGATTGCCTCAAAGACACGGCATCCTCGCACAGCCGCGCCATGGTGGTCGAAACCATGGGCCGGACCTGTGGTTACCTGGCCGTCGTTTCAGCTATTGCCTGCGGGGCTGAGTTTGCCATTGTACCTGAAGCACCTTTCGATATTGACGCAATTTGCGAAAATCTTCGCTCCCGTTATCGGGAAGGACGTGACAACTCTCTGATCATGGTCGCCGAAGGCGCCGCCAAAGCACAGGACGTTGCGGACATGATCAAGGACAAGATCGGTTTCGAAACCAGGCTCATGGTCCTCGGTCATTACCAGCGCGGCGGCTCCCCCTCTGTATTCGATCGCATGCTCGGTGCCCGCTTCGGCGTAAAAGCCGTCGAAGCCCTCATGGAAAACCATCCCGGCAACATGGTGGGACTCACAAGGGGTGGAGTCCACCTGACAACCCTTGAAGACGTTTTCAAAGCCGGTTGTCGCCCCATCGATGAAATAGTCCTGAAACTCGCCAAAACCCTGGGTGTCTGAGCAAACAAAGACGCTTTCTCGGAAAGTTTTTTATTTAAACTTTGTCGTACCCTCAACAAAAAGGCTGGTCTGATGTTCAGACCGGCTTTTTTCATTAGATAAAATCGAAAACGTTCGTGGATAATGCTGGAAGCAATGTTGCCCTTCCAACTTATTTCGGTTCAACATTGATCCCCTCGTTTGTCAAAAAACGGACAGCCTGAAACGATTCCCGGCTGTTTCCCTTCCATTCGAAAAACAAGTCCATTCCCTCTGACGTTCTCATCACCATCAAACAGTTGGTCAAATCCGATCCTCAATCGCAAGGAAACTGACATTACTCATTTCTGACGAATGTTCAAAAGGTCGTATTCACTTCCATAGTGTTGAGGGATTCGGGGCCTTATTAAAACATGCCTGGTACGTGTTCGAGGTATGTGTTCGTTTAGATTCAACCAAAGGGGTTAAGGTATCTACCATTTGAGTCTCAAAATACTCAAAGATTGGTATCCCGTCTAATCATAATCCGAAAAAAATTACACTACTTTCACACAAATTTACACTTCATCCATACTTCTTCCACATTCCAGCACTATTTTGAACACAAAAAAATAGATAGATCACCCAATAGAAAGGAGATAATTAATGAAAAGCAAAGGAATAAAAGAAGTAATCCTGGTAATGGCCCTGTTAAGCCTTGTGCCGATGACCGCGTTGGCCGGAAACAATAATGGGCAAGATGGCCGTCGACAGGGGCCTCCCCCCGAGGCGATTGAGGCGTGCGAAGGCAAGCAGGCTGGTGACAGTGTCGAATTTACCGGGCGTCGGGGTGAGACCCTCAAAGCGACCTGCGAGGAGCGCGACGGCCAGCTGGTTGCTGTTCCCGAGAATATGCCCCGCGGTGGCGGCCCCCGCCAATGACGATAATCATAGCGGGGCTGTCGTAGTTGCGGTGGCAGCCTTCTTAAACCAGCTAAAAAAGTATCACCATGATAGAGGAGCAGGTCATGAAACAAGCGCTTGAAATGTCTTGCAGATTTACCCAAAGGGTTCTGGTTGTAGATAACGACCAGTCAAATTTGCAACTTCTCGGAAAATGGCTGAACCGATGCGGCTTCACAGTAGTAACTGCCCACAACGGTTACGAAGCTGTACGCAGCTTCAATAGAGAATGGTTCGACCTGGTTCTGACGGATGTCTGCATGCCCGGCATATTAAAAAGTTCAGTGATGATGTGCCTGTTGTTGCAGTGACGGCCTTGCCCCACTTGGCGGACAACCATTTCGATATGGTCGTGGCGGATCAATGTGAGCAGGTTTTTATGAGGAACTCCATCCAGTCCTGTCTTATGTAGTCGTTGTGAAACCCTGTATTGATTAATCGATTCCAGTGACAAAAAATAACCTGAACAGCTGCGGAGAAAAAATAAAAACATGGCCATAAAACTCATCAAAGGTTGTATCGGCTGCGGGACATGCGTCAAAACCTGTCCCACAGATGTTATCCGCCAGGAACCGAAGACGAAAAAGGCGTTCATCAAATATCCGGCTGATTGCCAGATTTGCCACTTGTGTAGGATGAATTGTCCTGTCGATGCCATAACCATTACTCCGGATAAATCCATTCCGGTGGTGGTTTCATGGGGGTAGGAAATGAACACATACTTCAAAAGTAATTTTCTTATTCAGTCAGTCATTGTTTTTACGGGGATACCTCTATTCAGCTGGGCACTGGGTAATCCGCCGGCACGTTCATTCCTGAAAGAATCGCTGTCCGTCATAACGATTCTGGCATTCTGCCAGATGATCGGGCTGTTCTTCTGGTCACGTGCAAACGGATATGCTGTCAAAGATCTCAAGGTGAGCAGGCTGATAAAGTATCATAAAATAATCGGTTATACCTGCATAACAATATTATTCTTCCACCCCTTTTTTCTCGTGGTTCCAAGATTTTTTGAGTCGGGTGTTTCTCCTGTTGATGCTTTCATCACAATCATCACCACCTTGAACCGGGGTGTTGTATTTGGAATCGTGGCCTGGTGTCTGATGCTGACACTTGGAATAACCTCCCTTGTACGAAAAAAGCTGCCGATTAAACACACGACCTGGAGGGTTTTTCACGGCATTCTGGCAGTTCTGTTTATTGCTGCTGCCGCGTGGCATGTCATCGATCTTGGCCGTCATTCCAGCCTTGCCGTGTCAATCTTCATAACTATTCTGAGTGCCAGCGGAATTCTGCTTCTTCTGAGGACTTACACCACGGATAAGACTAGGAAAAATGGAGACAATAAATGACAAGTTTTCAAAACCCAACCGACATCTCCCGCCGTAATTTTATGGCACTCGCGGGAGGGGCTGCAGGGCTTGCGGCAATGGCTGTTATGGGGATTTCCGCAACTGAAGGAGAGTGCAGTGCCAATATCCCTGAGATTGATATCAATAAAATGATGTACGTCGAAAACGAAGCTGATGTGCTGGTTATCGGCGGCGGAATGGCAGGATTGTTCGCAGCCGTCAAGGCACACGATGCGGGCCCCAAAACGATGCTTGTTTCCAAGGGCCGTCTCGGTTCATCGGGTCAAACCCCTTTTGCAAAAGGAATATTCGCATACGATCCCAGTTCTGCAAAAGTCAGCCTTGATGAGTTTGTCGATACGGTCTCCCGTTCGGCCCTGGGAACCAACAACCCGGTATATACCCGGCAAATGGCCGAGCATTCGCTTGCCCGTGTCGAAGAGCTGAGGGAATGGGGATTTTTTGGATCCCCGCTTTATAACAATTGTTTTAACAAACCCATCAAGAAACGAAATATTTCGGTTCTGGAAAGAATTGTAATAACACATCTCATCAAAGAAAACGGACGAATTGCAGGCGCTGCCGGTTTCAGCATCGATGAAGAAAAAATCCATGTTTTCAAGGCGAAAAGCGTGATCCTGTGTACGGGAGCCGGTGGTTTTAAACCCAACGGGTTTCCCATCTGCGACCTTACCCACGACGGCACCGTCATGGCTTATAACATTGGCGCCAAAGTTACCGGCAAAGAATGGAACGACGGCCATCCCGGCCAGGCTGAAAACGCCGCAGCCTGTTTTGACGGATGGCATGGTATGTTTGAAAAAAAACCAGGCATAACGGGTGTTGAAGTACACCATGATTTGGGTGTGGATCATAATTACAAAGCCTATATGACCGGAAATCCGATTGAGATGGGACATCCTGAGACAGGAGAAAGCAACGAGACAGAAGGCGGACCGTATGTTCCTTATGAATTCAAACGAAATGGTCCTCCCCAGGGTGAACGGGGGGCCGGACCTGATGGCCCGCCCAAAGAGGGGGGAGTACTTCCGGGAATGGCGGGAACACTCGTGGGCGGTTCTTCTGCAGGGATGTCTATCCACAAATCGGAAGGCTTGGTCCCCATCAATGAAAAGTGTGAATCAAATATCCCGGGGTTATACGCTGCCGGTGATGCATTAGGTTCTTATATGGCCGGGGCGATCTATACCCAGATAGGATCCTCATTGGCAGGTTCTGCGGTACAGGGCGCTATTGCTGGAAAGGCAGCTTCTGAATATTGCCGGGGCGTTGAAATGCCTGAAATTTCAAAAGCCAGAATGAAGGAAGTACAGGCAGAGATACTTGCGCCTTTAAAGAGAGAGGCCGGTTACAGCCCTGCCTGGGTGACGCAAACCCTGCAAGGCATCATGATTCCCAATTTCATCATATACATAAAGAAAGAAAGCCTCCTGAAAGCAGCTCTGGCCTACGTTGAAGAGTTGAGAGATCATCACATGCCAATGCTTCGAGCGACGGATCTGCATGAATTGCGGCTGGCTTTTGAAACCTCGAACATGATTATCAGCGCTGAAATGAAACTCAAAGCCTCAATCATGCGCAAAGAAAGCCGCTGCAGCCATTACCGGCGGGATTATCCGGATATGGACAAAAAAAACTGGAATGCCTGGATTAATATTTACAAGGGAAATGACGGTGAAATGAAGCTCGAAAAACAGGCTTTTGACAGATGGCCAACATAGCTGAATTTATCGATAAAAACACAAATCCTGTTGTTGCTCGTTTTGTTATTCACAACTTCAGTCTGAACGAAATCCTGTTCAGTGGTCCTCCCCGGCTCAGGAGGTTTTACCAACTGATAAATTCAATAGTTTTATGAAGCAATCCCGGGATGATTGTCATGTTGCTGTTCAGCATTTCAACCCGGACGTTTTTCAGGGAATCCACATAATACTGTTTCGGGATAGCTTGCACCCCCAACGAAATAGCAAGCATCAGACCGAGCACCGCCGAACACTGCGGGACCAGATCGGCCAGAACCCCCCGGCCCGGCAACCGCTTACCCACCAACTTTGATCTCAGCCTGTAGCGCAAGAAATATTCACAGGATCTGAAAGCATCATATGCGGAGGCCACCCACATGAGAAACACAACGGGAACGACCAGAAATACCCCGAGCAGGCAGGATTCAAAAACGTAACGGTCCTGGTTTGATTGGAGCAAGGGCCAAACATACCGGCCCAGAAACAGGGCAAAAACAGAAAAGACTCCCCCCGCACCGCACAGCAAGAAGAAAATCCCTTTTTTTGGTTGACCATTCAGAAACTGTCCCCATCCTGGGAACAGAAATGACCCGGCGAGGGGCCAAAAAATCTTATCAGCTCCAAGAAAAGGTTCGTCCCTCAAGCGGAGCGTCCTGTAGTAAACATCCACGGCATTGAACATCCAGACCAACAAACCGCACAGAAAGATGACCATGGCGAAGATGATGAGTTCAGGTCTCTCTGAGATGAACCGGGCTAAAGAATCCCAGCAGAACACAACTGTGGTCATAACCGTATAGAATGCAACCATAGCCGCCAGATAGATCAATCCCAGGCGGCGTTGCCCGATATGCATGTGTCCGCAACCCCAAACCAACATGGAGAGGCTGAACGCTGAAGCCGGATTCTTCTGCGACGTTTTGGGAAGAGACGCGCTCTCTTTATTCCCATTTCCCGGATGCTGGGCAACCCCTTGACTCATTCCAGGCAATTTACCCAAGCCTTGGTCGTCGATCACCCAAATCTTCTGACTCATTACCGCCCCCTTTTTGCTCGGCAGGCTATGTGCCCGCCCTTTTCCCGGCAACCCCCTCCCAAGGACTCCAACTGCAAGCTATCCTGCCGGCAGGAAATCAATGGGATAAAGAATAGTCACCTTTGTGACACCCTCCTTTTTCCCGAAGTTAAAACGTTTTACCCTGGCGACGATCTTCTTCACCAGTTCTGCTGAATCAAGATCCGTGGATTCTTTGCGGCACATGGAAACAACGCCACTCGGTTCAATGGTCAGTTTCAGCAACAGTTTTCCGCGCAATGTCGGGTCCTTACGCAATTCTCTGTTATAAATCCGATAAAGGGTCGCCTTATAACGGTCGAAAACAATCTGGATTTCCTCGTCGGTTCGGGCCGGTCCCACGCCGTCACTTAATGGCCGCCCGGCTTCTTCGCTCAGACCTGCCATAGCGCTGTGGACCTTGGAGGTTCCGACACCGCCAATCTGCCCTGCCGTACCGTAGCCGGTTCCACCTCCCGTACCACCGTTGCCGAGGTTGCGGCTAACGCCGAAGTTACTGATTCCCCTGCTACCGCCGCCACCTTTGCCCTGCATGGCCACCAACGAGCGCTGCACCCGGGCCTGCCCCGGAATCCTTGCATTAGGCTTTTTGCCCCGGGATGCCCTAGCGAGGCTGGCCACCGGGACCTCGTCCATCAGATCGGAAAAACTGCTCTTAAAAGCCAGCACACCGACATTACTCAATTTTTTTCTGATGACTTTTTTACCGCTGCCCGGTTTGGCCTGGGATTTCTTTTTTGCCACCACTTTGTCGGTTTTCGGCTTGGTTTTCGTTTTGGCCGGTTTTTCAGGCTCGGTCTCAAGGGCCTTTTTCTCGGGCTCAGGTTTGGGTATCGGCTGCGGGATTGGAACCGGCGGGTTTTCCTTGAGCAACATGGCGAAGCGCGCTGGGATTTCGACGACCATGGCAGTGCGATCAGGGATCGGCACCGTTACCAAATGAATAAGTATGGCAAGAAGCAGGCTCCAGAACATGGAAACGGACAGAGAGCGACGAAAACGTTTCTCACTCTCGATATTCTTGCTCCAGGGCATGAGCATGGGCCGGTAGGGCATGGGGGACATTTCCCGCACAATCACGAACTCTTCCTGACGTTCTTCCTCCAATGCCCGGGCTTCCCAAAGTTCCTCGAACAGGTCGTCCAGCTGGTAATTGCACTGTTCGATCTGACCCTGCAGATCCTGGCGTCGATCCAGGACCCCTCGCGTTTCGTCCTCGAAAGTCGCGATACGTTCCCGAATGCGCTTTTTATGGCCGGAACCATCAGTTTTACCCCAGAACAGACTGTCAGCACCCAGTGATCCAAGTTTGTCGAGAGCGTCGCACGTCTCGCGCAAGGTGTCGAAACACTGTTTCTCGAGGGCAAAGGACTCGTACTCCGACTCCACAACCCGCAGATCGGTGTCCAGTTTGACTATCTGGTTCTGAACCTCTTCGATCTGCGCGTTCAGAGCTTCCAATTCCTGTGACATTATTGACTTCTCCACAGAATTCTAAATCAGGTTTGCGATGCTTTCTGGATTACGGCAAGGGATATCCTGCCATATCCAGAGTTCGTACAGGTTGACATTATTCTCTTCAGCACCCGGAACGGGATGGTTTTATCCGCCAGCAGGGTGATTTCCTTGCTCTGGGCAACCCCCTTGGTGTGGACTCCGATGATATTCTTTTCTAGGCGCTTCAGTCGCTCGGCAATAGCCGGGACCGCACCGTCATTGGGACCCAGAAGATCGACGGTCGCCGCCACCTTTTCACCCTGAACCAGGACATCCTCGGCGCTGACCAGAATGACCACCGTTTCCCGCGGTTTCGTCTCGACAATGGAATCCGGCAATTTTATCTGTTTGGGCGTCGTCATTACTTCACTCGAAGATGAGTTGGCCAACAGGAAAAACACCAGAATGGTAAACACATCCATCAGAGAGGTCAGGTTCAGCCCCAACACCCTTTTATGGTTGCGGTCCATACGCCTCATGCGTCTGCTTTCTCTCATGGCGCGTCTCCTATGGATATCACGGGGAAGAGTTCGAGCTTGCTCAACAGTTCACTGCCCTCCACCTTCAACTCGGTCTCCCGCATCCTGTCCATGACCTCAATCAACGTATCGTACTCAATATCCGGCTCGACCAGCACGGTGGCGTCTGTCTTTTGCGGATAGTCCTTTTTCAGACGCGTGAGCATCTCGGAGAGCTTGTCAAAATCGTAGGCGTCATCCTTTTTCGGCATGGCGGCGACAACGCTGGCTCCGTTGGAGAGCTCCAGACCGGCATCACGTACAACAACTTCAATAGTAAACGTGGGACTGGCGGTTCCCGAACCGCCAGCTCCGGTCGGGACACTCAATTCGAGAATCGTCACCCTTGAAAACACGGCGCTGATGAGAAGGAACGGAACCAGGACCACCATCAGGTTCAAAAATGTGGTGATGTCCAACTCGGAATTTGCTTTCAACCCCCGGCGTCTTCTGGTGTGATGTCGTTTTGTCATAATCAACCCGTGGTCTGTTGCCGCTTGGTGAAATTACAAATGCTGTTAAGGGCTTTGACTGATGCCATTTCAAGGCTGTCGACGATAGAACCGGTGGTCGATGTCAGTTTGGCGTGGAGAAGCAGCAACGGAATGGCGACCATCAGGCCAAAGGCCGTGGTATTCATTGCGACGGAGATACTGGCGGACAGCAGGTCGGCCTTTTCCGCGGGATTGGCGTTGGCAACCGCGGTAAATGCCTCGATGAGCCCCATGATGGTCCCCAGCAAGCCGAGCAGAGTGGCAATATTGGACAACAGGCCCACATACTGGGTGCGTTTTTCCAGCTGAGGGATTATTTCCATCATGCCTTCTTCCATAGCAATCTCGATATCATCCCGACGCCGAACCGCTCCCTGCCGCGCCAACCCCAGGGAGAGCATTTGTGCGATGCTTGATTTGTCCTTCTCCACCAAATTCCTTGCCTTGTCGAAATCGCCTTCCACCAGTACCGGCTGCAGTTTTGCCCAGGACTTACGATTTTCGGATCGCGCTCTGGCTAACTGAAACCAACGTTCCGCGGCAATAGCTATTCCAACGGCAAATACCAGCAGAATGGGATACATGAACAGTCCACCCTTTTGAAAAAAACCTACAACCGAATAAATGAGTTCCATTGCTAATTCCTCCCGGATCTTTTGCTAGTGCTGACTTCGTAAAAATCGATCTGTCTTTTGAAAACGTCACGGTCCACGGGGACCGCATCCTTATTCAACATCATGCCCAGGGCCGTCTCAACACCGATCTCCGAACTTTTCCAGGGCACGATATAGAGAGACTTCGGTGCTTCGTCATTACCGACGATGGACATCCCCGACAATTGCTTGGCATCCTGTTCGCCCTTTGACTGCTTGCCGGGACCCTTTTCGGCGGCAACAGCTAAAAACGCCGGCACCAGTAAAGCACACAAGCAGAGCATCAATTTCCATTTCATCTTCAATTCCTTTTTTATCCGGCACTGCCGGCAAAGCCCTCGGACCGCTCTACGGCTACTTTTCCGTCCGCAGGCGCAGTTCGGAAAGCCACAGCTCGATCTGGTCATCCCCAGGATTGGCCTGGCTGTACAATTCATACTGGGCCAAAGCACACTGAGGATCATTGAGATAAAGATCACAGAGAATGCCAAAATTCTTCCTGAGCGGAAAATATTCCGGAAACTCTGCCAGCGATTTTTCGTAAACCTGGCGCGCTTCGGCAAAACGACCGGTTTTTCTCAGCAGCAGGCCATATTCATTGCTAGCCAGCGGATGCCCGGGAAAAATCTTCAAAGCCGTCTTCAAATATTCTTCGGCAACTTCCGGTTTGCCGACTTTGCGGCAGGCCAGGGCCATGTTGACATAGGGTGCAGTCACTCCCGGTGATGCTTTGACGACCTTCTCCAGCAATTCGATGGCCTTTTCGTATTCCTCCTGGCCCATCAGAGCCACCGCATCATCGAACTCGCGACGTAAAGTGGACGGGATTTTTACCTTTTCAGAGATAACGATACTTTCGCGGCCATCCTCATTGCGCATGACCTTGGCAGCCTTCGAAACAGGTCTGGTTTCCACTTTGGTGGTAGGAGCGGTGCTGACCGGAACGCTGCAGCCGGCTATCAGGCCATAAACGCTCAGAAGCATGACAAACCGGGCCAAGGCAGGTCTTTTCGTGCCCGTCAACAACCTTGGCGCCAACTTTCTAATAATCCCACCCGTCATTGGCTTTCCTTTCCAATCGAAGCCTTTTCGGCCTTTTTATCTTCTTTGGGATTGTCGCCAGCCGCGGAAACAGGTACGGTACCCGCCTCACTCTGCTCAGCGGCGACAGCGGCCACATCTTCGAGCGCCTCAGCTTTATCCCTGTCAGGTTCATCATCCGGCTTCGCCTCGGCATCGGAAGCCTGCTCCTGCGCCAGGCCTGCCGTATCGGGACGGACAATGGTGAAAGTGAAAAGTTCGAGGGATGTCATAATCGGGGTCGCTTCCTCAGGCTTGGCATAGCGCGCCGGGAGGAAGACCGCCAATTTTTCCAGGCTCTTTTCGATCCACTCGTTGAAAATCCCCATGGCCATAAGATCGAGATTGCTCTGATGCATCTCGATGGCCTTTTCCTCGAAAGGATAAGCCTGTTCTTCGAGGGCCAGTTCGTACTCTTCAAGCTCCATTGGCTCCAAACCACGGGGTATTTTTAGCTTTTTTCCAGCGACGATGGTTCTGGCACTATTCAAATTGTTTTCGCGGGCAATCCTTCCGACATCGGCGCCGTATGACTTGGCAATTTTGGACAGAGTATCGCCGGATTGTACCAGGTGGAGATCAAAGCCCAGCACAGGTCGTTCCGATCCCATGAGGGCTTTGCTGAAATGGGCGTAAATCTCCGCCAGATAGAAGGTGGCTGCTGCCGTCACCTCGCCAACCTGGTAATCGATGAGAGCCGTGAACTCTTTGGTAACCGCTTTCATCTGCTTCTGTTTTTTGCGCAGGTTGGTTTTTAAGGGTTTGACAAGTTTGATATCGGTAAATTTCCCATAATTGACTTCAGCCAGAACCAGGGCCGCTTTCCCAGCCAGGTAACGGGTCCGGTCATTGCGTTCCTTACCCGACGCTGCTTCGATGGCAACGATGCTGCGCAACTCTTTGAGGTACTCCTTGCGTTTTTTCTGGCTCTTGAGAATTTCGGCAATCTTATTGCGTGTCTCCAGATGAATACCGACCGGTTCCGGAAAATAATCGACATAACGCCGGTATACCACCAGGGCACTGTTGACGTCCTTGGCCTCTCCGTACAATTCGGCTGCTACCTGGAGAGCTTCGCGGCGCACTTCATCATTGTCGGACTCCTTCTCAATACGTTCATATTCGGCGGCCGACAAAGCCAGTTTTCCATCTTCCCGGTAGACGTAGGCAATTTTTTTGGTTACCTCAGGCTGCAACTCATGATCCGGGAAATAGTTACGGAAACCGAGTAGAACGGTTGCCGCCCGGCCCCAGGTTTTAAGCTGAATAAGGGCAGTGGCAGCATCGAACTCGGCGGTCGCCCGAATCTTCGAGGTCGGCGCCTTGGCTGCGACCCGCAGGAAATGATCCGCAGCAGCAGCGTAATCTTCTGCCGCATTGGCTTTCTCTCCCTGCTTGTAGATGGCCGCGGCAAGATTATCAATCAGACCGGCCCGGGACTTGTCATCTTTGGGAAGCATGCCAAGAACCTCGCCATAAGCAGCTTCAGACTCACTGTAAAGGTCCAGCTCGAAAGACGAATGGGCCACTACCAGCCAGGCCGAACGCCGCACACTGAGGTCGGCGGCGGGATAGTTTTTGATCAGCCTCTGAGCCACGCTTAAAGCCTGGTCGTGCTCAGTCATGACATAAAGATCATCAGCTGCTGCACCGAGAACCACCGCCGCTTTTTCATGCTTCGGAAACGTATCAGCAAAAGCCAGCGAGCTGCGAACAACCTCTTTCTTGACGGTCAGCTTTTTTTCCGCGGCAACAGCTTCCAGATGTTGCCTGTAAGAGTAAACAGCCGCGTACCCGGCCCTGGATGATTTTTCGTGGGGCTCGTAACCGTAAGCCGTCTTTTCATACTCCACGGCCGCTTTGCCAAAAGAGCGATTTTCAAGCAGAAGATCGGCCAGTTGATAATGGATACCAGGGGTTTCTGTCTCTTTGGGAAACGAGGCCAGAAATTCCCGGTACCAGTGCTGAGCCTCGACAAAATTGCCGGGTTTTTCCTTGGCCCTTTTGGGATTCTGGTAAAGCGCGTGATAATGTTGGGCCAGATCCGTCAGGTTGGTTTTAAGGTAGTTGACCACTTCGGGGCGATCTGCCGGATCGAAATGCTGCCAGTACTCGGCCTGAAGCCCGTAATTGACGGCAAAGGACTTTTTCGTCTCAATAACCAGGCTGGGAAAACCTCCAGCCGTGTTGATGGCAATGATGCGCATGTGAAACAACGGCGACTTCTTATGGAAAGGATTGCGGCTTACAAATGCTTCATAAGCGGCAACGGCATCGCTGTAGCGCCGTTTGGAATAATAGTATTCGGCGAGGTTTTCATAGATGCTGTCCTCGTAAGGGCGATGACCATACCGGGAAAAATAATCGAGCACGAATTCGGCGCCGCCGAGATAGGAAAACCCAAGGCTGATGACCCGGAAGGTATCATCGATACGTTTCCGTTCAATTTCGTCCTCGGTCTCCTCGAAATCATAGCCGATGGAAACCTTGTAATCGAGCAACGCCATGAATTTATGCTGGGCATCCTCGTAGAGTTCCTGCTTGTAAAAAGTCCAGCCGAGCTTGTAGAGAGCAAGCTGGTGGTAGGCGGAGCTGACCCCAAAATCGACGATGCTTTTGTAGGCGTCTTCAGCATCAAGATACTTGCGGTGGGTAAAGAAAAATTCCGCCCGCCGGAACTGAACTTCATCCAGATAACGCGAGTCAGGATATTCACGGACCAGGCGATCCATGACAGCCATGGCTTCATCAATTCGTCCCAGCTCCTCATAGGCGCGGGACATCTGATACAAAACCTGGTCGTTGCGCTCATACAAGGGATATTGATCGAGCAGTTTCTGATATAAGGTGACGGCCTCAAGGGAACCTGCCCTCTCCAGGTCGTCGGTTGCCGGGCTATGGTCCAACGGCTGTTGCGGTGTTGTCGGCAAAACCACGCTGGCCGAGGCCCGTTTTTCAAAACCGGCCTCGGATTCCAGTTCAACAGGAGGAGGCGTTGGACTCGAGGGTGCCGGCAAGCTTTTGCGTTCGGCCGGCTCGGGAGCCGTCAAGGCCGGACCGTTTTCCACCACCGGTTCATCGTCACTGACATAGCCGTATTCTTTTTCAACCTTGAGATCCGCCAACCGCCGAATAGCTTCCGGCGTGCGCGCCGAACTCGGCGTCTCGGCGAGAAAACGCTCGTAGCTTTGCATGGCCTTTTCCAGACCGCCTGACAGTTCCTCTCCCTTGATATCAACGTGGTGATGGCGTAACTGGGCGATGGTTCCCCGCTTGTCAATACCTGAACAGGCGGAAAAAATCAGCGGCAACAGCAGAAGAAGACAGCTCAAACGTTTCATGGCTCCACCTCTTCCTTTTCCGCTGCCGGTAATGGCTCAGGTTGCTGTTTCTGCCCCCCCGGCACCTCATCGAGTTGTTCCTGAGTCTGATCCTGGTCGACCATTTCCGGTTTGGTCTTATTAAATTCGACGGGCTTTATTTCGCTTTCAAACAACGACTTGGCCTCTCCGGAAACCTGCTCCTGTTCCTTTGCTTTCTCCGGCTGCTTGTGCTCCGGTTTCTGACCGTCGCTTTCTTCCGCCGTCTCGACCTTTTCAAAGGCCTGTTTCTGCTTTTTCGCTTCTATTTGCTTTTTCAGCTCCTCCTGCTGCTTTTTCACCTGAACATCGGACTGGGATCGGGCAGCACGATCATAGCTGTCAGCGATGGCAAAGCGTGCTTTTACCAGGAACTCCTCGAGCCGCTCACGCCGTTTGACCAGTTCCTCTACAGCCATGACTTCAAGCAGATGCCCCTGCCTGGCCATGAGGGCCCCGATTTTTGTTTCGGCATCGGCAATACGGACGCGCTGCAAACGGTTCGGCTTGTCGTAGCCCTCATAACTATGGGAAGCCGTCTGGCGGACACGTACAAATGACTGATATTTTTTCTGCAGCACTTCAATATGCTGGTTTAAATCATTGAGATGCTTAAAAGCTTCTGTCAGGCGCCGGTCATAATCAGTTCGGATCTGCCAGTCGATAACCCCTCTCAAGCGTTTTATGCGCGTCTCGATGTTGGCCGGCACATCCCCTTTGGCAGTCAGCGTCCTTTCGATTCCGGCAATGTGCTCCAGTGCCACCCGCTCCTGCGCCGTCGCCAGATAATCCGGTCGCGGCACCGTCAACATGGCGTGGAGGCGCTTTTCGATACGGTCCCGCTGTTCCAGGCGCAGGCGCATCTGAGAATCAAGCTGCCGGAATTGATGATCTATTCCGGGCAAAAGCGGGTCGTAGTAGGCCCGGCGAAGCGTTACCACTTCTCCGTAGGCATCGAGATCACCTTTCCAACGGTCAAGTTTTTTTCGCAATTGCTCCAGATCGAGATAATTCTTGAGTGATTCCTGAAAATCGTGTGAAGCCATCAGTTCAAGCAGATAATAGGTTTCCGGGGTCTCGGGCAATTCCCGCAGTTTGACTACCCAATGGGCGTCCTGTTTCAGTTCCTCCCTCGCCAGCGCAGCTAGAAATTTTCCCTCACGGATACTTTTAATGGAGGCGCTGAGCTTATCAACCTCCGTCCCGAAAGCATCGAGCGCATGGCCGTAAAGGATCGCCGCCTTGCTGTAAACGCCCAGTTTTCCATAAGCGTAAGGCAGCGCGAGCATACCCTCCTGGACTGCCAGGTCGGTGACCTCACGCTTCACCAGAATACTCCAGGGCACCAGGGCCCGCTCGTAACGCTCGGCCGAGATATCGGCCCACCCGGAACCGAGCAATGCCCGGTTGGAAAACGGTCCTTCGATCCTGATCCGGTCAAAAACCTCCTGGGCGCTTTCGAAATCCTCCACGCTCAACAGCCTGTCGCCAAGAACGAGATTGGCCTTATCCCTGATGGCCGCGGTCACGGGGGTATTCCCTCTACCGCGCCCGGCCTGATCGAGATAGCTGCGCCCTTGCGTCACCTGACCTTTCCACAAAAGTGCGATACCCAGGTTGTAACTTGAAAAACCTTTCAGGCTCTTCGTGCTCTGCAGAGTTTTCAAAACCTTGATAGCCTCGTCAAACCGGCCATTGGCCATATAGACCTGGGACCTCAAAAACGGCAGATCATCTTCGAGGCTTTCGGGAATCCGACCCTGGATACGGTCAAGGGCATGCTGAGCATTTACCGGCTGGTCTTTCTGGAAGTAGATCTTGGCGAGACGATAAATCGCTTCGTTTCGCACCTCTTCTTCAACATTGCCGTTGATAACCGCCTTGATGGCGCGGCCGGCCCGATGGTGCATGCGGTAAGCCAGCTCAAAATCACCTACGGCAAACTCGGCCAGACCGATGTGGGGAAAGAGGGAATCGAGCTGCGGCTGATCGAGGCCATGGTGTTGGGCCAACTCCTTATCAAGACGGGAAATGGCCTCAAACCACTCCTCCTGAAAAGCGTAAAAAAGGGTCTCGCCGAGATAGAGGTCCTTCAGCTCCGCAGGCGCCGTGGTGCTGGCGGCCATGGCAGAGAACGCCGGTAAAATTAAAATGCTGAGAAAAACCAACAACCGCCGCATGATCTACCTGTCGTTCAGGGTGATTTCGTCTTGAGCCAATATGATTTCGACAAAAGCGGGGCGAACTCTTTTCTGGACCTTGAAGTTTTCCGTCCGTTCGAGATTGCTTCCACCGCCGCTTTTCCCTTTGAAAGAAACCTGAAGATCATGATTCCCGGTCTTGATATTGCCGGTGAAAACCCTCTGCACCCCGCCCATCTGCAACGCTTCGAGTTCTTTGAAGGTGTAAAGATGGTAGGCGACAGGTTTTCCGTCCACCTGGATCTCTACCGAATCGAGCCGGAACTTCTCGCCCTCGGCCAATGCCATGAAGATGGCAATCTCACTGTTGGACGGGAAGAGGAGACGCTCTTCCAACTGATTCAACTCCGTGGCAATGGAAAGGACATCGCTTTTGATCTCCTGAATCTGCTCATCGAGACCTTTGAGCTGCTCCCTGGTCATGTTCTGGCCGAAAACAACCCCGTTGCAGAAACACAGGAAAATCAAGAAAACCATTATTCTCAGCGTTTTTTTCATCTTTTTAACCTTCCATTTCTATGTGAATATCTTGAATCTTATCTGCCAAGACCCCATCAATCCTGACTGAACCTGCGTTACATTTTGCCGATAAAATTGATAAACAAGCCCTGGTGGCGGTAATCCTGGTCTGTCAGATCGTCGGAAAAATCACAGAAGTTGTAGCCAAGCCCCACTTTGAAGTGATTCCCCAGGTGGCGGTACAGCGCCACAAGTGCTCCGCTGCGACTGTCCTGGGCATCCGGCAGGTCGAGCTGACGAACTTCCATGAGAGCATCCCATTTGTGGAGGAAATGCCAGTCGGCCCGCAGCACCAGGAGCTGGGCACGACTGTCGTAATACTCGGGGTTCTCGCTATCCAACGCCACCTGACCAAATCGATAGGCATATTTCCCTCCCACCGTCCAGCGCTGCGTAAGATCGTACATGACATCCACAGCAGCGATATGGCTACGCTGGATAAGATCCGAGCTGCTGCTGGTAGTCGCATCATTTGTCGACGGCAGGTTGTAAAAATAGGTGTACTTGAAAAGCATGTTCAATCGATCATGATTGACCGGGCGGTAAGCACCACCAAGGACGGCCTTGGTATAGTCGCTGTCGAAACCGGAGCCCAGAGAACTCTCACTCACCGAGTAATTGAATTTGCCAAGAATTCGCCAATCGGAGGAAGCCTTGTAGGAAAAATTATTCTTGAACAGCCAAGTGGTCCGTTTTGACCAACTGCCGTCATCCTCATCCTCAGTGTTGTCGACACGATACTCCAGGGCGCTGGAAATCTTCATTTTTTCCAGGCTGTAGACGGCGCTGAGGCTGGCTGCTCGACGCTCTATTTCGGCCGCCGTGTCGGGATCCTTGAGAGTGCCGTAGTCGACATTCGCCCCGAGATTGAGATGACTGGCCGTCTTAAAATCCACCCCGGCAGTATGTACCAGGCCGGTGGGAACATCCCCATGCTCATACTTCTCTTCAAAGTAAACGCTGGTTCTCTCAGAGTAGCGGGTACGGAACCCGGAAGTCATGGTTCCCTCCCGGGTCAGCAGGCCATCGTCGTCCTTTTCGCTGCCAAGGCTGTACTTGAGGTAGAGGGTGGTTCTGTCGGAATAGAGATATTCGCTGCCGAAACTGGCACCTGTCCCGAGATCACCAGTGGAAAGTTCGCCGAGGAGATTGAGACGGTCGTTGAAACGCCAGCTCCCGCCTGCGCCAAAACGATTGTTGTCATCGCGGTTTCCCGTCGCCTGCAAGGTCTGCTGGAAAAAACCGTAGGCCGTCCAGCGGGCATGGGAATCATAGTCGAACCGCACCACCGCGTCCGTACGATCCCCCTCGTCCTGGGTTGCGGCCACGGTCTCCGAGTTGTCCTGGCGGCTCTCATGGCGCAACCCTGGGCTCAGCGTCCAGTTCTCGGCAAAGTGATATTTGACATTCAGTTCGGCGGAAGTCTTATCGAGCCCTTCGGGTTTTTTCTGCGCATCCCCCTTCATGCGAACCTCCACATGATCGGTTATGGGCAGACTCAGAGCGCCGCCGTACTGGGTGATCTTGTCGTCCGTGGACAGACCGGGCGAGGAATAGCCTGCCTCAAGATCCTGCAGGTAAAAAGTGATGCGGCCGCGCCCCTTCTTCCAGACATCGCTGACATCGAGACTGCCCTCAACGCGATAGGATGATGCCGCGGCATCCTCGTCGCTGTCAGTGTCGTCGGCAGAGTCGAAAGTGTAGCCACCGTCCTCGGAAGACGAGGTCAGCAGCCCAGGCCCCTGACTGTGCCCGCCTTCCACCCGCAACCAGGTGGAAGGAGATTTGCGCAAGGTCAGATCAAAAGCCCCAAGGGTGCTCTCAATACCGTCTTGTTCGTCCCTGTAGGAGGTCACCCCCAGCTTGATGTAATCATTGAACCAGTAATGAGCCCGGCCGCCGCTGACCAGGGAGTCCGGCTCCTCGAGGCCGGGGGTGTACTCGAAATTCACCACCAGATAGACCGGATTGCCGCTGAGAGAACTGGTGGAAACCAGAAGATCGTCGCTGGCGGTGGAGGGCAGCACCTCCGACAGAAGGATGCGTCCCTGAATATAGTCAATGCTGTAATCACTTTCGGCAATCAGCGTCTGCCGCGCCAGCACCAGACCGGAATCTTTGTCTCGAACCTCGATCCGAATGGTCTCCGAGCTTTCCAGGATGTCCTTCTGACTCAGGTAGTAGAGGGACCCGCCTGTACCGCGTAACACATCCGTGCCCGAAATGGTGCCCGGATCGGCGCCGAAGCCGTCAACAAGCAGGCGGGACTGGCCGAAGCTGGTGGTGTTGAGGGGCTGGTAGTGCAGTTTGGCACCGTAGAGTTCACGATCCATGCGGGCCAGGTCGGTATCGGAGTAACTCAACTTGTAGTTACCCCAGACGCCATAGGTCTCATCCTTTTTCGCCTTGATATAGAACTTGCCGTCCGTCGGTGCATCCTCAATCATGGTGCCGTCGTCACCGAAGGTGGGATAGTGGTAATCAGGATCGATCCTCTGCAACTGCGCCTCGGTTGACTTGTCGATAAAGTTGGAGAAAATCTCGTCCAGGGTCCCCTCGCGGGTATCGGCACTGCTGGTTAGGGTCCAGCCGTTTCTGAATTTGCTATTGGTATAAAAGGCCATACGGCCCTCAAGACTCAAGCTCTCGCTGTAGCGGGGATTGTCCGGCTGAAGCAGATCGGCCGGCCCGTTGGTCTGGTTGCCGGACAGGGTCAGATCAGCCATGCCGACGGTGAACCAATCGTTCCTTTTAAGTTCCAGATCGCGCAGGAAGAGCTCTCCGTTGCCGAACTCGTCGAGAACGGCCACCTCCACGCTATGGACGCCCTCGGGCAGAATCTCCTCGGCCACGAAGCGCCCCTCGGTATCCACTGGAACTGCGTAACCGGCCATCCACACCCCGTGACCCGCGGGAATGGAAGAGCCCTGGGCTAGCACCGTGCCGCCACTTAAGGGGATATTGCTCATAGCGATGCGGTTTTTACCGTAGTTGCCCAGCAGCGCCCGTTCCACATCGTGCCCGGCCGTGTCTGCATCGACACTGTCGGTCACCCACAAGGGCTGAGATTTGGTTTCGTCAAAACGGCCTTTTCGGTCATAGACCCGGACCAGGTATTTCAACCTTTTCAAAGGCGCTGAAAACTCCTTGAAATCTGCGCGCCACTGAGCTCTGCCGTTGGCATCAAGTTTAACAACAGCCAGGGGTTCGTCCCGCAACGACTGCTCTTCCTCGAAGATGCGCACCTCGCCGCGCTCAATAAAACTGCGGTAGTTGGCATAGAGGCGAAAGTCCACCAGGCTTTCCGGGAAAGGGGTCTCGTCCAGGTCCCGATAGCGGATACTGTTCGGCCAGGCGGTGATGTTGAGACGCCGCTCCAGTTTAAGACTGTCGTGCTTGAACTGGATGTCAGCTCGCTCAAGGGCGACGTCAGTGCAGCGCTGCACATCCGAACTGCATTTGCCCGGGTCGTCCAGCGGTTTGCCGTCAACGGTGATACGCATAAGATTTAGGGAAAAGGGATTGGCCAGAGTGACCTCGCGGGTCATGGGAGTAATTTCGACCCCTTCGTAATCATCCAGGATAGCCGGCTCGTCATAGACCACCTGAACCTCGACGCGCGATTTATCCGAGGTGATGAAACCGGCGTTTACCACATCGTCGGTCTGTACGTAACCACGGCCGTCAAACTCCACCTGCTCCTCGGAAAGGCGCATCTTCTGGCGCACGGCTTCCATGGCCCGGCGGGCACGCACCAGGGAAAGACCGATGTCATCCCCGTAAACAGCGACCGTGCGGCGATCAAGGCGTTCATTCCCGATGTATCCCACAAATCTCAAGCGTACTCGATTCTTTTCCCTGACTTCATTCATCATCTGGCGCAAGCGTTGCGTATACCCCTCCGGCACGACCGGGTCGCCGCCCAGATAAACGATGGGCTCAATCGGACCAGTCGATGCCAGGTGAACACGGGTTACGGATTCGACACCGCTGGAATCAGGGCACAGCTGCGGCTCATTGGGAAGGTCCTGAAGAGGATCATCATACCAGAACTCCACCGCCACCCGGCGATTGAGGGCTCGACCCTGCTGGGTCTCGTTGGAAGCCAACGGCCGCGTCCCCCCACGCCCTTCGGTCTGGATTGCGGCGTTGGGCAAGAGCAAAGCATCCTGCATAACCAGAGCCACCCGTCGGGCCAGCGCTTTGGAAAGCCCGGCGTGATTCCCGTAAATGCGTTGTTCACGGCCGCTCAGAGGAAGATTGTCCGTATAAGCGATGAACTTGACAACCAGACGATCCCGACCGGCCAGATCTTTCATGGCCTGACGAACCTGTTGGATAAACAGATCGGGCACCTTCAGGGCCGCCGGGTCATAACGCAACGGGGTTATGAGATTCCGAACCCGCGCGCGGTGGGCGTGGCCCTCTTTGTAGCGCATCTTACACACTGTTTCGGTGCGGCAGACCTTGACGCGATTGAGGTTGTTTTTCGATCGTGCAACAACGACCTCTTCCTCGACCGTCTTTTCACTGATTTCGTCATACCAAACCTGGACCTCGACACGCCGGTTCATGGCGCGGCCCTCTTCGGTGGTGTTGTCGGCCAGCGGCTGGCTGAATCCCAGACCTTCGTAGGAAATGGCCTCAGGCGGTAGATTCAGGGCTTTTTGACAGTACTCGGCGACGTTGCCGGCTCGTTCCCGTGAAAGCCCGACGTTATCTCCGTAGAGCGCCTCAAGCTCTGACCCAAGAGGCAGGGAATCGGCATGACCGATAAAATGCAGCCGCACATTGACCTGACCGCGCATGTCATTCAGGACCTTACGCAACAGGTTCACATAGTTGTCCGGGATATCGATCCTGCCCAATTCAAAGTGGATGGGCGGCACAAGCTTATCCAACTTGACGGTTTTGGAGACTTCGGCAACAGTTTCACGCATCTCGGTATGGTCGCCCTCATCTTCGGCAAAGATGTCCGGATCTTGAACCCAGGAGGTACTCCTCTCATCGAGAGGCAGGTGTTTCTCAAGGGCGCCCCCAGAGGTATTGGACATCCGCACATCCGTTTCGGCCGGTGCCAAACCGGCAAAGGAAAGGATGAAGGTGCCGCACAAACAGAGAAGAACCAGATTGCGTCGGCACTTTTTGATCAATATGTGAAGTCTGAAGTTCGGCATTTCGTTTTATCGACCTTTAACAGGTGCCCCACGACGCCAGAAAGTTTCCGTTTCAATAACCAGTCGGTAATTACCACCGCTGCGCTCCCATTCCCTGGCAACAGTTTTTTTCAACTTCTTGAGGCGATCCTTGACCAGCCCCTTCTTTTCAAGATCGGCCAGATAGGAAAGGTGCAGCACCGAAGGTGCCCTCTTAAGTTCCTTGATGAGTTGGGCAATCTTCGGCTGCCACTGGAGGCGCAATTTGTTGCTGTCTGGTTCGTACGCACCATCGGCAAGATCAATGCGCACCACCCGATGGATGGTGGCGCCGAAGTTAAAGCGCAGCATCTTACCCCGCGTTGCCCTCTGAACCCGAGGATTCTCGGTGGTAAGGCGGAAACCGCCAGGCAGACTGCGTTCATCCAGTTTGAGAATGAAATTACTGCCTCGATCCTCATCGGGCACGACCGCGCAACTGATATGGAAACGGCCATACTCGTCGGTCGTGGCGATCAGACCACGTGCCGTCACCAGACGCACGCCGGACAGACCTGCCTCCCCTTTGTCCTGCCAACCGTCCAGATCACTGTCGTCAAAAACCTTACCGATAACATCGGTACAGTCGAAGTCAGGATCGGGAACAACGCGTACCGTGGCCGTCGCTTCGCCCGAGACATCGGTGCCGAGAGCCGTGTTGAAAACCCTGGCTCGGTTGACGTATTCACCTTCGGAAACACCGGAACCGACAATAAGAATAAATTGGAAAGTTCGCTTCTCGTTGACCGCCAGTTCCAGACCGTCCCAGACCAGCTCCCGCCCGTTGATATCGGGCTCAGCGGCCTCGCCGTCCAAGCGGGAGCTACCCTCGACATATTTGAATCCGGCCGGGAAACGGTCGACGACCCGCATATCCTCAAGGGACACACCGTAGATGTTGGTCACGGTAATGGTGTAAGGCACCAGGGACCCCTTGCTAACGTTAGTCAAGGCGGCAACCTTGGTGATCGCCACGGCACCGTCCAGCTCCGAGTCGATGGGAATGGGGTTGTTGAACATCTGGCTGCTGCCGGGCACATCGCTGTCGTTCAGGGTCAGATGCAGGTAATAGGTGGTGCCTGCCGAGTTGGGTGCTACGGACAGGGGCGGCGCGGTTGCATAGGTAACCGCCTCGCAGTAATCCGTCGTCGCAGGAATCGCATCATTGCTGCAGATGGGGACGGAATAGGCGGGAGTGCTCGCATCGCTGGCCGGATTAATAATTGTCGAGGGAGCCGCCAGGAAACCGCTGGCAGGCTGGGTGATTTGGATTAGGTAGTCCCCTCCGGCCGGGCAGGCGGCAACGCTGAAATTCAGATCGAACTTGTAGAAACCGTTGGCCGTGGTTACCTGGCCCTGCTGGAGCGGATCATTGAAACAGCTGGCGGGCAGGAGCGCTCCACTGCCAGCATTGAGAAGTTCCAGGGTGGCCCCGGTGACGGGCTCCCGGTTTATGGATTCGTAAACCGTGCCGTTGGGCCACAGGGGCAGATTCAGATTCTGCAGGTTTTCACCTTCAGCTACCGTAATCGCACTGATGTTCTGCGGGCCATTGGTAAAGACCGAAACAGCGTCGCCCATGGAGGCAGTATTGGCCCCGGCACCGGGAGCGACAAAGCGTATTTCGTAAAGGCTTCCGGTGCCGTCGTTTGCCGCCAGCCCGGCAAGCTGATAGTTACCTTCGTCATCCGTAGTCGTCGTGGTGACAAGGCTGCCGTCAAGATAGAGCTCAACGGTCCAGCTTTGCTGTCCTGCCTCGGTGCTAGTGTCGTAGAGGGTATCCAGGCTGCTGTCGTGCCACACCGAACCGTTAAGGGCACCGCTGCCCGGCGTCCCGCCGACATCGATGGAAACACTGGCCGAGTCGTTCCGGCTGCCGCTGTCCCAGGTGACTTCAGCGGTATTGGTGATGGTCGTTCCATAAGCCAGGCCGTTGTCGATCACAACCCGGAATCGCACTACCAGAGTATTGCCCGGAGCCAGATCGCCATAGGTACCGGCATAATCCGCGGTCAGTACCGAGCCCGTATAGGTCACACCAGTGGTAATCCCATTCATGGTGCCCGAACCGGCGACATAGGCTACTTGGCCAGCCAGAGAAGTCAGATCGTCGGTTACCAAAACATCGGTGGCGGCAACACTGCCAATATTGGCAATCCGGACCACATAGGTGAGTTCACTGCCCGGTTCCGCGGGACCACCGCCGGTAACCGTCACCTCTTTGGTGATGGACAGCAACTGGGTATTGCCGACCACTATAACCGTCGGTTGATAACCGTTGGAGGCCACGCCGTCGGAGTCGGTCAGCAGCTCCGAAAGTTCGTTGCAGGTGACACTTCCCTGGTTGCTGATGAGGGTACCGTCAGGCGTACCGATGTTGACCCTCGCTTCAAAAGTGACCTCGGCGTTGCCGCCGATGGAAATGATCCCGGCACCCGGGTTGTCGCTGGACTGGACCACCAGGCCCGTCGTCAGTTGCGAAGTGCCGCCGGAATCCGCCACCGCGCTGCCATTAAGGATGGTGCTGTTGACTACGTAGGTGGTGTCGTTGGGTAGACTGTCGGTAAGGATCACGTTGTTGGCCGCAACGGCGCCGGTGTTGGTAATAACGATGGTGTAGCGCAGAACGTCATCCGGGTCGACAATACCGTCGGAGTCGTTGTCCACGGAAATCTCTACGGTCTTCAACGCGTAAAGCAGAGGCAGGCTGCCGACCACATCACGGGTTGGATCATCGACCGTAGGCGTATCAGGGTCATCGGACGGCTGATCGGGCTGCATGCCGCTGCCCTCGCCATCGCCGTTGACGAAGCCCTGGTTTTCGATGATCGTGCCATCCAGGGCATCCGTGTCCACCACCACGTCAAAGGTCACGGTGGCGACGTTGTCGGCCGTGGCCGAGGTATCGGCTCGCATAAAGCCCGGCGTGGTATTTTCCGGTGCATTGACGAGAATGCCGCTGATCAACGGGTTGACACCGCCCGAGGCGTCCGCCACGGCCACACCGTTGAGGGTGGTGCTGTTGGACACGTAGGTGGTGTTGGCCGGCGTGTTATCCTGCAGGGTCACGTTGACGGCGTTCTCGTCACCGATGTTCTTGACCGTGATGGTATAGCGCAGGGTATCGCCGGCCAGCAGGAGATCGGGATCACCGGTCAGGTCGGAGGAAATCTTCTCGACCTGAAACTGCGGCGCCGAAGTGATAAGGGTCTCGGTCGGGTCGCTGGTACCGCCGATGTTGGGGTCGTCACTCGACATGAGTGGATCGGCCGTGCCGTAATTCAACTCGGCCTGGTTGAGCACCAGGGTACCGCTGGCAATAACGTCGGCCAGGGTGATCTGGAAAACGACGGTAAGCGAATCATTGCCTGAACCCGCCGCACCGATACTCAACCCGGCAACGCTGACCAGCCCCGTACCGTGAGTGCCACCCGTGGCATCGGTTCCCGAAACGTTGGCCCCAGCCGGATAGCTGACTAGGGAGAGCGTGTCGGCGGCAAATACCGCCGGGTCGTTAAGGCGATCCACCTCGTCTTCAATGGTAAAGTCGGTGAGCCCCACCGGACCGTTGTTGGTAACCTGGATGGTGTATTCCAGGACATCGCCGGGACTGGCGTTGGCACCGGGGTCCTGACTGGTGGTCACATTAACGACACTCTTTTCAAAGGTGAGGATCGGCGCTTCAGTGGTGATGGTGTGAGCATCTTCGTGATCGAGAGTGCCAACCGTTCCGTCGGTCAGAACCTCCGTATAGGCATGAGGTGCGATAGGTGCAGTATCCGGATCGGCGCTGTACCACTGCGTCACACCTGCGATGTTGGTCAGGCTCGTAGCATTTTCGGTGTCGGCATCCAGTTCCAGGTCATAGTTGACGATGAGGCGCTGATCTTCTTCCACGCCGCCCGGCGCCGACAGCAGATGGAAGGTCCAGGTGCAGGCGGGAGCAGGATTGAAAGTCACCGCGAAATCGGTACTTTCCACCAGAACCGGTGATACCGGTGTCGTACCGTCTGACTGGAATATCCGGGCCGTCACATTGCTGGGGCCGGCCCCGCACATACCGCCGGTGGGCTCATCGGGAAGCTGATCGGTGAGGGTCGGCTGCCAGGCCGAAGCCCCGGTGGAGGCATTGTGGAGATCCAGGGTGAAGGTGGCCGGAGTGCCGACACTCATGGTGGCTGGGCCGTCCTTTTGCACCGTCAGATTGTCCGGACCGACAATGGTCATGGTGGCGGTATCCGAACCGCCGGGGGATTCGGTCGTGGCGTCATTATCCACCTGATTGTAGGTGTAGTCGGCGAGATTATCGAAGGTCAGGCCGATGGTGTTGCCTGCGGTATCCTCAAGAACCACCTCAATCTCAATGACAATCTGTTCGCCGGCCGGGATGTCAATGCCGGTGGTCGTATCCTCAATAACCAGATCGGTGGCGCTACCAGTGTTGACCGGCGTCCAGGAACCGGGGATGGAAATCTTGGTGACGCTGACAAAAGTCATATCTGCCACCGAAGCACTCAGGTCATCGAGAATGCGCACGTCATACAGTGCGGTGGAGAGGGGCGTAGCCGGAACTGTGATAGTGTAACTGAAAGGTTCCCCGACAGCTGCAGTGGCCGGGGTCGGGCTTTCCTTGTCGAGCGGCTCAGGACCTGCGGTGGTCAGAGTAACGCTGGCCGTGTTGCTCGGGCCGTAGATTTCGCGTACCCCGGTCACGCCGCCCTCGGTCGGGACGTCTTCGTCGTCCAGGGAATAATAGACCTGTACCAGAGCCGCGTTGGTCAGGGTCAAACCAGTACCGATGGTGTTGTCGGCCTGCACTTCATAAACAATGCGCAGGGTATCACCGGCAGGGATGGTGTAAGCATCGGCGACGCCGCTGTCAAGATCCCAGGTGGCGACACCGGTAGAGGCGTCATATGTCGGTGCCAGAGCGGTCAGGGTGGTTCCCGAAAGCAATTCCATGCTGACCATGGTGACGGTTGCGGACCCGTTACGCATGCCGGCCGGGATGGTATCCGCAACCACCCCATCGTAAGCGGGAGCGGTGCCAGTGTTTTCAATATCCACCGTATAGGTAACAATCTCGTCAGCAGCCAGTACCGTATCGCCGCCGGCTGCAAGGGCCAATTTGGAAACCGTCAGGTTTGGCTGCAGGACCGTGACCGTCTCTCCGTCTGTCTGGGTTACTGCCGGTCCGGTGGCCGTCTGGTGATCCAGAGTGGCCGTATTGGTCAGGGAGATACTGTCAGTCTGGACCAGGGCTTCATTCAATACCCTGGCACGGTAGATGATGACAAAATCATCGTTGGTCGGATCAATATCCGACTGGTTGGTAATGTCGCCCAGGGACCAGGTCAGGGTCGTAGGACCCGTGGCCGGATCGCCGGATACCGAAACCCCCGAAGAGGCAATATTGGCGTGGGTGAAAGGTGCTACGGCCGCGTAGGGCGATGAGGTGTCACCGTTAACACTGACAATACCTTCGAAAACCAGTCCCTGAGGCAAGATGTCGGTTACCACCAGGCCAGTGTAACTCCCCTCCTGGAGGCCAAGGCGCAGCTCGTACTGAATGATGTCGCCGATACGCACATCCGCGTCACCGCTGCCATAGCTGTCCTGTAGACGGGCCTTGTCGAGGGTGGTGAGATCATCCACGCTAATCGAAGTGGTGGCCGGGCCGGTGATGTAATCATTCCAGGTAGGCGTTTCCGTGCCGTTGCGTTCATTTGCACTGTCACCGTCCAGACTGGTCCACTGTACCGTTGCACTGTTGGTCAAGGTCTGGTTGACCAACACCTCGTTGAGTACTTCCACTTCATAGGTGATGCTGACCGTGGTCCCCTCGCTAATGTCGATATCGGCATTGGCGTTAGCTGGACTCCAGGCCAGGGTTTGGGCCGCGTTTATCCCGTCACCGCTGACCACCGGCGCAGCAATGGTATTGCCGCCACCATCCACGGTGGGATTGCCCGAATAAGCCAGTCCAAGGCTGAGACTGTCGTCGATGATCAGGTCAAAAGCGTCGCTGAAGTTGTCACCACTCGCCCCACCGGCGGCAGTAACGGTCAGGGTATAGCGCAGGATATCGCCTGCCTGGGGCGCATTACCCGGGTAAGTTACGTTCTCCATCGATTTGGCCAGGGTCAGGGATGGTTCGTTTATCAAAATATCGTCAGCGGCATCGGTGCCACCGCCCTGAGCCGCTCCACCCGGAGCATCGGCGTATGTGTAGAGTACCGTGTTGGCGATAACCCCGCCTGCATTCGCCGTGGCTGTGTTCAATAGACGGACGTGTACTTCAATAACCGCCTGCTCGTTGGCTGGAATGGCGTCAATGGTGAAACTCAACTGGGTGGGCGCCACGCTGTTGTCGATCAGGGTAAAACCGTTGGCGCTCGTCTCGCTGGCACTGATGTATTCGAGGTTGGGATCCAGTGTGTCGGTAATGACCACATCGTACATGGCCGCGTTGAACGGAGTACCCGGCACGGTAATCTGATAAACGATTTCTTCACCGATGGCAGCCTCACCAGAGACCGGCAACAAAATGTTTTTTTCAGGCGGTTCGCTTGAGACAACAATGTTATGCATTTGGAATATCGTCGGACCGATGGACGCATACTCCTGTCCGGATTGCGAGGGCAACGACCAGTATCTGTCTAGCGTAACGGAGTTGTTCCAGGTCTGGTTGGCGGGGAAATCGGTGTAAAAACCGATATCGTAGTCAATAACGAGGCACTCGCCCGGGTTTACCGGTGTCTCCAGAAGGAAGTGGAGCGTGCCCCCCCGTGCCGCGGGGCCGATGTAAGTGTAATCGGTCCCGGCTGTAAGGATGACACCGCCCACCGATACCGTCAGGTTGGCTATACCGGTCTCATTGAACTGGGTGGCCAATTGATCGGTAACTTCCACACTGTAAGCGGGCGCATCGCCTGTGTTGCAGGCCTCGATACGGAACTGCATGACATCATTGGCGACATTGACGTCCGCCGGGCTGGTAAAACCGCCACGATCGATTTTGGTCACCTGGTTGATGACCGGCTGATTGATGGTCAGGGTGACCGAGTCGGTCAGGCCGCTGCCATTCAGGTAGGTCATGGTCGCCCCGTTGTCCAAAGTCGTAGTGGCCGTATGAGGGATACCACTGTCCGGGGCAGTCTCAGCGCGGTAGATGATCTCCAGGGTATCGGTGGTCGGATCGCCGAAGGGATCCTTGTCGACATCGCCGATGGTCCAGGTCAGGGTGCCGGTCTGACCGGCGGTCGGGACGTTGGCGCTGGTGATGGCCGCATAGCTGAAGTTGGAGCCGGCCCCGCTTCCGGGCGGGGTATAATCGGCCGTCGTATCGTAGTTGATGCTCACGGTCTCGAGGAAAGCCATGCCCGTAGGCAGTACGTCCGTGACCTCCACATCCCGGGTCAAGCCGCCGCGCATCTGCAGGGCCAAACGATAGGTGACAGTGTCGCCTACCCTGGAAATGGCGTCGATGGCCGTGCTGAGGGGCGCCACATCGTAGCTGTCTGCGGTTATTTCCTTGGCGAAAGCAGTATCGTCCACGGTCGTCGTGGTGGCTACCGCCGGGCCGGCACAATAATCGTTGGGCGCGGTCCAGCTCGGGCAACCGTCGCCGGTACGCTCATAGATGCTGACATCGTCGAGGGAGGTCCAGTCCACATAAACGCTGTTGCTGATTGCGCCGTTGGCCTCTTCGATCAAAATCTGATAGGTGAGTTCCAGGGTTTGTCCCACAGGCAGGTCGAGGCTGGCGTCGCCGTTTTCGCGGCCCCAGTTCAATGGCCCGTAGGGTGCCCCGGAGGGTGTGGCGACAAACCCGCTGACCGCCGTACTGTTGATGGTTGAGGTGGGAGTAAAGCCACTGTAAAAGGCGACACCTGTCGGCAGTGGGTCAACGATGTTGATATCATAAGCTGTCGACGTACCGGTATTTACAATGGTGATGATATATTCGAGTTGATCGCCGCCGACCGGGGGGTTGCCGGGATTCGTGGCATTGCTCACGGCCTTGTTGACCGTCAGCAGGGGCTCGACCGCGGTCACTGCGGCCGTATCGTCGGTCAAGCTTTCGGTCGCGCCAGTCTCGCCATGGGTATGGCTCACCGTTACGCCGTTCTGCAAGGTATCGACATCGTCTGTATCGGTATCGTTGTTGATCCGCGCAAAATAGTTAATGCGGATAAGGGGAGTAATATTGTTCTGCGACAAATCATCCTCAGTATCAGTGACAACCGTACCGATATCCCAGGTCGCACTGCCACTGGTGGCATCGGCGGGAAAAACGTTGAAAGCCGCTTCGTCGGGCGCCGCGCCGTTGATGGTGGCAATGCCTTCAAAGGTGTAACTGATATCGTAATCGCCGTTATTGGCCAGCACATAACTGACAACGCCGGAATTCAAAGCATCAACGACCGTAAGGACGTTGGTCACCCCTTCAGGGAGTAAAATGTCGAGCTGAAAATTTTTGTGAACACCGATGGTGGGAACCATTGCCATGTCAAGATCGGTTTTGGTGACAGTGAGTGCAGGCACAGCCACCTGGGCCGTTGCATCGGTTTCATAATCGTTGAAACTATCGCCGGCATTGGGCAGGGCGCCGTTACGCATGCCGGTGTCGCTTCCGTCGGCGCCAATGGTTCCAAGGCTGTTGAGAGCCGTAGTCTGCCCTGGCAGGGAAGTCCAATCGGCCTGGATGGTATTGTCCAGCACCTCCAGAGGTTGAACCACGTCATCGACACTGATCTCGAAGGTAAAGCTGATGCTGTCGCCGGTATCGATTCCGTTGGGCGCGCTCCAGCTAAAGATGGGACTGTTGACTCCCAGGGTGGTGGTGTCCACCGTATCCGGCGGGTTGCTGCCGCCGACGTTGCCCACATAGGTCAGGTTGAGACCGGTGAGGTCTTCCAGAACGCGCAGGTTGTAAGCCGTGGCCGTACCATTGTTGGTGGCCGTGACAGTGACGATTAGAACATCGACTGCGTCGGCATCGGCGACCGCAAAGCTCTTGGTCAGCTCGATCAGCGGTTCATGAACCTCGACATCGACCTGGCCGAAATCATAGGTGACGGTACTGCCGAGTTCATTGACATAGGTGACGTAAACGTTGGTCGCCGGATCACCGTTGGAGAGGACATCACCATCGTTGGTATTGGCAGTATTCTCGACCCGGGCAATAAAACCGATCTCAAATTCAAAACGGTTATTAAGTCCTGCGGTACCTGACGTAAGGCGCTGATCATCAAATAACCATTCCACGTAACCGTCGGCACAGGTCGGGGTGATGGTCCCGCCGGGATCAAACCCGGCTACCGCATAGGGGTCGGCATCGAGATTGACGTCCGGTGCTTCACTACAGCGCAGCCCGGCTGGCAGTTCATCCCGGATCCTGAAATCGACTAATTGTGCCACTGGCAAAAGGGTGGTCAGCCGGTATTCGATCTCTTCCCCCACCGACACGCCCTGGGTACCGCTGCCAACAAGGGGGGTGTTGGAGAGACCGGCAATACTCTTGGGTTGGGCCTCCACCGGAATAATCTGAACCTGGGCGGTGGTGCTGTCGGAGGTGTAAAACCTGGCGCCGGCAATATCGCTGTTGGAACGCTGGGGCGCGCTCATGTTGCCGTAATCGCCCGTCAGCGAGTCGTAGGTTGCCAAAACTGTGTTGGTGAAAGTCTGCAGCGGCGCGGCATCGTCATCGTAATCGACGCGGTAGTAAAGGGTGACGGAATCTCCTGGATTGATGCGCTCAAGGGCGCTGGAGTGGGTGTAGGCGAAGGTGATCACGGCGGGGGTGCCGTTATCCACGACGTTGTCGCCGATGCTTCCTTCGCCGCCTGCGTCGTCGGCAATCCCGTCACCATCGTTGTCCAGGCTGTCACCGGATAAGGGGTATACGTAAGCCAAATCGCTGGCATCGAGGGTATCGGTAACCGTCACATCGTAAGCCGGCGCGCGTGTCACGCTATCACTGCTAGCCTCGTTGGTGACAGTGATACGGTAAATATAATCGTTGTAGGCGTCGCCGTCATCGGCCAGATCAACCCAGGTGGAGCAATCTGTTCCGACACCATAGAGGCTCTCGTTGCATACTTGCTTTTCTACAGTAAGGTGGGGTTCAGTGACGGTCAAATCTACCCGGCGGATTGCCTCCTCGGGATAACCGACGGTATTGCTATCGAGGGTGTAGGTCTCAGACAAACTGGGAGTGGACGTCGTATCCTCGAAAACCGCCTGGAAGGTGGCATTCAGGATATTGGTGCTGAGATTGGCATGCTCATTGGGATCAGCCCTGGTATCGATGGGATCATTCAATAGGCGCGAGGTGATATCGGCCCTGAACCAGTGATCCTTGACGGTGATTTCCTGGCCTGTCCCCTGGTTGAAGGTCCAGTTCACATAATCCGGTGTCGTCACCTCATCGGGCGCTGTCAGACCGGACGGGTTGAGGTTGACGCCCAAGATTCCAGAGGTACTTAAATCGTCCGGCGGATCGGTGGAAACGATATAGCCCTGACCGTCGGGAATTTCGTCAAATACCTGAACGGTATGCACGGCGATGAGGGTAAAACCCGGTGTCTGGAAGCCGAACCAGCCGCCGGCTTCGATGTGGTAGGAACACTCCTCGCCGATCTGGACTTCCTCGAAACCGGTGTTAGGACGGTCATCATAACTCGGTGGATTGTTTTCGTTACAGGTACCGTCCTGTTCTTTGGTCAGGTTGAAGCCGATGACTCGCGCACGCAGACCATCGATACTGTAATTGTTGACCGTGTCCGTCACCCCGTCGCCGCGGGAATTGGTTGCGGGATCGGGGAACCAGAGCGGCGTATCGTCGTAAAGATGAATTTCACCGATGACATCGGCGCGGAAGGTGAGGTCGTCGGCAGAGCTGGCGGCGTTCTTGATAACGCCGAAATCGTAGGAAACGGTAGCACCGGGCGCGATTGCGCCGCCGGTACAGAGGTAGACGCTTGCGGTGGCCGGAATCCCGGTCGGGTCCTGCCATACCGTATGAGGCGGCGGATTGCTGGTGGCACTGCAGCCCGGCGCAACAGTGTTGACGATCATGGTCTCGCCGAAGGAGACATAGGCCGAGTAATCTTCGGCGTCGTGGCCGCCGTTGTTGGTCAGGTTGACGGTCAGGGGCAGCTCCTGATTCGGATCGTTGGTGAGGATGAAGATCAGGGCGCTACCGTCGATATCGATGTCAAGATCCTCAGGATCGGTCGGGTGGGTGGTTGCAATGGGATAATCCGCAGGTTGCTGAGTTACCCCGGGGTTGCAGAAATCCTCGAACTCCACATACAGATCGTTGTTCACTGTGAGGTCGTTATCTGGATCGGAGTCGCTCGCAGCAGCCCCCGGTGCCTCGGTGCGCACATCCAGGTTGGCTTCTTCGTCGTAGGATTCCGGCCGTACCAGAACGATGCCAAAATCGACGGTCACCTGGTCGCCGTGGCGCAGCAGGTTCTCATGAACGGCAGGGTAGTCCGGGTGCGGGGTGGTATGGGTCAGGTCGAACTCAACCGAGGTATTGGCCAGGGCCTCTGCTATCGTACTGGGATTCGGGTTAGTGAGGACCAAGTTTTCGATTTGATTGGCCTGCCCTGCATAGGTACCGTAGGCCCCGTCGGCGTCAACCACAGGCGGAAAGGTGGTATCGATCACGTACTCGGGCGCCAGCTCATCCCGCAGATGCAGATTCTTGATGGTACCGCCGGTCTGGTTCTGGATGATGATGCGCAGCCGACCCCTGGCCCCCGCCGGTTGAGCAGCGCTGTTGATGCCGATATACTGCACCTCGATGTCGGGCTCGGTGGTTGCGTGATCCGAATAGGTACTCAGGGTGGTGCTGTCGGTTCCCGGGCTGGAACCTGAGGAGGTCGCCGGAATGCCGCCGGCACTGCCCTCTCCTTCGCAGCCCCATTGGACGTCGGAAACAGTGTTGTAGGTGGTGGTGGTATAACAGGAAGCGTTGGATTCTACCTTGCCTACCACATAGATATAGGCCGAGGTCCCCTGGGACACATCGATGGTATCGCCGCTGTCATTGTTTGGATTGCCGAAGGGGTTGTCGACATCATAGTCATCCTCGACGTTGGTAAAGACCTCACATGGCGACCCGCCCGGAGCCGTGCCGTTGTTGTTGACCACGTCCGTGGCCGCGCTCTCGCTCGGGCAGATGTAATTGATATCGAGATTGCCACTCCCCATAAGATCGTCGAAACGCAGATCCTGGAGATCGGCATCGCCGGTATTTCTTACTCGGATGCGCCATATCACATCGTCGTTGTTGTTGCCGTAGACATCATCGGAGTACTCGCCGCTGCCCTGCCCGGCGTCGGCGTTACGGCCCTGCTTTTCCACGTCGGGATCAGGCTCGCGCAGGTCGAGGATCTGGTAGCCTGAGTCAACAGTGACCCCATTGGCACAGTAATAAGTGGTACTGTCCTCTACATAACTGGCGGTGTAAGTGAGTTCCACCAGAATGTCATCGAGATCTTCCCCAACCAGGCCTTCATCACCAACATTGCTATGTCGGCTGACGGGATAGCGGATTTCGATGGTACTGACACCCCAAGGGCTCGAATTGTACTCCAGTTCGCTTAGGGCAGGGATATGACTGGAAGCCCATTCGAGGGTGTTGCCATTGGCACCGGTGACATCGGGATCGTTCCCGATTATCCAGCCGGCGCCATTGACACGGTATGTGACCGGGACCGTGGGCGAGTTGTAGAAGGTAAGGCCTGAGCTCCCCAGGTTTTCGGTCACCGTCATAGCCGTCATGTCCGCCCCCTCATAAGGGTTGGTGATGACAATGGTGACATAACCGTAGGAGCACAGTTCGCAATAACTGACGCTCAAATCGTGGGTAATAAGGGGATCGCCCGTTTTGGGATCACAGGGCGCCGCCTGGGCGATTTCGGCCAGCAGCAAAATGCCCCAAAAACCCATAAACACCGCAAAAATATTGCCCCAGATAAGTCCCTTGGCAAATAACCGCAACAACCTCCCTGGTTGCAGATACCCCCTGGTGGGAACACTGAGATGTTCGTTTATCGCTGTTGAACGCTGCTTTCTCACTGCCGCTCCCCACGACCACATAAATAAAAAAGCACCCGATCTTCCGCCGAAGATGAGCGCTCTTAGGTTCCTTTGAATGCCGGGCCCTCAGATAGTGCATCACCTCTTCGGCAACCCGGCTATCCTAAAAATCAGGACCCGTGGCTTTGCGTCACCAGATTACTCTGGTTTTGCCCTTTCGGAGTTTTGTTGTTCAGGTTGACGTCGAAACGTCTGTTTAAGAATTACCCCCCTGCGACTTCAAAACAAAAAAAGCGTTCGATCTTCTGCCGAAGATGAGCGCTCTTGGAATACATTTACTGCCGGAACCCAAGATGCATGCTTCACCTCTTCGGCAACCCGGCTGTCCTGAAATCAGGACCCGTGGCTTTGCGTCACCAGATTGCTCTGGCTTTGCCCTTTCGGAGTTTTTTACTTAATTAACGACACCAAATTATTCAGTCGTCATAACCTCGTTTTAACTATGCGAGGTAACAGACCCATGCAAGTGGAAACTGCAAACTCACCTGAACCAACCTATTTCCCAGACACTTAGCAGACATTACGTCTGCACTCGCTTCATCTCGTTTCCCGCTTCAGAATTTTCTTAATAAAAGGGGCTGCCTGTGTTCCAGCGACCCGGTTCTTTTTCAGGGTGATGGGAATCAAAGTTTCTTCAGTTGGACTTTCCATTCTATTTCAATATGTTAGAAATTAACTGCATCGATTTTGATTTGAAATATTTTTATTTTTTTACTGCTGAATATTATCGGCAAAGGGCTTTTCTCTGTCCCCTTTCGGACTCTGAGGCTTTGCCCCTCTATATTCGACGATAAACCTTCATACTTTCATTTCATGATTTTCAAAATTCACTAATTTGCTTTTTGTGTGCCAAAAAAGGATTTTTCATTTTTCTCCTTTTCTTAATGAATGTGATTTACATTAGTTTTCTTCAATTTTTCTAATGGTAACTTTTGCCATTTCAAAAGTTCTCCTTTCCTGAGTCTGACAACAAAAGACATAGGCTGTTGTCGCGACATCGAAGTTGACAGTTCCAGCTGTTTTAATTGTGATCTCCATAAGAATAAAAAGAGTCCATCCTCAGTTAAAACAGACCATTTTATTTTGGGGAAGCAGCTACTTATCTGACACTCTAACTGCTTGTAATTATAAATTTTATTAATTCATGTCATTAGGCGTGGCAACTAAAAAATTCTATTACATTAAAGTTTAAAGGAGGGATATGATAAATATTAGCGATTTTATAAGTCCCAAGACCATCATTTCTTAACTGAGACCGATTCTAACTCACTGGGATATAGATAAAAAAATTTATAAGCAGTCCGATATCAGGTGTTGTTTCCTGCTCTTAATGGAATAAAAAAAATACATCTTACAAAAAAAAGAACTGATCCCACCAAAGGCCCGTCTGCAACAATTCAAGGAACTGCGGTCCGTCATTTGACTAATTCACTGACGCTCTTATTAAAGTTTATTTTGCGAAAAATCGCAGGCGAGTATCATGTGGGCAAAGGTATCGTTCGTTCCCCCAGTGGGCCCAGTTTACCGCCTTTCTAGCAGCACAACAAACCCTCCGTAGCAACCTAAAGGATAATGTCGATAATTTGGGTGTTGAGACCACAAGCTCTACATCCCCGGCATTAAGACCTTCACCAGACCGACACCGGCCCGTTTAAATGAAAAGTAACTGAACACTTCTGATGGATCAGCAGATTCAACTCAAGGATATCTCCGGGCCCTTCCGTAAGGTTGTGCCTCTGGACGCGGGAACCGATCTCGCCTACGGGATTTTCGCTAACGCACTGTATATTCCTGCATCAACGGTAGCTAAATTCTGCAAAGAACGCTGGCAGATCGAGTTGTTCCTTGAATGGAACAAACAAAACCTGTGCCTAAAAACTTTCTGGGAACTTCAAGCAATGCGGTACTGACTCAGCTCTGGAACGCACTGTGTGCCTATCTGGTGCTGGCGTTTCTGATGTTTCAGTCGTAACTCGGGCACTCTATGTAGCAGATATTAGGGTTTTTACAGTTGAATTTTTTTGAAAAGCGCTATTTTGGAGAGATATTTGTGATGCTTAGACTAAAAGTATCGTTGTGTGACCGGCAGTTGTCGCTCGTATAGAACTATAAGGACAGCAGTGCCGGCTTGTTCCCTACAGCTATATCAACTCGTCCCCCAATGAGTATTTTTATAAGGAGTTTTTATTTGTGACGGTATGCTTATATAAATGTTTTGCGTCATCATCTTCTGTTCCATGAGAATAGCCTCAAACATTTCCAAATTCATACGACTGCAGACCGCTTAAAGTACCCTTGGCAACAAACAAGTAACTCGCCTCGTAAATATGAGGAATGTCGGTAAACACAACACCTTTTACTCAGTTCTTTGGTGTCCCCCTCCGATTCAAATAAATTTCCATCAGCTTTATTTTTCAGCGGGGATCGGTTGTTTATCCCATTTCGGGTTTTCTACCATTTGTGCAACAATCTGATATCCCATCACATCGAAGCTTGAGTAAATGCTTTTCTGGTAAGGCGTCGCACCCGTCACTGCAATAATATAATCCCTTTTACCTTCTGTATCTTTGAGGACTTTTCCGGTAGCTGTTTTTATTGCATCAAGCACCTTGGCTTTCTTGTCCGTTGCCTTGATTTTTTCGAGATCCAGAATCTCTGCTTTGGAGACTACGTAGCTCCCTTCTTTGAGGGTCACGACAAGCACAGCGGTGATCTTTTCGTAAGATTTGAAAGAACGTATTGCAGCGCCTGCGACCGGTTTCCCATTTTTATCGTAAGCGATATATATGTCGGTTATTGAAGTGTTAAAATTCGCCTTGTGAGAGTAAGTCGGATAGCCTTTAAATTCGTTTAAAATGAATATCTCAGGATTTACCTTTTCAGCACATGCAATTGATGAAAAAATCAAGCAGGCAAAGACGGCCATGGCGATTTTGTAAAAAGACTTCATAATAGCCCTTTTTATTGTTTGCACATTAAGAATGTTGTGATGTATCCCAGGTTGTGACTGCAATATTTCAATTCTGTAAAACCTGCTTCTGTAAATAAAGGCACCAACTTGCCCTCAATATTTTCTATCAGCTCAGGCTGTTTGAAAAGCCAGGCGCCGCTCCAGGCGGAAATTTTGCCGATAAGATTTGTGGGCCTATCCACATCAATTATACAGCATTTCCCGCCGGGTTTCAGGACCCGATGAGCTTCCTTCAGCGCTTTAAGTTTATCTTCGAGATTCAGGTGGTGGAAGAAAAAGGAGCTTGCATAAGCGTCAAACGTCTCATTGTCATAAGGTAAATCCTCTGCAATGCCCAGGTCGAATCGACAGAGCCGCTTGTGAACTCCCCGCATTTTTTTTTCTCGCGCGACTGCGATCATCTGCGGGGACGCGTCAATGCCTATGGCAGAACCTCCCTTTTCGCTGGAAAGCGCTTCGGAAACAGCCAGGGTTAAACCGCCGGTAGCACAGCCAACATCCAGAACCAGATCCGAAGGTTTCAGGCCAAGCAAAGCGACAGCCTTTCGGTTGATCGGCTGCTCCTGCCAGAAAAGCATGGCTGGCGACAAAAGGTCGTAAACAGCCGCAGCTTTCGTGAGCACAACGCCCCGGGTACGGGGAGCTTCCGGCGTGTCTGGCACGGGTTTTACCGGATCATTCTGAGACATCGCCGGCCACCTTTCCATCGCGGAGAATCACTCTGCGCTGCGCCAAGTTGGCAATACGCTCATCATGAGTCGATATAATTAAAGTGACGCCAACTTCTTTGTTGAGATTGGAGAGTAGTTCCAGCAGGACTTTTGCATTTTCAGTATCCAGGCAGCTTGTCGGTTCGTCGAGAAGAATCAGGTCCGGTGAATGAGCGACGGCCCGAAGCGCAGCAACGCGCTGCTGTTCCCCCCCGGAAAGTTCTTTCGGGAATGAGTTTGCACGATCCGACAAACCGGCGATTTCAAGAAGCCCCAATCCGCGCGCCTTTTGATCCAACCTTGAGAAGCTGTTAAGAGCCATGGGAATCTGGATATTTTCAAGCGCCGTCATGGTTGGCAGAAGATTAAGCATTTGAAAGACGAAACCGACGTGTTTTCTTCGGAAAAGGGCCCGTTGTTTTTCCGTCAAAGACGATAGCTCCCGCTCCAAAAAGACAACGCTGCCTGAATCGGCAAAATCAAAGCCTGCCGCAAGATTCAGCAATGTCGTTTTTCCACTCCCCGAAGAGCCTGACAGGGCGACGAATTCACCGGCCTCAATGCTCAAGTCAATCCCCCTCAAAGCATGGGTCGCCGCATGGCCGCTGCCATAGGTCTTAAAAACCTTATGGATGTTTATCAAACTCATATGGTTCGCAACGCTTCATTTACCGAAATTTTTCCGGCCCGGCGCGCAGGCAGGTACGCAGCAATAAGTCCGCAGGAAAACGCCGCCAGAAGGGGAAGAGCAATGGATCGCATGGTAAGCCGTGGATAAACGATCCCAGAAGAGATGAAGTGGGGATTCTCACTCGTCCAGCGCGTCAGATCGATTCCTTCTTGTGCGAAAAAAGACGTGGCGACCGTTCCGAGCAAGCTTCCCAGGACGGCCGCGAAAGACACCAGAAAAAGCACTTCCAGGAGTACAAAAAACTGAATCTGCATGGGTGTAAAACCCATTGCCTTCATAATACCGATTTCACGGGTGCGCTCCGCAACGGAGATGAACACGGTATTTGACACACCGAACGCCAGAATCAGAAACGCCAGAAGCAGGACAATATTCATGGAGACGTGGTTAAGATCCACCAGCTGTACAAGTTCTGCCATCGAATCCTGCCAGGAGGTGATCTCAGCTTCCGGTAAAACATCTTTCAGGGCTGCGGCGAAACTCTGGGGATCTGAACCGGGAGGGAGAAAAAAAGCCGCCTCGTATTCATCTCCAAAACCATCCTCGATATTAACAAAACCTGAACGTGCGTCGAAAAGCTCGATTCCCGTTCGGTATATTCCACCGACTATGAATTCGGCTTCACATCCAGGACAGCTGAAATCAAGAACGTCGCCGAGATTGACTCCCAACTGCACCGCAAGCTGCTTCCCAAGAACGATGCTCCCGCCTTCTTTTAAATAATCACCTTCCACGATTTTTGAATTAACGACCGTTCGCTCGCCTTCAGGCTTCGGTTCGACGCCGTAAAGCATCAAGCTCGCGCTTTTATCGCTGGCTACCAGGGTCCCTCCGAACCGACGGCGAACCAGGATGCTTTCAGCTTCCGGTAAGTTTCTTCGCAACTCATCCAAATCCACTGAATTTCCATTCCATTTTGCTGAGACGTGCCCGTGATGGATGGATATTGAATTGTAAATCATGGAATCCCCGACACCCTCCATGATCCCTTCCAGCAAAACCAGGCAAGCGATTGCGAAGGCTACACCGATGAAGGCGATCGCCAACTTGCCGAAGCGTCGGGTAACTGCACGGAAAATTAACTTAAGACCGAATCGAAGCATTTGATCCAACAATCTTATTTCGCTCTGGGTACTTTCAGCAGCTGATAAATCAAATCAATCACTGCACCGCGAAGGCGCTTGTTTAATTTCAGGCCGAGATTTTCCAGACTGGTGAAGGATTTTCTGAAATATCCTTCCGACAGCTTTCCGGCTGTGACGACAGCTTCAGGTAGATGCTCCCAGGACATGAGATTTTTGGTTCTAAACAGCAGGTCCGGATTACCGCCGTCTTCCACAAAAATCGAGGCAACGATATTATGACGGTTCATCTTAATATCCCTATCAAGGTCCTTTATATCGTCAATAATCTGGCAGGCCATGCCGAAATTCTTAACGGCCGATTTTGCCTGCATCACACGCACCTCGGACGGTTTCTCAAGATGATTCGGAAGAAGAAGAGGCGCTGCAAAAAGATCGGCGGTCTTGCGTTGATGAACGTCCCGCTGAACCGCTTTGGAAGTTAAAAAGCCTATCTCCTCGCCCTCTTCCTCGCATTCCTGTATGGCGCTTGGAATCAAAGCATGAAAGGATTTTTCCTGAACAAGCTTGAGCAGTTCGAAATCCTTGAACTCATCAGCCGTAAACTTCACCAGAATGCGTTCTGCAAGCATCATAGTCAGGACCGACCGCATCCGGTTTCCTTTGCCCGGGATATTGAACTCAAAAATCAGCTTATATTCATCATCGAGAATGTTGTCACAGGCCGTCACCCATGCCCGCATCGATTGGTTGACCATTGCATAAAGCGGCATGTAATTATCGGAATCCACCAGCAGTCTCGTCACTCCCAGGAAAAACATGCTGAAAAAGTTCCTCTTCGGATCGAGCATGCCAACAGGAACTTCCCCCAAGGGGCATCCTTCACCGCTTAATTCGCAGGCCAGCTGATAAAAGCGCCGAACGGTTTTTTGCTGAAGCTTAGAGGCCTCAAAAAAAAAATGGAATCTGGACTATATTCGCATAGTCCTGCGGTATGGAGTCACTATCAAATTTTGTATTGCCGTCGACCGGTGCAGTCATTATTTACCGCTCATATAAGTGAAAATTCATCAGACCTGAAAGGTAAGGGGAGCAAACGGATTAAGTGATGTTGACAGGAAATTCTTTTCGGGATTTGCCCCTTCGGCGCCGGTGGCGACCATCGTCACCAAAAAACAGATTGTTTAAATCATTTATTCAACAGCGCCCTGTTGTCAACAAAAACCCCCTGTGTCAAAGAAATAAAAAAGTAGCGTAGAGGGCTTAGAATAAGGGGCGTGTTCCGATATACTGAGTTTCAAATTTCTATCTTGCAATCAATCAAGCCTGCTCCTTAGGCCCTCTCTTTCAAGACTGACCTTAGGCTCTCTCATGCAAGCGAGCGCTTGTTCCATGCGATATGCAAACGCCGCTTTTTCCGCAAGAAACCATTCGCGAGCCGCCACGCCAAGACCTGCCAATTCACCATGATTCGTTATGAGTATCTTGGACAGGGCAGATTCCAGACGAATAGCGTCCACGTAATAATTGGTGCCAAGTGATTGAAAACTTGTCTTTGCGTATGGCACAAGAACCCCTCTTTCCTTCATCACCAGTTCATTCATCGGCGGAGCATCCGTAGTGACTACAACCGCGCCACATCCCAGCCCCTCGGCTATGTAATGCCCAAACCCCTCCGCCTCGGAAGGGCACAGATGCACACCACATTCATTCTGCAGCCTGGCCAGTTCGCAATCGGTCAGGGATTCAAGAATACAGATGTTTTTTAAACCAGCATATTGCGCGATGTGCTCCGGCTTGCGTGTAACGATATGGAGCACAGGCCATTCTGGGTGCGAGGACCAAACCGATGCGAGAGTAAGAGTCCCCTTCTGCAAACTCTGCCCGGCAACATGAAGAAATTTATTAAAATTCTTATCAATTGAGGGATTGAATCTGTCAGGGCTGGTAAATCCGATGTAGGTTGCATTGCTGCCCATATTCTTGAAGATTTGTTCTGCATACCGTGTCTTGCAAAGAATAATATCCATATTGTCCAGCAGCGCCAGAGTCTCTTCATTGCACCACTCCTGATTAGGAATCAGAATATTGAATTCTGAAGCTGCCAACCATTTGGGATATATTCGCTGCAAAAAAATATTAGCTCCAGCCAGCAATCCCGGCAACAGGCCGCCAAATATTTTCGGGACACCTTGTAGATACAGGGACTGCAAATAACCTGGCTGGGGACGGCAAATTCGTGCCTTTGAATATCCGGCAAGCGCGTCAAAAATGACAGAGGTGTCTACGCCAAGGCCTGATTTGGGCTTGCCGATAATATTGAAGGTCTTGCTCATCAGGTCAACTTGAGAGCTTAAATACGATAGTAATTTGGCGAATTGCGACTATTTTTTCTAATTTTTCTCCACCAGTACCGGGACAGTGCTTCCGGAACGTCCTATATTTATCCATTATCATATTTACCCTCCAAAATATTCATGAGCATTTCAAAATGCGATTCACAACGGAACAAATTTAATTTTTCACGATCCAGAGATGATGGGAGGAATACTTGGGGTAATGAAAAAACCTTGTTGATCCTCCTGATTTTTTTGAATTGCATAGGAGAGAAATGCCTTAACACTATGCCGGATTCCTTGTATTTACAAAATTTCGCCCAGGCTTCGGCATAAGCCGCTTCATCGGACAGCGTGTTATTGTATTCGGAAAGTTTTTCAAGAAAGCACTGTTTCTCAAAGTCTTTCATTCTGGAGAGGCCCCCTTGATCAACTGATTGTGTGTAGGGGATGATTTTAATATTAGTCAGTGTTAAACAATCCAATTTATATTCAAGGCCGACAGCATAACCATGATGCCAGTTTTTTGGCGGCTTGGGATGGTCAAGGATGAGATTTCCGAGGCTATAGAAAATCGGTTTTTCCTGATGTAATTCATAAGCACCGGGGACATGAACATGATGACAAATTACCGCATCAGCACCGCGCTCAATGTAAAACCTGCATACCTTTCTTAAGCCAGGCCTGGGCAGAGGGAAATATTCGTTGCCACCATGGATGATTATGAACACCAGATCGGCATTTGCTTTGGCATGCTCAAGTTGCAACAGGTTTTCAATGGGATCGAGTGGCGCCGCTCCTGGCTTGTTTTTGCCGGCAATGTTGAATTCGTGTTCAGCCACAGCAATAATGGCTATTTTTTTACCCTGTTTTTTAATGAATACTGGTTTTTGAGCATCAACAAGATTTTTCCCGACACCACAGGTCTCCAATCCGGCTTTTTCACACGTCTGTAAGGTTTCGGCAAGCCCTTCTACCCCAAAATCCATGATATGATTGTTTGCCATCCCTACGATGTTAAAACCGGCATCAGCTACTGCTTTAATACAGTCAGGATGGGCTCGGAGGTTTGGCCCACTTTTTTTTATTGGCTTGTCACTTTCGCATAAAGGGGCCTCAAGATTTATAATAGCCAAGTCAGCATTAGCTATGCTTTTCGACAAATCACCAAATATTTCCGCACCATATTCAAGCGCCAAAGGCTCAAAACCAAGACATGGCGCAAAATCACCAGTGAATAAAAAGGACAGGTTTTTTGTCATATGACCTTATTCTAAGAAGTTGGAGTTTATTTATTGATGCTCTTACCCACAAACAAGAGAAAAATTAGGGTGGCAGCAGCAATGGATGGAGACGAACTCACGGGTCATATCCATTGATATGGGCTATACCCACAATTCTGCTGATCTCGGACTCTGCCGTTTGCGCAAGGTTTTTCGAGGGATTGGTAGAAAAAGATTCCTCAAAAAGTGAAATCGCAGAGTCAAATTGCTGTGACTCACAAAGGCTTGCCGCTTTTGCCAGTGCTGCTGTAAATAATTTATTGTGTTTCGAATGAAGCGATTTGACCTTGAGGAAGTCTGGCTCTAAGTATGGCTCAATTTTATAGATGGCTTGCTGAACTGAAGATATATGAGAGAGAGCTGCACCAATGTCTTGAAGACTGGAGCTAGAATCGAGTTCCGATTTTTTGATCTGAGAGGCAGCACCTTCCAATTGCTTGGCACACTCAGAGAGTAATTTTTCAGGCTCAGTCAAATTGGACATTGCTCAATTCTTTGTAGGTATAACGTTGAGCTCAGTGGTTTGCGGATTAATAGCAATATGTTCGTTTAATAACTGAAATATTAAACAATCCAACACTTCAAAAAAAAGCAGCCCCAAGCAAATCCACTAGAGTGACTGGTTATGTAATTTCTAGTTCTTTTTTAAAATTTTCCTTAGTGTAACAACCCAAAAGTTCCATTTCGTATTCACTTTTTCTTTTGAGAAGTTATTTTCAACTTTATCCAAACAATCTTCTAATAACGCATCATGAAGCCACTTAATAGCAAAGTACCAAATTAGGATTCCTTTCCCAGACAAATACATTTTAACTGTATGTTTTATTTCTGTTTTTGTTGAGTCTATTTCTTCAATTTCAAATTTATGAATACCAATAAAACCGTCAGGCTTTATAAAATTAAATTCTATTTGTACGCCGGGTTTATATTTTTGGATTGAATATTTTATTGGACCGTGTCCACCTCTAGCACCTTCCATTAAACCATTTTTAAATATCATCGATGGCCATTTTTCATTTGGCCATAATTGATCATTTTTTGAGGATAAGGTGTCAAGAATATTTGATATTTTTGATTTTGGCTGTTGGATAACTCTCTTATGTATATTAATTACTTTCATATCAGTGATTTTCTTCGAACATAACAGTGTTGTTATATGGAAAATTACCTCGTGATTTTTCCACTTTTTGCAAACAAGTTCGCAGGTCCATTTTTCTCTCGAAATCCAAACAGTTTCATTAAAAATACTAATTTTCAGTATGCATGTCAAAAATAAAAACGGGTTAACTGAAAATCAGTCAACCCGTTAATTTACTGGCGCGCCGCGAGGGAGTCGAACCCCCAACCCTCAGATCCGAAGTCTGATGCTCTATCCAATTGCGCTAGCGGCGCATTAGCTTGAATTGTTTTTAATTCAGTAAAAGATAAAAGTCAAGCCAAGGAGGTTGTAGGAACTAGGAAATCAAGGACAGATTTTCTCAAATTTTAGAGCAAATAACGGGACTATTTGTTAAAAATTTGTGAAAATATGGCCCGACGTGTCGATTTCACAGTAGATTCATCCCTAACTCCGACACCCTCCTAACGCGTCAGGTGGCGGTACTTGATCCGATGAGGGCGGTCGGCCTCTTCCCCGAGACGCTCCTTGCGATCGGCCTCATATTCAGAATAATTCCCTTCAAACCACATCACCCGGCTATCCCCTTCAAAAGCGAGGATATGGGTGGCAATCCGATCCAAAAACCAGCGGTCATGGCTAATGACTACGACGCAGCCGGCAAAATTTTCCAGGCCGTCTTCCAGCGCCCGCATGGTATTGACATCGAGATCATTGGTCGGTTCGTCAAGGAGAATGACATTGGCCCCCTCCTTAAGCATCTTGGCCATATGTACGCGGTTGCGCTCACCACCGGAAATTGCAACCACTTTTTTCTGCTGATCGCTACCGCTGAAATTGAAGCGCCCCACATAGGCCCTAGAGTTGACCAGTTGTTTCCCCAGCTGGAGCTGATCGTTCCCGCCGGAGATTTCCTGCCAGATGCTTTTTTCCGGATCGAGTTCGCGGCTCTGATCCACATAAGCAAGTTTAACGGTATCACCGAGACGAAGGCTGCCGCTGTCGGGGGTTTCCTGGCCGGTGATCATACGGAACAGGGTGGTTTTCCCCGCACCGTTGGGACCGATCACACCGACGATTCCCCCTGCGGGAAGGGAAAAGGTCATATCCTCGACCAGCAGCCTGTCCCCGTAACCCTTACCAATCCCCTTGGCCTCAATGACCACATCCCCCAACCGTGGACCGGGCGGAACGTAGAGCTCCAAATCCTTTTCAAGCTTATCGGCTTCCTGGGAAAGGAGATTTTCATACGCGCTGATACGGGCCTTCCCTTTGGCGTGACGGCCCTTGGTGCCCATCCTGATCCACTCCAGTTCCCGCTCCAGGGTTTTGCGACGCGCCGACTCCTGTTTTTCTTCTTTGGCCAGTCGATCCTGCTTCTGCTCCAGCCACGAGGAATAATTTCCTTTCCAGGGAATGCCGTGACCGCGATCGAGTTCCAGAATCCAGCCCGCCACATTGTCAAGGAAGTAGCGGTCATGGGTGACGGCAATGACCGTCCCCTCATAACGCTGAAGGTGCTGCTCGAGCCAGGCAACGGTCTCCGCATCCAAGTGGTTAGTCGGTTCGTCAAGGAGTAGAATATCGGGCTTCTGCAGAAGCAAGCGACAGAGGGCCACGCGTCGGATCTCACCGCCGGAAAGGACTTCGACCGGCGTATCGCCGGGCGGACAGCGAAGGGCGTCCATGGCCATCTCGAGGCGGGAATCGAGGTCCCAGGCGTCGCTGTTGTCGAGCGCTTCCTGGACCTCCCCCTGGCGTTCAATCAGCTGGTTCATCTCGTCGTCCGACATCGGCTCAGCAAACTTGGTGTTGATATCCTCAAATTCCTGGAGCAGATCGACGGTCTCCTGCACCGCCTCCTCGACGACCTGGCGAACGGTCTTTGATTCATCGAGTTTCGGCTCCTGCTCGAGAAAACCGACAGTGAAGCCGGGGGAAAGGATGGCCTTGCCGTTGAATTCCTTGTCCACACCGGCCATGATGCGCAGCAGCGTACTTTTCCCGGCCCCGTTGAGGCCAAGAACGCCGATCTTGGCGCCATAAAAATAAGAAAGGGAAATATCCTTGATCACCGGCTTCTTGTTGTAGAGTTTGTTGACACCGATCATCGAATAAATGATCTTCTGACCTTCATTGCTCATGGGCTCAAAGCCTCCTCAATATTATATTTATTCCATTTCTGAGAGATGTTCCAGATACTCCTCCCATTCAATAGGGAGGAGGTTTTTTTTCCGGTTGTTGCATTCCTTACAGGCTGCGACGCAATTCCCCCGCGTGCTTTTCCCGCCCCGGATAACCGGAACGATATGATCCATGGTCAGCTCCGAAGGCAAAACATCAGCGTCGCAATAATGGCAGCGGCCTTTGGCGAGACGGTTTTTCCACCATTGACTTTTGCGCAGTTCCCTGGCCTTCTGGCGTTCCTTTTGAATCTGTTGTTCAGAAATTTTCACTAAAAAAGACATTTGTTTCCTCAAAAAAATCAATGTTATTCTAACGTAAGGGAGCAAAGCGGGCAACATCTTCCGTTACTTTCACTTATTTTTAGCGTCGGCACCCCAAACCCGGGTTAAGCACATTATCTTATTGACAAGAGAATCAATTTGGGGTTTAAATGTATACCAGAAAGGGATCATTTAATTAACCTGAAATTTTAAAAAGGAGTCACTATGTTCTGCCCATTTGATCGGGGCTTCAAATGCGCCGACTGCCCGTTTTCGGACTACGGAAAAAACACTAAGAACAACCGCCTACATACGTGCAGCAAGCTCAGCTTAAGTTTGAGTATGTCTCCAGCGAAACCCGCTGTTTTTGCAGAAAACAGAAAAGACGGCGGATGCGAAAACCCTTCTAAATGAAGATTTAACCCCTCAAACCTGCTCAAGAGTGGGAATAGAACGAATACAAAAAACGGCTTTCCTGATTGGAAGAGCCGTTTTTTTTCTGGAGCTTTATTTTCCTCAATAAATTTTTAATTAACAATTTTTTCTGCCAGATGACAAACAGCCAGGGCAAAATAGTTGGAGCGATTCCAGCGCCGTATTACTTTAAAATTGTCATAAACGATAAAGGCCGGGCCTTCCTTTCCGTCCGGCAGAATAATGGCCGCTTTACGGCTGTCAGGGCCATCAATTCCCTTCACCCCCATTTTGCGCCATTCTTTCTGGGCACGAACGTGATTCAGTCCGGTTTTTGACAATTTAAAGCCCTTCGGCAATTTTACCGATTTGCCCCAGCCCAGTCGATCCTTCCATCCGACACGTGACAGATAATTGGCCGCTGAACCAAGGGCATCAGGGAGAGAATTCCAGAGGTCGTTTTCTCCATCCCCATCAAAATCGATGGCGAATTCTTTGTAAGATGACGGCATAAACTGAACCTGACCCATAGCGCCCGCCCAGGAACCTTTCGGTGCGGGATTAGTAATGACCCCATCGTCCATCAATTTGAGCAGCTGAAGCAGTTCGCTACGAAAAAAGTTTCCTCGCCGACCTTCGTGAGCCAGAGTGGCAAGAGCGGCCACCACGGGAAATGAACCGGTACGACGCCCGAAATCACTTTCTATAGCCCACAAAGCCAGGACGAAGGTTGGATCAACCTTGTAACGGTCAGCGATATTCTGAAAAAGGAGACGATTTTTAGCGTATTTCCGGCGCGCGGTTTTTATCCGGTAGTCCGGAACAACCTTCTGCAGGTATTCATCAAAGGTGATTCGCTTCCCACCCTTGCGTACAAGCTGGCTTCGGTCAAGCTCTCGAACCTTAGATAAAGGCTCGAGGTTGCCCAGGTGACAGTTAAGAGTCTTTTGGGAAATGCCAGCTGCGGAAGCCTCCCGACGGAACTTCGTCAGCCAGGTACTGAAATCGACTTTTGCCTGGGAGGCAGGAACGGCAATGGGAAAAAGCAGCAATAGAATAATTACAATTTTTAGTCGGAAAACTGGCATGTTACATCCTCCCGAATTTACCAATTTCTTTTCGAGGCAGTAATCCAACAGGTTTTAGCTCCCCCCAATCACGCTTGGGCCAAAAATCCTGATGGACCGTGCCCTTTATCAGGTGCAATTCTCATGCTATATGAAAAATAGTGTTTTCCTTTCATTGCGACGGGGCTGTAATGTTCTTTCCGGACACCTTTCAGGGCTTCCCGATTCAAGACAGACCGGCGCGTCAGTAAAAAAGTTCCCGACAGAGGAAATAGAAACAGAACTCTGTTATCATCAGACAGGTATCTCTCCAGTGAAAAGACAGTCAGGAAAAAGGCAGCTAGACAATTTATTAAAAACATCCTATGTTTTTGATTTATAAATAAGAATTTATGACCCTGAATAATTAGCATTTTTTTAATATGCTTACATATTGTAGAAATTTTAAAAAATATGTAGATTTCGAGTTTCTGCTTTTTCCATAGCCTTATTTCTTTTTTAAGAAAAGAATGACAGATGAAAATTCTTATAGTCGGTGCAGGCCAGGTGGGATACTTCCTCTGCGAACGCCTCTCCATGGAAGGCCATGAGGTCACCCTTGTTGATCGCAATACCGAAAAACTCCGCCTGGCCCAGGATCGGCTCAATGTCATGGGCATCGTCGGCAATGGCGCCGGGGCAGAATTTTTGGAACAGGGAGGCATCTCCGAAGTTGATTCTTTCATTGCCGTTACCGACCAGGATGAGGTCAATATTCTGGCCTGCCTGATGGCCAGGGGTTACGGCGTCCCGACCCGAATAGCGCGGGTAAAAAGCATTGAATACACGGGACGAGGCGCGGCTTTAACCCGGGAAAAGCTCGGCATTGACCTGCTGATAAATCCCCAGGACGCCGTAGCCGACGAAATTATCAAGATTGCCGGACGAACTGGCGTCATCGACGTTGCTGAGTTCGTGGAAGGTAATATTCAGTTTCTTGGCTACCGGATCGGTGCCGACAGCCCGCTTTGCGATCTGACCCTGCGCGAATTGGGAGAAATCCGCGGCATGTACCGCTTTGTCATTACGGCCATCACCCGGGGGGAAAAAACCATCATTCCCCGTGGGGACGACGCAATCCTGGCCGGTGACAGCATTTTTATCTTTGCCCATAAAAACGACTTGCCGGCCATTCAATACATGCTGAAAATGGAAGAAACCAAAAAATCCTCCAGACAAAAGCAGCGGGTCTTTCTTCTCGGGGGGGGACGCATTGGTTTTCTGGTGGCCAAGCAGCTCGAAAAGAAGAACTTTGATGTCCGCCTGGTCGAGCGCGATCTGAACCGCTGTGAGGAACTCTCCGCCAACCTGAAAAAGACCATGGTCATTCATGCGGAAGGGAACGATATCCGCACCCTCCTGGAAGAAGGGGTCGGCTCCGCCGATGTCTTTATTGCCATCACCGAAAATGACGAAACCAACATCCTCTGCTCCCTGCTCTGCAAACAACACGGCGCCAAACGTACCGTTTCCCTGGTCAACCAGCAGGAACTTCTCAAACTCGCTCCCACCCTGGGTATCGATGCCTGTGTTTCTCCCCGCATTTCCGCGGCCGGCGCCATTCTTAAATATGTCCGCAGGGGGGAAATAATTTCACTGAGCACGATCGAGGGGAGCAACGCAGAGGTCATTGAACTTAAAGTTAAAAATGATACATCCTGCAATAAACAATTGAAAAAATTAATTTTCCCAAATGGAGCAATCATAGGTGCTATTGTTCGTGAAAACCATTTTGAGATCGCTACCGGCGAGACCACACTCCAAATGGGCGACCGGGTTGTGATATTTGCCCTTCCCGGCTCACTGCCCCAGGTTGAAAGGTTTTTTGCTTGAATGAACATCCCCCTGACACTCCATATTCTAGGCGCTCTGCTGCTCTTTCTCTCTGGTGCCTTGTTGCTCCCGCTCCCTTTTGCTTTCTATTACCACGACGGCGCCGCCACTCATTTTATCCTTTCTTCGTTAATGAGCCTCGTTTCAGGGCTGATTCTCTACAAAGGCTTTGAGAGCGACAAAGAGCTTTCCATCCGCGACGGCTTTGCCGTGGTCACCTTCGGTTGGATATTCTTCACTGTTTTCGGTGCTCTTCCCTATATTTTCGGCGGTACAATCCCTTCCATTCTGGATGCCTGTTTCGAAACCATGAGCGGCTTCACCACCACGGGAGCCACTATATTGGAAAGTATAGAAATACTACCAAAGAGTATTTTATTATGGCGAGCCCTGACCCATTGGCTGGGGGGAATGGGGATCATCGTTCTTTCCCTGGCCATTCTCCCGATGTTGGGGGTCGGCGGTATGCAGCTTTTCAAGGCCGAAGTCCCTGGCCCGACGGCGGACCGCCTTAAACCCCGCATTCAGGACACGGCCAAACTTCTCTGGGGTGTTTACGTACTTCTTACGGGCGTAGAAACCCTGCTTCTCATGGCTGGCGGGATGAACCTGCATGAAGCGCTCTGTCACTCCTTCGCTACCCTGGCCACGGGCGGATTTTCAACCCGCGATGCGTCGGTGGGCGCCTACGGAAGCCCATTTATCGAATGGGTCATCATTGTTTTCATGTTCTTGGCCGGGGTCAACTTTTCACTTCACTACTTTGCCATCCGCGGCAGAATCAAAGAATACTTCAAGAACGAGGAATTTCTTTTTTACCTGGCAATTTCCCTCGGCGCTGTCCTCCTTTTAATGGGTTACAATCAGGGTCAAATCTATCAATCGGTTTCCGAAAACCTGCGTTACAGCGCTTTTCAGGCCGTTTCCATCCTCACCACCACGGGATTCGCAACTGCCGATTATGAACAATGGCCAGTCATCACCAACTATGTTCTGATCTTTCTCATGTTTGTGGGAGGTTGTGCCGGTTCTACCGGCGGCGGCATGAAAGTCGCCAGGGTTCTGCTCCTGTTTAAACATGCTAAATTCCAGCTTTATCACCTGATCCATCCACGCGCCGTGCGCCTTGTCAAACTGGGAGACGCACCGGTAGACCGCGAAGTCATGCAATCGATTCTCGGTTTTTTTGCTCTTTACATGGGAATCTTTGTGTTCGCTTCTTTCCTCATGGCTGCCGCGGGAATGGACCTGGTGTCGGGAGCAGCTTCGGTCGTAGCCACCCTCGGCAACATCGGCCCCGGCCTCGGTTCAATCGGCCCGGTCCACAATTACGCCCATATCGCGCCCTTCGGTAAAACGGTTCTGGTCGCCTGTATGCTCTTTGGCCGCCTGGAACTCTTCACGGTTCTGGTGTTTTTTTTACCTTCTTTCTGGCGCAGGTAAAACGACGCCATTCAGCCGGACAAGCTTGATTTCTCCTCACAGAACTCGGCAAAGTCTCATTAATAACACAGGCAAAAGTGGCGGAAGGTTCTCAATTTTAGATTAATCATGCTTTTGTTTTGCAAGGTTAAAAAAGTCTGTTAAAAATCTATAGAAGAGAAAACTTAACCGGCCTATAATCCTGATTTCAGTTGTTTTTATTTTTTCAGGAGTAATCATCATGACTGTTGCACTCGAAGTTGTGCCCAACAGTGAAAACAACCAGATCCTGGTTAGTAATGTCCATCCCCCGGACTGGACTAATCCCGAACCTCAGGGACGCTATAATTTAGTCGTTATCGGCGCAGGAACCGCTGGCCTGATAACCGCCGCGGGAGCAGCAGGTCTTGGTGCCAAAGTGGCTCTGGTTGAAAAACATCTGATGGGAGGCGACTGCCTCAATTATGGCTGTGTTCCCTCCAAAGGTGTGATTCGCGCCGGAAGAGCCATTCGCGATGCCCGCAACGCAGCGGAATTCGGCGTTCTCGGGGGAGAGAACCTGAGCGTTGATTTTACTGTTGCCATGGACCGGATGCGCCAGGTTAGAGCCAAAATCAGCACCAATGACTCTGCCAAGCGCTTTACGGAACTGGGCGTGGATATCTTTTTCGGAGAAGCGCATTTCAGCGGCAGAGACACCCTGGAAGTGGGAGAGACGACCCTTTCTTTCCACAAGGCAGCCATCTGCACCGGAGCCAGTGCTTTTGTCCCGTCCATCCCGGGACTGGAAGAGGCCGGATTTCTCACCAATGAAACGGTTTTTTCCCTGACCCTGCGGCCTGAAAGGTTGGCTATCATCGGCGGCGGCCCGATCGGTTGCGAACTGGCTCAAGCTTTTGCTCACCTCGGTTGCACCGTCAACATCCTGAATCTTGCTTCGCGCATCCTACCAAGGGAGGATCCGGAAGCATCCGCATTGCTCCATGATGCCCTTGAACGGGACGGCATCATTATCAACAATGACATCAGAATCCAGGAAGTGAAGTCCAACGCTTCTTCCAAGCTGATACTCTTTGAGCAGGATGGAGAAAACTACAGCTTGCCCGTTGATGAAATTCTTGTCGGCGCCGGGCGTGCGCCCAATGTTGATGGACTCAATCTTGAGGCGGCAGGGATTGAGTACGACCCCAGAGACGGCGTCCGGGTCAACTCTCGTCTTCAGACCAGCAATCCACATGTTTTTGCCGGCGGCGATATCTGCACAGCTTACAAATTTACCCATGCGGCTGACGCTCTAGCCCGGATTCTCATATCCAACGCTCTTTTCGGAGGCCGCCAGTCGACCTCCAAACTGATCATTCCCTGGTGCACCTTTACCATACCAGAAGTGGCCCATGTCGGTTTAACCCGGGAGAACGCCGAAAAAGAGAAGATCGCTATCGATACTTTCAGCATCCCACTTTCAGAAGTGGATCGTGCACTGATCGACGGTGAATCGGAAGGCTTTGCCAGCATCCATCTCAAAAAAGGGACCGATCGGATTCTTGGTGCCACCATTGTCGCCAATCACGCCGGCGACATGCTGAGTGAATTGACTCTGGCCATGACTGCCGGCATCGGGCTCACCACCCTGGCCAAAACAATACACCCCTACCCCACTCAGGCCGAAGTCGTCAAGAAAGTGGCAGACGCCTTTTACCGGACAAAACTTACCCCAAAAGTAAAAAAAGTCTTGTCATCATGGTTGAAGTGGAAGACAAAATAGGATTATCATGTTTAATTACCTGGAAACAATCCGGTAAATCTGCCTAACTCAGGAGCATAGACATATGTTCGGACTTGGAACACAGGAACTGCTGATTATTCTGGTGCTGGTGCTCATCGTTTTTGGGGCCGGCAAACTGCCGCAGGTGGGAAGCGCTCTTGGCAAGGGAATCAAGAATTTCAAGCAGGGGGTCCGCGGAGAGGAAAAAGAAGAAAAGGATCCAAAAGAACTTGACGACAAGGAGCAGAAGTAACTTTCACTCTGCCTTTTTTCCCATCTTCAACACAAAAAAGCCCGCCTCTGCAGTGAGACGGGCTTTTTTGTGTTTTTGCTTCAACCCAGGGTTAACCCATCGGCGTGATGGTAATGCCCACCCTGCGATTCATCTGGCGTCCCTGCGGATTGGAGTTGTCGGCTATCGGCTGGGATTCACCGTAACCGATAGTCGTCATTCTCGCGGGATTAACATTGAAGCCGGCCAGGGCGTTTTTAGCCGCCTCGGCACGACGCACGGAGAGTGCCTGATTATAATCTTCGGCACCGGTGCTGTCGGTATGTCCGGCAATCTGGATAGTGGTCTGGGGATATTGGTTGAGAACTGTGGCTACCCTCTGCAGTTCGGTATAACCCCCAGCCTTCAAGGTAGCCGAGTTCACATCAAACCAGACGTCCGATTTAAAAGTAACCGCCAGCAGGTTGGCATTACGCTGAATGTTGGCATTCTCAACTCCGGCCAATTGGGCCCGCATGGCCGCTTCCTGGTTGTCCATATATCGGCCGATGCTCCCGCCGGCCAATCCACCGACAACTGCCCCAATTCCGGCACCAATCAGGGTACCCTCGGTATTTCCGCCAATAGCCTGGCCGAGTCCGGCCCCGGCGAGCGCCCCTATGCCGGTCCCATAAGCAGCCCCTTTCTGGGTCCTGGTCTGGGGCTGGGCACAACCGAGCATAACAACAAGGGCGAGAATCATCATCAAAGCAAATCTTTTCTTCATTTCGGTCTCCTTTTCATTTCAGGCAACATTGAAAAAGGCTGGTTCCAGGAGCCTGTCGACAGGCTTTTTCCCAGCATCTGATTATTTTTATCATTCTTTCCTCAAAAATCAACATGTAAAAATGTGCAAAAAAGTTACACATTAATTCAGTATCTTTCCCATAAATCTTGAAAACGGGCTTTTTGCCGTGCTATTTATGATAATTACACTGTAACTGATTTCTCAGTAACCAAAGGATTTATTCATGAAAATCACCCGAAAAGAAGTTGAGTACGTTGCCAATCTGGCGCGTCTGTCTTTAAAGGATGACGAGATCGACGCCCTTACGTCGGATATGGACTCGATTCTGGCTTATGTGGATAAACTGAATGAGCTCGATACCGCAGCGATCATCCCCACTGCCCACGCCGTTCCTGTTGAAAATGCGTTCCGCGAAGACGAAGTGCGTCACTCCCTGGGTACGGAAAAAGCCCTCCAAAATGCCCCTGAGAGCGAAAACGGCTGTTTCCGGGTACCCAAAGTCATCGAGTGAAACAGCAGCGCTCCCGCTGTTTTTAATCATAGAAAAAATCTGGAGTTTTTATGGAATTGACAGACTTGACCCTCCATGAGCTACAAGCCCTCCTGGCCGAAAAAAAGGTCTCTTCCCTGGAGTTGACCAAAACTTATCTTGCGCGTATTGCCGCAACGGATTGCAAGGTAAATGCCTTCGTCCGTACGGCGGCAGAAGAGGCCCTGCAGACTGCGGCAATAGCGGACAAACGCCTGCGCGCCGGCGATGGAGATTTTCTGACCGGAATCCCCATCGCCCTGAAAGATATTTTTATCACTGAAGGACTCGAAACGACCTGTGCTTCCAATATTCTTTCTGGTTTCGTGCCTCCTTATGACGGTACCGCGGTCAGACACCTCAAAAAGCAGGATGCAGTCATTCTCGGCAAGCTCAATATGGATGAATTCGCCATGGGAAGCTCCAATGAAAACAGCGCCTTCGGTCCAGTGAAAAACCCCTGGAATCCGGAGTGCGTTCCCGGCGGGTCTTCCGGCGGGTCAGCTGCCTGTGTGGCGGCCCGCATGGCCGCTGCAACCCTGGGCACCGATACCGGTGGCTCCATCCGCCTGCCCGCTTCCCATTGTGGGGTGGTCGGCCTGAAACCGACCTATGGCAGGGTCTCCCGTTATGGTGTTATTGCCTACGCCTCATCCCTTGACCAGGTCGGCCCACTGGCCCGGGATACCGAGGATTGCGCCATCATGCTCCGTGCCGTGGCCGGTTATGATCCGCTTGACTCCACGTCCATCGACACCCCGGTCCCGAACTACCCGGCTGAGATCAAAAGGAGCATCCAGGGCCTGAAAATCGGCCGTCCCTGTGAATACTTCATCGAAGGTCTCGACCCTGACGTCGGGTCAGCTATTGAAAAGGCGATGGAGATCTACCGCGACTTAGGAGCCGAAATCATCGATGTCAGTCTTCCTCATACCGATTACGCTGTGGCCTGTTATTATCTGATCGCCACAGCGGAAGCCTCGAGCAACCTCGCCCGCTACGACGGCGTTCGCTTCGGCCAACGTATCGATCCGGGGGAAGGCCTGATTGAAATGTACCGCCAGAGCCGGGCCGAAGGTTTCGGAACCGAGGTGAAGCGTCGCATCATGCTCGGAACCTATGCCCTCTCCTCCGGTTATTATGATGCCTATTACCTCAAGGCCCAGAAAGTCCGTACCCTGATCCGCCGCGATCTGAGCGAGGCTTTTGAAAAGGTCGACCTGCTTCTGACCCCGGTAGCCCCGACCCCGGCATTCCGCATCGGAGAAAAGACCGCCGACCCCCTGCAGATGTACCTGTCGGACATTTTCACCATTTCGGTCAACTTGGCAGGCACCTGCGGCCTCAGTCTCCCCTGCGGCCAATCAAGCGAAGGGCTCCCCATCGGTCTACAGCTGATAGGTAAGCCGTTCGCCGAAGAAGTTATCCTGCGCGCCGGCCACGCTTTTGAACAGGCCACCGACTGGCACCTGAAAAAAGCACCCCTCTGAAACGGCTGCGGGAAGTTTTTCATATCCGGACAAATTGATTGATTTTACGATTGAGAGATTAGACGATGAAAGCCAAGTATGAAGTTGTCATAGGGTTGGAAGTCCATGTTCAGCTGGCGACCGCCACCAAGATTTTCTGCGGCTGTTCCACCCGCTTCGGGAACGAGCCAAACTCACAGACCTGTCCCGTCTGTCTGGGTCTCCCCGGGGTGCTACCGACACTTAACCGACAAGTGGTTGAAAGCGCCATCCTTACAGGTCTCGCCACCCACTGCGACATAGCACCACGCTCGTTATTTGCGCGCAAAAACTACTTTTATCCCGATCTTCCCAAGGGCTACCAGATATCCCAGTTCGAACTGCCGATCTGCATCGACGGCCATCTCGACATCCAGACCGAGAAGCGTGGTGAGAGCCGCATCGGCATCACCCGCATTCATATGGAAGAAGACGCCGGCAAGCTGATTCATCCCGAAAGCCAGGGAGCCAATTATTCCCTCGTCGATTTGAACCGCGCCTGTACGCCGTTGCTCGAAGTTGTCTCGGAACCCGACATGAGATCGGCGGACGAAGCCGTCGCCTATCTGAAAAAGCTCCACCAGATCGTAGTTTTCCTCGGCGTCAGCGACGGCAACATGGAAGAAGGATCATTCCGCTGCGACGCCAACGTTTCTGTGCGCCCGATTGGGCAGAAGGAATTGGGCACTCGCGCCGAACTGAAAAACATCAACTCTTTCCGTTTTGTCAAACAGGGCATCGAATATGAAATCGAGCGTCAGATCGATGTCGTGGAAAGGGGCGGTACTGTTATCCAGGAGACCCGCCTGTTCGATAGCAACACCGGCCTCACCCGCTCTATGCGAGGCAAGGAAGAGGCCCACGATTACCGCTACTTCCCCGACCCGGATCTGGTGCCGCTGATCATTTCCGATGATTGGGTCGAAACCGTGAGGCAGAAACTTCCCGAACTGCCGGATCCTAAAAAGAACCGCTTCGTCGAAGAATTGAAGCTTCCTCTTCAGGACGCCGAGGTCCTTTCCGCTGAAAAACCTCTGGCCGATTATTTCGAAGCCTGTGTCAAGCTCCACAAAAATCCCAAAACCTGCGCCAACTGGGTCATGGGAGAAGTGATCCGCACCCTGAATGAAGGGAATATCTCCATCACGGACTCCCCTCTTTCCGCTGAACGTCTTACTGGCATGCTAAAGCGCATCGACGACAAGACCATTTCCGGGACAATCGCCAAAAAGGTCTTCCAGGAGATGTGGGAGTCGGGCAAGACCGCCGACGAAATCATCGAAGAAAAAGGCCTCAAACAGGTGACCGACAGCGGGGCTATTGAAAAGGTCGTGGATGATATTATCGCGGCCAATCCCGATCAGGTGGCACAATATCGCGGCGGCAAGGACAAACTGATGGGCTTTTTTGTCGGCCAGGTCATGAAAGCGAGTAAAGGAAAAGCCAACCCTCAGACCGTCAATGATATCCTGAAAAATAAACTTTCCGGATAAACTGATTCATAAATATTTGTGGCTGAAAAGCAGAAAAACCGATGTCCATTAACCCGATTTTATTCCGCAACGACAAATGTCTCATGATCGACCAGCGCCTTCTCCCGGGAGAAGAAGTCTGGCGAGAGTACGACCATTACCTGGAGGTAGCCGAAGCGATCCGCACCATGGTCGTGCGCGGCGCCCCTGCCATCGGGGTGGCGGCGGCCTTTGGGGCTGCTTTCGGCGCCAGAGACATTGCAGCGGACAGCTTCGACCTGTTTTTCGTTGAACTGGGAAAAATCTGCTCCATACTGGCTGGGACCCGGCCCACGGCAGTCAACCTTTTCTGGGCTCTCGAACGGGTGCGAAACTTCGTCCGAGACAGACGCGAGCTTCCCCTGAAACAGATCAAGGACGGACTTCTCAATCTGGCTCAGGAAATGGCTGCCGAAGACGAGCGCATCAACCGCGCTATCGGCGCTTGCGGCGAAGCCCTTATCCCGCCCAAGGCCTGCATCCTCACCCATTGTAACGCCGGTGCGCTGGCCACGGCAGGGTACGGCACGGCTCTGGGAGTCATTCGGGCAGCCGTGGAAGCCGGGAAGGATATACATGTTTTTGCCGATGAAACCCGTCCCTGGCTGCAGGGGGCGAGGCTCACGGCCTGGGAGCTTCACAGAGACCACATCCCGGTCACCCTGATCTGCGACAACATGGCCGGTTTTTTCATGAGCCGGGGGGAAATCGACTGCGTCATTGTCGGCGCCGATCGAATTGCCGCCAACGGCGATGTGGCCAACAAAATCGGGACCTATTCCCTGGCCGTCCTCTGCAAGGAACATCAACTCCCTTTTTATGTGGCCGCCCCCCTCTCCACCATCGATTTTTCCCTTGCCGACGGTACAACCATCCCCATCGAAGAAAGGGGACCGGAAGAGGTCATGCTCCACGGCGGAAAACAGCTCGCCCCCAATGGCATCAAAGTGAGAAATCCCGCTTTTGACGTCACCCCCGCCCGTCTGGTGACCGCCATCATTACGGAATACGGAGTCATCTGCGGCGACTATCCAGAAGGGCTGAAAGCCCTCCTCAACACGGGGAGTCGGAATGAATAACGAGGATCTCAGTGCAGCTGTTGTAAGCGCCTGCCCACAGCATGAACCGAAGCTTCTTCTCCCCTTATTGCAAAAACTCAACTTCAAGGAAGAGAATAAAACCGCTGCCAATATTCTTCTCCTGTACGATTTTCTGGATGACGATACCCTCCTTCGCAACGTTATTACCTCGGCAGTTCAGACCGCCGACCCCGACCTCTGCCTGAACAGTTTCGAACGCCTCTCCTGCACCGCTCCGCGGGACGAATTCTTTCCGGTCATCCGCGGCACAGGGCTTACCGACCTTCTGCAGGTCCTCGGCGCATCCCCTTTTCTGGCCACAATTCTCTATACCCAGAAACATCTCTTGCGAAGCCTGTTCCTCGGGAATACCTTTCTGCGCCGCAAAAGCGAAGCGGAAATGGTTCAGGAACTCAACCAGTGCTTCCCCCCTCATTCGTCCTTCCCCATGCTGCAGAAAGAATTACGGCTTTTCAAAAAAAGGGAAATATTGCGAATAGGTGCCCGCGACCTGTGCGGAAAAGCCGACTTTGCCGAGATAGCCGAGGAGCTGTCGGCTCTGGCGGCAGCCACCTTGCAGAGGGCCTGTGAAGTCTCAGGGCAGATTTTGAAGGCTGAGTTCGGTACACCACGGCCGATTAAAAAAAACTCAGATGCTGAAGCTGAATTTACCGTTCTGGGGATGGGAAAGCTGGGGGGGAACGAGCTGAATTTCTCCTCTGATATCGACCTGATGTATTTCTATTCAACCGCAACCGGCCTGACCGAGGGGATAAAAGACCCTCTCGGCAACATCAAAAACCGCATCCCCCTCCCAGCCTATTTTGCCAAGCTTGCCAACCTGGTCACCAAAGCCATGAGCCAGCCCACGGAAGACGGTTTCGTCTTCCGGGTCGACCTTGGCCTGCGGCCGGAAGGATCCAGCGGCGATATGGCCCACGCCCTTGAATATGCCGAAAATTACTACGAAAGCTGGGGACACAGCTGGGAGCGTTCGGCCATGCTGAAAGCGAGACCCGTGGCCGGAACCATAGCGCTGGGTGAGCAGCTTCTAAAAAATCTGGAGCCCTTCATCTACCGTAAATACCTTGACTACGGCATGATCGAAGATCTGAAATCCATGAAACAGAAGATCGACCAAAATCTTAAGCGCCAGCGGGAAGGGGACCAGAACATTAAACTCGGGCGGGGCGGTATCCGCGAGATTGAGTTTTTCATTCAGACACTCCAGTTGATTCACTCCGGTAAAAACCCGGCACTGCGCGAAAAAAACTCCCTTAAGGCCCTGGCCATCCTTCACAGGGAAAAAATTCTTTCCCCAGAAGATTATCACGACTTGAAGGAGGCCTATGTCTTTCTCCGCACCGTGGAGAATCGCATCCAGGTATTCCAGGAAAAACAGACGCATAACCTTCCCACCCAGCCTGCCGCCCTCAAAGCTCTTAGTCGGCGCTGCGGTTATAGGGAGGTCGCCAGGTTCTGGAAAGAACTTGAAAATCATCGGCGGAAAGTGGAGGGCATTTACCGGTCTCTCTTTTACAGTGGCGAAGAGGAGATGGAACAGACGGTTTCCAGTGAGGCCGCTTTTCTGATGAGCAGAACCGCCGACCCGGACCTGGTCCAGGACATTCTCGAAGAAAATGGGTTCCGATCTCCCGCCGCCGCCTACGAAAGCCTGCTTGTCATCCGCGACGGTCTCCAACATGTGAGAATGACGGAAAAAGCCCGCCGGCTTCTGCGTCGCGTCGCACCGGCATTCATGCAGGATATTCTCGAATCCCCTGAGCCGGAAAAAGCTCTGAGCAATACCGAGAAATTTTTCGCCTCCCTGCGTTCAAAGACTCCTGTTTTCGCTCTCTTGGCTGAAAATCACCATCTGATCCATTTACTGGTTTCCCTTTTCAGCACCAGCCAGTTTCTTTCCCGATTTTTCATCAAGGACCCGTCTATCCTTGACGCGCTCGCTTCCAGCGCTTATGCGATACTCTTCAAAAACCACGAAACCATGAATGAAGAGTTGTCCGATCTTCTCAAAAAAGCGGTTGATTACGAGGACAAATTGCATGCCCTGCGCCGTTTCCGCCACGAGGAATTTCTCCGCGTCGCCCTCAATGACATACAGAACAAAACCCTTCAGGAGGATGTCACGGCGCAGCTTTCATGCCTTGCCGACGTCTGTCTGGAAGAGGCTATGGCCATCGCCAGGAAGGAGCTCATCCCCCGCTTCGGTATCCCCGTATGCCGGGGAGATGACGGGGCCGAGCACGAGGCCGCCTTTGTTATTGTCGCTTTGGGCAAACTGGGCGGGCGTGAGCTTAATTATCACTCGGATCTGGATATCATCTTTCTTTTCGAAAAAGAGGGGGAGACCCGCCCCCATGAAAGAACCGACACTAACAAGTTTAAACCGCAAAGCAATCTGGAATACTTTTCCCGTCTCGCCCAGCGCATCATTTCCGTTCTCACGCTCAAAACCAGTCTCGGGCATGTCTTTCCGATCGACACTCGCTTGCGTCCATCAGGAAACCAGGGCCCTCTCGTCACCAGCCTGAACACCTTCCGGCAATATCACCAGACCTCCGCTCAGGTCTGGGAAAGACAAGCCCTGGCCAAGGCCCGAACGGTATCAGGCCCGGAGCATCTCCGCAGGGCTATTGAAAAGGAAATTGATTGGGTCGTCTACGAAAAAACCATTCCTGACTCTTTCAGCGGGGAGTTATGTCGATTGCGCAAAAGAATGGAAAATGAAGTGGCGCGGGAAGGGAAAAGCCGCTTCAACATCAAAATGGGGCGAGGCGGCATTGTGGATGTGGAATTCCTGATCCAGTACCTGCAGATTAAAAACGGTCGGGAGCATCCGGAAATAAAAAGAAGCAATACCCTGAAGGCGCTGGAAGCCGTCCATAAGGCAGGCTTTCTGAACTCTGATGATTGTGAAGTCCTCTCAAAAGGCTACAAGTTTCTGCGCCGCCTCGAGAACAAACTCCGACTGATCCATGATCAATCCATCAGCGAGCTTTCCGGGGACGAGGAATACCTGGCCCGCCTCGCCAAACGCCTCGGTTATTCTGATTCAAATTCGCCAATGGGCAAACTCTTCCTGAAAGACTACCGAGAAACCACCGAAGGGATACGCGCGGTTTTTAACCGCGTGCTGGGAGTGCCTCCGGAACATCCTGAGAATGCTAACCTGACTTAGGAATCGGGACACCAGGAGTCTGTCGGACTTGGGGGATCGTAATGAGAAAATGGGGAATCGAGGACAGATTTTCGCAAATTTGAGATCGAATAGCAGGGCTATTTGTCGAAAATTTGCGGAAATATGGTCCGATTTGCCGATTTCGCAATAGATTCATTCCTAAGTCCGACAGGCTCCTAGGTGAAACCGATATGAATTCTCTTCCGGAAGCAGAATTGACAAGGCGCACTCCCTCTGATAGACATTTTTCAGGGTACCAATTTCTGTGACCTGAAAACCCGGTAGCTCAATTTGGTTTTCATGATCGACTCCGAAAGTTCCCAAAAAATATTTTTCCCAATAGATTGATTGGAAGTTTGGCAATTCCGGTGTTTTCAAAAACGGGTTTAATTCACTTTTTCAATTAAGAGGAGATAAACCATGAGCGAAGCCACAACGTCCGCCGGTATAAATCCTGTTTTAAATCTCCGAGATATTTTCAAGGGAAACATAGCCCAGTTCGGCAGCTGGGTTAAAGAAAACACCGCCATTCTGGTCATCCACGGAGTCGGTAACCAGAAACCCCTGGAAACCCTGGATACCTTTGGACGAGGCTTGATCGACGCCTACGTCCAATACGGCGCTTTGAGTCCCGATGATCTGCACCTTTCTCATCATCTGGGAAAAAAGGTCGGGGATGGCAGTCAGATTTGGTTCGACAATATAATCCGTATCTCTCACAAGGAGAGCGACAAGACCATTGATCTTTACGAATATTTTTGGGCTCATTATCCGGAAGGCAAAGTCTCTCTTTCCGACATGCAGAGTTTTGTAGAAGCTACCGCGAAGGGAGCTCAGTCCTTCTATGCCGAACAGGAAAAACTCGGGCTGGTTTACGGTGACCGCAGTTTTTTCTTTGAGGACGGCCACTTTCTCGCCGGGCGCTACCGCATGGCGATCAGAATTTCCTCCTATTTCATTCCCACGATGGTCAAGCTTTACCGCTGTCTTTTGAACTTTTTCCGGGGCATTCCATGGGTCGGCCGACTGGCCTACGGTCTCGGCGAAAAACTGGAAAAAAGTGCCATAAATATCCTTACCAGCGTGGCAGGTGACGTTGCAGCCTATAATACCACCGACCCCAAATATCATCTTTATACGGTACGCAAAAAAATTCTTGAAGGGGCGGTTGCTGCTTTACGCCACCTGCTGGAACCGAACGGTGGCGGCCCCTACAAAAAGAGCGACTGGCCCTATGGCAAGGTGCTTCTGGCAGGCCATTCCCTGGGGAGCCAGGTGGCTTTCGATGCCATTAACCGTTTCGACCACCTTTTGACTCAGGGAGAAATCCGCGGAGCCGAAAGCAATGGTTTCCTTATTCTAAACAACAAGCCATCGAGACAAAAACTCAGCAACCATTTTGCCGGCCTGGTGACTTTCGGTTGTCCTCTCGACAAGGTGGCCTTCTTTTTCCGCGAACACTGCAGAAAAGAAAGCTATTTGCAGCAACAGATTCTCGAAAATTTTCACTGTTTCAAGCAGAGGGACTGGAGCCTCGCCCATGACACGCCACCCTTTGTGGTGGAATCATCTCTTTCCCGACTGCTAGAGGATGTGCCATGGCGAAACTATTTCGATTCCAATGATGCAATCAGCGGCAGCCTCGATTTTTACCAGGGACTTTCCAACATCAACTGCCGTTTTGAGGAGGGAAACAAGAAAAAATTCCCTGGGATTCTGGGCTATGTCTGCCCCTTCACCCACAGCCGCTACTGGAAGTGCAGTGAGATGTATGGCGACATCATTAACCAGATTCTGCACCGCTGAATAGTTTTTCCTGGGATATGCCACACCCTCCACAAAAAACTGGAAAGACATTCTGAACCTTTTTCTTATCCCCAGAATAATCGTTTTCGAATTAAATAAAAAAGGGAGCGTTTCCGCTCCCTTTTTGTCGTTATCATAAACCGTCAGCTTTAATTGGCAACCTGACGCGCCGCTTCGAGCCAGGTATTCCATTTTTCCTGGTTTTTGGCAATCCACTCGTCCACATGGCGCTTGATATCCTTGGCCGATTTCTCCCCGTCCTGCATTTTGGTGTTCTGTTCATTGATGTCGGAAAGAGGGAGGCTGAAAAGCTCGAAGAATTTTTTGACGGCAGGGTTTTTCTCGACAAACTTGGTATTGGCCACCACCTGGATGTCAGCCGCAACAAAACCGAGCTTGGCCGGGTCGCTTACCGCGCCCTCCACCCCGGAAACAGTCATGCGCTCAAGAGATTTCTTCTGTCCCTCGGTAGGATTGATTTCCGGAACGTTGATCCACATGACATCCTGGCCCGGTTTGAGCTTGAAGATGGTCCAGTTGGGAGCCCAGGTGTAGAAGAAAACCGGCTTGTTGTTTTTATAGTTGGCCAGCCCTTCGGCCATGCTGGCTGCATAAGCCGCCTTGATCGGCTTGATGTGATCCTCCAGGTCATAGACTTCCATATGGTGGGCGATGACCTTTTCACAACCCCAGCCGGGAGGACAGGCGATCAGGTCGGCTTTGCCGTCCCCGTTGTTGTCAAAAGCCTTTTTGACCTCGGGGCGTTTGAAATCCTCCAGCGACTGAATATTAAATTTTTCAACCTCTTTTTTCGAAACCAGGTAACCCTGCAGACCGCCGGCTTTGACCACGTAACCGATGGTACCGGCCTTTTCGTCAAACCCCTTGGGAAGCTGGTCATTGTGAATGGGGAACCAGCCATTGGTCCAGTAGTCGACATCCCCAAGCTTAACCGATTGATAGAAGATCGGATTGGCCAATTCCGTGACTTTTTTCACCTTGTAACCGAGTTCTTCCAGCGCCTGACGAACCAGGGCTTCCTGAAAGTAGCCGGTGTTCCAGCTGGCACGGGCCGGCTTAACAGTCACCCCCTTGCCGGGCGTTTTGTTGTAGGCCTGCACAGGGAGGGCAAGGCTTAGGCAAAAGAGTGCAATCATTAAACTTCGTCTCATTTTTTTCTCCTTTTTTAAAAAAATTTAGGGAATGGATTATTTCCCAAGTCCCTGGGTAATACGGTCCAAAACCATGGCCATCAATACGATACAGAGACCGCCGACCGTGGCAAGACCGATATCAAGCGTGTTGAGCCCCTGAACAACTGGCCCCCCCAGGCCCCCGGCCCCAATCAGAGCCGCGATAACAACCATGGAAAGAGACATCATGATGGTCTGATTAAGTCCGGCCATCACCGACGGCAACGCCAGGGGAAACTGAACTTTGCGCAACACCTGCCAAGGCGTGGCACCAAAAGCAATAGCCGCTTCGACCAGTTCGGGATGGACCTGGCGAATGCCGAGGCTGGTCAGACGGATAATGGGCGGCAAGGCAAAAACGATGGTCGCCAGTACGCCGGAAACGGTTCCGATACTGAAAAGCATGACCACCGGGACCAGATAAACAAAAGCCGGGGTGGTCTGCATTGCATCCAGAAGAGGGCGCAGGAATATCTGGAAGCGATCGCTGCGACCGGAAAGAATGCCAAGGGGGATGCCGACGATAGCACAGAAAAGGACCGAACAGAGGACCATGGAAAAGGTTATCATGGTGTCTTCCCAGAATCCGAGATAACCGGTCAGGAGCAAACTCGCCAGGGTGAAAACAGCCACCTTTTTGCCGGCGTAGCGCCAGGCGGCCGCAACAAAGATGAGGATGACGACAAAGGGCGGAAGGCTGGTCAGGACCCACTCAAAACCCTCCAGGGATTTTTCGATGGGAATCTTGATGATCTGGAAAATTTCCCGGTAATTTACCACCAGCCAGTCGACGCCATTCTGAATCCATTCGTCGAGAGGAATCACATATTCGCCAAAATTCAATATCTGCATTGCCTGATTAACTCCAAAAGAAAGAAAAAATTGCCGAAGTCCAGGTCAATCGGCCTGGCCGCGCTGCAACGTGCGCAGAAAAACGGTTTTGGATATCACTCCGAGATAGCGGCCGTTATCATTCACAATCGGGATTGGCCAAGGGCGTGCCGTTACTTCCGGCAGGATATCCTGCATGGAATCAACAGCCATAGCCGGTTTGGCTTCGGGAATAAAAGCCCGGATAATATCCTTGGAACCGTCCCCGTGATCGATAAACTCTTTCAGCGAGTCCGCCGAGACCAAACCGAGATATCTGCGATCCGTATCGAGAACATAACCGTAATCACGATCATGATTGATCAGGCGCTGGAGTCCGGCGCGGGGCCCCTCCCCTGGATGCCGGATGAGGGTCACCTGAGTTTCCCGGGCGATGTCTCCGGCCGTCAGGATATTGGTTGGATCGACGCCACGGAAGAAGGCTTCCACATATTCATTGGCAGGCTTCTGGAGGACCTCTTCCGGGGTTCCCACCTGAACGACGCGTCCCCCCTCCATAATGGCGATACGGTCGCCGATGCGCATCGCTTCGTCAAGATCGTGGGAAATAAAGACAATGGTACGCTGGTGCTTGGACTGCAGCTTCAAAAGCTCATCCTGCATTTCGCAACGGATGAGAGGATCGAGAGCGGAAAAAGCTTCATCCATCAGCAGCACTTCAGGATCTACGGCCAGCCCCCGGGCCAACCCGACCCGCTGCTTCATACCGCCGGAAAGTTCGTCCGGCCGACTGCCGTGATAAGCCTCCAGGCCGACTTGCTCAAGAGCCGACATGGCCCGCTTATGACGTTCCTGTTTCGTCATTCCAGCCATTTCCAGACCGAAGGCCGCATTTTCGAGCACGGTCATGTGCGGCATCAAGGCAAAGGACTGAAAGACCATGGACATCTTATTTCGCCGCACATTGAGCAGCTCCTTGTCATTCATGGTCGCCACGTCCTGACCGTCGATAAAAACGTGGCCGCTGGTCGGTTCGATCAGGCGATTGAGCATCCTTACCAGAGTTGATTTTCCAGATCCGGAGAGCCCCATGACGACAAATATCTCGCCCGGTTCAATTTCGAAACTAGCATCCTGAACGCCTACGGTAAGGCCTGTTTTTTCATAGATGACATCCTTGTCCATCCCTTCATTCAACATTTTCAACGCTTTCTCGGGATTTGGGCCGAAAATCTTGAACAGGTTTTCAATTTTGATATTTACCGCCACAAGAAACCTCTTTATACGAATATAAGAACTTTAATTGGACTTTCAAAAAAACCACCCTAGCCAGGCGGTAAAGGAATACGGAAATGACTCCAGCACCGGAAAGCGACATCAGGTTTCAGGTGTTTTTGGGGACACTTTTGTTGCGAAAGTCGGAGAAACAATTGGGCCGGTCTCCAGGACCGGAGACGCGTCAATCCGGCCGGCTTCCATCAGATCGACCACTTTTTCAAGGGCCAGAGTAATGGAAATCTGCTCCAACTCCGGAAGATTTTTCAAAGCTTCTGAAAGCTTGTCTTGAAGCGGAGAAGGTGCGTTAGCCGCAAGTTGCTCGCCAGCCACGGTAATGGAAACCAAAACCTGGCGGCGGTCTTTGGGACTGCGCTCACGGGCAACCAGCCCCTTCTCTTCCAGTCGGTCAACAATGCCGACCACAGTACTTGGACTGAGGTAAACCTTCTGAGCGAGCCGGGTTGTGAGCAGCGGCCCCCCTTCCAGCAACGCCAGCAAGCAGGTCAGTTGCGGACCCGTGATGCGGTGATTGTGGGCCAGTTTCCGAGAGTGGATTTCCACGGCACGAATGATCCGCCGCAGGGACTGGAGAACCCGCAATTCATAACTTTTTTCGGGGACACGAGTGGTGCACGCCGACTCGGAAAAGGTATCACCTTCCGGAGACCGCCCGCATGGGTTTTCACACCCCGCCGATAGTGGTTTTTTATTATCGTCCAGCTTAGGAGTTTCCATCATTTCTCGCAAGAAAAGGTCTTTCTTTTAAGAATACTTCGTGTACGAATGTTTCTAACACAAATGATGCGAAGGTGTCAAGCCAGGGACATCTCCTCTACGACCTTAACCTATTGAATTAATATGTTTTTAATCGGTGCGGAAAATTAATATGGAATAAAAAAATGGAGTGTTTAAGGGCACTCTGAGGCCAGCAACTCCAAGACCGGAGCGTTAGAACCCGTGAAAATCGATACAGATAGCGGTCCAGTCATCCCCCTGCGCGACATTGTCTCCAAAATCCTCCAGGGTCTTGAACAGGTTTTCCAGAAAGGTCAGGTGATCGCTACGATCTTTGTGCAAAAACTCTTTGAGCCGTTTTTGCCCATAAGTCTCCACTTGGTCATTGAAGGTTTCAGTCACACCGTCGGTATAGAGCAGGAAGCGGTCGTGTTTATCAAATTGAAAAGACCCCATCTCAATCTCGGGCTTTTCAAAAAAACCAAGCGGTTGGGCGGTATTGTCGAGTTCCAGAACGTGGTCTCCACGCAGTACCAACGGCGCCACGTGACCGGCATTCACATAATGCATGGCCAGCTTTTCGGGATGGATGATGCCACAAAAGAAAGTGGTCGAAAAAAGGTGATCCAACTCTTCAGACCTCCGTGAAAACTTTTCAAGAAACTCATTTACATCCGTGGCAATTCTTAAACAATCACACTGATTAATGCTGGCACGGTAGATAAAACCATAAAGGAGAGACATGACCACCGAAGCATGCAGGCCGTGACCGGTCACATCCCCGATCATGACAAGCTGACAACCGTCAGGCATGCTGATAAAGTCGAAATAATCCCCGCCAAGCCCTCTTGCCATGCGGAACTTGACCCCCATACAGCACCATGTACAGACCGGAGAACCTTTCGGAAAAAGAAGCTTCTGAACCTGGCTTGCGAGATGGACATCCAGTCCACATTCACATTCTGTCATCGAGCATCTCCCTTTTTTATCCAGACGCCTTAAGTACCCCCCAAATAAGATCTAAGAGCCCATCAGAAGTCTTTCAGAGCTTTATCCCAAAGATGGCGGGGCTGAACATTTGTCATGGCGTTCATCAGGCTTTTTTTGACATGGGGAATTTCAATTTCCAAATCCCCGATAAGCTTTTTGATCCGCTGTCGTTTCTGCTCTTTGTCCTCAAACGCCGGACAGGAGGATTCAAACACCGGGAGTCCTTCCTCCGCAATAAATTCTTCAATCACCTTTTCTTCAATATAAGCCAAGGGCCGTATCACCGTCTGGATGCCGTTGTCGGCCAGAAGTTTCGGACTCATAGCGGCAATAGTACCTGAATAAAACTGGTTCAACAGCAGGGTTTCAATGAAATCGTCAAGGTGATGCCCAAGGGCGATCTTGTTGCAGTTCAGTCTATGCGCCACGGTATAAAGGATACCACGCCGCAGCCGGGCGCAAAAGGAGCACCAGGATGATTTCCCGCGGCGCTTCTCTTCAAGGATTTCCTTGATGCTGGTTTTCTCGCAATAAAAGGAAAACCCCTTCAGCCGGAAATAGTCGCCGATCTCCCGCGAGGGAAATCCCGAAAAACCGGGATCGATGGTCACTCCGATCAGTTCGTAGGAGATGGGTGCCCGCTGCTGCAATACTTCCAGAATCCGCATCAGTGCCATGGAGTCCTTGCCGCCGGAAATAGCGACGGCAATCCGATCGCCGTCGTCGATGAGACCAAAATCACCGATGGCCCGGCCGGCCAGCTTTCTTATTCTGTTGTAGGAAGAGAGACTCATCAACACCCGGCTAATCGATGGAGTGATCCGCGTGGCCGGCCCGCAAGCCCAGCGCACCACGAATATCCTCCAGAATAAGGTAAAGAGAAGGAAGAAAAATCAGCGTAATGCCGGTGGCAAAAAGAATCCCGAAACCGAGACTGATGGCCATGGGGATCAGGAACTTGGCCTGCATGCTGGTTTCGAGAATCATCGGCATCAACCCGAAAAATGTCGTCAGGGAAGTCAGCATGATTGGGCGGAAACGCCGCGTCCCCGCCTCCAGAACTGAATCAATGGGAGCCTGCCCTTCCCTGAGCCGGCTGTTGATGCGATCAATGAGAAGCAGGGAGTCGTTCACAACTACGCCGGAGAGAGCCACAATCCCGAACATGCTCAAAATGCTCAAATCATAACCCATGATCAGATGTCCCAAAATCGCGCCGACAACCCCGAAGGGGATGGCAGTCATGATCAAAAGAGGCTGGGAATAACTCCTGAAAGGGATGGCCAGCAGCGCATAGACACAAAACAGGGCCAGAATAAAACCCTTTTTCATGCTGTTGATGGAATCTTTCTGTTCTTTCTGCTCCCCTCCCATATCATAGGTCAGGCCGGGAAAATCATTGAGAAGGCTTTTCAGGGCATTTTCCCGCAGATCAGCCACGATCTCCTCGGTGTTTCCACTTGCGCTGTCAACATCCGCCATGACACTGACTACCCGTTTCCGGTCCGTGCGGTTGATCTCGCTGAAACCTTCCCCTTCCTGAATGTGGGCAGCCCGCCCGAGCGGGAGTTCTCCCCCGTCAGGGGTTCGAATCCGCATCTGCTCAAGGCTCCATAAACTGCGCCGCTCTTTTTCGGGATAGCGAACCATGACCTTAACCTCATTCCGCCCTCTCTGCAAACGCAAAGCCTCGGACCCGAAAAAGGCGGCCCTTACCTGGCGGCCAAGATCTTCTTCGGTGATATTCTGGGTTCTGGCCGCTGGTTTGAGGGTAATTTTCAGTTCTTTCTGGCCGCGGGCATAATTGTCGGCGATATTGCTGACCGCCGGATAGCCTTCGAGAACTTCTTTGAGACGGACCGAGGCCTTTTCCAGCACCCCGAAATCGGTATGGGCCAACTGAACATCGATATTGGCTCCCAAATCGATGAGGTTCGAAATAAAGGTAAGGCTCTCAACACCCGGGATCTCCCCCACCCGTTCACGCCAGCGCTGAACGATTTCACTGGAAGTGGTATCCCGCTCTTCACTCGGCTGCAGAAACACGGCGATATTGGCCAGGTTGCCACCGGAGGTCCCCTCCTCTCCCATAGGCCCTCCCTTGGCCAGAGTTCCGCCGACCACACCGTAAATATTTCTCAGGACGGAATTCTTCTCACCGAGAGCCTGATCGTATTCTTCAAAAATATCCCGGGCCTTCAAAGTAATGAAATCATGCACCTCGGCCGTTTTTCGGACCGGTGTACCTACGGACATCTCGAGTTCCACCAGGACGACATCGCCTTCGACCGCAGGCATGAAGCGAAATTTGACAAACCCGCCCCCGACCAACCCGACGCAGACAAACAGAAGCGCCACGGCCGATGCCAGGGTCACGTAACGATTGCATACGCAAAACTGCAGAAATCGCCGGTAAGGACCCTGAATAAAACGTTCAAGCCCGGCGCCGAACTTTTTATGAAAATCCAGAAAGCGCTTGAATGCTCCCCGGGGATTTTCAAGGGGCTTGCCGAAACCGAGATGGGCCGGAAGAATAAACAGGGATTCCACCAGCGAAATAATAAAGATGGAGATGACCACAAGGGGTATGGTGCGGATAAATTTCCCCATCAGACCGCTGACAAAAATCAATGGCGAAAAAGCCACCACGGTGGTGAGAACTGAAAAAGTGACCGGCCGATAAACCTCAATGGCACCCTCGATGGCGGCCTGAAGGTAGGGTTTGCCCATCTGCCGATGCTCATAAATGTTTTCGCCGACAATAATCGCGTCATCCACGACAATCCCGAGAGCCATGATAAAAGCAAAAAGAGATATCATGTTGATGGAAACATCGAGAACCGGCGAAAACAGCAGGGCTCCCAGAAAAGAGATGGGAATTCCGAGCATGACCCACAGTGCCAGGCGAATTTCAAGGAACAGGCCTAGAACAATCAGGACAAGACATAACCCGATGGTGGCGTTTTTGATGAGGAGATCGCGGCGGCTTTTGAAAAGATCGGTCGTGTCATTCCAGACGGAAAGCCGAAGCGAGGGGGGAAGTATTTCATTTTTCCCCTCTACATATTGTTCGACGATTCGGGAAATATCCGTTGGTTTCTGATCCCCAACCCGGAAAACCTTGACCATGGCGGCGGGTTTGTCGTCAAAAATGGCAAACTCATCTGTCTCCCGAAAAGCATCTTTGACCTCGGCGATATCTCCAAGGCGGACTTCCGTCCCATTCGCCTGTTCGAGAACCACAACGTCGGCATACTCTCTGCCGGTGTAGCGACGCTCCTTGGTGCGCAGGAAAATTTCTTTCCCCTGCGTTTTGACCGACCCGCCGGGAAGATCGAGGGATGCACTGCGAACCCGCCGCGCCACGGCATCAAGGGTCAGATTATAGCGGCGCAGATTTTCTTCCGAAATCTCAATGGAAATTTCATAGGGGCGGACGCCCCCCAGCTCCACCTGGGTAATTTCCGGGTAATCAAGAAGTTCGTCCCGAATACCTTCCGCTTTTTCTCTGAGACTCCTCTCGGAAAGATCCCCGTACACCACGACCGACACCACTTCCCGCCGATTGAGGAGCTTGGTGACAACAGGTTCTTCCGCATCCTCTGGAAAAGTGATGATGCGGTCGACGGCACTTTTGACATCCTGCAGGATGAGGTCGGCATTTTCGCCTGTACGCAAAAAGGCGTTGACAATCCCCAACCCTTCGCTGGCCTGGGCCTTGATTTCACGGATACCGTCAATCTCGCTGAGGCTCTCTTCAACCTTGAGGATAATACCCTCTTCAATCTCCTCTGGGCCGGCCCCGGGATAAACAACCGCGACCTGAATCGTATCCAGACTGACCTCAGGGAAAACCTCCTGCTTGATCGACATGCCGAACACCAGGCCTCCGGCCACGAAAACAAGCATCAGCAGGTTGGCGGCCACATGATTCCCGGTCATCCACTGGATGGGGCCTTTCATGGCTGTTTCCCTTTTTCAAACGGACGCAGGAGAGCTCCCTCAGCCGCTCCGGACAAATTGGTCAGAATGACACGCTCCCCTTTTCGCAGACCGCTTCGAAGAAAGACCCGGTTCCGGTCCGACCATACCACTTCCACACTCCGAATCCGCAAGCGATTTTCCTCGTCCGCAAGCCATATGGTGGAATTTTCGCGCAAGGCAACGCGCGGCACAGGAACAACATCTGAGAGTACCGGCCCCTCGATTTCGACCTCTACGAACATGCCGAGTTCCAGATCCAGGTTGTTTCCGGAGGTTGGCTTTTTAAGCCCATAGGGGTCGTCAACTACAACCACGATCCTGGCCATTCTTCCCCGCGGGTCCACCTCCCCGATGGAACGGTCAACATAGCCCTCCCACAGATTTTTGTCGTTCCCTCCATCCAGGCGGACTAGAGCAGGAGCTCCCTTCTGCCCATTTTTCTGCGGCAAGGCAATGGTGGAGAGAATTTCCAGCGGAAGAGGGAGGAGAATTTCAACACTGTCGGTCCCGACAACCGTGACAACATTGCTGCCGACTCTCACAAACTGGCCGACATCAACGTTCTTGGAGCGCACACGGCAGTTGAAGGGTGCTGTAATCTGTGTTCTCCCAAGGTCCAGTTCGGCTTTCCGCACCCTGGCCCTGGCGGATTTGAGCTTGGCCTTGGCGCTCTGCATCTGCGGCACATAGAGAACCAGGGGGTTGGGTTCGCCTTTTTCGGTCAGATCGAGCCGCTCCCACTCCTGGCGGGCAATACGGGCTCGGCTCTCCATGGTAGTCAACTCCAGTCCGGCCTGGATCAGTTCCGCCTCAGCCTGTTCCTGGACCAGCACATAATCCTGGTCCTCGACGGCCAACATCTGTTCACCCTTCCTGAACAGCCCTCCGACAATCAACTGGGGCGCTACGTCGCTGACTTTCCCTTCCACCTGCGGAGAAATCTCCGCCTCACGGCGGGCCTGAACTGTTCCGGTGGCGATAATCCGTACTCTATGGTCTTCCGGTGAGACACGCAAAACCTCCACCAGGTCGCCCTTGTGCTCCTTCTCTATCCTTTCAGGAGGACTCTTGGCTAGGAACATGACCTTCATGAGGATAATACCCAAAACGATAATCAAAATCGGCAAGACAATTTTCAGGACAACATTTTTACGGTTCATCGGCAGCTCCCCCATAAGCTTTAAGACGCCCGTTCATTTCATCATTCATCCAGCTCCCCCCCATGGCCCGGACAATACTGATGCGATCTGCGATCAACTGCCTTCGGGCTCCCAGAAGCTGACTCCGTGCATCCAGGTCCAGACCCTGGGCGGTCAAAACCGGAAGGTAATCAGTCAAACCGAAAAGATAGCGCGTCAGCGCCAGACGCAATGACCCACCGCTAGCATCCGCTTTTTTCTCCAGCATGGCAATGCGACGCCGCGTTTCCCGTTCCCTAGCCAGACCGTCTTCGACTTCACGAACCGAATCGAGAAGAAGAGATGTCAACGCCGCCAGATCTTCACGATACTCGGCCCGGCGCCGGTCGACTTCCGCCCTTCTCCTGCCTCCGTCCACCACTGGAAGAAGGACCGAACCGGCCAGACTCCAGACCGAACCGGAGATGGGGTCACTGCTGATCATGTTTTTCAGATAGCCTGCCCCGCCGGCCAGGTTGATAGCGGGAAGCCGGTCTGCCACGGCAGCTGCAATCCGCTCGTCACTGGCTTTCAGTCGCAGGAAAGCCGCTTCGATATCAGGACGCCGGACAAGAAGATCTCCCGGCAAAAAATCGGGATAGGCCTCCGGCACTCCGGGCAAATCTTCGAGCGCACCGGCAACCTTTGTCTCCGGGAAGCGGCCAAGCAGCACTGCCAGCGCATGCTCGGTCACTGCCAGAGTAGAGCGGAAAACCGGTTCTGCAGCCTGGGCTCCGGCAAGGTTCTGGCGCGCCTGGTAAACATCCACCGCCGGGACCAGTCCCTCCCTGTAGCGCCACTCCACTCGCCTTGAGGTTCCGGCAAACGATTCAATGGTTTCACCAACCAGCTTGAGCTGCGCCCGCTGTTCAACAGCCAGGTAATAAAAGTCTGCCAGTTGCGTGGATAGTGAAAGGTAAAGAGTTTTGATATCCTTCACTGTGGCCAGTTCATCAAAACGCGCGGCTTTAACCCGCGAATCGATCTTTTTCCAGAGATCAACCTCATAGGCGGCTTCAGCGGACATCTGATAGAAATTTCCGGTCAGAGGACCGAGAATGGTCTGCTGCTTCTCCCTGGCGGCCTGTCCCGACAGATCGAGAGAAGGCCAGCGGGCCGCGGCCACTGAGCGCCTCAGAGCCCTGACCTGGTCCAACCGCGCGAAGCCTTTCTCCAGATCGAGGTTTTTTGCGAAAAGTTCATCCATCAGGGCGTCCAGCTTTTCGTCCTCAAAAGCGGTCCACCACTTCTCCGGGAGAGGCCGCTTTTCAAGCCCGCTTGATTCCACAAAAGCATCCGGTACAACCATCATCTCCCGCTTCGCCTGCGGCTGGTGTGGGGAACAACCTTCCGCCATCAGGAATAGAGCCAACGCTCCAAAACCGATCAGAGTTCTGAGCACCTGGAACAATCGATATCCTTCAAACGTGCATAACAACATGTGGAATCCCCGAAGTGATTGAATTTCCAAACTGCCGTGTCTGAATATCAAAGTATATTAATTTTTCAAAAGAATAGGAAGGATGGATACAAAAGAAATGGGTTAGGAATCTGCCATGATAGGTGGTAAACCGGTGGTCTCGATCGCCTCCTTCTCAAGGTCTGCCTCACCCGATCAAGGGCGCCCCCGAAAACCGGAGGGTGCGATCAGTTGGCAATTGGCATATTCCCGGAGAAGAATCTCTCAAGAGGTGAAGAGAACCTTAAAAATATGATATTGCACCACCAAAAAAAACAGCCACAATGCCAATTTTTCACGACTTATTGAACAGAAAATGCCTTTTATTTCAGTTCAAAAGACACCTTCATAACCACCTGGTACTCGTTGATCTTCCCATCTGCCCCGATATGTCCGTGCATCTCCATAACCTCAAACCATGACAGCTTTTCCAGAGACTGATTGGCCTTGCTCACACCAGCCTGCATAGCGTCTTCAAAGCTTTTTTTCGAAATACCGATGATTTCAATTTTTTTGTACGTTCTCGACTTATCGTAGCTCATGATCGCCCTCCTTTGTCGACGTATATAAATTAATGCTAACAGTCGTCGTTTTTTTGTAAAGCAACCCAAGCCAGGAATAATGACGACTAATCCCTTTATTTGAAGGTACAGATATAAAGGAAGTAGGTTAGCCAAAAAAGTTGAAAAACCGCCTCTATGGCAAATTGGGGTATACTGTATCCATATTGTTCTGATTTAAGGATAGAGATGAAAACGCTGGAACAGCGTAAAAAACAAAGCACTTCGATCAAAGAAAAAGTTCGCACCAGGACGATGTCGGCTCAAAATGCGGCCGAACGGGATACGATACGGTCTATTCTGCGCCCAACGGATAAGGAGCCATCCGTAGCCAAAATGGGCGGAGACCGGTCGCCAACTGGGCTACGCTTGAAAAAAAAGCCAGCCAAAAGGACTCGTTCCACTGGTCCAACAATGAATTTCCCAGACTGGTTACCCGGCAATGTGCGGGAGGATATTAAAAAGCGCTACCAACGAGGAGATTTTTCAGTCCCAAATCTTCCTCAGGTCCTGCCGGAAGAAAGCAAAGGAATTGTTCAAAAATACCCCGGAATTAAACCCTACGGCCAAATATATGCCTGGGTAGGCCGAAGTGAATTTCTCAATCAAAAAACCAGAGAGCCGGATATTTCTTTCCAGTTCTATCAGGAGTTGCCGGAAGAAACTTCGTTCTGGCGTTCATACTTCAGCGAAAAAGGCGTTTCAGATGTCGATTTCAAAGTCAGGGCTTATACGGGTTACGCTATCAAAGCCAACTGCTATATGCGCGTATACCTCGAGCAAGGGCTCTCCGTAGAAATCGCCAAACAGAAAACCCTCCAGGCGTTCGATAATGATGTGAAAATTATTGTTTCTACACTTCTTGGATCGGGGCTCTGATAAATAATTTCTACAAAAGCCTTCCCATGGTCCTGATTTAGGACCATTCACATGATCCCATCCTCATTCTAAACCAGGATGCTCCTGGCCTTTCGAAATAACCATCAGCTATCACCTTTGAAGCAATTGTTTTTTGTTAATTTTTTTTTTGGCTAAAGGATGAAATAGGAAGTGTAAAAATACTGTCAGAAGAGGCGCGGGTAGGACAAAAGCATCTGTTAATGGGGCGGCGTTTTCTTCCATAGATAGATGTGCTATAAAATCTCCTGGATCTGACCTTATCGGAGATTTCTGACACTATGAAAATAACCCTGCTTGAACCATTCTATACCGGTTCCCATAAAGCTTGGGTCGATGAATTCGTCCGCAACAGTTGCCACGAGATCGAGGTGCTGAGCCTGAACGGTCGGCACTGGAAGTGGCGCATGCACGGCGCCGCCGTAACCCTGGCACGACGTTTTCTGGCCGGGACGTTTCAGCCCGACCTCTTCCTCGCCACCGATATGCTCGATCTGACCACCTTCCTGGCATTGACACGGCAAAAATCGGCCTGCATCCCCACAGCTATTTATTTTCACGAGAACCAGCTTACCTACCCCTGGTCGCCGGACGACCGCGATCCGGACCAGCAGCGGGATGCCCATTACGGCTTCATCAATTACGCCAGCGCCCTTGCCGCGGACGCTGTCCTGTTCAATTCCCGCTACCACCTTGAGTCCTTCAACGGCGCTCTGCCCGAGTTTCTCAAATCTTTTCCGGATTACAATGAACTGGGTACCCTCTCCGCTTTGACTAAAAAATGCCGGGTGCTTCCCCTCGGGCTCGATCTGAAACGCCTTGACCGATACCGGCCTCCGATCCCTCAGAAAAACGGCCGGCCACCCCTTATTCTGTGGAACCACCGCTGGGAATACGATAAAAATCCGGTCGAGTTTTTTCAGGCTCTTTTTCAATTGCAGAAGGAAGGGTTCGATTTTGAAGTAGCCATCCTGGGTGAATCTTTCGGCAAGCGATCACCCATCTTTGTTGAAGCCCGCCAAAGGTTGGGAAAAAGGATCGTGCAATTCGGTTACGCCAGGAATTTTGCTGACTATGCCGGATGGTTATGGCGGGCCGACATTCTGCCGGTTCATTCGATCCACGACTTCTTCGGAGCCAGCGTGGTCCAGGCGATGTACTGCAACTGCCATCCCCTGCTCCCCAAGCGCCTTGCCTACCCTGAGCATATTCCGGGAACGGAACATTCGCGTTTTTTCTACTCCGATTTTGACAATCTGCTGGAACACATGCGAGACCTGCTGCAAAACATCCACGAAACAACGAGGCCGGACGTCCAACAATTTGTCGCCTGTTACGACTGGGAACACATGGCCCCCCGCTATGATATGTTGCTGGAGAACATTGCGCAAAATCGTCATCCTTGAGTAAATGAATAGAATCCCTCCTCTTTTCTGATACAATTTGCAAAAGAAAAACGGGTTAAAATGTTATTATATGCATTCAACTAAATTGTAATGGCCGTCTGCGGGACGGCGAGGGGAGGTCAAACATGCCGGAAAGAACAACAGACACTGATACCCCACCCGGGGGCTCAAAGTCCTGGAAAAAAATTCTTTTCAACCGCTGGCTGTTGGCCGGGGTTGCGGCGCTGCTCATATACACTCTCCTCGGTTTTTTTCTGGCTCCCCGCCTCATCAAAAACTATGTGACCGACTTCAGCCAGGGAACTCTAAAGCGAAAGGCCTCCATCGGCGAGGTCCGCGTCAACCCTTTTCTCTTCATCCTGGATGCCAAGGATTTTTCTCTCACGGAGCTGGATGGCCGCCCCATTGTCGGCTTTGGACGTCTTCTGGTCGATTTCGAGCTTTCCAGTTTTTTTCGCTGGGCCTGGACATTTGCCGACATTCGCCTGGAAGCACCTTCGTTGCATATGGAAATTGAGCCTGACGGACGCCTTAATTTTGCAATGCTCGCCGATAGCTTGCCAAAAACGGAGACGGAGAGTCCGCCCCCTGTAGAAAGTCAGCCACCTCGCCTTCTGGTCCAGCATGCGGGAATCATTGCCGGCAGTTTCACCTTCAGTGACCGCTCCGATATAACTCCTGCAACAGTAACCTTCCAACCCCTCAACCTTGAATTCAAAGAGATTTCCACCCTGCCTGAACGCAAGGGCCCTTACACCATCAGCGCTGACCTTCCCGGCGGCGGCACAATCGGCTGGAGCGGGGAAGTTTCCCTGCATCCCCTATTTTCTGAAGGTCAATTGAGCATAACCGCCTTCAAACTCGCAACCGCTTGGAAGTTCGCACAAGATGAACTGCGTCTGGCAGAACCGGAAGGTACGATCAATTTCAGAACCTCCTATAGGTTCGAGTACCTGGAACATGCTCCCCAACTTGTTTTAGGACAGGGGAGTTTCGAAGTAAAAGGACTCAAGCTGGTCGAGAAGGGCCAAAGCGTGCCGCTGCTCGACCTGGAGGCCATACAAATTTCCGGCGTGGCTTTCGACCTGGCAAAGCAACAGGTCGGAGTTCCGGAAATCAGTGTGCGCAATGGCAAAATCGCGGCAGCAGTCAACAAAAAAGAGATATTGAACTGGCAGACGCTTGTCATTCCCAAAAAGACGCCGGGCCAGGCGGCAGCAGTGGCTCCAACGGCACAGGCAAGCGCCTCTCAGCCTTGGAACTTAAAGGTCGACAGGGTGCAGGTCGAAAATGTAGCGGTGGACTACAAAGACAACAGCCGCGTCCAGCCCCTGACCCTCGCCGTTGGTGGATTTAATCTTTCCCTTAACGCAACGGCGGAAGTCGGCGTTGAAGAACCACGGGCATCCCTGGACAACCTACAGGTGAAACTGAGTGACGTGGCCCTCCTCGCAGAAGGCGATGAGAGCCCTTTCCTCAAACTCAACATGCTTACGCTGGACAACAGTAAAGTCGATATCGGTAATCATGCCATCCAGCTTTCACAATTGAAAATCAACGGCGGTGATGCACGCCTGATACGAGGCAAAGAAGGTCAATTTATGATTCTTGAGGCTTTTGCCCCGGCCGACCCCGGAATGCCGAAAGGCAAAATCGCCGAGACCGGGAAAAAAGTATCGTCTGAGGGGAAGTCCTGGTCCTTCCGCCTCGACTCATTTGAATTGAATGGTTTTGAAACACTGGTGGAGGACCACATGTTCCCGCCCGCCATCAAATACAACCTGCAGGATATCCACGCAGCGCTGAAAAATATTAGCAATGACGGCAAAACGCCGATCGATTTTGACGCCGGACTTAAGGTCGCCCAGGGTGGGAACGCCACATTCAGCGGCCAGATGGGCCAGACCGGCGAACATGTTGACGCGAAAATAAAAATAACCGGATTCAGCCTTAAGCCGCTGCAACCGGCAGTCGCGAAATTCACCACACTTGCCCTTAAATCCGGGAATATCTCCGCCACGGCCAACCTGAAATATCAGGCTGTCGAATCCGGCCCCCAGGTCCGTGCCAGCGGTTCCATAAGAGTTGATCGCTTCAGGCTGAACGAGGCCGCGACCAATGAACGGGTCCTGCAATGGAGGACCTTGTCCGCCAGCGGCTTAAAATTCGGGCTCTCTCCCGATCGTTTGATAATCAAAAGGGTCCGACTCCTGAAGCCCGAGGCCAAAATAATGGTCTATAAGGATGGCAGTTTCAATCTGGCCAAGGCGATAAAAACCCCGGATACATCCGGCTCCGGCAAGCCTTCAAGTACGCCACCCTCTGCACCTCCCGGTAAGGGGAAAAAGCAGCCTGTTTTCCCGGTCAACATCGGTTCGGTGCGCATGGAGAAAGGGGTTGTTGACTTCAGCGACCTCAGCCTGGTCTTCCCTTTCGCTACCAGGATTGCAGATTTTAAAGGTAGCGTTGTCGACATCTCATCCAAACCGAAAAGCCGTTCCACAGTCAAGTTTGATGGACGGGTGGACAAATACGGACTCGCTACAGTGGATGGCAGCCTGAGCCCTTTCGCTCCCAAGGACTTCACCGACCTCAGGGTGGCGTTCCAGAACGTGGAGATGCAGTCATTCAGCCCCTACAGTGCAACCTTTGCCGGTCGCAAAATCGCTTCCGGGGTGCTCAATCTCAATTTAGGATACAAAATACAGGACAGCCAACTGCTTGGCGACAACGGAGTGGTATTGGAGCGTTTCACACTCGGCGAACGGGTTGATGCACCGGACGCCGTCAGCCTCCCCCTCGATCTGGCCATTGCCCTCCTCAGCGATGCCAACGGCGTGATTGACCTGGCCGTCCCCGTGCGCGGCAACCTGGACGATCCGGAATTCAGTTACGGACACGTGATCTGGAAGGCATTCTTCAACCTGATCACCAAGATTGTAACCTCACCCTTCCGCGCCCTGGGCGGCCTCTTTGGTGGGGGTGAGGAACAGGTGGACGCCATCGGTTTCAATCCCGGAAGTGATCACCTGCTGCCGCCGGAGCAGCAAAAGCTTAAACAGGTCGTCCAAGCCCTCGAAAAACGTCCCCAATTGAGGCTGGTGGTCCTGGGACGCTTTGATCCCAAAATTGATGGCAAGGCGCTAAGGACGGAACGTGTTAAGCGAACTCTTGCCGCAAAAATGAAGCAGGAAATCCCTCTGGACGAGGAATTGCCACCGGTTGTTTTCGACAAAGCAAAAACCCAGCGTAACCTCGAAAAACTGCTTGAAACGCGAAGTGGCGACAAAGCGGTCGCGGAGTTCCAGACCCGCTATGAAAAAAAGACGGGCAAGAAAGCCAAACGGGTTAATCCGGCCCTTGGACTGTTCGGTCTGAAAAGTCCGGATACGGAATTTTACCGGGCACTCTTTGATGAGTTGGTCAAGCTGGAGCCACTCAACGAGAAGCCCCTGCATTACCTGGCTCAGAAACGCGCGGAAACGATCGCGGAGGATCTCAAGACGACTGCCGGCCTGGATGAGGCGCGGGTAGCCATCGGCGACTCCGGTCCCGTGGAAAAACCGGCGAAAGAGACCATCAAGACCCGACTCCAGCTCGATGTGTTGCCCCAAGCAGCAAAATAATCCGCTTATCGAGGGGCGTAAACCACGTAGCCCAATAGCGGAGCCCAGAATTGCGCCCGCCCATCCTGGGCGTAGGCACTTCCCATCGGCCTGTCGAGACTGGCACGCCCCTCTAGCCAAGCTTAAGTCTTATTTAGCTTACCCTGGAATTATTCTTCAACTTGCTTTTCCAGACTGGCCGATTCCAGTTGTTCAGTTTTTGGTCAAACTTAATCGATTAACTACGATAAATAAAACGTTAAAACGGCCCTCTGTTTCCAGGTGGGGCTTTTTCGCATTCTGTCCTAATTATCAGTCACGTAGACCATTAGACAGAGTGGTTTTCTACAAATTTTCTCGTGGAATTGATTCCCGGATGTCCAAGGGATAAACAGCACGCATTCCCACTTAATTGCAGACAAAAAAAAGCCCCAGGCTTAATGCTCGGGGCCAAAGTTTACCCATCCTTTAGATTCACTATGAACTGCTTTTGCTAAATCCTTTTTCTGCAGAAAAGGTCGTCAATAACAAGGGGTTTTCTGCTCAATATTCTGAAAAACCGTGTCCGGGTCCTATCAACCCTTAAACGTTTTCTTTAGCACCATACTTTTCCAAAAGTTCAACGACCTGGAGATGTCCTTCCTGCTTAGCGGCTTTCAACGGTGTGTAATCCTTTTCTTCCACACTCGCTTTGCTATTGACATCGGCTCCGGCTTCCAGCAACAGCTTGACGATATCCGTATCCCCTTTTTTCGCGACGACAAACAGTGCCGTAACACCATCTTTCTTCCCGGCGGCGTTGACATCGGCGCTTGCGCCCAAGAGCATCTTGACAACCTCTGTGTGCCCTTTTGTTGCAGCTGCCAGCAGTGAAGTCAGGCCATGTTTCTCACTAACCGCATTGACATCAGCACCGGCATTCAAAAGCAAATTAACAATCTTTGAATGGCCTTTCATTGCCGCTACAAAAAGCGCTGAAGCGCCATACTTACTCTCTGCGATATTGGCATCGGCACCGGCATTCAGAAGCAGTTCAACAACCTTCGTATGGCCCTGCTGCGATGCCACCCACAGCGAAGTTGTGCCATTTGTCCTTTCGCAGGCATTAACATCCGCCCCGGTTTCCAGCAACAGCTTAACCATCCCGGCACGACCTTTTGTTGCTGCCACCAGGAGTGAGGTTACGCCATGGGTTTTGCTGGCGGCATTGACATCGGCACCGGCATCCAGGAGCACCTTGGCAATTTCCGCTTGATCTCTATGAACGGCCACCAAAAGTGGAGTAACGCCGAATTTGTTTCTCACGTCTACATCCGCTCCCGCCTTAATCAATACGCGAATCTGGTCAATAGAACCCCTGTCCAGAATTTCAGAAAGAGCTTTCAGTCTGATTGTTGCCCTGTCGGCCTGTGTTTGGGCGGACACAATATTGGGATTAGAGCCTATGCAAACCAAAGACAGCAGAACAATACTCAAGCACACGAAACTTGCTTTTCTTAAGAACATAAATCTTTCCTTTCCAATGGATATGAGCTTCTTCGGTTGCCCCAAAGAAGTACGACTTCTTCCAACTGGCATAGCTTTTTCAGGAACCCTGCCAAGTTTCTTGTAATCCATTAGTTTTTTTATTTTTTTCTATTAATTAAATTTGCTTTTCAGATACAAAAGTCCTTCTAAAAACCTTTATCATTTCGCTAACTTCCATTTTCAGGAAAAAAAAGCCCCAAGCGTAATGCTTGGGGCTTCAATGCTCATAAATCCTGCGATGTCGGTGCAAACGATATTTGGGTCTAGTCTTCAGTCAGTAAATCGTCATACTCAATTTCAAAACGCAGTTTATGTTTAGCCTCTTCCTGCGCCAAGGCCAGGAATACGGTTTTCACTTTCTCATCCTTGACAATGGCGGCCAAGTCCTGATATAGCTTGAATGCCGCTTTTTCTTTCTTCATCGCCACAATCAGAGCATCCTGATAGCTCATGTCAGGGCTCGCCTCGACATCCACAAGGTAATTACTGATTTTGAGGTCCAGCACTTCATCTCTGGCCCCAGCCACGACCTCGCCGGCTTTGACAGCCAGAAGCTTTGCCTTGTGCCCCTGTTCCTCCTGCGCAAAGCCTTCAAAGACCGTGCGCATTGAAGGGTGGTCGGCCCGTTCGGCAAGGCCGGAATAGAATTCCGCGGCCGCCTCTTCTTCGCTTATGGCAAAATCAAGTACCTCGTCAACTTTATTCCAATGGGTCATTATCGCCTCCTGATTTCGATTTACTTCAACTCGGGCGGGGCTGGACGTTTGAAACAGGATTCCAGCGTTGCCACCTCGTCGTCCTGGAGAGTGAGTGCGCCGACCGGACAGTTCTCGACCAGCGTATCCATGCCTTGGTCAGTTACTTCTTTCAGCTTCCGATCCATGGCCGGCTTGACCCTGGCGCTGATGCCGCGGCCGGTGAAGCCCATGGCCGAGGTACCCAGAACCTCTTCGGTCAAACGGACGCAATTGCCGCACTGAATACATTTGTGCGAGTCATAGACCACCTCAGGGTGACTATCGTCACGTTCAAAAAGCCTTTTGACTCCCGTGTAGCGATGCTGGTCCGCTCCGAACGCCGTAGCGTAATCACGGAGCTTGCATTCGTGGGCATCGCGGCAGCCGCACTCCATACAGCGCTTGGCTTCCTCACGCACATCGGCTTCTGAAAAACCTGTTTCCACCTCGTCAAAAGTTTGGATACGCTCCAACGGGTCGAGTTCAGGCATGGGAATACGTTCGGTCTTTTCGAACCCGGCAACCACGCTTTGGTCGACCTCGTCGATTTTGCCCATGGTATGGTTGTAAATCTGCAGATCCCCGAGAACCGGCTGTCCCTGCAGATACTGGTCGATGGAAATGGCACCACGGCGTCCGGCAGCCACAGCGGTCACGGCAATGTCCGCTCCGGTGACACAATCGCCGCCGGCAAAGACGTTTTCCAGGTTGGTGGTACCTTTGTGCAGATCGGCATCGATCGACTGCCAGCGGGTCAGATCAAGTCCACCACAAGCTGCGGGATCCACATCCTGGCCAATGGCGGAAATAACATTGTCGACCACACGGACGTGCTCACTCCCCTCCTGAGGGACTGGGCGCCGACGGCCGGAATCATCCGGTGCTCCCAGCTCCATACGGATACAGGTTACATTCAGGGTCCCGTCCGCCGCTCTTTCAACCCTGGTGGGCGCGGCAAGGATGTCAAGGCGAACCCCTTCCTCCTCAGCCGCATCAATCTCAATATCCCAGGCCGGCATTTCGGCGCGGGTACGGCGGTAAAGAATGGACACCTCGCCGGCTCCCAGGCGCAGAGCGGTTCGCGCGGCATCAATAGCGGTGTTACCGCCGCCCACGACCATGACCCGATTGCCGATCTTCATCGATTCATCGCGGGAGGACGCGCCCAGAAATCCGATACCGGAAAGGACCCCTTCGGTATCTTCCCCTTCAATGCGCATCGGTTTGGCCAGTTGCGCTCCGAGACCGAGGAAAACAGCATCGTAGTCGCTGCGAAGCTGGTCAAGAGTGATCTCCCGCCCCATTTTGGTGTTGTAGCGGAATTCGGCGCCCAACTTTTCGACAACATCGACCTCTGCTTGAATGACATCGCGGGGTAAACGGTAACTGGGGATGCCGTAGCGGGTCATGCCGCCCGCTTTCTCCTGCATATCGAAAATCGTACACTGGTGGCCAAGAATCTGGAGATAATAGGCCGCCGAAAGCCCCGCGGGACCGGCGCCCACCACGGCAACCCTCTTTCCGGTTGCGGGAGCGGTTTCAGGAATATATTCGTCACCACTGGCCGTAACCTGGTCCGCCGCGAAACGCTTGAGATGGCAGACCGCGACCGATGTTTCCACCATCTGCCGCCTGCAGCCGTCCTCGCAGGGCCGGGTGCAGACCCGCCCGAGAATAGCGGGAAGCGGCATATTTGTCTTGATCAGTTCCAGGGCCGCGCGATCATTACCATCGGCCATATGCTTGATGAAGCCGGGGATGTCGATACCGGCCGGACATTCGCTCATGCACGGACCGAGACAGTCTCCTTCATGGTCCGAAAGAAGCAGCTCGACGCAGGTTCTCCGTGCCCGGTGCACACGTTCCGACTCGGTGGTGACGACCATGCCGGCAGTCACCGGTGTGGAGCAGGACGGCAGCAGATTATTGCGACCCTCTACCTCGACGACACAGATAAAACAGGAGGCAAAGGGCTTCAGATCCTCATTATGGCAGAAGGTGGGAATGAATTTCCCTTCCGCCCTGGCAGCTTCGAGAATGGTAGTCCCTTTTTCCACCTCAATTTTTTTTCCATCTAGTGTGAATATAATTTTTTCCACTGGTGTTCCCTCGCTTACTTGACAATGACGGCGTCAAACTTACAGACATCGCGGCAGACACCGCAGCGAATGCACTTATCCTGCTCAATGATGTGCAGCTCCTTGCTCTTGCCGGTAATACAGTCCAGCGGACAATTGCGCGCACACAGGGTACAGCCGACACATTTATCATTGATTTCAAAAGTACACAGGTCGCGGCATTTTCCGGCCCGGCATTTTTTATCGAAAATATGCTCTTCATATTCCTTGCGGAAATAGCGCAGGGTGGTCAGGACCGGGTTTGGCGCGGTCTGGCCGAGGCCGCAGAGACTGGTATTCTTGATCTGATCGGCCAGGTCCTCGAGGATATCAATATCTTCGGCCACCCCTTTGCCGTCGCAGATGCGGGTCAGGATCTCCAGCATGCGTGTTGTTCCGATGCGGCAGAAGGTGCATTTACCGCAGGATTCAAGTTGGGTAAAATTGAGGAAGTAACGCGCCACATCGACCATGCAGGTGGTTTCGTCCATGACCACCATGCCCCCGGAACCCATGATGGCGCCGGTCTTGGTGACCTCGTCGTAGTCAATGCGGGTTTTGAAGAGTTCACGGGGAACGCATCCTCCGGATGGCCCGCCCATCTGCACCGCCTTGACCTGGCGACTGGTGCCGGTGCCGCCGCCGATATCGTGGATGATTTCATCGAGAGTAATCCCCATCGGCACTTCGACCAGGCCGCCATGCTTGATCTTGCCGGCCAGGGCAAAGACCTTGCTCCCCTTCGATTTTTCCGTACCGTATTGAGCAAAAGCCTGAGCGCCGTGGCGGATGATCCAGGGGACGTTAGCCCAGGTTTCGACGTTGTTGATAGTGGTCGGCTTGCCGAACAGACCGGATTCCGCCGGGAACGGCGGACGAATGTTGGGCATACCACGCTTCCCCTCGATGGAGCCGAGCAGCGCCGTCTCCTCGCCGCAGACAAAGGCGCCGGCCCCCTCCTTGACATGGACCTCGAAATTGAACGAAGTCCCAAGGATATTTTTGCCGAGAAAGCCTTTTTCCTCGGCCTGGGAAATGGCCAGATTCAGGCGTTTGATGGCGAGGGGATATTCGGCGCGGCAGTAGACATAGGCCTCATCGGCCCCGGTGGCAAAAGCACCGATGGCCATCCCTTCGAGAACCGCATGGGGATCGCTTTCCAAAGTGGTTCTGTCCATGAACGCGCCAGGGTCGCCTTCATCGGCGTTGCAGACCACATACTTTTTGTCGGCCTCGTTGCCGTATGCAAAACGCCATTTGAGTCCGGTGGAGAACCCTCCTCCGCCCCGACCCCTGAGGCCCGAATCAGTTACCTCTTCAATGATCGCTGGCGGATCATTCTCCTTCAATACCTTTTCGAGGGCTCTGTAGCCGTCTCTGGCCAGGTAATCATCTATCTTTTCGGGGTCAATTATGCCGCAGTTGGCGAGGACGATGCGGCGCTGTTTTACGATCGCCTGATCGAAATCGAGCGTCCACTCGGACTTCGGTTCTCCCCCCTGCACATGCCCGGAAAGGATCTTTTCGATCCGTCCGACATCGACCTGGATATAGAGGTGCTCACTGCCATCTTCATCGATCACCTTGACTTGCGGCTCGCAGTAGCACATGCCAAGGCACCCGGTGATGGAGAGGTTTACATCCAATCCGGCATCCATCTTCCCTTTTATGGTTCTCAGGACTTCATCAGCACCGGCGGCGACGTTGCAGGTGCTCATCCCAACCACTATCGATTTTTTATTGTAACTCACCCGTTTTCTCCTGATTTCTCCAAATCGTCGATGATTTTCGCGGCTTTTTTTCTGTCAAGGCTGCCATAGGTTTTTTCATCCACCATCACCACCGGAGCCAGAGAACAGCACCCGACACAGGCCACAGATTCGAGGGTGTACTTCATATCCGGGGTGTTCTCGCCGTCCTTAATCCCAAGCCGGGCTTCCAGGGCCTCGGTCAGACCCTCGGCTCCCCCGACATGACAGGCGGTGCCATGACAGACCTTGATGATTTTCTCTCCCACCTGCGAGAGCCTGAACTGGGTGTAGAAAGTGGCAACGCCATACAGCTGGGATTCGGTCATTTCCGAAGTTGCCGCGATCCTCTCAATAGCTTCAAGCGATACATAGCGGAACTCCTTCTGGACGGCCTGAAGGACCGGAATCGCTTTGGTCGGGTCCTTGCCGACCCGTTCGACGATGGCATCGACCTTTTTAAGATCGGTACAGTCACACATTATGGCTCCTTATCCTTGTTTTCTATTTATATTTTCCTGAACTGTTTCATCGTATCCAACGCCTGAAAGCTTATCATCATACAAAAGTTAGCGTTTGGGAGAAGATAACGGAAATAATAAAACATTGTTTTATTATTGTAAATAAATTTGTTTCCAATTGGGGCTTTTCTTCTAAAGCGATGTTTTTAAGCTATTTTCGGGATTAATAGCATTAAAGCACAGTGTCCCTGAAGAATGGATAGACCTTCGCAAGAGGCATTGGACAGGTTGCCTGCAAACCTATCGAACGCAAAAGAAGACGGAAAGTCCTCTGGAGTTTGCTGACAAGCCTAAGCGGACGACCCACCGGCAAGCCTTTAAAAAAAGGGGAGGACTGTGAAGACAGTATTAATCACACGGTGCACTAGGGAAAATCGGGGAAAGGTGTGGCGATCTGCCAGCCTTTCGGTTTCAGGGAAGAGGGGTCGAGCACCAGGATCCAGGTCTGGTTAATATCCTTTTTTTTGATGGTGTTGGACGGCAGCATAAAATACTCCATCCGGATAAGGGTCTGATACTCGTTGGGATTGGCGGTCGGCTCGAAATTGAGAAGGACCAGGTCGGTGATGTTGAGAGCTTCATTCCCGGTAAAATCCTCTAGAAATGCCGCCCGGTTCTCCTCAGCCATAAAAAAAGAAGCCGTATGAAAATCCTGCCAGCGAAGATTCTGCATATATTCTCTCAGATCAACCTCAAGTTTGGTTTTCTGGTCCACCTGCTGGAAGGCGAGGCAGCCTGAGCAAACAAAGGCCAGTAAAATAACTATAACTTTAAGGGCGTTGCCAAACTCTTTCAAAGAAACCTCCACATAAAGATCGGAAAATTCAAATTCCCTTTTAACTACGGCGGATGAAATCGATAAGTTCAAGAGCAAGTTCCACTTTCCCAAAAGGTGGAATCAGGTAAAACCCGCCCGCTTCCTCTCCTGCCGCGGCGATCAGCTCCCTGGCAATGGCAAGGCCTTCATGGACCCCTTCTTCTCCACTTTTGCCGCGCATGCGCCTACGAACATCCTCAGGAATCACAATGCCCGGTACTTCGTTATGCAGAAACTCGGCATTGCGTTCGCTGACCAGAGGCATGATACCAACAAGTATCGGAACCTTCAAGGAGCGTGTCCGCTTGAGAAGTTCCGCGAGAATTTTCGCACAGAACAACGGCTGAGTCTGGACAAAGCGGGCACCGGCAGCAAGCTTTTTCCTGAGGCGACTGAGCTGGTCCCCCATATCGGTTTCATTGGGGTTGAAAGCTGCTCCGGCCATGAATGATGTCACAGCCCCGAGATCCGCCCCGTGCAGGGTTCTCCCCTCGTTAAGAGCCGAAATGAGCTTGAGCAGACCGATGGAGGTGACATCGAAAACATTACTGGCGCCGGCCTCGTTTCCAAGCGGGGTCGGGTCGCCAGTAACGGCGAGGATGTGGCGAATTCCAAGGAGATGAGCCCCCATCAGATCCGAATGCAGGCCAATCAGGTTGCGATCACGGCCTGTGAGGTGGATGATAACCTCGACACCTGTTTTTTCCTGAATTTCTCGCGCCAGGGCGATGTTTCCCATACGAATCCGTGCCAGCGGGTTTTCAGCCAGGTTGATGGCGGATATCTTTTTCGCAGCCAGGGTTTTCGCGGCAGTAAGAATTTTGCCGGGATCGAGCCCTTTCGGCGGGTCAAGCTCCACAGTAATAATGGGCTCTTTTCCGCCAAGCTCTAGAGAAGAGGACGGTCTCTGCGGCTTTTTGGCTGTTTTGTGCTTTGGGCCGGCGTCAATCAACTGCAAACGCCGTACAGGCTTTAACCCTTCCAGAGCCTCCACCAACAGACGGATGTGATCGGGCGTGGTCCCGCAGCAGCCCCCGACCAGAGAAACACCGCTCTCCACCAGTTCTTTGCCCCGCGAGGCAAAATACTCGGGAGTGGTCAGATAGATGTTGCGGCCGTTGATCAGTTGGGGAAACCCGGAGTTGGGAAAAATAGAAACAGGTAGTCGTGTGGAAACGCTGAAGCGGCGAGCCACATCAAGCATTTCCCTGGGTCCGGTTCCGCAATTGGCTCCGATTACGGAGACACCAGAGGCACCCAGTTTTTGCGCAGCAGCCTCGACCGTATCCCCTTCCAGGGTCCGTCCCCCCTCCATAAAGGCAAGCTGGGCAACCACCGGAAGCCCCAACCCTAGAGCCACTGAAGCAGCCAGTTCAAGCTCCTTCAGTGACGGGAAGGTCTCGAGCAGAAACAGATCTGCGCCGCCCTCGGCCAACGCCTCCATCTGTTCCAGATAAAAAGCCCTTTTGTCTTTCCCCCGAAAATCTTCCTGATCCGCTCTGGGGCGTGGCAGCGGCCCAACCGAACCGGCGACAAAAAGGTCTTCCCCCGCCTCTTTCCGGGCCAGCTGGGCACCGGCCTGATTGATCGCACGGATTTTTTTTTCCAACCCCTTAGCCGCCAGGCACGGACGGTTGGCGCGGAAGGTGTTGGTCTCCAGAAGGTGGGCGCCGGCCTCGACATATTCGCGGTGGATCAGGGCAACCAGCAAGGGATCGGTCACATTGAGAGCCTCAAAAGGCAACTCCAGCGAAACACCCCGACTGTAGAGCAGGGTCCCCATCGCGCCGTCGGCAACGATGGCCTGGTCCTCAAGAACTTCCAGGAAACGCCTGCCGCGTTCAGTATAATGGTACATGGTCATAATTCATCTGGAACAATTGAAAAGCTGAAAGGTTCAATCCCCGGCTTCCTCTGCCCGCAGAATGGCCGTGTAAAAGATATGTCCGTCCGACTCCGCCATGGACAGGGAGACATCCAGGACAACCGAGGTACCGTCCCGTCGCTTGCCGACAATCCGGTGGAGACGAGACAAGGCTTTATCGGCTTTCTCACGCAGATACGCCTCCAGACCTTTTTCATGGATTTCCGTGTTCTCTTCATGGATGAGACAATCCACGGGAAAACCGATGACATCCTTCTTCCGATAGCCAAAGATCTTTTCCGCCCGGCTGTTGAAGAGGATGATCTGACCGTTGCTCAAGAAAGAGATGATGGCATCTCTAGCCGTTTCCGTCAAAATCCGGAATCTTTTTTCCGATTCTTCCAGATGTTCTGTTTTTTCCTGCAGATGATCCACCATAGAATTGAAGGTTTCAATCAGGCGGCCGATCTCATCCTTTTTGCGGGTGGTCAGTTTATTTTCGAACCTTCCAGTACGGATGATCCCATTCATGGCCGCGACCAGCCGCTGAAGGGGAAGAATAATCGCCCGGCGCCCCAGAAGACAGAGGCAGAGGACCAGGGCCAGAAAAACCATGGATCTCTGCAACACATCCCGGCGCAGGTTGCGGTAAAGGACCGTTTTCAGGTTTTCCATGGGAATGATGATCGAGGCGGCTCCGATAACTTCCCCGAGCTGGTAGTGGTAAGCCTGGTCTTTTTCAATGGGGTAGCGGGCGCGGACGAAATCCGGCGTGTTTTCAGGCTCGCTGTGGCACTGAAGACAACTCTTTTTAACGGCAAAAGGACGCAGATAACGGAATACAGGCCTGCCATCAAGAGTCGCGGATGTATACACCTCCTGGAGAGAACTGTCTTTATAAAATTCCTGGAGAGTTGATTTTTCAAAGGCATCAGGGGCGTTGTCCGGATTTCGATAGCGCTCAGAGACCTGTTTCAGCCCGTAACCAAAGTCTCCGGCAACCTGCTCTCCAATCCGCCCCGACGCCACCACCGGTATCAGGCCGAAGCGTTTTTCCGACAATTCAACATTCCCTGCCATATACTGGTCTGAAAGGTATTCCCGAGTGCGGATGGCCTCGACAGTCAGAATGCGCGCCTTATCCACGGCAGCTCGAACCATTTTTTCGCTCTCCTGCCGGTAATCAAGATAACTAGCCAGAGCAAAGAAGGAAAAAAGCACCAGGGCGATGACCAAGGTCATCTTGGACAGCAGGCTTAATTTTTTGAGAAATTCCATGACGCTGCTTTCCAGGTGAGATTAAAAAACAAATTAATTTTACAGGTATTTCGAAGACTCGCAAGGTTGAATTACGCTTCGACGTGCTGCAAGTACGGCAGAGGGCACGTCACTGCGCTTGGCGCGATCTGATGTGAAATTACCGGTTTCGCGACAAAGGCTCATGAGTAAAGCGGACTAACCCCCGTTTTGTCCCGACATTCGGTCCAGGAACTGGCGCAGGATACCGCCGGTCAAACCCCAGATTACCAGGGAACCGAGGGTAAAGAAACAGACTTTGCGGGACCGCCCTTCCCTTACCCAGTCCTCGCGGCGAAAAACATCCGGATTGCTCAACTCCCGCAACGAAATTTCAAGAATCTCGGCGACCTCGGAACCATTGACACAAAAAGGGTAAGGATAGTCAAAGGTCCCGACATAAGGAGTGACGTGAAAACCGTAAGGGGTCTGGAAATCATCGAGCCGCCCGAGAATGCGCACATCCTCCGGATGCAAACCGATTTCTTCCTCCGCTTCGCGCAGAGCCGTGGCATACAGGTCGGCGTCACAGGGCTCTTTTTCCCCGCCGGGAAACGATATCTCCCCGCGATGATGGTTGAGATTTTCCGTGCGGCGGGTGAAGAGCACATAATCTTCGCCGTTTTTCCTGTAGACAGGGACCAGCACAGCTGCCGGACTGCGCCCGTCAGCCGGCAGGTACTGCACCGGATAGTTAGCCAGCATCTCCTCTACCTGAGCAGGGTCGAATTTCATCAACAATTGTTGCCTTTCCTATAACCTGAGCCCTATCCTAACCACCTAATTTTTCTCAGCTAATTTCAAGTTGGAACGGTCCGATGTTTAAGTCTCTGAAACCTCACCGCAAAAAAAGCATCCATTTTCCCATGCCGGTGCGGCCAGGTCCGAAAATTTCCCGAATTATCGAAAAGCGTCTCCCATGCGGGTGAAAAGAGGGGACGTAGGTCCATCTGCACAAAATCGGGGTGGCGGCTCAGAAATTGATCCATAACCCCGCTGGTTTCCTCCGGAGTAAACGTGCAAACGGAATAGAGAAGAACGCCGCCTTCCCGGACCAGGGGCGCCACATTTTCAAGAATTGTGCTCTGAATCACTGCCATTTCCGCAAGGTCGGACGGTTTTCGACGCCAACGAACCTCCGGATTGCGCCGCATCACTCCCAGGCCGCTGCAAGGAGCATCCACTAAAACGCGATCAAAGCTTCCCGCATTCAAAAAGGCCGGTCGCTGCAAAAGGTCACAGGCCCGGGTTTCAATGCCACGGCATCCCAGTCTCGCGGCCCCTTCCCGGACCAGCCGCAAACGTTTTTCATGAAGATCGAGAGCCAGAATTTTCGCTTCATTACCTGCCAGAGCGGCCAGGTGCGTGGTTTTCCCTCCCGGTGCGGCACAAACATCGAGAATTCTCTCCCCTTTCTGTGGAGCCAGAAGATGAGAAATCAACATGCTGGCTTCATCCTGCACCATGAAAAGACCATCCTTTATCCCGCCGGCAAGCGAATCCATCCCCACATTTCCAAAAACCGCCAAACCCTCCGGCGCAAAAGAGGTCACCTCGACCTCATCCCCATCGGAAGCCAGTACATCCATCAGCGTCCGACGCTCATTCTTGATAAAATTGACCCGCAGGGTAAAAGGGGCCTGCACCAACAGCGCTTCAGCCAGCGCCAGAGCTTCGGCGTCGCCCAACTGAACCTGCAAAGCTTCAGCGAGCCACGGCGGCAAGGAATAGCTGTGAATCAGGCTTTCATGGGGTTGTTTTTGAGGATCTGGCCAGGCCAGGGTTTCTTTCCCCCGAATCAGGGCCCTCAGGACGCCGTTGATAAAACCGCTGGCTCGGGACAGCTTGAGTTCATGGGCCATTTCTACGGTTTCATGGACCGCTGCCCGATCCGGGATACGGTCGAGGTGGAGAAGCTGATAGGCACCGATACGAAGAATCTGCAGAACCGAGGCTTCAATCTTCTCAAGGGGCTGTTTGCAGAAAGCGGAAAGAGCAAAATCAAGACGACCCCGGCAGCGAAGAACACCATAAACCAGTTCCGTCGCAAGCCCCCGGTCCCTGCGGTCCATGTCCGGCCGACGAGAGAGGGTTGCATCCAGGGCGAGATCGGAAAAGGCACCCTCTTCAACCCGGGTAAGGACTTCAAAAGCAAGCAGTCGGGGATCGTTATTCTGTTTCAAACCGGGTCTCGAATCAGGTCAAATAAAAACAGGGGCACTTCCAGGAAGGCCCCTGCAGTCAGTACTCCACGGACACACAAATCAGACGATTGTCATGCTCTGCAACCGCCGAATTCTCTCCTCCGCAGGCGGGTGGGTTGAAAAAAGGGCGGTGACCCCTTTTCCGCTCAGCGGGTTGACAATGAACATGTGTGCTGTCGCCTCATTAGCTTTCGGCATCGGAGAGCGACGATTGGCCATTTCAAGCTTGCCCAGCGCATCGGCCAGGTAGTGCGGGTTGCCGCACAGCTTGGCCCCGCCTTTATCGGCTTCATACTCCCGCGAACGGGATACCGCCGACCGCACCAGCATCGCCGCCATGGGGGCCAAAATCGCCATGGCAATAAGGGCCACCGGGTTGCTCCCCTCGTCGTCATCCCCGCCGATACCGAAGATAGCTGCCCACTGGGCCATATGCGCCAGATAGGTGACAGCCCCGGCGATCGTCGCTGCAACCGATCCGATGAGAATATCGCGGTTTTTTACATGGCTCAGTTCGTGGGCCATGACCCCCTTCAGTTCCTCGCGGGTCAGGATCTGGAGGATCCCCTCCGTCGCCGCCACCACCGCATGCTGAGGATTGCGGCCGGTGGCAAAAGCGTTGGGCGTTGCCTGGGGAATGATATAAACCTTGGGCATCGTCAAATTGTTCTGCTGGATCAATTCCCGCACCACGTCGTAGAGGACACCGCTGGTAACCTCACGGCCGCGATACATCTTGATGACGATCTTGTCGGAAAACCAGTAAGAACCCAGGTTCATGACACCGGCCAGGATGAGCGCAATCAGAGCTCCGCTCTGCCCGCCGAAAATTCCTCCCGCCATGACCAGAACAACGGTCAACAGAGTCATCAGCATTGCTGTTTTAATTGTATTCATTTTTTCAAACCTCTTGTTTTTTATTGTTTTCCAAAAACGCGTTCTGCCGGTTGCTGTTAAAGAAAAAGCCCCTTATCTGACACCACCAAATTAATCATTTTCTTTTCAGGAATCAAGATCTCAAGCACGGATATGTTCTTCCAGCAGCTCCTTGACCGCCTCCACCCGCACACCGGTATTGAAACAGGGGCCATGAGGACGGTCGTTGAGAAGTCCGAGCACCGGTAGCGGCCAGGCGTCACAAATCCCGGAGATGAGATCCCGCTCGCAGGCCACGGCAATAATCAGCTCGGGCCGCCGATCCTGAAGCACCTTGCGGGCCAGCGTTCCCCCCGTGACCACGGCCAGAGCAACCCCTTTCTCTTCATAAAGGTCGAGTAATTCCATGATATCACATTTTCCGCAACGCTGACATTTGTGCACATCCTCGGTAATTTTTACCGGGCAGTCCGCCATCTGCAGGCAGTGGGGGAGAAGAACCAGGATCCTGTCAGCCGGGACCTTCATTCCAGCCGCCTCGACCAGCTGATTGTTGAGGGAAATAAAGGAATGCTGCAACCGCTCCGTATTCAGGTGCAGGAGGCGCCCGGTGCCCAGAATGGCTGGAAAAAAATATTTAATTACGACCTTGCGAATCGTGTCGGATAAAAACAGGTCCCGACCGGTAAGCAGGGTCAATAAAAGAAGCCCCGCTCCTAAAACGAGCAAAAGAGCTCCAGCGCCGATCAGGATTCCGGCCACCCAGGGGAGCGCCGGATGAATGTTTACCAGGCCGACACTCGGCAGATACCAGAGAAGAAAGGCAAGCAAGGGGATGAGAATCAGAAAAGTCGCGAGCAGGCCGAGGAGAAAACTGTCCCTTTGCCCTGTTGCAGTTCCTGCCGTAGGTCCTTTTGTCACTCGATCACTCCAGCGTATCGCCAACCGAAAGGGGCTGCCCTTTCAGAAAATCTGCTGCCGGAAGGCGTTTCTTTCCAGCCAGCTGCAGTTCGCGAATCAGCAGAATCCCCTCACCGCAGAATATTCTCAAGCCTTCACCACCAGCCGCTACAACCCGTCCCGGTTTTCCAGTCTCTCCCTGCTCAGGAAAAGTGCGGAAAATCTTCAAAAGTTGCCCATTCAAACGGCAAAAAGCGCCGGGCCAGGGGTCGAGCCCCCGCACTTGGTTGTGCAGGTTGACAGCCGACCGGGTCCAGTCGATCAGGCCATCCTCTTTCTTGAGCATGGGAGCATAGGAACTCAGGGAATCGTCCTGCGCAACCGGCTCAAGCTCATCCCGGCAGAGACATTCAATCGTTTCGGCAATAACCTCACCGCCCATCACGGCCAGACGCTCATGCAGTTCTCCGGCGGTCTCCTCGAAACTGATGGGGACCGTCCTTTTAACCAGCATGTCGCCGGTATCAAGCCCCGCATCCATATACATGGTTGTGATGCCCGTCTCTTCTTCCCCCTCCATGATCGCCTTGTTGATGGGAGCCGCCCCGCGATAAAGAGGAAGCAGCGAGGCATGAACATTGATGCAGCCGAAACGGGGAATATCAAGGACGCTTTGAGGGAGTATCTGTCCGTATGCAACCACCACGATCAGATCCGGCGCCAGGCTCTTGATCTCCTCCACCGTTGCCGGCTCCCGCAGCCTGCCGGGTTGAAAGACCGGAATTTTCAACTCCTGAGCCAGGCATTTAACCGGAGGTGGAGTCACCGATTTCCCCCTCCCCTTGGGCCGATCGGGTTGGGTGAAGGCGGCAATAACTGGAATCCCCAGTCCAATCAGGGATTTGAAGGTGGGAAGGGCAAAATCGGGGGTCCCCATGAAAACAGTGCGGAGATCCGCCGGTTGAATCACATCTTCTCCTGCTCGTGTGCCATGATCTTCTGATACTTTTTGCGGAACATGGACTTTTTCAGGGAAGAGAGATGGTCGACAAACAAAATCCCGTCAAGGTGATCGATCTCATGCTGAAAAGCAATAGCCAGAAGCCCGGCCGCATCGAGGATCACCTCGTTCCCTTCCATGTCCAGATACTTCACCTTGATTCGGGCACTGCGCTGAACGCGGGCATAATATTCGGGCACCGACAGGCACCCTTCCTCTTCATAGGCTTCGCCGTCGCGAAGAGTGATCTCCGGATTGACCGCTTTGATGAGGCGGCGCGGCCCATCCTTAGGAGAGACATCGATAACGACCAGGCGGCGGGTCTCACCCACTTGGGGCGCAGCCAGCCCAACTCCGGGGGCGGCGTACATGGTTTCAGCCATGTCCCGGCTCAAATTGATCAGGCTCTGATCGATTTCCTTCTCCGGAAGGGCCTTTTCCCGGAGAACCGGGTCGGGGTGTGTTCTTATCGGTAAAATAGCCATGCTGTTTTCCTGTATCCAGTAATATAAAACCTGAGCAGCTTTTTTAAAAAATTTTCCCTTTTTTATTGATGATAAGGGCTCCCATAAGATTCTGTCAACGGAATATTCCCGTGGGAAAAGAGCTTCGGCTGTATGATTCCAACGTTAAAAAGATGGAATTTCAGGCAGGTAAAAACAAAAGGGATACAAGCAGCCCCGGATTAGTGCTCTGAACCCCATTAATAATTATGTTGCTCTTGCCCCGACTGCGGCAACCCCGATTTTATTCCACGGCAAATGCTTTTGTGCGACACATCTCAGATCAAGGGAAAATAATGTCAACAACTTTTTGTGCCAGCCATGGGGCGGTCGAGTATTTTCCCGTGTCGACTGAAATGTAGGACCCCGTTCTTGTTATTCCAAAGTCAGTACGACGATGCAGTGTTGATTCCGGATCAGAGAGTGCACCTTTCCCTGCCGCGAAAACCCAACCGCCTTCAAGACGCATTTGAGCTATGCGATCCCTTATTTTAAGGGTCATTGGCAAAAGCACCCCAAGTGTTTCAAGAATTGAATAACATACTTGCTGCTCGGATAACTCGTCCAGAGGAGAAGGTCGAGGAGGGGAAATTGCCAAGCTTTCAACCATTAATCCAGTTGGGTACCAGGACAGGTAAAAGTCTCTGTTATTGTAATTTTTCACATCGCCAAAAGGGCCGGTTGTGATGATGGCACTGGGTATTTTGACCTCCTCAGTTGTGCGAATAAACAATGATCGCCGGAAACGATTGGACCATGTTCCCAAGGGCCTCAATCCGGCGCTGACATCTACTTCAAGCCTGCCTTCCCAGAGCGAATTTATAACGAAGTCGTACGGTCCATGGCTCCCGCTGGATGACTCTACATACCAAGCCCCGTTTATTTCAAATGCATTTTTTGGTCGTGCGGCCGTAACAACTGAACCCATATGTTGCTCAATCGATTTTTCTGCGGATAACGCATCAATAAAACGGTCCGCAACCCATGTGGTTGCAACTGAGCGCTCTGGAACACGAAAGCCGCCAATGATATCTGGTGAATCTGATATGGATCTCAGTTCAGTCGGGTTCAGTCTTTCTATAATGCAATTCGAAACGTCAACCAGATATTGCGAAGCATTCTCATGCCCGTTTATCATATTGGCCATTTTCTGAAAATAATCTTGCATCGAATCCAGCAGAACAACAGAATCCCGATGACACAAGTAGATATCGTCAACAGCTGTTGTCGCTGAAACAAGGGAACAGCCTATTAAATTTTCTACCAATGGCTTAAATAGGAGACCTCCGGGAAGAATACAACCGGCAGTCCGCATCGAGGGGTCAGCATTGTATAAAAAACCCAGATGAATTTTGCCTTCATTCCATCTACTTGCTGCAGAAAACGGTTGATCAGCGGAATCAAACAGGGCCACCGACGCACCTCGCCGGGCCAGCAAAAGAGCTGTTGAACTCCCCATAATTCCAGCTCCGAGAACAGCTATATGTTGTTTTTTCATCATTGTGCCAGGTAACGTTTAACGGTGATGGGACCACAAGCAAGGGAGGTGTCTTTTAAATAGTTACTTCAAGTACAGTTCTGAATATAGGATTCAGGGTCATAAGGTTCGCTTGCAAAAACAAGAAGGATAGATCCTTCATCCAGATATTTCTGTTGACACCAAACCCCTGGACCGAAAATAAGGCCGAATTGGTTGGGTTCCATAACAAATGATACTTCTTCACCCTGATGTCGCATCACAATGCCGATGTGACCATGCAAACAGACAAGCATTTGTTCGCCAAACTTATGAGCATGACCGCCACGAATAACGCCCGCCGGCACATCGGCAATAACGAACGACCGGTATGGTTTGAATGGCATCTGATCGAAACTGAAAGGCATTAAGGAGCCCCGCTCATCTGTGTGCACAGAGCAATTTACCACCCTGGCAAGTCCACCGAAAAATTCGGTCCCAATTTCAGGAGGGGGTGCCACTGCATCAAAAATCAGGTTCTCTGTTCTTGACATACAATCTTCTGAGGGCACTGGGTATCTAACCTCTTTTGCTGAAAAGCTATGAAATATATGCTTCACGAGGGTGAACGAAATAAAATTTCTCGCACCGCCTGTCTGAAAACTCTCAATTTAGCTTTTAACAACATCTTTGATAATGGAAGTACTAGCTTCAACTTCTCAATTGCTGACAACTCAGAAATCTTTATCTCACGCAAACAAGCAAGGGTAACTTCATAAAACTGCTTTCGTGAACGCTCCCAGCCTCTGGATAGACTTTCAGGCATGTAAAACTTATGACACAGTGTCTCCGGCACCCGTGCGAACTCACCAAGAAGGCTCATGTGAAAAAGCCAGGGCCAATCCGCTGTAAATTCTCCCGCACCATGGGTTTTGAGGCCTTGAATCTTGCGCGCTTCAGTTAGACGAAAAAGGCCGCGGTTTGGCACGGACCAAAATTTGGGAAGTTTTAGCATCCTTTGACCGCGCTCTACCCGATTATGCACGCCGTCAAATTCCTTTAACACCCGATGCTCACATATTCCATTGACATCCGTCAACAGGACATCCGAATAGCACATCACCACCTCGGGGCGATCATTCAAAACCTGGCAAAGCTTTTCAACGTAACTCGGAGCAAGAATGTCATCGTGAAACGCGAATAGTACACAATCGGCATCAGCCTGGTTTAGCAGGAAATTACAGTTTCCGACGTACCCCTGGCGATCTTCCTGCCTGATGACTCGGAACCGTGAATCCTGATTAGAATGCCTCATGCAAATATCATATGTGTTATCACTGCAATGATCTACCGACACGATCACATCGAAGTCAGCATACGTTTGTGCTGACAAGGAATCCAGTGTGGGCTGGATGAACTCACTGGCCTGGTACGCAGGCACAAGTGCTGTAACCTTCATTCGTTTTTGCCTTTCCCGGAGCACTCCTAAAGAAAATGTGAATCGACCTCGTTATTCTAGGCACTTCTGACCTGTTCAAAATATAGTTTTTGGATCCCAAATTCTTAGCTGAAACGCTTTCTGCCCGTGGGACCCTCCTGAAGTCTCTTTTTATAACTCAAGAGGGCTTGGAAAACCAGAGGCGATTCATCTATTCTATTTAATCAACCCGCTACGGTCGCTTTTTTCCCAGAAAATTTTTCCTCGGCGATGGATCGGATGGTTCGCAGATCGAGTTTTCCGGCAACGAGAATGGGAGTAAGTTTATCGGGCTGGGGATTGCCATAGGGCTCGTCATTGGAATGGGACTCAACTGATTGTTGACAAAAACATGGCAAGTGTTACAGGTTTTTCCTTAGAGCCGTTATCAAGTTAAATCATCGTCCACATACATGTCTTGGTCACCGGACTCCTCATGAAGTGTTCCGGGAAGCTTCACTTGGCGCACTTACAATTTGAATCCAACGAGGGTCGAAGTCCAAAACTAAATCTGGATTAACTGATCGTTTCTGCTAATCTTGAACCTTAAAAAATTCCTAAAAGAAGGGGAATCCTCACTCAATCCCTTTAAAATGGAAAATTTAAAAAATTCTCGCCGATTAAATTAAACGAATTCAAAGAGGGCTGACAACATGACACAGATTACTCCCCTGAGCTATAAAATCAATCTGCAACCGGATCTGAATACATTCCGTTTTTCCGGCCAGGTGGACATCACCTTGAATGCCGATGAAAAGGCGGATCAGGTCTGTTTAAATATCCTCGATTTGGCTATCTGGAAATGTGAACTGAAAAACGGAGAAGAAGCTGTTCCCTGTTCCTTTTCGGTAAATCCGCAACAGCAGGAGATGACCGTCGTATTCCCGGAGCCGCTGGAAGGCAGGATCGTCTTGGCTATCGACTATGTGGGTGAGATCAATAACAAAATGGCCGGGTTTTACCGTAGCGTGTACCGCTCGGACGGCCAGGAAAAAATCATGGTCCTGACCCAGTTCCAGGAGAGCGACGCCAGAAGGGCTCTGCCCTGCCTGGACCATCCAGTCCATAAGGCCACCTTCGATCTGGCCATGACCATTGATGAACATCTGACAGCCATCTCCAACTGCCCGGTCGTGCAGGAAACCACCTTGGAAAACCAAAAAAAGAGAGTGGTGTTTGAGCAGACACCCCGCATGTCCACTTATCTGCTGTTTTTCAGCCTGGGTGAATTCGAATTCGTCCATGATCCGGGAAGGGTTCTGGTCCGTCTGGCCTGCTTGCCGGGGCAGACTCCGCATAGCGCGTTCGGCCTCAAGTTCGGCAGAAAATCCCTTGAGTATTGCGAAAATTATTATGACATCCCCTTTCCTCTGCCCAAGGTGGACCTGATCGCTATTTCCGATTTTGCCTTCGGCGCCATGGAAAACTGGGGCGCCATCACCTTCCGGGAAAACCTGCTGCTCCATTATGAAGGCATTACCTCCAGGTCCGGCGAAGAGAATATTACCAGCGTCATTGCCCATGAAATGGCTCACCAATGGTTTGGCAACCTGGTGACACCTGCCGACTGGAAATATTTGTGGCTGAATGAAAGCTTCGCCACCTATTTCGGTTACGGGGTAGTGGATCACTATTTTCCGGAATGGGACATGTGGGACAGGTTCATGGAAGGTCAGACCAAACCGGCCCTTGAGCGGGATGCCATGCACCAGACCTTTCCCATCGAACTGCCGGGGGGAGAGCATGTCATCATCAACGCCAGTACTGCACCCATTATCTATAACAAAGGCGGCAGCATATTGCGCCAGATCAAGGGCTTTATCGGTGAAACGGCCTTTCGTGACGGGCTGCGCGCCTATCTGAAAAAATTCGCCTATGCTTGTGCTTCGAGCCGGCATCTGTGGGAGACGCTGGAGGAGGTGTCGGGTAAACCGGTTACGCGAATAATGAAAAGCTGGATCGAACAACCGGGCTACCCGGTGATTGAAGCGGAAAACCGGGGAAAAGTGCTGGTTCTGAGCCAGCGGCGCTTCACTTACCTGCCCGAAAATTGGGAACAGACATGGTCGGTGCCGTTAGTCGTGGATTTTTATCTGCAAAACGGGGAAACCCGCAGACAGACCGTTCTGCTGGAAGACGCCCGGACTGAAATTACCCTGGAAGATGATGTGGCCTGTTATAAAATCAATGCGAATCAGACGGGCTTTCTCCGCGTGCGATACAAGTCGAAAGACAACCTGCAGGCTCTGGGCGAACGGGTGGCGCAAAAAGCTCTCTCTGCACAAGATCGCTGGGGGCTTCAGAATGACCTCTACGCCTTCGTCAAAAGCGGGGACATGACCATCGAAGAATACCTGGATTTCCTGATTTTTTACCAGGATGAAGACGCCTGTCTGCCACTGACCAGCATTACCGGGAATCTGCACCACGCACGCCTGGTGTTTGAAGGCGGCCAGCGCAAAAAAACCTGCCAATTCAGCAAGGCATTTCTGGAGCGTGTGCTATCCGAAATCGGCTGCGAACCCGAAAAAGATGAGCAACCGGCCATCTCCATGCTCAGGGATCAGGTCCTGAGTCAGGCTGTAGTCCTTGGTGTGGATGAGGCTGAAAAATTCGCTTTGGAAAAATTTCACGCCCTTTTGGCCGGGACACCGGTTCATGCGGATATCGCCCGAAGTGTCATGATTTCGGGTGCTTTAAAGGGCTCCAAAAAGGCATTCGAGTGGTTCCAGGGGAAATTCTCTGCGTCTGAAAGTGAACATGAGCGCATGAACATTTTGGCCGCCCTGGGGGCTATTGAGGAACCCTCATTAATGGAACCCATTCGTGAATTTGTCCTCCAGCAGGTCCCCGACCGCAACCGCTTTGTACCGATCGTCGCCATGGGGGGAAACCCGGCGGTCCTCGATTCACTCTGGGATTGGTTTATCAGGGATCTTGATATCTTCGAAACCTTTCACCCCATGCTGTTTGAACGGGTCATTACCGGTATGATTCCCCTCGGCGGCCTCGGTAGAGAAGCACAGGTGCGAGCCTTTTTCGACAATTATCTGAAAAAGAACCCCAAGCCCGCGGATGCGACCAACATGGCCCTGGAGCTGATGGATATCAACAGCCGTATGAGAAAAGGCGGGGATTCAAGGAACTGAACGGGAAAACTACGGCCCTCGCCATATTTTTATCTGCTGATGAACAAACCCCGCACAACAGTAAAACAAGAAATGGCCCCACCATTCCGGCGGGGCCATTTCTTGTTTCTGATTGATTGCGTTTAAAAATAAGGTAGCCCTTGGGACGCTGTTACTTTATTGAATTAAAAAAAAACCATCTTACCAAACAACATGGAATAACTTTTCGAACATCATGGGTATCTCCCAATTTAGTGTCCGCAATCAACATTGACAGAACACCAAAGAACGATAGAGTCAAAAATAGCGGCTTACACGTTGATTTCAAAACAAAGGAGACTGACCGTGGGAATTCTGTCCTGGATCTTAATGGGTTTAATCGTTGGTGCACTTGCTAAATTCCTCATGCCTGGGAAAGACCCTGGAGGAATTATTATTACCATCTTGATTGGCGTAGCAGGTGCTTTCGTGGGCGGGTTTATCGGCTCTTCCCTCGGGCTTGGGGCCGTTACTGGCTTTAATATGGGGAGTTTCCTGCTGGCTACGGGTGGAGCTGTTCTTCTTTTGATTCTTTACCGCTTTATAAAAAAATAACATTACTTTTTAGCATGATGGACTTGCGTCATGTATACAAAGGGCATCTGGCGCCTGGATGGGTTTACGCGGCCCTTGGAATGGGTGGCACAAGGCCATCCTCCAACAAAGTGAATAGTTCCAAAATAGCTGTTTGTATTGGGAGAAGAGTTATGCTGCAATTCAGGATTGATGAAAACAAGTGCACCCTATGCGGGCTTTGCGCCCGGGATTGCCCGATCAATATTATTGACATGAATTCCGGTTATCCCTGCATGTCCGCAGAAAATGAAGCCGTATGCCTTAAATGCCAACACTGCCTGGCGATCTGTCCCACGGCAGCCCTTTCGATCCTGGGCAAGCAGCCGGAAGACAGCCTGCCGCTGAAAGGGGCCTTCCCCGATCCGGACCGTCTTGAAACCCTGATCAAAGGTAGGCGTTCGGTGCGCTGGTATTTGGATGAAAATCTGGAGCCGGAAATTCTACAACGGCTGCTCAATGTCGCCTCGCATGCGCCAAGCGGAGCCAATGATCGTGAGGTCCAGTTTGCCGTAATCGACGACAAAGCGGTAATGGCTGCGTTCCGGAAGGAAGTCTACACTGCCCTCGCGAAACTGGTCGAGGCCGGCAACCTACCCGATGACAGGGCATTTTTTGACGAGTTCGTCCGCCTCTGGCAGGAGGAAGAGGTGGATGCCCTGTTTCTGGATGCCCCCCACTTGCTGGTCGCTTCGGCCCCGCACACCTGTACATCCCCGGTTCCGGACTGTCTGATTGCCCTCTCCTCTTTTGAACTCTTCGCCCAAAGCCTCGGGGTGGGCACACTCTGGGCTGGTCTGGCCAAGTGGGCCATCAACGAACTTGTGCCCGAATTTCGCCAGCGCCTCAACATCCCGCAGAACCATGTGATCGGTTTTGCCATGATCTTCGGCAAACCGGCGGTACAGTACCAGCGCACCGTCGAATACTGTGCCGCCAATGTTGTCCGCGTTTTCATTTAAAGAAAAAGGAGAAAAAGGGGCCGGATTTATTCTCAATCGTCGACCTTGGGACTTTTGACCTGCTCAATAATCACAACAAAGCATCCAGAGGCAACATCTCCCACAGGCGTAGCCGCAAACGCTTCCCAAGCGGCGCTTTGGAAGCGGTATCGCCCTTGCCGGCGGGCCAGCTGTTTTCAGACGCCATATCGTTACGGATTTCTGCGGCCACCTGTTTCGCAAGGGACTCGCTTTTCAGAAGAAGGCCCACCTCGGTGTTGAGATTGGCCGAGCGCGGATCTAGATTGAAGGTCCCGACAAAAAGGGTTTCGTCATCAATGACCATGGTTTTGGCGTGAATGGCGAAAATCGGCGAATTCCCGGCCAAGGCCGGGTAGCGTTCGATCAGTTCCTTCTGAATGGGCGGATGGGGCTTGAACTCGAATACTTTAACTCCCGCAGCGAGAATGTCCTCCCGCTGTTTGCGGTAACCGCTGAATGCCATCAGATTATCCGTCGCACCCAGGGAATTAGTGATAATCCGCACATCCACGCCACGCTTCACCATTTTGCGAAAAAGATCCAGAGCCCCGTCGGGCAGGACAAGGTAAGGAGACTGAAGCAGGACGCTGCGTGAGGCTTCCTCCAGACATTTTACCAATGCCAGGGTGCTTGCACCGCCGCCGCCGAGCCCCTCCTTACCGGAGTTCTTGCCAGGCGCATCATGGATGAACTGCGCTTCGGTCCAGACCATATTTTCCAGCAGCACCGGGAACCGTTGTGGCAGATCATGCAATGCCTGCCGAACCTGAGGCGCAAAATTTTCCGGTGAACGGGCATACTCATGCAGCTCCGCATAAATCCGCCGGATTCGTTTTTCGTCCACCTGCTCTTTTTGCGACTTCAGTAGCTTCTCTATGGGGATGGCCAGGGAACTGGTCCAGAAATCTTCAAAATTACCCTTAATTTCCGGAATAACAGCACCGGTGACCAGCAAATCCCTGTCGCGAAAATTGTATTTCTGGTCATAATCGAAATACTCGTCCGCCATATTGCGGCCGCCGGTGATAGCAAAGGACGAATCGACACAGACGGTCTTGTCGTGCATACGCTGATTAGCGTTGCGGAAATCGGTGAGCAGGTTAAAAATCCGGCGAACCTTGGAAACCCCGGTTTTATGAACCGGGTTGTAGATGCGGATGTGGATTTTGGGATGGGCAGCCAGAGCGATCAGGCTTTCAGACGGAGCATCGATCAACAGATCATCGACAATGACCCGCACCCTCACCCCGCGCTCTGCAGCACGCAAGAGGGCTTCGGCGGCAAGAATGCCGACATTGTCGGTACTCCAGATAAAATATTGAATATCGATGGTCTCTTTGGCCCAGTCGGCCAGCCAGGCCCGGGCCAGAAGCGACTCCTCGCCCTTTTCCAGGACATACACCCCGGTTTCAGAGTTTTCTTGCAGTACTTTGGTCCATAACGGGTCGAGGTTGCCTCCTCGGCAATCAGGCACACTCACCAGAGGAGCGAGATTCACTATCAAAAACAACCATGTAAAAACACAGGCCCTAAATCTAGGCACATTGAATGAATAAACATCGAACATTTCTTCCAGAAACGGGGTTGGAATTCTTTATTCCGGCCTCGCTTTTATCCTCTCCAAAAGGCGAATTGTAAAAACGACAAACCTCTATTCGTCTCTTTCCGGGAAACGTTCAGGGTCGTTGCACAGAGGTGTAGACATCGGTGGTCACGTGCCCTTTGCCGGTGTAGGTCCGGCTTCCGATAGCTTTATACATGGAAAACCCGTCCAACAAGGGGTTAAGTACCAATTCGACAACTTTTTGAGCCTTTTCGCCTTTGTCCGGCTGAGTGGCACCCATCCAGGCCATGCCCCAGGATATAATATCGCGGCTTTTGGCAATCATCCCTTCCACATTCAAATAAGAGATCTGATTATTCGCCGCGGCCAGACCCTTATCAACCGCTTTGAAGTTTGCATGGCCACGAAGGTCTCCTTTTTCGGGAGAATCCAGCATGGATTCAAGGAGACGCTTGTTTACGGCGATAGTACAAAAACCGTTTTTACACATATAGGCCGGGCTCAGATCCGCCCCCAGAGGCAAGGCAACAAACTTGATTTCAGCACCGTTATGAGATGCTTTTTGAAGTGGCATGCCAAACTGATTCGCCAGGTTTCGGATTGCCTGCTCAACCGTTTCCGGCTGTCGGGTTTCAACCAGCAAAGCCAGTTCAGGAATGGGGAACATGCCATTGGTATTGACATCGTTTATCAGAAAACCCACTTGGGAGCCGAACGCCGCCAGAAATTGCTCCAGCTCAACACCCACATTCCGGGAAAATTCCTGTTTGATCTGTTCAGCTTTTTCCGGACTGATTTCCGGGTTTTTCAAAAATTCTTGCCAATAAAAATTTAGATCAAGGTTGTTCTGCCAGCTATACACAAGCACTTCGGCCGGCGCATATTTGAGTGTGGGATTATCTCCCGGTTTCACGCTGAATGCCTCTGCCAGGGCCGGCGACAACCGACTGGGGTCAAAGCTGACAACAACCTTGCTTTGGACCAGGGAGCCGCCGTTGTCGTAGCAAGCCAGGTTGACCGTTTCAATACCTTGCATTTCCTCGAGCTGCCTTTTGAGTACCACCATATCAGGCTCTTTTTCAGCCTGGACGCTGACCGCTCTTTGGGCTGTATTCAATAAATAGTGCAAATCGCCGAAAAGGATCAAATCCGTTTCCCCAGCTTTGAACAAATCAGCACAATGGGCATTATAGGCCTTGGACTGAAGCAGGGATGACGCTGCGTCCAACGACTGATCCAGGCAGCGCTGCACGAGAGCAACTGACATTCCGGCAATCAACAGCCCGTCTGCAAGGGCGTAATATACAGGCAGATCATTTTCGAGAGTAAACTGCTTGATCTCCCACTGTTTGTAAACCTGGCTCTGAATCTCCAGCTGAGTTGTAAACATGCTGTTCAGACTCTCCAAAACACGAGCCGGTTGTCTGGGCCTGCCCACGATAACCATGGCATCGAGCAACTGCTGAATGTCGAATTCATCAATTTTGTTGAAATCCAGGGACAGGGGCTGCACCGCCAGGGCTATCTCCTGACCAAACAGGATATCAAACCAAGCGCTGTCCAGCGTGTTTTGAATTTCCTTCTTAATCTGTATAATCTGGTTTTGATCTTCCGGAGAGAGCTCTATGAGATTCATTATGCCGGGAATATCCAATTTTGCCAGAGATTGTCCCATGCGGTCGGCTTTGAATCGTTCAATTTGCCGGGTCAATTCGCAAACCTTGATCATGCTGAACGTCTCTGCAGGAAGAACTGCTTCCATAGGAGCCAGCTTAACAGCCGACGGGGAAAAATAAAAGTAAGCCCCGCCTGCGGCAACCAAGCCGACAACAATCAAAATTAAAAGGTTCTTCTTCATCAAAACCTCCACTTCATTTTGAAAATTATATTCAACCCTACCTCAGTCATCCAGCTTTTCTTTTGGGGTCGGGCGGGTGCAAAAACATGGGTACTAGGAGCCTGTCGGACTTAGGAATGAATCTATTGCGAAATCGGCAAATCGGACCATATCTCTGCAAATTTTCGACAAATAGCCCTGCTATTTGATCTCAAATTTGCAAAAATCTGTCCTCGCTTTCCCATCTTCTCATTACGATCCACCAAATCCGACAGACTCCTAGGGTGAGATTTTTTCCGAAAACTCGTCCCAGACATCCTGGATCGAGATTGCAAAACCGATCCCCTCGGTGTTCCTGAGAATTGCAGTATTGACGCCAAGTACCTGGCCCTCCTCATCGACCAACGGGCCGCCGCTGTTACCGGGGTTGATCGGCGCGTCGGTCTGGATGAGCATACCGTTTTCCTGATAACTACGATAGCCTGATATAATCCCGGCGGTTACCGTATGCCGCAAACCCGACGGATTACCGATGGTGTAGACTTTCGCACCAGGACTGAGTTTTTGAAAGTTCGGCTGGATCGGTGACTGGGACGGGCCGTCCAGCGTTAACATGGCGAGGTCGAAGTCGTCGCTGCACTCAATGTCGTAGACACTGAACTCCTGACCGTCAAGCAGCATGACCTTAATAGCCGCCGGGTTCGAATATTCTATAATGCGCCGCTGTTCCTGTAACTTCCAGTAAAGCGTGTCGTATTTGTTGTACTGCACTTGCCTGGCCCTTATAGCGTTGCTGATCTGTTCGCGAAGCACATCATCGGTCACACTTTCAAGCCGCTCTTTTAGGGTCCTGATATTCTTCTTCTCCTTGTTAAGAACGCGCTCGAGCTGCTCAATTTTGCCTCGAAAGCTTCTCAATTCGTCCCGATCGAACTTAATGACATGCTTGTTGGTGATTATATGCCCGCTGTCATCGACGAAAAAGCCGGAGCCACCCCCCCAGGGGGTTTTGATGTAAACGGTGGCACTGCGCGCGGCCTCGATCGGGTTGCCGGGCAAAAGGTCGATTGAAACAGAATTGTCACCCTCGTACGAGGTGGTCTGCACAGGTTCATAAAGTTGCTCCTCCAGGGCATAGGATTTCTGAAAATCCATGTCAGGGTCCGAATCCTGCTGACCGGGCGCAACCTGTTGAGTTTCAGGCTGCCGGGTAGGCCCACCGAAATAGAGCTTACCGGCCATCAGTCCCAACGCCACTGCCAGGGCGACAATAATCAAGGTCTTGGTGTAACCTTCTCCGGCCCGTTCGGGTGCCGTTTTGGTGGCCAAATCGGTAACAGAGGCAGTTTGCGAGCTTGGTTCGGGGGCGCTTTCCTTGCGTTCGGCATACCTGGCAAAAATGATCCCGCAGGCTTCACAAACCTCGGATTGCGCCTGCGAAAATCCACATTTCGGGCATTGCATGTAGACCCTCCTTTGTCGTTTGGCAGGTGGAAGAGATCATTTGACATGCAACATGCGTGCACATCCAGAGGGCATTACCGTCGGCACTCATGGCGAATGGACACCTTACTGCACTGGCAAAAGCACCGAGTCAAATCAGCTAGACTATGCCACAGGACGAATCACATTTTTCACTTAAGGGGATAAAATTAATACTAAAAACAAATAAAGGATAAAAACAAACGTGGAGCGCGGTAAGAGAATATAACCCTGAAGCCCAAGTTTCACTTCACTTTTCGGCTTTCGGATTAGATAAAAATTGGGTTTTCCGATGCTACTTGGCATCAACAAAAAGAAGGGGAAAACTAGCGTTTTCCCCTTTCCTGAAGTTATTGAGGCGTAGGTAAATCTATTATTTTTTTACGAAGCGACGATATCCAACTAGCCCTACCAAGCCACAACCAAGCAGAATGAAGGTACCGGGCTCGGGCACTGGAGCTGGACCTGGAGCTGTAGTGATTTGCCCATAAAGAAAAATGGCGTTGTTCCCAAGCTCGGGAGAACTAAATTCACTCAATATATTCTCTGAATCAGATCCAAAACCGAGAAGCTCCAAGGTATAGTCGATTCCATCGATATTAAAAGTTTCCGGAGAAAAGCTGCTGGAGAAGGAAATAATGTCGTTGTTTGCAGGATCACTATAGGGTGAAGCAGTATTTGGAGTTTCATTGATCAGAAAATCGAAATTAAAAGTCGCAGTCAGACCCGGGTCACTGAAGTTCAGGTTTATGGACAATTGGGTGGAGGACGCTGAGGATCCTGACCTTATCGGCTGGTTGAAATGAACAAGTTGGCCGATTTCGAAAGCTTCACCGAAGTCAAAGTTCATATCCGGTGGCGCCGCGCCAGTAAAGCCTAAACCACTCTGGCCGTATCCCGCCCTAGTGCCCCATCTCACCTGGTCTTGATCTCCATTGCCATAGCCTACAGATACGGAATCCGGATATTTTACGTATGTCCCACCAACGGTGTTACTCCAATCACCATCAACGGTGCTCAGAGTCAAGGCCTGAACAGGTGAACAGAGCAGCGCGACGGCCAAAACGATTGCCGCGGTAAGGAATAAGGTCTTTCTACCTTTATTTATATTCATAAAATAATCTCCTTTCTCTTATATATATTTTTTTACTAAATTCAATTATTAAATACCTTTGCATCACCATTGCCAAGTTTGTAACATACTGTTTTTTCTATACTTATTCAACTCAAAAAGTTCATAAATTAAAGAGTGTAAAGTTAATCGACATCTTAATAAGCCAAGTAATTTCTGTAACCATCTGAAACTATTAGTTTTTCAGATTTTTGCAGCTTTTTAGCTGACTATTTCTGTAATCTTTCCCGACAATATTTCCTTCCAAAGGACACATCCGCTCGCCATTTTTGCCCTATTTTTCAACATCAACGCAAAACTGTAGCGCATATTTCAGATGAGAAGTTCTCACAAGTATTCGAAACAACATTGTTTCTGCTTGTATTCCAAAGAAACTTGTCATATCGTGTAAAATTTTTCGACAAAAACTACTTCGCAAAAAGTCCATCTTCCGAACTGCATTTTATCTCTCATTAAGCTTTTATCTCTCATTAAGCTTATTAAAAATATTTTTCGGTATTACAGAACCACAGTCCGGTTTCTTTACAGAAAATCTAAAAAAAAAGCGGGGACGGAATTAACATTCCATCCCCGCTTTCGTGGGTTAATGAGCTTGAAATAAATCGGCTTTATATTCTAGCTGAGAGCCGCCACGGCCGTGTTAAAGGTTGCACTGGGGCGCATGGCTTTGGAAGTTTTCTCAAAATCCGGGTTATAATAACCACCCAGATCGACCGGGTTTCCCTGGGCCCCGTTCAATTCATCGATGATCTTGGCTTCATTGGCCGCCAGTTGCTGAGCCAGCGGAGCAAAACGCGCCTGGATATCCTTGTCTTCGCTCTGCTCGGCCAATGCCTGAGCCCAGTAGAGGGCCAGATAGAAGTGGCTGCCGCGATTGTCGAGTTCATGCACCTTGCGGGAGGGCGACTTGTTGCTCTCCAGGAACTGGCCGTTGGCCTTGTGCAAAGCCGCTGCAAAGGTCTTGGCCTTGGCATTGTCGAAAACCCGTCCCAGGTGTTCCAGCGATTCCGCCAGGGCTAGGAACTCACCCAGCGAATCCCATCTCAAATGCCCTTCTTCCTGGAACTGCTGAACATGTTTGGGCGCCGAACCGCCGGCGCCGGTCTCGAACAGGCCACCGCCGTTCATGAGAGGAACGATTGAGAGCATCTTGGCGCTGGTGCCGAGTTCAAGAATCGGGAAAAGGTCGGTATTGTAGTCACGCAGCACGTTGCCGGTAACGGAGATGGTGTCTTTTCCTTCCCGGATCCGCTTCAGGGAGAAACGGGTGGCTTCCACCGGGGACATGATCTGGATATCCAGGCCGCTGGTGTCGTGGTCGGCGAGGTAGAGGTTGACCTTCTCGATCAACTGCGCGTCATGGCCGCGGTTTTTGTCGAGCCAGAAAATCGCCGGGGTATCGGTGAGCCTGGCGCGGGTAACGGCCAGCTTGACCCAATCTTGAATCGGGGCGTCCTTGGTCTGGCAGCTGCGGTAGATGTCGCCTTCTTCCACACTCTGCTCGAGCAGGGTGGTTCCTGCTTCGTCCACCACGCGAATGGCGCCGCCGCCGGGAGCCTCGAAGGTCTTGTCGTGGGAGCCGTACTCTTCCGCCTTTTTGGCCATCAGGCCGACGTTGGGAACACTCCCCATGGTGGCCGGATTGAAGGCACCATGTTTTTTACAGTCATCAATGGTTTCCTGATAGACCCCTGCATAGCTGCCGTCGGGAATAACCGCCTTGGCATCGTGCAGTTCGCCGTCGGGTCCCCACATCTTGCCCGATTCGCGGATCATGGCCGGCATGGAAGCGTCGATAATGATGTCGCTGGGGACGTGCAGGTTGGTGATCCCTTTGTCGGAATTGACCATGGCCAGCTCGGGGCGCTTGGCGTAGACAGCCTTGATGTCAGCTTCGATTTCCGCTTTTTGCGATTCCGGCAGGTTTTGAATCTTGGCGTACAGATCGCCCATGCCGTAGTTGGGGCTGATCCCCATCTCGGCAAAAAGGGCGGCGTGTTTTTCAAAAACATCCTTGAAATACACGGAGACGGCATGACCGAAAATGATGGGGTCGGAGATCTTCATCATCGTGGCCTTCATGTGTAGGGAAAAGAGAACACCCTTCTGCTTGGCATCCTGCATCTGCTCTTCAAGAAATTCCCGCAGGGCCTTCCGGCTCATAACGGTGGAATCGAGAACCTCGCCTTCCAGGAGAGGCAGCTTGTCTTTGAGAACCTTGGTGCTGCCGTCCTTTGCAACGAACTCGATGCGGGCATTACAATCCGCCGGAACAACGGTCGATTTTTCGTTGGCGCTGAAATCCCCCCCGCTCATATGCGCTACGTGAGTCTTGGAGTCAGAGCTCCAGGCGCCCATGCGGTGAGGGTTCTTCTTGGCAAATTCTTTTACCGCCACAGCCGCACGGCGATCCGAGTTCCCTTCCCGCAATACCGGGTTAACAGCGCTTCCCAGGATCTTGGCATAACGGCCCTTGATCTCTTCTTCCTCGGCGCTTTTGGGCTCGGCCGGATAGTTCGGAAGATTATACCCCTTGGCCTGGAGTTCCTTGATGGCAGCTGCCAACTGAGGGATGGAGGCGCTGATATTGGGAAGTTTGATGATATTGGCCTCTGGAGTCATAGCGAGCGCGCCCAGTTCGGCCAGGTCATCCGCTTGTTTCTGGGCAGCGGTGAGTTTTTCGGGGAAATTGGCGATAATCCGACCGGCCAGGGAAATGTCCCGGGTCTCGACTTCAATCCCGGAGCCCTTGGTATAGGCCTGAATGATGGGGAGAAGGGAATAAGTCGCCAACGCGGGTGCTTCATCAACCTTGGTGTAAATGATTTTGCCTGTTTGTTTGGTCATAATTTTTCCTCACTTAAATTTTTTCGATAAAACAATTGAGTAACTCTATTTCCGATATAAATTAGATCAAGGCGTATAAATCTCAAGCAGCGTTGCAGCCATGTCCGCAGGTGACTTGGCCACTTTTACGCCGCATTCTTCCAGGGTGGCGATCTTCTCCGCGGCGGTTCCTTTGCCCCCGGAGATGATAGCGCCGGCGTGACCCATGCGCTTGCCGGGGGGGGCGGTCTGACCGGCGATAAAAGCCGCAACCGGCTTGCTCATATTGTCACGGATGAAACGGGCCGCATCTTCCTCTGCCGTGCCGCCGATCTCGCCGATCATCAGCACCGCCTCTGTGGCGGGATCCTTTTCAAAAAGCTCCAGGACATCGATGAAGTTGGTTCCATTAACCGGGTCTCCACCCAGTCCGATGCATGTGGTCTGCCCCACCTTGCGGGTGGTGAGCTGCCAGACCACTTCGTAAGTCAGGGTCCCGCTGCGGGAAACCACCCCAACCGGTCCTGGGATATGAATATAGCCCGGCATGATACCGATCTTGCATTCTCCGGGAGTGATGATGCCGGGACAGTTGGGTCCGATCAGACGGGTCTTTTTCCCCTTCATGTAATGCTTGACTTTGACCATATCGAGGACCGGAATCCCCTCGGTGATGCAGATCACCAGCGGAATTTCAGCATCTACCGCTTCCATGATGGCATCAGCGGCAAAGGGGGGCGGCACATAGATGACCGAAGCATTGGCGCCGGTTTCTTTGACTGCGTCCTCCACCGTATTGAAAACCGGAACTCCTTCCACAATGGTTCCAGCCTTGCCGGGGGTAACTCCACCCACGACCTCGGTGCCATATTCCATGGCCGTCACGGTGTGAAACAAACCGTGGGAACCGGTGATCCCCTGGGTAATTACCTTGGTTTCCTTATTGACTAAAATACTCATGATCAACCCCCCGTTCCGCCAACGGCTTTGACAATCTTCTGAGCCGCATCGGTCATGTCTTCAGCAGCAATGATGTTCAGGCCGCTGTTCTTCAGCAATTCTTTACCCTTTTCGACGTTGGTCCCTTCGAGCCGGACCACCAGCGGAATTGCGAGATGGACCTCATTGACGGCATCGATAATCCCCTGGGCGATAATGTCGCACTTCATGATACCGCCGAAGATGTTGACCAAGATCCCCTTCACCTGAGGGTCGCAAAGGATAATCTTGAAGGCCGCCGTGACTTTTTCCCGCGTGGCGCCGCCACCTGCATCAAGAAAGTTGGCCGGTGTGCCACCGCAGAGCTGGATGATATCCATGGTCGCCATGGCAAGTCCGGCGCCGTTGACCATGCAGCCGATATTACCGTCAAGAGAGATATAGGAAAGATCATGCTCCGAGGCATCGATCTCATTGACATCTTCTTCATCGTAATCGCGCAAAGCGCGAATGTCGGCCTGCCGATAGAGGGAGTTGTCGTCGAAGTTGAGCTTGGCGTCGAGAGCAATGATATCCCCTTCCCCGGTCACCACCAGAGGATTGATTTCCACCAGGGAGCAATCCTTGGCGAGAAAGGCATCATATAGATTCTGGAAGAATTTGACCGCCTGTCCAACCTGCTTCTTTTCCAGTCCAAGCTTGAAAGCCATACGGCGGGCCTGGAAAGCACTCATGCCGATGATCGGATCGATGGCCTCCTTGAAAATCTTCTCCGGAGTCCGGGCCGCCACTTCCTCGATGTCCATCCCCCCTTCGGCGGAAGCCATGAGGGTCACCAGACAAGTAACCCGGTCGATCACCAGGCTGACATAAAGCTCCCTGGCGATATTACAGCCCTCTTCCACATAGACCCGGTGGACGATCTTCCCTTCCGGTCCGGTCTGGTGGGTAATGAGCTGCATGCCGAGCATCTTTTCAGCCGCTTCCTTAACCTCGTCCACGGTCTTGACAACCTTGACACCGCCGCCTTTTCCGCGTCCACCGGCATGAATCTGGGCCTTTACAACGTAAGGGCCGTCACCGAGATTCTTAGCAGCCTCACGAGCGGCGGCCGCATGGAAGCAAAACTCCCCTCGCGGTACTTTGATGCCAAAGCCCCGTAAAACCTCTTTTGCCTGATATTCGTGAATATTCATTGGTCCCCCTTATCCAGAAGCATCCATTGATTCGCATACTGATTAATGCTCCAAATATTATCCAGAAAAACTCCTGTTGGCAAGAAAAAAAACACTGTTTTATTTTTGACCTTATCCTTTTCAGGGTACTGGAAAGCAGGATTATTTCAAATTTTTATGGGAAAAAAACATCGTCAGCAGACAAGCTTCAGGGTTCATGACGGGAAAATCTTGCCCCGTCAAAACCGCTAAGCTTCATTTTTTAAAAAACGCTGTTTTATTATTTGGAGAGAAATTTTTCCCGGCATTCCGGGGAGCAGAAGTAATGGGTTTTCCCGGCGACTGTTTCAGACAGGGCTTCCGATTGGGGGACATAGGTTCCACACTGGGGGTCTCTGACCATTTTTTCGCCTTTGCCTCCAAGGTCCTGGTTAGCTGAACGGCGTGGGGGCTTGAGCATACCCCGAAGAGCCTGAATCAGCTTTAAGATCAAAAATCCCACCAGCAGATACCAGAGAAATCGGATCATAAAATCACCACTCTTCCGTCAGGCAACGCACACCGGAAATATCCTCAAGGTCGTCACAGAGTTGGCCAATGGTTTTCTTTTGCACAGGGTGAATCCAGCCGGGCGCAATATCGGCAAGAGGCATCAGCACAAAAGGACGTTCATGAAGTCGGGGATGGGGAATGGTAAGGCGCGGACCGGCTGAAACGACGGTGCCGAAAAAGAGAATATCGAGGTCGAGCGTCCTCGGACCCCATTGCTCTCTTCTTTCACGGCCAAAATGCTGTTCGATGTTCCGACAACAACCCAGCAATTGCTCAGGGGAAAGTCCGGTCCGCAGCTCAAGCACCGAATTCAGATAAGAAGGCTGATCAGGGGGACCGCCCACCGGATCGGTTTCGTAAAGCCGCGAAACCTTCCTGATCTGAATCCCTTGAACTTCCTGGAGGATTGCCCGAGCCTTGCTGAGCGTCCCCCGCCGGTCGCCGAGATTGGAGCCGAATGCCAGAAATGCCGTTTCCAAACTTTCCTCCGATAGAGTTGACAAAAAGCATTAAACCACAGCCGAAAAAAGAGGTCAACCACACCCCACCGGGCTCTAAAAAGGCATCTTATCTTATATAAGTTAGAATCGGGGTCCTGTCAAACCTCTTGCCGGGTCATTGAATTACCCGGATAACTATGGGTATAATCCAGAAGCATTCAAATTGTTTCTTCAGGAATTCCAAAAATGAACCCTTATCCCAATATTCTGGTCGTATTGGGTCCCACCGCCTCCGGAAAAACCCGCCTCGGAGTGGACCTGTGCCTGGGGCTGAACGGCGAGATCATATCCGCCGACTCCCGCCAGGTCTACCGGGGTATGGATATCGGCACCGGCAAGGACCTCGATGAATACGGCGAGGTTCCTTATCACCTGATCGACATCGCTAACCCGGGCCATGAGTTCAATCTCTTCGAGTACCAACGCCATTTTCTCGCCGTTTTCGAGGAGATCGTTCGACGTGACAGGCTACCTGTGCTGGTCGGCGGCACCGGCCTCTATCTCGACGCGGTTCTGCGAAACTATCGACTGGTGGAGGTCCCTCCAAACCCGGAACTCCGCGCCGAACTGGCGAAACTCCCGCCGGAGGAGTTGACCACCCGACTTTTGCGCCTCAAGCCTGAGCAGCACAACACCACCGACACCATCGACCGGGAGAGGCTGACCCGCGCCATCGAAATTGCCGAAGGGGAGAAAAAAGCGGAACCGGAGAGGCTCGCCCTCTTCCCTGACCTGAATCCCAGGATCTTCGGCGTCCGCTGGGAGCGGGAGGTGCTCAAAAAGCGCATTGAGGAGCGTCTTCGCCAGCGCCTCGAAGGAGGGATGATCGAGGAAGTAGCGGACCTTCATGAAAACGGCACATCCTTTGAGGTGCTCGAATCCTATGGTCTGGAATACCGCTTTGTCGCTCATTTCCTGCAGGGAAAGCTGAACCGTGACGACCTCTTTCAACAGCTCAACAAAGCCATCCGTGCCTTTGCCAAAAGGCAGATGACCTGGTTCCGACGCATGGAGCGCCACGGCGTTATCATCCACTGGCTCGACGCCCATGATGATCTCCTCTCACAGGCCTTGTATTTACTTCGGAGCTCCCAGCCATGAGCCCTTTTCCCCCGCAACTGCCGACCCCGGTTCTCCGATACCTGATCAAGCGCGGTCTGCACGGCCCCTGGACGCTGGAAGGGAACAACCGTCGGGATTACGACGGGGTGGTGGTCATTCCGGCCCTGGCCGAAAACCGCAACCTTCCCGCAACCCTGGAAAGCCTGGCACAAAACCCTGAAGAACTGCGGCGCCGCTTTCTCATCCTGGTGGTAATAAATCACGGCCTGGAAGCTTCGGCGGCGGATAAGGAGGACAATGCCGAAACATTAAAGAATCTCCGCGAAGGAGGTTTTTACAGCGGCACCCTGGAACTGGCCTGGGTAGATGCGGCCTCGCCGACCAGAGAAATCCCCGGCAAGGGGGGTGTCGGTCCGGCCCGCAAGATCGGCTTCGACCTTGCCCTCCAACATTGCCGCAATGACAGGCCCGAGCCGCCGATCCTCATCTCCCTCGACGCCGACACCCTGGTGGAGAAAAACTACCTGTCCACTATCACAAACCATTTTCGCAACCACAGCGCGGGCTGTGCGGTCCTGCCCTTCCGCCATCGCCGGGGGGACACCAGTGAGATTGAAACCGCCATTCAACACTACGAGCTGTTTCTGCGCAGCTATGTACTCGGCCTCAGGCATGCTGGGTCGCCTTACGCGTTCCACACCATCGGCAGCGCCATCGCCTGCCGTGCCGATGCCTACATCCGGGGTGGGGGAATGAACCGCCGCCCTTCGGGGGAGGATTTTTATTTTCTCCAGCAGATGCAGAAAACAACTGGCGTGGCCTTTCTCCGGGGCACAACCGTCCACCCCTCACCGCGCCCCTCCCTGCGAGTCCCCTTCGGAACCGGGCCAACGGTTGCCCGTTTTCTCCACCAACCCCATGAAGCCGTGCGTTTTTATCATCCCGGCTGTTTTACCATTCTTCGGAACTGGCTGAGTTGTGTCAGAGCCAACTGGCAGGAATCGGAAACGGTTCTTTTTGGCAACACCCGGGAGATTTCCATTCATCTGGCTGAGTTTCTCGAACAGATCAGGTTTTCGACCAACTGGAAAAAACTCCAGACCAACCACCGCACCCAAAACCAGTTTCTGGCCGCGTTTCACGGCTGGTTCGACGGCCTGCGTACCCGTCAACTCCTCTACGCCCTTTCCTGCGGACCTTTCCCCTTCTGCAATCATTGCCAAGCCCTTGAGCCTCTTTTTGAACAGAGCGGCCTCCCATTTTCAAACCTTCCTGGAGAACAGTTGCAGGTTCTTCGCTCCTTTCAGCCGGAAGAAAATATGTCGGCCGAAGAGGCGATAAAATCTGCGGAAATCCCCATTAATAATAACTTATATTTAAAAACCGATCAGTTATTTCCATGACTAAACTTGACAAACATCCGCCTGAGGATTAGATTATTTGCTGAAAAAAAAATCAGGAGGTTTACAATGCCAGTCTACGAGTACGGCTGCGAAAAATGCGGCAAAGTTTTTGAGGCCAAACAAAAGTTTTCCGACGAACCGCTCAAAGAATGCAAGTTCTGCCAGGGTCCGGTAAAAAAGCTCATCTCTGCCCCCTCTTTTTCTTTAAAAGGAGGCGGTTGGTTCAAAGGGGGCTACTCCAACAACCCGAGTTGGCATGATGTCGGTGCCCAGAAATATGACACATCCCTTTCAAAGCACTGCTCTTTCAAAGCCAAAGGAATGGACGTCCCGGACTGCTGCAAACCCAAAAGTTAAATATCCATACCCGGAAACGGGAAATGATATTTAAAAATCCTCATTTTATGCTAAATGGGGATTTTTTGTTTTTCTCAACCAGGAAAAGAAGCGAGTTGTTTCCCGGGTTGATACAGGCTATATTCAAGTATATATTTTTAGCTTTTCCCCTGAACACTATTTACAAACCAAAGGGGCGCATATGATCAAGAATATCGGTTTTATCGGGTTGGGAACCATCGGCAAGCCCGTGGCCGCCAACCTGATCAAAAAGAATTACAAGGTTTCGGTTTTTGACGTCAAGTCCCGCTCAATCGAAGACCTCGAAGAACTTGGAGCAAAAGTGACTTTGTCCCCCGCAGAAGTGACGCGGGGTCAGGACATGGTGATTCTCATTCTTCCGGAAAAGGAAGAAAAAAATCTGGTTCTTCCCGGGGCAGAAGGTCTTCTTGAAAACATCGCCCCGGAAACCATTCTTGTCGACCTTAGCTCCCATTCCCTGGAAGCCACCCTGGAGCTGGCCTCGGAAACCGAACAACGTCAGGTCGCATTTCTCGATGCACCGGTCTGGGGGACCAGGGGCCGGGCTGTCGATGGTCTGCTGACCCTTCTGGCAGGAGGTCAGAGCGAGCATGTCAGCCGCTGCCGGGAGGTGTTTTCCAGTTTTGCCTTGAATATTATTCATGTCGGCGATGTCGGCGATGGAACCCGTATGAAATTTATCGTCGATATGCTTCAGGCTCAATTGGCCGAAGCTCTTGCCGAAGGATTGTTGCTCGGAGAGCAGCTCGGTCTGAAAACTGAAAAGGTTCTTGAGGTCATTGATGCAGGCACCGTAGCTTCTCCTCTTTTCCATACCAAAGGACGTTCTATTTCCAGAGGCAATTTCAGCCGTAATCTGGCCCTGAAATATATTTATGGTAACCTCCTGTATGTCAAAGACATTTCACGAAAAGCCGACATCAGGCTACCGGCTGCTGAAGCCGTTCTCAAAGTGTTTGAAGAAGCGGTTCAACAGGGCTTCGGAGAAGAAGACTTTTCCGCTGTCGCCAAGGTTTTGAAACAACAAAAAAGTGTATGAATAATTGTTTTTATGGCGAAGGGAGTAGAAAAATTGTCAAAATTGATTGATGGCAAAGCGATATCTCAGAAGTTGCGTCAGGATATCGCCGCTGAAACCGCTCTCCTCAAGGAGCGGGGGTACACGCCCGGCCTCGCCGTGGTTCTGGTGGGGGGTGACCCGGCCAGCCGCACCTATGTCACTATGAAAGAAAAAGCCTGCCAGGCCGCCGGGATTTTTTCCCTGGAACACAAGCTGCCCGAAAACACCCCGGAAGATGAACTTCTGAAGCTGGTTGACGACCTCAACCACGACGACCGCATCGACGGCATTCTGGTTCAGCTTCCCCTCCCCGGCCATATAGACAGCGACCGGATTATCGAGGCCATCTCCCCGCACAAAGATGTGGACGGCTTTCATCCCTATAACTTCGGCATGCTGGCCATAGGCAAGCCCCTTTTCCAACCCTGCACCCCTTTCGGCATCATGAAGCTCTTGGAGGTTTCCAACGTTGACCTCAAAGGGAAAGAGGTCGTGGTGGTCGGACGCTCCAATATCGTCGGCAAACCGGTGGCCCTCATGTGCCTGGCCAAGCACGCCACCGTCACCATCTGCCACTCACGAACCGTCGACCTTCCCGGCAGAATCGGCCAGGCCGATGTGGTGATCGCGGCGGTTGGCAGAGCAGAAATGATCAAAGGTTCATGGCTAAAAAAAGGAGCGGTCGTCATCGACGTCGGCATCAACCGCGTTGGTGAAAAGAAACTGGTCGGGGATGTGGAATTCGAAGCCGCTCTTAAGCGGGTCAGCGCCATCACCCCGGTTCCCGGCGGAGTCGGTCCCATGACTATCACCATGCTCCTTGCCAACACCGTGGAAAGCTGCAAACAGCGCATTAAAAAAGGATAGGAGCCTGTTGGACTTGGGGAATCGAAACAAAAAATTGGGAAATCGAGGACAGATTTTCACAAATTTGAGAGCAAATAGCAGGGCTATTTGTCGATAATTTGCGGAAACATGGCCCGATTTGCTGATTTTGCAGTAGATTCATTCCTAAGTTCATCAGACTCCTAAGAATCCACTTTTATGATTATCAGCAAGCAGAAACCGAAAGAAGAACTCCTGGAGCAATTGGAGGGAGTCACGCGACTTTTTCTCGTCGGCTGCTCCGCCTGCGCCACCGAATGCAAATCGGGGGGGGAGGAGGAGATCTTCCAGATGGAGGAATGGCTGACGTCCCTCGGCAGGGAGGTCACCGGCAGCATCGTCATCGACAGCCCCTGTAACATCAACCGCGCTGCCCGCGACCTGCGTAGCCAACGCCAGCAGGTAGATGAAGCCGATGCCATCATGGTCCTGGCCTGCGGCGCCGGGGTCCATTCCATCGCCATCAAATCGAGCAAGCGGGTCATCGCCGCCCTCGACTCCCTGTTTCTCGGCAACACCCGCCGTATCGGCAAGTTTGAGGAAAAATGCTCCATGTGCGGCGAGTGCATCCTTAACGAAACTGGCGGCATCTGCCCGGCCACCCTCTGCCCCAAAGGTCTGTTGAACGGCCCCTGCGGTGGCATGGAGGAGGGAAAATGCGAAATCGACCGCGAACTCGACTGCGCCTGGCACCTGATTTATGAAGCGCTCAAGCAGCAGGGCCGGAAAAACGTTTTCACCCGCATTGTCCCTGCCAAGGACTGGCAGAAGAAAAAGCACCCTGACCGCTTCGACACCGACTGACCTTCTGCCTGAAATGGATTGTATTTAGAACGTTTTTTTGTCTAGGAACCTGTTGGACTTGGGGAATCGTAAGGAGAAGAAGGGAAATCGAGGACAGATTTCCGCAAATTTGAGATCGAATAGCTGGGCTATTTGTCGATAATTTGCGGAAATATGGACCGATTTGCCGATTTCGCAATAGATTTATTCTAAGTCCGACAGGCTCCTGGCCAGGAAAGGCTGCCTGAAATGTCCCGACTGAGCGATCGGCTCGCCTCCGGCCAATTTGTGGTAACTGCGGAAATAGCACCACCCAAGGGGATCGGAGTGGATGATATCCTCGATACCGTCTCTCGCATGGAAGGGATTACTGCCGTCAACGTCACCGACAACCAGGGGGCCAATATGCGCATGAGCCCCGTGGCCATGGCCGCCCTTCTTGTCCGGGAAGGGTACGAGCCGATCCTCCAGCTCACGTGCAGGGACCGCAACCGCATGGCGCTCCAGTCGGAACTTCTGGGCGCGGCCCAGTTCGGCATCGAAAACCTGCTGCTCCTTTCCGGCGACCACCCCTGTTTCGGCGATCACCCCGAAACCCGACCGGTCTTCGATCTCGACTCCATACACCTGCTCCAGATTGTGGATAAGTTGAACCAGGGCCGGGATATGGCCGGCAAACCTCTTTCCGGCGACCCGCCCCGCTTCTTCGCCGGTGCAGCCGCTGTTCCCGAGGCAGAACCGTTTGAGTTGATGCTTCAGAAGTTCCAGAAAAAAGTGACGTCCGGCGCTCGTTTTTTCCAGAGTCAAGCCGTTTTTAACCTGGAAAAGCTGGAAAATTTCATGGTGGTTGCCGGGTCCCTGGGGGTACCCGTCATTGCCGGAGTGCTGCTTCTGAAAAATGCCCGCATGTGCCGTTTTCTCAACAAGAATATTCCCGGCGTCACCGTCCCGCACCATCTGATTGAACGCCTGGAAAGAGCATCCAACCCTCTCGAAGAAGGGGTCGCCATTGCCCGCGAAACCGTGCAACGCGTCGGCAGTCTGTGTAACGGTGTTCACCTCATGACCCTCGGTCAGGAAAAACGTATACCCGATATCCTTGAAAAACTTCCCATTGAGTGTTAAACACTTTAAATGAGGATTCTGTCGAATTTAGAATGAATTTTTTTGTGAAGATGGCATATCGAGGACAGAATTTCTATTTTCACATTACGATCCCCCAAGTCCAACAGGCACCTAAGGCAAAAATATTCCGGAGAAGGTCATGCTAAAAAAAACACCGTTAAACAGCCTCCACAAAACCCTGGGCGCCAAACTCGTCGAATTTGGCGGCTGGGAAATGCCGGTCCAGTATCGGGGCATCATTGACGAACACCTGGCAGTGCGCAGCAAGGCCGGCCTTTTTGATGTCTCCCATATGGGGGAAATCGAAATCATAGGTCCCAATGCCCTCGATTTCATACAACTTCTGACCATCAACGATGCCGCTACTATGGTCGACGGTCAGGTCCAGTACACCGCCATGTGCTACAAGGAAGGCGGCGTGGTGGATGACATGACCCTCTACCGCTTCGGGCCTGAACGTTACCTTTTCTGCGTCAATGCCTCCAACATCGATAAGGACTACTTCTGGATGGTCCAGGTCTTAGAAGAAAGCGAACTGGCGGATGTGGAAATAAAAAACGACAGCCTCTTCTACGGTCAGCTCGCCCTGCAGGGTCCTGCCTCCGTCGCAATCCTGGAAAATCTCACCCCCTGCGATCTCGATAGGATAGCCTTCTATCACTTTGAAGAGGGGGTGGTCGCGGGGATCCCGACAATCATCTCCCGCACCGGCTATACCGGAGAGGACGGCTTCGAACTCTATGTTCCAGCGGACCGGACAGTCGCACTCTGGGAAGCCCTGATGACGGCCGGTGCAGACAAAGGCCTGGTCCCTACCGGGCTCGGCTGCCGGGACACCCTGCGTCTTGAAAAAAAATACGCCCTTTACGGGCATGAAATCAGCGCCGAGATAACCCCTCTGGAAGGCGGACTCGCCTGGATTACCAAACTCGACAAATCAGACTTCATCGGCAGAGAGGCCCTTGTGCGACAGAAAGAGAAGGGCGTTTCCCGGCGTCTGGTCTGCCTTCTCCTTGAAGAACCGGGGGTTCCCCGCCAGGGATATCCGTTATATGTGAAAGATCAGAATATCGGTGAAGTGACCAGCGGCACCATGTCCCCCTCGTTGCGCAAAGGCATCGCCCTGGCTCTGGTTGAAAAAGATTTTGCCGCCGTAGGGAACCATATCGAAATCGGCATCCGTGATAAAAAGCGCAGCGCCCGCATTATCAAACCACCTTTCTACCCCGCGGCAACCTGAGGCTGTTGCAACAACGGTGGGTGTGCTTTTGTCCTGAATTGTTTTATTTGCGTCGGAAATTTTTCTTCTGATTTTATAATTGTTGCAAAAGGAGTTTGATTATGGAGATTCCTGAAGAGTTGAAGTTCACTGAAGATCATGAATGGGTCCTGGTGGAAGATGATGTCCTGACCGTTGGTGTCACCGATTTTGCTCAAGAATCCCTCGGCGACATTGTGTTCGTGGAACTCCCTGATGTCGGCACCAAACTCGAGGCGGGCAAAGCCTTTGGCGTGGTGGAGTCGGTCAAGGCCGTTTCCGACGTTTATGCGCCGATCTCCGGCGAGGTCGTGGAAATCAATGAAGAACTACCGGATGCCCCCGAAGTCATCAACACCTCTCCCTATGAAGACGGGTGGATGATAAAAATCAAATTTGAAAATCCGGCCGAACTGGATGCCCTGATGGATGCCGCCGCCTATCAGGAGTTTCTCGACAGCGAAGGTTAGCAGCCATGTCCTTCACCCCCCACACCAAAGAAGATATCGCCCAAATGCTGAAGGTCATCGGCGTGGAGTCGGTTGGCGACCTTTTCAATGAAATCCCCTCCACAGTTCGTTGCAGACAGGCACTGGAGCTCCCTGCGCCCGCTTCCGAGCCTGAAATTCTGCGGGAACTCCACCAACTGTCCCAACAGAACGCGACACCGAAAACCCACGTGTCCTTTCTCGGCGGGGGGACATACAACCATTTTATCCCCGCGGTGATCGATTTTCTCACCTCGCGCAGCGAATTCGCCACCGCCTACACGCCTTACCAGAGCGAAATCAGCCAGGGAACTCTCCAGGCTATTTTTGAATTTCAGACCCTCATCTGCCAGCTCACCGGCATGGAAGCGGCCAATGCCTCCATGTATGACGGTGCTTCCGCCTGCGCCGAAGCGGCACTCATGGCGGCACGCCTGACCCGGCGCAAAAAGATTCTGGTTTCACGCGCCCTGCATCCTGAATACCGGGAAACCGTGGCGACCTACTGCAGTTTCCTTGATTTTGATTTGGTTGAACTCTCATTCAATGAAAATGGCAGGACATCCCTGGAGGAATTGCAGAGAAATATCGATGACCAGACCGCCGGTGTCCTCATCGGTTCCCCCAACTTTTTTGGCGTGGTGGAGAATATCGCAGCCCTGGCGCCTGTCATCCATGAAAAGGGGAGCAAACTGGTGGTCGCGGTTCAGGAAGCGGCCTCTCTCGGCCTCCTCAAACCGCCCGGTGAACTCGGCGCGGACATCGTCGTCGGCGAAGGACAGAGCTTCGGCATCCCGCCGGCTTTCGGCGGTCCCCATGTCGGTTTCTTCGCCGTGCGCCAGAAGGATGTCCGATCGATCCCCGGACGCCTGGCCGGAGAGACGGTGGACCAGGAAGGCAAACGCGGGTTCGTTCTCACCCTGAGCACCCGGGAACAGCATATTCGGCGAGAGAAGGCGACCTCCAACATATGCTCCAACCACGGTCTCTGCGCCCTCATGGCCACGGTCTACCTCTCCCTCCTGGGCAAGGAAGGTCTCCGCGAGGTGGCGGTCCATAATCATTCAAAAGCCGAATACGCCAAAAAACAGATTGCCGCCCTCCCCGGCTTTTCGCTGCCCTTTTCCTCGCCCACTTTCAACGAGTTCGTGGTCGAGGCCGCCGAACCTGCCGATGAGGTGCTCGCCCGGCTGGAACAGAACGGCATTCTCGGCGGCATTTCCCTCCGCCCCTTCCATGAGGAGATGGATAACCGTTTCCTCGTCTGCGTGACGGAACAGAACAGCCGTAGCGACATTGACACCCTGGTCAAGGCTTTAGGAGCCTGTCGGACTTAGGCATGAATCTACTGTGAAAAAGTTAAATCGGTCCATATTTCCGCAAATTTTCGACGAATAGTCGAAACTATTCGCTCTCAAATTTGCGAAAATCTGTCCTCGATTTCCCATTTTCTCGTGACGATCCCCCAAGCCCGACAGACTCCCAACAGGAGAAAAACAATGATCAACAAGATCGGCACCACCGGCCTGTCACTCAACGAAAAACTGATTTTCGAACATTCCCGCAAAGGCCGCCGGGGCTTCAGCCTGCCCGAACTCGACGTGCCCGAAGCCGCCCTCCCCGATGAGCTTACGCGGGAGGAGATCGAGGGTTTCCCCGAGGTTTCCGAGGTCGAGGTGGTGCGCCACTTCACCCGCCTCTCGTCCTGGAACTACGGTGTCGATTCCGGGTTCTACCCGCTCGGAAGCTGCACCATGAAATATAATCCCAAGGTCAATGAAACAGCGGCGCGCAAGCCTGGCCTCGCCCTCATTCATCCTTATACCCCTGCACCCCACTCCCAGGGGGCGATGGAAATCATCTATCGACTTGAGAAAATGCTTGGCGAGATTTCCGGATTCCCGGCGGTCACCCTCCATCCGGCGGCTGGGGCTCATGGCGAGCTGACCGGCATGATGGTCATCCGCGCCTTTCACGAAAAACAGGGCAATCCGCGCCGCAAGGTCCTTATCCCGGATACGGCCCACGGCACCAACCCGGCCTCGGCCATCCTCTGCGGCTACGAGGTCGTCTCCATCCCCTCCAACGGATACCTCTCGGCTGCCGAAGTCGCCGCCCACATGGATGACAAGGTGGCGGCCCTGATGATCACCAACCCCAACACCCTAGGGCTCTTCGAGAAAGAGATCGTCGAAATCTGCGCGGCGATTCACGCCAAGGGGGGATTGGTCTACTGCGACGGCGCCAACATGAACGCCCTGATGGGGATCTGCAAGCCGGCCGATCTCGGCATCGATGTCATGCATTTCAATCTTCACAAGACCTTTTCCACCCCCCACGGTGGCGGCGGACCCGGCTCCGGCCCGGTGGGAGTGACCACCGAACTCGAGCCCTTCCTCCCCCATCCGCGGATCAGAATGGAAGACGACAGCTACAAATGGGATGACGTCCGGCCCGACACCATTGGACGGCTACGCGCCTATCACGCCAACTTCGGCATCCTCGTGCGTGCGTATACCTATATCCGCATGCTCGGCGCGAAAGGCCTGCGCCAGGCCAGCGAGATGGCGGTTCTCAACGCCAACTACATACGCGCCCGCCTGGAGCCCCACTACCACCTCCCCCACAAGCAGCGCTCCCTGCATGAAGTGGTCTTTTCCGAGCAGAATCTTAAAGGCGGCTGCCACACCATGGACGCGGCCAAACGCCTCATTGATTACGGCTTCCATCCTCCGACCGTCTATTTCCCGCTCGTGGTCAAGGGGGCGATCATGATCGAGCCGACGGAAACCGAGACCCGCGAGAGCATCGATGAGTTCTGCGACGCCATGATTCAGATCGCCAAAGAGTCGGAGGAAAACCCCGAACTGCTCAAGAAGGCGCCGGTCAAGACCCGCACCCGCCGCATGGATGAAGCCCTCGCTGCCCGCAAGCCGAAGTTAAGGTGGGTGAAAGAGGCGAAAGAATAATCCTCAAGGTTGAAACAGACTACAATATGAAAAGGGTTTGCGTATATGTCGCAAACCCTTTTTTTGGTGGGATCAAATCAATGGATTTTTATCCTTTTATATCGATATTAATATTTATTATTCAATAGTTTCCTCCGTCCGCTTTCAAGGTCTTTCATCCCGTCCGCAAAGGGAAAACCCGGTGATTCGTTTGAATACGCCCTCTGAACCAAAGATCGTCTGAACTATTCGCTCGTTGTGGTGCGCTTTGCGCCGGATTTTTTTTAGCTTTTAAATTGAGCCTTCTGGCTTTGGAATTCCCGGTCAAGTTTCTCTGCACGCCCGAGAAAATCCCAAAAATTTCGTTCAGAAAAGTTTTCCGTAACCTTCTCTCAATTGGTGCGTTAACTCTTTATATGAGGGGCATCATTTGAATCAAAAAAGGGAGGTATGTGAGATGAAGAGAAAAATGACGATTTTTACCATTATGGTATTCATTTGCACCCTGGCCACGCCGGTGTTCGCAGGCAAGGGCGGCGGTGGCGGCAAGGGTGCCGGCGGGGGGAGCGGTCACGGCTCTTCATCGATGAGACAGCAACAGAACCAGAGCCGATATAAATATCAGAACCAGTACAAGCAACAGAACGAGTACAAGCACCAGTACAAGAATAATCAGTCAACAGATAGTACCCCAAGCCAAACTCGCGACCAACTGCGGACCCGTGATCCTCTGACACATCCCATAGAAACGCCCGCAACGACTGAATAATTCCGGACACTCGCACGGTTGCGGCCATTGTTGAACAAACAGCGGTCGCAACCGTGTCCCTTTTATGCTCTCATGTCAGAGGCTTTTTGGATTATTTCTCCGAGCCTATAACCAGGAGTGCATTTTCTTTTTCATGTAGCCAGACATTCTGGTCTGAAAACAAGCACCTGTTATTGTTTAAAACACGTCACACATTATTATCGAGTTTTTGGGCGATGTTGATGAGTGAGCCTTTCGGGTCTTTTCAGTCGGAAGGCTCTTCCCGTTTTCGCAGATCGGCCACGAGGTTTGTGGATTCGGGCATTTTGAGGGGTACATAGGGTCAAACGGCGATTTGACCCCTTTCTCTGATATCCGTTGTTTTGGGTTGACGTTGGGAACCTGCCGGTTTATAAGTCCATATCAGGATTACAACCCTCAAGGAGGCACTTATGGGATGGTTTTCAGGATTGGTTGGCGGTGGTCTGGGGGCGATGATCGCCGGTCCTTTTGGTGCAATCATCGGTGCGGCAATCGGCGCCGGCATGGGTAATCGTCAGAATATGCAGGGCCGCCAAATCGGTTTCGACTCGGTTCAGCGCAACCAGGCAATCTTCTTCACCGCCGCCTACTCCATGGTGGGTAAAATGGCCAAGGCTGACGGCCGGGTCTGCGAAAATGAAATCGCGGCAATCAAGAAGATTTCAATAGAAGCCCTAGGGATGGATGAAAAGACCCGGCAGTATGCCATCCGAGTCTTTTCTGAGGCCAAAGACAGTCGGGAAAGCTTTTCAGACTACGCCCGCCAGTTCGGGGATCTTTTCTCACATAATCAGGAACTTTGCAGTTTCATGATGTCGTTCCTTTTCCAGGTTGCGATGGCCGACGGCGAACTGCATCCGCAGGAAGAGGAGATGCTGACTCAGGCAAAAATTGCCTTCCGTCTCCCGGACAGCCTTTATCAGTCGTTTTATGCCCGCTTCGTAGGCCACCAAGAGACCTCGGTCAGTCTGGAAAAACATTATGAAGCCCTCGGTGTATCGAATGACGCAACCACTTCCGAGATAAAAAAGGCCTTCCGTCAGAAGGCCTCAGAGTTTCACCCCGACAAGGTCCAGGGAAAGGGCCTTCCCCCGGAATTTATCAAATTTGCCAATGACCGTCTGGCAGAAATCAATGCTTCCTACAAAGCTGTAATGGATTCCCGGAAATAGGAGGGAAGCTTTCGTCTTTTGGTTCCTGTTGTGAGACAAGGATGCCCAGCCGAAAATTTACTTTGACAGTGCGTTACGCCGAAACCGATGCCCAGGGGGTGGTCCACCACGCCAACTATCTGACCTGGTTCGAGGAAGGTCGCTCCGATTACCTGCGTCAGGTGGGCATGAATTACACCAGTTTCGAAGAGGCCGGTTTTTTTGTAATTGTCGCTCATGCCGAGGTTGACTACCGGGCCCCCGCCTTCTATGAGGATCGAATCACCATAACCACCCATCTCAGCAAGGTGCGTCGCAGGCTGATGGAATTTACCTATGAGGCCGTCAACCAGGACGGCCGACTGGTAGCCGAAGGTCGCACGGTTCATGTGGTGCTCGGCCGGGATCGCCGTCCGATATCCCTTCCCAAAGAATGGCTAGAGCGTTTCACTGAGAATGTGTAACAATTTGAGAGGTGCAAGAAAAGGGGACGGTATGCCGATTAATAATTTTGGGTAGAGGTTTCGGTCCTCAAACTGATGTCAGTTTATGACTTTACCCGTTCCTTAACATACCGTCCGCGAAAACAGCTGGTTACATCATTCACCATATCAGGGACAAGCTTTCGATAGGCGTCATCATATCCCTTTGTTCCAATTGAAATACCGGTATTTTTATTTACGTTAACCCTGCTCAGTTTCCTTTTCCAGGATGCTAAGTCGCTCCAGACGGTTGCCCCGCCCTTGGTTTCAATAAGTTTTACCGAAAGATCAGCATAGAGGGTTGAGTTCACACTGGCAGTAAAATCGGTGATAGCATTTAAATCAACATTGGTTTTTACATCCGAATAAATCACGGTACCGTTGAAAACCGCTGAGACCTTATACCGTTGCCCGATTTTTCGCAGTGTCTCAATATCCAGTTGATTGGAACCGACACTTTTCAGGATCTGCTCTTTTGTTCCCAGTTCCACTATGGGGGAGCCAATTTGGGCCGATTGAATGTGACTCTGGAATTGCTCGGTGGCATATTGAGCGACAGAGGGGTTGGCATTATCAGAGAAGGTGATCACTCCCAAACGACCGTATGGAGCCAGATCCAAGCTTGGTGGATAATAAACATTCGTAGTTTTTGAACAGGAAATAATGGAAATAATTGTCAAAACCAGTAATAAAACACCCAAAAAGTTCCGATAAGAACCCTTCCCAAAACAACTATTTCTTCTCAATGTCTTCATAATTTCCCCTCTTATATCAAAACTCCGTAAACAACTACCCTTCCACCGGCCTGATATTCAAATTGATGATTTGCTAAAATTGAGCCAAATATAACCGTTGAATATGTCTTATTCATAGGAGTATTTGAGTCCAAATTGGGGTCTTTTCTGTTCGGGGTAAATAGGGACAGAGCCCTTTTTTTGACTAGTTATTACCAAGAAGATGAACTAAGCCCATGCCGCGCGTTGCCTGCAAAACAGTTTCAGAATGCATCACTAATCCCCCCCCCAAAAAAAAGGGGGCATCATCAAGCTGGATATCTGAAATTCTTTCAGGCCACCTCATTGGTGTTCAACCAATAATTTTGTCCCAATTTGAATCATCCCTGCACTAGGCGCGGTCTTTGATTTTTTCAGAATTGTTAATCAATTTTATGCGGAAAAAGCAAAACGAGTATTTTGGGAATCGAAAGACTATAAAGTTTTTTAAATGCCCATGATCGTCCCTTTTTGCCTTTTCTTCGCAAATTACGTCACAAAAAAAGATAACCATTATCATTAATTAGCCCTCTTTTCCCTCAATCGGAAAAGTTTTGTAAAAACTTATTTCAAAAACATTAAAACCTTCCATAGGTTAAAAACATATAAGAAATCTTGATAATTGTATTGGCATTATTAATGCTTTTGATTGGAAAAATTATTGTCTCAGTAAAAATTCCCTGAAAAGAAAAAATTACAGAAAGTTCAATTGAATGGGTTTCACATGGGCATCATGTATCTGATCATTTTCGGGGCGTATGTGATCTTCGCCATTCTGACAGTCTCTTTTGTCGCTTTGAAAAACAGCCCTTCGAAAACGAACTCTGCCATTTTGGACTGCTTCTCCTCTATTTCCTCCAAATGTGGTTAAACGAATTTGAGGCGCCAGAAAAGGACATTGTGCAGGTGTTTACTTTCGAGCATAAGAAAAGGGTTCCAATGTTGGATATTCAAAATTCTGCACTCACAATTCACATTCTGCTTCCCCCGGAAAAGAATTAAGCAAAACCCAACTCAGAGAATCGAGAAAGATTAAGTTTAATTTTTGTTTACCAGCCCCATTTAACTCGACGAGGTGATCATGGGCTTTTTTTATCTGGGTTTGTTTCTGATCTATGTCTTGTGCGCCATCGGAACGATCATACCGGTCTTCAAGTTTGCCAAAAATAATTGGCTGCCGTTGCTGACAGTTCTATTTTTCCTCCTTTTTCCCACCTACGACATCCTCATCCAGAAGGTGGCAATGACTTACTACGAAAAGACTCAGACCCTCCAGGAGATCAAGCACACTGTCGATTCCCCCGGCAGTGTCTACTGGGAAGACAACGTCTGGCCGGGCTATGACGAGAATTACCGGATATGGATGATCGACCATCTGCTTGATGGGGTTCATCTAGAAGCCCTGGCCATGAACGGCGAAGACGGCAAGGTTTATCTCTACCGCTATGGCCAAGGGGATACACCGGAGATATACGAAGATGCGGCCTCGCTGATGCCGGTCAACTACAAGGTGGTGCTGAATCCCGTAAAGCTCCCTTGGTGGCAGAAGAAGTTCATCTGGTCTGACCAGATGGATATTTATGACACCCTGAGCGACAAGCGAATAGCCTTTTCCAAACGCTATATGGAGTATTCGCCGAGTATGTTGGTGATCAAATCAGTTGGTGGTCATCCCTTTGAAGGGGGACGTCATATTGGAGATTCGCTTGTTTATGATTTTGACGACAAAGTTCTTTTCCCCAAAACAGGGAAAAGACGGCCTCAAGAAGGAGCTTGAGGTAGTTTCGCAAAATACAGTGTTAAAAGCATGACATCAACATACATTAAAAACTATCGGGGAAGAATGAAATTAGAGGGGGTAACCCATGGAAAATAGTGCTGTTATTCAGAATATGGGGAAATTGGCACAAGAAGTTTATGATGAGAACAATCAATACTTCACTCCAAACTCCATTGGATCCTCTTTAGTTGGAGTACCCGGCTATCAAATCAAGGAAATTAGTCCCGATTCCGGAAATGGCTTTCAAGCACTGCTGCTGAAAAAGACCGACCTCTATACCGCCGCTTCGGAATATGTATTTGCTTTCCGGGGGACGGAAGGTGAATTCAGTGTAGAAGGCTGGCATGATCTGATCGAAACCGACATTCTGCAGATGGGTACCAAGGCAATCGCAGCGCAATTCCTCGAAGCGATCATGTTTGTACATGAAATGATTGCAACGACGACGTATAATCTCACACCGGAGAACACTACCCTGACCGGTCATTCCTTGGGTGGCGCCATCGGCACGGCTGTCAGCTATGCCTTTGGAATGCAATCCTTTGGCTACAACCCATTCGGGATTGAAAACCATACTCTTTTTCAGGCTAATACTCTCGGTGAAATCTTTCAATTATTTGCCGACACTGCTTTTCTACAAATGCCTTGGGATGATCCGATTAATCCCCCGCAAATCAGTGACCTTGCCGCTGACTTGGAAATCGACGCTGTCAAATTCGCTACCTTCTACAATTTGACTGAACCTCTTTCAAAGCATGTCGAAGACAATGCGAATTTCGTCGCCGTCGACCGGGACGTGCAGGAGTTTGTTTCCGGCGGCATAACCGATATAGCCGGTGGCCTGACAGGCGAAGTCCAGCCCATTATGACCCATGCTGGTGGCGAGCTCTGGAATCATATCTCTTTTTGCATCGAGTGACGAACGTTAGTTTTTCTTTGGCAACCTTCGACATTTAGGTGAATTTATGAATTCTTCTCAAAAGCGACCATCGACCAAAAAACGGGCCGTTGTATTGTGGACAGTTGTTTTCCTGATTCTCTTGGGACTTTTTGCTCTGACCCACGACATCATCATCACCAATATTCTTGCCTGGCAGATATGCAGAGCTGATCCTCAGCCCAAAACCTTTATCAAAAAAACCGTCGAGTATCCCGCAAGTATTTATTGGGAAGACAATATCTATCCTGGCTTTGACGAGAGAGACCGTCTCCTAATGATTCGTAACTATCTGGATGGTGTGCACCTCAAGACTATGGCTCTCAATGCAGCGGATGGGACGATCTATCTGTACACGGCAACCGATGAGGACTGGAAAACCAGCCGGGCAATCAAAACCCGAAAAATAAAAGGTGATTTCATGGATACCATAGAAATCGAAGCCAAAGCCATCGCCGCTCGGGGCAAAATCCTAACCCGGCAGACAATGCCTCAGCTCAACTATAATGTGGTGTTCAACCCTGTACATCTTACCTTATTACAGAGCCGGTTCCTCTACAGCGATGAAGTGACTATCACAGACAATAAAGCAGATGAAGTAATTTCTTTTAACCGCAGATTGATGCGCAGGTGGTACCTGATCATGCCTGATGTTGGAATGGGGGACCGATATTATTATCCCCATTCAATCTGTGGGGAAAGCAGCCTTTATGGGTTTGATGATATGGTTTTTCCTATTCACACCCTCAATGGTATGAATCATCTGTGGCTGATAAATAACAGAATATACCATCTACGAAAAGGAGAGGTTAAATGAGTATCAGCACTGATAATATTTTAGTTTCAGAGATGGGGATGTTATCTCAGCTGTCCTACTTAGATTATGGATCAGGGGAACTTGAAAAAAATGACACCATAAATAGCTTTATATGGAAAGGAATAACTTACTCCCTCAATTCCTCTTACACTGTCATCGATTACAAAAATGACCCAAACGACCCTGTCACAAACATGCAGGCAGTCCTCCTTGCCAAAAACGACAGTGCCGGTAATCCAACGGATGAATATGTAATCGCATTCAGAGGCACCCAAGAATGGCAAGACTGGATATCCAACGGTTTAACCGGTCTTGTTAATTACAATCAACAGGTTGTAGATGGCCGGGATTTTGTTCTGGAAATGATGAGTCAGTATTCCATATCAGCGGATCAGCTAACCCTCACCGGGCATTCTTTAGGTGGGTTTATTACACAAGCCGTTGGTGCCGACTTGCATATTCAGGGATATGCTTATAACCCCTATGGCGCAAACCTGCTCAGCAGTCTATTCCCTTCTCCGTTGGGTTATTATTCAATTTTTGGGCAAGTGCTTGATATATTTGGATTAGGCGATAAAAACGATCCTTGGATAAAAGACAACCTATTGACCGTCTCCTACCAAGATGGTGGTTTACTCAATGGTGACATCCTTTCCAACCTACTAACCGAATTAAGCGATTTTATTGCCGGGAATGATCATTTGGGCGGTGTGTTGTCAATTTTTGGCATCGACAATGCGGATGGTGTAATAGCTGGGCATGCCATGGCTACCCTGAACTTTGCGCTAGAGAACTACAACCAAATTCTTGCCAAGTTTGATAGCTCGCTCAATCTTCAAATATTATCCGAGATTTTTTGTTTAAGCGGTGTTGAGCACGTTCTATCCACTTTTGCTGAAGTTGTTGGGGAAAACACTTTCGGAACGAGTCAAGAACTATTTAACCGCTTTGTTAACTCCACAACGACCGGTCTGTCGGCTATTTTGTTAAAAAATGAAACTTCCGATACACTTTCAAACCTAGCCACTGATCCTGCTCACCTCTACGCCCTGCTAAATCTCAATCCTTTTGTAATCAACGGTGTCGATTACAATCCCCTCAATCAAAACGGGTTACTGGATACCGGCAATTATTCCGATCAATTCATCAAAGACCGCGCACTTTTTCTCTACAACACTATGCACGAAACCCAAACTTCTGAACCATACTCAATTCGTTACATAGACAGGTCATTAGATGCAAATGATGAAGTGGAAATAAAGGATGCTTGGGTCCAAGGTGAAGGGAACCCGATGGATGTCTCCTATGTAACCTTCGGCAACAAACTTGACGATGAAATAATCGGAATAGGCCAGGAAGATTACCTCTACGGGATGGGCGGCGACGACCTGCTGGTTGGCAATGACTCTGACGACTACCTCGAAGGCGGCAAAGGACAGGACACCCTGAACGGTGGCGATGGCAATGACACCTTCTTCGTCCTGGGAGAAGATGATGCTTACGACTTTTTCAACGGTGGCGACGGCGACGAAGATACCATCCTGGGCTCTGCTGGCGACGACACCATTCGGGTCAACAACTTCAGCGGCGATAATTCCATCGAGATCATCGATGGTGGAGGTGGTCAAAACAAACTTGCCGGCACTGAGGTGGAAGATGTCATAGATATCAGCCAAACAGTACTGAAAAACATTCAATCCATAGAACTCGGTGACGGGCACGACATTCTCCGGGTCCACAATTTGGGCAACAGCTCCGGGGTCAATCTTATCGATGGCGGCAGCGGACTAAACACACTTGAAGGAACTGACAAGGCTGACATCATCGATTTGTCCGAAATCACGGTTAATCGCATACAGCAGATTCAGGCAAAAGGAGGCGCGGATAAAATCATCGGTAGCGCCGGCGCCGAATATATATATGGCGGAAGTGGAAACGATACTTTGATCGGCGGTGGCGGGGAAGACTATCTCTATGGTGGAGAAGGTTTCGATTACTACAAGATCACTCCCGGCGAAAAAGTTCATATTTGTGACAGTGACGGCAAAGGCGTTATTGCCGACAACATGATAGTCGGAAGTTTTATTGAAACTGCTGAAAACCAATATACCTCTTTTCTTAATTCCCAAATCACCGCAACCAAAACCGATGATGGCAATCTGACAATTTGTAATCCTGATGGTACCGAAATAGTAATCGAAAATTTCGAAAACGGCGATCTCGGCATCAGCTTACTAGGTTCCCTTGACTTTTCCAGTGAAAACTCAGTTCTCACTTTTTCAGGCACCGATATGAGGGAAGAAGCCTATGCAACATACGGGGGGAATCAATCATCTAACGGTCTTGACTGGTACTGGTATGTGTTCGGCAACACGGAAGATGTTTCGTTGACCGACTTCGGTGTAGATGAAGTACCTGCACTGGAGTTAACCGGAGCCGGCGGTAACGACTTTCTTACCGGTCTCTTTCGTAGTGACCATATCAGCGGCGGCGAGGGCAACGACGTCATTTCCGGATACAACACCGCCTTCCCAGCCTCCGCCATCCCGGAGGGGGAAAACATCGAAGGCGACCTGCTTGATGGGGGCGCTGGCAAGGACTTTATTTTTGGGTCAGGCGGAAACGACGTTATTCTCGGCGGAGCGGAAACCGATTTTCTCGAAGGGCTTGACGGCACGGATTCTCTCGACGGTGGTTCTGGAAATGACGCCCTGGCCGGCGGTTCCCATGCTGATACACTGATGGGCGGCGAGGGCGATGACTTGCTTTCTGGGGATGGATATTTTTCCGGGGCAGATAACATTGATGTCAATTTCCTTCAATATCTGGATGTGAGTTTCAGCTACACAACCGATGATGGGTATTATATGACCGGAAGCCACATTGTCGGGGCGATAGTGCACCATGAGGACCCCATAGTGGAAGGAGGGAACGACATCCTTTTCGGCGGCAACGGAAATGATCAGCTTTGGGGTGGTGCCGGAGACGACGTACTTTGCGGTGAAGATGGTAACGACGCTTTAATCGGCGGGTCGGGAAATGACCTGCTGATGGGCGGCGAGGGCATGGACGTTCTGGGGGATGATGGGGTTAACCTTGATCTCGGTAATGATATTCTCGACGGCGGGGCCGGTAACGATTTGCTCTATGGTGCAGCTGGTGACGAAACATTGTTTGGCGGTGAAGGGGATGATTCGCTCTCTGGTGCCGACGGCAATGACACTATCGATGGTGGCGCCGGAAACGACACCCTTTTGGGGGGGGATGGTAATGATTGTTATTTTTTCGGACAAGGATCAGGACAGGACAGGCTTTATGATTCATCAGGAGAAAATGACGTTCTTAAAATCGGTAAAGGCATAACTCCAGAACAAATCAAGGTTACCCGAACAGCATCAGATCTTTATATCGGAATCCTTGGATCCGAGGCCCGGTTGAGAATCCAAAATTGGTTCGAAGGCGATAACCATAAAATTGAAACCATCGAGTTTTCAGATGGAACTATATGGGGTGCCTCCCAACTGGAACACCAACTCATTACAATGACCACCTCCGGCACGGATGAAGATGATACTTTAACCGGGTCAGATGGAGAAAATAATGAACTTATCGGCCTTGAAGGCAACGATGACTTATACGGTGGAAACGGTGATGACATCCTCAATGGGGGTGCCGGAGACGATTATTTAATTGGAAATTTTGGCCATGACACGCTTATAGGAGGGCTTGGTAACGATAGCTTAATGGCCCATCCATATTACTATTATCCTTCTGCCACAGGCGATTCCCTTACATTTAACGGTGGACCTGGCAATGACTCCATGTTCGGAGGTAGTGGCTCTGGAACCACCTATCTTTTTGCCCCCGGCGACGGTCAGGATTCAATTTTAGACTTTGGTGGTATAGACGACACAGTCAGTTTCACTAAGGGGATACTGCCGGATGACGTTCAAGTTACCCGCCAGGGAGAGAATCTTGTCCTCGATAGCCCAAGTTCCGGAGATCAGCTGACGCTTCGAAGTTGGTTTGGCGGGTTCTATTATTTGCCTCAAATGGAGGAGGACGATAACACACAATATTTTATCAACGGCCGTGACCAATTTAAAATTGAGAAGGTAGCATTTGCGGACGGTACGGTGTGGGACGTCGATACACTCTATGAAAAAGCCTTTCAAAACAACAACGCTCCGGAAATCATAACTCCCCTGCCGGACCAAAGCGTGCAGCAGGGCCAGCCGTTCAGCTTCAGGATTCCTTCCGGTACATTCAATGATCCGGACATTGCTGACAACCTCACTTTCACCGTTACCCTCGAAGACGGCTCTCCTCTTCCAGCATGGCTGGAGTTCAACGGCACCTTTTTCAACGGCACATCCCCAAATGATCAGAACAACACACTGACCATCCAAGTAGTTGCTGAGGATATTTTTGGCTTAACGATTTCAGACAGTTTTCAGATAGACTTTTTTGACCCCGTGAACTTGGGAGAGATGCAGGAAGACGGCACTATTCTTATTTCAACTTCCCAACTTCTGGCAAATGCCTCCATCGAAAACGAAGAAGCTTTTTCCGTTCAGGACCTGGCCTCTGATAAAGGGCACCTTGGTGGATAACGGGAACAGAACATGGAACTTCATCCCCGAAACCAACTGGAATGGATCCAATACATTCAGCTATATCATCACGGATGGCGCGAACACTATAAATGCCAGCGCAAATTTGGCAGTAGACGCCGTAAATGATGCTCCTGCGGTATCAGGCGAGGTTGACCTGGGCATGATAAACGACGGAACTCAAGCCGTCTTTTCAGACCAACAACTGCTGGCTAAAGCCACAGATGTCGATGGTGATAGTCTAGCTGTTGAAAGCCTAACCGCCAGCCATGGTTCTTTTGTGAATAGCGGCGATGGTACCTGGACCTATATAAGCGAAAGCGACTATACGGGATCGATTGAGATCAGTTACTCGGTAGTCGATAGTCAGGGGGGCAATACTCCGGGCTACGCTGCAATGGAGGTATATCCTCCGCATGTTAACCTCATTCCGGGAACCGAGAACGATGAAATTCTTTACGGGACCTCGGGTGATGATGCTCTCGCCGGAAAAGGGGGAAACGATACTCTTGACGCTGGCGACGGCAACGACACCCTGATAGGTGGTACTGGCAACGATTATCTTCTGGGCGGTGCCGGGGATGATCTGCTGGTTGCCGGTCAAGGCAATGATCTTGTTGATGGTGGAGTGGGGCATGACGTTTACGTTTATCAGAGGGGCGACGGAACACTTTGGATTCGGGATGAAGGAATTAACACCTTACGGTTCGATCCCGGAATTTCTTCGTCCGATCTTTCCCTCGGTTTGGGCTCTTTGCTGATCCATACCGGTGTGGCGGGCGACGAAATACACATCGAGAATTTCAACCCTGATGACGTTTACGAACAGATTGCCATTAATCGCTTCGAGTTTGCCGACGGTACGGTTCTCAGCTATGAAGAACTTCTCGCCCGTGGGTTCGATCTGGAGGGCACCAACGGCGTTAATACCATTGATGGAACAAGTCTCAATGATCGCATCCAGAGTCTTGCCGGTGACGACACTATTATCGCAAAAACCGGTGACGATACTTTGGATGGCGGCTCGGGAGACGACACCCTTTGGGGGTGGGAAGGCGACGACTATCTCTATGGTGGCGATGATGGCCCGGAAGGAGAAAGCGACGATTACGGTGGCTATGATTACGGTAGTTACAACTACGGCGGCTATGATTACGGTAGTTACAACTACGGCGGCTACGATTATGGTGGCGTTGATTCCAACAATGACTATCTCGATGGCGGCTCCGGCAACGACACCTTGGACGGGGGTTCAGGAAACGACACCCTTTTCGGCGGCGAGGGGGACGATTATCTCTATGGCGGCGACGAGAGTCAGGCCAGCGGTTACGACTACGGTGGCTATGATTATGGTGGTTACGATTACGGGGGAACCACACCAAATGATGATTATCTCGACGGCGGCTCCGGCAGCGATACTCTCGACGGCGGTTCCGGTGACGACACCCTGCTGGGCGGAGAAGGAGACGGCATCGACACCATCTACGGTGGCAGCGGAAATGATCTTTTAGATGGCGGCTCCGGAATCGATCTCATGGAAGGTGGACGCGGCGACGATATCTACTATGTCGACGGTTATGCCGAAGTGACGGTCATTCCCGGCGATGGAAATGATGGTGCCGGTGACGCTCACGACTGCGGTTCGCACCATAAACCCCACCACCAACATAACCGGCTGAATAGGCATAAACGCAAATGGAATGAAACCCATGGCAACGGCCGCGGCCCATCTAATTCGTGGCATGACCATGGTTGGGATGACGGCCAGAGCTGCTCCTCCAGCCATTCAGGACAAAAAGACGGCGGCCACGATTTATTCTGCAAGGCACATGACGATGGCTCGAACCACCCAGGACATGACAAGCACGGCGATAGTGACACATTTTTCGGTCGCAAAATTCTGAATTATTTTTATGGCAGCGATAAATGCAGCAGCCAGAATGATAGCGGTTACACCATCGCCTGCAATAACCAGGACAACCACTCTGATCATGGTTCATCGCACAATGATTACAACTCCCATTTTGGTGGTTGCAACGATCATGGCCATTGCGACGACCACGACAGCTGTCATGGCGGCTCCAACGGCCATGACCATGGGGACGGCTGCCATGACCATGGGGACGGCTGCCATGACCCCGGCAATGGCCAGGGCGAGGACCAGGTCATCACAACCTATGTGACCGACACGGTTACGGAAGAAGCGGATAGCGGCTATGACGTGGTCTACAGTTCCATCACCTACAGTCTGACCGACCATGTCGAGGAGTTACATTTGACCGGCACTGACAATTTCGATGGTACCGGAAACGATCTGGACAACCGGATTGTCGGCAACAGCGGCGACAATACCCTCGATGGCGGACTTGGCAACGACTTGCTGGAAGGTGGCGCAGGAAACGACACCTACCTGTTCGGCAGCGGCAACGGCCAGGACACCATTCTTGACTACGATACCGCCGCCGGTCAAAACGACACCGTCGAATTCAGCGAAGGCCTTGGCGCTTCCGACATCGGCTTGTGCCAAAGCGGTAACGACTTGTTGTTGGGCATTGCCGGCAGCGACGACACACTGCGAATCGAGAACTGGTTCCAGTCGACCGAGAATCAGGTGGAAAACGTCCAGTTGGCCGACGGCAACCACCTGACCAACGCCGACATCAATCAGCTCATCCAGCAGATGTCCGCCTATGCGGTTGATCAGGGAATCGCTTTCAACAACATCAACGACGTTTATAACAACCAGGATATGATGACCCTGGTTGCCAATTCCTGGCAAAGTTCCTGATAACTGCTCATGAAAAGCCGAAAAGAGGAACGCTCTCACATATTCATTGGCTGGGAACTCGGCGGCGGACTGGGCCACCTAACCCGAATAGCAGCAATAGCCCGACTTTTTTTCCAGCGGGGGTATAAGGTTACCTTGTGCCTGGCGGATCTTTCCCAGGTTTATAATTTTGTTTCCCATCTTCCGGTCGCTCTCTATCAAGCACCGGTTTGGCGGCCGGGGATGCAAACCGAACGCGGGCCGGTCTGCTTTTCCGATATCTTTCAAAATCGGGGCTACCGAAGCGCAAAAGGGCTACACAGTCTCACCTCGGCCTGGCTTTCATTGGTTGAAAACCTTCAGCCGGATCTTCTGCTGTTGGATTATTCACCCACCGCACTGCTGGCAACCCGAGGCCTAAATATTCCAAAGGTTCTGATAAGCTCCGGTTTCGGAGAACTCTGTCCCGGTCAACCCGACATCTGCCTTCGTCCCTGGTACCCAAGCAGCCAGGAAATAACAGAAGCCAGCGAACGACTGGTCGTTGGCATTGTTAACCGGATTTTAAAGAATCGCGGCGTTCGCCCGATCCGATACGTGTCGGACCTGTATGAGGCCGATCACATCTTCCTTTTGACGATCCCTGAGCTGGATATTGTGGAGAATCGATCTAATGCGACCTACCTTTCGCCACCGGAAGAAGAGGGTAATTTGCCTAAAACAATTTGGCCGGAGGGTGAGGGTCCGAAGATTTTCGCGTATGTCAAACAGTCGTCACGGTTTTGTCTCCCAACAATCGAGAGTATTGCAAAATCGAACAGTATCGGCTTGATTTTCTGTCCTGGACTACCGAAGGAAACGGCCAAACGATTCCAACGATCGGGGTTGGAGATCAGTTCTCAACCCTATAATTTGGCCGAAGTTCTCGCCAAAGCAGATGTCATTGCCTGCCATGCAGGAAAAACCACTGTCACTCATGCTCTATTGGAAGGAAAACCTTTGCTCCTGATTCCTGAACAGTTGGAACAACTTCACACAGCACTTCGAGTCGAGAAAACAGGTGCCGGCATCCTGGTTCGAGGAAAATTCAGCCAAGCCCAAATTGAAAGCGCATTGACCCAGCTGGTAACCAAGACGAATTTTCGCGATGCCAGTCTGGCCCTGGCAAAAAAAAATGCCGCCTTAACCGAAATAGATTCGGTAACAACGATTGTGAATCACTGCGAGCAACTGAAGGCAAACTCGCTTTCTTGGGCGGAGGCCTAAAAGAACAAAGAAAAATGACCAGCAACTTTTTTCTGCTATTGAACACCATTTAAAAGATGGGTTTTTATGTCATTGGTTAACTACTGGAGAGCCGCTTTATGCCGGCTCTCCTTTCTCATAATAGCTTTTATCCTGCTCTGCCTTGCCGTTACCCCGAATTCACGGGCCGGGACCCTCTCCTTCGACCATATCCTGGAACAGGCCTTGGCCCATTCCTGGGACCTCCGGATCGCGCAAAAAGAAATCGACATCAGCCGGTACGCCCTGCTGGAAACGAAATCCCTGTACTACCCTACCCTGTCGGTGCGTTTTGACAATCAATATGTTAACGACCTCACCGATGGCGACAATGTCATTTCCGTAGGCGATCAGGTCGTTCGCGTCGACGGCTCCACATTCCAGCACTCTTTCGGTGTCGGCATGAATTATCTCCTCTATGATTTCGGCGCCCACGGCCTGCGCGTGAACAATGCAAAAAAGGATGTCCGCATCGCGGCGCTCAATCGCGATCGAAGTTTTGTTGAAACCAAACTTAACGTACTCGACGCTTATGGCCGCTGTATTGAACTGTCACGGCGCTGGAATTCGGCAAAAGAAACCCTGCGCCATCGCCGTAATCTTTACACGCTGACCTGCAAGTTGCGAAAATCCGGCAGTGTTGGTCAGGTGGAGGTGAATGACGCGGCTTTGGCCCTGGCCGAAGCGCTAACTCAACAGGAGGTATTGAGGCGGCGCTTTGAGGAGACCCTCTTTAACCTGAGTTTTTTCACCGGCGAAGACTACGACCCTGAAATAATCGATTTCACTCCCCTCCCGACTCCTCCGGATCCGCTCAACCCGCCCCGCCCCGGACTGCTGGCGGAGATTCGCGCCTATGATGAGGAAATCCGCAAGCTGAAAGCGGAAAGAAATATCCTGCAAAGATCCATGCTCCCCACCATCAGCCTTGCGGCCAACTTCCGCATGCTGGGCTCGGATGAGGACAGTTTCACAACCTCTCTGGAAGACTTGGAAAGCCGGGACACTTCCGTGGCGCTGGTAGCGCGCTGGGAAATCTTCAGCGGCTTCCGGGATGTCGCCCGTCTGAAACGGCTTCTGAAAGAGGTCGAACACCTTTCCCTGGAAAAAGAACGCCGTCTGCACGACCGCAAGCGGGAGATAGACGCCGCTTATCAAACATACCGACTGGCCCGGGCCGCCGAACCCGACCTGCGGGAGCGGGAGAATATCCTTGAACGCCGGGCCGAGACCGACACCCGGCTGGCGGAAAAACAGATAACCGACCGGATAACCTATCTGCAGCGGGAAATCGATTTCATGGAGCAGCAGCTCGCCGTAACTCTGGAACGGATGGAAGGCCGACTGGCCGGACTGCGCTTGAAATTCTGGCAAGAGGGAGGAGCCCCATGAGTTCAGGCTTGATCGCCCTCGAGGTGGCTGCACGCCTGAATCGCATCGATGTGGACACCCGTGCCCTAAGCCGGGAATTCGGCATTCAGCAGGAGGTGACGCCGGAAGAACTGCTGCGCATCGCCCAGCGCCTCGACTTCAAAGCCAAGCTGAAAAAAATCCCGCTGGAAAAACTGGTCAGCGGATATCCTCTGCCGGCCATTGTCATACACAAGGATGGCAACTTTTCCGTCGTGCTGAAAGCCGATGTCGAGGGGAAAAAAGTTCTGGTCTTCCACCCTGAGGAGAAAAAGCCCTCTGAACATCTCTTCCCTGACTTTGAGGCGACCGTTGACCGCTTACTGATACTGCGCCATAAGAAAATCACCTCGCAGACAACCTTCGGCTTCCGCTGGTTCCTGGCCGAAATCACCAAATTCCGGCGGATAATCGGCGAGGTACTGCTCGGCTCGTTCGTGGTCCAGCTTTTCGGGCTGGTGACGCCGCTCTTTACCCAGGTTATTCTGGATAAGGTCATCGTCCATCGCACCCTCACCACCCTCGATGTGCTGGCCGTGGCTTTCTTGGCGGTCATGGTATTCGAACTGCTGCTCAATATCGCCCGCAACTACATTTTCATCCACACCGCCAACAAGCTCGACGCCAAACTGGGGGCCAAGCTTTTTCGCCACCTTCTCGGCCTCCCATTTCTCTATTTTGAAGCCCGTCAAGTCGGCAACATCGCCGCCCGCGTACGGGAACTCGATGTCATTCGCGAATTTATCACCAACAAAGCGGTCAGCGTTATCATCGACATGTTTTTCTCTTTTGTGTTCGTAGCGGTCATGCTCCTCTACAGCGTCAAGTTGACCCTGATCGTGATCGGTTTTGTAACCGCCATAGCCGTGCTTTACCTGATCATCACCCCAGAGTTGAGAAGACGCCTCGAAGAAAAATTTCAGATGGCGGCCGCCTCCAACTCCTATCTGGTCGAATCGGTTACCGGCGTCCAGACCGTTAAATCATTGGCCATCGAAGGGGCCATGCAAAAACGCTGGGAGGACCATCTTGGCCGCTATGTCCGTTCCAGCTTCCGTCTGGCCAACATGGGGAATATTTCGGGCGCCGTCTCGGGGACCGTGCAACGCTTGATGACCATCTCCATTCTCTACTTCGGGGTGCGCTCGGTGCTGCAGAACGATCTGACCATCGGCCAGCTGATCGCCTTTCAGATGTTCGCCGGACAGTTCTCAGGCCCCGTGCTGCGCCTCGTCAACCTGTGGAATGAGTTTCAGCAGGCCCTTCTGTCTGTGGATCGGATTGGCGATATCCTCAACCACCCTCTGGAAGCGACAACCGAAAAAACCATCACCCTGCCCAAGTTGAATGGACACCTGAAATTCGACAAGGTTTCTTTTCAGTACGCTCCCTCAGGTCCCAAGGCACTGGACGGCGTCGCCTTTGAGGTTGAGCCGGGGACCAGCATCGGCATCGTGGGACGCAGCGGCAGCGGAAAAAGCACCCTCGCCAAACTGCTGCAGCGCCTTTACATCCCCACCGGAGGGAGCATTTATATCGACAGCATCGATGCGCGCCACCTCAACCCGTACTGGCTGCGCTTCAATATCGGCGTGGTGCTGCAGGAAAACTTTCTGTTCAGCGGCACCATCCGCGACAACATTGCCCTGCCCAAACCGGACGCGCCGATGGAACTGATCCTCCAGGCCGCCAACCTGTCAGGGTCGCATGAATTCATCGCCCAGCTTCCGGAAGGATACGACACCTATGTCAGTGAACGCGGCAGTTCCCTTTCCGGCGGGCAAAGGCAGCGCATCGCTATCGCCCGAGCCCTGATCACCAATCCGCGACTCCTCATCTTTGACGAAGCCACCTCGGCGCTTGATTACGAGTCTGAAAAGATCATCCGCGAAAATATGAAGACGATCCAGAAAGGGCGGACCACCATCATCATCGCCCACCGCCTCTCCACCATCCGGGACTGCGACCGGATTCTGGTCATGGAACAAGGACGCATCGTCGAGGAAGAAAGTCACGAAGAGCTGTTAAAACTCGGCGGTTATTACCATAACCTTTTTAACCTTCAGAATTAACAATGCTATTTGGAAAACAACCTGATCAGCACGAGTTCAAGCCGCTATTAGTCGAGATTGAGGAAGAACCGCTCAATCCCCTGGGCAGGACCGTGTTCTGGATCATCATCACGGCGATGCTCTTTTTCACCCTGTGGATGTTTCTAGGCAGGGTCGACGTGGTCATCACCGCCCGCGGAAAGATCATTCCCACTGGCGAGATCAAGACCGTCCAGCCGTTGAGTACCGGCGTGGTGCGCAACATCCTGGTCAGGCCGGGGGATTTCGTCAAAAAAGGAGCGGTTCTGATGGAGATCGACCCTTCGGATATCAATCCGGAGCTGGAATCGATGAGAAAGGACCTCAAACAGGTTGAACTGGAGCTGTTGCGCCTGGGAGCCCTTCTGCACGCCACCGGATTCGATCCGCCTGCCGACAAATTCGACCCCGCCCTGCTGCAGGTCCAACTCGATATCTACCAGTCGTCCAAAGAAAGGCTCTTCAAGCAGATCAATGTCAAAAGGAAAGAACTCAACCAACTTCACCAGCGTCTCGCCTCCCAGGAGAAAGTCCATCAGCAGGCGGCTTTCCAGCATCAACAAGCCGACCAGAGGTTTCAGCGCCTCCAGGAGGTTCGCGACATTATCAGCCGCGATGCCTTCGAGGAGGGCAAAAGAGATAACAAAGCCGCGGAAAGTGAGCTAAAAACATCCGCCCACGGTATTGCCGAACTGGAGTCCAGTATTCAAAGAGTCAACAAGGAAATCGACCTTATCCGCGAGGAAGACCGCAACCGCCTCCTGACCGAACTTGCGGAAAAACAACAGCGCCGGACCTACCTGGACGGCAAAATAGAGCGTTCGGAGTTTCTCAGCAACCGTCAGCTGATCACCTCGCCCGTCAAGGGACACGTCGCGCAGTTATTGTTTCACACCATCGGCGGCGTGGTCACCCCGGCCGAAGCGCTGGCCACAATCGTTCCTCTCGACTCACCCCTGCTGATCAAAGCCTTTGTGGAGAACAAGGATGTCGGCTATCTGGTGCCGGGCATGGATGTGTCGCTCAAGGTGGATACGTTTGAATTCCAGAAATACGGCATTCTTGAAGGGGAACTGCTTCAGATCTCAAGGGACAGCATCGAGGACGAAAGGATGGGCCTGGTTTACGAAACCTACGTCAAGCCACTGCAGACTACCCTGATCGTGGACGGCAAAGAGACCGCCATTTCCACCGGCATGAGCATCTCCGCCGAAATCAAGGTTGGGAAGCGCCGGATCATCGAATTTTTCATCTATCCGCTCATTAAATATTGGGATGAGGGGATAAGCGTTAGGTGATTCCATCGCCGCCTTCATCATGTACAACCTGGTTTTCTGGGATTTGATACCGACCAAACTTCTGCATAAATACTACTGTGCCACCGAAGCCGGAATCTTGGTGTATAAAACGCCGGGACAGTGGATAACCGAGAATCCCGGCGTAGCCGAGACGCTAACGTCGACAACATAAAAACTGATCGTTATGAAGCACCGTCCGGGGCACAGAGTGGCTATCGATTAAACGACCGCCTTGCAAAAGAAACACTGGAGCCTGTCAAATCTTTTCTTTTTTCAGTACGTATCCAAGACGAAGTCATCGTTGATTTAAAAACGAAGACCTCGGTGGCGAACTCTCCTCCATTTAATAGGGACAGCGCTCTATTTTGACCATAAACAAGAGAAAGTGTTGATCTCATGCCACGAGTTGCCCGCATCACAGTTCCAGGATACCCCCACCACATCACCCAACGCGGAAATTACCAGCAAACTGTCTTTGAAATCGGAGACGATTTCGAGCAGTATCTCCACTGGCTCAAAGAATACAGTCAACGATACTCTCTTGAAATCTGGGCTTACTGCTTGATGAACAACCACGTTCACTTTGTCTGTGTTCCCCACCGGGAAGACTCCCTCGCACGCATGTTCAACACCCTGCACATGCGATACTCCCAATATTACAACCGCAAAAAGGGATTAAGGGGGCATCTCTGGCAGGGAAGATTCTTTTCTTCTGTCCTGGATGAGAAACACGTTTATGCGGCCGTACGATATGTAGAGAACAATCCTGTCCGTGCCGGTCTCGTCTTTAAAGCAGAGGATTACCAGTGGTCGAGCGCCCATGCCCACATACATAATCTCAAGGATACAGTCCTTTCCAACAACTTCTTTTTAAAGGAGGAGATACCCGACTGGCAGGTGTACCTGAATGGCAGGGATGAGTCGAAGGTCGTTGAATCCCTTGAAAAAAATTTGCTGACGGGACACCCTTGTGGCAGCGAGGCTTTTATTGAAAGGATTGGAACCATTGTAGGGCGCAGTTTAAAAGCAGCACCAAAAGGAAGACCTAAAAAATAGGCGCTGTCCCCATTTAGAAGGCTCAGAAGCGCTTAACGGATAGCACAAGACCTTACCAACACAATAAACCTATCCAGCGTCCTAAAAGAGCAGCAGGAAAAAGTCAAAAATCTATCCAGTTACCATGTCTGAGTAGCTGAATCTATGGTAACTGCCAATGTAGCCCGTAACCAATCGAATTTTGACTTGAGCAAATCATAATCCGGCCCTGAGGTTATAAAGGCCGCTGTCCCCTTGATCAAAAAGCCGGCACCAGGACCATTCTTGCCCATCACTTTTCTGCTGTTCAAGGTAATCAAAAGCTTATCGTTGCAGGAAATATTGGCCTCGGTGCGGTGCATAAATCCGGCTGGAATCAACAATCGCCCATCCGCTGAAATTGTGATGTAACTGTTCCAGGTATTGACCAGGTGGGGACCGTCTTCACCCAAGGTCGCGATTGCCGCCACTCCGTCATTTTTCAGAATTTCTGTCAGTTTTTCCGGAATCATCGTGATTACCTCCATCTTTTGGTCCCGAATTCAATTCGTAAGTGCACCTTTGCACGGTTGGTTTAAGTGAGCAAGCTGCGGTAGTATCTATGCCACCTAGACTAGCCGGTCAAAGGAGCATAGATGAAACATTACACGCAGGTTGCCCAACAACAAAGATACCAGATTTACGCTCTCAAGACAGTAGGACAGTCACAAACCCGTATTGCAGATTTGCTCGAAGTCCATGAGTCAACCATCAGCCGTGAGCTGAGACGCAACTGCGGCCAACGTGGCTATCGCCCGAGGCAAGCTCACCTTCTGGCCCAACAAAGGCATCGGGAGAAACCACGAGCACTGATCCAGCCGGAGACTTAAAAGCAAAAGGGGTCAAGTCTCCTTTTGAGATATCTTTGGCAAATTGATGAATGCAGGCTGATAGCCCAGTCAGCTGCGCAATGGATCAAATAACTAAAAGAATGGCATCAGACAGGGGGCTACAGAAAAGATAGTTGAAATCAAGCAAAATATTATCGGGTAAAAAGAGTCAAACGGCGATTTGCCCTCATTGTTTCACATTGCTTTTGAGTCGGGTCTTATGTCCTTCGATTGCAAAAGACTGGTGATTCTATGGTATCGGCTTATCATTCTTTGCCTCAGCTCCAACATCGGTTGCTTTGACTGAGGACGGTTTATCGACCTTTTTTTCAAAAAGCCCGAATAAGGCGATAAAAACCACGATTAACATAAAAATATAACTAATTTTTTCGAAAACAGACACGCGCCTCTTTTTAAGAGTTCCCCCACAGTGAGGGCACTTAGCCTCCTCGGTGCTCAACTCTTTGCCGCACTCTTTACACACTACAACAGCCATTTATGATCCTTCCAATCTCCGTTTAACCCCTGACGTTGGTATCCGGTTGATTGATTTGTATGAGTAAACTATTACGCATAGAATATTCCGGAGCCTGGTATCATGGGGTTAATCGTGGTCGTCGCGGTAAGGAAATTTTTCCAGGGTCCTAATTACAGGGACAATAGACCTATCTCCAAATCTTTTCTCTGAATAGTAAGAATAATTCCAGGGGACAGGGTCAGACTTGCCACCAGCCCCCCTGCTAACTTGACTAATGAACTACCCCCATTCCCTCCATATAAAAGCCTCATTAACCACAGCATTTTTTATACTTTTTACCGCTTCCACATGGGCAGGGTTCATTGCGCCCTACCTTCTTTTCGACAACCGTTGTTTCCGATGGGTTCAACAATATTTCAAGGTCGATAATATCCTCAGGTTTATCCGGATCCAATTTGATGGCATATTTCCAGTCGTTTTCTTTGAATATTCCTTCTACCTCATTCGCTCTCTCTTCTGTTTGCACATTTACAACAGCGGGATTCTTTAAAGTTCCCAGTTTTGTGGTCTTTTTACCATCAAATATTTTTCCCATTTTTTCACCATTCAGTTAATGTGAGATAAATCTAGCCCGGGCTAGCGCATAACCAGTTATTCGCAGTTTTTATAGACTTAACCCCTCTTTTAATTTCTGTCAAGAGCTGAGATGTTTTCACATTGACACAATACCCTGGAATAATTCATCTTTTCAGTCAGACAGCCCCTTTTCTATTATGAAAAAAAGGCATTTGATCTCGTGATCAAAGTTAATAAGGCTAGCGTCCTTTTTCTGCCACTTTTTTCTCAAAAAGAGATACTTACTTCAAAGCTCCTCTAATCCTAAAAACAGTTTCAGGAGCACCTAAAATTGTTTGCAGAACCACAGGTTGAGTGATAAAATTAAACAGTATGAAGAGGGTGAAAAAATATCGCTCTTTCATATATTTCGAAACGGAAGGCTTCGTTTCGGTTGATAATAAAAATTTAAGGCTCCATGGGATCAGGCACAACCGGATACTGAGGAACCTTGAAAAGGAGATAAAAAAATGAAAAAGTATCGCTTCGAAAATTTATGCAAAAAAGCTGAAGACGGATACGTCGTTACGGTTTTGAATCCTTCCAAAAATCAGAGCGCGGACGTTCTGAGTTGTTCTGTAGACAATATGAACGTCTATACAAGAGAAGGCGAACATAAATCCTGGGATTTCCGGGAATGCCAGGAAATTACCAGTCGACCTTATCCGCAGGACGACAAATGGAACGGATTCCCTGAAAAGGAATAACCCGCAAGGGAAGCCGATGCAATCAGAAATAGTTTCCAAATCCCCGCTGAACAGCGGGGATTTTTTTATTGATCATGCTGGTTTTGCGCATACCTCTGATATTCGCGGATATAATAATCCTCTTTTTCCATGCACTCCTGAACCGACGGCCGCCTTTGCATAGTTGAAAACCAATGATTCAATTCCGGAAATTTCTCCAATGAAAACACCGAACAATAATGTTCCAGAACCGACCAGCGCTCAAACCAGGGATAAATCGCCAGATCGACCAGGCTGAGATTGTGCCCCAACCAGTATCCCCCCCCGACGCCAAGCCGGCCAAGGCCCTCTTTTTCCATAATTTCAAGTGATTGACTGAGATCCTCTTCCCGTGTACGACGTTTTCCCGGACCCTTTTCAGACAACAGCCGGTAAAAGGCCGGTATGAACCGGGTGTTGGCGAAATCGATCCAGATCCTGGCCTTGGCACGCTGTCCGGGATCCGCTGGGAGAAGTCCGGGAGAAGGAAAGAGTTCTTCCAAGTATTCGTTGATAATTCCAGACTCCCAGATGTGCAAAGCCCCATTTACCAGCGCCGGTACCGAACCAAAGGGAGAAATTTCCTGAAACCAATCGGGCTTGTGGCTCAGATCGATCTCCATCAGTTTGAAATTGAGCCCTTTTTCCAGAAGCGCCAGCCGTGTGCGGTGGCAGAAAGGGCAGACGCGAGCGCTGTAAAGAATAATGTCAGACATAGCAAACCTCCTCTTTTCTGTATAGCACAGAAACGATTGTTGCCAAGGGCTGGTGTCTTCGAACCCTGTTGCGTTATAAAAGCATCAAGACAATTCCCAATTTAGTCAGTATAATTAAAAAAAACATCCATATTCCCACCAGCGAACACACAGGAGATGCTATGAAACGTTATAACCTGGTCATAATTGCCGCGTTGTTTCTCACCGGCTGCGCCACCACCGCGCCGCTACCCATCATTCCCATCGACCAGCGCAGCGTCGATGCCGGCAGCTCGGTTACCAGATCCGGAAAATTGGCGCAACTCATCGGCACACCTCTCCGGGTCGGGGACCCCCTGCCCGATCTCGCCTTGGTCGACAGCACCCTGAAGCCGGTCAGCCTGAGGGATTTGCAGGGCTCAATCCTGGTCCTGAATTTTCTTCCTTCCCTCGATACCGGGGTTTGTGAGCGGCAGACCGAGATGCTCACCGAACTGGCACCAACCCTGCCCCAGGACGTGCGCGCCGTGGTCATCAGCCGCGACCTGCCCTTTGCCCAGGCACGTATTCGGGACCAGCTGGGAGCGGAAAAAATTCTATTCCTGTCCGATTACGCCGACGCCAGGTTCGGCCTCAACACCGGCCTCCTGATCAAAGATCTGATGCTTCTCGGCCGGGGCGTTATGGTGGTGGATAAAGGCGGGATCGTTCGTTATTTGCAGGTCGTACCGGAGGTAGCCCACCTGCCCGACTTGAGCAAAGCCATATCCGAAGCTAACGAACTGGCCGCCCAGTAGGCGGGAAACATGGGATCAATTAATGTCCCCCGGTTCCTTCTTGAAATTCATTTTTTTGTGGCACAGCGCCCTGTCTGGGATATCACCTGCCGGGGTTCTGAAAAACAAGGATTTGACTTTCAGCTAAAGCGTTAAATTATGGAAAAGTGTTGCATTTACCTCAACGCAGTATGAGAGGCAAAGGCGCCGTTTTTCAACACCTCGCTACTGCTCGGTAAGCGCAAGTTTTACACCCAGGGTAGCGAAGACCGCCGCGAAAGATCGTTGCAACCAGCGGATAGTATTCGGCGAGTTAACAACATGGCCGCGTACGCCGTTGGCGAAAATTCCGTAAAGGATGAAAATGCCCAGCGTCATGGCCATAAACACCCCGCTCAACAGAAACATCTGCCCGATGGGGGAGGCCGCCTGGGGCGACACAAACAGGGGGAGAAAAGCAAGAAAGAAAATTGAAAGCTTGGGGTTGAGGATATTGATCAGAAAACCTCGGAGGGCAATCCGTTTCAGGTCTTTTCCCCGTTCCTGGGACTCGAATTTGAGGCTCCCGGTTTCACGCCACATGGACCAGGCAAGATAAAGAAGATAGGCCGCGCCCGCATATTTCACAGTCTGAAAAGCCAGGGCGCTGACATGAAGAATGACGGAGAGCCCGAAAATACTGGCGAGAAGATGAGGGACGATCCCTGCCGTGCAGCCAATAGCCGCGCCGATGCTGGCCCGCCAGCCGAGAAATAGGCCTGTGGATACCGTATAGATCACCCCGGTTCCGGGGACCAGAACTACCACCAGCGATGTGAGCAGGAACTCAGTGTTGAGCATCCCAACCTCCAGTTGTTACATTTCTTGTAACTGTCCAGCACAATGGTCTCAAGGCGCCCGGATGGCGACAGTCAAGCCCCACGGTTGGGTTCATGCGGCCCATGAAATGGGCGGTGCGAGGCCATCAACCAACAAGGTGAATAATTGCGCTATTTATTAAACTCAAATGAACCAGTTAAGCGGAATCATTTTCCTTCAGGACAATGGCCACATAAACCCCCTCGTGACTACCGCCCGAACCGGAAGAGCTGCTGATTTCGGAATGGAGGGTGATACGGGAACGACCGCGCCTTTTCAAGGTCCGCATAAAACTCCCCCATTCTTCAGCCGTTGGATGGATGCAGGTCGCCTTGAAATCGCCTTCGATGGGCGCCACAAAATCAAAGGTGCTCTTTCGAATGACCAGCCTGTTTTTGATGCCGTATTCTTTCAGCTTCAGAAAAAGCAGAACCCAGCCTGAAAGAATACCCAGAGCCGACAGGCTGCCCCCGAAAGCCGTATTCCTGTGATTCAGATTGGGCGAAAGCAGCGCCGAAACGACCACCGTTCGGCCATCATAGGATTGGACAGTCGCACCCATGTGGAAAGTCATGGGAATATGCTCGTGAATATAGGAGTTGATTTCCTTTAAATCCATCTCTTTTCCGACTAGGCAGTCACGCCAAGGAAGAATCTGCTGATAAAGCGGTAACTCCGACCATACCCTTATTTTCTTCTGGAATATCCCCAGCGGCTGATCGATTTTCCTGACAGCTCGTATTGAAAATTGGCGACAATGCGGAGCTCATCTTTTTTGTAATCACCGGGAAGGGGGCCGTAAGGTGAGCCGACATAGACGGCTTTTCGCGCCTCGCGGTCAAGGTCGTCATGGCCCGAACTCATGAGGATGTTGGTATTGCGCACCCGCCCGCTCCGGTCCACGGTTATTTCCAGACGGCAGGTACCCTGCTCCCCACGCTTCACGGAACTGGAAGGATAATTCCACACCCGGTAGATGTTGTCTCGAAAGCGCCGGAAAAAGGAGATAAGGAAATCCTTTTCCGTATCGAGCCAAACGATATCACCCTCTTCGACTCCTTCACGCTCCTTGCGGCGGGTTTCCCGATCTATCCTCTCCACCGTCGATTTGGGCAGATCGAGAAGGGATTTGATGTCCGGCAGCTGACGCGTGACGACCTCCTCTTTGGGCTGTGGGAGATCGGCGGGCTTCGGTTTTTTCTCCGGCTGGGCCTTAACTATTTTCTCCTTGGGGACTGCTTTCTGGACCGGCTTCGGCTGCGGAGCCGCGCGCACCCGGTCCTCGGGAGCATCCCCTTTGGGAGCGATCTCTTTTTTGGCCACATGGTCCTGGGGGCCGAGACGTTTGGCCGGAGTCACCCTTTTCTCTTCCGGCGTCGGCGGAAGATCGAGTTCCCGCGGTTTGTCCTTGGCAGGCTCCTCCAGCGGTATCATTTCAACCACGACCGGCTTTTTCAGAGGTTCGGGTGCAAACAGGGTTTTGAAGGAGACGAGGTTCATCCCCGCAAGATGAAGCAGAAGAGAGAGAAATACAAAAATAACGAGGATTAAATCCTCGTGGCGTTGAAATTCCATAATTCCTCAAGGGTTATCAATAGGGATCATTATAGCCGACACCCTGATGTAGGTGAAGCGGTTTACTCTATTTTTCTCCGCCGGCCGGTTGACAGCACTCTCCTGAAGGTATAATAAAAATTACTTCTTAATAAAAACCGGGAGGATTAATAATGTTTTCCATCAACGAAATCAAGGAAAAGGCCCGTCGCCAGGTCAAAACCCTGGTTCTGCCTGAGAGTTATGATGATCGCATGCTGAAAGCGGCGGAAACCATTGCCCGGGAAGGATGGGCCCGGGTGATCCTCCTCGGCAACCCGACCACCGTCGCGACCAGAGCCGAAGAGTTGAAGATCGACATGGCCGGGGTGGAAATCATTGAGCCGGCCGTTTCGCCGCAACTGGAATCTTTCGCCGAAACCCTGGCCGACCTGCGCAAAAAGAAAGGCATGACCCTGGAGGAAGCCCGTAACATCATATCCGGCGAAGACCACCTGTTTTTCGGTGCCCTGGCCGTGAGAAGCGGCATGGCTGACGGCATGGTTGCCGGCGCCGCCAACACCACCGGCAACGTCCTGCGGGCCGCCATCCAGGCTATCGGCATGCTGCCCGGGATCAAAACAGTATCATCCTTTTTCCTGATGCAGACGCAAACAACTGAATTCGGCGAGAACGGTCTTCTCCTGTTTGCCGACTGCGCCGTCAACCCCGACCCCGCGGCTGCGGCCCTCGCTGAAATCGCCGTCACCACCGGCAGGTCCTGCAAGAGCCTGCTCGGCATCGAGCCGCGCGTTTCCCTCCTTTCCTTCTCCACCAAAGGGAGCGCCGCTCATGAGGATGTGACCAAAGTCCTTGAAGCACTGGAAATCGCCCGCAGTCTCGATCCCGAACTGCTGATAGACGGGGAACTGCAGGCCGATGCCGCCCTCCTACCCGCGGTAGCTGCGAAAAAAGCCCCAGGCTCGATGGTCGCCGGGCGTGCCAACATATTGATCTTCCCCAATCTCGACGCCGGAAACATCGGCTACAAGCTGGTTCAGCGCCTGGGCCGGGCCGAAGCCGTCGGCCCGATCATCCAGGGACTGGCCAAACCGGTCAACGACCTTTCAAGAGGCTGTTCCCCCGAAGATATCGTGGCCGTGGCCGCCATCACTGCCGTCCAGGCCCAAGGCTAATCTCTGCTAGTCCGGGTTATTCATAAACGCACGAAGGCCGGGCAATACCCGGCCTTCGTGCGTTAAAGCTGTGTAAAAACTATGGTCCCGTAAGGTCAGCCGCCATCGCCCCCCGGTTTATAGTTTTTGCGGGCAAAAGAATATTGAAATGCCATATGGTTTTTATATGTACCATTGAGAATGGCCATAACATCCTCGATAAGAACCAGCTCCTCATTGGTAGGAATAACGAAGATCCGGACGGGTGAACCGTCGACGCTGATATCGTTCTCCTGGAAACGGCTGATGGCTTGGGTATTCTTATCCTGATCAAGTTCGATTCCCATGAACTTAAGTCCCTCCAGAGCCTTCTGCCGAATTTGCCAGCCCATTTCGCCCACACCCGCCGTAAAGACCAGGGCATCGGCGCCCCCAAGGACAGTATTATATGCGCCGATATATTTTTTAATCCGGTATGTTTCCAGATCGAGTGCGAGCTGGCATCTATGATTGCCACGCTCGGCAAATTTCAGCACATCCCGGCGGTCGGCAAACTGACCTGTCACCCCCAGAATCCCCGACTTTTTGTTGAGAATATCGTCCATTTCCTGGAAGGTGTAGCCTTCCTGCTCCATCATAAAACTCGGGATCGCGGGATCGATGTCACCACACCGGGTCCCCATGACAGCCCCCTCAAGAGGGGTCATCCCCATGGAGGTGTCGATGGAAGTGCCGTTTTTAATGGCGCAAAAGGAAGAGCCGTTGCCGACGTGAAGAGTAATCAGGTTGCAGTCCCTGGGTTTTTTTCGGAGCAATACGGCCGCCCGCTTCGAGACATAGAGGTGGCTGGTGCCGTGCATCCCGTAACGCCGCACGCCGTATTTGTTATACCACTCATAGGGAAGGGCGTACATGAAGGCCCTTTCGGGCATGGTCTGGTGAAAAGCGGTGTCGAACACTGCAACCTGAGGAGCGTCTGGGAGAACGGCCTGGGTCGCTTCTATGCCGGCTATATGTGCGGGATTGTGAAGGGGAGCCAGGTGCTGAACTTCACGGATGCCGTAAAGGACCTCCGGGGTGATAAGCATTGACTGTGTGAACTTCTCTCCGCCATGCACGACCCGGTGGCCGACAGCCTTGATCTCATCCATGCTTTGGACAACACGGGACGAACCTTCCGAAAGGGTATCGATCACGAGCCGGATAGCGGAACGGTGGTCGGCGCATTCATGCTCTTCGCGAAAAGGACTGCGGCCAATGACATCATGGAGGATGAAAGAATCGGAAAGCCCCACCCTTTCCACCACGCCACGGGCAAGAATTTTCCTTTTCCCCCAGTTGAAGAGCTGATATTTAACCGATGAACTGCCACAGTTCAAGGCAAGAATATCCATTCAGGAAATAACCCCCTTCAGGAAATATCGATTCCATAAAGGTGCTTCCCCGATTGACAGGAAGTCAACCTTAACCGGGAATCGATCCTTGCGAAAACCGGCAACACATACAATCAGCAGAGTTGTTACACTGCCTTTAAAACAACTGAAACTTTTTTGCATGAATAATGAAGAGTCTGAATTTTTCAAGATTTTTTATGTTTTGTTCGTTTGCAGTGATATTCGGGGAACAACCATTTTTTGCTTGATATTCAAATAGCAAAACTCCAGAAAAGATCCGCGCCGGGCTGCGAGCATGTCATGGACCCCTGTCCTTCACAGGGCCAATCCATCCTCCAAGCCCGGCTTTTTCAGATGCTAATTCCATTCCATTTCCCCCGTCCCGTTTCAATGCCAGAGGCAGTAAAAGCCGACAAGTAAAGGCCTCGGTTGAGTCCTGCAAGACCCGGTTTTTATCCAACAAAAAAAACTGCTTTCATATGGACAACAAAAAAAAAGTAGTGTACGCTGTGTCCGATTTTTGATTATAAAAAATTGTCCAAAAAGGAGGTGATATCTGTGGCCTACAAAATCAACGATAAATGCATCAACTGCGGTGCATGCGATCCTACATGTCCGGTCGAAGCTATCAGCGAACAGGGTAATGCTCGCGTGATCGATCCCGATACCTGCATCGACTGCGGCGCCTGTGTAGAATCCTGTCCTGTAGAAGCGATTGAACCCGGTTAAGACTGTTAAGACAAAGCACGGCAAAGGGCGACCTTCTGGTCGCCCTTTGCTTTTGTTCTTTTGTTCACTTACATTATCCACGATCAGTTTTCTGACACAGATTTCGAACCAACCACTTCCACGGAAAACTCCACCAGATTCTCAGGCAGGTTTCTGAAAACAATCGAAAAAGGAAGCGCTTTTCCCGGCATGGTGTTCAGGTTGGAAAAAGTAGTCCCAAACTGATTATTCATGTTTTCTTCAATGGTTTTGTAGGGCATGGAGGTAAGCGCTTCTTTTTCAAAAGGATTGCCGCAGAAGACCGTCTGCTGCCGAAGCTCGCGACCTTTCTCATCAAAGAGAATCCCTTTGACGGAAATGCCCGAACGGGCCTTGGAAAATTCATTAACAGCCATTCCTGAAATCACGAACAACTGGCCGGCCTCCTGGTTGAAAACATAAAAACTTTTAACATCCTTCAAATGAATTTTTTCGGCCGGTTTCTGCACCGCCGGTTCCGATTTCTGGAAAACCTTCATAAGGTGAGGAATGTCAAAGGGTTCTCCCCGCCAGAAAAGGTATCCCGCAAGACCACTGCAAAGTATCACTATCAGGAAGAAGAGCATCAGAAAAATTTTGCCGACAACTGATCTGCCCGGTTTCTCGGGCTCGGGCGAGGCTATATCCAGGGACGGTTTCGCAATGAAGAGGTCATCGGCAGGGGCGTCAGGAGCCTCAGGGATGTCCGGAACCTCAGCAATCTGCGGCTCTTCCGCGGATTTTTCCGTGGCCTCGGCCGCCTCCACGAAAAGATCGCTTTCAGCTGAAGCGGCTGCGCCCGAATCATCAAAAAAGTCGAGGTCGCTTTCCCCCTCAGAGCCATCTGACACTGCAAAATCAAACGCATCCCCTTCATCGGACGTTACAGCCTCCGGTTCTGAAGCAGGGGGTTGTCCCTCCCCAGGCGCTTTCTGGGAAGACGGGACACCTTTAAAAAGCCCGCCGGTCACCACGCCGCCGGCCACTCCTGCAGGAAGATGGCTCTCTTCGGGAGGTGCGCTTTCAGGGGCCGGAACATCCGGCTCAAACACTTCATCAAGGAGTAAAATCTTTTCCTCGGGCATTACCAGGAATACATTACTGCAGCGGACACACCGTACCCTGGTCCCGGTGGGCTTGATTTTTTCTTCGGTGAAACGGTAACGCGTACCACATTGGCTGCAATGGATGATCATATTTTTTCTCCCTCTCCCAACGGAACCATATTCAACTCTTGGAGTAGATTCCCGGCAAGTTCCGATACTTTTCGTCTAAATCGAGACCATAGCCGACCAGGAAAGCATCCTCCACAGATATTCCGACATAATCGGCATCAAACGGGACTTCACGGCGAGCCTTCTTATCCAGGAAAACGCAGGCTTTCAGGGATTTTGGATCCTGGCTCAAAAGTTTTTGGGACAGAAATTCCATGGAATAGCCGCTGTCTACAATATCCTCGACAATAAGCACGTCCTTACCCTGGACCGAAGAATCGATATTTTTTCGAAATTCCACAACACCGAGACTTTCCGTGCCGCCACCATAGCTCGCCAACTGAACAAAATCGATTTTCAGAGGGACAGTCAGACGGCGAACAAGATCGGAAAGAAAAATGAAGCCTCCTTTTAAAACACCGATAATGAGCAGTTCCCGGCCCTCATAATCGCGGTTGATTTCCTCTGCAAGGCGCTCAACATGGCAGACGATACACTTTTCGGAATAAAGGAGCTTCAAACCCAGGTCGTTCATTTCGCTTTCCGTTTCGATCTGATAATGATTTTGGATGCCTTATCTTAAAGAGATAAAAATCCTCTGTCAAATTCTTCGGATAGTCCGTATAAAATTTATTTAATCGCTGGCCGATTTTTTCCCCCCATGCTACCATGAATTTGAAAATCGGCACTTAAAACACCTGAAAAAGGAAGGGCATCATGCGGCAAATCCAGTGGCCGTTTTTCTGGCTCATTCTGTTATTCCTTATTCCCCACCCGGCGGCCGCCCAGCCGGATGAACCCAAACTGGTCGTCGACCACCCGGATTACAACTTTTCCCGGGTATTTACCGGGGAGCAAGTAATCCATACTTTCGAATTCCGCAATGCCGGAGCCGCGCCGCTGGTCATTAATAAAGTCAGACACTCCTGTGGCTGTACCGCTTCTCTCCTCTCTTCCAAGCTATTGAAACCGGGACAGGCCGGAGAGATACAAAGCACTTTTGATACAACCCGCTTCAATGGCCCGGTAGTCAAAACCATTTACATCTACAGCAACGATCCCGTCCGGAGCGTAGTTCAGCTCCAGATGCGCGGGGTTATCAAAAAAGAGATCACCCAGCACCCAAGGCGGGTCAGCCTCGGGAATCTGGTGCCAAGAACCACTACCAGGGCGGAAGTCGTACTCGTCAACCGTGGGAAAAATCACATTTACCTGGAGGAACCTCAGGTAACCACTCCGGAGCTCGTGGCTTCACTGTCCAGCCGGAGCCTCTCCCCCGACCAGAAGCTTACCCTTACCATTCTGGTCACACCCAAACCGGACAACAGAAGATTGGGTGGATATGTCGTCATCCCCCTTTCCGGCGCCCACCTCAACGAAGTTCGAATTCCGATCTATGCGGAAGTCATTCAGGCGCCCCAGTCCTGAACGGACGGCCTTATCCAACACCAACCATATTTTTTGTGGTGCCGCCGCCGGAGTGAATTTCACCATGCCGGTGCATCTTTTTTTTCGCAAAAAACTTGAAAGAAATCTGCCACATTTTATACTCTATAGGCCATTAGCGCGCAAAAAATAAGTACCGCCTGAATCGCTGCTTTCAACGATAGATTTCGCAAACAAACTGAGATAATGACCTTTTCAACAGGTAGTTGAATGCTTGAAATCGCCCAGGAAAACCTGTCGCTACTAAAGCTTTGTCTGGTGCTCCTTTTCCTTGTGCCATTCCCGGCATTGGCCTTTTTTTTCGGAGGTTCCCTTCTTTCGCTCTGCCTGAGCGTGACGGAAGGACTGAGTGAAAATGAACACAGCGGCCACATGGCCATCGAAATGGTCCAGGGCGCCCTCCTCAAGAAGAGCCTTGGATTTCTCCTTCTGGTGCTGGTCGGGTGCGGCATTTTTCTCGGTCACCTGATTTACCGCCCCCCCCTTTACACCTTGCCGTTTTGGGCCGTATGCCTTGGAGTCCTGGCGGCCGGCATCCTTTCCATGTATGCATACGGCTACCTTCTCCGCACCCGCAAAGGACTGGCGCTCCCCCTGATTATCGGAGCCGGGGGAATAGGCTTTCTGACCCTCGGCATGTTCCTCCTGTTTTCCGGCAGCGCCCTCCTCTTTACTCCGGAGAGATGGCCTTTTCTCGCGCATCAGCCGCGCCTCTTTTTTTCCTGGGTAGGGGTCGCCGGTTTTCTGCAGTTTCTGGCCCTGTCCCTGGCGACCACCGGCACAGCCCTGGTTCTCGGCTATAAATATACTCCCGAGCACGAGACGGCCTCCCCGCCTGGAGCTTGAAGACTGGCCGTTCGGCTCCTATTTTTCTCGTCAGCGGCCTGCTTCTCTGGCCTCCCCTTGCACTGTTCGAAATAGTCCATCTGCCCGATATCGCTTTTTCCAAATGGGTCTTCGGCCTCTTCATTCTCGGCATTTTCCTGGCCCTGGCCACCTGCTGGCTTGGCTTTTCCTACTGCATCAGGCCCGCTCCCAAACCGCCGATAATTCTGGTTACAACCCTGCTGGGCATCTTTTTATGCTCGGCCATGGCCCATCACCTCATCCGGGAAAACATTCTCCAGACCACTGTCACCACCTTTCCCTCGCTGCCGAATCTGCGTGAGCAGACAACCGACGCCAAAGCCATAACAGTTGCTCCCGGACAAGCCGCCGCGCTTGCCGACGGGGAAAAGCTCTTCAAACGCTCCTGCAGCGTCTGTCACGCATTTGATCGCAGGATCGTCGGGCCCCCGTTGAATTCAGTGCTTCCAAAATACCGGGGCCAGGCTGAGAAACTGCGATCCTATGTTGCCAACCCGGTCAAAATAAATCCCGAATATCCGTCCATGCCACGCCTCGGCCTCCCCGAGGAGGATATCCGGATCATCGGCGACTGGCTGCTTGAAGAAAGATAGAGTTTATTCGAACATATGGGAAAAATACTTTTCAAAATATTTATTGGCGGCTTCTTCAGCGTTTTCGCGATCGGGATATTTCTCGCCGGCTGGCACTGGCAGGCCTTCCGCAAAACGCCGCCGCAGCCGATCGCCTTCAAGCATAGTATCCATGCCGGACAACTTGGAATGGATTGTACCTTCTGCCATTCTTATGTGGACAAATCCCCGGAGGCCGGAGCGCCCTCGCTGGAAACCTGCATGACCTGTCACCAGAATGTGGCTATTGATCGGCCGGAAGTTATTAAGGTGCGAAATGCTTATTTCAGCAAAGAACCGGTGGTCTGGGAACGGCTTCACAAGCTTCCCGGGTTTATCTATTTTTCGCACAAGCGCCATATCAAAGCCGGGGTCGACTGCACCCACTGCCACGGCGTCATCAAAGAGATGGATGAAGTCCGCAAGGTGCGACCCCACAAAATGGGCTGGTGTGTCACCTGCCATCGCGGGACGGGAGCGCCCACCGACTGCGCGACCTGCCATAAATAGCAGGGTGTTGAAAAAGGTTTAGCTTAATGAAACGAAGAATTTTTTTACAAATTCTGGGACTCTTATCCGGTACGGGCGTACTTTCCGCCTGCGGCAGCGACGATAGCGGCAAAGAGCTGATTTCCTGGCTGGTTCCCCCGGAGGATGGCGTTCTTCCCGGTGAAGCGCTCTGGTACCCTTCCACCTGCACCGAGTGCCCGGCACACTGCGGCGTTTCGGTCCGGGTCCGCGAAGGATGGCCGGTCAAGCTGGAGGGGATTCCCGGCCATCCGGTCAACGCAGCAGGCCTCTGCGCCCGCGGCCAGGCCTCTCTCTCGCACCTCTATCATCCGGAGCGGATCAAAACCCCGCTACGCCGAAATCCTGCCGGCCAGTGGCAAAAAATCTCCTGGGATGAAGCTTACAAAACCCTGGCCGGAAGCCTGGAGAAGAATTCCGCTCAAAAGAAAAACGCATTTTTGTCCGGCCGCACCACCGGCGCATTGGCCAATCTTACCAATATTTTTTGCGAGCTGTTCGATATCGAGCGGCGCCCCGATTTCGAACCCTACGCCCATGCCGCCCTGCGTGCAGCTTATCGGGAACTTTTCGGCGTCAGCGATATCCCTTTTCAGCGTTTTTCCGAAGCCGATTATTTCCTCAGCATCGGCGCTGATTTCCTCGAAACCTTTGTCAGTCCGGTCTCCTATGCCGACCAGTTCGCAAAAGCGGCAGCAAACCTTGATTTTCACTGGGTCCATATCGAGCCCCACGCATCCCTCACCGGTTTCAAGGCCACGGAACGGCTCATCATCCGCCCCGGAAGCGAAGCGCATCTCCTCAGTCACCTTCTCCGCCAAGCAAAACCTGCCGCCGGGAAAAATGGGCTCAAAGATCACATCCTGAAATTGATTCCCGTTCTTAGCTTACAGGAGACAGCGGCTAAAACCGGCCTCACGGAAGAAGTCCTGACCCGGTTGACTGAAGCTTTAAATAAAGCCCAAAAGCCTCTTGTTTCCGTCGGTGGCGTTGCCCTCGCCAGCAACAACGGTCCGGCCGCGGCCCTGCTCTGTGCCTGTCTTCAGTGGCTGACCGGCATGACCGAAGGGCCCGTTGATTTTTCCGCTGCTGAAAATTACGCCGGTGTCGGCTCACTGCTCGATATTAAAAAGCTCCAGAACGATCTTGAGGCAGGGGAAATCAGTACGATCTTCTTCGCGGGCTGCAATCCGCTCCGCCATCTTCCTACGGATTCGGGCTTTGCCGCCGCTTTGAAAAAGGTCAATTTCCGGGTCGTACTCGCCGATTTCATGGATGAAACGGCCAAGAGGGCCGATCTCATTCTCCCCCTGTCCCACAGCCTCGAATCCTGGGGAGAGACCCGCCCCCGGGCAGACGTGACCACCATCATCCGCCCGGCGGTAAAACCCCTTCACGATACCCGGTCGCAGGGGGAGATACTCCTTGGCTTTATGAATTGGAAAAACGACGTCGGTTCGAAGGCGGATTACCGGGAATATCTCTTCTCCGAGTGGCGCCGACGATGGGATCGCGACAGCTTGAAAAAGTTTGCGGAAAACGGCTTTTTACAAGAACAGCGGCCCAAAGAGAAGATCACCCTCGACCCCGGCAAAGCCACCGACGCATTCAGCAACATGACCATCACTGAGCCGACCCCCGGGATGGCTCTGATCGTCACGCCCTCAGTGCGCAAATTTGATGGCCGCAGCGACCCGCTTACCCTCCTTTCGGAAATCCCCGACCCCCTGACCACCGTGACCTACGGGGAGTGGGTTTCCGTCTCTCCTGCTCTGGCGGAAAAACTCAAAATCCGTGACCGGAGCCGGGTACGCCTCCACGGCGCGGGCTGGGAGGCCGAATTCGCGGCCAGAATCCAGCCGGGCCTGGCGGACGAAGTGGTGATGCTGCAAAAGGACATGGTCGGTTCCATCCCCTTGCCGGTGGATGGCGTTTCCGGCGAAGCCGTCACCTGCCTGAATCTCAAAGGAATCGAAAAAGCCAAAGGCAGGACCGGGCTTCCGATCATGGCCGGGTCGACCTCCCAGGCCGGCCGCGGGATTATCCCCACCCCCATTTCCAGGGAAGAGCATGAAAAGCACAAACGCCTGAATCTTTATCCCGAGCCTGATTACGCCAATTATCGCTGGGCCATGGCGATTGATCTCAGCCTCTGCACCGGCTGCGGCGCCTGCGTGGCGGCTTGCTATGTGGAAAACAACGTCCCCTTGGTCGGCCCGGAAGAACACCTGAAAGGACGGGAGATGTCGTGGCTGCGCATCGAACCCTTTTATACTCCCGAGGGGGATCTCGATTTTCTGCCGATGCTCTGCCAGCAGTGCGATTACGCCCCCTGCGAGCCGGTCTGTCCGGTTTATGCCTCCTACCACAACCCCGAAGGACTCAACGTGCAGGTCTACAACCGCTGTGTGGGGACCCGCTACTGTTCCAATAACTGCCCCTACAAGGTACGACGTTTCAACTGGTTCACCCACCGTCGCGAGGGGCTGGAAAAACGCTCGCTCAACCCCGACCTGGTACCGCGCACCAAGGGGATGATGGAAAAATGCACCTTCTGCATTCAGCGCATCCGCGAAGCCCGCGACCGCGCCAAGGATGAAAAACGCCTGATCCGGGACGGCGAGGTTACCCCGGCCTGTGCCCAGAGCTGCCCCACAGGCGCCATCGTCTTCGGTAATATGCTCAACAATGACTCGAAAATTTCCGCGATGATCAAGGCGGACCGCGCCTACCGGGTTTTTGAGGAACTCGGCACCGATCCGGGCGTTTATTACCTGCATCGAAAAAACCGCAAGCATGAGGAACAGGGTTCCGAATCATGACAGAGATGGAAGCCGCCAGACAGATTGAAACCGATGTGCTCGCCAGCATTCGCCGCCCGGGTCTTCCCTATTTTGCGGCCCTGGCATTCTGCGCCATGCTGTTCATGGGAGGCATGAGCCTCTGGGCCTACCAGATATTCAACGGCATCGGCGTTGCCGGGATCACCCACCCGGTGGGCTGGGGGGTCTACATCGCCAACTTCATCTTCTGGGTCGGTATCGCCCACTCCGGCACCCTGATTTCAGCTGTTCTTTTCCTTTTCCGCGCGCGCTTCCGCTCCAGCTTCAACCGCGCCGCCGAAGCCATGACCGTCATCTCCCTGTGCGTGGCCGGATTGTTCCCCCTCATCCACCTCGGCCGCGTCTGGGTCTTCTACTATCTCGTCCCCTACCCCAACCAGCGCCTCGTCTGGTCCAATTTCCGCTCGCCCCTGGTGTGGGACGTCTTCGCGGTCAGCACCTACCTGATCGTCAGCCTCATCTTTTTCTACGTCGGTCTCCTCCCTGACCTGGCCGTGGCCCGCCGCCGCCTGAGCGGCATCATGAAACACGTTTTCCGGGTCCTCTCCCTCGGCTGGCTAGGGACCTTCCGGCAGTGGAAACAGTACAACAGGCTCTATCTCTTTCTGGCCGCTTTTGCCACCCCCCTGGTCGCTTCGGTCCACTCCATCGTCTCCTGGGACTTCGCTGTGAGCATCATCCCCGGCTGGCACACCACCATTTTCGCCCCCTATTTCGTGGCCGGCGCCATCTTTTCCGGCGTCGCCATGGTCATAACCCTGGTGATTCCCCTGCGCAAAATGCTGGGCCTGGATCAATACATCACCATCGATCATTTTGAAGCGATCTCGAAAATCCTCCTGTTCACCTCGCTGATTATCTCGGTCACCTATGTGACCGAATATTTCCTCGCCTTCTACAGCGGCAATCAGTTCGAGATCGCCCAGTACATGTATCGACTGACCGGGGACTACTGGCCCCTCTTCGGGATCATGGTTCTCTGCAACTGTCTCATCCCCCTGGCCCTCTGCTTCAAAAAGCTGCGCCGCAACCTCACGTTTCTATTCGTCGTGGCGATCATGGTCAATATCGGCATGTGGGTGGAACGCTTCGTTCTTATCGTCGCTTCCCTGGCCCACGATTACGATCCCTATGCCTGGGGAACCTATACCCCCTCTTTTGTGGAGATTGGGATCACCATCGGCTCGTTCGGCCTCTTCTTCCTTCTTTTCCTCATCTTTTCCCGGACCCTGCCGGTGCTTTCGATTACCGAACTCAAGGAGCATCTATGATGGATGAAACTTTCCATTTCGATAATTCCGATGAGTTTCTCGGCCGCCTCAAGGAACTGGTCGCTCAGGGGATTGATCCGAAAAAGATCCGCGTGAGGATGCCCTATTATCTCCCTGAAGCGGAAGAGATCATCGACCGCAAGCTGGGCCTGCTTCGTTACTTCGCCCTTTTCGGCGCTCTGGCAGGATTTATCGGGGGGCTCGGTTTCACCATCTTCACGGCCCTCGACTGGCCGCTGAACACCGGCGGGAAACCGATCGTTTCTCTCCCGCCGTTCCTGATTATCGCCTATCTGATGACGATCCTTTTCGGCTCCCTGTTCACCCTTGCGGGCTTTCTACTTCTTTCCCGCCTTCCCAGCATCGATGCCATTCTCGGCGAGGAGGAATTTGAAAACAGTTTCATCATCCAGATCGGCAACGAGGCAACAAAATGGAAACTCTGAAGCTTAAAGCGGGGAATTATTTCCTTTTGCTGCTCATCCTCGGTGCCGCCCTGGCGCTGGTGGAATTTGCAGGACTGGCTGAAAGCCGTGGCGCCCTTCTCCTTGCCCTCGCCTTCTGGTCGTGCCTGATCCAGGGGAGCATCGCCGCGGCCGCAGCCACTGAAGCGATCCAGGGGAAATGGATCGCCACCCTGAGACGCGAGCTTCTTTCCGTCTATCCGCTCCTCCTCTTCCTGGCTTTAGCCTTTTTACTCCTCTGGCCGCGGACGTCCATCTATCCCTGGCACGAGCACCCCAATTTCTGGCTGAATACAGAGTTTTTCATTTTCCGCAATGTTGTCGTCCTGCTGGCGGTGTTCGTAACGGCACGGCTCTATGTGGTGCGCTCGCTGCGCCAGGACCCGTCGAGGGTCAAGTACGCCATCATTTATCTCTCGGTCTTCACCCTGTCCCAGTTCCTGATCGCCTTCGACTGGATCATGCCGCTGGAATATCCCTGGCTCAGCTCCCTGTTCGGTTTCTATTTCATGGTCGAAGCAATCTTCGCCGGGTTTGCGCTGGCCACCATCAATCTCTTTTTCCAGTACCGCTTCAAACTGCAGCAGGACCCCGTCGCAACCGCAAGGCATCAGGAAGACCTGGGAAGGCTCATGCTCGGCTTCAGCGTCCTCTGGGGCGGGTTCTTTTTCGCCCAGTTTCTGCTCATCTGGTACGGCAATATTCCCGAGGAGGCCAACTACATCGCCAGACGGATAGCTCCTCCTTACGTTGAACTGGGCTATATTTTTCTCGTTCTGACCTTTCTCGTCCCTTTCCTGGGCCTCATCCCGCGCTGGTGCAAACGCAATATATACATTCTCACCTTGATCGCAGCTTCCATTCTGACCGGAATTTTCCTCGAAAAAGTCCTTTTCATTCTGCCCGACGTGCAACTCCATCTCGGTATCGTCGTGCTGGAGATTTTCCTCATTTTCGCGGTCTGGCTGCTGACCATCCACAGCCGCAGTTTCCTTCTGCCGGACACCGGAAAGAGACCGGACGGAACCTGAATTCATATTGCATAAGGACAGGAGATACGGTATAAAAACAAGCGAGCGCGATTAGCTCAGCTGGATAGAGTGTTGGCCTCCGAAGCCAAAGGTCGGGCGTTCGAGTCGCCCATCGCGCGCCAAATAAAATCAAGGGGTTACGATTTTTTCGTAACCCCTTTTATCTTTGACTGTTTTTTATTCCCAGCCTTATTTCCAGCGACCAGTTTAAATCAAGTCACACCAGCAGAGCCGGTGGTTTACTTAACCCCTCAATTAAAAGTTACCCGGCCTCCGGGTTGAACGGTTCCCTGTCCGGAAATGGCGATGGGCGCGAAGCCCGCCGTCAACAGAAAAAAACCAAGCCTACGTTTCTAATCTTGCCGGCAGACATCCGTTTTTCCTTGCCCTGAAAGAAAGCTATTATCTCCGGAAAAGATATTAATATTTTATGAATGCAAAATGAGATTTTTGTGTTATCTTGGGGGTTACGCAAAATTCACTTTTACAAGCGCACCAACAACAAATGACACAAGGAAATAGGAGCAAAGGTTTACCCGGGACTATTTAGGTCCTGAAGGCTGTCCCTTCTAGAAGTTCCCACCATTTTCGACAAAGCGTCCGCCCTCGCCCGACAAACCTTTTCATCTAAGCCGTTTGACCATTTGGATCGGTCTCGATTTGCGGCATTGAACGCTGATTTTTCCCGGCTTCAATGTTTTTCTTAAATCAACCAAATCGAAACCAAATAAAAGGAAGAGATACGTTGATGCCTCACAGGTATGCCGGTGTGGTGGATAAAATCAATTGGAAGAAATAGAAACGTCAAAAAAATCAATCCAACAACAAAAAGGGAACAAGTCCGATGAAGTACAACATTGACAAAATACGCAACATTGGCATCAGCGCCCATATCGATTCGGGGAAAACCACCCTGACCGAGAGGATTCTTTACTACACCAACCGCATCCATGCCATCCACGACGTCAAGGGCAAGGACGGGGTCGGAGCCACCATGGATTCCATGGAACTTGAGAAAGAACGGGGCATCACGATTGCCTCGGCAGCCACCTATTGCGAGTGGGATGAACATGAAATCAATATCATCGACACCCCCGGCCATGTCGATTTCACTATTGAAGTGGAACGCTCCCTTCGGGTCCTGGACGGGGCCGTCCTGGTTCTATGTTCGGTGGGAGGTGTTCAATCCCAGTCCATCACCGTGGACCGCCAGATGAAACGCTACCAGGTTCCCTGTGTGGTGTTTATCAACAAATGCGACCGCAGCGGCGCCAATCCGGACCGGGTCATTGCCCACCTCCAGGAAAAACTTGGTCACAATCCCCTTCCGTTGCAGATGCCGATCGGGCTGGAAGCCGACTTTTCGGGAGTGGTGGACCTGATCCAGATGAAAGCCCTCTATTTCGACGGCGACAATGGAGAAAAAGTTCGCAGCGAAGACATCCCCGCCGCCCTCTTGGACGAAGCCACAACACGACGGGCAAACCTGATCGAAACCGCAACGCTGTTTTGCGACGAACTGATGGAAGCCGTTCTGGAGGAACGGGAAATATCCGAGGAACTGCTTGTGGGCGCCTTGCGCAAAGGTACCCTGAGCCGGTCAATCACCCCTGTTCTGCTCGGCTCAGCCTATAAAAACAAAGGCGTTCAACCCCTTCTGAATGCGGTCACCTCGCTGCTGCCCTGCCCCAGGGACGTTATCAACGAAGCCCTTGACCTCAAACATGCGGAGCACCCTGCCCGACTTGTCCCGGAACTCGATCAACCGACGGTGTCCCTGGCCTTTAAGCTCGAAGACGGGCAGTACGGTCAGCTGACCTACATTCGCGTCTACCAGGGAGCCCTGCGTAAAGGGGACACGGTGGTCAACGTCCGCACCGGAAAGAAAATCAAAATCGGTCGTCTGGTACGCATGCATGCCAACCAGAGGGAAGATATCGATAGTATACCTGCCGGCTTCATCGGCGCTCTGTTCGGCGTCGACTGCTCTTCGGGTGACACCTTTGTCTCTCCCGGACTGAATCTGACCATGACCAGCATGTTCGTACCCGAACCGGTCATTTCCCTGGCAATCGTGCCCGAGGACAACAAATCCGAGATCAACATGGCCAAGGCACTCAATCGTTTCACCAAGGAAGACCCGACATTCCGCACCCACGTCAGCGAAGAAACCAGGGAAACCATCATCTCCGGGATGGGCGAACTGCACCTCGAGGTCTATATCGAACGCATGAAGCGTGAATACAATGCCACGGTTGCCAGCGGAACACCCCGTGTCGCCTACCGCGAAACCATCACTCAAAAAGCTGAATTCAACCACACCCATAAAAAACAGTCCGGGGGTGCAGGACAATTCGGTCGAGTCGCCGGTTTCATGGAACCGGTGGCAGACCAGGAGTTCGTTTTTGAGAACCGCATTACCGGCGGCTCCATTCCCACCCAATACATCTCGGCCTGCGAAAAAGGATTTTTTAACTGCATGAGCAAAGGCCCAAAATTGGGCTTTCCGGTCACCGGCGTCAAAGTCTGTATCAACGACGGAGCCTCCCACAGTGTTGACTCATCGGATATGGCTTTTCAGGCTGCTGCCCGAGGCGCCTTCATCGACGCCTTCGGCCGGGCCAAACCCGTCATCCAGGAGCCGATCATGAAGGTGGTTGTGGAAACCCCGACCGAGTTCCAGGGCAACGTGATGGGGGCTCTGAATCAGCGTCGCGGCTTGATTGTCGGCACCCAGGATGAAGGCGTGATGTGTGCCGTGGAAGCGCAGATCCCTCTGGCCGAAATGTTCGGTTTTTCCACTGTATTGCGTTCGCTTACCCAGGGAAAAGCCCAGTTCACCATGGAATTCAACAGCTACCGTCAAGTGCCTCAATCCATTGCGGAAGAGATTGCCAAAAAAATCCAGGAGGAGAAAGAAAAGGCGGCTTGATTCACTGACAGATACCAATATCTCCTTGAAAAAAAGTGCTGTAAAAGGATTATCAAATGACCCGTTTCATTTCCGGAAAAGAAACCGTCATTCAACTTAGGGAAAGGAATCTGACCATGCTCAAGCTGGATTTGACCATGCGCAACCCGTTACGCCTCATCAACAACGTAAAGGATGGGCTGCTTGCGCCCGGTGATTTCGGCGCCGTACTGTCTCGCAGCGGCGGGGGAAAAACGGCACTGACGGTTCAGATCGCCATGAATGCTCTCCTGCAAAGCAAAAACGTCCTCCATCTCAGCCTGACGGACCCTGTGGAAAAGGTGAACCTCTGGTACCAGGAGCTATTAACCCAGATAGCCAGTCAATATAGCGAAACCCGGATCAAGCAGCTTTGGGATATCCTGTTGCCTCATCGCCTGATCATGACATTTTGCGCCCAGGCCTTCACTGTCGCAACACTGGAAGAACGCTTGAACGACCTGTCCGAGCAGAACATTTTTATCCCTGAGATACTGGTTATCGACGGATTCAGTTTCGATAGCGATTGTCGCCCGATATTAAGCCAATTGAAAAATCTTGCCGAACAGCGACGGTTCCATATCTGGTTCACTATCACCACCCACCGCCATGAAACGCCCGCCCAAAACGGCTTTCCGGTCCAATTGGACAATCTGACGGACCTCTTTAAAACCATTCTGCAGCTCAAATCGGGAGAAGGACCGGTAGATATCCGCACATTGAAACAACCGGGAGAAACCAATCCCAAAACTAATCTGGTTCTCGACCCGAATACTCTGCTGATCCAGAATTTGACAAATTGAGTGACATCCAACACGGAGGAATTCCGGGGCGGACCAAGTCAGGTCATAAAAACGGGAGATACGGTATAAAAGCAGGTGAGCGCGATTAGCTCAGTTGGATAGAGTGTTGGCCTCCGAAGCCAAAGGTCGGGCGTTCGAGTCGCCCATCGCGCGCCATAAAAAAAAAGGGACTTAGCTCATAATTGGGCAAGTCCCTTTTTTTCAATCTCAATTCGGGCACAATTTCGGGAACAGTATTTTATCGCTGTCATTTTTTTGGAGGGTCGGGGACATCCTCCCCACATGGCCGAATGCGGCAGCGCAGATACTCCCCTTTCAATGGCCAGCCGCCGGACAGTGCATCACACTTGTCCGGTTCGTCGTCTGTGGTCACGTTGATGTTGGCTTTCCACAAACCGTGCAAACCGGGCGCCTCCCCAGGCTGCTCCGGAAACCACCAGCCATGCTGGGTGACAATATAGTGAGGATCAAAGGCCGTACTGAGCCGCGCCCGGTGCCGAACCCGGCCGACGGGGCTCTCGATCCAGACCCAGTCGCCGTCGTTGATACCTTGCCGCCGCGCCACATCCACGTGAATCTCGACGATGGGATCACGCTGCTGCTTCCTGAACCCCTCCACATGACGAAACTCACTGTGGTGATAGGGCATAAACCGCACCCCGCTGATGTTCAGCAGGGGATAGGCCCGCCGGACCTCTTCGGGAATGTCGGGCTCAGTGTAGTGAGGCAGGGGATCGTAACCCAGCTTCTCCAGAATAGTACAACTCAGCTCCACCTTGCCGGATGGCGTTGCCAGCCCCGGAGAACGGCAGCGGCCCGCCTGGGGCTTTTCCCCCACCCAGCGCTTTTCATGTACAAACGCCTCCAACGTCTCGCAGCCATGCTCCGCCATGATCTCCGAGATACGATACTCCCACAGGGCGGTGAACGTCGGCCACGGCCAATCATCCTCCTGCCCAAGACGCAGCCCCAACTCACGCCAGAAAGCATAGTCATCGAGCCGCTCGTAGCGTCCCGGCACCACTGGGGGGACGGCCGTTTCCCCGAGCTGCACCAAGGGATACCCGCCCACCGACGAGAAATTGCCCATGTCCGGACGCTCCAACCAGCAGGCAGCCGGCAGGACATAGTCAGAGAGCTGCGCGGTCGGCGTCCAGGTTATGTCAAAAGTCACCAGCAGTTCCGTCGCCAACATGGCGTCATGAACGAGCTTGGTATTGGCGTAAGAAAGCAGGGGATTGCTGCATGAGGAAATCAGGGCTTTGACGGGGTACGGCTTTTCCGTCAGCATCGCCCGAAAAACACTCGGAGCATGGGCACAGGAATGCAAATTGACCGCTGCGGAATGCCGCTCTCCCCAGACCCGCCGCATCTGCTCCTCCATCAGCTCCCAGCCCGGGTAGCCGCTGAAGCGAAAGCGGTCGCTGCCCAGTTGTTTGGCGCGCTGTTCCGGCCCCAGACGCTCGTTCGCCTCCATGACCACATCCGGCAAAAACCCCGGACATGGGCCGGCGATCAGGTCCCCTCCCGGCACATCGATACTGCCCACAATCGCACGCAGCAGATTGATAGCGCGGATGCCCTGAATACTGTTCGGCGCACTGTGTTCGACCGCCACCCCGATGGTCATGACGGATGGCTGGTTGGCTGCATAAAAACGCGCTATCTCACGGATCTGTACGGGCGTCAACCCGACCTTCTCCGCTACCGCTTCCGGGGCAAACTGCGCCGCCCGGGTGCGCAACTCGTCAAAACCGTGCGTGAACAACGTCACAAATTCGCGGTCGTACAGATTTTCCTCGATGATCACGTGAATCATCGCCATCGCCAGCAATGTATCACTGCCCGGACGGAGCTGAACCCAGATATCGGCCTGGCGGGACGGCTCCGTGCAACGCGGGTCGATGACCATCGTGCGCATGCCTTCGGCTTTGGCCTTCTGGAAACTGTTCCAGGTCGAGGGGCCCCCTTCGTGCGCGTTGCGCCCCCACAACACCGTCATGCGGGTCGTGCCCGGACGCCGGTCCGAGACCAGATGCCCCCCGAAGGTGCTGAACCACACCAGAGCCCTGGGCGCGTAGCAGATGGTAATCACCCCAAAGCGATTGGGGCTGCCGAACAGGTTCATAAAGCGCGTCTTCGCGAACTCCGCGCCGCCACGGCCGGTCCCGGAGCTGGTGGCCACCGCTTCCGCACCATAGCGTTCCCGGATGTCCGCCAAACGCTCCCCGATCTCGTCCAGCGCCTGCTTCCAGGAGATCTGTTCCCAGCGGTTCTCACCCCGTTGCCCCTTGCGTTTGAGCGGGAAAGAGAGACGGAAGGGGTGCTCCTGATACTCCTTGGCCAGGGTCGGGCGCACACAGAAGCCTCCAGGAACCACCGGCGCCGACGTATCCACGGTAACCCGCTGCACCTGATTGTTCTCGACATACACCTTCATGGCGCAGCCCTTGCTGGTGCAGAAATAACAGCTACTGAGTTTGACCTCCACGCTCAACCCTTCGCCAATGCGGTTATCTTCTCAAGCTTTGGAATGCCGTCCATGGGGCCTTCGTTCTGCCAGGTTACCCAGTCCTTAAGCTTCTCATAGGCCCTGCCGTCGGCCAGGGCCTGCTTGGCCATACTGAAGCCTTCTTGCAGAGACTCCACTTTCCCGGCCACGTACAGGAGCGGGGCGGCGTTGAGGCAGACGATGTCATTGCGCGGTCCCTGGTCCAGGTTGAGAAGCACCTGAAGCAGAATCGTAGCATCGTGGGTGACATCCCGGGTGGACGCCACCGCTTCATAGGAACAACGGCTCAGCCCGAAATCCTCCGGGGTCAGCTTGTAGTTTTTGATCTTCCCATCGCTGCCAAGCTCTGCCACCAGGGTCTCTCCAAGGAGCGAGAACTCATCCATTCCCTTGTCGCTGTTGTCGTCCAACCCATGCATGACCAAAGCGCGTTTAAAACCCAGCTCCCTAAGGGTCTTGATCTCGATGTCAATAAATGCGGGCGTCGGTACCCCCATGACCTTGAACGTCGGCATGGTCGGGTTGAGCAGCGGACCGACCAGATTAATGGCCGAACCGAAACGGATCTGCGACAAAACGCGAGCCAGAGTCTTCGGATGAACCGAGGTTAAAAACGCATTCCAGGCACAAATACCGGCATTCTCAATGCTCTTTACGGGAAGCTCCGGCGCGGATTCGACATTTACGCCCAACGCCTCCACCACATCAATGGCACCGCAGTTTGACGAGATGGCCCGAGCCGCATGCCGTACGACATACAGTCGGAGAGACGCGCCCACGATGGCTGCGCCGGTGCTGATGTTGAATGTCTTGAGCGTATCCGCCCCCGTTCCGCAATTGTCAATCAGCGGCTCGGGGGTGTTCACTTTCACCTTCACCGTATCGTACTCATACAAAGCTTCGAAGGTGCCCGCAATTTCCTCGGGTGTCTCCGGCTTGGATTTCAGCGCCCCGATAAACGCGCCCTGCTGCAAATCGGATTGCTCCTCCTCACAGATCTGGCGCCAGCACTCCCTGGCTTCCTCCCTGGTAATATTTTCACCGCGTGTCAGTCGAGCTACAATTGCGCCAAATTCCCGCCATCGCTGTTCCTGCTGATCCATGGTCATTGTCCTCGCCCTCTATTTTCTAAGATATCCCCAGCCGATCCACTGCCCTCAGTCGCCCGGCTTGTAGGTCACATAAAGATAATCTCCCAATACATCCACATGATCGAGACGGAAGGCCGGTACCGTCCCACCCGGCCAGAAAGCGGCGCGCTGCACGGGCGTCACCGACTGCGATCCGCCAATCACAAACGGACACACGATCAATTGGACCTCATCGTAGAGACCCGCCGATATCATCGAGCGGTGCACGGTCCCCCCGCCTTCCACCATCAGACGCTGAATGCCGCACTCCTGGTACAACTTCGTCATCAACTCGGGAAGGTCCACAAACCGTCCCCGGCGCCCGGCCACCACGATTTTTGCTCCACGCTCCCTGATCTTTGCCACCCGTTCGGCAGGTGCCTCTGCCGTGACGGCCACAATGGTTTCGGCCTCCGGATTCAGAATGCGCGCCGTCGGCGCCATCTCCGCCAGACCGTCAAGCACAATCCGCTTGGGATTCGTCCCCTGCTGCGAACGCAAGGTCAGGCGGGAATCGTCGAGCTGAATGCTCTTCAACCCCACCATGATGGCATCCACGGATGCCCGCTGGGCGTTGTGTAAATCCATAATCTCCGGAGCGATCAACAATGGGCCCACCGGGTTCGCCTGCCCCGGTTTTCGGCGCGGCGAAATTTTGCCGTCCAGGCTGACCGCCACCAACATGAATGTGTAAGGGCGCTTCATGATTGCGAACAGCTCTCCTCTCCTGCGAATTTTGCAGATTGCGAAAAACCTGCGAAACTATTCAGCACAAGGACTTGTGTTGCCCATGGGAAGGGCATCTGCCGTTAAATAAGATTTGCAGCAGCGGGGTTGCGCCCCCGGACGACCCCTTACTCTTTTTACTTGTCTAAAAAGAGTAAGCAGAAAAAGGACACCCCGCACCTTGCCCTTCGGGTTCCCTGCGCTCCAGAGACGTTTTGAGGACGTTCAGAATTCGCAAAGACCGCTCAACTGCCCGTCTTTTTCTCAAAACGTCCCTTTCGCTCCGGCTGCAATGCATGGGGAGTAAGACCTAACACCTTACGCCTAAAACTTAGAACTTTCATTATGCACCCCTTGGAGTGGGTGATACGAGGCATTGTGCCGACAAGCTGAATAATTACAAACCTGCGTGCTTCACCGCCTTCACAAAGGCCCGCATAAGAGCCTCGTCCTTGATGCCGGAAGCACGTTCCACCCCGCTGATGACATCCACACCATAAGGGCGCACATAACGAACGGCCTCAGCCACATTCCCGGCATTGAGCCCGCCCGCCAGAATCAAAGGGATCGACACAGCATCCGTCAACCTGGCGATCACCCCCCAATCCAGAGCCACGCCTGTGCCTGCGGGGCGGGAACCGGTCTTGGAATCGACAATCAGGCCGGCCAGGCCGCTCGCGGATAGAATCCCGGCGGCCTGAACCGGGTCGGGCTCCATAAACTGAGCCTCACCGCTATCCACATCAATACGCAGGGCCTTCAGAACCTTGATCCCCTCCGGACCCAGAGCATCAACAACCGCCTCAATCTCCTCAAGCGTCTCGTCACCGTGCAACTGAAGGAAGTTCGGGCGAACCATTCTGGCGATGGCGATCATCTCCGCCACCTCGCCGCCAACCACGGCCACGGTCGTTACAAACGGGGGCACGCGACGCACCAACTCTGCCACACGCTCCCGCGACAAGTTCCAGGGAACGGAAATCGGGTATTCGGTTACAAAGCCGAGGGCATCGGCCCCGGACCGCACCGCCATGGCCACGTCTTCATCACTCATCAGTCCGCAAAGCTTCACCCGGGTCATGGGGAGTTCTCCCCGGCCGAGACCCTGCGCACGGCAGAAAACAGCTCTCTGATGCGGACCGGCAGATCGTCCGCCTCCAAAATAGCGGTCCCGACCAGAACCGCATTCGCTCCCGCCGCCAGCGCCCGAGCAATGTCGTCGGCGCTCAGCAGCGAACTCTCCGAAAGCGTCACGACCCCGTCCGGAACGAGCGAAGCCAGAGTTTCCGTCACCCGCACGTCCCCGCCGTCCTTCTCAAGCTTCAGAAGATCCCGGTTGTTAATACCGAGGATTGAAGGACAGAGCGCGAGAGCTCGCTTCAACTCCTCCAGCGTGTGGATTTCCACAACGGCTTCCACCCCTGTCTCCAACGTCCTTTGATACAACGACTCCAAGCGCTCGGGGGGAATGGTCGCCAACGTCAACAGTACCGCCTGCCCGCCGTAAGCCGCCGTTTCATCCACCTGGTCCGGATGCTCCAGAAAGTCCTTGCGCAAGACCGGAATATCGACGGCCGACGCCACCTCGCGCAATATCGCCAGACTACCGCCGAAATGCCTGGGCTCGGTAACCACCGACAGGGCACAGGCTCCCGCTCCGGCCAGCGCCCGGGCTAAATCGCACGGAGAGCGATGACGAAGCAGATCACCATCCCGGGGAGAGACCGGCTTGATATCCGCAATCAAAGGGTAGCGTCCGGCCTCATCACAGCAACGGATCGCTTTGGAGAGAGCACCACCCATTTCTATTCGCCGTCTCCAATGAACTCGCCCCACATGCGTTCCATGTTCTGCTTCGAGTAGCAACGGAATGCCATGTGTGTCTGGGTCTTCGTTATACCCTTAACCGAACCGACACTGCCCGCAACAACCTCGGCCAGTTCATCGTATTCTTTCACCCGGATGATCGCCAGAAGGTCATACTCACCCGACACCGAGTAGACTTCCGCAACGCCGGGACAATTCACCAGCGCCTGCGCCACCTCGTGCACCTTGCCGACTTCGCAGCTAACGGTCGTAATCGCCGTAATCATAGCATCTTCCTCCACCTGAAATTGTCGGACGGAACGTCCGGCAGCACGTGACCTGATTTCAAAAACTGAATGCACACCGATGGAAAATCCGTCGTGCATCCACTCGGTAACAGAATTTTTTTGCCGGGGAAGGGCTTCGCTAACCATACCCGCCCCATTGCTCCGGTAACAACGCGGATTAGTATGAATTTATAAGCCAGCAGGGCTTCACTGTCAATATAAAACCTCGCCGAACAAATCAAATTCCCTTTTAATTTCGATTGTTTCCCCGTCTCTATTGCAAGAATGAAGGACTTTGAAACAACCAGGTTAATGACGTTTCTGATTGCCAAACGTTTGCTTTAAAAAAGATAGAAGAAAGGGGTCAAATCTCCGTTTGACTCAAGGGGCCGAAGGAAAGGAAGGACACACATGAAAAAATAGGAATTCCGTGGACATGATACTTAATTCAAAAACAAAACAACAAAATAGCTACCTTTCCTTTTTCTCTTCATCATTCCCCTGACTGTCTCAGCCGGCCAAAACCTGCCATCAGACCTCATATCCCTGCTGAATAACCACCATGTCCCCTCCTGGACGAAAAGCACCAAAAGCCCGAATCCACAAACCTTCTCACCGACCTGGTCCGGCAATATACCGGTAACTCAGATAAAAGCCTCACCGTAGCCCTTGAAATAACCTAGAGCGAGTTCCGATGACAATATATAAAACTATTCCCTGATTTTTAAGATTTAGATAGTTAGGCATACTGTCCCCGGAACACCGAAGATTTTTTTGTTGACAGAGGCTTTGTTGAGGCAGAGGATTTAGCCAGCCTGTTTTGGATGACTGTCGGCGGCCACCCAAAAGGGAAATTTTTATCACTAGGAGGCAGTGGCATGAAAAAAACAGATGTATTGGTAATCGGTGGTAGTGCAACTGGACTTGTAGCAGCAATGACAGCTAAGTCAAACTATCCAGAAAAAGCAGTAAGCGTTATTAGAAAAGAAGAAAAGGTTATGATTCCCTGCGGCATTCCGTATATTTATGGAACAACAGGTTCTAGCAACAAAAATATTTTACCAGATGATGGTTTAGTCAAAGCAGGTGTAGATATTATTGTTGATGAAGTTGTGAAAGTAGATGCAAAAGCGAAATCATGCCAGACAAAATCAGGGGAAACACTAGTCTATGAAAAGCTGATTATGGGAACAGGATCAATACCAGTAATTCCAAGTTGGTTAAATGGAACAGAGTTAGAAAATGTATATACAATTCCTAAGGACAAAATATATCTTGACCAAATGCAAGAACAATTCGATGGATTAAATAAAATTGTTATTGTAGGAGCAGGATTTATCGGTGTGGAAATGTCCGACGAATTAAAAAAACTTGGTAAAGAAATAACATTAGTAGAAATTTTGCCTACTATTTTAGGAGCAACCTTTGACGATGAATTTTGTTCAGATGCTCAGGAAAATTTAGTCGGTCGTGGAGTAAATGTCAAAAGTAGTTGTGGTATTAAATTAATTACAGGAAATGGCAAAGTAGAAGGTGTTACCTTTAATGACGGAACCTCTATAGAAGCTGATGCCGTTATTTTATCATTAGGTTATAAACCAAATGTAGCTTTAGCCAAAGATATGGGATTAGCACTTAACGAATATGGATTTATAAAAGCGGATCAATATCGTCGTACATCCATTGAAGATGTTTTTGCAGCTGGTGACTGCGCAGAAAAGGTTGATTTTGCAACCGGTAAATTAAGTGGAATTATGCTTGCCTCAACTGCTTGCACAGAAGCCCGTATAGCAGCATTAAATTTATATGAACTTAATACTTTCAGTGTTTTTAAAGGGACCGTTGGTATTTACTCCACATGTATTGGGGATACAGCATATGGTGTAGCAGGTCTTATAGAAAAAGCAGCAATTAAGGAAGGTTTTAAAATTGTTACTGGTTCATTTACAGGTGTAAATCGTCACCCAGGAAATTTAGAAGACGCTCACAAAGAAACAGTGAAGCTTATTGCATGTAAACAATCAGGCGTTATCCTTGGCGGTGAAGTACTTGGAGGTAAATGTGCCGGCGAATTAACTAATGCAATCGGTATCGCTATTCAAAACCACATGACAGCCCATGATTTAATTATGACTCAAATCGGGACACAACCATTATTAACAGCTTCTCCTGCAGGATTTCCTCTTGTTAAAGCTGCAGAAATTGTTGCAAAAACTTTAAGAGCTTAAAAGGGCGAAAATGAAGAACCAAAGGGTCAAATCTCCGTTTGACTCTTTTAGTTGATAACGTCTGAAGGCTCCCAAGGACGTTATTTAATTATTCAATAAATTAACGGCATTATTGGCTGGTGAAACTGCCATAAACCTAAAACTGGAATCCGAGACTTTCAATAGGTGGAAATCTTGTCCACCTAAAAAAAGGATGGCCCACCCTGTTTTCCATGGTGGGCCATCCTTTTTGCTAACGCCTGGGTCAATATAAACAGTTCTTCTCCCCAAAAAACTACTTTTTCTTTTTGCTCTTCTTATCTGATTTTTTCTTGCTGGATTTTTTCTTTTCCGTCTTCTTTTTATCATTTTTCTTATGACCGACTTTGTTGTCTTTCTTTTTCTTATCTCCCTTTTTTTTCTTTTTGGGAGAAGATTTGGCGGCTTTCAGTTTCGTTTGCGCTGGAGAACTCTGCGTAGTTGTTTCAGGCACCTCATCCGCTGCCAACAGTATCCTGGCTTCTTGGATCACCCTGGCGGCGCGGATTTCGCTGAATCCCTTAACAACCGACACCTGGGAGATGGTCGCGGTTGCCAGACTCTCAACTGTTCTGATTCCCGCCTCCACCAGAAGTGCTGCGGTTGCAGGGCCAATTCCCCTGACATCCTCAATCAATTTTGCCACTGTCACACCTCCTCTAGCTCAGTTCAACCCATCAAATCGACAGATTAATGGCTACCGTTCTCATCCAACCAAAAACAATGGATACGTTTTAATTCAAAACCCAAAGGCGTTCTCAAACCTCGCCAACACCTGAAGAATCAGAATCCAAGGCCAAAGGAAGGGCCAGGATAAACTTTTTGATTTCATCCCTTACCCTGCGATAATGAACAAGAGCCGCTTCTTCATTTCCCTCTCCCATCGCCTGTTTCGGCGGGTCATCGAAACCTCGATGAATAACCCCGTTGACGGCTGGGAAAAAAGGACAGGTCTCGTTCGCATGACCACACACGGTCACCACGTAATCGAATTCCATGTCACCCAAGTCTTCAACTGTTTTGCTGTACTGCCCGAAAATATCAATATTGATTTCCCTCATTGCCTTTACGGCCAGAGAATTGAGCCCGTGCTTCTCGATTCCCGCTGAGTACGGTTCAATGACATTTCCACGAAAGTGGCGGCACAACCCTTCGGCCATCTGACTGCGGCAGGAATTTCCAGTACAGAGAAAAAGTACACGTATTTTTTCACCCATGTTCATCGTGGTCCTCTTCCTTCACGAAACAGCACTCTCTTCTCCCCTGGCCCCATCGACAGCTCGAGTGGGCCGGAAATGTCACGATTGTGGGTGCCGCCAGATAGATCCAGAGACTCTCCTAAGGAAAGGGATCAAATCTGCCCTTGACCCTTTTGGGCTAATTCCAGGGACAGGGGAACTAGAATAAGAGGCACGGGGTCACCCATTAAAAGGCACCGGTCAATTAAAAAAACGGCTCCCTTGCGAGTCTTTTCACTTCTCTCACCCCTGTTCGTGAACGTCAGTCACTCATGGTACGCTACCTGCCCCCCGACATCTGCCGTAATTTCTTTTGATTTTGTGTCAGCTCTCGACTGCACCAGTCACCCATCAGGATTAAGGCCGGTTCAGCTGAAGTTCTTTTGGCTGAAGGCCCTTGCCGCCTTTGGCGGCCCAGAATTTTTTCGGTACCATGCCGTGTCCAATGGATGTTGACAGATCTTTTGGTAGTGAACCAGCCCCTGTGTGACTCACGGCATGGGCAGCCAAAAAGCCGGTAACGCTGTAAAAGTGGGTGGAGCGGTTGACCAACCAGCCTTCTGGTCTTGCCAACCCCTTGTCCAGGTTGCCGATTTAGTGATCTACTGCCACCATAATGTTGGATGCCTTAATTACGGCATAAGCGTCCATCCCCTCCTTAAGTCCTAAATCCTTTACGGCTTCTCTCGTGATAATGGAAGTGATGCAGGGACCGCTGGGAAGTTCAAGGATGATTTCCGAATTGACTGCTCCTTCGATAATTTTTTTAACTTTCCCCTTCAGGCAATTACGTGCGCTCAACTTCATGCTGTTCCTCCTTAAGGACTGATGTTTTTATACAAATAATTGTAACAAAGAGGGTAGGTTCCGCAAAAACCATCGGTCTTTTTTGCGTAACGTTGTGGGTATACCGGGTACCGTTGGCTGAGTTTAGTATCTTCCCTCAATGTGGGCTCAATTTAACCTTTTCAGGTCCCCCCTTGTTGAACCCTTATGCCCCCATTTGTTATAGAAATATTTCCCAAAAATTATTTTCATGATAGTATGTTTTGGTTTGGGTTTTTCCTCATAAAAACAATCAGGTAAATTTTCGCATGGTGTCACATTCTTGCTGACGTTATGGGGTTTTACCAAAAATTATAGGTTGTTAGAGAATGCTCCGCCGGTGCAACGTCTGCGTAATTTTGAGAAATATACGCCCGGCTTTATCATTCTTTTGGAGTTGATCGATCTGCGTAAACTATTTGCCAGTGTCTGATTCAGAGCATTTTTTACACAAAATTATCTATCGGTAGTTCTCTTCAGAATTTCCTGCGGATAAAAAACAATGCCAGACAACAACTCAATGATAAATAAGCAGAAAAAAATTCTTCAAACCCTTCCTGCAAAAATATCGCAGCCACGAATCAATAAATGCTTTCAGTGGCAGCGACTCCTTGACTCAATTGACAGCTACCAAAACAAACCTCTGGTGTGGATAAGCGGTCCGGCCGGCTGCGGAAAAACAATGCTTGCCGCCAGCTATTTAAGCTCTCGGGATCTTGACCACATCTGGTACCAGGTCGATAGTCGCGATGTGGACCCGGCCACGCTTTTTTATTATCTGGAACTGTCGGTCAAATTCCAGCAGGAAAACGAATGTGAATCCCTGCCCATTCTGCGTCCTGAGCACTTCAAAGATCCATCCATTTTTTGCAAAAATTACTTTGAGGCATTCTTCTGCCATTGCAAACCAACGCCTGTTCTGGTCTTTGATAACTGCCAAAAACTTCAAGATGATGCCCAGTTTTTTAAGATTGTGCAGGACATGGCGACACAACTCCCCCCGGGTGGACAGATCTTCTTAATCAGCCGCTCTGAGCCGCCATCGAATTTTGCACGAATAGTGCTGCATCAGGATATGGGTTTACTGCGAGGGGAAGATTTTCAGCTCACACCCGACGAAATACAAAATCTTTCGTCGGAATTTCAAAATACGGCACTAACTCAGACGCAAGGTGAAACCATTTGTGAAAAAACCATGGGTTGGGTAGCCGCTGTGGTTGTCTTGTTAACCACACCCAATGCTATTTCGAAACTTGTTAACTCTGAGACACTTCCTTTACCGGAAGTCCTGTTCGAGTATTTCGCAGGTGAGATTTTCGCTCAATTCGATGAAATCACTCAAAATTTCCTGCTTAAAACCGCCTGGTTGCCGAAGATTAGTGCTGCCATGGCCCAAGAAGTTACCGGCCATGAACAGGCGGATCAAATTCTGCGCAACCTTTCGCGAAGAAACTTTTTTACCATTCAGCACGGCCAGGGCCGACAGAGCCTTTATCAATATCATCCGCTCTTTAAAGAGTTTTTAAAAAAACAGGCCCGCACAATGCTTTCGTGGGAAACACTCGTCGGTTTAAAGTGTCATGCGGCGACCCTTTTGATTCAGGATCAGCGGTATGACGAAGCGGCCCATTTATTTCGCTTAGCCGAACAATGGAGCCGGTTTGGGGATCTTCTTTGCGAGCAGGCGAAAGACCTGATTGCGCATGGCCGCTACAAAACCCTTTACTCCAGCATCTCCTCGCTGCCCGACGAGATGCTGGAGAAGAAGCCCTGGTTGAAGTACTGGCAGGCGGCCGGTTGTTTGCCGTTCGCTCCCGGCGAAAGCAAGGGCCATTTCGAAAAAGCCTTTGTGCTTTTTGACCGTCAGCACGATATCGATGGCTGTTTTTATGCTTTGTCGGGAATCCTGAACGCCATTAATTATCAGCAAACCGATTTCAGGGGATTGGACCACTGGTTTAATGAAGTACAAAAACTCAAGGATGCTTGCCCCGAAGAGCGTTCCATAGAGATTGAAGCCCAACTTGCCATCAGTCTCCTAAGCAATTTCTTTTCCCGGGCAATTCAAAGTCCCCAGTTCGATGCCTGGATAAAACAGGCCGAAAGCTTCTGGTGTCGAGTACCCAATATCAACACCCGTCTCAAACTGGCCACGATCCTATTGGATTACTCCAGCCGAATCGGCGATTTTGCCCAAAGCAAACAGCTCATAGATGCACTTGATGAATTGATGCGGATGAGCGATCCTGCTTCCAATGCCTCGCTGGTGGCCCATATTCGAATTGCCATGTTCCATCTATTTCATGGTGAAAATGCCCTGGCCAAACAGCACTGCAAAGAGGTCATGGAAAATACCAAGAGAAGCGGTATCCGTTGCTGGGACGGCATGATTCTGGGAATAGAAGCCGCAGCAAGCCTGTGCATGGGCAAACTGGGAGAAGCGGACGGCTTCATTGAAAAAATGAGGCTCCAGCTGGCTGGCCAGGAGCCTCATTTGTATACGATTTATTACTATTGCCTGTCGGGCTGGCGTGCCGCGCGTGGCGATGAAATAGAACTTGCCGAGGAGATGTTTACAAAAGCTATGGAGGTTGCCGAGGATATAGGTGCCATCGGCCCCGCCATTTATTGCCGTCACGGGTTGGCAAATGCCTTGTTTGCCAGAGGTGATGCTGATGGCGCGCGTGAAAATCTGGCGATCGCAATGAACACAATCGCGGCCCGAAAAATGCGCTCTTTAAAATATCAGCTGCTATTGAGCGAAGCTTATTTTGAAATCAAAACCGGGAATCAGTCTGAAGGACTGGCCGCGTTAAACAACGCACTGACCCTGGGGCGTCAGCAAGGATATTTGCAAACCGCCTGGTGGGGTCCGGATACCATGGAATTTCTCTGTGCACAAGCTCTCTCAAATCAAATTGAAGTTCCCTGGGTAAGGCAGCTTATCCACGACGCCAATCTAAAACCCGATAAGACCTTGACCGAAAAAGAAGATTGGCCCTGGCCGTTCAGAATATACACTTTGGGCAGGTTTACCCTCGAAAAGGATGGCTCACCCGTCGGTTTTTCCACTAAAGCGCCTAAAAAACAGCTGGATATGATCAAAGCAATAATTGCTTTGGGTGGAAACGGCGTCAGCAAGGTGGCAATAATCGACGCGCTATGGCCGGATGCTGAAGGCGACAAGGGCACCAGGGCCTTTGGAATCACCCTGCACCGCCTCCGGCGGTTGTTGGGAAATGACAACGCCGTGCAGCTTCAGGATGGTAAATTAAAGCTTGACCCAAGCTATTGCTGGGTGGATTGCTGGGACTTTGAACGTCTGGTTTCCCAAGCCGAGGAAGCTTCTGTTCGTGGTAATGCAAGCCAGGCAATTAGCATTTTGGAAAAAGCGATGGATATGTACAAAGGCCCTTTCTTGTCTCAGGATGAATTGATGCCATGGATGGTCTCGCAAAGGGATCGCTTGAAAACCACTTTTCTACAGGCAGTAGAGCGGCTATGTAACGACCTCGAGTCAGCAGACAGCTACGAACGCGCAGCATCATGGTATAACCGGGGTCTTGCGGTTGAAAGTTTTCCGGAAGAATTGTACCAGAGCCTCATGTTGTGTCTTGAAAAACTGGAGCGCAAAACCGAGGCCATCTCAATCTATCGCCAGTGCAAAAAAAACCTTGAAAGCTCCTTTGGAATAGCCCCCTCTCCCGGAACCGAAACGATTTATAAATCCATTCTGGAAAACAGGTAAACCCCGCCTGTCGCCAAAACACCTGGAACAGTTTTCCCAAGACAATCACTCCATTTAAACGTTTACTTCAATACCTGAATCCGTATGTTTGGGCCGGGAAAAGTGTGTAAGTGCCGGACTTGAATGAGTGTTTCAAAAATCTGAGGCGCACCTAACGGTTCGTCGGTGATTTTTGAAATGCATAGGCAGGTCAATGAAATGCGCTATTTCCCGGTCAAAACTCACTGATACAGGTTAAAATACCCGCCTATCCGTAATCCATGTGTATCCTATCCGTAAGCTATCCGTAACCAGTCCGGCAGAATGATTTGGATGACAGTTCTTCAGCTTAGCGCGAAAAGAAAACAAAAATTATTCCAGCCACTTAGAGCTATACAAAAAAAAACAACTGTTTTTTTAAAATCGTAATCTATTGGTAGCCCCTTCGGGGGCAATATTACCTGCCGAAAAAATATCATCTTTTCAAAAATTCTTTCCTGCGAAAAAAGGCCCCCCAGGCCCCACTTTAATTAACTTAAATCGCAGTAAAAACTGGTGAATCTCTGCTAATACCGGACACAAATCAATTGTCGGCAGTTGGCGCAGGTGAAAAACCACCTGAAAAGAATAGAGATAATAAATAAATTTCTACAACTTTAAAAAGGGTGCAGATGTTGGTCTGCCTTTTTATATGCGTTGGAGTCTGGTCCGAAAAAATCAGATATAAACCGAACTAAAGGAAAGGAAACACAAAATGAGTAGCGTTACAAAAATCCCAAACCGCTGGAGGATCGCCTTTTTTGGCACCATGCTGCAGGTATGTCTCGGCACCGTTTATGCGTGGAGTTTTTTTCAGAAACCCCTGGTAAACACCTACGGCTGGACTAACAGCCAGGCTGCCTGGGCGTTCAGTACCGCTATCTGTTTTTTGGGGCTGTCGGCAGCCTGGGGCGGGATGAACCTTCCTAAATACGGCCCCCGAAAACTTGCCATGGCCGGCGGAGTGCTCTTCGGCGTCGGTTATCTGATTGCATCCACCGCCCTTAACATGAACAGCCTGATTCTCCTTTACATCGGTTACGGCATTATCGGCGGTTGCGGTTTGGGGCTTGGATATGTCACGCCCGTAGCTACTGCTGCCAAATGGTTCCCCGACAAGAAGGGTTTCGTCACCGGCATGGTTGTCATGGGCTTCGGATTTGGAGCCCTGGTCATGTCCAAAGTGATCGCTCCCATACTGATGGATATGTTTAATAACAACCTGGTGCAGGTCTTTTTCTGGATCGGCATCGTCATGCTCTTCCTGACCCTGCCCGCCGGCTACAACCTGGTTAATCCGCCCGAAGGCTTTGTTCCCAAGGGTTACACCCCACCCGAACCGAGTGCGGCGCAAAAAGCGGGTAACACGACTGAGGGCACTGCCAAACAATGCATCCTCTCCGGAAAATTCTTCATGATGTGGATGGTTCTGACCTGCAACGTTTCCGCAGGAATCATGTTCATCGGTTTCCAATCCCCTATGTTGCAGGCCCTGCTGAGAGACTCCTATGCCGCCAAATTTGCCGATCCTGCAGCATTGACCGCAGCCCTGGCCGCGGCCGGAGCCACCCTGATCGCTGTCAGCTCGATCTTCAACGGCGTTGGGCGCTTTTTCTGGGGCGGATTGTCCGATAAAGTTGGACGAACCAATGCCTTCCGCATGCTTGTCGGTAGTCAGATTGCGATTTTTATTGCCCTGGTCTATATCAAGTCGCCATGGATTTTCGGTGCCCTAGTCTGTTACGTACTGCTCTGCTACGGCGGTGGATTCGGTGCCATGCCTTCGTTTGTGCTTGATGTCTTCGGCCCGTGCGCATGGCCGTTGTCTACGGAACCATCCTGACCGGTTGGTCCGCGGGCGGCATTATCGGTCCCCAGCTCGCCGCCATCATCAGAGACCGCTTCCCTGACAATCCCGGTCTGTACACTTACGTCGGTGGCGCTATCCTGCTGACCATTGGGTTCTTGTTCACTCTTGCCCTCTCAGACAAAAAATTCGAAGTCAAGAGCACTGCGGCCTTGACCTCGGCAACGGTTGAGGAATAAGCTTTTTCACGAAAACCTTTTGTATCAACACAAAATTCTCTGTTATTGGAATTTGAGAAAAATCGTAGCTGGGTCTGCCGTGCCATCGACAGGCCTCCTTGGCAGCCATCCTGTCATCGGTCTCCTCAGGGAGACCGATGACTTGGCTTTGTGTGGGACGTTATTCAATATTTGGAATTAGAAAAAAGAGGCTTGTTTCCCTGCACAGTTAACCGGGGGTCATTTAAAAAATCTGATATCACAGCCTCCTTTGCAATGGCTGTTTTTTTATGCTTTCAACTGCTGAAGCCCTGAAAATTAATTGAACATAATTGAAATCGTTTTTCTTAATTGTAAGAAGATTTGTTGTTTTACACGCGAGAAATATAAAAGTTGATGCAGTTTTTGGAAAAGATAACGATTGTTACTAAGCCTAATAAGCTTTGAGTGAATTGAGGCAAAGGTGATTACCTATGATTGATCAAAACCTGGAAGAAAAGATTGTTGATCTGAAGGGGAAATATCCCCGAAAAGAGTCCGCTCTAATGCCTGCTTTAATGCTGGCCCAGAATGCTAATAAAAATTTTCTTTCCAAGGAAGACATCGATAAGGTTTCAGGCATTGTCGGCGTTCCTTCAGCGAAGGCGTATGGCGTGACAACCTATTATACGATGTACAATCCGCAAAAAGTTGGCAAGTACCATCTTCAGGTTGATACCAATATACCCGCAACTTTGATGGGGGCATTGGATATTGTCGAACACCTTGAAGGCAAACTTGGAATCAAACCGGGGGAAACGACCGGGGATGGTCTTTTTACCCTGAGTAAGGTTGAATGCTTGGGCTCCTGCGGCACCTGTCCCGTAATTCAGGTGAACGACGTTTACTATGAAAATATGACCCCGGAAAAAACAGATGCCTTGCTTGAGTCTCTTAAAAACGGTGTTCTTCCGGAGAAGAAAGTTGACTACAACTATGGAACGACATGCAACGTTCTTTTAAAGAACCGAGGCGTTGAAAATTCCACCTCGATCCAGACGTACAAAAAAAACGGCGGTTACAAGGCCCTCGCAAAAGCGTTGCAGATGGAGCCTCAGGAGATTGTCAATGTCGTCAAGGACGCGGGCATCCGGGGCAGAGGCGGCGCCGGTTTTCCTGCGGGCGTCAAATGGGGATTTCTGGCTAAGGACACGGGTAAGCCAAATTATCTCGTGTGCAACGCGGATGAAGGCGAACCGGGAACCTTCAAGGACCGCCAGATCATGGAATACGATCCCCATCTTCTGGTTGAAGGGATGGCGATTTCAGCCCTGGCGCTGGGAGCGAAACTTTCCTTTATTTATATTCGGGGCGAATTCGGTTGGATTGCGGACATTCTGGAAAATGCCATAGCAGAAGCCAAGGCCGATGGCCAGCTTTCCGATCTGGATATTATCGTTCATCGCGGCGCGGGTGCTTATGTCTGCGGTGAAGAAACAGCACTGATCGAATCAATCGAAGGGAAGCGGGGTCAGCCTCGTATGAAACCGCCCTTCCCCGCTGTTGAAGGGCTTTATGGATGTCCAACAATTGTCAACAATGTTGAAACCTTGGCCAGCGTTCCTTTTGTTGTCGAGCATGGGGCCGATGAATTCAAAAAGTGGGGCAGCGAGAACAACTTCGGATTCAAGCTGTTCGGGATCAGCGGAGCCGTCAATAAGCCCGGCGTTTATGAATATCCCATGGGAGTTTCTTTCAGTGAGTTGATCGATGCCGCGGGCGGCTATAAAGGCAAAGTCAAGGCGGCCATCGTCGGCGGCCTGTCTACACCGATATTGAAAGCGGACGAATTAAAAACCCTCGAAATGGACTATGATTCCTGTGAAAACCACGGCACCGCTTTAGGCTCCGGGGGGATCATGGTCATCGGCGACGAGTTCTCGATTCCTGAACTTGCGCTTAGAACCATCGAGTTTTATGCTCACGAATCCTGTGGCAAATGTGCTCTGTGTAAAGAAGGCTCTCATACGATTGTATTGATACTGAGAAAGCTTCTCTCAGGCTTCGGGGAGATGAAGGATCTTGAAGCGTGTGAGCGGATTGTCAACACGATCAACTTCGGAGGCTCTACTCTTTGTCCCACCGGGCAGGCGTTTGCCGCTCCGATTAAAGGCATGGTGGAAAAATTCAGGGATGAGTTCCTTGCTTTAATAAAATAATTTTCCGATGTTTAATACAATCATCTAACGGAGACTGTTATGCAGATTACAATCAATGGTCAAATAATAGAAGCAAAGAAAGGACAGACGGTTCTTCAGGCTGCTCTTGCCAATGGGATGTATATTCCACACCTTTGCTATCATGAAAAAGTCGGAGTGGCAGGGAAATGCCGTGCCTGTGTTGTCGAAATCGAAGGAATGAGAGGGCTTCAAACCTCGTGCTCCATTCCTGTCAAAGAAGGGATGGTGGTAAATTCTCAAAGTGAAACTGCTCTTCAGGCACAGCGGCTCGTTATTGACCTGATGCTGTCCACAGGCAAACATGACTGTCTGGCTTGTGAGCAAAACGGAAGCTGTGAACTGCAGGATGCCGCCTATTTCCTCGGAATTGAAAGACCAAGCCTTCAGTATGCCGACATTGACAGGGGGATGGATCAGACCTCCGAGTTTATCAGCGTCGATCGCGACAAGTGTATTTCCTGCGGCCGCTGTGTCGCGGCCTGCAACGGCACCGTTGTCAACCAAGTGCTTGACTTTGGAATGAGGGGACACAGTACTGAGATCGTCTTCAATACCAACGAAACAATGGCCGACTCCGAATGTGTTCAATGCGGCGAATGTGCCCAGATCTGTCCTGTCGGCGCGATTACCGACAAAAACGCCATTGGCAAAGGGAGAGTCTGGGAACTGGATAAAGTATCAAGCGTATGTCCTTACTGCGGCGTCGGCTGCAAGCTTGAGCTTATTGTCGACCGGAAAAAGAATGAAATCATCAAGGTGGCAGGTGCCGAAGACGGTCCGGCCAACAATGGGATGCTTTGCGTAAAAGGACGCTTCGGATTTGATTTTGTAGGTCACGAAGACAGGCTGACCACCCCTTTGATCAAAGAGAATGGAAAATTCAGGGAAGCCGGCTGGGACGAAGCGATTGATCTTGTCGTTTCGAGGCTTGGAAGCATCAAGGAAAAATATGGTTCCGACAGCATCATGGCCCTGTCTTCCGCTAAAGTGACCAATGAGGAGAACTATACCTTTCAGAAACTGATAAGGACAGGGTTCAAAACCAACAATGTCGATCACTGCGCCCGTCTTTGACACGCCTCCACTGTGGCCGGTCTGGCCGCAACATTCGGTTCTGGCGCAATGACCAACGACATCAAAGGGATTAAAGACTCTGACGTCGCATTAATTATCGGTTCGGATACTTCGGAAGCACATCCTGTCATCTCGGCAAGGATGAAGCAGGCCGTTCTTGAAGACACGCTCAAAATTATCGTCATCGATCCCAAGAGGATCAAGATGGCGGATTTTGCAGAGATCTATGCCTGTCATAGACCCGGGACAGATGTCGCCGTGCTTAACGGCATGATGCATCTTATTCTCAAAAACGGCTGGGAAGACAAAGAATTCATCAAGGAAAGAGTCGAGCCTGAAAGCTTTGAAGCCTTAAAGGCTGAAGTCGAAAAGTTCACCCCCGAGTATGTCGAAAAAATTAGCGGCGTACCGGCTGAGCAACTGGAAGCCATCGCTGAACTTTTCGGCAAGGCAAAAGTGGCGGGCCTGTATTATGCCATGGGCATCACCCAGCACACCACCGGGGTCGACAACGTTAAATCTACAGCCAACCTGCAGATGCTTTGTGGAAACATGGGCGTCTCCGGCGGCGGGGTCAATCCTCTTCGCGGCCAATCCAATGTCCAGGGTGCCTGCGACATGGGCGCACTACCGGTCGTCTATACCGCCTACCAGCCCGTAAACGCGGATGCAGTTCACGAAAAAATGGAAAAATTCTGGGGCACCGAGCTTAACAACAAGCCCGGTACCCCGATGACCGTCGCATTTGACAAAGCTTACGACGGTGACATGAAGGCTTTCTATATCATGGGTGAAAACCCGATGATCAGCGACCCCGATCTTCACCATATCGAGAAAGCTCTCGATAAAGTCGAATTCCTGGTTGTTCAGGACATCTTCCTGACCGAAACAGCCAGACTGGCCGATGTTGTTCTCCCCGCAACAACTTTTGCTGAAAAAAGCGGAACGTTCAGCAATACCGAAAGACGGGTGCAGCTGTTGCACAAGGCTGTAGAGGCACCGGGCCAGGCCAAACATGACTGGGAAATCCATCAGCTTATCGCCAACAAAATGGGCTTGAACTGGAACTACCGGAAAGCTGAGGACATTTTCGATGAAATCACACGGATTACACCTTCCTATGCGGGCATGAGCTATGAAAGACTGGGCCGCGCGGGATTACACTGGCCTTGTCCGACAGTGGATCATCCCGGTACCCCGGTTCTGCATATCGGTAAATTTGCCAAAGGGCTGGGGACCATGTTCGCAGTTCCATTCAAAGAACCCGCGGAAATGCCTGATGAGGAATACCCCGTTTACCTGACGACCGGAAGAATACTGCAGCATTTTCATACCGCTACGATGTCCCGTAAATCGGAAGGTCTGAACAGGCTTGCCGGACCTCACGCGATGATATCCGTGGAAGATGCTGAAACTCTGGGTATCGGCAACAGTGAGGATGTCAAGGTGACTACGAGAAGAGGGACCATCACGACCAAAGCTTTTATCACCAAAAGGATTCCGAAAGGAACAGCTTTTGTGCCTTTCCACTTTCATGAAGCACCGGCAAATATTCTTACCAATAATGCCCTGGATCCGATTGCCAAGATCCCTGAGTACAAGGTATGTGCCTGTAAATTGGAAAGAGCGTAACCGACCTTTGATGTCCAGATGTTAAATTCACAAGGCAGTTACAGAGCCTGGCTCTGTAACTGTTTTTTTCGACTTTCGATGTGTCGAAAAAAACATAACCAAAGGTATATTAAAAGGAGATTGTCATAACATGAAAGTTTCCGAAGAATTGATTGACGCAGTTAAATCTGCATCTGAAGAAGTGGAAGGCCGGTTAATGCTTTCCTGCAGTTCTGCTTTTAAAGTTGCCGAACAATACAACGTTGAATTAAAAACCATCGGAAAAATCTGCAATCAAAAGAATATAAAGTTGCGGAACTGTCAACTGGGTTGTTTTTAGAATGCCTGCCAGGGCGAAAATAAAAAATTTTCGACCAAAAATGAAGGTCTGGCTCTCTTCACCTGAAGTTGAAGGTGCCTTTGGCGATGGAAAATGGCGCCTGCTTCAGGCTATCAAAGAGGAAGGCTCGTTAAGAGCTGCAACCGATAAACTATCGATCAGCTATAGAAAAGGTTGGGGAGACCTGCAAAAAGCCGAAAAGAGTTTTGATGTCAAACTTCTGGAAAAAAGGCGAGGCGGACGGGATGGCGGTGAAACGGTTCTCACCCAGGCCGGTGAAGACATCCTGATAGCTTACAAGCAATTTCGCAGCGACATCGAGAAAACAGCGCAAAAGGCGTTTGACGAGCATATTGCCCCATTAGGGGGCAGTCGGAGTTAAAAATGAAAATTTGTATTTACAATGGACCCTATGATTCAGGCTGTTAACGGGAGGAATGGTATGTCAAAATTCAGATTTATTACAGGTAACATCGCCATCATTGCAATCACTGTTGTTTTAATGTTGTTTCCCAAACCCACGATTTCCGCTGAACATGAAATTACAGGCGATTTGGTCATATTCCATGCCGGCAGCTTATCCATACCTTTTAAAGAAATTTCAGCGGCATTCATGGAAAAATATCCAGAAGTGAAGGTGTTGAGGGAAGCATCGGGAAGCAGAACCGCCGCCCGAAAAATTTCTGAACTCAATCGGCCTGCTGATATCATGGGTTCTGCGGACTATACCGTCATCGATACCCTGTTGATCCCTGAACATGCCTCCTGGAACATCAAATTAGCCACCAATGAAATGGTTATCGGCTACCATGAATCATCCCGCATGGCTGCCGAAATCACCTCGGACAACTGGTATGAGGTACTGCTTAACAGCAAGGTGGCCTTCGGCCGCTCCGATCCCAACGCCGATCCCTGTGGCTATCGCAGCGTCCTGACCATGAAGCTGGCCGAAAAGTATTATAAAAAGGATGGCCTGGCTACCCAAATGCTGGAAAAGGACCACAGATATATCCGCCCCAAGGAGACCGACCTGATTGCCTTGCTGGAAGCCGGGGAGATGGATTATTTCTTCATTTACCGGTCGGTTGCGGAACAGCATGGGCTGAAATATGTCATTCTGCCCGATGAGATCAATCTCAAGACCCCGGTCTTCAAAGATTTCTATAAAACGGCCACGGTTGAAATCTCCGGCAAAAAGCCCGGTACCACCGTTGTCAAGAAAGGAGCGCCGATGATGTACGGGGTGACCATTGCCAAGAGTTCACCCAATCCGGACGCCGCCATGGCTTTTGTTGAATTTCTGCTCGCCAAAGATGGCGGAATGGCTATCATGGAAAAAAACGGCCAGCCGTCGGCGGTTCCTTCATCAACTAACAGTTACGATAAGTTGCCGGAAAATTTCAAAAAATTCGCCACACCCGAATGAAACACAAACGTATAGACAAGTTTGATCTCATATTTTCCATCCTCGGCGGCGCGGTACTGCTGTTTGTTATCGCGCCCCTTTTTTCGATGGTGTTAAAAACCCCGGCTGCGGACCTGGTCGCCACGGCTGCCGAAAAAGAGGTTCAGGGGAGTATTTTCCTGACCCTGTGGTGTTCCATGGCGGCCACCGTTCTGTTTGCCTTGTCGGCGATCCCCATGGCCTATCTTCTCGCCCGCAAGCAGTTCAGGGGAAAGCGCCTGATTACCGCCATCATCGATCTGCCCATTGTCATCCCCCATTCCGCCGCCGGTATCGCCATCCTCGGGTTTATCAACAGGGACTCGATTCTCGGCCATACCGCCGACTATTTCGGCACATCCTTTGTCGGCGGCGAAGGCGGCATCATGCTGGCCATGGCGTTTGTGAGCATCCCGTTTTTGCTCAATGCGGCCCGTAACGGCTTCCTGAGTGTTCCGGTTCGGCTCGAAAAAGCGGCGCTCAATCTGGGGGCTTCCCCGCTGCGAGTGTTTTTCACCGTCTCCCTGCCGTTGGCCTGGAGGGACATCGTTTCCGGTCTGGTGCTGATGTGGGCCAGGGGATTGAGCGAATTCGGCGCCGTGGTGATTGTCGCTTATCACCCGATTGTAACCCCGGTCATGATTTACGAGAGATTCGGTGCTTACGGGCTCAAATATGCTCGTCCGGTTGCCGTACTATTTATCGCCGTCTGCCTGATTCTGTTTTTGGTTCTCAGACTTCTGGCCAGAGAGCAATCCGATGCTGCGCGTTGATAACCTGTCCAAGAGACTCGGTGATTTTGAGATCTCGAATATTTCCTTTGAGATCGAAGAGGGCGCCTATTTTGCCCTGCTGGGAGCTTCGGGAGTGGGAAAAAGTATCCTTTTGGAAGCTATATCGGGAATCATGCCTCCCGACTCAGGGGGAATTTTTCTCGACGGCAAGGAAATCACCCACGAAAAGATTCAGAAACGGCGCCTGGTCCTGGTTCACCAGAACCAGTCACTTTTTCCTCACTTGACGGTGAAACAGAACATTGCCTACGGGCTGAAATGCCTTGGCAGGCCGAGGGAGGTTATCCGCCGGAAAGTCGCCCAATTGGCCGAGGCTGTCGCCGTAGATGGGCTTCTTGACCGTTATCCTCCGACACTCTCCGGCGGGGAGGCCCAGAGGGTGGCGCTTGCCCGGTCGCTGGCTATCGAGCCGCGCTGTCTATTACTCGATGAGCCGCTTTCGGCCCTGGATAATCAGTCACGCAATGAATTGCGGGCCTTGCTGCGGGAGGTTAATCGTCAGGGCTATACCATCATTCATGTGACCCATGATTTCGAGGAAACCATTTCGCTGGCAAACAGGGTTGCCGTTATGGAAAAGGGTTCCATTGCCCAGGTAGGTTCCCCCCGGGAGGTTTTTCAGCATCCCAGGTCTGAGTTTGTGGCCCAATTTATTGGTATCAAGAATTTTTTTTACGGTCAATTAAATGGTTTGGAAAGAGGAGAAGCAGATTCATTCCGAACGGGAAATTTCGCCACCGGCGATCTGAACATCCTGGTACATACGGATCATGAGCCCGGCTTGGGCCATGTGTGCATCGGCAGTGATGAGATCGTTATCTCCACCGCCAAGCCGTCCAGCAGTGCCCGCAACACCTTTGAAGGAATGATCACGGATATATCCAATGCCCGATCGGGAGTCGAGATAGTTGTGGATATCGGACGGGAGGTCGCGGTTGTGATTACTCCGGAGTCCCTGGTTTCCATGGAGTTGTCCTACGGCGACCGGGTCTGGATAGAGTTCAAGGCCACGGCGGCGAAGTTTTTTCCGAATTGATAGATTGGTGTAATTATCCACCTTTTTGGTGAATGGACTTGCCCCACCCTTTCCATGGGCATCGCAAGTCCATTCTTTTGGACAGTTAAAAACCTGTTATTGGCTTATTACGGTTTCGGCAAACACGAAGAAGGCAGGTAAAGGTAGTCATGATCCGTATGCCTAACATGTTGTTGATCGGAGCGGCCGGCAGAAATGTTGGTAAAACCGAACTGGCCTGTGCCCTGATCGCCGAGCATAAAAAGGCGGCTGAGATTGTTGCGGTCAAGGTCACAACCATTGCCGAAAGAGGAGGCAAATGTCCGCGCGGTGGGAAGGGGTGCGGCGTGTGCGCCTCGCTCAAAGAGAACTACGATATATCGGAAGAACTCTCCCCCCCGCCTCATAAGGATACGGGAAGAATGCTTGCCGCGGGCGCAAGCCAGGTGCTCTGGCTGAAAGTTTTGCGCGAACACCTGGATGAAGGTTTGAAGGCTCTTTTCTCAGTGATCGGCAGCGACAGGCTGGTAATCTGTGAATCGAACAGCCTGAGGTTAAAAGTCGAACCCGGCATATTTCTGATGGTCAAGGACAAGTTTTCCGACATCGATAAGCCAAGCGCGGAAGAAGTTAAGGAATTTGCTGATAAAACCGTTTTGTTTGATGGCAAAAAACAGGATATGGAAGCCCATGAAATTAAAATCACCAATAATAGATGGGGTATTTCTCTGAATGCCAATGCCATCATAATGGCCGGCGGAAAAAGTACGAGAATGGGACAGGATAAATCCCTTCTTCAGGTTTCCGGGAAAACATTACTTGAGCATATATATTCGCAGCTTGATGGCAACTTCAATAAGGTCCTGGTAAGTGCCGGTGAAAAAAATCGGCATGAGAACATGGGGGAGCGACAGGTTGTTTGCGATCAAAAACCTGGAGAAGGACCCTTAATGGGCATTCTGTCATCACTCGAACATTCCGATATTGAAACAAATTTTATCGTGGCCTGTGATATTCCCGATATCCCTCTCTTTTTTGTCAGAAGGATGGTTTCTTTAACCGGTGACTTCGATTGTGTCATTCCTGTCAATGAGGAAGGTCGCTTGGAAACATTATTCGGCATTTATAAAAAAAGCATGATCAACCCGATACAAGAAGCCCTTGCCAGGGGTGAGAGGCGGATCAGGGATGTTTTTGAAAAGGTCAAGGTTAATTACATCAAGCTGGACAAATCCGTAAATTTGAAAAACCTGAACACCATAAGTGAATACCAGGCGTATATAACGAAAAAGTAACCAACAAAAAAGAAATTATTCACCTCGTTTATGGATGGCCTCGCCCCGCCCATTCCAAGGGCCGCATGAACCCATCCATGGGGCTTAACTGTCGCCATCCAGGCGCCAGATACCCTTTCCATGGGCACCCCGAGCCCATTGTGTTGAATAGTTACCAAAAAAAGTTGCAGGAAAGTCAAAATGATCAAATTTGAAGAAGCCCTCGAAATTGTCTTTGCGTCAGCCCGTCTGTTGGATGTGGAGCCTGCGGACATTAAGCAATCTTTAGGAAGGATCCTGCGACAAGATGTCGTGGCCGATCTGGACATGCCCCCTTTTGATAAATCCGCTATGGATGGTTACGCCTGCAGGGAGAAAGACCTTCATAATCCGCTGGAGGTCATTGAAATTATTCCTGCCGGCAAACAACCCGAAAAAAACGTCGGTGAAAACCAATGTTCCAAAATCATGACCGGCTCGGTCGTCCCTAAGGGGGCGGATTGCGTCATCATGATCGAACATACCGGCCTGGATGAGACGGGCCGAGTCAGGTTTAATCGCGAGAATACCCGCACCAATATCTGTTACCGGGGGGAAGACGTTAAAACAGGGGATACGGTGCTGAAAAAGTTCACCCGCATAGGTCCGCAGCACGTTGCCGTTCTGGCCACCTTTGGCTGTTCCACCCCCCTGGTCAGCAAAAAACCCCGCGTGGGGATTATGGCCACGGGTGATGAACTGGTAGAGCCCTCCAAAACGCCCAACCCCTGTTCGATCAGAAACAGCAACAGCTATCAGCTCTTCACCCAGGTATTGGCCGCCGATGCACTTCCCACCTATTACGGAATTGCCGAAGACAGCGAGGATGTCATTGACAACAGTTTGCGCCAAGCCTTGGCGGAAAATGATGTGGTTCTGGTTTCAGGCGGTGTCTCCATGGGGGATTTTGACCTGGTTCCCGCTGCAATGAAAAGAAACGGTCTCGATATCAAGTTTGACTCCATGGCCATGAAACCGGGGAAACCGACCCACTTCGGTGTTTCAAAAGAGGGGTGCTGTTTCGGCCTTCCGGGAAACCCGGTATCAACCTACATCCAATTTGAAATACTGATAAAACCTTTTCTTTATAAGCTGATGGGACATGACTATCAATATCGGCGCTCAACCGCGGTTATGGCGGACGATTTCCGGGTGAAGCGCTCCGACCGGGAATCGTGGCTTCCCGTAACCCTGTCCGCAAACAATGAGGTCATCCCTTTGGAGTATCACGGCTCCGCCCATATCAATGCCTTGGGATTTGCCGATGGTTTTATTGTCATTCCGATTGGTATCAAAGAACTTTCCAAAGGATCTATACAAAGTGTTCGACACATTTAATAGAAAGATAAACTACCTGCGGATCTCCGTGACGGACCGCTGCAACCTCCGCTGCCGATACTGCATGCCGCCGGAAGGGGTGCAGCTGCTCCCCCGCGCTGCTATCCTTTCCTACGAGGAAATCATCGAGGTGGTCAGGGTCGCCACCGCCATGGGAATGGACAAAATCCGGCTGACAGGGGGAGAACCCCTGATCAAAAAAAATATTACAAGCCTTGTATCCGGAATCTCTGAAGTAACTGGAATTTTGGATTTTGGTATGAGCACCAATGGAATTCTGCTGCGCCAATACGCACAACAGCTTGCTGACGCCGGCCTGCACAGAGTCAATGTGAGCCTGGATGCCACCTCCCCGGAAAAATATTCGGAGATAACCCGCGGTGGCGACGTTTCATTGGTTCTTGACGGCATAGACGCGGCCATTGATGCAGGTCTGTCTCCAGTGAAGATTAATTGCGTGGTCAACAAATCGTCCCAGGAAAAAGACGCTGTAGAGGTTGCTGAGTTTGCTCTGAAGAAAGGCCTCCAAGTTCGTTATATCCGAAAAATGACGCCGGAAAAAGGGGAATTCTGGGCGGTTGAGGGTGGTGATGGCGGCCATTGCTCCTCTTGTAACAGGTTGAGACTGTCCAGCAATGGAATGATCCGACCATGCCTGTTCAGTGATATCGGCTATAGCGTCCGTAAGCACGGAATTCAACAGGCTATTGAAATGGCGCTTGTTGCCAAACCGGCAGCGGGTCAGATCAGCAACAATAAATTCTACGAAATTGGAGGCTGAACGATGAAAAAGCTATCCCATACCGATGAAACCGGTCGGGCCGTCATGGTTGACGTCGGACATAAAAGCCACCAGGCAAGAAAGGCAATAGCCATCGGCAGCATAAAACTGGCGGATGAAACCCTTCAATTAATTAAAGAAAACAACATCAAAAAAGGGGATGTTCTCACAACGGCGGAAATAGCTGGAATCCAGGCCGGCAAGAAAACCTCGGACCTGATACCGTTATGCCATCCCTTGGCCATTACACAACTGACGGTAAAAGCCGAAGTTATTGACAGCGGGGTTCAGATAACCGCGGGAGCGCGCTGTGTCGGGCAAACTGGCATTGAAATGGAAGCCCTGACTGCCGCAAGTGTTGCCCTGCTGACTATTTACGATATGTGTAAAGCTGTCGATAAACAAATGGTTATTACGGATATAAGGCTGTTGGAAAAAACCAAGGAAGATCTTAGTGACTACACAGAAAATTAACGTTAATAATTGAACTTTATGAAAGTAACCAAAATGTCGAAAATGCCTAACGAACAGACCGGAACTGTAGTATCGGTCAATATCTCCAGGGAAAAAGGAACCGTAAAGCACCCTGTTGCCAAGATAACTCTCAATCAAAACGGCATTGAGCATGATGCTCATGCCGGAACCTGGCATCGTCAGATCAGTCTGTTGGCTTATGAAAGTGTAGAAACATTTTCTAAAGAGGTCCCAACAGGCAGAAAAATCATAAGTGGAGAATTTGCAGAAAACATTCTTACCAAAGGATTGGATTTAAGGGAGTTTGCCCCTCTGGACAAATTGACCATTGGAAATGTCGAACTTGAGGTTACGCAAATCGGCAAGAAATGTCATGGAGACGACTGTGCCATTTACCGCGAAATCGGTAGCTGTGTTATGCCTAAAGAAGGGATTTTTGCCCGGGTTATTAAAGGTGGGGAAATCCGACCTGAAGATGCCATCCGATTTAGTCCCCGGCCTCTTAAAATACGGGTCATAACCTTAAGCGACAGGGCCAGTCGGGAGGAATACGAAGACAGGAGCGGACCGGCGCTGACAGACATTCTTCATACTTTTTTCAGCACAAAAAGGTGGCATGAAGAGATCGAAACAACCATCATTCCCGACGATGAACAGATGTTTGAGGATACTATCAATGATGCCATAAATTCAGGTGTGAACTTTGTATTTACCACCGGTGGCACGGGAATAGGCCCCAGAGATATAACCCCTGATGTTGTGGAAAAAATGGCGGATAAAATAATTCCCGGAATTATGGATCATATCCGTTTGAAATATGGCGGAGAAAAACCAAGCGTGTTGTTAAGCCGTTCAGTTGCTGCAGTAATTCAAAAAACCGTTGTTTTCACCCTTCCGGGAAGCGTTAAGGCCGTTAATGAATATATGGGTGAATTGACAAAAAGCATGGAACATATCTTTTTCATGCTCAACCGCATCGATCAACATTAAGTAGGCTGAAGGTTTTTCCTAACAGTCTTCGGTCTTAAGCCTATTCACTTGGTTGTTTTATTTTACCAGCAGAACCGGACACGTGGCCCCCATCAGCACATGACGGGCGACACTTCCCATTAGAAGTTTGGCCAAGCCCGTGTACCCGAAAGACGCGATAACAATCAGGTCTACGTCTTTCGCTTCCGCCTCTTTTAAAATTTCTTCATAGGGGTTTCCGGTTTTGACTTCGGTTGAAATTTTGCTCGTGTCAATGCCGGGCAGTTGTGCAAGCTGTTGCCGGACCCCCTTTCGTGCCAAGTCATCCATCTCGGCCTGGAGCTGTTTCGTCAATTCCTCACTGATGCAATAGTCGAACGTGCACTCCTGAACAGGATTTCGAACCACATGAAGAATAAAAACTTCGGAGTCAAACTGCCTTGCAATGTCAAAGGTCTGCCGGACAGCCTTGAATGAATGATCTGACATATCTGTCGGGACAAGAATTCGGGAAGGTTTAAACATGAAGTCGGACTCCTTTTTCGTAAACTTGATGACAATTTAAAAGAGCATCCGGAAAGACAGTGTCGATCCGTTGCAAATCGCTTCAATTTTCTTGCTCGGATTGAAACCTAATGATTGAAGTATATCAGGTGTCTTGCAAAGTTCTAATAAATTCATCAGGTTGACAGGTGTCAGACAAAAGAGGGGAGAAGGAAAGTGAGGGGAAAAACTTGTCGTTCCATGGAATGGTAAATATCCAGAAGATGTGCACTGGAATGGCAAAACCTTCAGGAGGGTCGAAGACCCCTGCCGGTCATCTCAGGCGGTTACTCAAATCAGAAATTAACAGCAAAAACATGGTTCAGAGTGCCCAAGCCATTTAAAACCTGGGAAACTTACCCGACCTGAGAGAGAGTCCAGCCTCTAATGACGTTGATCGAAACAAAACTTTTTGGCATTACCCAGGATTTTCAGGAGATGAATTTTGGTGAAAAATTTGGCGGGAGCAGATGAGAATCGAACTCACCGGGGACGGGATACGCCCCCCAACGGTTTTGAAGACCGCGAGCGTCACCAGACTACTTACTACTCCCGTGTGCGGCAGGACCACTATTTTCCTTGAACAAAAAACCCTTTTGACTCTACATCAAGACAAATTACGGATACAAGTCTAAATCTGCTCATAAAGTTTGCGTGTATTATCGGTCATTTGTTTAATTTTTATTTTTGCGTTAAAAACAGCTGAAGCGAAATCAAAGATATATATTAACCCTTATTATTCATAAAAACTTCTTCTGCAACCGCCAATTGCGCGCCATTTCAAGCCGTGCTCGCTCCTTGCTCTTCAACGTACTGCAAGTACGCCTCTATCGCGCGTCACTGTGCTCGGCTTGATCTGGTGCACACTTACTTGATCTGGTGCACACTTACCGGTTTCGCGACGAAGCCTCATGAATAACCCGGGTTAAGAGTTGCCCCAAACCTAATTTCCAGGTATGCTCATGCCGGATTTTGAACGCGCAAAACCGCTAATGAATTGATTCTCCGGCCTTGAAAAAGTAAAAACACTCCGAATTTTCATTTATTCTTTGTGCTCCAAGATTTTTTCGACAGGTTCCTGAGAATTTTATTTTCAAAAGGAGTATTTGAAATGAAAAAACCAGCATATGCCAGTTGTATTGTGATTCTGTTTTCGCTCTTTTTGGTCCCATTCTCTTTTGCCGGGGAAATTGACCGTTTCGCCGGGTTGAAAGGTCAGATCGATATTGCCGGTGGAACAGCCCACATTCCGGTCATGGAGGATGCCGCAAAAGCCATCATGACGTTCAACCCGGACATTCGCATCACCATCGCCGGCGGGGGCTCGGGAGTCGGAGTGGTTAAAGTCGGAGAAGGACTGGTCCATATCGGCAATACCGGCCGCGCCCTCAGCGACAAGGAAAAGGCAAAATACCCCGACCTCCAATCCTTTTCCTTTGCCATCGACGGGGTTGCCGTCATCACTCATCCCACAAACAAGGTTTCCGGCCTTGCTTCTGAACAAATCCGTGGCATTTTTGCCGGGAAAATCACCCACTGGAAAGAGGTGGGAGGCACTGACACACCGATTCATCTTTACAGCCGGGATGAAGCCAGCGGCACCCGCGAGGTTTTCTGGAAAAAATGCATGAAAAAAGGAGAGATCGCGGAAAACGCCAATATTGTTCCATCCAACGGCGCCATGAAAGTTGCCGTCTCCAGAGACCCCCAGGCGATCGGCTACATGAGCATCGGGCACATTGACGCGACCATAAAACCTACAGCGCTGGATGGCGTCGTCCCATCCCAAAAAAACGCCGTCAACGGGTCATACCCCGTACTGCGCAAACTGTACATGAACACCAGGGGTACACCCGGGCCGTTGGTCCAGGCTTTTATCGACTATGTTAAAGGACCCGAAGGGGGAAAAATCATCTCCGGGCATGGCTATATCCCCCTGAACTGAAGTCTGGTTTCATCCGCAAAAGGCTCACATCATGGATGAAAAATCGATATCCGGAACCACCTCCGACAACAACCTCTCCTCAACCGGCTGTCCACAATCGGAGTCTTTAATCAAGGCGGCCCTCGTGGCCGCCGTTGTTGTTTCCGCTCTGGCCGTTTTTGCCATTTTCGGGTTCCTCGTCTATTTTTCTTTTCCTCTCTTCTTCCAGGAAAATTTTACGGACATCCTGCTCGGCCCCTGGCGCCCTTTTTACGGCAGCTTTGGCATCCTTCCCATGATCATCGGTTCAGTGTCACTTGCCCTTCTGGCGCTGGTTCTGGCTTATCCGGTCGGGCTCGGTATCTGCCTGTTCGCCCACGGACTCGGTCCCCCGAAGCTGGCTCGCCCGCTTCTGGCCATGATCCATTTCATGACCGGTATTCCCACCGTTGTTTACGGCTTTGTATCAGCCGTTCTTCTCGTTCCGTTTTTGCGCAACGGTTTTACTTTCAGCAGCGGGTTCTCACTTTTGGCGGCAGCCCTGACCCTGTCCCTGTTGATTCTTCCCACTATCGTACTGCTGATGAACAGCCAGTTGCGGCAAGTCACTTCCGCCACCCGGGTGACATCGGCAGCCCTCGGCATTCACCCGGCACAGGAGTTGATCTGGATAACCCTGCCGGCGGCATCCCGCGGACTGACAGCCGCGGCAATTCTCGGCTTCGGGCGAGCCATCGGCGATACCCTGATTGCACTCATGGTGGCCGGTAACGCCGCACAGATTCCCGGCTCTCTTTTCGATTCCATCCGCACTCTGACGGCGCACATCGCCCTGGTTGTCGCCACGGACAGCCAGAGCGCAACCTTCCATTCCCTTTTCGCCTGCGGTTTGACCCTTTTCGCCATCACCACAAGCATAAATCTTGCTCTTCACTGGATCAGCCGTTCGTCTCAGCCGGGAAGCAAAAGCGCCCATGATTAAGAGGATGAACGTCATTATCCGAGGTTGGTCCTGGCTGGCAACACTTGTTACCGTTTCCGCGGTTTTTTTCTTCCTGGCGTTTTTAGCAAACCAAGGCCTGCCGGTTCTGGATAAAAAACTGTTTTTCGGCGATGTCTCTCCCTGGCAGGCGATCAGCGGAAGCAAACCCGTCTGGGATGCCCTGTGGCCTGCCATCGCCGGGACCATGCTGCTGGTACTGGGTTCGGCCCTGATCGCCATTCCGGTGGGCGTGGCGAGCGGCATTTACCTGGCACAGTATGCAAAAGGCCCTCTGCGCAACATCCTCTCGTTTTGCGTGGAGCTTCTGGCGGGCATCCCCTCCATCATCATGGGCCTCTTCGGTTTCGCAATGATTCTGATGCTGCGCCGGACTTTCGCGCCGCAGGCCAACACCTGCCTGCTTCTCGCCGCTGTCTGCATCGCATTGCTGGTGCTCCCCTACCTGGTCTTTACAACCCGGACCGCCCTCGAGGGGATCCCTGAATCCGTCAAGTTGATCGGGCCGGCCCTTGGATTCACGCCCTGGCAGAATATTACTCACATCCTGTTGCCGGCTGCCAGTCGGAGCATTCTGGGCGGTATCGTTCTTTCCCTGGGAAGGGCTGCTGAAGACACTGCTGTTATCATGCTCACCGGCGTGGTGGCCAATGCAGGCCTTCCGCACAGTTTGACGGGAAAATTCGAAGCACTCCCTTTCAAGATATTTTACCTTGCGGCCGAATACCGGAACCCGGAAGAATTGAACCTCGCCTACGGAGCGGCTTTTGTTCTCCTCTGTCTTACCGGACTGCTGTTCATGACGGCATACCTGCTGCAGAAAACCCTGGAGTGGCGATGGAACCAAAACTGAAGAATCCCGATATGGCTGCCGGAATCAAGGACCTGAATGTCAGCTTCCGCGGACTTCACATCCTCAAGGATGTTTCCGCTTTAATCCCGGGAAACGGGATCACCGTGCTCATCGGCCCTTCAGGGTCGGGAAAGACGTCGTTTCTACGAGCACTGAACCGACTCAACGAGTGCTACCCCGGAATGGAGACAAATGGTGATGTGCAGCTCTACCTCAACGGCAACTACCAGAATGTTTATGGAAAAGATTTTTCTGTTTCGGAGTTGAGACGAAAAGTGGGCATGGTTTTTCAGCACCCCAACGTTTTACCCGTCAGCATAGAGAAGAACATTGCCCTCCCGCTGCGCCTTGTTCGGGAAATACGCAAGAGCGATACCTGGGAGATAACAAACCGGGTGCTTGAAGAGACCCTTCTCTGGGATGAAGTCAAGGACCGGCTCGGGGATAGTGCCGCCAACCTCTCCGGAGGTCAGCAGCAGCGGCTCTGTCTGGCGCGGACACTGGCCCTGGAGCCGGAAATCCTTCTCCTCGACGAACCGACCTCATCCCTCGATTTCCGCGCCACACAAAAGATGGAAGACCTTATCCGGCAGCTGAAAAAACGCTACCGGATCATTGCCGTCTCCCACAGTTTGAGCCAGGCCCGCCGCATCGCCGACCGGATTCTGGTCTTCAAATCTGGCACTATCGTACGAACCCTTGACAAGAGAGAGCTTGACCTTCCTGAGACATTGCAGAGTCTTGTTGAAGAGTATTTTTAGCCCTACTCCACTTCAATCTCCACCCACACCGGGCAATGATCCGAGGGCTTTTCCATGGCCCGGATCTCATAATCGATACCGGTCGCCCGGCAGTTCTCCAGCAATCCCCGGGTCAGGAGAATATGATCGATGCGCAGGCCCCGTTTGGGTTCGTGCTCAAAACCGCGGCTGCGGTAATCGAACCAGCTGAAACGGTCATTGATGTCTGGATTCAATTCCCGATAGCTGTCATACAGGCCCCACTCTCGCAACCCTTCAAACCACTTCCGCTCTTCGGGGAGAAAGCTGGTCTTGCCGGTGCGCAGCCAGCGTCTGGCATTGTCCTCGCCGATACCGATATCGAAATCGACCGGAGCGATGTTGAAATCCCCCATAACCACCAGGGCGCCCGCCGGGTCGCTCTTCTCATCCAGGTAGCGCCGCAGATCGGCATAAAATTTCCTTTTAGACGGAAATTTTATCGGATGATCGCGGCTTTCCCCCTGTGGAAAATACCCATTGATCACCTCCAGGGTCTCCCCGGACGGGAGTTGAAAAATTCCACTTACAAACCTCTTCTGCGCTTCGTCGCCGTCGTCTGGCAGACCAAGCCGCACCTCCAGCGGTTCCGCCCGGGAAAGAAGGGCCACGCCGTAATGGGTCTTCTGGCCATGAAAGGCCACCCGGTAGCCGAGTTCCTCGATGGCTGCAACGGGAAAATCGTGGTTCTGCACCTTGGTTTCCTGCAGGCCGATGATATCAGGCCGGTGCTTCTCCACAAGAACTCCAAGCTGATGAAGTCGGGAGCGAAGGCCATTGACGTTGAAAGAGACAATTTTCATGATGGAATTGTACCCCTGAAATTAAAAGGGTTGAAAAGAAAAAGCCGCTCCGCCGGTTAAGCTGCACAGGGCGTTTCGACGAATGGGATGTTCTGAACTCAAGCGGTCTGCGCCTGAAATTGTAAAACTTATCCCGCACTTAAAATACCTCTGCGAATCAAAAGAGTCAAACAGCAGGAAATTTTAAACCTGTTCAGGTATACAGATCACTGTCTTAATTATCACATATTAATATTTTCTTGCCTTATTGTATCAGGCATGATACCTAACGATATTCCCGATATTTCAGTAACAAAGAAAGCACCAATGACCTTTAGAAAAGGCTTTGAAGGGAAAATTCAGCCATACGGACAGATCGATTTCGTATGGCTTTTTGCGTTTTTTCGACCTTCTCTCACAGGCTGAACAAGTGGTTGAATAATGGCGAAGGTTATGCGTATTTAATCGGGCTTTTTGGCGAGCAGACCGGGCAATCACAAAACTCAGGGGTTTACACCATTCCCGCAGTTGTTGTGGCCTTCATTCAGTCATAAAGCATCAGGTCTGTTGAACCTTTCCCGGACTATCGGAACAGGAGGTTTCCCGGCTATGCGACACTTGAAATTAGGACTCTTATCATGGTTTCTTGCCGCAATTTTCCTGTCGACCATCTCTGCAAACGGTTTTGCGGAAGAACGCATCGTCATGACCTCCCCCCAGGGGCCTGTTGCCGCCGGGCAGAATATTGTTTTCCGCATCAGGACGCAGGAGTTTGTCCCTCCTGCCGAAGCCATCTTTCATTTCCGCGCCATCGGCACTTCCGACTACCAGACCCTGACCATGGAAAAAGCCTCTGAGATAGAGTTTGCCGTCATTCTTGAAGGGCGGCAAATGCTCCCCCCGGGAATCGACTATTTTTTCGCCGTCAAGGATGGCAGAGACCGGATTTTCACCTTTCCCGAACTCGACCCGCGTAAAAATCCCTTACGCGCTGAAGTCGGCCTGACCAGTGCTGCGGTCGGGGAACTGGCTTTCCCCGTCATGGACGGCGCACGGACCAAGAACCTCCGGCCGGTTTTGTCAATCCGGCTAAACAATATCGAAGGTTCGGCTCAATGGACATCGTTGCGACTGCTGGTGGACGGCGTGGATGTCTCCCCGCTGGTCGTGGTCGGTGAGCAGGGAATAACCTACACCCCGCAAGCAGATATGGATTACGGCAAGCACACCCTTACCCTGGAGGCCATGGACAACAGCGGCACCATCCTCCCCGCCAGGGAATGGAGCTTTGTCATCCCCCATTCAGAAATGTTTGACAAGGCCTCGGCACAAATTATTGTGGATGCACAAACAGACCTCAGACTGGTCCGCAAAAATGAAAGCTCTGAGGCGGGATGGAAAGTCCAGTCCAACGCAACCCTGACCTCCGTTGTGGAAACAGGAAACCTCAAAGTCTCTCTCGACGCCAACGGCTGGTATACTGAGCAGGAAGGTGATGAAGAAACCGGGGATAAATTCAATCTCAACAATTTTCTTCTGGAAATTATATACCGGAAGCAGCGTTTGGCCATTGGCGACCTGAATGTGGATGGAACCGAACTGATCAGCCAATCCATATCCCGTCGCGGCGGCCTGCTCGAACTTAACTACAAGGGAACCACGGCGCAGGCATTTCTTCTCCGCAGTGACCAGGTGACCGGTTTTGACGATTTTATGGACATCGGTGATCCCGACCAGCGCCTCTTCGGCGGGTCACTGGAACAGCGCTGGGAAGGGGCCGGAAAGGTAACGGCCAAAGGCACCGCAGTTACCGGCCAAAATAATGATCCGGACAATTTCAATACCGGTTCTCTGGTTACGCCCAGCAAGGGGCAAGTTTACACCCTGGAGGTTACCGCCGCCCCCTTCGAAGAGAAGCTCAACCTGGCCGCGGAATACGGCTTAAGCCGTTTTGATGGGAACACGGCCGATGACCTCGGATACGAACATGGAAACGCCTGGCTGGCCCGTTTTTCCGGGCGCTCGGGAAGCTATGATTACGGCGGGGGGTATAAACGCCTCGGCCAGGGCTTCCGCAGCATCATTGATACCACAGCGGTCGACAACCGCGAGGAATATACCCTCTACGGCACCAAAACCTTCGAAGAATCGAGTCTCACGGCCAGTTGCCTCCACACCCTGGACAACATGGAAAAAGACTCTCTCTTTCCGGTCATCCGCAACACCAGCTTCGATCTGACCTATAACCTTTACAAGGCCGACTGGCCGACCATTTTTCTCAACACCAATCTGACCTATCAGGACAGTTCCAATGAGCCCTCTACCATCGACTCGATCAAGAATCTCAGCCAGACCCTGAGCGGTGGATTCGCGCTCATCCGCGAAAAATGGAGCCTGATGCCCAGCTATACCTTTACCCGTTTCGAAGATGATTCAATCGCCGACAATGACAGCCAGACGCATCAGGCCCTTCTCAGCCTCGGCCTGCAGCCCAACGACAGCCTTTCTTTCAATCCGTCCTTTTCATGGAGCCGGACCGATTCGGGGAGCAGCGCGCCGACCACCGAAACCTGGCAGGGGAGCCTGGCCGGGACTTACCTTTTCAGCACGACCCAGGACTTCTACCTGACCGTGTCTGCCATCGATTCAGACACGGATGACGACTCATCCCACACCATCACCTACGATGGCATCTGCCAATACAACTGGCACCCGGAGACCTGGTTTCTGAAGCAGGCGCGAAAAACCATCTCCCTGCGCGGCAGGTATAACCGGATCGATGACCGGGTCGGCAACGATTCGGACGAGGATTACTCCATCTTTCTGGTAATAAGTATCGGCGGGTTTCCGCTGGTGCTTCTTTAACGAAAAAGCTTTGGGAGTCTGTTATGAACAGAAGAACTTTTTCCATGGACCGCACCCTTTTGATTCTTAAACATCTGGCGGCATTTGTTGTGGTTCTGCTGGCCTTTTCCGGTACCGCCTCCGCTCTTACGGTGACAGCCACGCCGCCCAGCATCAACATATCTCAAGGCATGAGCAATTCGATTCAAATTTTCTACCGCGCCTTCGAGCTCGATTCCACCCCTTTTACCGCCACCTCGAGTCAGGGCCGTTTTGAGACCGCGGGAGAAACGCTCCTCGGCCTGGTAAATTCCCCCCGGACCATCTCTCTGGTCAACAACCAAGGAAGCACGACGGAAAGCGTCATCGTCCCGGCCGAAGTCATAACGGCCGCCCTTGCACTCAACCAGAGCCGCATCCTTTACCGTCGGTTATTTACCTCTGTTAATGGGGATTCTTTCTGCGACGTTCAGCTCCAGATAGTCCCTTCCAGTGCCGGGCAATTTTCTCTGACGCAGATGACCATGGAATTCAACCGGCCCGTGACAGGCAACAGCACCCGCCCTTCGTCCGGAGGACGGATCACCGTTCCCAGGAATACCCGCGGGCTGACCGCCACCGCCACCCTCGCCTATAACGGCGGCGGTACCCTGCGCGGACAGTGGAAGGTGGATGGCCAGATTCTGAATCATGTGACCCGGTACCTGACCGCGGGAGTTCGCGAAGTCACCCTCAGCAGTCCTCTCACCCCGGGTTTTCCAACCTATGCTACCGGCCTCCACCGGGTTGAGTTCGAACTCCTCGATCCAGTGCCCGGATTCAACGAACCGATCATTTTTTATTATGTCAGCGATGAACCCCCCGGCCCGCCCCTGGGCTCACTTAAACTGATCACACCGCTTGAGCGGGATCATATCCGCCTGACGCCGGACGCGCTCCCCGAATTTTCCTGGCAGCCGGCACGGGATGGAGTCGTTTATCATTTTCAGATCTACGGTCTGGAAACGCCGGCCGCTCAACAGGATGTTTCACGCCTCGACTTCTCGGCCAACAAGCCCCTGGTCGCAGCCCTGACCAAGAAGACGTCCTACACGATCAGCATCTTCGACCTGAACCGTATCGTGCCAGGCATCCCCTACGTCTGGCAGGTTAAGGCATACAACGGCAGAACTGGCATTGCCGCCAGTCTTTCGCGATTGGTCTACTTCATCACGCCGGCCGGTCCTCCGAAAGCCCCTGTGAAAAACCCGGGCGCAGCGAAGGAGCTGATACCAGCGACCCCCAACGGTTCATAAACTGCCGTGTTCCATAGCCTTTTTTAGTGAGGTGTGATCATGAAACAACCCCTGTTGTTTACGACAACGATTCTGCTGTTCCTTGTTTCCTCCACACTATCCTTCTCTGCACCACCCGGGCAGTTGAACCTAAAAAAGAACGAGGCGCTGCCGATCACCATCCGCCCCGGCGGGTCAGCTGCAGCCACAATCCAACCGGCAGGGCAGTCGACCTTTCCCACTGTCCTGAGCGTCAATCCCGCCGCTCTCACTCAAGGACAGAGTGGCACTCTGATGCTTTCCGGGCGCCACCTCCATCACAACATGCTCATCAAACTCGGGACGGGCATCTCCACGGGGAAGACTACCGTTATCAACGAAGCCCAGTCCATGGCCACGGTTCCCGTCAGTGTCGCCGCCGACGCCACACCCGGTTCGCGGGTCGTACAGGTGCAGTATAAAGACCGACTGCGATCAAGCCCTGCCCGGATCAGCGTGATCGCCGCCAATCCCAGTCCCCTGGTAAGGTCAATAACTCCCAACGCCCTGAGCCAGGGGAAATCCTATACCCTGACCCTGACCGGCTCCAACCTTGAGGGCGTTACCGCCGTCAATTTCGGCTCCGACATCACCGCCGCCAAACCGGTTGCCAAAACGAAAGAGCTGACAATCAACCTGACGGTAGCGGCAACGGCCAAGACCGGCCCGCGCCAAGTCGTCCTGATCGACGCTCAAGGGGGCCATCCCGCCTCGGTCGCCATCACGGTGTCAGCCGCCCAAACGGTTTCCATAGCAAGTCCCGGCCTGCCGATTTCTCTCGACAAGAACGATAAACCCTTGCGCATAACCCCCAAGCCCAGTGCTTCTCTGATCACTATCCAGACGATCATTCCCAATCAATGGGCGCAGGGAAAATCCTACCAGATCAGCGTTTTCGGGAGTCGGTTCAAGGATGGGCTTGAGGCGGATTTCGGCGATGGCATCGAGATCCAGAATCTTAAAGTCACTTCCGCCACCAAACTGACCATGACCGTGAAGGTCTCCGGCTCAGCACCCATGGGATTGCGCCCCCTTAACTTGCGTGACAATTCCTCCCAACCCTGGTCCCCATTCACTGCAAAAGCCTGGGTCGTGGCTGCGCCCAAATGGTCCTCAAGCAAACCAACCCCCAAGCTTGTCACGCCGGATCTGAATGTTACGCTCAAGGGCCGTATCAAATTGCTAGGCCCCGAAGATTATCTTAAATCCAATGAAATGATCCCGGAAATTCTCAACGAACAGACACTTTTCTCATGGCGTGAGAAAAATCCCGGACTGGCGGAATGGTACGAATTTCGCCTGGTGAGCGAAGATGGTTATGTTATCGATAAGAAACGCATCAACCCCGCCAAGATCAAAGTTTTCGGCCAGGAGATCAACCACCTTCCCACCTCCCTGCGAATGGATACCGCCTACCTCCTTGACCTTCTCACCAAAGACCGGAAAACCCACGAAAACGTGATTCATCACGGTCTCAGCAATATATTCGTCTGGTGGGAGGTCGCCGGATTTCGGACCTATACCAGTGTAAAAACAGTTTCGGAGCCGGGGAGCAGTTCTACCGGTCTGGCCAAAACCGAAAAAATCATTGAAAGCAAAGACGTCGAGGTGGAGATTTCAGACCGCTGGTCTCTCCTCACGCCCCACAAACCGACCGGACTTGCCTGCGCCGGAAGTGACACCTCAGTTTCGGCCATAACGATTGCCAACATCGATAAAGGGAGCCGCGCCGCCAACTATCCGCAAGACCAGTGGGAACTCAGCGGCAAAATCAATATCAAAACCGTTCCCTACGCCATCCATCCCGGCGCCCTGGTTCATGGCCCTGGGGATATCGCCCCCTACCTGCCGAATGTGTTTGTCGACTGGGGTGACGGCAGCGGAGCAACTCCTGTGGAAATTGATTTAAGCCAACCGTCCGGCCTTGATCTGTTGCCTCTCGGCAGAATATACCATCATCGCTACCAACGTAGCGGCAACTACACGATACGCATCTTCGTTCTTCCCGAAGGGGACATTCAGCAGGGGCCACCCGACGCTCTGGCCTCCGTGTACGACGAGGTTTTCGGCAACACCCAAGCCTCGGCGGGAGCAGTTATTCCAGCCGCAAGCAACTACAATCCCTATTTCAAGGTTCTCAAGGGAATTCAAAATGCCGCCGGTCCCGATTTTCAGTTTTCCGGCCCGAGCAGCCAGGACTTCCATTTTGACGAAAATTCTCTTTATGCCATGGCGGGCCGTGCTCACCTGATCTACTGCGAAACCAAGAAAATCGCCGTTCGTGAGGACCTGGTTGCGCAGGGTCCGCTGAACCTGGAATCCATCGCCATCACCGGCCATAACGGCTCAGGATCGGTCAACGCCACCCAGCTCCCCTTGTTGAACGGTGGCACCATCCCCGTGCGGAATAATAAGAAAACCATTCCGAGAAAATCCTCTAATTCTTCTAAAAATTCCTCCCCATCGGACAGCATTTCAGGACTAACTTCAAACCTGGCCATAAGCCAGCCCTCCACGGCCTCTTCCGAAATGGTTCAGGCAACTCCAGGCATGAGCGCTGCGACTCAAGCGATTCTGAGCGGCCTCTTTGATGCGGAAGTCAGCGCCTGCGACGTCCTTCAGGGCAACGCCGGGCTGGTTTATTACGGTGAAGGCCGGGCTAAAATCACCTGGAACCTTTACAAGGGGAGCACCCGCATGGTCATCGGGTCTTTTGAGGAAGCCCTGGCCTCGCCGCGGCGCACCGAGGGGGGCATGGTCCTGACCGAAAGCACCCAGGACACCCCGACCCCGGAATCCTATGCCACGGCGCCTCTGACTTCACCGGTGGTGGAGATGAACGAGGAGATGATCAACAAAGCCTATTCCCTGGTGGTGGAAGCAGAGGTCCTCCCACAGGTCAGCCACATGAGCCAGGAGACTCTTTTCAACCTGATAGGCTCTTCTCCGGCCGCAACCTATTCCTTCGGCGGTTCAGGCTTTGCCCAAAATCTCTTCTCATGGCTGGTTTCCGAGGCCCATGCTGCACCTCCGGGGGCCGCCAACAACCTTCATCTCAACGACTTCCAGAAAAGCGGCGTCAAGTTAAGCGTCCTTGCCCCTTCCAAAGAGGGCATTTCGGGCAGGCCTGTTATGGCCAGCCTCAACCGCTTAGTCCAGGCCAAAAAATACCCGGGCCTGGAAAGGAAGAAAGAAAAGCCCTATTACGTCAAGTCCGAAACTTTCGACTACCGGGTCAAGGCGAGCGCCCCCGAACAACCCTGCAAATTAGTCTTCCCGACCTCGACCGGAGACAACTTTGAAATCCGCAACCTCGATGTCCAAAAATCCGGAGGAAAACTCCGCGGGAACGGGGTTCTCGACCTGCATCTCTACACCGGACAAGGCGGTACGGCCGCACGCTATATCCTTCCTATACCCATTGGCAACTGGAGCGTTTCCGGCGACGGCCTGACCGTGACGGCGGGGAGTATCAATCTCTCCCTCGATTACAGTGTCAACGAGGCCGGGATGCGTATCCAACTGCAAAAGCTCGCCGCCCGGGCCGGGCAAACGCCGATGAACCTGACCCTCGGTGCAAAACCGGCGGACACCGACCTGCACCTGTCGGGTTCGACCCAGCCACCGGAATGGACAGCCACCGCCCCCTTATCCGAGGATGGCGACTGGTATTTCCAGGAAGCGGGCAACATGGAAGTGGAAATCGGCAACAGCGGCTTCTCGATCAAACCCAAGGAGATCGTCCTCGATCTCAGCGCCACGGATGGACTTGCCGCCAACCCCAACGGCGCGGGCAAAGAATGGGCGGGACTCCACTTCGGCGAGGATGCCCTCGTCATCCCCAATCTTTTCGAATTCCAGGTGCCCGAGGCCAACAAGGGGCGGGTCAGTAACTGGGGAGTGGAAGGAACCAAGCTGGCGGGGAAAACGGAAATCAGCGCACCCTTTTCCACCCAATACAAAGAGGGCACTATCAGCTTTGATTCCATCTCCGTCGACACCGGCAAAAGCAGTTTGGCGCTCTACCGCGACATGGACGTTGATATCCCCTGGTTGGATACCCACCTCAAGGGGGATGCCCAACTCATCCACGGGGTGCCCGGCCAGGAAGCCTATTTTGATTTCTCGGCCATCAACCAGAGCGAAGTTGTCAAAGAATACCGGGGCATCACTATGATTGTGCGGAATCTCCTGTTCGGCAACTTCCCACAAACCGGCTGGGGGGCCTGGAGTGAAAGCACGACCTTCCGGTTCGAGGCTGAAAAAGTTGTGTTTGCCGACAACGTCGTCGTTCCCGGAATTATCTATTCCATGGATGGCAGGCCCTTCCTGGAAAACGCCAACAGTATTGATATCCCGCTGGGAGGTAAGTCGACCTTGGGAGCTACTCCGATAGACCTGGTTTCGGTCCGCATTGATTTGCACAGTAGCGGGCCCGGCGTCTTCAGCTTCGACTTTGCCACTACCTTCTCCATCTCCGAGGTACTCTCATCCGTCGATGTGCCGGTAAAATATGCAATCACACGGAATGGAAACAAATACACAGCCGAGGGACCACGGGTCAACCCCTTCGACCTCGAAGTCGCTTTCCCGGCGGGCCAACCCCGGGTTAATGCCAAGATTCACATCGAATACACCGGCGACGGGCTCTCATCCAACACCGCCGCAGCTGAATCCCGGAAGTCCTCATGGCCCTTCGGAGCTACGGAAGCCCACGCGGCCTCGGGCGCCAAGGACAGCTTCTCCGGATCCCTGGACATGGCGATGTTCGACGGACCACCGATCGCGGCCGAGTTCCGCCTCGGCTATCTGGACGGCCACGACTACTGGCTGATGCGGGCCACTCTCGACCTGGGTCCCTCCGGCATGCCTTTTGTGCCACCTTACCTCAAGCTCTACAAAATCCGCGGCGGGCTTGGACACAACTTCCCCCTCGATGCTTTCAAGAGCGCCTATCCGATTACCGTCGTGGAACCGGTTACGGATGACTCCTTCCTCTTTATGGCCGGTATGCAGGTCGGCACCACCGACGGCTTCATCCTCACCATGGATGGCGACCTCACGATCAAACCGGGGGACGGAGCGCGCATGGACTTCCGTGCATGGCTGCTCGACGCCCAGCACGCCGGCAACGGCAACTTTCAGGGCTACTTGCAATATGCGGCCAATGGGCTCGACGGCGCGCTCAGCGGACACCTGAGTCTCCTGAACAACACCCTCTACTTCGATATCCCGGAGAATGCCTGCACCATGCACTTCGGCGGAAACGAAACTTGGCACGTCTATGCCGGCCAGGAGGCCGGACCAAAAATCCGAATGCATATGCTGATCACGGATTCGGACGGCTACATGATGCTGGATGATGAAGGTCTGCGATTCGGCGGGGGGGTCTACTACTACCTGGGCGCGAACATAGGCCATATTTCCGGCGAGATTAAGACCGGGTTGACCTTAACTCCTCAACCCCACATTTCCGGTTACGGTGAAGGGGGTGTGCGTGCCGAGGTGTGCTATAAAAAATGCGTGAGTGCGGGCATTTCCGTCCGTGTCGACGTCAGCGCATTACCCGTCAGTGCATCCGCCCGCGGCTGCGTGGAAATTCCGATTCCGTTCTGGAATCCGGAGATCTGCCGCACCTTCAGTCTGTAGGAGGAAACAGTGAAAACAACAAAACTGATCGTACTCTCCCTCTTCCTGCTTATGGCGGGCCTTTCAACAGCCGGGGCTGATCAACCCAAAGGTGCCCTGTGGGCGGTATCCGACGGACAGGGAACGGTTTCCCTGTTCTGGATTCCAAAGAATCTTTCCTGGCCTACCGGCGGCTGGCAACTCGAAAGAGTCACCAACGGAAAAAGCCAGGTGCTGGCGAAAAAAATAGACTCAGGCTTCGATCAGGATGCCATGTCCCGACTTTCCCAAAAAGACCGGACCGCAATAGACCAATTCAGATCGGAGCTGAAATCCGGGGCCATCCCCAAAGGAGAACGGGAACTGGCGATCACGGTCATGGGGCTTTCCGCCGCTTTCGATCCCGATTTCGGTCTCGCCATCGGTCTGCGTTACCAGGATACCGCCCTCAAAGGGGGCAAACACAGCTACCGTCTGACAGCCCTCAACAGCAAAAGGAAAAAACAATCCGTGCTGACCAGCGCAACGGTCAATCCCAACAAGGCCACCCCCTTGCCCGAAACACCGCAATCTCTCAGCGCTACGCCCAAAGAAGCGGGCGTCGAACTGACCTGGAACAATCCGAAACAAAATAAGCTTGTCCCCATTCTCGCCTTCGTGGTTGAACGGGAGGATGCCACTGGGGGCAAGGTACTACTCACCGACCAGCCGCTCCTTATCACCGATGGCAAAGCCCAACAACCGAATGCGCGCTTTCTTGACCTCACGCCGCCCAAGGAGTCCGAGGCCACCTACCGCACCTTCAGCCTCGACCTGTTCGGACGCCGCAGTCGCCCCCAGGCCAAGACCCTGTTCATTCCTGACCTTTCCGCCCTGTCACCCCCGGCACTATTCACAGCCACAGCGGGGGAAAACGAGGTTGACCTCTCCTGGCAACCGAACCAGAGCCCTTTTACCAGCGGTTACGTCATCGAACGCGCCCTGCTGTACAAGGGTCCTTATACGCCTCTGACCCCCGACGGTCTCGACGCTGAACATACCCGCTGGAAAGACCGGCAGCTGGTCGGCGGCACCAGTTATTTTTACCGTGTCCGCGCCATGGATCCCCGTGGGAACCTTGGTCAGCCGTCGCTGGTTGCCGTGGCCACACCCAAAAATCGCCAGGCACCGCCCAAGCCCCAGAACCTGCATGCCAAAGTGGGACGAACCCGTGTCCGTCTCAGCTGGGATGCAGTCGAGTTTCCCATCGCCGGCTATCAGGTCGAACGCTACGCTAAGGATGGCAAGCGTTGGACCATCCTCACGCATACAGTTGTTCCCGAGTCGCTTTTTGACGATCATGTGGGGCTCCACACCCAGGGAGAATTCCGCTACCGGGTTACGGCCGTCGCTTTGGACAACCAGGAGAGCAAACCGAGCCGGGAGGTGAAAGCCGTACTCCTGGACACCCTTTCTCCCAATCCCCCACGTATCACTGACATAAACGGCAGTAACGGCAGGGTCCTTCTCACCCTCAAGGCCTCCCCGCCGGAGAAAGATGTGCATTCTTTTCTTGTGGTTCGCTCGGTTACGGAAGATGACCCGGGGCTGGTTATCGGCGATCCGATCCCGGCGGGAAAAAAACCGCTTTGAGGATACCTTTGTTATGGTCGGGCAGAAATACTGGTATCGCCTGGTTGCGGTAGACAGGAGCGGCAACCGCAGCGACCCAAGCTGGGCCCGCCAGGTAACGGTGCTGAACGCACCCATCCCGATTCCCGGGAAGCCTTCTCTCAAGGTGGAGAAAGAGCCCTGCGCCATGTACGGATCTCCTTCAAGCTGCCGCGAAAAGGACTGGAGGTCATAGTCCAGCGCTTTGAAGCTGAAAAAGGGTGGCGCCCCCTTACCGGTGGCATCCGTAACGCAACGGACGCCGTGGACCTCAACCCGCCGCAACAGTCCAAGGCGCTATACCGTCTCATCTATCGCGCCGCTAACGGCGTGGCAGGCAAACCCTCACCCGAAGCGGAAGCGATATTCGAATAGAAATATTGTTTTGAGCCGGGCAACAGGTGCCGGCTCTCATGTCATTCAGCCCCCCGCAGGACCATCCGCAGGCCTGCAGAAAATATGAGGAAGCGTATGAAAAAACATTTTATTTTAACTTGCACGGCCATAGCTTTTACTTTTGTCCTGCTTCTTGCCGCAAGCTATAACCCAGGCCGAGGCAGCACCCGGAGCATGCGGGCATTATACACCAAAGCTGATGTTGAAGGCCTCTTCAAAGAGACCGTCGCTGAAGGCGTTTCCCGGAAAACCATGTTCCCAGCGGGAGATAGCTGTCGCTATTCGTTCAAAAAGAATGGGGATAATTACAGCCTCAAGCTGAGAATATCGAAGAGTGACGCAATCAAGGAGGAAGGAATCAACGATTCCGCCGTCGATGTCATGGAACGACAGAAAACCGCCACGCAAGAACAGCGCGAATGCCGCCAAAAACTTTCAGAAAATCCCGAGCCTCGGCGACGATGCCTTCTGGAACGGCAGCGATCTCTGGCTACTACAGGGCGAAACCCTGATCATAATCTCCGTCAGCTCTCCCCTGGAAGGCTCCTTCAAGAACATGGAAGCCCTCAACAAAGCCCGCGCTGAACAGGATCTGGCCCTCTCCCTTAAGGTTGCGGAAACCATCCTCGGTCGGTTGAAATGAACGATCCATTAAAATCCGCCATGAGCGCTAATCTAAGAGGCATCAGGATGAAATACGGGACAAGATTGTTGAGTGATCGTTTTAAGGGCAAAAGACTTTTTCCCCTGGCCGCCGTTACGGCAGTGTTCCTGTTGGCATCGGCAGGCTGCTGGGCAGGCGACCTTCCGGGGAGCAAGGATCATCCTCTGCTTAAACGCTTCGGCGGTTCGGAAATCGTCGGCTATGATGTCAAACGGTTTGACGAGTTTGAGCTGCAAACCGCCACCTTCAAACGCTACAACCTCGATACCAAGCGGCGTGAATTCGCCGAGCCGCCCCTGAAGCTCGAAGGCGCTGTCACCCGCATCTGGTACGAGGCAGCGGGGGACGCAGGCTCCCTGGAGCTGGCGCGGAACTACCGCAACGAATTATCGGCCGACGGCTTCCGCATCCTCTACGACTCATCCAAGGACCCAGCCGCCGCAAGCTGGTCCGGCTTTCTCAATTCTTTCGGGGCATTGAAAATCAAAACCAACCGCAAGAATTATGTCTTTCTCGCTGCCGATCAACAGGGGATCCGGGTCCTCAGCGCTGTGAAGGAGCGCCCCGAGGGGGATGTATACGTCTACTTGACCGCTATCGAGTGGGCTCGGGACGACGCCACCTACAAAGCCAGAAAAGGGGCCTACGCCGCGGTGGATATTATCGAAGTGCGCCCCATGAAGCAGAACATGGTGGTCGTCAAAGCCGACGAGATGGCGAAAGCTATTACCCTTGAAGGCCGTGTCGCTCTCTACGGAATTTTCTTCGACACCGATCGTGCGGAAATCAAAGCTGAATCAAAACCCGCCCTTGCAGAGATTGCCACACTTTTGAAACAGGAGCCGAAGCTCGCCCTTCACGTTGTCGGGCATACGGACAACGTCGGCGGCTTCGACCACAACCTCGATCTCTCCCGGCGGCGGGCCGAGGCGGTGAAGGCCATCCTCAGCGTCGAATACGCTATCGCTGCCGGCCGCCTGACCCCCAACGGCGTCGCAAATCTTGCCCCGGTGGCCACCAACTCCACGGAAGAGGGTCGAGCCAAAAACCGACGCGTGGAGCTGGTCCCGCGTTAGCTGTAACCTGTAAAAAAACCAAAGGCTGCCAAACAAGCAGCCTTTGGTTTTTGTTTTTATCAGAAGTTTCCGGAAAAAATGACCGGCCAGGGTAAAACGTGGCCAGGTTGAGAAACTGCTGGGAGCCTGTCGGACTTAGGAATGAATCGACTGTGAAATCGGCAAATCGGACCATATTCCCTCAAATTTTCACCAAATAGTCCCGCTATTCGCCCTCAAATTTGCGACAAGCTGTCCTCGATTTTCCCTTTTCTCGTTACGATCCCCCAAGTCCGACAAGCTCTTAGAAAGATACAAAGCTCCGGTAAAGCGCTAGCGGAAAATATTCAACCTCACGTTGTCACACTCACGGAATAATCAGTTCCAACCGATGATTCGCCACTCGTCAGGCTGAACAGATCATTCAACTCGCTTTCCCCTGAATTTTGGAAATAGGCGGAAATAGCCTCCTTGACCAAGGCCTGATAGATCGAGTCTTCCTCATCATCCTCGGTCAGACCGGCCGGACCCCCAGGGGGTGGAGGTGGCGGCCCAAAGCCGCTTTCTTTAACAAAGGTCTTCATCTCTTCTTCATTCAATCCGCCATCACCATCCGCATCGTAGGTGGAAAGAGCCTCTTCCACATCCAAAACCTGTCCGGTCCGTTCTTCAACCAATGCTGCAAGTGTTTCAAGTTCGCTCTGACTCGCCACTCCGTCGCCATCGCTGTCCAACGCCTGAAACGGATCGGACCGTTGCATGGCCTGGACAAGTTTCTCATCGGTCGACGATGCTTCATCACTCGTCATGAGGCCGATTTCCATATTTCCCGGCGGTGGTGGAGGCGGGGGAGGAGCAAAACCGCTTTCCTCCACCAGAGATTTCATCTCTTCGTTGTTCAATCCGCCATCACCATCCGCGTCGTAGGCCGCCAAAGCCTCTTCAACATCAAGACTCACGCCGGTCTTTTCATTGATATCCGCCGCAAATGTTTCGAGCTCGCCCTGGCTCACCACGCCATCACCATCGCCGTCCACTTTCTTGAATGGATCGGAACGCTGCATGGCATTGGCGCTCATCATGGCGTATGAGTTGCTCATACTGCTGATGCCACTTATCATTACGTTTACCTCCATATGTTTGCCAGGAGCCGGTCACCGGACTCCTGAGTGAAAAATTGCTCCGGCAGACTTCGCCGGCGCTCGCACCTCTCTGTTCCCCTTTTTCGGCCGATTTCCCCACCTTCTTTATGGAAGTTTTGTCTGAATTTTGTAACAGAATGTAACACAACATCGAGCCGCAAATAATCTCAGTGCATCCCGTCCACCAGAAGATAACCGGCGCCCCGCACGGTTTTCAAAAATCTCGGCGCTACCGGGTCGTCTCCAAGTTTTTTCCGCAATCGTGAAATGTATAAATCGATGGACCGGTTCAAGCCATCGTATTCCGCATGGTACAAAGCCTGATGAATATCATCCCGGCTAACAACCGATCCCATGTTGCAGACCAGAAAGCAGAGGAGATCGTACTCAATAGTCGTTAACTCGACCGGTTTTCCTGCGAGCCTGACCTCCCGATATCCCGTATCCACAACCAGTTTTCCAAGCACGACCCTGCTCCCTTTCCCCGGCCGGGAAAGCTGTTCCCGGCGCAGCAGGCTCATGACTTTTGCCGTTATCAATTGACCAGGTGCCGATCTGCAGAGACAATCGTCAGCGCCCAATTCAAGAGCCAATAGATTGAAATCAGGATTATCCTCGCTCATCAAGATGATCAACGGTCCCTGAAACCTCAAACGGATCTGACAGATCTCCGCGACTTTTTCATAATCGCTGGTGCCGAGATCATAAATAATCAGATTCGATTCTTCCTCATAAAATGTTTCCAGGGCATCCTTCCAGGTCTGAGCAAGCTCCAGGCAATAGCCCTTGTCCTGGAAAAATTTTTTCAGCTTTAACAACAGGCCATCTTCCCGGCTGATCAGAGTTACTTTAACAAATTTGTTTTGTGGCATGGCATCTCAACCCATTATGTCCGCTATACAATAAAGAGAATCTCCCAGGAGACTTATGAATACGAGTTCACTCCGTCTCCCGGGAGCGTCTCTTGTGATTTCAGGTTATAACTCCTTGTCAGGCGGGCAATCCTTTCCAGGTTTCCCAAAAGGCGTTCCTTCGGGGACCGCAATCAGTTTTTCGGGCATTTTCCTGCAAATCCCCGTCACCTCGTCACCGCGCGGGGTAATAAAGGTCACCTTATCCCCTTCCGCGTGACCCTTGCAGGCCTCGATAGCTTCCGGCGGCGGACCATGATGACCGGGTCCATGGCCTCGTGGAGCTTCCTTGCCGGCACAGGCAGTCACCTGGGTTAAAGCCAGGAGGATAAACATCAAACCGAATTTTTTCACCGCATTACCAATCGTTTTCATTTCTTGTCTCCTTTCGAAATACCTGGAATGGAAGTGACACTCCGTCACCTGTACTTTGTAAACCTCTAAACAGCTCTTCCCATATTCTGAAAGCCTCAAATAGTCTTTAGAGCTTTAATTCCTTTTTTTAAACCCACTCAAAAAAAACCAGACCCATGACCCTAAAATCACCCCTATCAAAATTGACACAAGAACAAGTTCGAAATATTCCATAGTTAAATAGCCTTCTTGCTTTTTATGCAGGCACTCGTTTCCAAACCTGATTAAAGGTTCAAGGAAGCTCTTGTTGGTAAGCCCCCGGCAACCAACCTTGTGATTGAAAAATAGAACAATATTGTGGAGACAATATGGAAGAAATAAGGAAAAAACGTTGAAGGTCCGATTTTCTATGGTTTACGTCCTCCGGTTCATGTTAGAAAAAAATCGAAACCAGTGTTGAAAAACGGGGCAAAGATGAAAACCAGCATTAAATACAAACTCTTTCTGGCCATGCTGCTGGCCACCGGCGCAGTCGTTGTGTGCATGTTCCTGATCATGAAGTGGAGTTTTCATCGGGGCTTTCTCAATTATGTCAACACCCTCGAAAAACAACACCTCGTTCAGTTGAAAACCGACCTGGAAGAAGCCTATGCTGAAAATGGGAGTTGGGATTTCCTGCGCCTGAACCCTCTGGAATGGAAAAGGATTTTGACCGTATCCCATTCGGAGATAAGGGAAGAACATGATTTTTCGGACGTGCAGAGGGAGCCTTTCAGAAGAGCACCGCCTGAAATGCCGCCGGAAATCGGAAAGGGGGCATTTCCGCCCGGGCCCTTTCCGCCCCCGCCGGGGGTCGGCCGGTTCGAATCCCGCGTCAAGCTCCTGGACTCGCAAAAAAACCGGATTTGCGGGAATCGGGATACGAGCGGGAATTTACCTCTCCATGCGCTCGTTCATCAGCAAAAAACAATCGGCTATCTGAGCCTGATACCGCCAAAGGCACCGCCAATGCCTCACCAGCTCCGGTTTGTTAAAGAGCGGAACATGGCCATGGGCCTTACCGCCCTGGCCATGTTCCTGATTGCCGCCTGTCTGTCCCTCCCCATCGCCAATCAACTGGTCAGGCCGATCCGTGCCCTGGTGCGGGCCACCCGCGAGTTAAGCTCCGGGAATTACCAGACCCGGACCGATGTCTCCGGTCAGGATGAACTGGGGCAGCTGGCCCGCGATTTCAACACCCTGGCTGAAACCCTTGATGAAAATGAAAAAGCGCGCAGGCAATGGGTTGCGGATATCTCTCACGAATTGCGGACACCCCTGGCAGTGCTTCGAGGGGAAATCGAAGCAATTCAGGATGGCATCCGTGAGTCAAATTCCGAAAACATGGCAGTTTTGCATTCCGAGGTGCTTCGTTTGACCGGGCTAGTCAATGACCTCTACGAACTTTCCATGTCCGACATCGGGGCACTGAGTTACCAAAAGACCGAAGTTGACCCCGTCCAGGTTCTGGAACAGGCGCTCGAAAGCTTCCACCCCCGCTTTGAAGATAAAAATATCCGCATCAAGACCCGCTTTCCTCTTCATCCCGTTGAAGATTTATGGGCCGATCCCCAGCGTTTGAGCCAGCTTTACGTTAATATTCTGGAAAACAGTTTCAATTACACCGATCCGGGAGGCTGCCTGGAAGTCAGGGTCGACAGGGACCGGGACATTATTTCCATCGATTTCCTCGACTCGGCGCCGGAGGTTGCGGAGAAAGACCTGCCCAGGCTATTCGACCGCCTGTTCCGGGTGGAAAGCTCCCGCAGCCGAGCCCACGGGGGGGCCGGTCTGGGACTATCGATCTGCAGAAATATCGTGGAGGCCCACCAAGGAAGCGTGGAAGCGAAGTCCTCCCCTCTCGGAGGGCTCTGGATAGCCGTCAAACTCCCTTTGAAAGCGTCGGAGTCATGAGCCGGATACTGATTGTGGAAGATGAAGACCGCCTTGCGCGGCTGCTTGGAGATTACCTCATAGCCGCCGGCCATGAGGCGCAGATACTGAACGACGGCCGGGAAGTCATCTCCTGGTTTCGTGACAACGGCTCCGACCTCATCCTCCTCGATCTCATGCTTCCGGGGAAAAGCGGCATCGACATCTGTAAGGAAATCCGCTCCTTTTCCAACGTCCCGGTGATCATGGTCACGGCCAGGGTGGAAGAGATCGACCGTCTCCTCGGACTCGAGCTGGGGGCCGACGACTACATCTGCAAGCCTTTCAGTCCCCGCGAGGTCGTGGCCCGGGTCAAAGCCGTACTGCGGCGCAGCGTCGCCACGGCCGACACGGCCGGCCTGGTGCTCGATCCGGACTGCTATGTGGCGAAACTGAACGGTGAAAAACTCGACCTCACGGCCGTGGAATTCAAACTTCTCAATATTCTCGCCTCCAGTCCGGGGCGCATCTATTCACGTGGCCAGCTCATGGACAGAATCTATCCCGATCAGCGGGTGGTCAGCGACCGCACTATCGACAGCCATATCAAAAAACTGCGCAAAAAAATAGCCGACACTTCCTGCAAGAGTGAAATCATCCACTCCATCTACAGTGTCGGCTATAAATTTGAGATGTAATCCGCTTTCCCCGCGAACCTGCAACCTTTCAGCCTGACCCGGCCCCCTTTTGGGGAACCGCATCAAAGATAATTAACCACCTGGACTTTGGTTCTCAGGTCTTCTCTCTGAACGGCCATGCAGAAGGCGACGAGCTTTTCCCGATCCTTGGGTTCGATCTCCACGAACTTGAGAGATACGTAGGGTTTTTTGCCGAAATTAATGGCCCTTACCACCTCCCCGATACACTCGACCTTGACCGGGTGAGGGTTGTCGAAAGCGAGACCGATGCGGAATTTCTCCCCCAAACTGAATGGCCTTCGAATGGGGAACCGCATACCCATACCACTGATATTGATCAACCCCTGGTAGTCAAAGTTTTCGCCAATCTGATCCGCAAGCTTCTGGTAGCAGACCTTGCCCAAGGCATCGACCCGGAAGTATTCCCGTACAAAAGGGCTAACCTTGGCTCGTTTGAAAAGCAAAAGCAGTTTTTCGGAGGATAGTACACGGGCTATGCGGGTATTGAGAATGTGGTAGTGACCATCCTTCTGAAAGAAAATTTTGCAGTTTCGATCCAGACTGAGGTTGTCTAAAGGAAGCTGGCCGGGGAGAAAAGTGGCCGCGAAATGGGAAGGATCGGTACTTTGAAGTTGGCATTCCAGCTCCAGCCTCTCCTTATTCACGAGGGGAAGAATCACCTTGGCAATGAAAGAATTTTTAAATGGATATAGTACTTCTGCGGTATTTAAGGCAGGCATCGTAATCCTCCTGACCAATTACTATGACTCCAACTTTCACTGAGGGGGAGTCAATTCCTTTCCCCAGCATCCATCCGTTACTTTACCTTTTCGGCGCAGACGAAAAATCCTTTAATTTTTTTCGCCAAAACAAATTTCCGTTACCCATCCTCTAAAAAAAATTGTTCTGCTCACGTCTGTAACCCATTGATGTTCAGTCTTTTTATTTTGTTAGGTGCCAAAATTTAGTGAACAACCCTCTTTTTTTTGTAACCGGAAGGCTCCTGGAAACCATTTTAAGAAGGTAAGCCAAGCCAAACCGGGAAAACAGACCGGCTTCCAGGATTTCATTGGGAAAAACAGGCAAGCTTAACCAGGGCTAAAAATAGCCCAAAATCCTCACTCTCGAAAGGAGCGAAATTATGTTTATAAAATCTATTCGTACTGTTTACACCGCAGGCCTCACCTTATTTTTCCTGGCCGCCCTGACCACCGCCGCCCTGGCGGAGAAAGCCCCCCAGGCCGTCGTTGATCTCGCCAACACAAAACTTGCTGCTTTTGGAACCGATCCCGTCCTCGTCGACGCCGTCAAAGCCGAAAACGCCAAGGGCAAATCCATGGCCGACATCGAAGCCATGGACGCCAAATGGAAAGGTGACGCCGGCGTGGCTGACTACATGAAGGCTATGATGGATTCGCCCGCAGGGAAACGCCTGGCTGAACTTCGCGACAGCGAACCCTATCTGGTGGAGTTGTTCCTCATGGACAACCAGGGTGCCAACGTAGCCATGAGCAACAAGACGTCCGACTACTGGCAGGGCGACGAGGCCAAGTTCAAAAAATCCTTCAACAACGGTCAGGGAGCCGTATTTGTCGATGATGTTGAATTCGACAAGAGTGCTCAAACCTATCTCTGTCAGGTATCGGTACCGGTCAAGGATGGGGATACCGTCATCGGCGCCATTACCTTTGGGGTCGACGTAGACAAGGTCAAGTAAGCCCCATTAACATCAAGAAAGCATTGGGATCTTCCCCGGCAGCGCCTTTAAAGCCAGTGATTTTAAGAGGCTTTTCAGGCGCTTTCTGCTTTTTTAAGGGAATGCAATCTTTCAGGACTGACCCGCATTTTCTGTTTTTATTGGATTTTGAGGCTAGAAAAGAGGGGACAGCGCCTATTTTTCAATCTAACCTAAAAATGGGCGCTGTCCCTATTTTTCTTTCAAAAGATTTTTCTTTCAAAAGATTAGCTTGGACCGACCTCAGAAACAGTCTGAAAGGATGCCCGGATGTTCTCCGTTATTGATGTTCCTTTTCCTCGACAACCAGGGCATTTTCTGAGCACCATGCCAAAAGGGCCTCACGAGTCCGCCGGCTTTCAAAATCATACCAAGTCTCCAACAAACCTTTTGCCTCCAGAAACTCCTTGTAGCGACGGTAGGCACCGCTGCGGGAAAAGGTGGAATAAATCCGGCCGAGCTCTTCCGGGCACTGCTGCCGGACAAACTCCATCACCAGAGGTTTGCCAAGATCGAGATCGTTTTTGTGGGGGATATCGAGATAGTCGTCATTTTCTTCGACATCATCCGGCAGGTTGCCCTCATCGGTCATGAAGGAGTAATAGAAGGTTTCGCCCGTAACCCTGTGAACAACCGCAGAGTTCTCACCCGGCGATGCGCCGCTGACATAAAAAAACGCATTTTCAATTTCTTCGAAAGTCATGCCCCCCCCCTTTTCTACTCAAAGGATAAGTTGATACTACATTTTTTCAAACCTGACGCGGTCAAATTTATTGGTATTTTAGCTAGTTATATACAACTTTCAAGCTTTCAGGCCGGACCCCGTCCTTTAACTCCAGTTTCTCTACCGGAAACCTACGTCATGAGTCAAACGGAGATTTGACCCCCTTTTTTTTCCCAGAAACGTCTTTTCCCGGTGTCCATCAAACGCGGGAAGTTAATCTTTCTTTCCGCCCGGGTTCAAATCGCTTAGCTTCACAAGATTGGAGTCCGCGTCCGCCCGCTCAAAGATGAGCAGGAAGTTGGAAATGAGATTGCCGGTCGGGTCGTCGAAAAGCAGGTAACCGCCCCCCGAATAGTGGCGATCTTCCGGGTCGAGTATTATCCATTCAAGAATGAGGTGCCGCTTGTCGATGATAAGGAGAGTCCTTTCCTGGAAAGGTGCACTTACCTTGAGACTGGCAATTTCGGGCTGTTTCTCCCCCAAATTAATGAGAGCCTCGCAGTGCTCCCGGAATATTTCATCGTCCTCAACCAGTTCACATATATGCCTGCCTTTAGGTATCTGCACCAGTCGCCGATATTTGAACTCTCCCGCTTTGCTGTTTTTCACCTTTTCTATCAGCGAATCATAATACTGTTTCCTGAACTGGCTCATCTTCTCATTCTTGCGGTATCGCACCTTGCTTTCCTTTTCCGCCAGAGGATTGTAGTCGAGCACAAGCACCTCTTTTGAGGCCTTCATGGCGAGTTCCCTTATCATTCTGGAACCATCGGTAAAACGACCTTCGCCAACCGAAACGAAGGTAAAGGTAATGCCCATACTGGAGACGATAGCGTCCATCTGCCACTGCATATCCCTCATCTTGTGCAGGGTCTTCGCCACCTCTTCGGTTTCCCGCCGGTTTTTTAAAAGATTCACAGAAACGAAAGCCAGGGTCGCGAGTATCGCGGCGGATATAACACTGGGATCGGTCACCTGAAATATTGCGAGGGCTGTGACCGTGAAGGCCAAAACAAGGGTGATATATATGTCCAGATTATGCCTGTCCTGCAGGTCAGTTAGCATTCGGCGAAACAGTTTCATGTGCTTCTCCTTTTCCTTGGTTTGTCAAATGTGTAGACCTCACACCTATGTATTCGCCCGCCCCATACTTTCTTCATCATGCAAATTTTCAAGCTGCCCCCTTGTGCTGTTTTTATTCGATTTTGAGGCTAAAATCAGCGCTTTAAAAAGAAAAAGGGGTCAAATCTCCGTTTGACTCTTTCTGAAAACAAGTGGTGATCGGGTTCAGGCCTGGGGGGCTAAAAAATCAAGAATTTTCTTCAGATACCCTTATTTCACAAAAAAACCGCTATCTGGTCAATTCCAGTTCAAGCGGTTCGGATTTGCATCATCTTTTCATCCCCTGCAGAACCGGGTTAAAACAATATTAAATCTTTCACAAAATACGCCTGTTGACCCCAACTATCAAGCAAAAGCCTAAAACCCCTGCCCCAAAAACAAAAAACCGGCCTGAACAAGGTCGATATATTTATCATCTATTTGCCGAAAAAAGTTCTTTAAAATGCTTGAATTTATCTTCTTCCCCCTCCTTCAAAGACCATCTTTCGATTTCAGCCAGGTCAACATCCCTGACTTTACCGACAAGCAGGGCCTGTTCCAGACATTCCCGATCGTTCCAGTGGAAAAAAGCTGCCAGCCGGTCTTTAATACAATCGGTTGCAGACAACATTCTCAACTCCCCCGTCTCAAAACGTATAACGGTTATTTCAAACGGCGGTTCATTACCAACAGCCAATGGGCCACCCGGAAATTCAAGAAAAAATTTTGTGTCGGGGTGCTTGAAATACCTGCCCGCCTCGTTAAAACCAATTTTACCAAGTACCTTTTTGAGTTTCCGCCGGGCGGAGGCAAGGTTTTCGATAAAGTCCAAATCGTAGGACACGTATTTTCCTTCGGTGAAAATCCCCACAACCGCATCTCCGGAAAGAACGACGTCAATCCCATTCTGTTTGAGGTGCGAGCAGACAAACGCCGCCAACTCTCCCATATTCATGGTGCCAATTTTTTTCAAAGGGGTTTTCCCTTCCTTCGCGGCCGCCTTCTTCCCATCATCAATTGCAGCCTTACCTCTTCAGGATAAAAAGCAAGCGCCTTTTCCAACAACTTTTTCAATTCTTCGAGAAAAGGATAGCGCGGATTAAATGCATAAAGACGGGTTTTCCCAACCAGACGGCTGAAGACGACACCGCCGGCTTCCAGCTTTTCGAACTGATTCTGGATTGATCTCAGGTCAGTGGTAAAAAATTTTGCCACTTCTCGAGGATAGGCTTCTTCCTTTGCCAGAAGGTAAACAAGAACCTTCTCTCGGTTAACAGTCCCGAATAAAGCTTCAAGCATCTCGGCCTCCAAAACGACGGAAATTAATAGTCACTTGACGTAATTTTTTAGTCATTCTAGCGAATCGAAATCATTCGGGCAATAACCTTTTTCCACATTCCAACAAAAAGTCCTCCCCACAAACAAAAAGCCGGCGCCAATCGGGCCCGGCAGATTTTCTTTTATTGACTACGATCAATTGAATGCGAATCAGGCGGCCCTCAGAGTGAAATCGACATGGACGGCATCATAAGGGAACTCTATTTGACCATCCCTGGTTTTTCCAAAATGCCGGCATTCAGTTATTGAACCGAATCGAGACCATAAAAAGAAATCGGGGGACATGCCGAGAACGAATTTGCCCCCAACACATTTTGGACGTAATGGGCTCATTCTACCTCCTGGCCAAATAAGTGATATATTATAAACATATCCTGCCTAAAAAGGAGGTGAAGGCATGCCCTGGAAAGAAAAATTGGAACATTTCAAAGAGAGTATCCTGCACCACGAACGGGAGGTAAAGCTCCGGAAGGAAGAGGAACGCAGGGCCAAAGCTCGCGATCATACACTGCATCATTCCGATCTGTCTTCTGGCTCTGAAACCCTGGACGACGGGATTGGGCGCAATTGAGTGGTGAGGAGATCGCCATTTCGGCTCGGTTTTAGGGAAGATACAAATTCTCGTCGGCTCCCCCGCGCCTGTTCCATGGTGGAAAAGCAACCCCGAGAGGGTTTATTTTGTCTGGAGTCAGGCAGAAGTTACTTGATGGGCAAAATAAGAAGGTAACGGGAATGGCTTGATAGATTTCCCTCTTTTCTTTTCTCGTCCCCTCACAGTAATATTCCATTCAATTATTGAATCTAATCGAAACCATAAAAAACGGCCTCTCAGCAATGTGCTGAAAGGCCGTTTGTCATACCCGATCTTTACTAATTTCTATCAGGCGGATTTCTTGAAATCCTCGGATTTCCACCAATCAAGTTTTGCTTGTTCTAGGATATCCCTGTAGGGTTGCAATTCTTCCATTTCAACCATCTCTTCGATATCGAGATAGTCATACTTCATGAACAGCTCGTTCGGGATGGCATCTCTCAGTCTGTTTAGTATGTCAACGCGTTTCATTTTTCTTTTCCTTTCATTAAGTCCAAAACCTCTATTGACGTGTCGGAAGATAAGGGTTTTGTCATATTTATCACATCGGTCCGGCAATAACGCAAGTCGAACCTTTTTGCCCTTCAAAATTATTCTACTACAACTTCGAAACCGGCGCGACCCCCTCTTCCATTTCCTCTTTAAGCATCCCCTGACCCGGTTTATTCATGAGGCTTTGTCGCGAAACTGGCGAGTGTGGGTCAGGACGCGCTCTGCAGGCGTACTTGCCGTACGTCGAAGAGCAAGGAGCGAGCACGGCTTGAGATGCGCATAATTGACGGTTGCAGCAAAAATTTTCATAAATATTCCGGGTTAAAGCTCAGTTTAACGGCGGTTCCGGGCAGCTCTGACAGAGGTTAAGTTCCACGGGCCGGCGCTCGTGGGGCACCTGCTGGGCGGCATCACGAAGGGCGGTACGCAAACCTTCCTCGACGGTCGGATGATAAAACGGCATCTGCAGCATGTCGGCCACTGTCATGCGGTTCTGGAGTGCGAGCGCCAACAGATGTGCCAGGTGCTCCGCCGCGGGAACCGCCATCTCGGCCCCCAGCAGGCACATGGAGTCCGGATCCGCATAAATATGCAGAAGACCTCGATTGCGCCCTTCCACCCGGGCGCGCGACTGTTTCCCGAAATCCGATTTCCCGGTGATGAAAGATGATCCCTGGAGCTGTTCAAAGGTTTGGCCAACGATGCCGACCTGCGGCTCGCTGAAGACAATTTTCAACCCCGTGCGGCGACGGAAACGGCGTGGTTTATCGAGCCCGGAATTCACCCCGGCAATGAATCCTTCGTCGAGCGCCTCGTGGAGAATGGGACTGTGTCCATTGGCATCTCCGGCAATGAAGACCGGAAGGTCACCGACCTGCATGGTATTATGATTGAATGCAGGAATGCCCCGGCTGTCGAGATCGACAGCGAGATTTTCCAGTCCAAGCCCGTCAAAGTTTGGAACCACACCAACGGCCGCCACGATTTTATCGACGGCAATGGCCTGGCTCCCGGCTTTGACCAGGAGATGGTCCCCTTTTTCCTCAACTTCCGCTTCGTTCCCGGCATATACCGGAAACTCCGCTGCCATGACATCAAGCATCGCGGCGGTAATTTCCGGGTCGCTCAAACCGCCAAGGACCTTGCGCCGGGCGAAGCCGTGAACCTCCACGCCGAGACGGCTCAGGGCCTGGCCGAGTTCAAGCCCGATCGTCCCCAAACCTATAATGCCGACGCGTTTAGGGAAATCCTCCTGCTCAAAGATGTTGTTGCTGGTCAGAATCAGGTCCGGGAAACTTTTCCAGGCCTCCGGCACGATTGGCCGCGATCCTGCTGCGATGATGATTCTTGAGGTGATAAACTCGTCATCGCCAACCCTGACGCGGTCGGGGCCGAGAATCTCGGCCCGGCCTTCCAATAATTTCCCTTCGGCCAGTTCCAGGGTATCCTCCCGCATCCCTCCGGCAAAAAAATCCCGAAGTTTACGCACATGTCTCAAGACCGCCGGAATGTCGGGGGACTGCTGACCACCATTCAAAAGCCCAAGCTCAGCCAGATAGCGACCTTCGTGGCATTCATTCGCCACATGTATGAGCGCCTTTGACGGCATGCACCCCACCCGCGCACAGGTCGTACCGAGTGGACCGTGATTAATCAGGATGTAATTGTCAGTATGTTTTTTGACTTGGCGCAATGCGGATAGACCGGCACTTCCGGCCCCGATGATTGCAACATCGACCTTCTTTTTCATAGCAATTCTCTTTCAGGGAATTCTCCCCACAACAAGAAAAAAAAAGGTGACATTTTTCAGCCACCAAGGATGTCATTATTGTCCTTTTCCGATCTTCACAGCCAACCTGGAACGTCTCAATCCTCTGCAAGTTAACGACTCTTTAGAGTTATCATCCTCGCTCTATTTTATCAACGGCAATCTCTATCTCCTCGAAAAGGGTACGATCATCCGCTCCATTGAAGCTGCTCAAGGAATAGTGGCATGGCCATCCTTCACAAAAATTAAAACGCATGATTACACTGGCGTCGTCACCGCAGAGAATAATAGACCCCGATTTGCGCTTGACCTTCCCGTCAGCAACAGCCTTGCATCGGTTCCATAACTCATTGGTATTGATAAATCCCGGCGCAGGATAATGTTCTCATAGGACGTTCTTCCAGGCCGCTTCCTCATAATGATGTCTTCGCCATCTTGAAAATTGATCGCCTCCGTTAAACTTTCGACATTTTTCAATTGAAAAAAACTTCAGCAGTTACCCCTCAATTTTAACTTTAAAATTGAACACACCGATGTGGTTAGGGGCTCGTCTGTTGGGCATGAGGTCCTATATCTATCTTAAATAGGAATAAAATCAGAATATTATGCCAGGTGCCGGGACCAACCCCTTTGATTTTTCAATATCTGCCGTGAACTTGAATGTGCCCTGCAAGGTAAAGAGCCGCGCCTTTAAAATACGCCGGGCAAGAGAAATACTGATACCATCAGCTAACAGTTTTCCGTAATTGGGGTCAGCAACGATGGCGCTGCTCAGTTGAGCAGGAGTTCTGGAAGGTGTTGGAAAATTCGACAATCTTTCCGGAGGTCACCTGGAGTACTGAAGTGTCCATGAAAGCGATCCTTCCTTCAATTTGATACGCACTAATTTCGGAAGTTTAATTGATTTGTTTGAAATGGAAACCGGTTGATTTATTTCCGGATTTATCCGCAAACCCACCATTTTTACCGAGGGCACCACAGGCATGAAAAAAAGTCCCAAAGTCGATCCCGTACCATTTTTTGTATAACGTTATTCAGGGGAAAAGGGGTTAGAAACGCCAATTAAAAGTTAGAAATAAGGCGACTGAGAATGCAGCTTTGTGCTCTTTTGTGGAGTATAAAAGCCCATGAGGACTCGAACGTGTTAAGGGAAAAATTCAGTCAGGAAACCCCAATAAAAAAGGCCATTTCCTCTTCATCGGGAATGGCCTTTTCGGTTTCAAATATTGCTGAAAAAAACGTTAAATTCTATCGGAATCAATGCCGAATGTAATCGCACCGATGGCTTTTCCATTGTCCATGACAGGTACCGAAATCTGAATCAGGAAAGCCATGCAGCTCAAATCAAACTCGACTTCGTCAATAAAGATGCCCCCTTTGCCGCCATTGAAGGATTTTTTGAATTTAGCTTCATCCCCTTGCCAGTAATCGGAGGTCCTGCCGGTCATGGCGATGTTGGCGCCTTGATTGTCCATGACAAAGATTTCCATGAAATACTGGGTGCTGTAAAAAATATTTGAAAGATGTCGCCCGGTCTGGGAATTCATCATTTCCTTCATAAAAGGGGTGAGACCCTTGGTGGCAATCCATTCTTTATCCTTAATTTTAATTTCTTCAAGGGTTATTCCTTTGGCATTTGCGGCTTTAACGGCCGCAACAATAACAGGATCCTTCCCAATTTCGGCAAGCTTGCTGTGGGCAAGATCCATCATCTCCTGAGAAGCAGCTTCTGCAAACGATAAATTGATGCTGATAATCAGAATCAAAATGAAGACAGTCAATAAAGACAGAAACCGACTTTTGCTCAACATGAACTTCTCTCCTTGTCACTTTTTCGAGGAACAAACAGATTTTATTAAAGGTTAAAATTTCAGACATCAAAAGACATGAAAAATTTAATAGGAAAATGACATGCAGTAGTTGAGCCATTTTTGAATTTTTGTAATTTTTAATAAAAATTTCCTTTAAATTTTTTCCTTTTTTTTAATATTCAACCTTTCAAAATCGTCCTGCTTTCACTCAGCGCCCTAAACCTCAACCAAAAAATCCACCTCAAAAGGTCTTTTTTGTCAATAATTTGAATAATTAAAATTTTTCATAATTTTAATTATTTCTGTAAATCTTAATTTTTTAAAACCACTAATTATTTAAAACTAATTTTATCGCCGGTTTCGAACTCATGACACAGACCATTAATATTAGTTCGCCCTATCACAAACATTGAAACGGCACCCAAATTGCAAAATGAACATGCAATTTTAATAATACAAAAAATGTTGGCGAAAAAAGACTTTCTTTTTTTAGAAGTAATTCTTAATTAAAAACTGATTGGTTGATGTTTGTAGCCATGAAAACTGCTGAATCCGCATACTGCACACCACACTCAGAGACAGTCCGGCCATACGACGATCCAACACCGGAGAGGGAGTGGTTTTTCGAAGATATTCTGAAAGGAATCGACATTGGCATCATTATCGTCAACCAACGAGAGAAAACCATAGAATTCAGCAACGCTACCTCTCTGAGCATCCTGCAATCATCCGCAAATCAATTGAACTATCAGAGCCTGGAAAAATACCTTTTTGCGGAAAAGACTGATAGACCCAAAGAGGAAATGCCGACATCTTCCTTCTCATCTCAAGCTGTCCAGCATGGTCAACGAATGCTTGGCTTCTCAACCTACCCGGTTTCGGAATGCCACTTTTGTATTTTTATTAGAGATATCACGGAAAAAATGCGCCTGGAATCCATCGCCCAGGCCGTCAACACCATGGACAATATTGGGCTGGTTTTTTCCGGAATACGGCACGAAATGGGCAATCCGCTCAATTCGATAAAGATGACCATCAGTGTCATGCAAAAAAACCTTGATGCTTTTTCCAGAGAGACCGTCTGCAATTACATCGACCGTATTGTTACCGAAGTTGCACGAATGGAGTTCATGTTGAAATCCCTTAAAAATTTCAGCATGTACGAAAAATTCGACATCAAACCGGTGAATTTTGGAGTCTACCTGGAAAATTTCATGGATCTGGTCTCCAGGGATTTCAAAGAAAAAAACATCCCTTTAGGCTTTGCTTCACTACCCAGGGAAACTTCGGTGATGATCGACTCTCGAGCGATGAACCAAGCGTTACTGAACATTCTTGCCAATGCCGCCGACGCTCTGGACAGCTGTCCATCGCCCCAAATTCGCATCGTCCCCAGGCTCGGGGACGATTATATCGGCCTGGAGATCGGGGATAATGGCTGCGGAATGTCTCCGGAACAGCAACAACATCTTTTTCAGCCGTTCTGCACCAACAAACCGCATGGAACCGGACTTGGGCTGGTCATTACACAGAAACTTCTGGCAAGGATGAATGTCAGTATCGCTATTCAGAGCACGGCAGGAATAGGAACGGTCGTTCGCCTGATCATTCCTCTGGTACAGACATTTGCCTCTGATAATTCAAAAGATAACCTGCAGAAAACAGCTAAAACTCAGGATGGACACAGATCATGAAAAATATTCTTATCGTTGACGATGAAAGACCTTTTCTGGAAAGCCTGCAGGATGGAATTGCTACTTACAGCGACCAGTTAAATGTTATATGCGCCAACAACGGCGAAGAAGCCCTGGATGTGCTCAAAGGACAAAAAATTGACCTCCTGGTGACCGATCTCCACATGCCGGTTATGGATGGATTCGAGCTGCTTGCCCATGTCAGCAAGCTGGACCCCTATTTGCCGGTTATTGTCATGACCGCTTTCGGCACACCGGAAATCGAAGAAAAAATTTCCGGCATGACGGCTTTTCATTACCTGGAAAAGCCCCTTGATTTCGATGCGCTGACCCAGATGATCGAACAGGCTTTCTCTGAAAAATCACGAAGTTTTATTCGCGGGATAACCTTGGCGGCCTTCCTGCAGATGGTTCACTTGGAGAAAAAAAGTTGTACCCTGAAAATCAGCCTTGGGAACGAATCGGGTTTCCTTTTTATTGACAATGGAAATTTGTGTGATGCTCAAACCTCTGATCTCCAAGGGGAAAAAGCTGCCATGGAGATTGTGGTCTGGGAAGATGCTGATATCGAGATGGATAATATCTGCCGGCGGAAAGAGAAGAAGATTGAAAAATCTCTCGATTTCATTCTCCTGGAAGCTTTCAGACGTAAGGATGAGGAAAAGGCTCCCAACATCGATTCAGATTCAACAGCGAGTTCGAAACCTGAGCAGGAAACGTCCTTCGAGCCTCTACCCGAATTCACCGATTTAGAAATCCCCACGAATGAACCTCCGCCACCAAAAAAAATGGAGTTCGACCAAAGACTTCTGGCAAAGCTTAATAAATCCGTGGCCATCCGAGAGTTTGCCATTTTTGATGAGGCCAACTTTTTGCAACACCAGAGCTCAGGCTCCGGTTCTCTGGCCAAAATTGACTCGTCCTTTTACCTGAGTGAATGCCAGTCACTGGAGAGGTCACTGGAAGGAAACAAATTCCGCTTTTTACAATTCACCACGGCAAGCCGTAAATCCAATCTAATCTTCAGGCGCGGGAAATGTCAGGTGGTTCTTTCTCTGAACAAGGGAGTGAAACTGAACGAAATTCTCGATCAGATGTCAAATTCCCTGTTTGAAACGTCTTGACGCAAGAGCACAAGGAGAAACCATGCAACAATTAATCGATGATCTCAAGTCCATTCCAGGTGTAATCGGCGCTTATGTCTTCCGTTCCAATGATGGGGTCCGTTTCAGCAACCTGCCCTCAATCTTCAAACCTGACCGCATCGCCGAAATTACCAAAAGCCTGATAAAAATTCATGGCGCGGGTAAACAGAACTTCCCGGACCTGGTTGAGGTTTTTGTCAATTACGATGAATCCATGCTCTTCTGCCGTCAGTTTAATGCGTCTGAATACCTGATTGCCGTCTGCGATCCCGGAATGAATTTGAATGTCCTGGCCATGTCTTTAAACCTGGCCCTGGAAGAAGTCGCCGGCAAGTCCGACGCCACCCCAACCGCGACCCAGCAGGAGCCGGTCAGTGCTTCCACAATGCCTCCCACGCAGGAACAAGCACCTGCTTCACCACAGGTTTCTTCCGCTTCCTCCGAACTGTACGAGACAGGCCCCCTTGCTGAACCGTTGCAGGAGATGTCCAAAATGCTGGCTAAGATCCTTGGCCCCATGGCGGTCATCGTGTTCGAAGATACTGTTGCCAAATGGGCCGAGGGCCGCACGCCCTCACCATCTGAGCTGCCAGCACTTGTTAAAAGTTTGTGCCTGGAAATTGACGATTCGGAAAAGGCGAAGCGTTATCAGGAACTGGTGCACAACCATATGCCATCCGCATAAGACAAAAGGAGGGAGTCACCATGTCAGGAGTTCAGCGCTTTGCCAATCGAATTGAACAGATAAAGGGAGTCCACAATTTTATTGTGGCCCGCAATGATGGACAGGTCATTACTCATAATCTGGATGAACCGGAGAGATTGACCTCCCTGGTGACGTTTGGAGGTTTCAACGCCCAGGCCATTCAAAAGGCCCTCGGATTCAGCCAGTTCGGGTACCTTATTTATATCCGACCGCATAATCAGAATCTGATCATTTTTTCTCTCGATAAATACTACTTGGGGATTCTTCAAAAAATCAATTCCAACCAGACGGAACTGATTGCAGAGGTTAGCAGGTTCCTTTTCAGCCTGAAAAACCAAAAGAAGACCAACAACTCGCCGAAAGAGGAGGAACACTGATGAAATTGTACCGATTACGGACCGACGTGCTGATTGCCTGTCTGGCCCTGATGATCTGTTTTTATGCTGTGCCGCTTCGGGCAGAAGAGGCGATGACTCCTCTCGACAAGAATGTTGCAAAAATAGCCCAGGACTGTGCCAAGGAAATCGTTGAACAATTTGAGTTGCTGTTGAACTCGGGACAAATGAATATAGTCCAGATTTTTGACACCTTTTATATTCCGATCCCCGATACTGATCCCCAGAAATATCATACGGCTTATGACAACTTGGCATCCGGAATTTTCCGACCGATCCTGGACAAATATCTGGAAAAAGACCCCCGGTTGCTTTACGTAATTGCCGTCGACAAAAACGGCTATCTGCCTACGCACAACACCAGGTTTTCCCAACCTCTGACCGGGGACCCCGACCACGATTACAAGTGGAATCAAAGCAAGCGCATGTACAGCAACCGCACTGGCCTGAAGGCCGCCCGCAATACCGAACCCGAATTGATGCAGATTCGCTCTTTCAAGGGGAAAAGGATCGTAACCGACATGTCAGTGCCGATCCTCATAAAAAAACGCCATTGGGGCGCGGTGCGCATTGGATACAGAGACCGATAAAAAATTTTCAACGGAATGGTTTTTTTATTGGCCGTCGTCGGCCCAAATTAATTTTTGGCAAAGGAGAATGTAAATGTTTAAGAAAGTGGGTATCAAAGTAGCTGTCCAAGTTAACCTGGTTTTACTGATTGTCATTGCCGCAGGAACCTTTTATCTCATCCAGAAACAGGGTCAGAGTCTGGAGAGCCAGCTTCGGGAACGTGGCAAAATCGAATCTCTTCTCGGCGCCAAACTCGTTGGAAATATTTTTGAAGAAGCCATCGACAATGAAGTTCTCAGCGAACGGGATGCCTTCGACACCAACTATCTGGAAATCCCTGGTTTCGAGCCGGCTAAGTATCATACCATGTACGATTTTTATCTCGACAAGGCACTCCTCGCCATGGAGGATGAGTTTCTCAAGGATGAGAGTATCCTTTATGCCTTTGCCACCGATCGCAACGGCTATGTTCCCACCCATAACACCCGTTTCCAGAAACCGATTACCGGGGACAAAGAAAAGGATCGCGCCGGTAACCGGACCAAGCGGATTTTCAATGATCCCGTTGGCCTGAAAGCCGCTCAGAACATGGGAGAAGGCTTTTTCCAAACTTATAAGCATGAAGTTTACGGAGAAATGTTGGATGTGACCTCTCCGATTTTCATAAAAGGTAAACACTGGGGGAATTTCCGTGTCGGTTTTGCTCCTGAAAAAGCCCGCATGGCCCAGAAAAATCTGACTGTTGCTCTGGTTTCCATTATGGCGGCTATTCTAGTCCTTTCGGCCATATTGGTATTTATTGTGGTGAACGCCGCTCTCGCTCCTCTCAAGAATTTCACCAAAATCGCTTCCGGTCTGGCCGACGGCAACGTTGATCAGGAAATCGTCTCTACTTCCCAGGACGAAATCGGCAGGCTGGCGGATGTTCTGGAACGACTGCGTGTCAGCCTTAAAATGGCCATGACAAAACTCAGCCAGAAATGATCCGTTACTTTGAAACATCTTTAAACATTTATATTGATTTCAGTGGCCCAGCCATGTTTTCAGCCCCTGATTCCATTGTCGACAATTCATGAATTTTAGATAAGAAAACTCTGTCCGAGCAGAGCTTATAATTTAAATTTTTTCAGTTGTTCAGTAATAAAAAGGAGTAAGAACCATGTTGATTAAAAAAATTTTCGTGTCCATGTTGGGCATTTGTATCTCTGTTTTGGTTATCGGCACCCATTTTTCTGCAGCCGAAACAGCGACCCAGAAGGTCACTAAATATGCCAATTCGGTGCTGACTCAGTTGGCGGCTGACCCCACCATTGTCAAAGCGGTCATAACCGAAAATGCCAAAGGCAAAACCCAGGATGACATCAATAAGTGGGATGAAAAATGGATCGCTTCTGAAAATATTACGCCTTTTATCAAGGCGAGGATGGAATCGGCCATGGGTCAGCATCTTGTCGGCATCCGCGACACCCAATATTTCTTCAAAGAAATATTCCTCATGGATAACCAGGGCGCCATTATCGCTCTATCCGACAAAACCTCTGATTACTGGCAGGGAGATGAAAAAAAATTCCAGAGACCTTTTACGAGGAATGCCGTTTTTGTCGATGATGTAAGCTTCGACAAAAGTGCTAAGGCTTTTCTGGCCCATGTGAACATTCCTGTAAAAGACAGGGGCGTAGTCATCGGGGTCATCACTTTTGGAATCGACATGGATATCTTCTGGATGACTCCCATGTAATTTAAAAAGAAATACTTTCCAGAAACCGGAAATCTGTACTAACCGGGAGGAAAGGACAACGAAAGTTTATTAAAGGGCGGGTTTCATACCCGCCCTTTACTTTTTAATCCTGGCAAATCCCCAGGAAAAAGGGGTATTCAAAATTTCCTTGCCACCGACATCGACCGCAGTGAACATAAGCTTCGCCATTTCGGCGGAAGCCCCGTCATTGAGGACCTCAAGTTCAAACTCCAGGTCAGCACGGAGTTTTTCCTTTTTATTGCCCGACTCCCCATAGGCATATTTCAGATCGTGCCTCAGGGCGATCTCGGTAAGATTGGGAATTTGAAATAATTTTGAAAAAAGACGGTCGGGAATCATGGAGGCGCCGTCAAAAACCCAGTTCTTAAAATCTTCCGGATGGACCTCCAGGCGTTCCACCAGATAATCAAACCCAAAATGCCGACATAACTCTTTTGCGTATTCGGCTGTTATGGTATCACCAATCTCCGGTAATTTCATGTGCCCCTCCTCTTTTTCAGAACGAAATAAATTAAACTTTTAGTCTGCTTCCACGCTTTCAGGATTTTCACCCCTCCAGGATCAGGTTGACTTCCAGTCGGGAAAGATTAGCCTCCTCCAGCCTGACCCTGACTTCCTGCCCAAGCTTGAACGAACGTCCGGTGCGTTCACCGAGCAGCTCATGCCTCTTGTCGAGATAGAGATAATAGTCGTCGGTAAGGGTGGAAAGACGAACCATCCCCTCGGCCATAACCTCCTTGAGTTCCACCCAAAAACCGAAATCGGCCAGGGAGGAGATAACTCCGCTGTAGGTCTCCCCCACCTTGTCCCGCAAAAAGAGAATGGTCAGCCGTTTGACGATTTCCCGTTCGGCCTCCATGGCTTTTCTTTCCATGACGTTGATGTGGTCGGCGGCTTTCTGCAGCCGCTTGACACCCATCGCCCCCTGGAGATCTCCCCCGAGACTCTTTTTCAGAGCGCGGTGAACAACAAGATCGGCATAGCGCCGGATGGGGGAGGTGAAGTGGCAATAGCAGTCCGAAGCGAGACCAAAATGTCCTTCGTTAACCGGGGAGTATCCGGCCTGCATCATGGAACGAAGGGCCAGGCGGTTGACCAGGAACTCCATCTCCGTCCCCTTGGCTCTGGAGAAAAGTGCCTGAAGCCCCTTGGCATCCCTCTTTTCCGGAAGGAAGGAACCCAGGGAGGTGTAACGGAGCAGCTTGAACAGAGAATCGAGCTTCTCCGGGTCCGGTTTTGGATGATTACGAAAGAGGTATTTTTCTTCGCCCTTTTCCAGAAAGCGGGCCACCGCCTCGTTGGCGGCGAGCATAAACTCCTCGACAATCTGATGCCCGAAGTGGCGGGGACGAGGACGGACATCCCTGGTGTGATCCTGAATATCGATAAGAATTTCCGGCTCCGGGAGATCGAAGTCAAGAGCACCGCGTTCTTCCCGTCTTGCCAGAAGCTCTCTGGCGAGGGTTTCGGCCTGCTGAAGCATCGGAATATGTTCCCTGAGGCGCTCCTGTGCCTGCGGATCCTTGTCGAGGATCGCCTCTTTGACCTGGGAATAGGTTAGGCGCGCGCTGCTACTGATAACCGCGGGGTAAAAGCGCTCTTCCACGGGAATGCCCCGAAAGGAAAAGAGCATCTCAGCCACCATGGCAAGCCGCGGCTGAGCAGGAACCAGGCTGCAGAGCCCATTAGAGAGCTTTTCCGGAAACATCGGTTCTACCGAGCAGGGAAAATAATAAGAGTTTCCCCGTTCCGCCGCTTCGCGGTCCAGTGCCGAACCGAGTGAAACATAGTGTGAAACGTCGGCAATGGCGACCCAGAGCCGGCACCCGGCTTTTTCCCTTTTGACACAAACCGCATCATCAAAGTCTCTGGCATTGGCCCCATCGATGGTAACCAGGGGAAGGCCCCTTAAATCCTCACGGTCCGCCATGTCTTCCGACCGGGGAGCGTCCGGGAGCTGCCTGCTTTCCTCCACCACCGTTTCGGGAAAAGCAGTGGGAATGGCAAAACCGGCCTTGACCAGCATTTCCTGGACTGAAGCATCCTCTTCCCGACCGAGGATTTTCTCCAGCCGCGAAGACCAGGTACCCCTGTCGAGTTCTTCCTCGGGCTTGACCAGGACAATATCTTCCAGGCAGGGCTGAGGTTCTTTCGCCGGATGATCTACAATAACGTTGAAACTAAGTTTTGGGTCAACCGGCTGCCCGAAAAAAGCACCCTTACCCAACTTGCGGAGAATTTTGACCGCGATCTGGGACTGAGCCCGCTCGACAACACGAACGATTCGCCCTTCCGGGTTTTTCCCCCGCCGCCTCGGAAGAATGGACACCAGGACCTTGTCTCCGTGCCAGGCCCCGCCAAGAGCACTTCTGGAGATAAAGATGTCCTTGCAGCGCTTGTCCTCAGGGAGGACAAAACCGACACCCGAACGCTGGACTTGGAGAACACCGGCCTGCATGGGCATTTTTTTGACGAGACCGTAAGCCTGGCCGATATGAATCAGACGGCCCTTGGAAACTAGGCTTTCCACAAGGTCATCGACCCTCTCGCGCTGAGCCTTATGAATCCCCAACACGGAAAAAAGCTCCCGCCGTGTCAGCGGTTTATCCACCCTCTGAAAGGCGCTAAGGATATTCTCTTCCCGGAGGTCGCCACTTGTTTTTCGTCTTCGGCCCATATTGGTTTTCCCCGTATATGAAGTCCCTCTATCAACCCCATTCTAAAGATACCACAGAAAGCCTTTTCCTTAATCTTTGATTATCGATCAGCTGCCGTTGTGAATTTTTCAGGAACCGCTTGAGGCTTAAACATAAACCTGAAATAATGACTCCCGGCTTTGAGAATCTCTTCATTTACCAGAATAGAGCGCGACTGAACGACACCATGGACATCCATACCCGTTCCAAAGAACCCGAGAAAAAACAGTGGTTGATCCCGGTCTGTCTGCTGGCCTGGATTTTTTTTCTGAACTTCTCCGGACGGATCATCCTTGCTCCGCTTCTCCCTGCCATTGAACGGGAATTGCAGGTTTCCCACGGCGATGCCGGTTCACTCTTTCTTTCCATGTCCCTGGGCTATTTTGTTGCCCTTCTTGGTTCCGGATATGTGGCCTCCCGGATGACCCACCGGCGAACTCTACTTCTTTCCGCCTTCATGGTCGGTCTGACACTGATCGGGACATCCTTCGGGGCAAAGCTCTGGCAACTCCATTTCGGACTTCTGGCACTCGGGATGGCAGCGGGGATCTATCTCCCTTCAGGCATTGCCACCCTCACCACCCTGACCCGACCGGAACTTTGGGGCCGAGCGCTCTCCATACATGAACTGGCTCCCAACCTCGCCTTTCTTCTCGCCCCGTTCCTGGCCGAGTTTCTCATGCTGGCAATCTCATGGCGGGGCGTCTTGCTGGTAATTGGCCTGGGATCGATCCTGACGGGGATTGTTTACAAACGGGTGGGGTCCGGGGGTGATTTCCCGGGACAACGTCCTGATATTGTCTCGCTCCGCAGGATTGCCGGAAAGGGGTCTTTCTGGGGAATGATGGTTCTGTTCGCGCTTGGAGTCGGTTCAACCATCGGGATATACACCATGCTCCCCGTTTTCCTGGTTGAAGATGCGGGGATGACCCGCTCTGCCGCCAATGTCCTGGTCGGCTTTTCGCGGGTGGCCACCCTGGCCTTCGTTTTTGCCGGGGGCTGGGCCACTGATCGCTACGGCCCAAAACGGACCATGGGGGTTGTCCTTTTCCTGACCGGTATCCTGACTGCTGCTCTGGGTGTACTCCACGGGCACTGGAATATTCTCGCAATCTTTCTTCAGCCGCTGGTTGCGGTCTGTTTTTTTCCTCCGGCCTTCGCTGCCCTTTCCTCTGTTGTCGCCACGGAATTCCGCAACATCATCATCTCTCTGACGGTCCCCTTCTCGTTTCTGATCGGTGGCGGTCTTTTCCCCACCGTCATTGGAGCCCTTGGCGATTTCGGCCACTTCAGGTTGGCGTTTATCCTGACCGGAATCATGATCACCCTCAGCGGCGTTTCCGCCCTGCTCTTTCTTCCGCAGGCAAAGAATTTGACGCAATAGCAGATAAAGCCGACTGACATCGGGCCTTGATCGGGGACTATACAGGGCACCCCGAAGCTCAGGGTTACAAGCAGCGCGGCTTCCGAAGGGCTGTGGCATAGCCCCAACGGTTCCACCGCTTTGCAGGCAGATTCGGCAATGCCTTTCGACCCGTCAAGGGACTTGTCGGAGAACAACAGCAGGAGCTTTACCCCCCATAGGGGGCAGCCCGATTGCGGGACGGTTCTATACAATCCTGTTAAAAGGTAGATAGAATGTTCCCACCGCAAATTGTGGCCCTCATGCTTTATCAAATGCTTTTTTTCAGGATTTTTTAGAAATGAAAATACTTTGAGTTACAAGGCGGAACATCACTTTTTTTAAGACCCCCGAGAGAGCTGTATACGGACTAAAGACCTGATTTTGACTGGATATTTCATTGACATTCAGTGCTGATTCTTTATACTGCCGGTCAAAATCATTTAAGGATTTTCATGAATAAGCCACATTTTCTGGATGTCAAAAATGTCTATCTCAGTTTTGGCGGCATCATGGCCATTGCAGGGGTCAGTTTTCATGTCAACGAGGGAGAAATCTTTTCCATCATCGGCCCCAATGGTGCCGGCAAAACCAGTATTCTCAATACCATTACCGGCATCTATCCGCCGGACAAGGGGGCCATCAATTTCCAGGGGGACAACATTACCCGTGTCCCCGTACATAAACGTCCGCTCAAAGGGATTGTCCGGACATTTCAGAATCTTGAGTTGTTCAAGGGCATGACGGTTCTGGACAATCTCATGCTTTCCCGCCACCTGAAAATGAGCTACGGCCTTTTGTCATCCATTTTATGGTTCGGCAAAACCCAGAAGCAGGAAATCGCCCACCGGAAAAAGGTGGAAGAAGTCATCGATTTTCTCGAACTGACCCATATCCGCAAAAAGTACGTCTATGAACTCTCCTACGGCCTGCAGAAACGGGTTGAACTGGCGAGAGCCATGTGTCTTGAGCCACGCCTGCTGCTGCTGGATGAACCGATGGCCGGGATGAACACGGAAGAGACCGAGGATATGGCCCGCTATGTCATCGACCTCAATGAGGAGATGGGAATCACGGTCATCCTTATCGAACACGATATGAAGGTGGTCATGGACCTCTCCCACCGGGTGGTGGCCATCGATTTTGGGGAAAAGATCTGTGAAGGTTTGCCGCAAGAAGTGGCCAGCAATCCCAAAGTTCTGTCCGCCTATCTCGGGGAGGAAAAATGGATCTGAACAAAACCCTCCCCTGCTATATCCTGGAGAATCTCCGCAACAACCCCAAAAAAGCGGCCCTCCGTGAAAAGGATTTCGGCATCTGGCTGGAGACCAGCTGGGAGGATTACGCAGCAAAAATCGTCCGTCTGGCCATGTACTTCGAGTCCCTCGGGCTTCAGCAAGGCGAGAATATCTCCATTATCGGCGATAATAAACCGGAATGGGTGATTGCCGAACTGGCTGCCCAGCTTCTGGGTGCGGTACCGATCGGCATCTATCAGGACTCGGTAACTGCTGAAGTCCAGTATCTGCTCCAAGCCTCCGATTCCAAGATCATGGTCGCCGAAGACCAGGAGCAGGTCGACAAGGCTCTCGATATCCTCGACGATCTGCCGCTCATCGAGAAAATCATCTACTATGATGACCAGGGAATGTATCAGTACAGCGATGACATCCTGATCTTTTTTGATGAGGCGATCGCCGGCTTTCAGGCCGGCAGAGGAGAGGTGGAAGCCTATTTAGAGGAGAAGATCGCGGCCCTGAAGATGGATGATATCGCCGTCATGTGCACCACTTCCGGAACTACCGGCAAGCCGAAACTGGCCATGCTGACCCACCGGAACCTGCTGTTCATGACCGAAAGCCTGGCGGAAGCCGATCCCAAATACCCCAGCGACGAATTTGTCTCCTTTCTCCCCCTCCCTTGGATGGGGGAGCAGATGATGTGCGTGGTCAGCTCGTTGCGCTTCGGCTTTACCATTAATTTCCCGGAAAGCGCCGAAACCATGCAGGCCGACATGAAGGAAATCGGCCCGCATTTCGTCTTTTCACCGCCGCGCGTCTGGGAAAACATGGCTTCCTCCGTCCAGGTGAAAATCATGGACGCCTCGCCCCTCAAGCGTTTCGTCTACCACAAGCTGCTTCCGATCGGCTCCAGATACGCGGAATGCAAATTTAACAAGACAAAGCCCGGATTCGGATTGAATCTGGCCTACAGGGTTGCCTACAAGGTTCTGTTCCGCAAGCTCAAGGAACGGCTCGGCTTCTCCTTCCTGCGTAGTGCCATGACTGGTGGGGCAGCGCTCGGACCGGACACCTTCAAGTTCTTCCATGCGTTAGGGATCAATCTCAAACAGATTTATGGGCAAACAGAAATAGCCGGTATTTCCTGCATCCACCGCAACGACGATATCGACTTCACCTCTGTCGGAAGTCCGATACGCGGGACAGAGATAAAAATCACCGAAGAAGGTGAGATCATTTCCAAAAGTGACGCGGTTTTCGCCGGCTACTACACGAGCCGGGATGCCACGGAAGAAACCATCGTCGACGGTTGGCTCTACTCCGGTGATGCCGGGTATTTCGACGCCAACGGCAAGCTGGTAGTCATCGATCGCATGAAAGATCTGATGCACCTGAACGACGGCACTCGCTTTTCCCCGCAATTCATAGAAAACAAAATCAAATTCAGCCCTTATGTCAAGGAAGCGGTTACGGTCGGGGATCAACGGAATTACATCACCCTGATTCTGAATATCGACATGGAAATCGTCGGAAAATGGGCTGAAAACAACAAGATCGGCTATACTACTTACACCGACCTGTCAGCAAAGGACGAAATCTACGGGCTGGTGGCGCAAGAGGTGATAAAGGTGAACGCGGAGCTGCCGGCTGAAACACCGGTCAAGAAATTCGTTCTCCTCTATAAGGAACTTGACGCGGACGACGGCGAACTGACCAGAACCCGCAAGGTGCGCCGCGATTTTATCGAGGAGAAATATCAGGAGATCGTGGAAGCACTCTACACCGACCTTGAGAATGTACGAATCAAGGCTACGATCAAACTTCAGGACGGCCGGGAACGCACCCTCGATACCAACATGCGGCTCTATTTTATGTAAAGCCCCACGGATGGGTTCATGCGACCCTTGGAATGGGCGGCGTAAGGCAATCAACCACCGAGGTAAACAGTTTCACCCTAGCAAAGGTACTGCAATGGAACTCTTTTTACAGCTCGTGATTACCGGGATCGTGATCGGCAGCATTTACGCGCTTCTGGCGCTCGGCTTTACCCTTATTTATAAAGCCACGGATGTAGTCAATTTTGCCCAGGGGGAGCTGCTTCTCGTCGGCGCTTATATCTGCCTGCATACGACCGTAACCTTTAAAGTGCCGTTCCTGGCTGCTTTTTTTCTGACCCTTGTCTTCACTTTCCTGATGGGCTTTTTCATCGAAAAAATTTTCCTGCGGCGCATGATCGGAGAGCCGATCATCTCCATTATCATGCTCACTATCGGCCTCTCCTCCGTATTACGCGCCATCGTAACGATCATCTGGGGAACCGATACCCGCACCTTCCCCGAGGTCTTCTCCCAGGCCCCCATAATGGTATTCGGCCTGAGTATCAGCCGGGTTTACATCTACTCCATTTTCGCGGTAGCGGTTTTCCTCGCGCTTTTCACTGTCTTCTTCAAAAAATCGAAGGTCGGCGTGGCTATGCGCGCAGTGGCAAGCGATCAGCAGGCTGCCCTCTCCATGGGAATCGACGTCAAGCGGATATTCGCCCTCTCCTGGGCCATTGCCGCTGTCGTTTCGGCGGTGGGCGGGATTTTCCTCGCCAACATCAACGGCGTCAACACCTCGCTTGCCCACTTTGGTCTCAAGGTTTTCCCTGTGGTGATCCTCGGAGGGCTCGACAGCATCGTAGGCGCTATTGTCGGAGGTTTGATCATCGGCGTGCTGGAGAACCTGGCCGGCGGCTATATCGATCCGCTCATCGGCGGCGGCGCCAAGGAGCTTTTCCCGTTCGTGATCATGGTCCTGGTATTGATGATCAAACCTTACGGATTATTCGGTACGGTGGAGGTTGAAAAAGTTTGAATTATACAAACTGCGGTAATTTTAAATCGAGCTATGCCAAGGATACGGCCCTTTTTCAAACGGTCTTTTCCCGGATCTGCCTCTGCAGCTTTCTGGCAGCGCTGGTCGTACTCCCCTTTGTACTCGATTCCTATTTTATCTACATTGCCAACATGATCTTCATCGCCGTCGTCGGAGCGGTGGGGCTGAATATCCTGACCGGCTTCACCGGACTGATATCCCTGGGCCAGGGAGCCTTCATGGCTGTTGGCGCCTTCAGCGCCGGGTACCTTTCAATCCGCTTCGGAATGCCCTTCTACCTGACCATCCCCGCTGCAGGGGTCATCACGGCCCTGGTGGGGGCCTTTTTCGGCATCCCGTCGCTGCGCCTGAAAGGGCTCTATCTGTCCATCGCCACGCTGGCGGCCCAGTTCATCATTGAATTCGTCATCATCCGCGCCGAACCTATCACCGGTGGGGTGCAAGGGCTTTCCATCGATTATGCGACCTTTTTCGGGGTAGTTCTTGACAACGATTTCAACTTCTATTTCCTGGCCCTCTTCCTGGCCGTTACCATGACCATGGCAGCGACCAATATCACCCGTTCCAAAATCGGCCGTGCTTTCCTTTCGATCCGGGACAACTATATCGCCGCCGAAGCTATGGGGATCAGTTTGTTCCGCTACAAGTTGATGGCTTTCGCCATCAGCTCGTTTTATGCCGGGGTGGCAGGCGCACTCTGGGCTTATTACACGACCATCATCACCGTGGAAAACTTTACGATCGTGGTCTCCATTCAATACCTTTCCATGGTCATCATCGGCGGCCTTGGCTCCATCCTCGGAAGTATCTTCGGGGCAGCGTTCCTGATCGTTCTTCCCGAGGCTTTGCAGTTCATCTCCGACGCGGGATCGAGTTACTATCCTGCCATTTCACAGATTGTCGGCTCGTTGAAGGAAATGGCCTTTGGCCTCGTGATTATACTTTTTCTTCTCTTTGAACCGGAAGGACTGGTGCGACGCTGGAAGCTGACCAAAGCCTTCTGGAAATTGTGGCCGTTTTCGTATTAACACCTGTAACAGCGGGGGATGCTTTGTCCCGCCATTAACCCTTTTATTGAGTTGGAGGATGGTATGAAAAAGATTCTGGTTTTGGTATTGGGATTGTTGCTGGCTGCTTCGTTTTCATTTGCCGGAACGGTAAAAATCGCTGCCATGATTGATGAATCCGGCCCGACGGGCGATGTCGGCAAGCCGTACGGAGAGGGGATCAAGGACGCCGTTCAATGGTTCAACGACAACGGTGGGCTGAACGGGGATCAGATTGAACTCCTGTACGTCGATTACGCCTACAAAGTGCCCCAGGCGATCAGTGCCTACAAACGCTTCAAGCGCGAGAAAGTAGTCGCTATTCATGGTTGGGGAACCGGTGACACGGAAGCCATGGTGAAATTCATCAGCAAAGATAAAATCCCTTATTTTTCAGCTTCTTATTCCCAGCACCTGACCGTGGCAAAAAAAGCGCCCTACAATTTTCTCGTCGGGCCGACCTACGGTGACCAGACATCGGTTGCCCTGAAATACATCAAGGATAACGGCAAGGACAAGACCGTGGCTTTCCTCTACAACGACTCCGGATTCGGCCGCGCGCCGTTTTTCCCTCATGGAGAGGACAAAGCCAAGGAAATCGGTGTGAAACTTGTTGATACCCAGGTGGTTGGGCTGAAGGACCTGGATGCCACCAGTCAACTCCTGAACATGAAAAAAGCCGACCCGGAATTCGGGCTGATTCAGCAGACCTATATGGCCACCTCTACCATTCTGAAAGATTCCGCCAAACTCAATCTGAGGACCCAGTATATCGGTCTCAACTGGACCCTCGGCAAAAAGCTGGTTGAACTCGTCGGCAAAGATGCCGAAGGCTATATGGGAACCAGCGGTTTCGCTTTCTGGGACAACGATGAGGTCGAGGGGATTCAGTTTCTCAAAAAGCTGAACAAAAAATACCACCCCGAAGTCACCTTCCGCCCGGTCAACTACGTACAGGGTTTTTCCTCCATGTACGTGCTTCTGTCCGGTCTTAAAAAGGCGGAAAAGAACTATGACGGCAAAAACCTCAAAAAGGTTTATGAAAGCATGAAGGATTTCGACACCATGGGCCTTACCGCTCCTGTAACCTTTACAGCAGACAGCCATAAAGGTGTGAGCTCGCTGAAAATCTACAAAATTCAGGACGGCACAGTAAAACCGATCTCCGAGTTTATCTCAGCGGAGTAAACTAAAAGGGACTGAGAAATTCGCCCCCCTTTCACTCGTTGGTCCTGAGTCCCGGGCCAACGAGTGAAAGTCTGAAGGATGTTTTAAATGCTGAATGTGAACAACATCGAAGTGGTGTACAACGATGTCATTCTCGTGCTCAAAGGACTTTCCCTGAGTGTCGAGGAAGGACAGGTTGTCGCCCTTCTGGGTTCCAACGGTGCCGGCAAATCGACGACCCTGAAAGCCATCTCAGGTCTCCTGCGCCCCGATGACGGCGAAATTACCGACGGTGACATAAGCTTCATGGGGGAGCGGATTGATCGCAAGGACGCGGCGGATATTGTCAAAAGCGGCATTTTTCAAGTCATGGAAGGGCGGCGAGTTTTCAAAGACCTGACCGTGGAGGAAAATCTCATCGCCGGGGCGTACACCCAGAAGTCATCGAGCATCAGCGGAAATATCGACCGTGTCTACCATTACTTCCCTAGACTGAAGGAACGTCGCCAACAGGTGGCCGGTTATATGAGCGGCGGCGAACAGCAGATGCTTGCCATCGGCCGGGCTCTGATGGCGGGGCCCAAGATGGTTTTGATGGACGAACCCTCCCTCGGTCTCTCCCCCCTGCTGGTGAAGGAAATCTTCAGCATCATCAAGATGATGAATGAAGAAGAAAAAACCACGATCCTGCTGGTGGAGCAGAACGCCAACATGGCCCTCTCGGCGTCCGATTACGGCTATATCATGGAGAACGGCCGCATCGTGCTGGACGGCCCCAGTCACGAATTGAAAGAAAATGATGACGTGAAAGAGTTTTATCTGGGCGTAACCGGGAAAAAGAGCTTTCGCGACGTGAAGCATTACCGCAGGAGAAAAAGATGGCTTTCATAGGAAATTTCAAGACTGTTCTGACGCACCTCCGGGAAAACCGCGAGCACCCGTTACAGCAGTACCTGCTGGAGCGAGCCGGCATGACGCTGAAAGACATAACAGCCTATGAGGATTTCACCCGGGTCAAGCCCTTCACCAAAGCTGAGCTGTCGCAGTTGCAAGCCGGGAATCCACCCTTCGGGGGTCTGATCGACAATCGCCGGATCAGCAAAATCTTTCAGTCTCCGGGACCGATCTACAATGTCAAAGGGGAGCCCTTCGAATATTACCGCTTTTACAAAGCCCTGATGATGGCAGGCTTCAGTGCCGGGGATATCGTCCTCAACACCTTTTCCTATCATCTTTCTCCCGCGGGAGAAATGTTTGACGACGCCCTTTTAAAAATTGGCGCCGTTACCTTTCCCCTTGGACCGACAAATTCGGACAAAGCCGCTGAGCTGGCCGAAGCCATTGGCGCTACCGCCTTTGTCGGCACCCGGACGTTCCTGCTCAAAACCCTCGAGCACCTCCAGGGGCGTCACAAGATCGACAAGGCCTACCTGATTGCCGAAAAGCTGACGGAAACGGATCGCCAAATGTTCAAAACCGAATTCGGGGTAACCGCCTTTCAGGGATACGGAATCGCCGAAGTCGGCCTGATCGCAACGGAGGACAACCGCCAGGACGGCATGGCCGTCGATACGGATGGAGTTTTCCTGGAAATCGTTGAACCCGGATCAGGCATTCCCGTGCAAGGCGCCGGGACCGGTGAAGCCGTCGTAACCTTTCTGAATGGCACCACACCCTATCTGCGTCTGGCTACGGGGGACCTCTCGTGCGTTCATCCCCAAAGATCGGAGTGTATTGCCGGTATTTTCGGCCGGGCGGACAGCTCCGTCAAAGCGAAAGGGGTATTCGTCCATTTCTGGCAGTATGAAAGCCTGTGTGAACGCCTGCAGATGACCGCAAAGCTGGTAGTGGAAAGTGATGCCAAAGGCGGGGACATTTTGACCCTGGAAGTCTCCCGTTCGCTGGACGAGCAAGTTCTGATGGCGGAATTTAAAAATACTTTCGGGCTGAGCCTGAGCCGGATACGTGTTGATGGTACAATTGAAACAAGAGAAATCGTGGACAATCGCACACACCTGAGCGAGCGCTGAGGAGATATCATGTTCGTAAAAGACTGGATGCAGAAAAAGGTTGTGACCGTGGGTGAGGACGACCCCGTGCTGGATGCCGTACATCTGATGAAGGAGCACAACATCCGCCAGTTGCCGGTGGTCAAAGGGGACCACCTGACGGGAATCATCACCGAGAAAGACGTCAAGGAATTTTCTCCCTCCCGGGCCAGCTCCCTCGATATCTATGAGATGCATAACATTCTGGCCAAAGCCACTGTAAAGGAAGCAATGTCTGCAAGCGTTGTTTCCGTGCATCCGGAAAACCCCATCGAACGGGCCGCATTGATATTACGCGACAAACGCTTCGGCGCACTCCCGGTAGTGGATAACGATCAGAAGCTGGTTGGTATCATCACAGCTGTCGATGTTTTCGATGTCTTTGTGGAAGCGATGGGCATGCGCACCCCGGGTTCCCGGATATGCATCGAGGTTGAGGACCGCCCAGGAGCCATTGCCGACATGACCCGGATTATCAAATCATTCGGTATCAACATCATCAGTCTTGCGACCTTCTACCTCAAAGGTGAAAATCGCGGCCTGCGAGATGTCGTCTACCGGGTGGCCTGTGACGATCCTTCAAAAATCGCCAGCGCCGTGGATGCCTTAAAAAAGGAAAATTTTAAAATAAGCAGTGTTCTGAGCAGCGAACAGCTGATGATCATGGAAGACTGAATAATAGGCCGCCGCAAGGCGGCTTTTCTCTTGCGGACCCTCAGTTCGAATAAAAATGGGACCAATCATAGAAACATAGGGAGGCCGTGTTGGCTTTTTCTGGACAGCGCTGGTTAAATGATCGCTGGCCCCTATGGGCCGCTAAATTTCTCCGCTTTATTTCCAAGCGCGTGCGAACAAGAGGTTACGGCTTCGAAATGTTTGAGGATATCCCTAATTTTGCGGCCGCCCATTGGCATGGCGACGAGCTTGCCCTTACTCCCCGGTTCGGGCACATGGGCTTGACTATCCTCGTCAGCCGCTCAAAAGACGGGGGAAATATGACCCGAGCTGCTGAGCTGCTCGGTTACAATGTCAAACGCGGGTCTTCCAGTCGTGGCGGGGCTGCCGGCCTGATCGCGCTTATAAAAGCCGTTCGTGAAGGGCATAGTGTGGTTCTAGCTGTTGACGGACCGCGCGGACCGCGCGGGGTATGCAAACCGGGTATTGTGCGTGTTGCTCAAAAGACCGGGGTCCCTCTTTTCCCCGTAGGCGTGGCGACTTCAAAAAAGTGGACTTTTCAGAAAGCGTGGAACAAAGCCTATCTTCCGTTGCCTTTTTCCAGGCAGGTTGTTCTGGTGGGAAAACCCATCTTCTTTTCCCCTTCCTCTTCTGATGAAGAAATGGACCAACACTGCCGCTGCGTTGAAAAGGCCTTAAACCAGGCTCATGAGGAAGCTCAGCAAAAACTTAAGCAGTGGACATGACCTCTTCGGCTGCGTATATAAATCGAGAATCCTCTCCTTTACTTTTGCGAGCATTCACCTGTTGGCAAATAATGGATTTTCGCTAACCCGGTTTATTCATGACACTTTGTCCCGAAACCGGCAAGGGCTTGTCAGATCACGTCAAGCACAGTGACGCGCGCTTCAGGCGTACATTAAGTAGGTCCAAGCACAAACAACGAGCACAGCGTGGGGTTGTATGCAATCGACGGTTGCAGCAGAAGCGTTCATGCATAAACCAGGTTAATAATCTTGATCGACCGCGCAATTCTGGTAGTATTTTCACGAGTATCGATACACACACAAGCTGCGCCTCCGGGTTGGGATCATTCATTTTTTTGAGAGATGAAACCTATGAAAAAGTTCACCATATTGTTTCTGTCCGCCGCTTTTCTGATCGGCCTCCTTGCTGCCCTTTTCTTCTCGCAGGAACAGAAGGAGGAGTTACCCCAACCTCCTCCAACAGCAACTGAAACTGCCCCAACTATCAAAGAAAAACCTGAGCCTCCCGTCCGCCTTCCTGTCGCTCCTCCCCCCTCCGAAGCCCTTAAAAATGAAAAGGAAACCCCCTTTCCAAGCCTTGATAAAAGCGATGCCGCCATGCGCGATGTGCTGACTTCTATCCTGCCTCACAGCAAATTGCTTGATATGTTCATTTTCGACCACCTGATCCGGCGCTTCGTTCTCATGGTAGACAGCCTTCCTAGACCGGAATTATCCTACCACCACCTTCCGCTCTACACCCCCTTCAACCGCTTTATTCCCCGGGAGCAAGACGGGGTGCTTACGATCAGCACCGAAAATTACCGCCGCTATGCTCCTTTCATCGAACTGGTGAAAATGGCTAATATGGAAGAAACAGCAGGGATATACCACCGCTACTACTCCCTGTTTCAGGAGGCGTATCGTGAACTGGGCTACCCCGGCGCCAGCTTCAATGACCGTTTTATTGAAGTCATCGACCATCTCCTGGACACCCCGGTCGTCGAGTCTCAACTCCGATTGGTACAGCCCCATATCCGCTACAAATACGCGGACCCCGCCCTAGAAGCCCTCTCCTCGGGACAAAAACTGTTAATCCGCATGGGCCGTGACAACGCCGAGATAATCCTTGGCAAGCTCCGGGAGCTTCGACCACTGTTGATCAACCCAACTCCCAAAAAGGGGTGAGCCGGTTTTTCACAAACGTTTAGGGGCCTGCTCCCCGGTTTGGAAAAACATACATCCTCCGCACCATTCACCCGAATACAGGATGACAAATAATTTATACATTCTCTGGACGTATTCTGATCAGGGTTTAAAATTTATTTAGGTCAAAAAATTCTGGAGCCTGAACACTTCGCGAAACACTGAATCCAAGAGGAGGTTAAATTCAATGAGTCTGGAAAAATGGATGACGGAAAACTTTAGCGAAAAGCAGATCAAAGATATCGCCACCTATGGCATCGACGCCGGCTGGGCAGGTATGGCCCGCTATTCGGATATGGGTAAACTCTATACCCAATTCAAGGGAGAAATCTGGGAGGCCCTTGTCGAGGACGCCGAAGCCCTGGGCTACGGCAACCCTCTCACCCTGATGACGGAAACCTTCAGCGCGGAATCCCTGGATGAAATCAGATCCTCGGAAGCGCTTCAGAACCATTTGTTCTGGTACCTGGTAAAAAGAACCATCAAAAAGATGGTGAATTAAATTTCAACAGAAGGGAAAATTCCATTCCTGAACACACATGCACTGAGCCTACCCTGCTTTGATGAGCGCTCCGGTGTCTGAATACATATGTCCCTGACATTCATCGGCAATTTCGGTCATTTTCCCCTTACTTCCCAGCCTCTTTTTTTTCAGAGCATAGGAATAGAGGAGTCTCACAATGCCCGTAATGCATAGCCTTTACCGCGAACCCGCCACAATCAGGATCGACGACCACACCTGCTCCCGCTGCGAAGCCTGCGTAAAAATATGCCCAGCGGAAGTTCTGGGCTTTGAAAACGGTCGTATCCGTGCCCGCGACGACAGCCCTTTCGGCTGTATCGGTTGCGGTCACTGCATGATGGTCTGTCCCCAGGGAAATATCAGCGTTAGCGGCCGCGGCATCTCCCCGGAGGATCTGATCCCTCTCCCAGCCCTGGAAGAGAGGGCCGATGCCGATACCCTCGAAGCCCTGATGCGGGCTCGCCGCAGCGTCCGACATTTTCAGGACCGCGAGGTTGAACCTGAGTTGCTGGAACGAATCGTCGCCATGGCCTCTTCGGCACCCATGGGCATCCCCCCCTGGGACGTGGGCTGCGTCACGCTTCACGGCCGGGAAAAAGTCCGGAAACTGGCTGGCGAAATCATCCAGGGCTATGAAAGTTTCCTTAAAATTTTTCGTCCCTGGCTACTTGAGGGAATGCGCCTTTTCAGCAAACGGGAGACCTACGAACAATTCAAATACTTTATTCATCCGTTGGCGGAGACGTACGTTAAACGACATCATGAAAACCGCGACGTCCTCTTTTACGACGCTCCGGCACTCATGCTTTTTCATCATTCCCCCTACACCGACAGTGTGGACACAACCATCGCAGCCACCTATGCTATGCTTGCGGCCGAATCCCTCGGTCTCGGAAGCACCATTATCGGCGGCGCCCCGCCTATTCTTCAACGCAACAGGGAGCTGTGCCGCAAACTGGGTATTCCGCCGAAAAACAAACCGCTGATCGCCCTCATCCTTGGTTATCCGGCCTGCGATTTCAAAAAAACCATCCGCCGCCGGTTTTCAGATGTGCAGGCCATCACCTGAAAACGCCTGTCATTCTGGATTATGCCGTAGCCGGAGAGTACATGAATCAATATCATCACCAACAATTCGGAAAAACACTGGTTGTCGCGCTTTGCACGGGAGCGGTGCTGTGCCTGCTGTTCATGATAATGGTCTCATCGCGAGCCAATGTTGTGCTCCTCCTGATTTCAACCTTACTCCTGGTCGGCGCCATCCTTTTTTCATCCCTCACTGTTATTGTCGATGAAACCCATCTGCGTTGGAAGTTCGGACCGGGTTTTATCCACAAGCAGATCCCTCTCGATGAAATTCTCCAAGCCGAAGCAACCTCTACAACCTTGCAGGAAGGGTGTGGTATTTATCTGACCAGCCGTGGCTGGCTTTACAGCGTATCCGGCAATCAGGCGGTTGCCATTCGCCTGAAAACGGGAAAGCGCTTTCTTTTGGGAAGCGATGAAGCGGAAAAGCTCGCGCTGGTGCTTCAGCAAAAAGTTCCACCGGAATAGAAAAATTCGTCCGACATCGCGCTGAATTGTTCTTTACAGCAAAAAAGCCGCCCTTGAGAGGACGGCTTTTTTGCTGTTTTCCATACAAACGGCAATTGCAGGAGAACTCTTCGTGAATTATCCGGGTTAAACCACAATATCCAGTGTCCAGCGATTGAGTTTTCCAACATCCCGCCCGGCATGATCCGAGACTTTCAGTTTCCAATCGCCCTCGATTCCTTCTCCAGCCAGTGTTTGAAGGGCGGGAATATCCTCGACACCAAGAGTCTTGATGAGGTTGTCCTGACTCCCGCCGCTGCGCTGATGGAGCCTCACACCTGTACCCGAGGGGGCGATCAGTTCGACAATAAGATCGCCGACCCAGGTGTGGGTAATATCCAGGGAGACCTTGATCTCCCGCAGCGTTCCGGTCTCAGAAATGGCGATGTTGTCAACCACTCCGGCGGGGTTATCATCGGGGATGGCGACAAAGGGCGCGGATTCCTTCTGAATGCGGCTTCCCGCCACCAGAGGGATCATCAGGCTCCAGCGTCTCAAGGTCCCTATATCCCGGCGGGCATGATCAGAGACCTCCAGGCGCCATTTCCCCTGGACCGAAGCGCCCTGAAACTGTCCCAGGCCAGGGGTAGAACTGATGTCATAAGTCCTTATAAGGTCATCGGCACTGGCCCCCTGGCGATCATGCAGTGTGACGGCTGTGCCGTTGGGAGCGGTCAGGGATACCCGCAGGTCACCGATATAGGTATGGCTGATATCGACACTCACCTGGACACTGCCGACCGCGCCGGCCTGGTCAATGCTGAGTTCACTGCTGACGCCCTGAGGTTTGTAATCAGGGATTTTCAGATTCGGGGCTGCTTCAGCGCGGGCAACTGCGTCACCCTCCAGCTCTCCGATTTCAGCGCTGTATACCAGGGCAAAGTCCTGAGGACCCTGGGGAATATTGGAGCCCACGACCTCTACTTTCCAGGTCCCTGCAACCGGGCTCGGGATATGAGCAACTTCAACATTGTTTTTGGCGTCAAGTGTCAGCAATCCTCCTGTTTCCTGATTCCCTACAAAGCGCCTCCCATCCGGAGCGGTGAGGATAAGGTTCAGGTTATTGACCAGCGTGGAACCCGGATAGTCCGTGTAGGCCATGACGACACGGAGTGGTACGGTTCCCGATTTGACCCGGATTTCCGTGGCATAGACCTCCCCGGTCCTGAGGCCCGCAGCAATATCGAGAAACTCGGTCCCGACCGGGGTCGGGGGCACGAGGATGCTATCCAGATTGACCCGGCCGTAGCCCTGATCATTGTCAAAAATCACTCCCGCAACGCCGTATCCCGGAAGCCGCTTAGCTCCGGCAATAAGGGTCGCCTTCATCAGCGCCGCCGAAGGTTTGGCAATCTTTTTATTCTCCCGCAAGAACTGACGAATAAGAGTGACGGCCCCGGCAGTCAAAGGGGTGGCCATGCTCGTACCGCCCATGTGAAAATATTTTCGGCTCGGAGGAAAGGCGCCCCAGGCTCTGTTGTTGGCGGCCAGCATAGTCGACCTGGTCGAGAGGATAAAAGTCCCGGGAGCGACGACCTCGGGCTTGACACGCCCATCCCTGGTCGGCCCGCGGCTGCTGAAGGCCACGACCTGATCCGGGTTGTCGGCCATCGGGTCAGTGCGATAGGGGGCCGCCGGATAGTCGCTCGGCCACCACGAACCGTAGGTATTGGAGTCAAACTCCGGCCGTCTGTTTTCACAGGCGCCGACACTGATACAGTTTTTCGCCGTGGCTGGGGAGGAAACGCTCATGGGGTTGATTTTTCCGTCGCCATCATTGTCGGTACCGTCGTTGCCGTTGGCCACCAGGACGCAAAAATCCTTGTGATCCCAGACAAACCGGTCGAGCTGCCGGCACTGGGAGTCGTATTCACCTGGATCGCCGCCGCCCCAGGAATTCGAATGAATCCGGGCGTTTTTCTGATAGGCGTCGTTGAAAAGATCGGTCAGGTCAAGAGGAATCCCGGCCAGCAGATAACGTCCGTAGCGACTGAAGTTGGCCGAATCCTTCCATTCCAACTCCTGCTCAACCGCCTGAAATACCAGCCTGGCTTTATACGCCAGGCCCCTTATGGGCTCCGCCACGCCGCTGAGACCGGCACTCGCTGACCCGCTGCCGAGAACCGACCCCGCCACATGGGTACCGTGACCGCTGTCCAGGTCGGCCGCACCGTCGTTACCGCCGGGATTTTTCACATAATATTTGTAGTCGGAGGTAATCGGGTAACTCGTTATCCAGGCAATGCGCCCGGCAAAGTCCGGATGAATGGTATCAGGGTCGGCGTTGTCCAGTCCGGTATCACAAATGCCGACAATCTCCCCCTCACCGTTTAGACCCGGACCGGCAGGATTCATTACCGCGGCCGTCCCCATGATACCGGCCGCGACATCGTTGGCGGTGCGCTTGAAGCTCCGTTCACGGATGATTCGGACACCGTGCACCGCCGCCAGATTCCGAATCCGCTTAGCAGTATCCTTTCCTCCTTTAGGCTCCCGCACCACAACGAGGTGGGCCTTGACATTTTTATCCAGGACTTTGAAACCCAGATTCTCAATAGCCTTGACCCCTTCTTTCATATCCGCCCTGTCGAAAAACTCGACGCTATAGACACCGGGAAGCACCCTGGTTCGCGGCAGTTCAGAGGTCACATCGTCCGCCTCACGCCCGGCATAGGTCAGCACATTCGGCGCGATGCGTTCGCTATGGGGCAGATGACCGACCCAGCGCACAAAAGGGAGAGCTGCGATACGAGCCAGAGTCTTCTCGTCGCTGGATACCACATAAGAAAACGCCGCCTGGGGCTCTCTTGGAAGACCACCCGCCTCGCGGACCTCAACCAGCCATCCTTCCTTGACAGGGCCGACAAACTGAACAAGGTAATGATGTTGCCCTGACGATAGCTTTTTTTCTCCTTTGTAGGCGGGATGGGTGTGTTGCTTGCCCGCGCCGTCAAAACGGGGCTGAGATGTGTCGATAACCCGTTCACCCACATGGATGGTATATTGGTCGGTGATGTCCTCAAGCGGATAGCGGCGTGCCGCTTCCTCCAGCATATCGCCTGGAATCTCGGCAAGGACAAACCCTTTATAACGTTCCAGAATCTTAACAAAATCTGCAGCCTGATCCTGAGCGGCTCCGCTGCAAAACAGTTTAACGATACGTTTCATGATCACCTCCCTGTGAATCACCCTGAGTTCCGGAGCCGTTAATCGGCTTCCTGAACAAAAGACTGTAGAAACCGGAAAAAACGGGGTCCTGCTGACAATTTACCAGCAAATCCATACTTTACAACCGAGTCCAACATCCGTCAGGAGCGGGAAAAGTAGGAAAACCAGATAAAAAAGGCTGTCCTTCCCAAAACCTGTCCACCTGACGGATAATCAGAGAACCTGATCTGGAACAACATAAAAGAAGACCCAAACCGATAGAGTCAGTTTGGGCCGTTCCATGTTCTGGAGATAGTAACTCGCGAGACACATTTACCAAGAGTCAAACGGAGATTTGACCCCTTCGTCTTATGAACCGCTGAACAGCCAGAACCCGGCACTTCTTGATTTCATCGTCCATGAACACCTCCAGATAGAATTTGGTGTCCACAGATTTACGTGACTACTATTCGGTTGTCAGAGAACATTTGTTATCAATGTACTGGCACATTTTTTCAGTAATCGATGTTGTGGCACTCAACACTTAAAGAATGGAAAGCATCTAAGGATTGGGCCGCGTAAGTGACGGTTAACAGGAATTATCGTTAATCCAGGAAGAAAAGAAAGGCCCTCCTATCGAACGGGGGCCTTTTTATGTTTTATTCGTTGAAATTCTGTATTTTTCTAGCAAGACATTTTTTCATTACCTCGAAAAGGTTTTTTCTGATGACTGCTTTCGTATTTATTTTGTTTTTTGCAGCTTCAGGTGGCGTTCGGGGGTATTTAATAGTTCAATAGTTTTCATCAGGTTTTTCATTTGGACCGGTTTGGAAACATGGTCGTCCATCCCGGCGGCTAGGCAGTTTTCTCTGTCTTCTTTAGCCGCATGAGCAGTTAGTGCAATGATGGGAGTTCTAGCAATTAAATCACCGCTCGTCTCCATAGTTCGGATCGTTTTTGCCAGTTCAATACCATCCAAACCCGGCATCTGCACATCCGAAAGAATCAGATCAAAGGTGTTTCCGGATAATATGTTCAAAGCTTCTTTGGCATCTTTCGCCTCTGTGACTTGATAGCCTCCTTGCTCCAGACAGGTGCGGATTATCTTTAGATTGATCTCTTCGTCTTCAACCAACAGGAGCCTCCGGTTGTTTCCTTTGGGAACCCGAGTCGGCTTTTCTGCAGAGTCACTGGTTTCTGAATTGTCCTTCACATCGAGCAAACGAAAAGGCAGCGAGAGGGAAAACTCACTCCCTTTACCCTGCTCGCTTCGAACACTGATACTACCTCCGAGCTTGTCCACAATCTGCTTGCAGATCGCCAACCCAAGACCGGTTCCTTTGTACTTGCGGGATTTGGACCCGTCAACCTGAGTGAATTTCTTAAAAATCTGATCTATTTTATCTTGAGAAATTCCAGGGCCAGTGTCGCAAACATGGAATTCGAGCCAAACCGTCTTTTGTTCGGTAATTTCCCTGTCCATCCCCGCTACCTTTAGGATGATCTCGCCTTGCTCGGTGAATTTGATGGCATTCGCCATCAGGTTGATCAGAAGCTGCCGGAGGCGATGCTGGTCGCCGAAGAGATGGGCCGGTAGGCCTTTGGTTTGCTCAACCGTCAGCTTCAGGCCTTTTTTTTCGGCATCGTGGACAAATAACTTGTGAACTTCATCGATAACGGTCCCAAGCGAAAAAACCTCTTCTTCAAGCTCTATTTTGCCAGCTTCGATTTTCGAGAGATCAAGAATATTGTTGATGAGCCGCAACAGCGTATCTCCAGAGATTTTAATCATGTGTAGAAATTCTGCCTGTTTGGGGTTCAGTTCGGTCTCCAGAGTAAGGTCGGCATAGCCTAGGATGCCGGTCATCGGCGTGCGGATTTCATGACTCATGTTAGCAAGGAAATCACTTTTGGCCTGGTTGGCAGATTCGGCCCGGTCTCTGGCCTCCCTCAACTCGTCCTGGGTTTTCTTGAGCGCCGAGATGTCGATAAATGCCGCAACGGCGCCGACTGTTTTGTCGCCATCCTTCAAAGGCACGGCATTTCCAAAGACAGGAACCCTGTCGCCATTGGAAAAGACGATTTCCTCCTCGAAACCGAGAATCGCTTCGCCGGTCGAGGAAGCCTTCTGCATCGGCATTTCCTCGGCTTTCAACAATTTCCCGTCGTGGTAAATCTCAAAATGTCCGACCTGAGCCTCGGGGTTGTTTTTGGAGACATTGGCTCCCTCGGATGAACGCAGCAAATTGTAGGCTGCCGTATTGCCGGTGATGTTATTACAGTCGCGGTCGTGGGCGATCCAGACAGCCGCCGGAACCGCCTTGAGGAGCGCTTCCAGCTGTCTTTTCTGCTTTTTGGCAAGCTGGGTCGCTTCACGGAGTTTTTTCTCATACCCTACCCGCTCGGTAATATCGATGAGGGTGATGATAACGCCGTCGATGACACCTTCACCGGTGCGGTAAGGGATAACCCTGGCCAGAAAATGGCGGCCGTCGGAAACGGAAACCTCACGCTCGTTGACCTTGAGCTTGTTCAGGACTTTTTCAGCATCCTTGTAGAGGTCGGGATAGTCGATTTTCCCCGACATGTGTTTGAGCGGCCGGCCAACATCGGATGGGATAAGATGGAACACTTCCTCAACCTGGGGGGTGAAACGTTTGATCCTCAATTGCCGGTCAAGAAAGATGGTGTGGATATCCGAACTGTTGAACAGGTTCTGCATGTCGGCGTTGGCTTCGTCCAGTTCCGCGATCTTGTTTTCCAGTTCGCTGTTGACGGTGACCAATTCTTCGTTGAGCGCTTGCAGTTCCTCCTTGGAGGTTTCCAGCTCTTCGTTGGTCGATTGGAACTCTTCATTCATCGACATCAGTTCTTCATTAGAAGACTTCAGTTCCTCGTTGGATGTTTCAACCCGCTCTATGGTCCCCTGCAATTCCTCGTGAGTAATTCGAAGCTGTTCCTCCAACTGTTCGATGACCTGCTCCTTCTGCTGCAGAAAGGCATCCACGTCCTTTTTGGCCCGAGGACGCCGGGCAGAACTGCTCCTTCCAGCAACGGGCTTTTCTCCGCCTGCCGGCTCTTCCACAATCTCGAACATGACCAGCGACAAGCCTTTGGCCGAGGCAGGATGGAGTACCGGCTCCACCCGCAGGTTGATGACCACTTCCTTGCCGTCCAGGTTGATTTTAACATCCCTGTAAACGACAGGTTCCTGTCGGGACTGAACCTTATGGATGCCCGCCCTCAACGCCGGACGCAGATCCTCCCTGGCCATCTTGAAGATATCCAACGTCGGCTTCCCGACCGGTTGTTCGAGAAAGACACTGGTCCTGCTGAAAAAATGCACCACCTCGCATTTTTCATTTATCACCACCGATGCCGGCGCATAAAGCTCCAGTAGCATCCGCTCGGCCAGTGTTCCGGCACCGATAGCGTCACGTTCAGGAGCCTGGCGAGTTGGTTCCTGTTCATTCGATGGTCTGCCGGGCTGAAAATAAGGGAGTTTCAGATCAATGTTATGTCCCGCAGCCTTGCGGCAGAAGAGCTTCCATTTTTTATCTACCGTTTCGAACAGATCGATAAACGTACCGATGTTTTCCGAAGTCCCGAGAAACATGTACCTGTCCGGCAGCAAGGCGTGAAAGAAGATCGGCAGGAGACGTTTCTGCGCATCGGGGTTCAGGTAAATAAGAAGGTTGCGGCAAACCAGGAGATCAAGCCGTGAAAAGGGAGGATCGTTCAGCAGGTTGTGGTGGGCGAAAATGATTATCTCGCGGAGGCTTTTGACCACCTGGTAGGAATTGTTATGTTTGGTGAAGAAAGTCTGCAGGCGTTCGGGACTGACATCAGTGGCGATGCTGTCCGGATAGGTGCCGTTGCGGGCAAATTCAATGGCCCCCTGATCGATATCCGATGCGAAAATCTGAATCTTATTTTCGATTTTATTTTCCCGCATGTATTCCCGCAGCAGGATAGCCATCGAATACGCCTCTTCACCGGTGGCGCAGCCGGCCAGCCAGACGCGTACCGGCTCATCGACACCCTTTCCGGCAAAGATTTGCGGAATAATTTTTTTCTGAATGGTCTCGAAAGCTTCGGGGTCCCGGAAAAAGTTGGTCACGCCGATCAGAACTTCCTTGAACAGGGCGGTGTTCTCTTCCGGTTTTTCCTTCAAAAATTTGACGTAATTTTCAAGGCTGTTGATGTTGTTGATTGCCATCCGCCGTTCGATCCGGCGGGTCACGGTACTCATCTTGTAGTGATTGAAATCCTGTCCCGAATGGGTCCTGACCAGCCGAAAGATGGCATGCAGGCTGGTCTCGATTTTTTTCTTCGGCACACCTTCACCATTGGTGAGAATGTTGGATGACCGGTTGACCAGTTCGATAATTTTCTCCGGCATCTCTTCCACGGGCAGGATAAGATCGACGACCCCGCTAGCAATGGCGCTGGTCGGCATGCCGGAGTATTTTGCCGAGGCCTCTTCCTGTACGACCACGAAACCACCGGCCTCCTTGATCGCCTTGATTCCCTGGGTTCCGTCGGTGCCGGTCCCGGAAAGTATCACGGCAATGCTGTTTTCTCCGAACGCACTCGCCAGGGAACGCAGGAAATTGTCGATGGTATGGCGCGCACCGCGCGGCTGACTGGGTTCCTCAAGATGCAGCTGGCCTTTATACAGCTTCAGGTCTTTGTTTGCCGGAATGATATAGACGTTGTTGGGCTGCGGAACAACGCCCTCTTCAGCAAGCATAATTTCCATTCGCGTATGCCGTCCCAGCAGTTCTGGCAGCATGGTCTTATGGGAAGGGTCCAGGTGCATGACCACAATAAAAGCCATGTCACTATCCGGAGGCATATTGGCAAAGAATTTTTCCAGCGCCTCAAGCCCCCCGGCTGAAGCCCCCAGTCCGACGATCGTAATTGGCAAGTTTTGACCAAAGTTTCCATGTGGAGGGTGATCTATCGTTGTTGAGACGTCCGGTTGTGCCTTTGCCTGGCCATCTGCCGAATCACCCGTTTTTTGTCCTCGGCTCTTTTTCATTGCAAACCCTTTCATAGAAGCAATATTTAAAAAATTTAAACGGGCTTTCAGTCGGGCAACTTTTTTAACCTCCTATATATTACATATTAAGTCATGATTAAGAATTGTCAATTATTGTGTAGAATGAACAAGCACCCCTCAAAGGGAGTGCTTGTTAACTTTGATTCCTGGTGTGGAATAGAAATGTCTGAAAGGTCGTTTTGTGTTTTTTGGAAGGTAGAAATGGTGAGAGCTGACCGGATTCTTATAAATCCTGACTTAAAAGAATTTTGCACGAGGAAGGTTCAACTCAAAACTTCAAAATGAAGAATGGCCCTACCAGTTTCAGGTAGAGCCATTCTTTGTGATGTTTTTAAACAGTATTAAAGATCTCGTGGATTAGTCTTTAAAGTCTTTAAAATCGCTTTCCGTTTTCAACCTTCCAGCAGCTCGTTGACCTTGGCCATAACCGCGAAAGCATCGGCCACGTAAAGGACATCTGCCTTGCTGATGGCCCAACCGCAATTGGGGTCGGTACTGATCGCACGACGCTCATTGACGAAACGCCAGCCTACGACATGAGGCTCCTCACCGTGACAGCAGGTTGCCAGCCCTTTGGCATGCCGGGGGGTACTGCCGGTCTGCCCGACCTGGTTGAGATGACTCATGAAAGTGAGGACCTCTTCCCCTTCGCAGGATTGATCGACCAGCGACTTGCTGCTGCCGAGAGAGGCCTTGCTCTTTTTCAAAAAGCCGAGGATCAGCTCTTCCGCTTCCTTGATATGGATCTGACCGTCGGTCTGCTTTTTGGTCCAGCCGGCTCCAGCCACGAAAAGAAGTTCGGCATCCGGGCGAATGGTCTGAGCATCCGTAGCCGGTGCCTCGGTACCGACCACCTGGGTCCGTTTGCAGTCATCGCTAAGGGGGACCTCAACCTTCTCGATTGCAGCCGTACCTGCCCCCCCTTCCCAGGCCGTGAAAACCCCGGCATCAATAACCACCAACCAGGGGCGCTGGGTCCGGGTCAGGGTGGCTTCCATACGCTTGCGGTAGTACCAACGCTGAATTTTCAGGGAACCTTCCGCAAGGTCAAGGCCGCTGACATGGGTTTCGATACGCCCGTTCAGACGCTGGGCAACCCCGGGCAGGGCTCGTGAAAAACGCGAGGTTCCAGGCGCCAGGACGAGGGTGGCATTGCTTTGCCGCACCAGGGCTTCCGCTGCGGTGGCATCGGAGCCATAGCGGGAAACACCGAAATCCGTCCCTTCAACCGCAAAAAACTTCTGCGCGCCACAGGCAGCAATAACATCAGCCGCAGCCTGGACATTCTCGCCGATGAGACCGACCGTCAGGGTTGCGCCCTGCATTGTTCCCGCAACTTCGAGAGCGGCGTTCAAGGTCTCCAGTGCTGATGCGGGCAAGGTTCCGTCTGACTGTGTATGAGCAAGAAAAAGAATTGTTTCCATCCAATCTCTCCGTATCTATTAAGGTATCGTTCAGCCTTTAATCCATTCCACGATTTCGCGGGCAATATCCTCAACCGGCGTATCCTTGACGACCCTTGTCTGGCGCTGCTGAGACGGCAGTTCAACCTTTTCAAAGGTCATCCCTTCGGCACCCACCTTGGCAGGCTGGGCTTTCTGGATAGCCGGCATGATGGTCCGCATGTTGGCCATTCCGACCTGAGGATTGTTAGGCGGTTCGGGAAGGTTTCCGGTAGCCCAACCCACTACCGCTGGAGTTCCGGCGCAGGTGGAAACCTGGTACTCCCCTCCTTCGATGCGTTCCAGAATCCGAAAATTGCCGTCATCCTCCGGGGTCAGCTTGTCCACCGCCAGGAACTGGTTGAGAATACCGAGGCGTTCGCCGATCATCTGCAGGGTCACCCCCGCATCACGGGAGGCGGAGGAACAGCCGCCGTAGAGGAGCAGTTTGGAACGGTCGAGGCCGGCAATGTTTTCTATGGCACCCGCCAGAACTTCCGCCACTTCATAAGAATCGGTAAAACCTCCAGCCGGTCCATCAAGAGCCACCAGTTCAAAAGAAACTTTCTGGGCGATGGTCATCATCAGCTGCTGCAGCTTCATCTTGTTGCCGAGACTGACCAGCCACACCTTGCTTCCCGGATTTTTTTTCGCCAGATTGGCAGCCTCGTACAGGGAATGGGCGGCAAAGGGGTCGAGAACCGCCGGCAGCATCAGTTCGTTTTTCAGGGCCGGTCCTGTCGGTCCCTGCATGGGAGCCAGGGTTTGAAGTGGATCGGGAACAACGCTCCCGCAGACTACGATATGATACTCTGCGCTCATTTATCTCTCTCCTTGAATCATTTTAATGGGCAACCGGATCAGTTTTCAGCTGAGTGGATGCCTCCTGAACCGGCACCGAATTCGATATTGGTGCGTTCCGGATCGTTTTCCTTGCGCCGGATGCAATTCCACATGCAGGCCCCGCAATGGACACACTTTTCACGGTCGAACTGGGGAACTCCTCCGCCCTCGCTCGGTTCAATGGCCTGGGCGGAACACATTTCCGCGCACAACTGCGGGTGGCAGTTCTCGCAAAGCTCAGGGGACGCGAATTTGACATGGTTGGCAAATCCGCCGGCCGCCTGGACTTTCCCGCCCATGAGAAGGGCATCCTGGTGGGAGACAAGAAGTTTCCCGTCATAAGGGATTTTCGGCCACCCGAGCCGATCCATAATCCCTTCAAAGACCTGGGTTCCTTTGGCCTTGGCCTCCTGCTTGATCTGCTCCCTTTCTTCGGATGGAATTCGGCCCCGGCAATAATCCTCCAGGGTTGGAATCCTCTCATAGGGACGTTTGATCTCCGCCGGAACGTTGAGACGCCCTTTGGTCATGCCAGTCAGCCCCATGCCGATCAGACCGGGAATAACGCCGCGCTGGAAACCATCACGGGCCTTTTTGGCGATCTCACATTCTTTGTCAACCCAACTCTGACGGCGGCGGCGAACATAGGTTTCTTCAAGATTCGCGCGGGTGAAGGGCTTGTCGGCCTTGATCAGCTCGATAACCCCCTCGGCCAGCTGCGTTCCAGTAGCCCAGGCCTCGTCGACACCGGAGCCGGTGAGAACATTGGTACAGCCTGAACCTTCGCCGATGCGCGCGTACCCATCGCCGACCAGGAAAGGCTCGCCCCGCTTGCCTGATTCCTGCAGGCTTTTAGCTCCCCAGGAAAGGAGGGTGCCGCCTTCGATATGGGTCCAGATAGCGGGATGCATCATCCAGTGCTGCAGGTAGCGATAACTGGTGCGGACCGGGCTGTCGAGCCAGGACGGGACAAAAATACCGAGGGAAGCGGTGCGGTTGGGCATCACATAGAGAAAACCGAAGATTTCCGGTTCCGGAAAACCGAGAGTATGAAGCACAGTCCCCGGTTGCAGTTTACAGCTCGGCGGCAGTTCCACGACCACTTTCATACCCGCAGCCCATTCCCGCTGATGGTGCCCTTCGGGAAAACCGAAATGCTCATTGAGTTTCTGCCCAACCGGACCAAAGGGGCCATCCCCAACCACAGTCAGAGCGGCGCGAATATCCATGCCGGGGAGGTAACCGGGTCCCGGTGTGCCGTCTTTCTCGACACCCTGGTCGACCAGTTTGACCCCGACGACCTTGTCCCCTTCGAAAATAGGCTGGGAAACCGGCATGCCTGGCCAGATCTGCACCAGCCCGGAAGCCATCAACTGCGACCCGATCCACTGGTTGAACTGGCCGATGGACATTATCATGCCCGGCTCTTTGCTGAGGAAAGGCGGAATATAGGGAAGTTTGAAAGCGTGATCCCATACCGGGAGAACGCCTTTGCAGGCGTTGAGCAGCTTGTCCACCCCTTTCAGGATGGGGGATCGCTTGCTGGCACCAATAGGATCAAGCAGATAAAGCACTTTCTCCTCGGTCACCGGGCAGGCCATGGGGATTTCCTCGATATTGAGATCGGGAAAGGACTCTTTGATACTCCGCCCCCGGGTTACCACCCCTGATACGCCGAAGCCGATATCGTCTCCCCTTTCATAGCAGAGAATCTGCAGGGGAGCGCCCGGCATGACGTTGCTGTTCAGAACCGGCTGGCCCTGGTCATCAACCATGGCCTTTGAAATCGTGTTCAGAAAACCGGCCACGGCCGGTCCGAAACCGACACAGGCGATATCCACTTCCATCGTCTGATTTTCCGTCTGGCTTTCCATAGCGATTTTTTCCTTTTTTTAAATTGTTCCCAACCTGCAGAACCGCCCGTTCACACCCGAGGTTTTCACATGAGAACCGGACTGCAACCAATTAGAGCGGATAATCGAGGGCTTCGGGAATGGTCACCCGGCTCAGCGCGGTGGCGGCCCGATCCTTGGCCAAGCGAGTTCCGCAAAGGGCAGTCTCGACTTTGAAGCGCAGGTCGTAAAATGCCTTGAGGTTTTCGTCACTTTCAGCGCTGGGAGCTTGGTAGCCGTGGACCAGTTCGGCACAGATGCGGCTCACTTCGCCGGCAGCACGCCCCGCCTGGGCATGGCTTAAATCAGTGAAGAAATTGACACACCCTTCCAGACCTTCGGCCAACACTGGATTTTCCGGCCCTTTGGTTTTCAACTCCAGAACATCGAGAATCTGGTAGCGGGAGGCAAGCAGCCAGCACAGGGCATCAGAAAAGGGGAAAACCACGCCATGGCGATTGGAATTATAAAGGGTCTTGCCATCGGCATCCTTGGCCTTCTGGAGATATTCCAGGGTCCACAGCCACAACTCCATGGCTACGGCCAGAGGAACGGCCCCGGTTCCCGGAGTGTCCGCTTCGATCTTAGTCAACTCCCCGATCCACTGACGGAACTGGTGCAGGAAAAGCCCGTTGGTGAGGGTGATGCTCAACTGGCGGCGTTGGACAGCTTCGGGACCTTCATAGGTCGCTTCGAGCTGCTGGTCCGTCCACTTCTGAAACAGGAAACCCGGACAGTCTTCGGTAATACCATAGCCCCCCATCAGACTCACGGCCTCACGCATCATGGTAGCACCATAACCGGTATTCCAGAGTTTGCACGCCGGGCATAGAACATTAGTCAGGGATTCCTGGATGAGGAATTGGACCAGAGTCTCCCCTTCAAGCTCCTGCAAACGCGTTGCATTTTGTGCGTCCTGCGCGGCGGAAAGCTCCAGATACTCAAAAGCATCCTTCTCCAAACCCTTAAAAAGCTTCATCTGAGCGCGCGCCCCTACCACACCCTGTGTAGCCAGGATTTCCTCTTTTTGGCGCTCGATGGGATCGAATTCATCCAGAAGCCGTGCCGCTGCAAAACCAAGGGAAGTTCCGGCCTCGCCTGTCCCCCAGACATCGACCAGGCGCTGCAGACTGTCTTCTTTCTGCTGCAGACCAAGATCATAACGAGGGCTGCCGGGAGCATTGGAAGCACCACCCCGGAAACGGGTGCGCTGATAGCGAATGATCGGCTCAACGGCAGAGAGCAGTTTGACCGAACTCATCAGGCCGACGGGAACACGGGTACGACGAAAAACCGACTCGATAACCTCGCCATGATTGAAATTGGGGACAATCACCCCGTCCTTGACGGTGTAACCGCCGATAATACGGCTGGCGGGAACTTTGAGGCTTAGAACGGGATCGCGGGTCGAGGAGAGCTGATGCACCATTTTGAGGGTAGGTGCACCGCGGTCGAAAACTCCGGGGTCGTTTTCATCGAGGATAACCATGCAGCTCCCCTTGATGCGCTCATCGTCCGAATCGACTGCAGCGGTCACGAAGTTGGCGAAATCCATGTTGGTGATAAAACGTCCCCGCTTGTCGACCTGGAGGATCGGCTCCCCACCGTCTTGCCATTCAACGATTCGCATTTTCCCGGAAACAACGCCCGTATCCACGCCCACATAGGGAAGAGGTTCGGTCAGGGCAAAGGCGCCGCGCCAGACTTCACGATCTTCACCCGGCTGGGGAGGGACGCAACGACTCATGTAATCCTGCTTCTGTTCAGGAGTCCCTTTTTCATGGATGGGGGATAGGGCCAAGTTGCTGGCCAGGGAACAGGTGGCGGCCCCGCCATCGACCCAGGAGAGCTCAAATGCCACCAGCGCTAGAGCAAGATTTTTCGGACCGGAAATAAACCCGCCCTCTTCCGGCTCCATGAATATGGTGGTCAGGCCAGTTTCATCAAAAGCGGTCAGAAGCTCGGCTTTGCGGTCATTCCACTCATGGGTGTTGCGCATGCCGTCGGCCACCATTCGGGCCACCAGGCCACGAGCAAGCCCCCTGGCCGACTGCACCGCCATCTGAAAGTCATAACGATCAGAATAACGCCACATGATCTGGCGGACATCATCCCCCGGGAGGGTACTCATATATGCAAATTCAGCACTCTCATTATTCGTGGAACCCATCAGATATCTCCTCTTGTATTATCAAATAGTTACATACCAAAGTGAGCCTGCGGACAGTCGAGGCGGGTCAGGGTGAAAAGACATGTAATTATCTAACTATATGAATAGAATACTTGTCCCCTTTGTAATTTGGACTATTTTAATCTGTGAAACCCCATAGCGCAAGCAATTTCAGGACTTTTGACATATTTCCCAAGAAGAAATATGAAGCAGGAGAGTGTCACATATCCACATTTTTTTTTGGAGTGTTGTACGGTATTTTGGTCGTCCACCGGACGTTTACAAAAGAAAGTTGCCGGAAAAAGAATAGGTCGGCAGTGGGAAAAAGCTGATACCGACATTCCCGGCAACCTCAGCCCCGAAATTGGAGCCGGGTTTCCTGGTTCTGAAAAAGATCCCGCCGGTACCGCAGACTTTTTAAGAACCATCTGATTTCTTTGTTTTTCTCCGGCTCAATAGCCCTTTTCTTCGATATCCTGAAAAGTAATGGTTTTTGCCGGATCCGATGAGGGGGTGGCCCCACATCGTTTACAGGTAGGCTCGCCATATTCATCATCTGCGGTGGGTATAAAATCGATTTCCACCGCCCTTCCCCTACAGGAACAGAACCATTTACGAATAACACCCATTTAAACCTCCAGACGGGCAGCATGTGCCCTGCAGCGGCTTCAAGGAAACCGTTTTTCAACCAATTGTTTTCGTCTCAGCCGTGGAGCAGGTACAATTGAAGAATAAAAGTTATGTCAAAGTTTCATCACACGAACCTGGGAGCCCAGCATGTTGGATGAACTGAGAGGAATAATCGAAGTCTTGCACTGAATGAATTCGTTCTCGCTGACGTAACTTCTCAGGATGTCAAAAGCCGGCTCGACATCTCTCAATAACGTTCCGTTACGGCGGAACAATTCATCATCTTTGTTCTTTTTCATCTGCATCGCGACTTCCCCCATGAGCTTTTCCATAATTGTCGCAGCCAGAGCCCAGGTAGGATTGGCGCTCAGTAAAGCCTTAACCCCCAGGCTCAGGGCCTGACTTTTGAGAACCTGCTCAACCTTTTCGCCCACGGTCCGAATGTCCGCGTCAGACTCCATGAAAAGAATAGAATAGGCCAAAAACTCCCCCGGATTCTTGGGACCGTAGATCAAATGCCCCTGTCCGTCGAAAGAGACCTTATCCCCTGCCCGCACATTCGGGAAAGGCTTGACATTAAAACCGATGGTCGGATTTGCCGCACCGCTTGCGTCAATAGCCACTGAAACGATATAAGGCTCGGCGTGTCGTTCAAAAATGGTTTCGGCAAGCTTTTTCAGAGTGAATTCCTTGATGACCACCGCAATTTTATCGCTGTTTTGATCGAATTTTTGCGCCACTTTGTCCTCCATTGTCAAGAAAACCTCCTCGCCTGGTTCCGACTGACAACAAACCGAACAGCTTGGAAGCAAAGATTTTGTCAAAAAACGGTAATAAAAAAAATTAAATTTTTCTATATATTGAAAATTTAACCGTTATTAGCCAAATGTCAACCAAGATTATTTTATGGCCGTCAACTGCAAAAAATGAATAAGTTCCGCTTTTCAGGTAAAGACTTGGGGTAACGATCATCGGTTTTCATAACTTTAATGATGTTAACTCTCGCTAATTTTATTGACCCTTCCTTGGCTTACTTTACATTGTTCCATCTATATGAATTTTTCTTACCAATACGGGAAACTCGCCACCTGATTGATTCTAATTTTCCCCGCCAACCCCTCAGCAGAAGAGTACAAATATGATCAAATGCTGGCTGTCGCGTCCATCACTGGTGAAATTTAAGAAGTTCAAGTCTTCGGAAGGAATATGGCAAAGGAACTTACCTCCCCCAAGGTGCTGGAAACGTAGATGCGTCCTCCGTGTGCTTCCATGATCAGGCGGCTGATATAGAGGCCAAGCCCTATGCCACCCTTCTCTTCGCCGATGCTGGTAATGAAAAAAGGGTGAAAAAGGTAATTGAGGTCTTCGTTTTCTATTCCCTGTCCTTGATCGCTGACAATTGCCATGATTACCCTGGTGTTTTCCCCGGCGTAGACAGTTATCGCCGAGCCCTCAGGGGAGTATTTCATGGGGAATCCCCAGGACTTTTTCGGCGCTCATGTTGGCGTAAATGACAGTTCCTTGCTTATCCACGATCAGAAGACCATCTTGGATGGAGTTGAAAATTTGCTGCAAAAAATTGCTTCCTTGCAATAGATAATTAAGTTCCTGACGCTGTGTCTTTGGCATCTTCTCCTCCAGAGGAAGAATTTAAGCAGGCAACGGGATAGCATAAATGAGGCTAAAAAAATATTTTTAAAACCTGAAGTTAAGAGCAGGGGGAATAAAAATACCTAAAATGCCTGAACACCACGAACGGCCTGCCCGATTGAAAAAGGGAAAAAGTCCCGGACATGAAAAAGTAGAGCACCCTCCCGCCATCCCCGTCGAATGAAAAATAAAATTTCATGAGAATTCGGATTTTTTCATGGAAGCTGCCACACTATTCAGGCAAAAGCCAACTGCCGGATTTTTTTTGGTACAGGAGCGGAGTTGATGGCAGCAAAACGTTGCTTTGTTCCTCCATAGAGATCCATGGCTTTTTGGCGGGCCGCTGAAGCACTCATTTTCCTAATTCAAAGGCCAGCCATTCAAGACCCTTTATGGGCTCGGCAAAAATCTTTTCAGGTTCCTAAGTATCTCATTAATACTACAAAACAAGAATGGCTATTCGGTGATCGAACCAGATGCCCATAACTCTGTAGTTAACGAGCTTCTGATTGATAGCGTCCAAAAAGACAACCGTTTTTTCAAAAGTCGTAATTTCACATCTGATTCCCCAGGTGGGCGTTTTAACAGAAATATTAGGAAATACATAAACACCCCGAAAAGTTTCGGGGCGTTTTGTTGTTCAGGGGTGTCACAGAGGAAAGAACTGACCTCAGGGACTGTCGGTGCGGCTTCCAGCGGGGTAGATAATCAGACGATCGCCGGGATGAAGCGGGCGATTGATGTTGATGCGGTTCCATATCAGGATCGCGGCCAAGGGTACGCGAAATTGTTCAGCAATGGTCGAGAGGTTATCGCCGGGCTGAACGATGTAGACCCGCTCCTGCCTCTGCTGGTTCCATTCCTGGTGGATCTTGTCGAAACGCTTTTGAAACCCGGGTGGCGTATTTTCGGGGACGGCTAACGTGTAGGTGCCCGCCGCCAGATAGTGACCGCGTAACTCCGGGTTCAAATCCTTGATCCGCTTGAAATCGGTCTGCGCCGCCTGCGCCACCACCGTCAGGCTGGTCTCCTCATAGCAGGTCAATTCGACGGTGGTAAACTTGATGGGAGGATAATAATCCCCGTCCTGCAAATGAAAACCGTAACGCTCCGGCTGCGTCAGAATCAGTTTGGCCGAAAGAACCCGGAACAAGTACCGCTGGGTTTCCAACGGTAAGTAAAGACGGTAGAAGTTGCTGACACTCTGGGCCAGGATTTCCGCCTGCAGACCCTCCTCCCCCATATTGTATGCTGCCGCCGCCAGACTCCAGGATCCAAATTTTTCGTAAAGCTTGGAGAAATAATTCACTGCAGCCGTGGTCGAAGCGGTCAGGCTTCTTCGCTGATCGATTAACTCATTGACGGTCAAGCCGTAAAGACGGCCCGTCTCTGGTAAAAATTGCCAAAAGCCGATAGCGCCCTTGGGTGAACCGACATGTGGCCGCAAGGCGCTCTCAGCAAGTGCGATATATTTCAGGTCATCGGGCAGCCCGGCCTGGGAAAGCATGGCTTCGATAACAGGAAAATAGCGGGTGGATCGCTTCAGCCATAAAAGAGCCTGATCCCGATCCCAGAGCGACAGCAGGAGTTCCTTTTCCATACGCTCTCGCACTTCGGGGTCCTCCAGGGGGACAACCTCACCGCAAAAGGACAGTTTCTGTGCAAGGCGGAGGCTTTCCAGCAATATTGGAATCGCACCTTCCTTGTCTGAGGCAAGCGTGGGCCCACAGAAAAGAAGACCTGTCGCCAGCCATCCTATGACCCATAAACGAAAGCGCATGATTCTCCTTAATTCAAGCGGTTCAGAAAGATAAAGGGACCTTGTCATGAAGCATTTATGGCAAGGTAAATCCTAAACACTGATTCTGGAATTACGACATAAAGAAGGCATTGAAAATTATACCCGGTCGGGAGTTTAGGTCAAAGGGGTGGGTTTCTTGTTTATTCTCCTACATTGCTCAGTGGTGAGAAGTTGGCCGAAATGCAAATTTATCAATACTTCTGGGTTATAGGAAAGGGCCATCTGATTATTTGATCAAATGGCCCACACTTTTTGCAAAATTTCATTGCCACAGAATTGGTTAACCCAGCGTCTGTATGCCGGAAAGCCGTCTGTTTTTATTTCCCCATGCTTGGTTTTGGTTTGTTTGCATAATCGGGGGAAGCATGCCTTTTCCCGGACCTGTGCATTGTTGGGCGAGACAAGTCCATCAGCTCACGTTGCTCGGGCGTCAGAATGGATCTGATCGCTTTTTTGGCAAGAATTCTATTAATGGTTATCTCTGCACGAATACCCGCCTGTTTTTTAGCCAAGCTGCGTATGGTTTTTTCGTTAATCTCACTTTCGCGGCTGGCTTTGAACAGTTCTTGCCGAACGTCCTTCATATCTTTGCGCAGGGCTTCAAATTTTTCGCGTTTTGAAATCATTATTTTCAAAACTTCTACTTTTTGGGTGGTACTCAGATCAAGCAGTTCGTCCATGTGTTTTAAAACTTTACCCATTTTTGGCTGGTGTTTTCTGGGACCGTCTTGCCGGGAATTATCGTGAAAGTGGCCGGCAAAAGCCGGGTTGATACCAAGTGCGATTGTCAGAAGTGAGGCGATAAATAATGTTTTTTTCATGGTTTTCCCCTCTGGTTTTAGGATCTAGGGTGTTAGCCCTGATTCAGGTATCGAATATATCCAGTGTTTAAGGAGAGAATGCATAAAGAATGAAAAAAGTTACACATCACTTAATTTTTTTGTTGCTGAATTACCACCAAAGACCTGGGCACAATCAACCCACCTTACGATTTTTCCTGATGTCAATATATCGTCTGATTGAATGCTTAAGATTCAAACGGAGTCAGATCAAGGCCTTCTTAGGACTCCTGTAATCCAAAACACTGCCGGCAGTTTCGCCGGAAACGGGGCAAGGTCCTATTGAAGGAAGAATGTCTGGTTAGTTTTGATCAGAATATGCAAACGAGGTAGATAATTGGGATCAAATTTACCTTAGAGGCCTTCAGGGAACGAGATGACGCAGGTGTGAATCCTGTTCGTTCTTGTGAAAAAGATCGAAAAAAATCACACTCCGGTCGCTGACGTCACCACACCCCCCGCAATGTTCGATCAGCTTTTTCGCTTCTTTTCGACACTTTTCACACCACTTGTAGATCAGTCGATAGTCGCGGCGACCAACATACTTTTTCAGCCTTCCGTGGTGAGGGCCATGCATACGCCCATCGGCATCACCGGGAGTGTCAAGCAGCCGATCAATGACCTGCAGAATACGCTGATGGCCCGCGGGGTCACGTTTTTCGATCTTTTCAAGTTTTGCGGTGAATTGTTCGGTTGAGTGAAAAGTGTAAGTGCTCATAAAACCAATCTTCATTGCGGCAATAAAAAAAACAGTATGTGGCAGATTATCAGAAAATGCCAATTATTTCCCGCCTTTGGTTGCCTTTCATCTTCAACGCTTTGTGATTTTCCCCTTGGCTCAAATTAATATCAATTCATAAAATCAAATCATGCAAACAAATCCCTTTCAGAGCACATTTCTAACCCTATCATTACTTTCCTGAAAAATCCCGAAACGATCTCTTCAATAATCTGAATCCGTGGGTTAGAACCGGGAAAAAAGTGTAAATGCTTGACCTGAATAAGTGTTTGAAAATCTGAATTGCACCCGACGGTTCGTCGATGCGTTTTGGAATGCTTTAGCAGGTCAATGACTTGCGTTATTGCCCGGTCAGAACTGACGGATGCATGTTTAAAATAACGGTTGTCCTTGAAAAGCGCTTAAAGTAACCTAATATCCGGCACAGGTTGTATACCTGAACAAAGTTGTTTTGCCACTCCCGGTAAGAGCCTGATCCATCCTAAACGCCGGAACCAAAAGAAAAAATATTAAAATAGGAGCAAACCTCATGTCCATGAAACAAGAAACCCGGCTTCTCATGGGACTCTGTTCCCTGACTGGGCTGGTATTCTGCCTGGCCAACGCCATGGGAACGGACCTTCTCTGCATCACCGAAAGCTGCAAAATCTACCATGGCTACACTTTTCTGGGGATGAATCTCTACGTTCTAGGGGCACTGGGGTTTACTGCCATCCTGCTCCTTCTGGTGCTCCCGCCCCGCTTTCCGGTCGGCCAGCTGCTGCGCATCGTCATTCCGGCAGGGCTTTTCATTGAAATTCTGCTCCTCGGCTATCAGTTCATCTTCTGGCCTTGTTCAAGTTGCCTGGTAGCTGCGCTTCTTTTTGGCCTGGCAGTGGCGATGGGGATTCTCACGTTCAGCGAACTGCAGAACGTTCCGGTCTACACCCTCACCACCCTGTGGCTCGTGTTTTTCATCCTCGGCACCCTGAACACCGCCAAGGAGATCGCTTTCAAACCCTGGAGCATGTGGGCCGGAGATGCGTCGGTTCAGGTCTATTTTTCCCCCACTTGCCACCGTTGCGAGGAAGTAGTAACGAACATCCTCGACAAGTATGAACATAACGAGGGTATTGCCTTCTATCCGGTGGCCAAGGACGACGAGGACCTCCGACGCATGGCAAGAGCCCTCCCCCTCCTTAAAGCAGCGGGCCAGGAGAAAGAGGCCATCCGCACCCTGTTCCAGCCGACGGACCCTTCCGCCAACTCTGATCTCTCTTTTCGGGATCGCTTCCGCCTCTGGTGCAACAAAATCCAGCTCGCCCGTATGGGACTGTCAAACGTGCCACAAATTATCGCTCCTGCACCCCTGAAAATGCTGGAGCCGCTCCCTTTTGAACGCCCTCCAACACCCTTTTTCCCGGATCAGAAAGAAGAAAATTGCTCTCCTTTCGCGGAAGAGCCCTGCCCCTGAACCTCTCAGCGTGGTGAAAAAACTACGGCCCTCGATGAGGCTGCATTGAAAATTTACTTTTTGCGCCTTTACCTGTCTACTACTTCATAGTTTATGGTTCTCGCCAAAACGGAAAAGCCTGGATGTAATCTCATAACCGGAGGAACTCCATGTATGTCATCCGCGAAATCGCCCGCAAGTTCAGACTGTCCCGCGCCACCCTCCTCTATTATGATCGCATCGGTCTGCTGAAACCGGCAACCATTTCCGATTCGGGTTACCGTCTTTACGACGAAAAGTGCACCGAGCGGCTGAAACTGATCTGCACTTACAAAAATGCGGGCCTGAGCCTCAAGGAAGTTAAGACTCTTCTCGACACCCCTGAATCGCCGGATGAAACCCTTCTGCACCGCCGCATCCTGGAACTGGACCGTGAAATCACTCGCCTGAAAACCCAGCAGCGACTCCTAATCGCTATCCTGAAAAAGGCCGGTCATGAAGCGCCTCCGGACATCGACAAGAAACTCTGGGTTGAGATGTTTCAGGCTGCCGGCCTTTCAGAAGAGGAGATGCAGCGCTGGCATGTGGAATTCGAACGTCGCGCCCCCCACTCTCACCACGCCTTTCTGGAGTGGCTCGGCATTCCAGAACAGGAGGTGGTAGATATCCGCCACCTCTCCCGGTCAATCAATGAAAACCAAAATATGATTAAATAGCTTCCATATTCCAACCGCCCTTTGAAAACGCCTGCTGCAACCCGGTGGGTTCATGGCCGTGACCAAGCTGTGCCGGGTTCACGACGATCACCCACACCGCTTAGGGTAATACCGGACAGAAGGATACCCGGCCATAACAACTGTGAGCCCATCCCTCGCCATGGCGAAAAATGCCGGCTACGGCGTCATTGACCATTTCATTCTCCCCGAAGAAGCCTGACCGACCTGTTACACCGACCCATGCAGGAAAGGCTCTCACAAATGGGCAGTAAATATCTGAAAACTGATGAGGTCGAAACGTTGTGTCAAGAGTTGGAAGAGGAAATCCAGGTCGATGAGTGAATACGAGACCTACTTTGGATACGTCTTTTTTCTCCTGAAAAAGGACCTTTCATCTTCTCCAACCAATTAAAATCCCTTCCTACGGAAAACTGGAATATGGGTTGCATCTCAAAAGAACAGAAATATCATTTTGGCAACAGTAAATTTCCACTTGAAAGATAGGCCGCCATAGCTTATATTTTTTGGAATTCAGCCAAACAGAAAGAAAAATCCCCTATGCGACACGAAAACATTACCAGCATGAATCCTCTTAATAACCTGCTAACCGTTGTCGGTGTAGTGCTTGTGGTAGTGTGTGTGATCAAACGGTTCGTGCCGTAGCGGGATTAGAGAAATAATTGTCCATATTAACCCCCCGCCGACGCGAACCGGCGGGGGGTTTTTTATTTTCTCGATAGCAAAGACCTCAGCTGTTTCCAACCCGGTCAGGTTTACCGGCGGAAAATCGAAAGGAGAAATCCATCATGAAAATGAGCGGCGCCGATCTCATCATTCACCTCCTGGAACGCCAGGATGTCCCCACAGTGGCCGGAATACCGGGCGGCACAAACCTCCCCCTCTACGACGCCCTGGCACGGCACGGCGGCATCCGCCATGTCCTGGCCCGCCACGAACAGGGAGCAGGCTTCATCGCCCAGGGAATGGCCCGCGTCTCCGGCAAGCCCCAGGTCTGTTTCGCCACCTCGGGCCCGGGTGCGACAAACCTCCTCACGGCCATTGCCGATGCCTACCTTGATTCGGTGCCCCTGGTCTGCATCACCGGCCAGGTCCCCCGCGCCATGATTGGTACCGACGCATTTCAGGAGGTGGATACCTACGGTATGAGTGTGCCGATCACCAAACATAATTTCCTCGTCCGCACACCACGGGAACTCCTCGATGTCATTCCTGCGGCCTTCCGCATTGCCGCTTCAGGACGGCCCGGTCCGGTTCTCATCGATGTGCCCAAGGACGTCCAGAGCGAGGAGCTGTCCTTTGAGGCTTGGCCCGCACCGGGCAGACGGGAGCCCCTCTCCCCTGTCGACCTGCCGAGCATACGCCATGCGGCCGATCTTATTAATACTGCGTCAAAACCGATTCTTCTGCTCGGGGGCGGGGTTATCGCCGCCGGTGCCCGGCAGGCTGCCCGCTGCCTCATGGAAACAGCGAGTATGCCAGCCGCGGCAACCCTTATGGGACTGGCCGCCGTTCCTGCCGACCACCCCCTGGCCCTTGGCCTGCTCGGCATGCACGGCGCCGTTCATGCCAATTTCGCTTTTGAAGAGTGCGACCTGGTGGTTGCCGCCGGGGTGCGTTTCAACGACCGCACCACCGGCCGCCTCAACCATTTCTGCCCCAAAGCGAAAGTCATTCATATCGATATAGACCATTGCGAAATTAATAAGCTGCGCATGGCTTATCTCGGCATGGTCGGCGACATTCGCGACGTTCTGGAGGCCCTCCTGCCGCTCCTTGAAAAAAAACCGGATTCTCCCTGGCCGGGTCGCATCGCCGAACTCAAAAAGGATTTTGCCCTGCCCGTATCCGGTCTGGAGGACCATTTTTCTCCGCGCACCCTAATTCGTAAGGCCGCGGAACTCCTGGACGATTATGCCATCGTTTGCACCGACGTCGGCCAGCACCAGATGTGGACCGCCCAGACTTTCCAATTTCGCGGCACGCAGCAATGGCTGACCTCCGGGGGACTCGGGACCATGGGTTTCGGCATTCCCGCCGCAATCGGAGCATCCCTTGCCGCTCCGGATCTCACCGTCCTCTGCTTCAGCGGCGACGGCAGCGCCATGATGAATCTCCAGGAGCTGGCCACTGCGGTCGAGGTGCATGCAAACGTCAAGATTCTCCTCATAAACAACAATTCTCTTGGCCTGGTAAGACAACAGCAGTCCCTTTTCTTCGGCAACCGTCGCTTTGCCTCAACCTTTTCGCGCCCGGTCGACTTCACAGCCATTGCGCGCGGTTTCGGCCTCCGGACATGGGACCTGGCCGGGGACAAAGATTGGAGCTCCCTGCTCGCTGAAGCGCTGAAGACTACAGGACCGGCATTGATCCATGCGCCTGTCCGGGAAGCCGACGTTCTCCCCATGGTGCCCCCTGGCGAGGCCAATAAAAACATGATCCAGGGAGACTGCCATGCCCGCCTTGCCAACTGAAAAAAAAGTTGGAGATTCACCCCAAAGTCCTTTCACAGTTCTGGAACTGAGGGTTGCAAACCATCCCGGCGTGATGTCCCACATATGCAATCTTTTTGCACGCCGCGCCTTCAACCTTGAGGGGATCCTCTGCATGCCGGTTGAGGACGGATCAGAGAGCCGCATCTGGCTGCGGGTCAACGATGACGAGCGTCTCGAACAGCTGACCAAGCAAATTACTAAGCTTTGGGATGTCTCTGAGGTGCGCCGAAACTCCATCGACTCAAAGGTATTCAAACAACTGGAAGACTTTTTTCAGGTGGGATAATTTGTCTGTTCGGCATTAAATCTGAGAATGTTTTCAAATATATAAAATTTATATTTATCCATTTTTATCGATATTTTTATTTATTTATTTTAATTGATTTATGTCTTTATTGCTATATAATCCCCAATATATATTGAGACTCAGGAGATTCCAATGGTTATCAGTGTGGCAAGTGAAAAAGGAGGGGCCGGAAAAACCACCATCGCCTTTCAACTGGCGGTCCTGCACGCCCAGGAAGGAAGAGAAGTCCTGCTGGTGGACGCCGATCCACAAGGGTCGGCCGCCGAAGTTGCCGCGGTCCGTGCCGAGGAGAATCACAGACCGGAAATCACCTGTGTCGCCCTGGGGGGAAAGGGGCTGGCCAATGAGGTCCGCAAGCTGATCCCCAAATATGGGGAGATCGTGATCGATGCAGGCGGGCGTGACAGCGCCGCCTTGCGGAGCGCCCTTCTGGTTACGGAAAAGGTACTTGTACCGGTCCTGCCCGGCCAACTCGATGCATGGACCCTTGAAACCATGGACGACCTCATCGACCAGGCTCTCGGCTTCAACCCGCAACTGAGCGGTTACCTCGTCCTCAACAAGGTGGACACCCACCCGGCCATCCGTATGGCCGACGCGGTCGCCGAATTCGCGGCCGACCTCCCCCACCTGAAACTGGTCAAGACCCGGCTCGGCTACCGCGTGGCTTTTCGCCGTTCCATTGCCGAGGGGCTGGCTGTCAATGAAGGACGCCAGAGGGACCCCAAGGCCATTGCCGAAATTGAAAATCTGTTTCGGGAGGTGATCTATGGCTAAGGATACGATCCGCAGTCGCAAGGCACGCACGGAAGAAGAGTTTATCGAAGCAGCCACAGCCGACGCTGAACCCGCAAAAAAACCAGGCAAAGCCGGCAGACCTGCCAAACATACCGAAGCTACCAAGTTGAAGGCTTTCAATCTGCCGCTGTCCCTGATCCGGCAAATCGAGGAAGAGGCCGATGAGCTGACCGCCGGAAACGCCTCGGCTCTAATCATGCGCATACTTCGGGATTATTTCAGCCGCAAAAAATAGCCTGTACCTGCGTATTCATCAGGCTTTGCCACGTAATTGCCCAGCACACGACAAATCAGGCGAAACAGGTGGTAATCCCTGTTCGCAAGGCATCCCACCAAGGCAGTTGTTTCAGTCAACCTTCGCATCAAAATCCAGGTTTGGAAAATGGATGGTCAGGCACTCGGGGCAGATGCCATGACTGAAGCGGGCATCGGAATAGTGCTCGATATAATCTTCCATGCGGTGCCAGGCTTCGTCGTCCTGACGAATTTTATGGCAGTGCATACAGATGGGGATAATTCCCTGAAGCACCCTCACATGCTCAAGGGCATTCTTCAGTTCCTCAACCTTGTCGGCAAGAAAGCCCTGGACGCGCACCATTCTTTCGGCCACACGAATACGAGCCTTAAGCTCTCTACTATCGAAGGGCTTAGTCACATAATCATCAGCACCGGCATTCAAACCCTCAACAATATCCTCCTGAGTGATACGTCCGGTCAGCATAATCACATAGGTGGGGCAGGTAAACTCATTTTCCCTGACTTTCCGGCAGACCTGAACTCCATCAAGCCCAGGCATTTCCCAATCCAGAATGGCCACTTTAGGGGCATCCACCCTCTGCAAAATTTCCCAGGCTTCAAATCCGTTACTGACGCTGACCACCTCATAACCCCATTTCGTCAAAATTCGCTCGTACATCAGGCGGGTTGAAGCATCATCTTCGGCAATTAAAATTTTCATTTATCAATCATTCCTATGTTTTTCTGAAAGTTTTACGATCCAAATTCCCTCGGCAATATCTACCGCATCGGATCAATCCCCTTCACCTTTCTCCCAAAACCAAAAATATTTCACAAGGCAAAACAACTTTTAAAAATAAGCGCTCCAGGGTTAGGAATTAATGTTCTCGATAATGGTTGAGTTTATCATAAGAAACCACTTTCCAGCTAAAATTAAAATTTTATTACAGGTAAAATCCCATACCAGCCCTCGCCAGGGAAAAAAATAGGCTCCCCCTTAAGGGAGGAGCCTATGTCATTGATTTAACGAATTGGTGTTAGTGTGGCAGCTTGTTCAGTACTTTCAAAAAGCTCTGTCATCCAGGGCGATGGCCTGCTCAGGAGCCTGCTTTTCATAAGTGGCGTTTGCCGATCAAAGCCATATCGTTAACAACCCGTTTTTTAATTTCTTTCTCCACCTCGCCCGATTGACATGCAACCGCTTATCCCTTCAGACAAAACTTCTGGAGCATCCGGCGCAGATGTTCTGTCTGGCTGGACAACTCTTCAGAAGCCGCGGCACTCTCTTCGGCATTTGCGGTGTTCTGCTGGGTCACATTCTCGATCTGGCTCAGACCCTGGTTGATCTGGCCGATGCCCTGCGACTGTTCGTTGGATGCCGCAGCAATCTCGCCAACCAGGTCCGTGGTTTTGGTGATGCCGGTCACGATCTCGGATAACGCTTCAGCCGTACGCTGGGCGATGCCGACGCCGTTCTCCGCTTTTTCCACCGAGCCTTCGATCAGGTCAGCGGTCTCTCTGGCTGCTTGAGCACTGCGGGCCGCGAGATTACGTACCTCTTCCGCTACAACGGCGAAGCCCTTGCCGTGCTGACCGGCGCGGGCCGCTTCCACGGCTGCGTTGAGGGCCAGAAGGTTGGTCTGGAAGGCAATCTCGTCGATGACCTTGATGATCTTGGAGATGTTCTGGCCGGAGGCGTTGATCTCGTCCATAGCCGTCATCATTTCCTTCATCTGCTCGTTGCCTTTTTCAGCCGCGTCGCGAGCCTGGCTGGAAAGCTGATTAGCCTGGGTGGCGTTCTCGGCGTTCTGCTTGGTCTGGGAACTCATCTCGGTCATGGAGCTTGTGATCTCTTCGAGGGAACTTGCCTGTTCCGTGGCGCCTTGGGAGAGGGACTGGCTGGAGTCGGAAACCTGAGTCGAGCCAGGGTGTCCCTCAGCTCGCCATCCGTCAAAGAAGACCGCAGCAAATACCTTACACGGTGTGGGAGAAGATGAAAATGAATGGGCTTGGTGATAAAATCGGTCGCGCCGGCCTCAAAAGCTTTTTTTACGGAATCTACATCTTTGTGCCCCGTACAAATCAGGATCGGCAGGCTTACAAAGTCAGGGGATTGACGCAGTATCCGACAGGCCTCGAAACCGTTCATACCCGGCATATCAATATCCAAAACAATCAAGTCCGGTCTGACATTTTCCAGTTTTGAAAAAAGTTTCTCGGCACTATCCAGTTCGAGGAGAGAAAATCCCCCTTTTTCCATAGCCGCCTTCAAAAGCATGCGTTCGGAAGAGGAATCGTCCACAATAAAAATGAGAGGCTTTTCGCTGGAGTTTTCGTCTGTGCAGATATTCATGATGAGGGATTAATGCCCCATATTTTGAAAATATCCAAAAATTTTTCCAATCCTTACAGCAATACCTTATCCAACTGGAAAAGGTCTGGATTGACAGGCTGGTGCCTGTAGCACCATTGTCCGTTTCAAATATCCCTCCAAATCTGGAACGTGTTCAGAAGTTTATACCGCACTCAACATATTCCTGGAGAGGGAAGAATGAAAACCGGTTGCGCCCCATGTCTTTGGAATTATAGACCGCTTTATCGGCCACTTCGATCAAAGTATCTTTATGCGCAATATCCATATTCGGCTCCAATGTGGTGCCACCGACACTGACCGTCACCCGAAGTCCATGTCCTTTGGTACTAATTTCCATACTTTCGATTCCTCTGCGGACCCGCTCCCCGAAAACCCGTAATCCGGCGGCATTGGTTTCCGGAAGGATGATGGCAAATTCCTCGCCTCCATAACGGCAAAGGGTATCGGAAGTCCGCGTCACTCTTTTCATCCGGCCGGCAATACTTCTTAAAACCTGATCGCCAATAAGGTGGCCGTAGGTATCATTGAATTTTTTGAAATAATCAATATCAAAAATAATCAGGGAAAGGAATCGAGAGTGCCTTTTAGAACGTTCCAGTTCCTGTTCCAGCACCTCATGAAAATGCCTGTGGTTGAAAAGGCCCGTCAAACCATCTTCCAAGGCAAGAGTACGGAGCTTTTCATTGGCTTTCATCAGTTCCGACGCCAGAGTCTCCGCCTGGTCTTTGGCCCTTTTCAGGTCGACAACTACCTGCTCATAAGAACAGTTGAGTTTACCCATTTCCAGGTTAGCTTCTCGCAGCATTTGGGATAGCGGCCTGAGATCTTTGGCGGAAACCTCAAAAGTTGAAAGAATTTCAATAGATTTCTCCGCGATTGAATCAATAAAACTCTCTATTTCCTGCGTGGAAAGATGAACGTTATCTTCCAACCATTGTTGAATTTCCGGCAATTTCTCCGCGCTGTCCAAACCCCAGTAAATGGAAGAAAGCCTGTTTGAGATATTGAGCACGGAGATTCTATCTTTTTCTGTATCAGAGCAGTTATCCAGTCCATGATGATATTGAATCGGCAGATAAATACATTCTGGCAAGCCCCATTTCTTCAGCAATGCCGTTCCCAGTTCCTGATGGTCAAACCCGAAGATTTTCTTTTCCATTGTCAGCTTGGATTCTTCAGTTAGCTTTACGCTGTCCATAACCCGGATATAATCATCCGGCCGGGTCAAAAACATGACCAGATAACCCACATCCTGGAGAAGCGCGCTGACAAAGGTATCATCATTCTTTTTATTCAACCGGCTTGCGACTTCCTCTGCAGCTACAGCATTGGTAACCGACCTTCGCCAGAAATCCTCAAAATCAAAAGCACCGCCGGACACACTTTTGAATTCACCTGCCATGACGAAAGAGAGTGCGATATTCTTCAAAGCATTGGAGCCGAGAACGGTCAGCGCCATTTCTATGCTGTCGACTTTGCGGCTAAGCCCATAAACGGATGAATTGGCGACTTGAAGCATTTTGGAGGCCAATGCGGGGTCGGTTGATACAACCCGCGCCAGCTCACGAAGAGAATCCTGGTCTTTTTTTACCGACTCGAGGACCCGAACAGCGATAGCAGGAGGGGATGGCAGGGTGATGGAACTTTCAAGCACTTGGTCGATAGTTGACTTACCATTTTTATTTAAGGATTTGGAAATTGGGACAACATTTTCACTCATTCATACCTCTAGGAACCATAAAATCTTTGTTTTCACATTTTCTTCTCAAATTCCTTTAAAAATCCAAATTTTCAAAAACGGATGAAACAGAACCGTATCCTTGCAACCCAAAAGTTACAATTGTGCTTACAAAAATCCGACGCCAAATGGCAAACAATGAAATTTTCGTGCCTGATTTATTGGAACCTATTAAAGTAAATAATTTTTTTACCAAAATTCTTCTGTTTTATTATGAAATTCAAATAAAACAAATTACTTCAGGAAGAAGTTTCAACAAAAATCTGGTTTATTTTATGTAATAGTGGGTAGGACGGTATATTGACGCCATTAAACAACCGTAATCAGGACAAAATTGTATTTCTTTTGTCTCATGAAGCCTTATGAAAAAAAACGGTTTTCGTTTCCAGAATAAATCCACTACAAAATGGTACATCAGCGCGGATTTCCAATTCTCACGTAACAATTCTCCACATCCGCCAATAACCTTGAAATATCAGACCAATCAATAAACATCCCCACTTTTTTTGTGAAACAGGTGACGGTAGAAGGCTTTATCCGAGACCCGGCGCACTCCTTTACCAAGTAAATAAACAATCAGCAGGGAAAAAATCAACCTGGCCCAGAGAATCCCGGAAAGATGACCGCCGAGAACCATCATCACGAGGGTATCCTCCACGATGCTGTGGCAAAGTCCCATCAGGGCCAGAGAGAAAAAAATATCTTTACAGCCCAGACGTCCGGAGCGAGCTTCCTGAATAATGAGCGCACCCCCGTAGCTTAGACCAAGAGTCATGCCGATGACCGTTATGGGCGCCGCCTTGGGGCTCATCCCCAACAGCCTGAGTAACGGCTCAAGCTGTCGGTTCAGCCAGTCCATAACCCCGAATCGTTCGAAAATTCGCATAATTGCCAGCAGGAAAAAAATAATCAGAAAAATGTATATCATATTGCGAAGTTCCCCTTGGATCCACCCGCCCCATGAAGGGTCGCCAGGCGGCGGAACCCAGAGGGAATGGTTGGGAGTCTGCAGATAACTCAGCGTCAGGTAAAATCTGAACAGAATCCATCCAAGGACCAGAGCTCCGCATATCCGTAAAATGGCCATTGCCAGGAAGCGGGTACCAGCCTTCTGGGATATTTTCAACTCCACCGGCAGGGAGTGCGCAACCAGCATCATGGTTGTTAAAACCGTTACCTGTGCTATGGAAAGACTGGCTTGAGGAGCAATGGCGGCGAAAACAACCATTCCGCCGTACAGGTTTGTCAGCATGGCAGCCGCCCAGACCAAACCCATGCTGCCTGGCAATCCGACCGTCTCCATTATCGGCCGAAGTAAGTCTCCAATGGCAGCAGTAGCACCCATGTCATTGAGAATTTTGGTCAAAATACTGATGGGAATGGTAATCCGAAATAGATCGAAACTGGTGCGAGCAGCCTCTATAAACAATTTTTTCAGATTGGCTTGAAAAGCATTACGAGATGATATTGCCGTCATATAAACATTCCAGTCTCACCTTAGTGGCAAAGTCACAAACACTCTAAGAAAAGAGTAATCCAAAAAAAACTCAGGGACAACATCCTCCTTAAAAGAAAAGATTTTAATATTTTTTCTACATTTCTGCCATATTTGTACATGATCGTTATACGGGTATTCCTTTTTGGGAAATTAAAACCCACCCTGCTTTTTTGATGGTTTTTCTTAACTCCATATTTGCTGATAATTCGACTAAATTCCACTTTCTGTTCAATTTTTTTTACTGTTCAGTTTTTATGAACAAATAATTTTAAGCTTTATTATCCGGCAGTGATAAGCATCCTGACCGGTCTTTCTAAAAAACACAAACTTGTTATTAAAGGTATTTTTTCTTTTATATTTCAGCAAATTTTTAAAATTTATTTTGAATTTAATCACTCAATTGTTGTTTTTTCTGAGAGCTATTTTCTGTTTCCAGCCATCCTAAAAAAGGGGCTGATATTGCACCTCGCTCTCCCGGCTTGCCACTAAGATCTCTATAGAATTTTCGATCGCATTTGCATTTTTCAACATATTTTTTGCGGGAGATTGCTTCCTGATAAGACAACGATTATAGTATTCAGAACAATTGGCGGAGAAGTTCTCAGCTCAAACGAACTTTAGAAATTATTACCCATTGCTGAGAAAAAAATGCGAGAAATTCCATTGGAAGATTATGAAAAAGTCGAGGCAGGGGTGAAACCGATTTTCAAAGTTGAAAATTTTCCCGAAGCAAAGAAGCGCGTTTACAAAATCCATGTCGATTTCGGAAGGAAGAACGAAATCAAAAGAAATCAACTCCCGAATTATGAACATTCATTCCAGACGCAAACTCCCGGGCCAAAAGATCATCGCCGTCCTCAACTTCTTGTCCAAGTTAATCGCATCAGTCCAATCAAATTTATCCTGACCGGCTTTGTGCCAAACCCTTGGGGAGAGACCCTGGCGGTTTCGGAAAAATCGGTATAGCGCCGGCAGAGTTGCCCGAAGAATGTCTCGATTGGAGAAAAATGTCCACGCTTAAACTTTTTATCATTGCCGTGGCCCTGGCCATGGACGCTTTTGCCGTCTCCGTGGCCGTCGGCACAACCCTGAAAAAGGTTTCTTCCCGCCAGGTTTTCCGACTCTCCTGGCATTTCGGTTTTTTCCAGGCGGCTATGCCGGTTCTCGGTTGGTGCGCAGGGTTGACTGTCCGGGAACAAATAGAACAGTATGATCATTGGATAGCATTTATCCTTCTCACTTTTGTCGGCTCGCACATGATTCGTGAGGCCTTTTCAAACGACAAGGAAAAGAAAGACCGTAAGAAAGACCCGACCAAAGGAGCCAGCCTGATTATGCTCTCTCTGGCGACCAGTATCGACGCTCTGGCCATCGGCCTGAGTCTCTCACTGCTTAAGATATCGATCTGGTATCCGGCTTTTTTTATCGGTGTGGTGGCGGGACTTTTCACCATCGTCGGAGTTCATATCGGTAGCCGCATCGGCTCCCTGACCCGGGTCAGTCATTATGGGGAAGCTGCCGGCGGTGTGGTGCTGTTTCTGATCGCCTTCAACATTCTTTTCGAGCATAGGGCGCTCCCTTTCTGAAACCTAGCCTCAGTTGTCCGAAAAAACATCCTTAGGCACCCTTCAAAATAAAAAAGAGCCCGATCCTCAGGCCCTTTTTTATTTTTCATTTTTTCAAATGTGTTTCGCTAAACCAGCTATCGTCCCTTCATTCTGCGGGTGCCCGGATCGTCAACACCGGAACCGGCGATTTGCGCACAATTTTTTCCGCGGTACTGCCGAACAGAACATGATCGAGCCCGGTCCGCCCGTGGGTACCAACAACAATGAGGTCGGCTTTAGTTTCTTCGGCCTTTTGTATGACCTGGGCAAAAGGAAGGCCCCGCTCGATATAGGTTTCAAACTTATCGTAATCCGCGAGGTGGGCCTGACAAAAACGATCCATCATCCTTTCGGCCCCCTCCCGCACCTCCTCCTCAAGTTTTTCAAAGGAAATGTGGGGGACATAGAAACCATTAAGATCGGTCGGCTCACTGACGACATGGATGAGAACCAAGGCTGCGTCGTATTTACGCGCCATATCGAGAGCATATTTAAAAGCGTAATTGGAGTTTTCGGAAAAGTCGGTTCCGATTACAATTTTTTTGAAATCCGTCATCTTTCAACTCCTTCGAAAAAATTATCACCATCACTGGAGGGCAAAACCACCTCACCTTCAAGCTTTTTAATAACATTTTTCAGCTCGTGAATTTTCAGCGGTTTAATCAGGTATTCGAAAGCTCCTTTATTCATGGCATCAATATAGGAATCGAGACAGCCAAAAGCAGTCATGAGAATTACACTGATATTTGGATAATTCTCCTTAATCTGCTTGAGAAATGACAGGCCATCCATTATTGGCATGCGAATATCGCTGATGACAAGTTGGGCACTGTTTTCCCGAAGAAACTGCAAACCCTCATGGCCATTTGCCACACACTCGACGTGATAACCTTCGCGGCTGAGAAGAGCTTTGAGACCAAAACAGGTATTATTTTCATCATCGACAACAAGAATAGTCCGGATTTTTTTCACGGTTAACCTGCTCCAAGTATTTTCTTGAAAGTCTAACATTCCACTATAGAGTGTCAAGACACCGGGACAGGAAACAACTGGGCCGGGTCACGCTTTTAAAAGGGAGGTGCAGCCAGAAAAAATCAACCCGACCCGCTCCACCACCTCTTGAGCAGGCAATCCACCAGGTGGGTCAAAGGCTTTTGGCTGAGGCGGGCCCTTTCCAGCACATTCTCATGGGTCAAAGGGCTTATCACGGAACCGGCTCCCGGGTTGGTGATAAAAGAAAGGGTCGCCACCTTCATGCCGAGAAATTTCGCCATTATCGCCTCAGGAACACTGGACATGGAAACAGCGTCGGCACCGAGGTTCTCCAGCATATTCACCTCTGCGGGAGTTTCGTAGGAAGGGCCTAGGACCGCGGCCAGAACTCCGTCGCGGAGAGCAATACCCTGGCTTTCCGCACAATGGCGAAGAGAGGGATATAAAGAGGTGTCGTAAAGGTTTGAAAGATCTAAAAAAGCTCGGGACTGCCCGCGGAGGGGGTTATCACCCATCAGATTGAGGTGATCGCGGACAAACATGATATCGCCTGCTTTCAAGCCCGGGTTGATTCCGCCGGCCGCGTTGGTGATCAACAACTGCCGACAGCCAAGTGCCTGGGCAAAACGGACGTTGACCGTAACCTGCCATGCGCTCAACCCTTCATAAAGATGATGACGCCCGCAGAACAACAGGACACGCCGGTCCTCATAATGACTCACCACCAGGCACCCTTCGTGCCCCTGGACGGACGTTTCCGGAAAGATGGAGAGTTCCGGGTAGCTGAATGTATGGAGGGGTTTCAGAATACTGTCGGACAAGCCCAGACCGGAGCCGAAAATAACTGCTGAATCAAAAGGTTTGTTCTCCGAACAGCGGCGAAGTTTTTCAACCACGACGCTGATTTCTTTTTCGGAGTTCACCATATCAGCCACATTTTGACAAACTTCTGAAGTTCTTCAGGCCGGAAGGATTTCTTGATGAAATCGTTGGCCCCTGCTTTTTTAGCTTCCGCGGCATCCACCTCTTTGTGATAAACACCACTCATGGCCAGCAAACAGATATCCTCAAAAGCAGGAGCAGAACGAATTTCGCGAATGATCTCAAAGCCGTTTTTTTTCGGAAGGTTGAGGTCGAGGAGCACCAGATCGGGTTCTCTTCTCTTGATCTCTTCCAGCGCCTCGACTCCGTCGCTGGCGGCAAGTAAATTAAGGTGGAGAGGTTGGAGAATATCGAAAATCATCTCCCTGAAGAACCTGGAATCGTCCACTACCAGAACTGTTTTGGTTGCAGCCGGGACCCCGGCAGAGCACTTGCTGTAAATGGCTGCAGCATGCTCCACCTCTTCCCTGCTTATGCCCGCATCAGCCATCTTGAAAACCTGTGAACAGGTCGGGCATTCCAACTGTAAATTTTCCTGCGATAGGTTCCGGTCGTCAACTTTATACTGGGTCCGACACTGAGGGCATTGAGCGATCATATCCACACCTCTCAAAACAAAATTCATTCATTGTCCGGCAGTACCTTCAGAAGGTCGGCAGCCTTGGCGCCCAGCTCAGTTTTCGGCGCCAGTTTGATAACCTTTTCAAGAGATTCCCGGGCTTCCAGGAACTCTTTCGCTTTCATCTGAATCAGGCCCAGATGGAACTGAGGCAAAACCCAATTCGGACTCAGATCCAAGGCTTTCTGAAAACTGTGCCTGGCCAATTCATTTTTCCCCTGTGCTTGCGAAAGCTCCCCGAGCCGGAAATAGGCCGGAGCAAAATTCCATTTTTTCTTTATAGCCTTCTCGTAGTACAACCCGGCTTTTTCATAATCCATTTTACGGAAATAAGCGAAACCGATGCCGGTGAGAGCCATTTCGGGGTTGTTGAACAACAGATTACTATTGGCCTTCTGGAAATACTCGATTGCCTTATCCCACTCCATCATATCCAGATAAAGTGACCCCAGGTTGTTGGCGATACGGGCGTCATTAGGTTCGATTTTCAAGGCCTTGAGATAGTGCTTTTCCGCCTCGGGGAACGCCTGCTTCAGCTGGTAAGCCTGCGCCATACCTTCCTGAATATCCACCCGCGCCGGACTAAACTCTTCGGCAATGAGAAACTCCTTTAGCGCACGGGTGTGATCTTGTTCCTGCAGATAGGCAATTCCGAGCATAAAATGAGCTTCAGCATCATTTTTCTTATCGACAACCTTGACAGGGGTACAGGAAGTTATCAATAAAGAAATCAGTAAAGCCCAAAGCAGGTCAAACATTTTCGTTTTCATGGATTGGTTGTTGCCTTTCTAAAAAGAGGCCAACAGACGGCCCAGTTTCTGGCAGAGTTCAAGCCGCTGATGCTGACATTTCTGATAGGGTGTCAATTCCCGAGGTTCTTCCGCGGCAGAGGGTTCTTCATTGCCGGCTTTTCCGGACATGGCCTGTAAACCGTCCGGCGGCATCGAATCACCTGCATCCGACTTTTTCCTTGATCGCTCCTGCTTCGGGCGCGGCACAAGGCCTTTCTTCAGGGGAAAGCTTTCCCATTGCTCCCTGCTTTGTTCGATATCGAAATTATCAAGCTCCAAGTCTCCCATCATGAAACCCATGGCTTCAAAAAAGCCGAGTCCTTCTTCCAGTACCGCCCTGGATTCCTGCTGCGAGACAGCTCCTTGATCCCAGCTGTAAAAGCCCAGATCGTTTTCGTCCTGAAGCTGAAAAACCGCTACAATCTCGCGTTTTTCTTCCACTTTGTAGCAACATAGAAATCCCGATGACCGCTGGGCAGAACGGGCGGGCAAAGCGACCTGCATATCGTTGGCTGAACGAAAGAGCGCCACGATCTCTTCGATCTCAATATCCAGTTTTTTTATTTCCGGGTTAAAAATAAACATCCATCTTCCAAACGGTTAGCCCGGGTTAGTCCAGGCCCTGAAAATCCGTCAATAGTTTGAATTTCCGGAAGCGTTCTTTGATTTCATCATATTCCAATTCTTTCATGCGCTCGAGGCTGAATTTTTCCACCGTGAATGAAGCCATGACAGAACCGAAAATAATAGCCTGGCGGACGCTTTCCTCAGAGAGGTTCCCGGTCGCAGTAAGATACCCCATGAATCCGCCGGCAAAGGTATCACCGGCGCCGGTTGGATCGAACACCTCTTCAAGCGGGTACGCCGGCGCTGCGAATACGGCATGTTCGGTAAACATAAGGACTCCGTATTCACCCCGTTTGACAACCAGGGTTTTCGGCCCCATATCAAGGATAAGGCGCGCGGCTCTTATGAGATTGGCTTCTTCTCCAAGCTGACGGGCCTCACTTTCATTAATCAGCAGGATATCAACTTTTTTCAACAGCTCAACGAGAGCCGGCCTTTCCCTCTCGATCCAGAAGTTCATGGTATCGCAGGCCACCACTTTGGGCTCCTCTATTTTGTCAAGGACCTCAAGCTGCAGGTTGGGATCGATATTGGCGAGAAAGACAAATTGGGACTTTTCCCAGCCGCTGGGGATTTCCGGCTGAAAATTCTCGAAAACGTTCAGATGGGTTTCAAGAGTATGAGCTTCGTTAAGGTCGAAACCGTACTCGCCTTTCCAGCGAAAGGTTTTGCCGGAGACCTTACGCAAACCACCGAGATCGACATTGCGGGAACGCAGAAAATCGAGGTGCTGCTCCGGGAAGTCCTCCCCGACTACGGCGACGAGATTGACACCGGTAAAAAAAGAGGCGGAGGTTGAAAAATAGGTTCCCGATCCGCCCAGGACCTCCTCCACTTTGCCAAACGGGGTTTCTACCGAATCAAGTGCCACAGAACCAACAACCAGCATATTGTTAATGTCCTCTCTCCCTGAAGCCTATAAATGAAAAACGGCAATCAAGCCCTGTACAATCCAGGTTTCTCAGAACAAATATTCCTGTCAAAGATATTTACCCAGAAGAAGATCAAGATCCGACCGGGTTTTCTCGGGGATCAGTTCTGCGGGTGTCATAACCGCGTATTTAAGTGCCTCCCGGCAATGACAGTTTCTATTGGAGTCAATCTTTGCAGCCGTCGAAACGATGATCCTGCGGGCCGTGTCCACATTTTTGTGCAGGGTGGCGATAACCGCCTCAACCGAGACGTCCTCATGTTCCTCATGCCAGCAGTCGTAGTCCGTGACCATAGCCAAAGTAGCGTAACATATCTCCGCCTCCCTGGCGAGGCGGGCTTCCGGCAGGTTGGTCATGCCTATGATATCGACACCCCAACTGCGGAAGATATTCGATTCGGCACGAGTGGAAAAGTTCGGCCCCTCAATGCAAAGATAGGTCCCTTTATCGTGGACCACAACACCGGCATCCGAAGCCGTTTTCACCAGTTGCTCGGAAAGATTGGGGCAAACCGGATCGGCAAACTGCACATGCCCGACAACTCCAGCACCGAAAAAGGTTGAAACTCTTTTTCCTGTGGTGCGGTCAAAAAATTGATCCGGCACCACAATATGGCCTGGAGAGATATCCTCTTTCATGCTTCCAACGGCTGAAACGGAGATGATCCTTTCCACCCCAAGTTTTTTCATGGCGAAAATATTGGCCCGATAGGGAACCTCTGATGGCAGGAGTCGATGTCCGCGCCCATGCCGGGCCAGAAAAACCATGCGGACAGCTCCCAGTAATCCGGTGACAAACACATCGGAGGGCTCCCCAAAGGGGGTTTCAACCCGAATTTCCTCAACCTGGCTGAGCCCTTCGATGTCGTAAAGACCGCTGCCGCCGATCACCCCAAGAACCTGTTGAGCCATATGCTTTTTTCTCCTTTAAAATCCCGGGTTTTGCCTCGTCATAACCTCGCCGTAATGCACTCCGACGTGGGAGGCTTCTCCCCTTCACCCTCACAGGCCCCTTTCAATTGCCCACAGGCCGCTGAAATATCCCTCCCCCGGCTGGCCCGGCGGACCGCTACCAGGCCGTGATCCAGAAGATAGGTCTGAAAAACCTTCATCTTCTCTTCATCAGAAGTGCGGAAAACGGACCCGGAATGCTCATTGAAAGGAATCAGATTAATTTTAGCCTTGATACCATGCAGGAGCCGCACCAGCCTTTTTGCGTCCGCCAGGGTGTCGTTCAGGTCCCGGATCAGAATATACTCGAAAGTAATCCGCTGCCGCGGCTTCAGGGAATATTCGCGGCAGGCGGTCATGAGTTCTTCCAGGGGATAGCGCTGATTGATGGGCATAAGACGGTTGCGCACATCGTTAGTGGTTGCATTCAATGAAATGGCCAGACTGGCGGAAAAAGTATCTCCCATGCGCCGGATTTCAGGCACCAGCCCGCAGGTGGAAACAGTCATCCTGCGGGAACTGAAAGCAAAGCCGTCGTCCATGTGGAGAATATCCAACGCTCTGCCCATATTTTCAAAATTCTGCAGCGGCTCACCCATGCCCATGAAGACAATGTTGTTGACCGGCCCATCTTTCATAACAGCACAGACCTGGTTGACAATCTCGGAAGCCAGAAGGTTGCGTTTTAAACCCATGGTACCCGTCAGACAGAAGGTACAACCCATGGCGCAGCCGACCTGGGTCGATACGCAGAGAGTCACGCGTCCTTTTTCCATCGGTATGCGGACGGTTTCCACCGTTTCACCGTCAGCCAGTTGAAACAGATATTTCCGTGTACCGTCAGAACTTTCCTCAATCTTCAAAGTTTCCAGGCGGGAAATGAACGCGGAACTTTCCAGTTCCGCACGAAGCGCTTTGGAAAGGGTGGTCATGGCGGAAAAAGAGGTGGCGCCATGGCGGTAAAGCCACTGCATGATCTGCCGAGCACGGAAACGCTCCTTTCCCTGTCCCGCCAGATGAGCGGTCAACTCAGGGAGCGTCATGTTTTTGACATCCAGCCTGTCCCGCGCGCACATCAGTGCCACTCCGTAAAAGCGATGTGGTTGAAATTATTAAAAAAGCCCTTCGAAATTATATCCGAAGGGCCTGCTAGGTTCAATTGAATAAATCAGGAGTCGAAACGACTGAAAACATCAGGATTGTCCCTGTTCCCTAAGGGGAGAAACCAGCATTGAGAAAGGCCTCTCCTGTTTCAGAGACTTCCTCCTCAGAGAAGCTCCAATCCGGAGAAGAAATAAGAAATTTCAAAGGCCGCGGTCTCAGGGGCATCCGAGCCGTGGGTGGCATTCTCGCCGATAAAAGTGCCGAACTCCTTGCGCAAGGTCCCTTTCTCCGCTTCTTCCGGGTTGGTGGCACCCATAACTTTTCTCCAGCGGTTGATAGCGTCTTCCGCCTCAAGTACCATGACGACACAAGGGCCCCGGCTCATGAAATCGGTCAGTTCGCCGAAAAAAGGGCGTTCCCGGTGCACATAATAAAAACCTTCAGCTTCCTTTTTGCCGAGGAACAGCTTCTTCATTCCGACAATTGCAAAACCCTCTTGATAAATTCTGTCGATAATTTTTCCGGCGTTCCCGGCGGCAAAAGCATCAGGCTTGATAATGGCAAAGGTTCTTTCCATAATGACCCCTTTTTATTTGAAATGTAGTTTGAAAAACAAAAACTAACGTAACGGTTCAGAACAATGGGCTCGTAGCGCCCATGGATGGGTCCATGCGGCCCTTGGAACGGGCGGTCCGAAACCATCAGCCAACGAACTGTATAATTAAAAACTTTCGTTATTTATCACCTCGATTTTCCAAAGTCAAGGTTTTCAGCCGGCCCGGATTCTCTCAGCAGGCCCAATCTTCCACTCAGGTCGTCGATAAACTGCCGGGCCGCGCGTCCGGAGCGCCCCCCCTGGCGGAGGCTCCATTGTTCCGCCTCGGTCTGCAACTCCTTGGGTTTGATGAGAAGACGCCGCTTTTCTGCCATACGGAAGACGATCTCGAGGTAGGTTTTCCGATCCATGGGATAAAAACCAAGACGCAACCCGAAACGGTCGGAGAGGGAGAGCTTCTCGGAAACCGCCTCGTGAGGGTGGATTTCATTGCCGAAAACGTTGTCCGCCATGGATTCGGGCATCAGGTGGCGGCGGTTGCTGGTGGCGTAGATCAGGACATTTTCCGGGCGGGCTTCGAGCCCTCCTTCCAGGACCGCTTTAAGTTCACGATAGGAGACCTCCGCCTCATCAAAGGAAAGGTCATCACAAAAGAGAATGAAGCGGAAAGGCAGCCCCCTGAGATCAGATGTGATGGTATGGAGCTGCCAGAGATCCTCTTTGCGCACTTCGATCAGTCGGAGCCCCTGCCCGGTGTACTCCCGAAGCAGGCCTTTGATAGCCGAGGACTTTCCGCTCCCCCTTTCCCCCCACAAGAGGACATTATTGGCCGGATAGCCGCTGACAAACTGGAGGGTGTTGCGGTTGAGCAGCTCGAGAGCGCGGTCGATACCGATAAGATCCCGATGATCCATAAAATCCGGATGTTTCACAGGGTGAAAAAACCCGTTTCTGCCGCTACCCTGCCAGCGAAAAGCGACCGTTTCCCCAAGCAGATCATTAAGCGGCGGGGCCTGGGATACATAGGATGAGAGCAGAATTTCCCCAACATCGAGAAGACGCCCCAGGCGCTCCAGCAACTCAGCCAGTTTTGGTTCGGAACTGTTTTGACTCATAATCGGCCTCCAGAAGCCGCGCAAACCCGGTAAAAAGGTAAAAGTAGATTAATCCCGAAAAACCGGTTAAATTTAGCATGCTGAAAAAAACAGGAAAAGCTAAATTCCGATTGTTTCATCAAACTTTTATTCAACCCGGTTTATTCTCCGGGTAAAGTCGCTGAATCCATTGAAACCACGTAAAACCCTGAATCTGTTCGCCGTCACCATACCCGGGTTTGAGATTCTCTGTGCCCGCGAGTTAGAGGAATTCGGCATATCCACTGTCAGGCCCGTCCCAGGCGGGGTCGATTTCGAGGGCGGCCTGAAAGAACTTTATCAGGCCAATCTCCGACTCCGCACTGCCAGCCGGGTACTGGTTCGGATCGGCCAATTCAAATGCCGTGACTTCCCCGCTCTCTATCAAAAAACCCTTCAGCTCCCTTGGGGAAGCTTTATTCGTAACGGCACCCCTCTTGAGGTCAGGTCATCCAGCCATTCCTCTCGCCTTTTGCACACCGATCGGATCAGCGATACCGTCGAGGCTGCCGTACATCACAGTTTGGGCAACCCTGATCAATCTACGGACAACCCCAGGCAGGCCATTCTCGCCCGGATTGAGAAGGACCATTGCCTGCTCTCCGTGGACAGTTCGGGGGAGTTACTGCATCGCAGGGGCTACCGGGAAAAATCGATGGCCGCACCACTGCGGGAAACTCTCGCAGCAGGCATTTTGCAGGTCCTGAAATGGCACGGGGAGATCCCGCTGATCGACCCGATGTGCGGTTCCGGCACCTTTCCCATCGAAGCCGCTCTGCTGGCCCGGAAAAGGGCTCCCGGTGCTCATCGATGCTTCGCTTTCATGCATTGGCCCCATTTCCGCGAAGGGCTATGGAACTCCCTGCTGGCATCTGCCACGCTGGAAGTCCAACCCTTGCCGGTTTCGATTCACGCTTCGGACATGGACCCTCGGGCCGTGGAAGCAACCGCACGCAATATGACCAAAGCCGGAGTGGCAGAGAATATTGAAATCGGGCTTACAAGCCTTGCCCGGCTCGTCCCGCCGGCCGAGCGGGGATTGATTCTCTGCAATCCTCCCTATGGAAAAAGGTTGGAGGGAGATCAGAATCTCGAACGCCTCTATCGCGACATGGGGGATATATTCCGCCGAAATTTCCGTGGATGGTCCCTGGCTTTGGTCTGTCCGGCCAAGCTTGCCGGGAAGACGGGGCTCCCTCTCAAAAAAATGGTCGGGTTGACGAACGGTGGAATAAAAATCCATCTTTTCAGGATGTTGTTGTGAATTTGTGCTTGAGTTTTCTGCTGATTTGAATTATAAAATATAGTCTTTCATGTCTGGTCAGCGTGAAAAATCAGAAAAATGGACCGGGAAACGAGGTGAGTTTTTTTTGGAAATACATGTCGTCGACAATAATGTTGAAAAAGCTATTCGCGTACTCAAGCGTAAGCTCCAACAGGAAGGGCTGTTTCGCGAAATGAAACAGCGTAAATTCTACGAAAAACCGAGTGTAAAAAAGAAGCGCAAAGAAAAAGAAGCACAAAGAAGACTGCGTAAAAAATTACGGCTGATGAGAAGCGACTGATCAGATCGTATCAATACGTACAATATTTTACAGGGGCCGGTGGCAAAACCGGCCCCTGTTTTTTTATCTGCTCTCCGGATCACGCTTCTTCAAAGCCTCAGGGGAAGTATTTCCCCCTGCACTTCATCGTCGGAAAAGGTCAAACGTGCGACCGAAACCGGACAGTGAAAGCGTTTCGGTCCGGCGCTTCCGGGATTTAGAAAAAGGACATCTCCCCTGGTCTCCATGAACGGCTGATGGGAATGGCCGGTGACCACAGCCTTGAAACCAGCCGCTCCGGGGTCAAGGTCGAGGGTATCCAGATTGTGCAGCAGATAAATTGTCCGCCCCTGTACCTCAACCGCCTCTGTCAAGGGTAACCTTTCAGCCCATGGAGACCGGTCGGTATTGCCCCTGACCGCCACCACCGGCGCAATGCGCCGAAGCTCGGTAAGAATTTCCGCACCACCGATATCGCCGGCATGCAGAATCAACTCGCTCCCACGCAAAGCCTCCAGGGCTTCGGGCCGCATTAGACCGTGGGTATCCGAAATAACGCCAATCACAGTTCACCCTCTCCGATGGTCACTTTAATCCGATTATTTCATTCCCTATAAGGTCGGGACGAATTCTCATTCACTTGGAATAGCCATTCCATCGAACGACATCCTCCAATTCTTTCCGATTTTTGTGCCGGTCTGGATCATCGGCAGAGTAACCCAGAGTGATGATCAGCCCGACCCGGCTTTCTTCAGGGATGCCAAGCAGGGAACGCACTCTTTTCTCATCGAACCAGCCGAGCATGCAGGTCCCCAATCCTTCCGCAGCCGCCTGGAGGCAAAAATGTTCAGCCGCAGCACCAATATCAATCCAGGGGAAATCACGTTTTTTAACGGCGGCCCCCAAGCGCGAGGTCAAAACCGGTTTTTCAATCACGATCACGACATGCACCGGAGCCTGTCGGGTGAAACGGTTTAGTGGCAACCAGAGATCGTTGGTCAGGTCCGCGAGGGCATTTTTCAGGGCCGGCTCATCAACCACGATAAAAGTCCATGGCTGGGCATTGCACGCTGAGGGAGCCAGTCGTGCCGCCTCCAGGCAGCGCATGATCTTCTCTTTTTCGACCGGATCGGGCAGATATGCCCGAACACTCCGCCGCTGCCCGACCAGGGACAGAAAATCTTCTGGATTCATATTGTTATTAGGCTGCATTTTTGGGAACAAAGAACGGTCCCGACTTATACGTCGAAGGCCTGCTTTGAAGCAAGCGGTTTTTGCCAACGGAAAAGCCGCACCGGCGGCACATTGAGAAATTCCACCTCGGTTTCAGGTTGCCCAAGAGACTCTCTACCGAGTTCGGCAACCCGACTCCGAAACTGGTAGGCAACAAAATACCCTCCCGGAGCCAGGCACGACCAGACTGCGTCAATAATGCGTCCTCCACGGGCCGGAGGCATCGTGGAAAAGGGGATGCCTGAGACAACGGCATCAGGACGGAGGCCATTAAACGACTCCAGAACTTCCCTGATATTTTCGGCGCTTCCTTGATGAACAACCAGGCGTGGATCGTTGAAGCTCTTGAGTAAAGCCGCGAAATGGGGGTTTATTTCAATAGCCAGAAGCCTGGCGTCTTCCGACAATGAATTGAGGATAGCCCTGGTTGTCCCCCCTGTCCCCGGTCCGAGTTCCACTACAAACTGGGCATTGGGCATTACCGCGGCATCGACTATCCGTCTTTCCAAAAACCTGGAGCTTGGGATAACCGACCCCACCAGATCGGGATGCCGGAGAAATCCCTTTAAAAAAGCCAATCCGGCTTTGTGGTTTCCGGCCCGCTGACGCTTTGTTCTCCCATCACCCATAAATCGCCCTGTCTTAGCCAGGAAATTTCTCATTCCTTTTTGACTCAAGCTTATCAGAAAAAATTGTGTTTGGAATTAGTTGGAGATGAATGACGCCGCCAGGTTAAAAGAAAGCAACTGCTTCGGATCGGCAAAAAACGTATTTTGTGAGAGAAAAATTGATTGTCCTGAAATTTTCTGACCAAAATTTTCTTCTTCTGTCGGTCACACCTCAAAAAAGACTTTTGCGGTCGCGATGGTGAAATATCCGGATGTTCGCAAAACAGAACGTTAAGATAGCCAAATATTGAAATTTTTTACTTAATATTGTTTTTGGGTGCTGGACGATCCCCTTCACAACTGTTAAAATTGATATTTGTTAATTAAGCACACGAAACCATTATAATAGTAATCTATTTTGAACTTTGGAAGGAGGACGGCATTATGAGTGAAAAGGTTCATTTTTTGGATTTGGGACTCGCCAACACCAAGGACATGTTTGCAAAAGCCGTTGACGGCGGTTACGCCATTCCCGCTTACAACTTCAACAACCTCGAGCAACTTCAGGCCATCGTCACGGCCTGCGCGGAAACATCTTCCCCGGTTATCGTCCAGGTCAGCAAAGGCGCACGAAATTATGCCAACAGCACCATGCTCCGATACATGGCGATGGGCGCGGTAAAAATGGCCCGGGAAACAGGTTCACAGATTCCCGTCTGTCTTCACCTCGACCACGGCGACACTTTCGAATTGTGCAAATCCTGCGTCGATTCCGGATTTTCTTCCGTCATGATCGACGGGTCCCACCTTCCTTATGATGAAAATGTCGCCCTGACCAAACAGGTAGTCGAATACGCCCACCAGTTCGATGTCTGTGTCGAAGGGGAACTGGGCGTTCTTGCCGGCATCGAGGATGAGGTCCAGGCGGAAAAATCGACCTACACCCGCCCTGAAGAAGTCGTCGATTTCGTTTCCAAAACCGGGGTCGATTCTCTCGCCATTTCCATCGGCACCAGCCACGGCGCCTTCAAATTCAAGGTCAAACCCGGGGAACCGCCCCCGACCCTGCGCTTTGACATTCTCAAACAGATTGAAAAAGAGCTTCCCGGTTTTCCCATCGTGCTCCATGGCGCATCCAGCGTCGTCCAGGAATATGTCCAGCTCATCAACAAGTATGGCGGGAAAATGGAAGGAGCCATCGGCATTCCCGAAGACCAGCTGAGGAAGGCAGCGGCCAGTGCCGTCTGTAAAATCAATATCGACTCGGATGGCCGCCTCGCCGTGACCGCCAAGGTGCGGGAATACATGCACAATAACCCGGGCGAATTCGACCCGCGTAAATACTTGGGCGAAGCCAGGAAGGAACTGGTCAAGCTGATCAAGCATAAAAACGAAACCGTACTCGGAAGTGCCGGCAAAGCCTGAGAAATAAAGCAAACAAAAAAAGGGGATGGAAGCAGGCTTCCATCCCCTTTTTTTGTTGAACAAGTAATGAATTTTTACCTGTGTTGCTTTTCCGGTCCTACAATCGATTCAGAAGTTCCAGTGTGCCCGAAACCACACTGGTGGCATAATTGATATCCTGGTCAGCACACGCCTTGGAAAGGACATTCCCCAAGCCTTTTTCCAGAGCAAGGATGTCCACATAGGGGAGGCAGTCGATGTGGGAAAAGTCCTTCCAATCCTGGAGGCTCAGCCCGGCTTTTGGACTTCTCACCATGGTCTGCCAGGCCTCGTAGCGCAACCTCTGAGCAGGGCACCTTGCAGGCTCCGCATAAACCCATCCGGAAAAAGCTATGACATTGTCGGCCGAAACCGGCACCTGAAACAGTCTCAGATTTCTGGCCAGCATGATGACAAAATGTTTTTTCGGGTCCGGCTTTGACACCACCTCACGGTCTTTTTGACAGAGTTCCTTCAGCTTCTCCGCGCAACCATTTTGGTCGCCAAGTGCCCCGAAACTGTACAGATCCCAGACAATTTCCGCCAGCGGATATTCCGGCCTGTCCCCGGTGGGAGGTGAACCCTGGCAACCCAAGGTAAAATCGAAGCGCTGGACAAGTGGCTGAACCTCGGCGCATTGACCATTATTGCCGAAGCCTCCGACAGCAGACTCCAGCTCCATGCGGGGTATACCGGCTGAATTGATATAAGTGTGAGGTAATTCTTCAATTTTAACAAGGAGTTCCAGGACTTCAGCCTTATCTTTGGAATAGAGTAAAGGCTCGGAAATCTCAGTGATATTCTGCCAGGAATAGACGAGTTTGTGCCCACCGTCCTGCAGAATCTGCGCGAAACGCTCGGCAGTACAGGGGATCGATTTCTCGAATATGTTTCTTATTTCCCGTGCGTTGAGATAGATGAGCACTGAGTATCCGCCCTCTCTTTATCGATTTTTTTCTACAAACACGGAATATTTTGCAGGGAGCGCGCCATATTTTATCCGACATGTATTTCCCAAGCTTTCCTTCAGCTTGAAATCAAAGGGTTTTTCAAAAAGGAATTAACCGGATAAATATCACTTTTATATAATTTTTATCGATATTATATGATAATGCAGGAAATTTCCCCAGAAGAATTGAGGTGAGGCAAGGCTGACGAGCTGGAGATAGGCGATGGTGAGCATATTGCCGCTCTTGGCCAAATAGATCAGGTAGGTCAGGCAGTAGGTGTTGTCGTACTTAAGTTGCAAAAGCCCCTTGAGTTGACTAATTGACTGCGTCCCTTTTCATCCTTTCTTTTCGTCGTCCCCAACTCAAAAGTGTCTAGTATTTCGGGGTCGATTCAATGCATATCGAAAGCAAAATTGATGTTCTCTTTAGAAGGAAAACCGCCGGTGCCGTTTTCACGACATCGGCGATTCTGTATAATCGACAACGAATGGAAGGTCTACAAGCGGTCCGGGAACATCAAACAATTTAACAAATTTTTATTTTTTCTGGAGTAAACAACCTTCTGTAAAGGGTGTGGATTTTTTTCGGCTAAAAGCTTAAATTTAAACCTGGATCCTTTGGTTAGGGCCGGAAAAAGAATGTAAGTGCTTGCCCTGAATAAGTGTTTCAAAAATCTGGGGCACACCCATAGGTTCGTCGATAATTTCTGGAATGCTCTGGCAGGTCAATGACTTGTGCTATTGCCTGGTCATAACTCACGGATGCATGTTGAGGTTCGTAGTCCAAACTTTCAGTTTTGATTTCCCCAATCCCTATACCTGGCAGTGGTTTTGGGCCGAATTATAAAAAAAGGCTGGAACGACAGCCTGAGTTGAAACCAACCATTAATTGACTGATAGCCTACCCCAAGATGCGATACGAAGGTCCAATATACAGACCCCCCAGCGAAGCTGAATCGCTTTTGATACAGGCAACCGTCGGCTGTCCCAATAATCGCTGTACCTTTTGCATGGTTTATAAAGATGGAATCAGATATAAAGTTCGACCGCTTGAAGATATCAAGGAAGACATGCGTGAAGCGGTCGATAAAAATGGTGAGAAAGTACGAACGCTGTTCTTTCCTGCAGGCAACACCATCGCCATGAAGACCGATGACTTATGTGAAATATGCCGGTATGCCAAAGGACTTTTTCCCCATCTCGAACGTATAACCGTCTACGGATCTTCTCAATATATTGCCCAAAAAGGGTCTGAGGGAATGAAAAAGCTCGCACAAGCCGGCCTCTCCCGGATTCACGTCGGCCTTGAATCAGGCGACGACGAAATCTTAAGACTCATTCAAAAAGACACCGACAGTGAAAAGCAGATTGCGGCCGGTCAATACGTCATGGCAGCCGGAATTGAACTGAGCCTTTATGTCATTCTGGGCATCGGCGGTAAAGAACGGACCCGCCAGCATGCAGTGGAAACCGCCAGAGTCCTTAACCGGATCTCGCCGGATTTTATTAGATTGAGAACGTTTGTCCCCAAAAGAAACACGCCTCTCTTAAAAGAGGTCATGGATGGAACATTTGTCATGTTGGGACCGCATGACATCTTGCGGGAAACTGCCAAAATCATTAAGCACCTGGACGTGAACTCATATCTGGCCAGCGACCACTATACCAATTACATCAACGTCGAAGGTCAATTGCCAGCAGCCCAGGAAAGAATGCTACAAATCATCGAAGCTGCCCTCCAAAAAAGCGAAGACCAGTTCAGGCCCTTCTTCGTTGGCAAACAATAATAATTTTAAAAAATCTGCCAACTGTGAAGGAAAAAGCGATTTAGTGGCTCTTTTGAGGCATCAGCGACATGAGTCAAACGGAGATTTGACCCCTCGGCTATTCTTCAGATCAAAAATCGATGTTCGGACGATATCATCACGGGATACAATACCGACAAGGTTCCCCCCCTCGTCAACGACCGGTGCCCGGTTGAGTTTCTTCTCGGAAAAAAGATTCTTGATTTCCAGTACGGGCGTATTCTCCAGGACTGTTATCGCCGGGGAGGTCATGATGTCGCCAGCTTTTTTTGCCCCAATCGACGGAACATCAAAAGTTCCCAGCTTCAGTCCTTGGGTGATGATCCTCATGACGGTCGTGCCCTCTGACGAACTTAACAGATGCAACAAATCCTTTTCCGACACCACGCCGACCACTTTTTTCCCCTCATCAATGACCGGAACACCCGATATCCCACACTTCTCCATCAATTCTGCCACTTCCAGAACGGTGGTTTCATTGGTTACGGCGACCACATCCCTGGTCATGATATCGCCTGCCTTGAAAAAATGTCGAAGCCGCTCCACGGCATTACGAACGGCCAGACGGTAGACCGCTTTGAAGTCCATTGGGGTGATGTCCACATAACCATAAATCTCCCCAAGTGCCGCCAGAACGTCCTCATCGGATATTTCCCAAGGCCCAGCGCTCAGGCCCTTTTCCTGCGGTTCATTTTTTTTTCATCGGCTTTCTTTCCTGCGTGATATTGTTCGTTTCGGGACTTCCGGGCGTCAGAAGAGACGGAATTTATGATTTTTTGGTGTATTTTGAGTATAAATCATTGAATCAGAACGAGCCCCATTTCCGTTCCATAGGGTACCTGGCCCGAAGGGGTATTCTTCCCAATCGGATAAATTTTCCAGCCGATTTTCGATGCCATGGTAATGGGGTCCATGCCGATGCTGTGCATGGTATGGGTGGCCTTCAAGCCCATTCGGCACCCTTTCCCCGCCAGGCCGCTGCATTCCACGGTAGGACAAAAGACCCGTTTGCACGATGGCCCGCCACCAAAACCGAGGGCAAAAGGGTAGCCATCGTAAAACGCGGCGGATTGAATTTTTGACACGATTTTATACATTTTTAAGGCGCTGGGCACTTTATGCTTGGCCGGTTTATCATAATCAGCGCTCGCCATTTCTTCAAAGGGAACTTTCATCATAATGAAGATTCCTTTTTTGTGTTTATCCACGATCTTCCGCGTTTCTTCAATACTCCAACCGTGAGGCGGGCAATGAAGGTTCGTCCCGAAATCAGGACAGCGTGGGGAAGAACATCTCGCGATGATTCTTTCATCAATTATCACATCATCTTTATCAATAATCTTTGCGTCTGTTGCGCCAAGTTCCAGGGCCAAATCCCGGTATTTCTTTAAATCCTCTTGAAAAAAATCTTCGTTAAGTGAGTCTTGAAAACTTCGCGGCAATTTATTCATTTGAAACTCCTTCAAGTTTTATCCGGAAAAGGGGATCTCAAACTTCTTAAAGATGCGGCACTTTCACAATAGGGAATCTGAGAACCGCAATTTTGTTAATATACCAGCAATGAGGTATCCTTGCCAGGCTATTGATTAGTGTTTCTGCCCCAACCTCTTCAGGCGTTTTTCATAACCCCGACCCCAGAAAAACCAACTCGAATGTGCGAATTTTCAATTTCAATGGGATTTTCGCTCAAAAAAAGGCCGGCCCATAGCCGGGCCGGCCTTTTCGTTTCATAATATCCGAAATCCTAACGAATTACAGATGGCTCCACTTGCGCTTTTCGCGCTCATCCATGACCTTGTAGGCGCAATACTCGCCACACATGGTGCAGGCGCCGTGATCTTCATTCACACCGGAGGCATCCCGCAGGCGACGAGCTTTTTCGGGATCGATAGCCATCTTGTACTGCCCTTCCCAATCGAGAGCCTTGCGGTAACGGCTCATGGCGAGGTCTTTCTCGATAGCACCGGGAACACCCTTGACAATGTCCGCCGCATGGGCGGCAATCCGGCTGGCCATGACGCCTTCGTGCACGTCTTCGACGCTGGGGAGGCAAAGATGCTCGGACGGCGTCACATAGCAGAGGAAATCCGCGCCGGCCGCGGCGGCGATGGCCCCGCCGATGGCACAAGTGATGTGATCGTAACCCGGTGCGATATCAGTCACCAGGGGGCCGAGGACATAAAACGGCGCGCCATGACAGAGTCTCTTCTGGAGTTGGATGTTGGTCTCAATCTGGTTCAGCGGCACATGGCCGGGGCCTTCGATCATAACCTGAACCCCGGCATCCCAGGCACGCTGAGTCAACTCACCAAGAATGATCAGTTCATGGATCTGAGCCCGGTCCGTGGCATCAGCAATCGCGCCAGGACGGAAGCCATCTCCCAGGGACAGGGTGGCATCATAAGGGCGCACGATTTCGAGAAGACGATCATAATGTTCATACAGCGGGTTTTCAGCATCGTTATGGGCCATCCAGCCGCAGGTGAAGGAGCCACCCCGAGAAACCACTTCCATGATGCGTCCTTCGCGGTCCATTCTTTCAACAGTCCCGCGAGTAACTCCGCAATGCACGGTGATGAAATCGACCCCATCATCCAGATGTTTGACAATGCCGTCGAAGATTTCATCCACGGTCATGTCGACAAGCGCCTTCTTCTTCCGGGTGACCGTATCCACTGCCGCCTGATACAGGGGGACAGTGCCGATGCAGGCACCGGTTTCGTTGATAATCGCCCGACGGATCTCATCCACCGGACCGCCGGTGGAAAGGTCCATGATGGCATCGGCGCCCGCAGCCACGGCAACCCTGGCTTTTTCCAGTTCCTTGTCGATACTGGTGTCGTCCTTGCTGGTGCCGATATTGGCGTTGACTTTAGTACGCAGTCCCTTGCCCACAGCCAGAGGTTCCCCCCCGGTATGTTTGACGTTATGACAGATGATCGCAGTTCCCTCAGCGATGCGCTGACGTAAAATCTCGGGATCTATATTTTCTTCCGCCGCCGCCTGCTTCACTTTTTCGGTGATAGTCCCCTGACGGGCTGATTCCAACTGGGTCATAAAACACTCCTCCTGTGTCTGTTGCAGGTTCTTTTCTCCTGCCTCTTTACGCAGCAACTTGCTGCATCATATACGCGTCTGGTTAAAAAAAACCCTGAAACGGAGATCCCATTCCAAGGCACACAAATATTCCTTTTGATTTTCGATAGAAAACCAATTAATATTGGTTGTGCACACACCCAATGCCGGGGTCCTGGTCTCCAGCCAGCCCCGGCGCCTTTTTTTTCTCTATGCTTTCTTTCCTTTTTCCAGCCTGTTAAATCTCCTGTTTTAAAGCGTGAAAAGCGGCCCGAAAATGGTTGACCGGCCCATGGCCCGAGCCAAGACCGGGCGCAAACCGAATTGCTTCGGTAATATAAATCTTGCTTTTCTCAACGGCCCGCACCAGCGGAAATCCCTGGGAAAGGAAAGTCGCGATGGCCGCTGAATACGTACACCCCGTTCCATGAGTATGGGGGGTATCAAAGCGCTTTGCCATAAAACGGTGGAGCTTCCCGTCGGCCAACAGCAGGTCAACGGAATCCCCTTCCAGATGCCCCCCTTTGATGAGAACATTGCGGGACCCCATGGAGTGAAGCTTGAAGGCGGCCTTTTCCATGTCCGCTTCGTCGCGAATGGTCATTCCCGTCAGGACCTCGGCTTCAGGAAGATTCGGCGTTATCAGATAGGCCAGGGGAAGAAGCTCGTCGCGCAGAGCCGAGACAGCAGCATCCTGAAGCAGGGAAGCGCCCCCTTTTGCGATCATGACCGGATCGACCACCGCCGGCAGGGAGTATTTCCGGATATTTTCAGCAACCAGGCGAATGATCTCCGGCGAGAAAAGCATGCCAACCTTCAGTACGTCGGCGCCGATATCGGAAAGAACGGCCTCTATCTGATCGCGGATAAAATCGGTGGGAGCCGGATGAATGTTGCGGACCCCAAGGGTATTCTGGGCAGTGAGAGCAGTAATCGCACTCATTCCAAAACTTCCCAACAGCGTCGCGACCTTGAGATCAGCCTGAATTCCGGCACCGCCGCCGGAATCGGAACCGGCAATGGTCAGAACCCTGCCCCGTGGAAAAGGTGTCCGGCTGTTAAAAGTCAGAGCGATTTCCCTGGCCGCGAGAGTCGGGTCGGGATCCTGCATGACCGCTGAAACCACGGCCAGAACGTTCGCTCCTACCGCAAGAACCTTGGGCGCGTTTTCACTGGTAATGCCGCCGATGGCGACAATGGGTATTTTTACAGCTTCGCGAATTTTGGCAAGGCCCTCGGGACCAATCACCACGGCGTCATCTTTGGTCCCGGTAGGGAACATTGCCCCGACACCGATATAGTCGGCGCCATCCTTTTCCGCCTGAACAGCGAGCTCAACCGTCCGCGTGGAAACCCCGATAATTTTTTCCGAGCCCAATATCCTGCGGGCTTCAGGAAGACTCATATCCTTCTGGCCGAGGTGAACACCATCGGCGTCGCAGGCCTGAGCGACCTCGGGGGAATCATTAACCACAAAAAGGGCTCCGGCCTTGCGGCACAGATCACACAAAACTTTTGCCTCGGCAATCCGCTCCTCCACCGGTTTGGTCTTATCACGGTACTGCACCATCCGTGCACCGCCATCCAGGGCGGCCTCGACCTTTGCGATCAGCCCGCCGTCCGCAGTTCCACCTGTAATGACATAGAGTCCTGTAATCATGATGAGCTTCCTCAGTCCTGAAAATAAAAATGCCGTGGACCTAAATAGGTACACGGCATACAATGATACTCTTGTGCTGCGCCGTTTCCCTCCGCCGGTATTATCCGGATCAGGTTCCAAGGGTCGTCTGCTTCGGGCAGAACTCTCAGTGTCCCATACAGACACTCCCCGCTCGGGCTTTCACGGCAAATTACAATAGCCTGTGTTTTTTGTCAACAAATTTCAATTAGGTAAACTAACACCTGAATCCATGAATTATGAACTGGCAATACCGCAACTCATTGACCTGCCTAAGTATTCCAAAAATCACCGACGAACCTACGGGTGCGCCTCAGATTTTTGGAACACTTATTCAGGCCAAGCACTTACACTCTTTCCCAGCCCCTAACCCACGGATCCAGATAATAATTGTCTTTGGCTTTTTTTAGGATTTTATTAATAATAGACAGAGATCCGAAATCAAAGATTGTTACAGGAAAACCTGTGCCTGACTCTTTATACTCAAATGAATATCGGAGGCTCAACCGCCGTCATGGATATTTCCAGACCGACCTATGCCGAGATCGACCTCGAAGCTTTGCGACATAACTTTCAACAGGCCAGAGCTGCCGCGGGAGTAGACAGAAAAATCATGGCCGTTATCAAGGCCGACGCCTACGGACACGGTGCCGTTCCCCTTGCCCTCGCTCTGGAAAAATTCGGCGCCGAGATTCTCGCCGTTGCCCTGCTTGAAGAAGGTATTGAACTTCGCGAAGCGGGAGTCACCCTCCCGATCCTTCTTTTCGGAGAGATTTTCATGGGACAGGAGGAGGCCCTTCTTCGCAACCGGCTAACGCCTATTTTGTTCGACATGGGAACGGCCAGGCGACTGAACGAGGCGGCTGAAAAAACGGGCCGGCCACTTCCCTTCCATCTCAAAATTGACACCGGCATGGCACGCGTCGGCTTTTCATTCGAACATTTGAGCAATATTTTAAATAGTTTTAAAAAGCTCCCATTTCTCCACATGGAGGGGCTCCTCTCTCATATGGCTCTTGCCGACTTCAAAGAAAGCCCCTTCAACCCGATTCAAATCGATCGTTTTCGCCAGGCATGCGAACTGGTGCGCACTTCAGGATTTCAACCCCACTTTCGCCATATCAGCAACAGCGCCGCCCTTTTTACATGGGACATCCCCGAGTGCAACCTGGTCCGGCCCGGGATCACCCTGTACGGCTCCCAACCCTCTTCGCAATTCTACAAAAAACTCGACCTTAAGCCGGTCATGAGCCTGCGCACCCCGGGTCGTCCAGATCAAGAAGGTGCCGGCAGGGACTGGGGTCTCCTACGGTCATGAGTTCGTCACCAACAGGCCTTCCAGCGTGGCGACCCTGCCGATCGGCTATGCCGACGGTCTCAACCGCCGCCTTTCCAACTGTGGCGAAGTTATCATCCACGGCCACCGGGCTCCGATTGCCGGGGTCGTCTGTATGGACTGGACCATGATCGACGTTACGGATATCCCCGAGGTCCGTGAGGGGGACACCGTCACCCTCATGGGAAGCGACGGGAACAACTGCATAAGTGCCGAAGAATGGGCGGCGAAGGTCGGCACGATTTCCTACGAAATCTTCTGCCAGATCAGCAAGCGGGTACCCCGCCGTTATCTGAACCAGCCCTGATCGCGCTATCAATTTCAGAAAGAGCCTATGGATAAAAAAGAAGGATTCCTGGCCTTTGATCTCGGCACCACCACCTTGGTTGCCATCTTTATGGACGGTGAAGGCCGAGTGCTGTCCAAAGCCACCAACCCCCAACCCCCAAAGGTCGGAAGGACTGGACGTCATCAGCCGCCTGGAGGCTGCGCACAAAGGCAAAGGGGCGCAACTTCAGTCGCTGCTCGCCAAGGGCATTAAAAACCTCGTGGTCGAGCTGCTTTCGACCGAAGAGATACAAAAAGAGGATATCCAGGCCGCCGCGGCGGCTGCCAATTCGGCAATTACGTCCCTGCTTCGCGGTTCCGATGTCGAACCGCTCCTCTTCCCCCCACACCGTCTTCCGTCCCAGAGCGGTGCCTGGATCAAACCTTCGGAACTCGATCTCGGCCTTCCGGTGCCCTTGTACCTGTTCCCCCTGGTAAACGGCTTCATAGGTGGCGACCTCCTGGCCTTTATTTACTACCAGAAACCGGATTCTCACCCAGCGCTTTTTCTCGACATCGGCACAAACGGGGAGATGGCTCTCTTTACGGGTGAAAAATGGTTGGTCACCTCGGTCGCCGCTGGTCCGGCCTTCGAAGCCGCGGGCATTGCCTGGGGTTATGGCGGCTGAAAACGGCGCTATCGAAGGGGCCTCCCTGGCAGGCGACAGAATCGATTTAAAAATCAAAGGCAACGCCCCTCCTCGGGGTATCTGCGGCAGCGGCGTGGCGGAAATCATCGCTGCCGGAATCCAGGGAGGGCTCATCGATGCGGCTGGAACCATCCGCCGGCCCCAGGAGATCGACACCAACCTGGCACGCCATATTACGGAAAATTCAGAAGGACGTTTTCTTACCATCTACCGCGATGCCGGAATGGAAATAACCCTCTCACAACAAGACATCCGCAGCTTTCAGTTGGCCAAGGGCGCGGTCCGGGCCGGAGTCGAATGTCTTCTCGAAAAAGCAGCCATTAAGCCGGAAGATATCCGCAAGACCTATATGACTGGAGCCTTTGGCCTTTCCATCCAGCCGGAGACTTTGAAAACAGTTGCGATGCTTCCGCCAAAGATGTTAGATAATGTTGTTTTCGTTGCCGATGGCGTTCTGGCGGGTGTACACCAGTTTCTGTTCGCCGCCGACGGCAATAATGAGCTGCAGAACCTGGCGGAATCATTAATCCCATTTCCCCTTTCGGGAACGCCTGATTTTGAAAAAGCCTTCATGAAGGCCCTCGATTTCTAATCCGGGCTATTCCTCCACCAACATCCCGAGCGGTATTCGCCTCAAAAAATGCAGTCCAGAAAACGATGTAATGACATTTAAATAGCATTCTCTCTTGAGAAAGGAGTTCCATTGATGCCTGCAGTAAAAAGGGCTCTTCTGAGCGTTTCCGATAAAACCGGAATTGTCGACTTTGCCGGAGAACTGGCCGGTTTGGGTGTTGAACTTTTATCTACCGGTGGAACAGCGGCCCTGTTGCGCAAGGAAGGGCTGAAGGTCATGGACGTTTCCGAATTCACCGGCTCTCCCGAAATTCTCGGCGGACGGGTCAAAACCCTCCACCCAAAGGTCCATGGCGGAATTCTGGGAATGCGCGACAATCCCGAACATATCCGCCAGATGGAAGAGAACGACATCTCATCCATCGACATGGTCGTGGTCAATCTGTATCCCTTTGAGGCCACAGTCGCCAAACCGGACTGCACTCTCGAAGATGCGGTGGAAAATATCGACATCGGTGGTCCCACCATGCTCCGCAGCGCGGCGAAAAATCATCGGGATGTTGCCGTCGTGGTCGATCCTGCCGACTACAAACTCGTCCTCACTGAAATGAAGGCCAAAAACGGGGAGATCGACGAAAAAACAAAATACCGCCTTGCGGTTAAGGTTTTCCAGCATACCGCCGCCTATGATGGCGCCATATCCAACTATTTCGGCTGCCGGCTCGGCGCGGAAAAGGAAGAATATCCGGAAACGTTCACAGTTCAGTTCAAAAAAGCTCAGAATCTGCGTTACGGAGAAAACCCCCACCAGAGTGCAGCTTTCTACGTCGAAGCCCAAGTCACGGAACCGTCCATAGCCACCGCACGCCAGATCCAGGGTAAGGAACTCTCCTACAACAATATCGGCGACACCGACGCCGCCCTCGAATGCGTCAAGCAGTTCACTGAAGGACCGGCCTGCGTCATCGTCAAACATGCCAATCCCTGCGGAGTGGCTTACGGGGAGGACTTGCTCGATGCCTATGGACGGGCCTTCGCCACCGACCCCGAATCGGCTTTTGGTGGCATCATCGCTTTCAACGGCGAACTGGATGCCGCCACGGCCCAGGCCATCGTCGACCAACAGTTCGTCGAAGTGATCATCGCCCCCCAGGTCGCAGCCGATGCGGTGGCTGTTGTCGCAGCCAAGAAAAACGTGCGGTTGCTGGAGTGTGCCCAGTGGAGCTCAACTCCGGCCAAGCGTCTAGAACTCAAGCGTGTCAACGGTGGCCTTTTGGTTCAGGATGCCGATCTGGAACTGCTGTCCGAGACTCGCGTTGTCACCGAACGCAAGCCGAGCGCCAAGGAACTGGAGGATATCCTCTTCACTTGGCGCGTGGCCAAATTCGTCAAGAGCAACGCCATCGTATACGGCAAAGATCGCATGACGATCGGCGTCGGCGCCGGCCAGATGAGCCGGATCAACTCGGCGCGCATCGCCGCGATCAAGGCCGAGCAGGCCGGGCTCGAGGTCAAGGGGTCGGTGATGGCCTCGGACGCCTTTTTCCCGTTTCGGGACGGGATTGATGCCGCCGCCGGGGTCGGGGTCACCGCCATTATCCAACCGGGCGGCTCGATCCGCGACGAGGAAACCATTCAGGCCGCGAACGAACACAACATCGCGATGATATTTACGGGCATGCGCCATTTCAGGCACTAACAGGATGTTGAAAAACCTGCTGATCGATTCCTACCCACTAAAAAAGTGACGCGTCAGTAAAGGAGAAAACGGGATCATGAAAATACTGGTAATTGGCGGCGGCGGCAGAGAACACGCCCTGGTCTGGAAAATTGCCCAGTCCCCGCTGGTGGATAAAATATATTGCGCACCCGGAAATCCCGGGATCGCCGAACAGGCCGAATGCGTTCCACTGAAAGTGGACGACCTGGAGGGGCTCCTCACTTTCAGTAAAAGTAATGCTGTCGACCTCACGATCGTCGGGCCGGAACTTCCCCTGACCCTCGGCATCGTCGACCTGTTCCGCAAGGAAGGGCTGACGATTTTCGGGCCGGAGCAGAAGGCCGCCCAACTCGAGGGGAGCAAGAATTTTTCCAAAACCCTGATGGCCAAATACAAGATTCCAACCGCGGAATTCGCCGCTTTTACAGACTACGATGAAGCCGTCACATATGTCCGTTCCAAGAGAGCGCCCATTGTCGTAAAAGCGGACGGACTTGCCGCCGGCAAAGGGGTATATGTTGCCGGAACCGTCGATGAAGCCCTGAAGGCCCTGAAGGAGATCATGCTCGACGCGGCCTTCGGAGTAGCTGGAGAGCAGGTTGTCATCGAGGAATTTCTCGAAGGGGAAGAGGCTTCGTTTTTTGCCTTTACCGATGGCAAAAGTATCCTCCCTCTCGTCTCTTCACAGGACCACAAACAGGTCTATGACGGTGACAAAGGGCCCAACACCGGCGGCATGGGGGCCTATTCCCCGGCTCCGGTCGTCACGCCTGCCCTCTATGATGAAATCATCAAACGCGTTATCGAACCGACCATCCGGGGAATGGCCGCAGAGGGCTGTCCTTATACCGGAATTCTTTATGCCGGTCTTATGATCAAAGATGGAAACCTGAAGGTTCTCGAATTCAATGCCCGTTTCGGCGATCCGGAAGCCCAACCCCTGCTGATGCGCATGAAGTCGGATATCGTTCCAGTCCTGCTGGCCTGCGCCCAGGGCCGACTGGAAGGGCAGAGCCTGGAATGGCATGACAAGGCCGCGGTCTGTGTCGTCATGGCTTCGGGAGGATATCCGGGCGCCTATGAAAAGGGCTTCGAGATCAGCGGTCTGGTGGAAGCTTTAAAAATCGCCGATCTGATGGTCTTTCACGCCGGCACTCAGAAGAAAGACGGTTGTTTCTGCAATTCCGGCGGCCGCGTACTGGGAGTGACCGGCCTCGGCGTAACCATTGCGGAAGCCATTGAAAAAGCTTATTCCGGGGTGAGCAGCATCACCTGGGAAGGCGTCCGCTACCGCACCGATATCGGCCGTAAAGCACTCACAAAAACAGAGTAACTGTTCAGTACCATGGCCTCACAAATGGGTTGATACGGCTCTTGGAATAGGCGCTGCCAATCCATCAACCAACGAGGTGAATAGTTACAACAATGATTATCCGGATGTTGAAAATAAAGGAGTACAGCCATGACCGAAAAACCGGAAGTCGGTATTCTGATGGGAAGTGACAGCGACTACCCGATCATGCTGGAAGCGGCCAGGGTCCTGAAAGATTTTGAGGTGCCTTTTGAGATGACTGTATCGAGCGCACACCGCTCCCCCGGCAGAACTTCCCGCTACGCCCGTGAAGCCAGAGACCGGGGAATCCGGATCCTCATCGTCGGGGCGGGCGCCGCTGCTCATCTGGCCGGAGTGATGGCGGCGGAAACCCAGCTTCCGGTGGTTGCAGTCCCTATCGACTCCTCTGTGCTTAAAGGGCTCGATGCCCTTCTGGCCACGGTTCAGATGCCTTCAGGAATACCGGTCGCGACCATGGCGATCGGCAAGGCGGGAGCACGGAATGCCGGGCTGTTCGCGGTCCAGATCCTGGCGCTTGGCAGCCCTCCCCTGGCTGAAAAGTATGCCGCCTTCCGAAAGGACATGGCAGACGCCATTGAAACCAAATCCGAGGCCGTGCAGAAGCGCCTTAACAAGGATCTGGCCTGAGTTCCCTTAACTTGCATCTGTTTCAGCCACCTGTCAGAAAGCAAGAGAATAGGCACTCTTCTCTCCTGGAGGAACCGTTTGGGAAAACCTAAGAAAAGTCTTTTTCAATTTCTCTGTTCCCTCAAGCTGAGCATTTCCCTCCTTTTCCTCATCGTCTTGGTTTCCATAACAGGCACTTTTATCCCCCAAAACCTGGCCAGGGAGGAATATCGGAAGGTTTTCAGCCCTGTAGTCTTCAAAATTCTCGACTGGCTGCAAATTTTTGACGTTTACCACTCCATCTGGTTCATCTCCTTGCTGGCGCTTTTTGCCCTCAACCTGATCTTGTGCTCATACAAGCGTTTCCCCGTCGTATGGAAATTGATCCAGGAACCTCTCGCGCCTCAACCGGTTAAGAAATCTGAGCGTTTTTTACAATACGATTTTCAAATTCCGGCCCGGCCTGAACACGAAATATCCACCCTTTTAGAAAACTTTCTGGGTCGCAAATTCACCCGGCCACGCAAAACCAGTGAAGGGGAAAAACTTTGTTTTGCCGCCCAAAAAGGGAGCTGGTCCAGATTTGCCGTATTTATTACTCACTTTTCTATCCTGATTGTTCTGGCAGGCGCCCTGATCGGCAGTTTGTGGGGCTTCAAAGCTTATGTCGCCATCCCTGAAGGTCAGACCATTGAGAAAATCCGCTTGAAACGGAGCGAAAAATTCATTCCTCTCGGTTTTACCGTCCGCTGTGATGACTTCACGGTAAAATATTACGAGAATAGTAAACGCCCGAAAGAATTTAAAAGTCTCGTTTCAATTGTCGACGCCGAAAAAGTGGTCGTTGATCATCAATCGATTACCGTCAACGGCCCCCTGACCTACAAAGGGATCAGTTTCTACCAGTCGAGCTTTGGCCCTGCCTCGGATCCCATCCTGCACATCAACGTTCGCAACTCGGCAACCAAGAAGGAGTCCAGTTACCCGGTCACATCCGGGAAGCAGATCCCTTTGTCCGACGGTGGGTTTTTCAGGGTTCTCCGTTTTTCGCCATCCTTCAGGGACCTGGGGCCGGTGGCTCTCATTGAAACCATCTCTGCGTCTGGAAAAGCTTTCACTTTCCCTGTCTTCCAAAACGCCCCGAAGATGAACCAGGCCCATCCCCAGGGGGAATACAGTTTCACACTGACAGGCTTTGACCAACCCTACTATACCGGACTGATGGTCAACCGCGATCCCGGCGTCTGGTTCGTCTGGACCGGATTCATTCTCCTGACGGCCGGGCTTCTGATGGCTTTTGTGGTTTCCCATCGCCGCATATGGGTTTCGATAACGCCTCGGGAGAATATGCTGCAGTTCAGCATTTGCGGGGACAGCCAGCGCAACCCGGTCTCTTTCGAACGCTTTTTCCAGGATCTCACCCGAGCACTTGAAATCGAACTTTCCTGCGGGGAAAAGGAGGAGACATGACCAGCATGCTGGTCTTCAACATCACCACGGTTTTCCTTTTTGCCGGCATGGTTCTGTTTTTCATCTATCTGGCCTGCCGCAAGGGGACCGTTTCCCAGGCCGCCGTCCTGTCAGCCGCCGTCGGATTTGGAACATTGACCGCCGGTCTCGGTCTGCGCTGGCATGAATCCTACCAGGTGCTCGGGGACGCGGGACATGCCCCCTTATCCAACTTTTACGAGTCAATGGTCTTCTTTTCCTGGACCATTCTCCTGGTTTATTTTCTTATTCAACTCCGTTACCGGTCAGACATCCTCGGGACGTTCGTCCTTCCCCTCGCCTTTTTTGCCCTGATCGGTGCCCAGCTGAGCGACAACACTCTGGAGCCTCTCGTCCCCGCCCTGCAGAGCAACTGGCTTACCTATCACGTTTTCACCTGCTTCCTCGGTTATGCCGCCTTTGCCGTGGCCTGCTGCGCCTCCATAGCCTACCTCCTGAAAATCCGCCAGGAGGAAAAAGAGGACCAGCCCCAATCGGGGAAAAATCTCGCCGATCTTTTCCCCCCTGCCCGCACTCTGGAAGAAATCAATTACCAGGCCGTGATGGTCGGTTTCCTGCTTCTCTCCCTCGGCATCATCACCGGTTCAGCCTGGGCACACCGGGCCTGGGGCTCCTACTGGAGCTGGGACCCGAAAGAAACCTGGAGTCTCATCGTCTGGCTCATCTATGCGGCTTTTCTACACGCCCGCATCAGTCGGGGCTGGACGGGCCGAAAGATCGCCTGGCTTTCGATTCTGGGATTTGTGGCAACTCTTTTCTGTTACCTGGGGGTCAATTTCCTGTTGTCGGGACTTCATGCTTACGGAAGCTGGTAAGGAAACTCCGGGGAGAAAGGCGTTTTATTCCTGATCGTTCTCGGAAGCTGGAGGGACATCCTTTTCGACCGACTGGAGCATCCCGAAGCGCCAGAAAATATCCCTGATCGGATCGGCTTCCAGACGGGCATTGATTTCCCGGAGGATCCCGGCTTTTTGCAACTGCAGCTGCTGCATCCAGACGGGGTGGTCAACCCGCACGTCCAGGACATCCCCTCGCATCCGCCAAGGCTGCGAATGAACGGCCAGTTTGGATCCCACCAATTCAGACCAGTCCTCAAAGACGGAAAATCGTCGGATCTGACGTTCGAGACCAGCCTGTTCCAGGATACCCTTTAATACGGAACCGGCAGGCTGAGGTTTTCCATTTTGGAGATCGGGTTCTTTGGCCACAGACTGAACTCCAGGCTTTTCCTTTATACTTTATAAAGTACGACCCTTGTTTTCTGAAGTGTAGCTTCGGCATTTCACCTCTGTCAAGAAACACCTTCCGGACCTGTTTCTCCTTCCCATCTAGGATCGAATTTTTTTCGAAAAAACAGCTCGTTCCAAAACAATAGTAGCCAGAATTTTTCTTGACAAAAAAATACTCCTTCAATATATTTGCTCTTTTCAAGAATGGGGTCCAGGCAGCCTAAATGTTTGACAATCTCTCTGAAAAACTCGACGCTGTTTTCAAAAAACTTCGAAGCCGCGGTCACCTTACCGAAGAAACCGTCGGAGAGACCCTCAGGGAAATTCGACTCGTTCTCCTCGAAGCGGACGTCAACTTCAAGGTCGTCAAGGATTTCACTGCAGCCGTCCGCCAGCGGGCGACTGGTCAGGAGGTCCTGAAAAGCCTCACCCCATCCCAGCAGGTGATTAAAATTGTCCGTGAGGAACTCGCCCGCCTGATGGGAGAGGGACAGGACAACCGCGTCAATCTCTCAGGCCGTCCTCCTGTTGCTATCATGTTGTGCGGCCTGCAGGGTGCGGGCAAAACCACGACCTGCGGCAAGCTGGCGTTGCGACTGCGCAAGGAAAAACGCAACCCGCTCCTGGTCCCCGCCGATGTTTATCGACCGGCGGCCATCCAACAGCTTAAAACGATCGGCAAGCAGCTCAACATCGAGGTTTTCGATCCGGGGACAAATCCCAACCCGGTTCAGATTTGTCAGGAGGCTGCAACATTCGCCGAATTAAACGGCTATGACACCCTGATTCTGGATACGGCCGGACGTTTACATATCGATGAAAACCTGATGACCGAACTGATTCGCATCAAGGAGGCCCTCGACCCCAACGAAATACTCCTGGTGGCCGATGCCATGACCGGTCAGGATGCCGTCAATGTCGCCCAGTCGTTCAACGATCAGCTCGATATCAGCGGAGCCATTCTGACCAAACTGGACGGCGACGCACGCGGGGGCGCTGCCCTTTCGATCTTTGCGGTAACAGGTAAACCTATCAAATATATTGGTCTGGGCGAAAAGATGGACGCCCTTGATGTTTTCCACGGCGACAGGATGGCACAAAGAATCCTCGGCATGGGAGATGTCCTGTCGCTCATCGAAAAAGCCGAAGCCGCCATTGACAAAGAGAACGCCTCAGACATGGAGGCGAAGCTGCGCAAGGAAGGCTTCAATCTGGAAACCTTTCGCGATCAGCTTCAGGCTATCAAAAAAATGGGGTCCCTCGACTCCATTATGAAACTGATTCCGGGGGCTGGCAAGCTCATGAAACAGGCCGGCCAGATGCAGGTCCCCGATAAGGAGCTCAAAAAGATAGAAGCCATCATCAACTCCATGACCCAGAGGGAGCGACGTGACCACCGTATTCTTAACGGCTCCCGTCGACAGCGGATTGCCAAGGGCAGCGGAACATCGGTACAGGACATCAACCAGTTGATGAAACGCTTTACCGAAGCACAGAAAATGATGAAGAAGATGCAGGGACTTGGTCCCAAAGGAATGAAGAATTTCATGAAGCGCGGAGGCGGACTTCCTTTTTAGCTTCTACCTGGATCCGTGGGTTAGGGGCAGGAAAAGAGTGTGATTGCTTGGCCTGAATAAGTATTCAAAAATCTGAGACTCACCCATAGGTTCGTTGGTGTTTTTTGGAATACCTTGACAGGTCAATGAGTTGCGCTATTGCCAGGTCATAACTCACGGATCTAGGTTGTATTTCAAGATATTGTTTTATCTCCGGAAAAGAACTGTTTCTCTTTTTTCCGGATAATGCTAAGTTAATGCAAAAATAGGTCATTCAGAATATCCAGGAGGAAAAATAAATGGCAGTAAAAATTCGGCTGGCCCGCGGAGGAGCCAAAAAAAGACCATTCTACCAGGTCGTTGTTGCGGATGAACGTTTTCCCCGTGATGGCCGTTTTCTTGAGAACGTGGGTCAGTACGATCCCAAGCTTGATCCCCCGGCGGTCAACCTGAAAGAAGAGCTCATCATGAAATGGCTCGAGAAAGGTGCCCAACCCACGGATACGGTCAAGCAACTTTTGCGTAAAGCGGGTCTCTGGACAAAATTCAAGCAGCCGGAAAAGGCCTAAACTGGGACCGGCTGCAAAATCATAACTGCTGGCATCGTTACGACATTGGTAAAGGATGAGCTCAATGAAAGAACTTATCGAATATATTGCCAAATCTCTCGTTGAAAACCCTGAAGCTGTAACTCTTGATGAAGAGGAAAAGGAAGATGGGAGTATCCTGATCAAACTGGGAGCCGCCCAGGACGATATGGGAAGAATCATCGGCAAACAGGGCCGCACAGCCAAAGCGATGCGAACTCTTCTCAATGCCAAGGCGACCCGGGAAAACAAGCGTGCGTCTCTCCAGATCATGGAGTGATGTCCCACGTTAAAACCACCAAGCTGGTCGCTGGAAATGTAACAGGAACTCATGGACTGAAAGGCGATCTTAAGGTTCGCCCTCACACCAACAGGACCGGCCTGCTGCTCGAAGCGCAAACCATATTTTTCCGTTGCCCGGAGGAAAAGTTTTTTGCGCATGAGCCAGTATGTGTTACCCCTCATAAAAAAGGGTTTCTTTTGCGTTTAAAGGGCCTGGCGGATGTCAACGCCGTCCAGCACCTCATCGGTTGCGAAATTCTCATCGATGTGAACGATCTGACTGAGGACGAGGAGAGCGAGTCCACAGTTTTTAAGCTGATAGGAATGAGCGTCGTTGACTGTTCGCGGGGCGAGCTCGGAACTATTGAGGAGATTTTCACTACGGCCGCTCATGATATACTTGTTGTGGATGGACCTTTTGGGGAGGTTCTCGTCCCGGCAATAAATGAATTTATTACAGAAATCAAGCATCCGGAAAAACGGGTTTTAGTTGACTTGCCCGACGGGCTTGTACCCGAAGTTGATGAAGTTTGAAATACTGACACTCTTCCCCGCCCTGCTGGAGTCTCCCTTTGCAGAGAGCATCCTCGGCAAGGCAGTGGAAAAAAAGCTCTTTCAAATCAAAATACACAACCTGAGAGACTGGGCCGAACCGCCCCATTGGACTGTGGATGACACACCCTACGGTGGCGGAGGCGGCATGGTCATGAAACCGGAGCCGATCACCCGGGCGCTCAACAGTTTAAAAAAAGAGTCCCCCGTTTCAAAAATCCTGCTCTTGTCACCCCAGGGGACCCTTTTTTGCCAAAAGGAAGCTGAAACCTTGTCCCATGAGGAGAGGCTTATTTTTCTCTGTGGCCGCTACGAAGGTTTCGATGAGCGTATTCGCAGCATGGTGGATTGCGAATATTCTATTGGCGACTACATATTGACCGGCGGCGAGTTTGCGGCCATGGTCATGGTCGATGCCATATCGCGGCTTATTCCGGGTGTTCTCGGCAACAGCCAAAGCGCGGAACAGGACTCTTTTTCCGACGGCCTGCTGGAATACCCCCAGTACACCCGGCCGGTAGAATTCGAAGGGGCACAGGTCCCGGATGTTCTGCTCTCCGGAAATCACGGGGAAATTTCCCGCTGGCGGCGCCGGGAACAGTTGCGAAGAACCTGGGAAAGACGCCCTGATTTACTCAAGAAAGCTGACCTGACCCCCGAAGACCGCGCTATTCTTCAAAAGCTCGAGAAAAAGGAAGGCTGAGATGACGCCCAAGCCGGCTGCCCTGGCTCTGGTTCACTTTCCGGTTCTGGATCGGCGCGGTGAAATCGTGGCAACAGCTCTGACCAACCTCGACCTTCATGACCTGGCCCGCACGGCCATGACCTACGGCCTGCAAAAGCTCTATGTCGTCACCCCGGTTGTTGAGCAGCAGCGGCTGGCTGAAAAAATTTGCGAGCACTGGTGTCGAGGCTATGGCGCGACATACAACCCTTTACGCAAAGAGGCACTGTCTCTCATAGAGGTTACGAACTCTCTGGACTCAGCCATAGAACGATGGGAAGAATTTGCGGGCGAAACGGTTTTGCCGGTCTTAACGGGCGCATCGGCCTGCAATGGCATCTCCTACCCGCGTTGCCGGCAACATTCAACTGAGCACTCCTTGCTGTTGATTTTCGGTACCGGTTGGGGATTGGCCCCCGGCCTCTTTCAGAATGGCTGGCAAGTTCTTGAACCGGTCAGGGGAGCAAACGACTATAACCATCTCCCTGTACGTTCGGCGGCGGCCATTATCATGGATCGGCTTTTTGGCTCAGAGACTGCCGGACCAGGGGAACCGTAATATAGAAATGGACAGCAACAAAATAATCTACAAAAAGAGCATCTTTTGAATATAAAACTTCAGACCTGACAATAGCGGGTCCCTGTTAGGAGGAAAAAATGAACATCGTTGATCAAATAGGGCAAGAACAACTCACCAAGGATATTCCTGAATTCAAAGCCGGAGACACTCTCCGTGTCCACGTTAAAATCGTCGAAGGCGACAAACAGCGTATTCAGGTTTTTCAGGGTGTTTGCATCAAGCGGTCAAATAACGGCGTAAGTTCCACGTTTACCGTGCGTAAGGTTTCCAACGCCGTCGGCGTCGAAAGGGTCTTCCCTCTCTACTCTCCAAATGTCGACGCCATCGAAGTCATGCGCATCGGCAAGGTGCGCCGGGCCAAGCTCTATTACTTGCGCAAATTGCAGGGAAAAGCCGCCCGCATCCAGGAAAAACGCTACTGATCAAAAGGCCCCAGAAAGGGGCCTTTTTTTTATTATCGGGCCGAAAGCGGCTGTTCAATTTTGTCGTTTCCAATTCTTTCAAGCTTACTTTTCCGACATGAAAACTCCCAAGGGCACATTGGATCTCTTTCCCCAAGGTGAACTCTCATTTCTCCATCACGAGAAAAGGGCTTTGGATGCAAAATTTCGTTTCATTGCCGGGGTCGATGAAGTAGGCCGCGGCCCTCTCGCCGGGCCGGTGGTGGCGGCGGCAGTGATTTTCCCTCCGGATTTTCAGCTCCCCGATCTGCGCGAATCAAAACAACTCTCCGCTTCAAAACGGCAGCACTTTTTCGAACTCATCCGCCGACAGGCCCTGGCAATCGGCCTTGGTATGGTCCACTCCGGGGAAGTGGATAAAATCAACATTCTCCAGGCGACATTGAAGGCCATGTCCGAAGCGGTTAAACGTCTCAGGCAACCCGCCGACTTTCTTCTGGTAGACGGAATTTTCAAGGTACCCTGCCCTCTGGAACAAAAAACCATCAAAAAGGGGGATGGCCTGTCGCATTCCATTGCCGCGGCATCCATTATCGCCAAGGTCGTCCGCGACCGCATCATGACCGCTTACGACCAGCGCTTTCCAGGTTATGGGTTCGCCTCCAACAAAGGTTACGGCAGTGCCGCCCATCTGGAAGCCCTGTCCAGGCAAGGCCCCTCACCTGTACACCGCCTGACCTTCAGGGGTGTCCGGGAGCATGTGATAAAACATGACGAATAAACGGTTGTCCCTGGGGCATTGGGGTGAAAAAATCGCTCTCGATTTTCTCAAAGGCCAGGGGATGAAAATATTGGAAAAAAATTTCCGCTGTTCGGCAGGCGAAATCGATATAATAGCTCGAAGCGGGAAACATATTGTTTTCGTGGAAGTCAAAACAAGGAGCTCCGAAATTTTCGGCACGCCCCAGGAGGCTGTCAACCGGCGCAAACAGCAGCAGATTATCCGCGTCGCTCAATGGTATCTGGAGCAAAAGCCCCTGAACCTGCAACCACGTTTTGATGTTCTGGCCATACGGACTGGAGAGAAATGTCCGTCATTGGAGCACATTCCCGATGCTTTCGGAGCCTGAGTCGACAATAAAGCGATTGTCTGCTCTCGATATCCCTTTATAATTGGATAAATACCGTTTTTCTCAACGGAGTCACAGCATGTCTTTCAAGCCTTCATCTTTTGGTTTTCTGAGAATGGGCGTCGCCAGCCCGGAGTTGAAGGTGGGCGACATCACCTTCAATAAAGAGAAAATCTGCCGTGCCATTGATCAGGCAGCAGCGCAGAACTGTTTTTTCATCGTCTTTCCTGAACTCTGCGTAACAGCCTACACCTGCGCCGATCTTTTCATGCAGGACCTGCTGCTCAGCCAAACCCGGAAGGCCATCCTGGAAATCGCCGACTACACGGCCGAAAAACAGGTTACTGCCATAATTGGCGCTCCTCTCCAGGTCGAAGGCCGCCTCTTCAACTGTGCTGTTTTCCTTTCCCGCGGTGAAATCCTGGGCATCGTGCCCAAGACGTATCTCCCCAGTACCATGGAATTTTATGAAGAACGCTGGTTCAGTTCCGGCAGGGACGTATTCGGGATGGAAGCAGCACTGGGGGGACTTGAAATTCCTTTCGGGATCGACCTCCTGTTTCAAGCCGCAGAGTGGCCTGAATGCCGGATTGGAATCGAGATTTGCGAAGATGTCTGGGTCCCCAACCCCCCCAGCGGCCATATGGCCGTAGCTGGAGCCACGCTATTGGTGAACCTCTCAGCCAGCCCTGAAATACTGGCCAAGGAGGAATACCGTCGCATGCTGGTGCAATCCCAGTCCGCCCGCTGCCTGGGGGCCTATGCCTATGCGTCGGCAGGACCGGGAGAGTCGAGCACCGACCTGGTTTTCTCCGGGCATTCCCTGATCGGCGAGAACGGCACCATTCTCGCCGAAAGTGAACGCTTTGAGTTCGACACCCAGCTTGCCATTGCCGACGTCGACCTGGAGCGAATGGTCAACGAACGCTTGCGCAACAACAACTTCGCCGCCTTTGAACCACCGCATCCCTATCATATTATTGAATTTTTTCCTCATGAAGGCGCACTCGATTCCCTCCTCCGCCCGGTTTCGCAGACCCCTTTCGTTCCTCCAGGGGAGGAGGAATGCAGCCGCCGCTGCCGGGAAATATTTGCCCTGCAGACAACCGGCCTGGCCAAACGCTTCCTGCACACGAAGCTTGCTCATGCGGTTATCGGATTATCCGGCGGCATCGATTCAACCCTAGCCCTGCTGGTAACAGTCAAGGCTTTCGACAAGATCGGCCTGGAACGGGGCAACATCATCGCCGTCACCATGCCCGGATTCGGCACCACCCAGCGCACCCGCACCAATGCTGAAAAACTGGCTGAACGCCTCGGGGTTAATTTCAAAGCCATTCCTATCGGCCCGGCCACCCTCCAGCATTTCAAGGATATATCCCATCCCGAAGAACGCCATGACATCACTTATGAAAATGCCCAGGCCCGGGAACGAACCCAGGTTCTCATGGATCTGGCCAATCAGGTCAAGGGTCTGGTTATCGGCACCGGCGATCTTTCGGAGCTGGCTCTCGGCTGGTGCACCTACAACGCTGACCACATGTCGATGTATGCCGTCAATGCCGGTGTTCCAAAAACCCTGGTGCGCTACCTGGTGAACTGGTGCGCCGAAGCCGAATTCAGCGGCGAGACTTCCAGGGTTCTCAGCGATATCTGCGCCACACCCGTCTCGCCGGAACTTCTGCCGGTAGATGAAAACGGCGACACCCCGCAGAAAACCGAACAGGAGATAGGCCCCTATCTGCTTCATGACTTCTTCCTCTACCACGCCATCCGGCTTCATCACCGTCCGCGAAAAGTTTTCCTGCTCGCCCGTATGGCTTTCGAAAAAGAATTCAGCGGCGAGGAAATCGCCCGTTGGCTCCGGGTTTTTTACCGGCGTTTTTTCTCCCAGCAGTTCAAACGCTCCTGCCTCCCGGACGGTCCCAAGGTCGGAAGTGTCGTTCTTTCCCCCCGTGGCGACTGGCGCATGCCGAGCGATGCCAGTTCCGCCCTGTGGCTGAAGGAGCTCGATCAGATTCCGTCAGAAGAAAACGCGAACTGAGCTTTCCACTTGTAAATAATCAAAAGATTTTCCGCGCTGGTTCACAAAAGGGCTTTATGCAAGCAAAAGTAATTTCCCATAATTAGCCTTCCGCCTCTGCTCAAGCCCTGCCATGGGCCCCGTTATTAGCTGGCCTTCCCTGTCATTGACAAACTGACCGGTTTCAGTGATGATGCGGAAAAATCCTAAAAACAGAAAAGGACAAATCATGCTTCCATCTGATGCCAGGCTGAAACTCGATGAGGATGTGACGTACCAGGACATGGGCGAAGGCCAGCCCGCTGTCATTCTGCAACTTTCTACGGGCCAGCTGTTCACCTGCAACGAAACGACCCGCGTTTTTCTGGACCATCTGAACGGCAAACGAACTTTTCCCGAAGTAATTGAAAAAGTTTTGGCGGTTTTTGACGTCGACAGGAATAAGTTGACAAGCGACCTCTCTGCCCTCACGGAAAAACTTATAAAAGCTGGGCTGATTCAGCAATTATGACACGAATTCTGATACTGAAGATTCATACTCGACTGTTGATCTGGCTTATTCCGCTGCTGGTCCGCTGCATGTCGTTTCACACTCTTGTCCACTTTCTCACCCCTTCCGGACGGTACTGTCCCTATCGAAAAGTCCCTTCAGAAACCATCGCCCGGGTAATTCAACAGGCTCTGAGCAACCCGCACTGGATGAAGCGCCGCGCCTGTCTCCGCCTGGGGCTGACCACGGGATACTTCCTTGGCTTGGGCGGGTATCCGGCAGTGCTGCACTTTGCCCTGGCCCCGCCCAACATCAACCCCAAGCGTCTTCACGGACACTGCTGGGTCACCCTCAATGATGTGCCGGTCACGGCCCCCCCTGAAAAGGGGGTTGCCATGAAAACAATTTTCACATCCCCAGTTGACAGAAAGCTCTGGCAAAGGTAATCTAATAAAAATTTCTTGCGCCTTTTATGTTGCTGTTTTTATGAAATCACCCTTAAGAGGAGACTGATGATGGAAGACAAAAAAAACTACGAAGAACCTACTCTGGAGAAACGCGAAACCATCGAAGAAATTACTGAAGGGATGCCTGTCTCTGGCGCAACACCAGTATCAGGAATACCTGAATAAACTCCTGTGCTCTAAATCTAAACCGTCTGCGGAGACGCGTTCCCCCATGCTGGTATCTCAATCCTATGAGCTGCATCCCCTGTTACTGAAAGTTCAGGGGGAGGATTCAGAACCATTCAGGATGATCGAAAATCTGTTTGACGGTTTTTTTTGTGCATCGGAAAACCTAAATTTTCCTTCCTGTTTCCACTTAGAAACCAAAACGGTTGAGAGAGCGCAAGACCTCCCGGCAATAAACCCCGAAGAGTATCCCGTCTTTCTGGAAGGGACCCCCGAATTTGGAGTAACAGTGCGTCGTTATGCCAAAGGGACTGAAAAACGGGTTTTTGTTCTCCAGGAAACGGCGGTCACCAGCTATGATCTCGGACGAGGTGAAGCACAGGCCTGCTGCCTCAAGAACAAGTGGGGGCTCTGGGGTTTTCAGACCCTTATTCCTCTTCTTGCCGAACTTTTGAGCGCCCATGGGATGTTTCTTCTCCATGCCGGAGGCGTTCTTCTTCCCGGCCGAAAAGAAGGGATTCTTTTTTTCGGTTCTAGCGGCGCCGGCAAAACCACCACCACCCTTTCCCTGGTTCAACAAGACATGCCGCTCATCTGTGATGACGCAGGTTTTTTGTCGATCATTGAAAAAAGAGGTCGGTTCTGGGGGCTTCCGCGCGAATGTAAAGTCCATAACCGATCCCTCGCTCTTGTTCCCGAACTTCTCAAACTTTCCCGCAAACCCATTGCAAAATCCGCCGAATGGAGAATTCCCTTTCGTGAATTTCCTTTTGCCAATCCACGGCAATCCTACCCCATTCGCGCCATTTTTCTGATGCAGGAGCGGAATTCGGCGGAACACCGAATTTCACCGCTTGGCCCTGTCGAGGCGCTTCAAACCCTGCTCAAGGGAAATCTTCGCGTCATTTCTCCCATCGCGAAAGGCCAATCGGGAAAAATGTTTCAAGCCCTGGGTGAACTGTGCAAAAAGACCCCGGCCTTTTCCCTTTCCGTCGGCCCGTCATTAAACACCTTGAAAAACTCTCTGCTCTCCTGCCTATGAAGCGTTCCATCAAGAAAAATATTCTAAAAGAATTCGTCGCCCTGAGCGACCCCCTGACCAGGCTCCCTCTGCCGGAAGCCCCCGCAATCCATCGTATTCCTCCGGAAACGTTTTTTCATAAAGCCTGTTTTCACGGCGTCCATCCCATCGTTCATGCAAACCTCGAAAATCATCAAAAAACCGAACGATATCCGAAAGAATGGTGGAATCAACTGATGCGGCTCCTTTCACCTTGTATTCTTGGTGAAGCGGGTAGGTGCCTGATGCTTCGTGCTCAGGGTGAAAAAATTCTCCAGTCATTCCAGGAAAAGGAACTGGATGCACTCATTCTCAAGGGAGCGGATTTTGCCGACCATCTTTATCCCCTTCCGGCACGGAGAAGCTTCACCGATATCGACATCCTTGTTCCACGCCCTTACTTTGAAAAAGCCAGGATGCAGCTGCTCAAAATGGGGCATCAGCCCCTGAATGAAGGAGCAAGAAAACATGACAAGGCATATGGCGAAGAGGTTTTCACTCTGGCTAGCGGAGGAATATCACTGCGAGTAGAGCTGCATTGGAACCTGGTCAATTCACCCGCGCTTCAAAAATCGATCTCAGTGCAGTATGATGATTTAGTAAATGAATCCGGCCTTTTAAGCAACGAGGGTCGCCTCCTCATTGCTGCGGTCCATGGCGCAACCGGGCATCAATTCGACCGCCTGAAATTTCTGATTGATCTCCTGCAAATTTTTCGCTCAACTGAAGGAGTATATGATCTGCCATACCTGGCTCGCCAACTCAGGAAAACCGGGGCAGAACAGTCCCTGTCCATGGGGTGTTGGCTGGTTTACGCTCTTTTTAAAAAAAGTGACGCCCTGCAGCTGTTGACAGAGCTGAATATTCCCCGTCCATCGCTGATCACCCGTTTGGCACTCCAGTCTTCCGCTCTTTTAAATTCCGAATCTCCTCGCTGGCCGGAAGTCGTCGGGAAAAAAATTCTTCCGCCACCATTTGAAAAGAGTCAAGAGGCCTCTCGAATGTGTGTAGCTTCATCCAAGTGCCAAGACAAAAAAGTCTTGGCCTGTATTCAATGGCTTTTTTAGGCAAAAGAGAAAAAATACCGTCATGAAAGTTTTTTTTATATACCCAACTCCTCACGCCTCCACTTGGCCGAAAGGGGGCTATTTTCCGCATCTCGTCCCCACGGAAATGGCCCAGACCGCAGCAACCCTTCGGCAACACGGGCATTGCGTTCGTGCCGAGGAACGGGAATCCCGACTAGTGACCGAACATTTTGACTGGTCCCGTGCCGACGCCATATTAATAACAGCACTGCGGGAATTCAAACCGGAAATGGTCGTTTTCCATGCTCTCACGGCCGCCGCCGACGAGGCTTACCGCCTCGCAGAGGCGGCCCGCGACACGCTCGGGATGACCCCTCTCCTCCTCATGAGCGGGCAGCACGCCACCGCCCTGCCTGAACAAACCCTTAGAGAGTGCCAGGCTTTTTCCGCCGTTATAATCGGCGAAATGGAACAAACCTGCCTGGAAATCGCCGAAACAGGCCTTTCTCCGGAAATCCCCGGCGTCCTCCGTCAAAACCCGGAAGGAATCTTCAGCCATACTGACCCCCGAAGCGTGGAAAAAAATCTCGATTTGATCCCGCCGCCGGCCTGGGATCTTTTCAACATGGATTACCACACCTCCAGAAACCAGTGGATGATTCGCTGGCTGAATCTCCGCTCTATCAATATCCGCACCTCCCGCGGATGCCCGAACGCGTGCAAGTTCTGCAGTGCCCCCTTGACCGCCGGTGCCGGTGTCCGTTTCCATTCCGTCGATTATATTGTCGATCAGGTTCAACGTGCCTTGAGGGATTATGCCATTGAAGCCGTTCTTTTTGAGGACGAGACACTCTCAGCCAATGAAGAAAGGTTGCACGACATCTGTGAAGCCTTTCGAGCCCGCGGCTGGGAAAAGCGTCTGAAATGGGGATGCTGCCTGCGGGCAAACCAGGCACGCCCGGAGCTGTTAAAGATGATGAAATCCGCAGGATGCATTCAGATTGAATACGGATTCGAATCCGCCACGAACCACCTGTTGAAAGCCATCGGGAAGAACACCACGGTGGAACAAAATTATGCCGCCGCAAAATTGACCCGGGAAGCGGGCCTTCGCATTTTCGCCAACATGATGTTCGGCCTCCCCGGAGAAACAGAGCAGGATATGGATCGCAATGTCCTTTTTATTCGCACCATTCGCCCGGAAGTGCTGTCGGCCACCCTCATGGCGCCACTGCCGGGAACATCCATATACCACTCGCTGAAGGAAGCACACCGAAAGACCATTCGCTGGTCGGATCTTTACTATCTGGATCGGCCGGATCATCGCACCAATCTGACCGCCATGTCGGATGCCGTTTTCTTCAACAAGTATCGAAGGTTACGAAAATATTTCATAACACCGCTGATCCAGCAGCAGATGCTCCGCGATGCGGACCAGGGAGGTTCACCGAACGTACGATATTTGAAGAAATCCTTGCGCCGATTCCGCCTCCGCCACCCGATCCATGCCTGGCGCATCCGTCTCTGAAACGAGGCGTTTCAGCCTTCATAGTAAAATTCTCCAGGTCAGTGTCTGTCCCCGGAAGGGTTCCCGACTGCTGCCTGAAAATAAAAAATTGCACTACACTCACCAGACGGATACAATTCAAGCCTTCAGAAAATTGTCGGACAGCCTCCTGAAACAAGAACGCTCCCCCGTAGAAAAAACGGCTAACATAACCTGAAAGAAATAAATACCCATGGCAACACCGCCCGCAAAACCTCGAAAAGCGTCAAAACGCTCAGTTGCACCACTGATTGAAACCACCATTGATCACCTCAACGACGAGGGAATCGGCATCGCCCGCTTCGAAACAAAAGAGGTTTGGGTGACCGGCGCTCTCCCCGGCGAAAAAGTTGCGGTTGCTATCGAACACAAAGGGCAGCGCCGCATAATAGGCCGTCTGCAGAAGGTCCTCTCGCGCCATCCCCGGCGCATATCTCCGCCCTGCACTCATGCCCGGCACTGCCAGGGGTGTTCTCTGGTCCAACTCGACTATTCTGCCCAGCTCAGTTTCAAGGAGGAAAAAATTCGCAGGGCTTTTTCCTCCTATCCCGGACTTAAGGGAATAAAAGTGGCCGAAACCCTCGCCGCTCCGAATCCCCTGGGCTACCGGACCAATGCCAAACTGGTATTCGGAAAAGAACGGGGCCGGGTTCTCATCGGCCTCTACCGGCGGGGTACCCACGACGTGGTCGACATCGGCGACTGTCCCCTCCACCATCCCCTCCTCAACAAGGTGGTTCAGGTGGTACGCGAGGAAGTCCAGCGCCAGAAGGTTTTTGTCTACGATCCTAAAACCGGAAAGGGACTGCTGCGCCACCTGGCCATCAAAGTCGCTCCAGACAGCGCCAAAGTCATGGTGACTTTCGTGACTGCCGAACGAAATTTCCGTAGAACTGACTCATCTTGGCAAGTGGCTGCAACGCAAAGTACCGGAAGTCATTTCGGTGCATCAGAATATCAACACGTCATCCGGCAATGTTATTTTTGGACGGGAAACCCTGAGGATGGCCGGTGTTCATGACCTAATCACCCGGGTAGGCGACATCCGCCTACGCATCTCTCCCACGTCCTTTTTCCAGGTCAATGACCTCCAGGCTGCCCGAATTTATCAACTGGTCAGGGACTGGGCACAGCTCACTCGCTATGAAAACGCCTTCGACCTCTACTGCGGGATAGGCGGGATAGCCCTTAATCTGGCCCGAGACGCCGCGAAAGTTATCGGCATTGAAGTTATGGAGGAAGCCGTTCGCAACGCCAGGGAGAACGCGCTTCTGAACAATCTGGAAAACTGCGATTTCCGCGTGGGGGACGCTTCCGAGCTGCTGCGCCGGTCGGAAGCGGAGACGGCACGGGAATGTGTGGTCACACTCAATCCCCCCCGCAGCGGATGTGACCGCAAAGCGTTGGAAACTGCAGCGGCACTGTCGCCGCGAACGATCATCTACGTTTCATGCAATCCCGAAACCCTGGCCCGTGATCTTGACATACTCCACACCCTCGACTATCAAACAGAGGCTGCCCAGCCGGTCGATATGTTCCCGCAGACTCCACACGTGGAAACGATCGTTCGCCTGCACCCCGCTGACGCCAAAACAGACAAGAAAAACGCCCATGGCAAATGCTAGGCGGGGACATGTCGAACCTTTCCAAAACCCCTTTTTTGTACCAGGACCAATGCTGGTTAGTCGTTAACAAACCAACAGGCTTGTCGACGCATACGCCCCAAGCGGGCGATCTTGGGCTTGTCGAGTGGCTGAAGCTCCACCACGGCCGGGAAGTCCATGTCTGCTCACGCCTGGACAAAGGGACAAGTGGTGTCCTGCTTATGGCCCTGACTCCCGAAGCAAGCGGTCTGGCCCAGAAAATCCACGAGAAGAGCCAGGCCCGTAAAACCTATTATTTCATTTCCGATCGGGAACCGCTCAAGGGGAAAAACTGGATCTGCCGCAAGAATCTTGACGCCAAACCCTGCTCAACCTCCTTCGAGTTGATCAGAAGCGAAAGCGGTTATTATCTCATCCGTGCTGAAATCAAGCGGGGCAGAAAACACCAGATCCGCCGTCATGCCGCGGCCTCCGGAGTCCCGATCCTGGGGGACAACGAACATGGCGGCACCCCTTTTCCCAGGCTCTGCCTGCATTGCGGTGCGCTTTTCTGGCCGGGAATAACGAAAAAACTCACCACCGATTTTCCACAATCCTTTGAATGGCTTCTTGCCGGCCGAACGCGCCTCCTTATCGAAGCAGCTGTCTCTTACGAGAGGCGGCTGAGCTGGCTGGAAACTGTCAGCGACGCTTTCCGCCTTGTTCATCGTGGCGAACTAACGGATATCCCCTGCTCCATCGACCGTTATGGCTCATGGCTGTGTGTGACCGGTTTTGACGAAAAGCTCCCTTCGAAAAAATTGCGCACTACCCTGAAGCCTGTTCTGGCCTACTTCGCAAAAATTTTCACTTGCAAAGGGGGATTGATCAGAACCCACCGCGGGGACCCTCATCACAGGGAACTTTTTGGAGACGCCATCACCTGGGGCGAACCCCCGCCCCCGACCTTTCTGGTACGTGAACACGATTTATTCTTCGAGGTCGCTCTCAATGACTCCCAACATGTCGGGCTTTTCCTCGATCAGCGCGATTCGCGGAGAAAAATATGGCAAGCCGCCCGACTGAAGCGCACTGCCAATCTCTTTTCTTTCACCTGTTCATTCTCCGCCGCAGCAGCTCAAGGGGATGCTGAAACGGTCTTTTCCATTGATGCGTCCGCCGGATGCCTGGACAGGGGGAAAAAGAATTTTACCCATTGTGGCCTGACGAAGAGCGGCCGTGGGAAATTCATCCAGGAGGATGTTCGCAAGTGGCTTGCCCGGCAGGTGCGTAAAAAGCGGGAAAAAAATGGTAATTTCCAAGCCTGGGACATGATCATATGTGACCCCCCGGTTTTCGCCTCCACCGGAAAAGGACGGTCTTTTTCCATTGAAAAGGGGTGGCCGGAACTGACCGAAGAAATTCGTGAAATACTCTCGGAAAACGCCGTAGCCCTCTTCGCCAATAATCATATGAGCGGAAGCGAGGAGTTTTATGCCGGGGAGCTGAAAAAACGCTTTTCCCAGGTGACGCGCTTGTGTCCGCCTTTCGATTTTCCCGAGAGACCGGGCTTCCCGACCCATGTCCGCATCTACTGGTGCAAAGTCTGAACGGACTCAGGTGTCAGCAATGATGCAAAATTATTCATAGCTTGGGCAGGTCAATTGGCGGTAGAATATAACTATGAAATCCAAAAGCCAAGTGAGGTGCTTATGATAGAGCTTTCTTTAACAGCCAAAGAAAAAATACAGGACTGCCTCCAGCAAAACCCCGGCACATCGCCACGCATCTCCTTTAAGGAGGAGGGCGTCGCCGGACCGGTCCTGACCGTCGCCTTCGAAGAACCCCAGGCAGGAGATATGGTGCAGGATACGGGCGAGTTCCGTATTCTCATCGCGGAGGACGTATCGTATATCACCCAGAGCATGGTCGTCAATTATGGCGGACGGGGGGAAAACGGCAAATTCGTCGTTATGCCCAGGGATTTGAGTGGCTGTGACGGCAACTGCAACAGTTGCAAAGGGTGTGAGGTCTAAAACCGAAAGGGCACCAAAAAAGGTGCCCTTTCTCATATCCTGGACAACAATGAAGGTCTATGAAAAGGAGAATCGGTCATGACCTTGGTTGAATCGGTAGACCTTCCGCTGGGTACCGGGATGCCTGCATTCCGCCTACGAGATCCTTGCGGGAAAATTCATTCCCATGCGACCCTGTCAGGCAAAAAGGGGCTGGTGGTAGTTTTTAACTGCAACCACTGTCCCTACGCCAATGCCCAGTGGCCGCGCCTGGTCCGGCTGGCCCGTCATGCCCGTCAATTGGATATCAACATCGTAGCCATTAACGCCAATATCCATCCCGATTACCCCGAAGACGCGCCGGAAAAAATGAAGGGTAAAATCAATGAGCTAGGAATTGATTTCCCTTATCTGGTCGACGAGTCCCAGAATGTTGCCCGCGCCTTCAAGGCCCAGTGTACACCTGATCCTTATCTGTTCGACGGCAACGGCCGCCTGGTCTATCATGGTCGCATTGATGATAACTGGCAGGATGAAAGCAAAGTCACCCGCGAAGAGCTGAAAGAAGCCGTTGAAAACCTGGCCGCCGGGCGACCCATTGCCGAACAACAGCACTCCTCCATGGGCTGCTCGATCAAATGGCGATCCCAAGATTAAACCGCTTGAAGAACTGATTTTCTCACAAAAAGTACTTTCATTTATACCCTGGCAAACATCCGGAGATGCCACCGGGAATAATTAAGGCCCTGCGGAAGAACCGGTTTCTTGACGTTTCAAAAACCGCTGTTGGGAAAGAGTGAAAAACATGTCTTCCTTGTTTGAAGAAACCACCATTAACGGCATGATGCTGTGCAACCGGCTGGTACGATCCGCCACGTGGGAGGGTATGTGCAAACCCGACGGGCGGCCCACGGAAAAGCTCGCCGACTGCTATTACAAGCTGGGCAAGGGAGGGATCGGCCTGATTATTTCCGGCTACGCTTTTATAAGGCCGGAAGGACGACAAATATCCAGCAAAATGGGAATCCATACCGATAACTTTTCAGAGGATTACAGGCGTTTGACCCAGGCCGTCCATGACGCCGAAAGCCGAATCTCGATCCAGCTGGTTCATGCCGGCGGTCAGACCGACCCCCGAACTGCAGGATGTCAGCCTCTTGCTCCTTCGGCAGTTCAGGTTAAGCAATTCCCGACCACTCCTGCTGAACTGACAAAAAATGAAATCCATGCCATTGCCGTTGCATTCGGAGAGGGGGCCCGGCGTGCCAGAGACTGGGGGTTTGATGCTGTGCAGCTGCATGGCGCCCACGGGTATCTGATCAACCAGTTTCTTTCGCCTCTCACCAACCGCCGGAATGATGAATATGGTGGCTCGCTGGAAAATCGCTGTCGCTTCGCTCTTGAAGCCTATCAACAGGTGCGGGACGCGGTCGGCCCTGAATTTCCAGTGATGATTAAACTGAACGCTTCCGATAACTTGAATGATGGGCTCGAAATCGACGATGCTGCTATGGCCGCCAAAAAACTTTCCGAAGCCGGTATCGACGCTATCGAAGTCTCGGCCGGAACCTCCGCATCGGGTGATAAAACTCCGATTCAGAAGAAAATTGACAGTCCTGAGAAAGAGACCTATAACCTGGATTTGGCTCGCCGCATCAAGACAGTTGTCAGTTGCCCGGTCATGGTGGTGGGCGGCTTTCGCTCCATTGAGGTTGTTGAAAAAGCCATCAGAGATGACGGTATGGATTACGTCGCCATGTCCAGGCCACTGATTCGCGAGCCGGGCCTTCCAAACCGCTGGTTTAAAGGAGATCGCAGCCCGGCCACATGCATCTCCTGCAACGGCTGTTTCATGCCCGGCATCAAGGAAGGCGGAATCTATTGCGTGGTCGAGAGAAAACGCTGAAAAGGATCAGGGCTCGCCACCGGGCATTCGAACCTGGATTAGCCTATGAGTACACCAAGAATTTAATTTATCGGCAGGAACCTCGCAATGAAAGAACTGCTTGAAACAGCTGAGTTTGCCTCTCGGGAGGCAGGTAAATATATTATCGCATCCATGTCAAACCTGGGCCGGGTGGACGAAAAAGGCCGAGCCGACCTGGTCACCAGTGTAGACCGGGGCTCGGAAGAGGTCATTATCCGTGAAATCCGCAAAAAATATCCGGGCCACACAATTTTGGCCGAGGAGTCCGGGGAGAAAGCATCTACGGGCGATTTCCGCTGGGTGGTCGATCCAATCGACGGCACCACCAATTTTGTCCACGGTTACCCTTTCTTCTGCGTTTCCATCGCCGTTCAACAGCGGGAGGAAACGCTGGCAGCGGTGGTGTTCGATCCTTTTCACGAAGAAATGTTCAGCGCTATTAAAAGCCAAGGCGCGTTCCTGAACCAGGGGCGGATTGCCGTATCACCAACACCCGATCTCTCCCGCTCTTTGCTGGCTACCGGATTCCCCTACCGGACGGGGGAAGAGTGGCAGCATTCCATGGCACTCTTCAAAAATTTCTACTCCCGCAGTCACGGCGTCCGCAGGGACGGCGCGGCGGCGCTTGATTTGTGCTACGTGGCCGCAGGAAGATTCGACGGCTTCTGGGAGTATGAACTGAATCCCTGGGATGTGGCCGCCGGACTCCTGATCGTCCAGGAAGCCGGGGGCGTGACCACCGATTTCCAGGGCAGCCACAGCTCGATTTTTGATAAACAGGTCCTGGCCAGCAACGGGAAAATCCATCAGGAAATGCTCGGAATCATTCGCGCCCCCAACGGCTGAAGCGTATGCAATGAGAAAAGGAAAAGGGGTCAGGATTGACAAACGGGCTTATTTGTCTATCCTTTTACCATGCCCCGCAAACCCCGTATCCATTTTCCTGGCGCTACCTACCACGTCATGTTGCGCGGCAATGGCGGCCAGGATATCTTTTTTAGCTCCGTCGACCGGACCCGATTCCTGCTTTTTCTTCAGCAAGGGCTGGAAAAGTACCAGTGCCGGGTTCATGCCTACTGCCTGATGAGCAACCATGTCCATCTCGCCTTGCAGGTAGCGCACATCCCCCTATCGAAAATCATGCAAAATCTTGGATTCCGCTACACACAATATATCAACCGCAAGCAGAGAAAAACCGGCCACCTCTTCCAAGGGCGTTTCAAAGCACTTCTAATCGATGTGGACAGCTATCTTGTCGAACTTGTGCGCTATATCCATCTCAATCCCTTACGTGCCGGCCTGGTTAAAAACCCGAACGATTATCCATGGTCAAGCCATGTCTGTTACATGGGAAGCCAACAGACCCCTTGGCTGACCACCGTTTGGGTGTTGAGCCAATTTGATGACAATGCGGACAACGCTCGTCGGGCCTATGGAGAATTCGTTCAGGAGGGTCTTTCCGAAGACCACAGGAAGGAGTTTTGTGGTGGTTCTTTTGAGGGGCGTATTTTAGGTGATGACCGTTTCGTCGAGCAAGCCCTCAGGCAAGCTGACGAGAGAGTTGATCCCCCTGTAGAGATCGGGGCGATTCTCGAAGCGGTTGGTGAATGCTACGGTCTTCAAAGGGAAGACTTATCGGCCCCGGGCAGGCAGCAACCCATGGCTGAGGCGCGGGCGGTGGCAGCGTGGCTGGTCAGAAGGTATCCTCATCTGCAATTGAAGGAACTCGGAGCGACGCTTCATCGGGACCTTTCCGGTCTGAGCCAAGCGGCCCGGCGTATTGGGGAGCGTGCCAGGTCCGATGAGGGTTTGCATGCCATGCTGGGACGGCTTGCCGAAAAGGTGGATAAATCCGTTAGTCAAACCTGACCCCAACTCTATTAGTCAAACCTGACCCCAACTCTACCACTGCCGCAAAGATTTTGCGGGGGGCGGCATTGCCATGCCCTGTCGTCAGCGTAGGCTCGACACCCACAGCTCATTTTGCGCGCGACCTTTTAGGGGTGACCGAAATCCGTGCTGGCGTCTATGTGTTTTTTGACCTGGTGATGGCTGGCATTGGAGTGTGCACGCTCGATGATATTGCTCTCTCCGTTCTTACGACGGTTATTGGACACCAGAACGAGCGTGGTTGGATCATTGTCGATGCCGGGTGGATGGCCTTGTCCAGCGATAGAGGTACAAAGAACCAGTCCATCGACCAGGGGTACGGCATCGTTTGCGATGTAGATGGCCGAGCACTTCAAGATCTCATCGTTACAACAACGAACCAGGAACATGGAGTTATTGCTCTTCGTCCTGGCAGTTTGGCCCAATCACCTTTGCTTCCAGTCGGCACGTGATTACGTATTCTGCCAAATCATGCGTGTGCAACGGCAACACAGTTCGATGGCTACGAAGTTTTACCTGCAAATGCTGAAGACCAAGTGGCGTACTGGCCTCGATTTCGTGGATGGTGATGAGCACTGACACTGGTAAGATGCTTTTGTCGTTCTGAGATTACAACGGTTATCAGATATCGAAATGGCCTGCTCAAAAACTTGGGCAGGCCGTTCTTATTGACCAGGGTTTGTAGGAATCGGCATCTTGCCTTGCGCAGGGGTAGCTCAAATTGGTTAACACAACATATTGGGCAGATTGCCAGGCTGACTATAAACATGGTTCCCAGCGTTTGGGGATAATAAGCATGAGAGGATATCCGATCATTATTAAGTGTAAATATTGAAGTTTTATCCATCAGCAGGGTGATCTTATTTCAAGCGATTAAAGCAATGACAAGCCTTCCTGAATGTTTGACAGAGGGCAAAATGGGGATAAAATCAACAAAACTTGCTAATCACTTGTCATGCAGCCATCGAGAAAACCACTACCTCCGGAGATGCAATTGATGAAAACGGTTTCAATCAACGGGAAGCAGTTCAGCAAGGTCGTTTTTGGAACGAATGCGATTTACGGCCGTTCCAATTTCAGTTATGCCAGGAACCGGGAGTATGAGAACCGCTGCACGGACAAGTACATTTCCCTCGTGATTGAGACCTGCATGAGGTTCGGCGTAAACGCAGTGGAGTCAAGCGCCAATGAGAGAATCCAGCGAATCATTGTCGATTTGAGGCGCAAGCATTCGCAACCCCTGTTGTTCATCGGGAACACGCGAAAGGACGCGACCTCTACCATGGGCCACAAGGAGAAATTCGATTACTTGATGGGGAATGAAGCAGATATCTGCGTTATTCATGCGCAATTCGTGGATCGGCCTAGGTGCAAAGACAAAATTGAGGGCCTTCAAAAACTTGTCGATGACATCCATGCGGCCGGAATGATAGCAGGGATTTCGACCCATAAAGTCTCAACCGTTGAGATCTGTGAGGAACAAAACTATGGTGTCGATGTGTACCTGTTTCCTTTGAATGAGTCCGGCTTCGTTTATTCGGGTTATGGCGGCCAGGAAACCGCAAAAGAGCGTATTGAAACAATCAAAAATACACACAAACCATTCGTTTTAATGAAGACCTTGGCTGCTGGGAGAATACCCCCTGAGGATGGTCTGCGGTTCGCCTTGGAAAACTCAAAAAGCACTGACATCATCACTCTCGGTTTGAGTAGCGTGGAAGAAGCTGAAGAGTCTCTGGCATTTGTCTGCGAACATCTTGGGAAGGCCTAACGAGGCGCCACATCAGACCCCAACTTGTGCCCAGCACAATGCACACCATGTTCGCCCTTCGGGCGGCACATTGGGACTAGAGGCAGCAGATTATCTTTCGGTGAATTCTTTTATATTTTCTAAAAAATTGTGTTCTTTTTCTTTTGTGTTATGTTTTAAAAAGTTAATCAGCAAATTTAAAATCCCGCAATAACCTAACATATTCATATGCCCTTTTAGGGACCTTTCCAATAGAAATGACTTGAGCCCTTCTAGCTACTGTTTTTAGAAGGGCGAGAACTGTCCATTTTTCTTTTCATATATCCTTTTAGTACTTGAATCTCCTCCATACTTGAAGAGCTTGCGTTCTTTGCAGAGATTAACTGTGATAAAGCTCTGCTTTTGAAAAAACTAAACGAGGATTGCATGGTGGAAGCAAGTTCCACCATAGGATTTGGAGGTAAGTAATATGTTTGGACTCGGCGCAACGGAACTTTTCATCATCCTTGTACTTGTGTTGATTGTTTTTGGAGCTGGAAAGCTGCCTCAGGTAGGGGAGGCACTTGGAAAGGGGCTTAACAGTTTCAAGAAAGGTGTAGCAACCGAAGAGATTGAGTGTAACCCGAATGCCGCCGATGAAGTTGATGATCATTCCGGAACAAAAAGCTGAGCGCTGTTAAAAAGCAATGATGATTACGTTTTCCCGGACAGTCAGCGCAATCATGCTTCGAATTTCAATATCTTGTTTAAATGCCGAATTGGTTGCATTTGGGGGTGGCAATAAAACCATTTTCTAAAAGGGAGGTGACAGCAGGGGGGGGTTTCAAAGAGATAGGTCGGAGCTTTTTGAGGAATTGTTACTAAGGGAGGGTCCATTATGGAAGACAAAGAAAAGAAGGAAGCGGCTTTGTCCAATAAATCAATCAATCGAAGAGAATTCTTCCAGTATGCAGGAGTTGCAGGTGCCTCGTTAGCCCTCGGCAAAATTATGACACCTAAAGCTCATGCCCTTGAAACCAAAAGAATGGACATGTCCGGGAAAGTCCATGTCCTAGGGTTCAATCAAATGACGGCAACACCCGGCTATTGGGATAATTCCAGAAAGCCTGTCCTGACCATGAAATCCGGCGAAATCGTTTATGTGGAGACAGGGACTCATTTGCTGGGGAGAATGGTGCCGGGGGCGGAAATTGAAGACTGGATGTCCTGGTACGGCGACTTGATTGCTAAAGATCCTGAAGTTTATTTTTACCCGGATAAGAAAACCGGGGCAGAGAAGAAAAAGAAAGGTCCTGGACATCACACACTTTCTGGCCCAATTTATATTGAAGAGGCCAAGCCGGGCGATATCCTGCAGGTTGAAATCCTGGATATTGTGCCGAATGCCTATGGCTTCAACCTAAACCCAACGACATCATTCATGAAATTAGGTCTTCTCGCCGACGAGTATCCTGACGGTAAAGTCCGTTGGTATAGTGTTGATTCCAAAAAGATGTCCTATGAATTTGCCCCCGGCATAGAGGTCCCAGTGCAGCCTTTCCCCGGAACAATTGGCGTTGAAATGGCCGCTCCCGGACGATGGAGCAATGTTCCCCCAGGCGCTCATGGCGGCAATATGGACAATAAGGATATGGTGGCGGGGACCGTTCTTTATCTGCCTGTCCAGGTTAAAGGCGGGATGTTGAAAACAGGGGATTCCCATTTGGCGCAGGGGCATGGGGAAGTCAACCTGAATGCTTTGGAGGGCGCTTTCAAGAACATGACGCTTCGCATAACGGTTCGAAAAGACCTCAAAAAACTTGTCGACTGGCCATTGCTTTCGACTCCGACGCACTGGGGTATGCTGGCATTCCATACGGATTTGTATAAATCCTGCCAGATGGCGGTTCGAAACGCTGTCCAGTTTCTGAACCAATATTACGGGCTGCCCAAGATGGAAGCTTATGCCTTCTGCAGCCAGGCGGTTGACCTTCATGTCACCCAGCTTGTGGATTATACCTTGGGCATTCATGCCATGATCCCGAAAAGCGTTTTCGTCGGGGAACAGTTTGCATCCAAAAATAAGCTGCTCCTGGCAGGTCAATCCAAATCCTGATCGACGGACTTTTTTTAGCTGGCGGGAATTTAATCCTGCCAGCTTTTGTTGAGGGAGAAAAAATGGGACTTAAGCTTCCATGAAATTCGAGTGCAGTTGTGAAGTCCCTTTCAGGCGGAAAAACATTTTTAACAAAAAGGAATAGTGATAAGTCCGGATCAATTCCAATCGTGACCTGCCCTTGCTGCAAGGACGCAACTGATGGGTGATATAGGCTTCCTTTACCGGGACCGAACCAATAAATTATGGAGTATGGGTGCGGTAAGACAGGGCAAGAGAAAAGCAGCCAGAGCTTTTGATGAGAAAATTCAAGGGTATTACCTTGATAATCAGGATGATTCCAAAAGTACTGTTGTTTCGGGTCGTGATGAATTATTAGAAATCCTCCTGAAAGAAAATCAGGAACTTAAAAAATCAGAAGATAGCTTTGCCCTGCATTCTGACCCTGCGATGAAACTTGTGTAAAAAAGATGGGGATGAGACGGGATTCCTGTTTTCGAAGATAGAATCAAAACCATACCGTTGCCTTTACTCGAGTGTTCTGAGGAAACAGAGTTGTCTGCGAGTCCTGAACCGCTAAATTTTATGCTGGAAAAAGGTTTGTTAATATGGCCAATGATAATAGTCTGGTTTGGATGCCATTTGCTAGAGAACCATTGCTTAACTGGTGGGATAAAAACAAATCAAAAATTCAATAAACTTTCTATCAAATCAAATCTATATTGCTTCATTTTTGGAAACTAGGGACACTTCCCATATTTTTTCAACCTAGCTACCTAGCTACGAGGGAAAAGGGGACAGATTTTTTTGACTGGCTTTCTCACAAATCACGATAAATAGCACACAGAAAAGACCCTCCATGAATGGTGGGCCTTTTCTGTGGCTTGGCTGTCGATAATTGAACCTTCAAAAGAAGATGGATTCTTATATGTTGCACTATAATTGAATCCTGCATTATCTAGGGATTAATAACACGCTGTCTGTCAGATCAAATCTGAATTGCTGCGATCCGGAAAACTACAAAACTCACATTACTTTTGAACCATCTCCTGTAACTCAAGGGCATTGATTGCCGCATACCCGCTCTGATCATTGTCGAAAAAACAGAAAACCTCTTTTCCCTGAGCCGCCCAGGCGGAAAACTTCTCAGCCCATCCCCTGAGAACCTCCTCTTCGTACCTCCCCTCATAGGCCTGCCCCGGTCCGTGAAGGCGCAAGTAGACAAAATCTGTCGTGGTAATGATGGGGGACAACCGTCCCGCCAAGTCATAAATGCAGAAAGCTGCGACTGCTTCTTTCAAAGCCTCATAGACCTCATCGTTGAACCAGCTTGGGTCACGAAACTCAAATACACAGCGAATATCGTCAGGCAATTCCCCCAGAAAAGAGCGCAAGCGTTCAACATTGCATTGCCAGCGCGGTGGAAGTTGGAATAGAATCGGTCCGAGTTTCGGGCCGAGGCACCGGGCGCATTCGAGAAATTTTTCCAATGCCGTGCACGGGTCTTTGAGCTTTTTCATGTGGGTCAGGTAACGACTGGCTTTTACAGCAAAAACAAAACCCTCCGGCACTGTGTTGCCCCAGTTCCGAAAAACGTCCACCCCGGGAAGGCGATAAAAAGAGCTGTTGAGTTCCACGCTTTGAAAGTGACCTGCATAGAAGGCGAGCCTCTCCGTCGCAGGAAGGACCGGAGGATAAAAAGCCCCTTTCCAGTGTTCGTAATGCCATCCGGAAGTGCCTATATGTATGCTGCCGGCAACCCCCATCTTCCCTCCAGATTCGATTCCGCTTCATTCCGGACAACAATGAGGTTATACTGCCACCTTTATTTCAGTATAGACGATTTTCTGAACCGATGATTTTTCTGCGAACCTTCATCATTCTAATTGTTATTTTCACCACTTGGGCGACAGCCGCGTTGGCTGAAATCCAAGAGCCGGGCTATATCTGCAGTGCTCAGTTCGAAAATGACCTGTTCGGAGGTGGAACTGACCGCCATTTCACCCACGGGACAGCGTTCCACTGCCTGACCGAACCTATCCCCTGGATTGTCAAAGCGGCGGAAAACCTTCCCTGGTTTACTTATGCAAAAACACATGAAGATGGAACAGATTTACAGGCAAGGGGAAGTCTTTCCCTCGGCCAGAATATCTTTACCCCTGAGGATATTTCCGTAAAAGAACTGATCGAGGAGGACCGTCCTTATGGCGGCTGGCTTTATCTCGGCTTCGGCTTGGTCGCCAACCAGGGGAGCAAACGTTTCGACAAGATCGAACTTACCCTGGGTGTGGTCGGCCCCTGGTCCCTGGCCGAGGAAGTCCAGGAGAACTGGCATGCCCTTTTCGGCCTCCAGGATCCGAGAGGTTGGGACAACCAGCTTGACAATGAGCCCGCCGTCAACCTTTTCTATGAACAGGCCTGGCGTTTCGACGAAAGAGGCTTCCTCACCGGACTGGAATACGACGTCATCCCGCATTTCGGCGGCGCCCTGGGGAACGTTTTTACCTACGCCGCCGTCGGCTTCACGGTACGGGTGGGCCCGGACCTTCACGAGGATTTCGGTCCGCCGCGCATTCGCCCCAGTCTGCCGGGAGGAGGGTTCTTCCGCAATCGTGCGGGTTTCAATTGGTACCTCTTTGCCGGCGTGGAAGGTCGCGCCGTATTGCGTAATATCTTCCTGGACGGCAACACCTTCTCCGACAGCCACTCGGTAGATAAAAAGCTTCTGGTGGGGGACCTGCAGGCTGGGATCGCGATCCAGTGCCGGCGCTACCGCATCTCCTATACCCAGATATTCCGCACCAAGGAGTACAATAGCCAGGATCAAGCCGATCAGTTCGGTTCCCTGAGTCTCTCCTATCAATTCTGACGAGCCGCCTAACCTCCATAAAGCTTCAGACATACCCGCCGATTTGGAATTCAACCTGTCTATTTTTTCAAAATCGCGAATTCACGGTCTCGAGGTTTTCAACAGCAGCGGCGGTTACTCTGTTACGTCCGCTTTTTTTTGATTGGTAAAGACAGTAATCAATTCGCGACAGGAACTGGTCCATGCTCTCCTGCTTCGAATATTGGCAGACACCAAAGCTGGCTGTGATGATTTGATAAGTAAAGCGGTCAGTTTTCCATTGGGCAAAAGCTTTTCTATTATAAATTTAAATAAATAAAACAGGTTTTATCTATATTAGCAGGATTCTCTGAAATAGCAAAAAACCCGTTCACTTTTCTGCCGGCTTGAAAAATCCTCCTTTATTCGCTGCTGTCAACCTCAGGAGCAAAAATCTGAACACCTTCTTCAGCTCATCGAGTCTCACATTCCCCTGTCAGGCATATCCACAAAAAAAAGAGCCGGCAAAGCCGGCTCCAATAATCAAAAGTGATAAGCCCTGACAGGGTGTTGAAAAACCGCTTCAGACCTTGTTTTTGTCCAAAACTTTTCGAACGGTCTGTGCCAGTTGTTCACGAGTCACCGGTTTTCTGAGAAAAACATCCGCCAGGGCCTGTGCCGCTTTTTCCGCCTCCGTTGACTCGCTGAAACCACTGCACAGGATCGTTCTGATTCCCGGGCAAATCGCTTTCACGTCCCTGATCAATTTATCACCCCGGAGTTTCGGCATGATCAGATCGGTGATCATCATGTCAAAACGGTCCGGATTTCTTTTGACAAGTTCCAACGCCTCCAATGGAACCTGTTTCTATCTCAACCCCATATCCCAATCGTTCCAATTGGGTCCGCATTATTTGTGCAATTGATTCTTCATCATCCACACACAAAATATTTTCCCTTCCGCCTTCCAGGGAAGATATTTCTTCCAATGGCAACAGCGGCTCTAACCCACTGACAGGGAAACAGCACTCGACCGTGGTACCCATGCCCGGTTGGCTTATCACCCGAACCCCTGCATTATGACCTTTAATAATGCCATGGACCACGGCCATCCCCATGCCTGTTCCCTTGTCAACATCTTTGGTTGAGAAAAAAGGCTCAAATATTCGATCCAGGCAACTGGGATCGATGCCTTGCCCGGTGTCCATAATCGTGAGGCAGACATACCTTCCCGGAGGCAGCTCCCGATCGAAAAAAACCTCCGCTTTCTCGGTCTCGAGATTTTCCAGAGTCACATTTAAAATACCCCCACCCTCCATGGCATGAGCGGAATTGGTACAAAGATTTATCATCAGTTGATGGATCTGGGTCGAGTCTCCCACGACCGGCCAGCACTGTTCAGGTATGTTGATCTCGAATTCAATTGCCGAGGGCAAGGATACCCTCAAAAAACCGAGAGCTTCCCTGATGACGGGGGCAAGATCCAGAGACTCCAGAACCTTATCCCTCTGGCGGCTGAATCTCAATAGCTGTTGAACAATCTCTGTGCCGCGAAGACTCGCCTTTCGAATTTCACCCAGGAACTCACGAGCCGGGTTCTGCCCGGAGATATCGTCCATGGCCAGTTCCACATTGCCGAGAATGATGCCCAGCATATTGTTGAATTCATGAGCAACACCGCCGGAAAGGGTACCGATCGCTTCCATTTTCTGGGCCTGACGCAGTTGCGATTCCAGCTGTCCCATTTCCGCTTCGGCCTTTTTCCTTCGGGTGATATCCCGCATAAACCCTTCGCTTTTCAGGAGCTTCCCCTCGGCATCCTGGATGCCCCGTACATCGAGAGAACCCCAGATGATGCTCCTGTCCCTGCGGTAGAATTGCGCCTCGAAATCGCCGACAAACCCGTCGCGCCGAAGTCGGCGGAAAAGCTCCTCCCGTTGGCCGGGGTCCACGTAGTAATCTTTGTCTGAAGAAAAAGTGTTTATCATTTCCTCAGGACTGTCATATCCAAGCATGCGGGCGAAAGCCGGATTGACACTCAGGAAACGGCCTTCCTCGGTTGTCTGAAAAATGCCTTCCAGGGCATTCTCAAAAATGGTGCGGTATTTTTTTTCGGCTTCGCTGATCTTTATCATCTGCCCGTTTATTTCTACCCCCATGCCGACCAGGACTCTCTCAAAGTCCTGGAACTCAACATAGGGCATCCTCCCACCTGCAGCATCATATTCTCCCGAAGCATAAGAGTTTGCGATCCCACTCAAACTCTGGAGAGGTCTGCGCAAAAAATTTCGAATCAGTAAACCGGTCAGAATTATTAAAACCGTGAGAAAGCAAAATATCCCCAGACAAGACCATAAGAGCAATTGATTTAAAGCCTTCCGGTGCAAGCTCTTGGTCAGAGTCAGCTCAACACTGCCGATCGGCATGCCATCATGTAAAATGTTTTCTGTTTTGGTCACCTGCCCTGATCCCTCTGTGTCTCGTTTCAGGGCAATCACTTCTTTTCCCTTGGCATCCAAAATTCTGACACTCGCAACCACTGCATTCTGCGCAAAGGTTCGAGCTATCACGGCAATGGAATCCTGGTCAAAATTCCAGAGCGGCACTCCCAGGGAACCGGCAAGGAAAGAGAGCTGTTCATCCGCCAGGTTATCCAGTTCCGCTTCGGCTTTCCAGGTCGAATAATAGTAGATCGTTGCCAGACCGAGAAACGAGACCACAGCAATTGAAAGTACAAGGCGCAACGTAAGCTGCCAGGAAAGTGACCGGGGGGGTTTATTACGGACTTCCTGCCTCTCCTTCAAGGAGCTATCGCTTTTGTTCCGGTTTTTCTCCATCAATTTTCTCCGTTCAATTCAATAAGTCCGGAAAATACAAACAGACAACCCCATTGAAGCATCCCAGGGAAAAGACTCCGTTTACAAAATTGATTTTTTAAGAATCTGATTCAATAACCGACAACAATTGATCAACCCGCTCAATTTTAAAATCCACTGAAATTTATAAGTATTTGGTAGGTTAGGAAAATATTACCAGATAAAACTTATTTGTTTGGCCCCAACCCTAACACAATCCAATTTTTTTAAAAAAGGATTCAAGCCGGTAACCGATTCACCCTGACATCCGTCTCAGGCCGATCGTTTCCGATCTTTTAGCCAGGGTTATTATTGAGGCTTTGTCGCGAAACCGAAGTGTGCGCCAGGTCAGGGCGAGCACTTGACGGTTGCAGCCAAAGTTTTCATGAATAATCGGGGTTAGTAACATTCCGATTTCCAGAGATGCAACAAAGATACGAACCGGGTTCTCTTTTGAATTTTACTTTAGAGTGGTGCAAGTCAGGCAGCAAAAAGGTGCATGGGATAGCGGCAACCACAACATGGACAGCTTTCACAGCAAAGGTGCCGGGAAAAGCCCTTTTTATATAAAACAGAATGGGAGGTAGGGCGAATTGACTCAGGATTTCATCAGGATGATCAGAACACCCGCCACACTGCAGAGGGCACCGAGGCGCCCGATCCAGACCCAGAAAAGGTCCTCACGCCCACTTCCCCGGCCTGTTTTCCCGGAAGAGGGTTTCTTTTCAGATTTCTCGCTGCGCAGAAAAAAACCTGCCAGTATCACCTGGACCAGACCAAGAACAACGAGAAAAACACCCCATGACTGCACATCCATAAACCACAACTCCTTTAACCCGGATTATTCATGAAAACGTCTGCTGATTCCGATTTTTTCCGTGTTCTACTGGTTAACTGCCTGCACCACTTCCGAAAACATCCGGACTGCATTCGCTCAGGAACCAGAAACTCCCTGGATGCCGAATCATCGCTCCGGGCAAGGCGCTATCTTCCGGAGAACCGTTGATAGTGGCAGCCGCAACACCCTCTTTTTTCTCTCCGGATACCAGGAACCAGACATTTCGAGCTTTCCTGAAAAACGGCAGAGTCAGGGTCAGTCGCGACACGGCCGGCCGGGAGGTCTGCGGCGGTGAAACGGCCGCGACCAGCCGCCGTCTTTCCTTAAGAACAACTGAACCCGGGAAGAGCGATGCCGTGTGGCCGTCCGTCCCCAGACCCAGCAGGACCAAATCGATAGCGGGGAACTCGCTCCCAACTTGCAAGCCAAAAAACCGGCGGATAGTTGCTTCGTATTGCCGCGCCCCTTCTTCCGGTTCCGCTGCACCGGGCATGGGGAATATATTCCCCACCGGAATCGGAACCCTGGCGAGCAAAGTCTCCCTGGCCATCCGGTAGTTGCTGTCCGCATGATCCGGCGGAACACAGCGCTCATCTCCCCAGAAAACATGAACGCGCAGCCAGTCAATGCGGGAAACATACGGTTCTTCGGCCAACAGCTCATAAAGACGTTTCGGCGTAGAACCGCCGACCAGTGCTATTGTGAACCGGCCTTTGGCACAGATCGCTGCGGCGGCTGTTTCCACCAGCAGTGAAGCACACTGATGACTGCTCTCCTCCAAGGTCAGGCTCCAGCGTATTTCAGGCATTCTCGCGGACGTCATGTGCCGATGATCCTTGTCACCCGGTCCTCGGACGGCGGTGGTCCCCAGCTTCCGGCCGGATAGATATGAAGACTCTCGGCCCTGCCCCGACATCTCTCGCAATCGTTGAGAATGGGCGTGAGCAATCCCCAGGAAGCTTCCACCCCGTCCTGACGCCAGAAGAGCATCTGGTCGCCAAGGATGCAGTCGAGCAGAACCTTGGCATAGGAATCGAAGCCGGAGTACTTGTAATTTTGGCTGTATTGAAAATCCATGGACATGGTCCGCAGGCAGAGCCGGGGGCCGGGATTCTTGGTCTGGAAGCTCAGGCTGATCGCCTCTTCCGGATAGACGCCAAGTTCGAGCCGATTGGCGATGATACTCTCGGCCAGTACGTTCCGAAAAAGGGTGTGGGGAACATCCTTGAACTGGATGACAATGCGGGTAACCTTGCGCTGGAGACGCTTGCCGGAGGCGAGGAAGAATGGTACTCCCTTCCACCGCCAGTTGTCGACAAAAAGCCGCATCATGGCAAACGTCGGGGTCAACGATTCCGGGCCCACGCCCACCTCCTGGCGGTAGCCCGGGACCTGCTTCCCTGAAATCAAAGCGGGGCCATACTGCCCGAGCACGAGGTTTTCATCCGGCTGCATGCTGAAAGGCCGGATCGATTGAAAAACCTTGACCTTCTCGTCCCGGACCCGGTCCGCCTCGAAATGCGCGGGCGGCTCCATGGCAGTCAGGGCCAAAAGCTGCATCATGTGGTTCTGGAACATGTCGCGGATCACCCCCGCTTTTTCGTAATATCCGGCCCGCTGTTCAATGCCGAGGCTTTCCGCAGCGACAATCCCGACATAATCGACGAAATTCCGGTTCCAGAGCGGCTCGAAGATGGTGTTGGCAAAGCGAAACATCAGGATATTCTGGATCGTCTCCTTGGCCAGGTAATGATCGATTCGAAAAATCTGATGCTCTTCGAAATGCCGGTGGAGGACATCATCCAGCTCGGCGGCGCTCCGCAAATCGTGACCAAACGGTTTTTCAACGACAAGCCGCGCCCAGCCGTTGCCGTTTTCCTTTTCGCGACTCAGCCCTGTTTCACCAATGAGTTCGCCGATCACAGGGTAAAGGGAGGGGGGAACGGCCAGATGAAACAAACGGTTTCCCTGTGTCCCATTTTTTTTGTCCAGATATAGCAGATAATCAGCCAGCTTCCGAAAGGAACCTGTTTCATAATTCACTGGAAAATAGTGGAGATGGCCCGCGAATTCGCGCCAGCGGGCAACATCGAAGGCGCTATCCTGCCGCTGGGATGATTCGAGGCGGCTGCGAAACTCAGAGTCGGTCATTCCTGTGCGGCTGCACCCTACGATCGAAAAAGGTGACGGCAGGCTATCGGCGCCGAACATCTTGAACAGGGCGGGAATCAACTTACGAGAGGCCAAGTCTCCGGAAGCACCGAAAATGACAATGGTGCAGGGTTCGAGTTGCCCCACACCGAGGCAGTCACAGAAATGGCCGCCATCATCCGGACCTTCCTGGACACTGGTTTTTATGTCCTGGGTAATCTTTATCTCTTCCATTTTTATTAATCCGCTTTCCTGACCGCATGCCCCCCGAATTCCTGACGCAAGGCGGACAGAACCCGGTTGGAAAAGCTGTTTTCATCACGGGACTGAAAACGTTGGAACAAGGAGAGCACGATGACCGGTGCGGCCACGCCACGGGCTACCGCTTCATCCACGGTCCAGCGGCCCTCGCCCGAATCTTCGACATAACCGGTCAGGCCGGTGAGCTTTTCATCCTTTGCAAAAGCTGATTCAAGAAGTTCGAGAAGCCATGAGCGAACGACACTCCCCTGATTCCAGAGATGGGCCACATCGTCGTACTTGAGGTGCTCCCCGTATGGGGACGCTTCCAGCAGGGCGAAACCCTCCCCATACGCCTGCATCATGCCGTACTCGATGCCATTGTGGATCATCTTGACGTAATGACCGGCACCGCTGGGGCCGCAGTACAGAAAGCCGTCATCCGGAGCCAGAGCCCTGAAAACCGGTTCCAGAAAATCGAAATCGGCCCGTTCGCCACCGACCATGGTACAGTAGCCGACCTTCAGCCCCCAGATGCCGCCGCTGACACCGGCATCCACGTAACGCAGACCACACGCCCTGAGCATTTCGGCGCGACGGATATCGTCCTTGTAGTTGGAGTTCCCTCCTTCCACGATGATATCCCCCTCATCCAGCAATTCCTTTAAAGCCGCAATATGGTCATCCACAATCTTTCCCGCCGGGAGCATCAGCCACACGATCCTCGGCCGGGGGAGATTTTTCACAAGTTCCGGAAGTGAAAAGCTTCCTTCCGCTCCGTCGGCCATCACCTCCCGGGTTTTGTCCGCGGTACGATTGTAGGCCACCACCTCGTGGCCTCCCATAAGCAGACGCCGTGTCATATTCATACCCATGCGCCCCAGGCCGACCATCCCTATTTTCATGACTCGCTCCTTTAAAAGCTTCACCATCTCTTTTTCCAAAGATAACCCGTTTTTTCTCAATCCCCGATTCCAGCCATCGCACCGACAGCGTCATATTCCGCGGACGAAATAAATTGAATTAAAAACTACCCATAAAGTTAAACAGAAAAACAGATAAAAATCTAAAAAATTGAACGAGAAAAGCTTCTAAAAAATCAATTCCATCAGAAAAGACCTTTGGGACGATTCTGCTAATAAATTATTATTTATTATCGATATTAATTTATATTCTTCAGAATATACTCTGATCTCAGAATCCTCTTTCATAAGAATTATTACGCCCGTTATGGGAAAGCCATGTGGTTTCAGGGCTCTCCCACTCTTTTTCTCCCAACAGGACAACACCACTCCTGCGGCCCGAACGGCAACCATCTTTCCCCTTGGGCTCGGTCTACCCGTTGTGCAGATTAACAAAAAAAGACCCGTGAAAAGTTTTTCCCGCCAAACCACAAAGGCGGAGCCAACAGCTCCGCTTTTGTGGTGATTAACTTTCCACCGCCTCCAATTCTTCCCAGCGGGCGTAGGTCTCTTCCAACGCCTCTTCGACTTCCATCAGACGGCTTCGAGCCGTGGCCACCTTTTCCCCCGCCTCACGGTAAAAAGCGGGATCAGCCATGCGCTCATGCAATACCGCCTGCTCTTTTTCCAACGCTTCAATCAAGCCGGGAAGTTCTTCCAGCTCTTTTCGCTCTTTGAAGGTCAAGCGGCGCGGCCCTTCCTTTTTCGGTTTTTCCCTCACGAGTTTCCTGGCCGGAACAACTGTTTCCGGTTGTGACCTCTGGCGCAGCCAGTCATCGTAGCCGCCGACATATTCGACGACCTTTCCATCCCCCTCGAAAGCGATGGTGCTGGTCACCACCCGGTTCAAAAACGCGCGGTCATGGCTGACCAGAAACAGGGTACCCTTGAACTCGGCCAGCAGCTCTTCGAGCAGGTCGAGGGTTTCAAGATCGAGATCGTTGGTCGGCTCGTCGAGCACCAGGACATTTGCCTCACGGGTAAAAAGGCGCGCCAGCAGAAGCCGGTTGCGCTCACCGCCGGAGAGAATACTGACCGGTGAACGTATCCGGTCAGGGGTGAAAAGAAAATCCTTCAGGTAACCGACAATATGGCGGGACTGGCCGCCGACGATCACCGTGTCCTGATCACCGGCAAGGTTCTGCTGCACGGTCTTCTCCGGGTCGAGCTGCTGACGCAGCTGGTCGAAGTAAAGGACCTGCAGGTTGGTACCGGGCCTGACATTCCCCTCTTGAGGCACAAGTTCACCAAGCATCAGTTTGAGCAAGGTGGTCTTGCCGACGCCGTTGGGACCGATGATACCGACTCGGTCACCGCGAATTACGGTCGTGGAAAAACCGCGGATGATCCGCTGATCCCCATAACCGAAAGAAATATTCTCAAGTTCGGCAACCAGCCTGCCGCTTTTACCCGCCTGCTGCAATTTCAACTTGGCCGTTCCGACCCTGTCACGGCGCTGACGGCGCTCTTCGCGCATCTGTTGAAGGTCCCGCACACGCCCTTCGTTGCGGGTCCGCCTTGCCTTGACTCCTCTGCGGATCCAGATTTCCTCTTCGGCCAGCTTTTTGTCGAAACGCTTCCATTCCAGCTCTTCGGCGTGGAGCCATTCATCCTTGCGCCTCAGAAAGGTCTCGTAGTCACAAGCGAAATCGAACAGGTGCCCACGGTCGAGTTCAACGATGCGGGTGGCCAGAGTGCGCAGAAATTCTCGATCATGGGTCACAAAGATGAGGGTCAGGTTTTCCCGCAACAGAAACCCTTCGAGCCAGCTGATCGATTCAATGTCAAGATGGTTGGTCGGCTCGTCAAGAAGAAGGATGTCCGGTTCAAAGACCAAGGCTCGGGCCAGCAGCACCCGGCGCATCACCCCGCCGGAAAGGGTCGCCACCGGCACGTCCATTTCCAGCTTGAGATGGGACAGGACCTGCTCAATGCGCTGCTGCAATCCCCAGCCGCCACTTTCCTCGATAGCGTGCTGCGTCTCCGCCAGTTCGGCGAGAAGTTCTTCCTTCCCTCCTTCAATGCGCCGACTCAGCTCATGGAAACGAGATATTTTGTCACCCACCGCTCCCAATCCCTGCACCACCACATCGAAAACAGTTCCTGTCATATTCTCAGGGATCTGCTGGGCCAAGGCGGCCACGCGCAAGCCCTGGCGGCGCTCGACAACACCGCCGTCGGGCTGGTGTTCGCCGGCGATCAGTTTGAGCAGGGTCGACTTGCCGACCCCGTTGCGGCCGAGCAGACAAATGCGTTCACCCTTTTCTACCTGCAGGCTGACATCTTCCAGCACGGAAGGCCCGCCAAATGCGAGGCGAACGTTGCGAATACTTATCAAAGCCATATTTTGGTCTCTCTTGAAAAAATGGAATGCGTATTATGGCAGAAGTGTAGCTGTGAGGAAAGAGCTTGGGTAGCAGTTCAGCACAATGGACTCGTAGAGCTCATGAAAAGGGTGTCTGTCGCCTGGATGGCGGCAGTCAAGCCCCACGGATGGGTTCATGCAGCCCTTGGAATGGGCGATGCGAGACCATCAACCAAGAGGGGAATTGTAGCCACAAGGCCGGAAAGGGTTTACTGGAGAGGAAAAAGAGCCAGCAGAGAGAGCGGATCCGCCGGGCGGTTATGGATGCGCAAACCCCCAGTGCAGGTGCGGACCGGTGGAGCGGCCCGTCGATCCGACAAGACCGATGATCTGCCCGGCACGCACTTTTTCCCCTTTTTTAACCTGGATCTCGGATAAATGAAAATACATGGTGATAATCCCCATGCCATGGTCAACGTAGACCGAATTCCCGGCAAAAAAGTGTTCACCCGTCAGAATTACCACGCCGTCACTGGAAACGGCGACAGGCTCCCCCGCCCTGCCCCGAAAATCAATGCCTGAATGGGAACTCCGGGGTTTTCCGTTCAATAGTCTGCGTACACCGAATGGAGTGCTGACTTCACCCGCAACCGGCCTGTTAAAGGAGCTTTGCCATACTCTGTCGGCCATGGGTCGGGCCAGAGCTTTATTAATAGCTTCTTTTTCCTGCTGATGACGGGCCAGGTCTTTTTTGCTCAGGGTGACTTTTTCTTTCGGCAGGCTCAGCTGCTGCACTGGAAACTCTTTGTGCGCCACATTGAAAGTAAGCGTCTGATTGGATCGTTTCCCGTCCATATCGACAACCATGATTCGGAGATCCTTCGGGCCGGCTTTCTCATCTTTCGGAATAGCAATAAAAGCTGCAAAAATATCCTTATCCGCAAGCCTCACCAGGGGAATCTCCTTTTTCCCCATGATGACCCGCGCGGAGACAACAAAATCCGCGGGCGCAACCGAAACCAGGGCAGCATCCCCCTGGGAAAGGGTGGCTGAACTGAGGTGCAGTTTTAATTGATTCGCAGGTGCGCCTGTCACCGGCGTTGGAAAGGATAGAAACATCCAGAATGAAATCAGGAGAATGCCGAAAAAACCTCTATTAACAAGATGAGATTGCGTTCGCTGTGACATGCCGAGTCCTTGGTTGGTTTTAATACGTCCATGACAGTATATCCCAAGCAGCTCCCTTTTCTCCAGTGACTTCAGAAATTTGAGTTACGGCTGTTAACTGGTCGGGAAAATCGGGGTAAAAATAATATATATGAAAGAAATCCAGATATGAATGGACCGAAAAGGATGAATGCTTCACAATGTTTTCTTCAAAAAAGATCATTCTCGCAGATTAACACCTGAGGTAAATCGATGTTGAGAAAAAAGAAGCAGGTTATCCTGGTGGTCAGTCTGCTCCTCGTAACAGGCTTTCTGGTCACCAGTTTTGCGAGTTATCATGCTTCCAGAGCATCACTGCGCTCAGAAATCGCTTTTAACGAGTTGCCGCTCACCAGTGACAATGTCTATTCGGAAATCCAGCGTGACCTGCTCCGCCCCATTTTCATCTCCTCGTTGATGGCAAACGATACCTTTCTAAGGGACTGGGCCATTGAGGGAGAACGAAATAAAGACCAGATCGTTCGGTATTTAAAAGAGATCCGGGAAAAATATGAGGCCGTTACGAGCTTTTTTGTCTCGGAAAAAACCCGGATTTATTACCAGAGTGATGGAATCTTAAAAAAAGTCAAAAAATCCGAAGAGCGGGATAAGTGGTATTTCCGAGTGCGTGAAATGGAACCACTTTACGAAACCAACATCGATCCGGACATGGCCAATAAAGACACCATGACCATTTTTATTAATTATAAAGTTTTCGACTATGACCAAAATTTCATAGGCGCGACAGGTATCGGTCTGGAAATCAGAACGGTACGTCAACTGATTGAAAGTTATCAGCGAAGATACAAACGAAACATTTTTTTTATTAACAGGCAGGGAGATATTATACTTCACAGTACGACCTTTTCCGGCGAAGCAACCAATATCCGCGGCATGGAAGGCCTCTCAGCGCATGCCGATAAAATCCTGATGACGGAAAGCAGTACACTGCAGTACGAAAAAAGTGGGGATACGATCCATCTCAACACCCGCTTTATTCCTGATTTTGACTGGTACCTGCTAGTGGAACAGTCCGAAACAAATGCTCTTGAAAATATCCATAAGGCTTTGTGGGTTAACCTGGCAATCTGCGCACTCATTACACTTATAGTCCTGTTTATCACAAATTTCACCATTACCGGCTACCAGGAAAAACTCGAAAAAATGGCCGCCACCGATAAGCTCACAGGCACTTTCAATCGACAGGGCTTCGATATTCTTCTGGATCAAGCTTTGAAGGAAAGCCCACGAAAGCAAACAGCGCTTTCATTAATATTGTTGGACGTTGATCGTTTTAAACGAATCAACGACACTCTCGGGCATTCCGGCGGAGATAATGTTCTTAGGCATATCGTCCAAACAACCCGGCAAAATATTCGCAACGAGGATGTCCTCGGCCGCTGGGGAGGGGAAGAATTTTTGATCCTATTAAAAGAATGCGATCTCGATAACGCCTTTCTGCTGGCGGAAAAAATTCGCAAGGCAATCAAAAACACCCCTTTCCATTTTAATGGCCGGGAAATCCCTGTAACCATCAGTCTGGGAGTAGCAGAGCATAAACCCGGCGAGGGAATAGACGCCCTGTTCAACAGAGTCGACCATATGTTATATCTGGCCAAACAGAACGGGCGCGATCGATCGGAAAAAGAAGAACAAACTCATCACAACCGGAATTCCAGTGACTTCACGTAAAATCATCATCATCGGCGGGGGTGCCGCGGGGCTGATAGCGGCCGGAGAAGCCGCCAAAGCAGGGGCACAGGTCCTGGTGCTCGAAAAGATGAACCGTCCGGCACTCAAGCTCGGCATTACCGGCAAAGGGCGCTGCAATATCACCAACACCGCCGAAGTGAGCGAATTCATCTCCCATTTCGGGAAAACAGGGGTTTTCCTCCGCCAGGCTTTCTCCCGCTTTTTCAATGCCGACCTCATGGACTTCCTGGAGAAAATCGGCCTGGAACTGGTGACGGAGAGAGGCGGCCGGGTATTTCCCGCCAGCGGCAAGGCGCTGGACGTGGTCTCCGTGCTGTTGAAATGGGCTAAACGGAACGGCGTAGAGATTCAACCTTCTTCACCGGTTGACGGTTTGATGCTCGAGGATGGACGGGTAAAGGGGGTTATCTGCCAGGGGCAGGAAATCGCCTGTGACGCCATCGTCCTGGCCAGTGGCGGGACGTCGTACCCGGCCACCGGGTCGACGGGGGACGGTTACCCTCTGGCTGAATCGGCCGGGCACGGCATCGTTCCTATCCGCCCGGCTCTCGTTCCTCTGGAAACCGCCGGGAATAGTGCCGGAAGAATGGTCGACCTCAACCTGCGCAACATCAACGTCAGGATGCTGGTAGACGGAAAAAAACGCCGGGAAGCCTTCGGGGAACTTGTTTTCGCCGGGTTCGGCGTGACCGGACCGGTCATCCTCACCCTGAGCGGGGAAGCTGTCGATATGCTTCAAAGCGGGAAAAAAGTTGAGCTGGCCATCGACCTCAAACCGGCTCTTGACGAGAAAAAACTCGATGCCCGCCTTTTGCGCGACCTCGACTCGAGAAGAAAAGAGCCTCTCAGCAGCATTCTGCGGGGCCTGATCCCGAGGGAAATGGTTCCCGTCTGCCTCGACCTCACCTCGATCTCCGGCGAACGCTGCGGCAACGACCTGACAGCCAAAGAACGCAGGCGTCTGCTAAACTGGCTCAAGGATTTCCGCCTCGAAGTAAGCGGACACCGCCCCTTCCCCGAAGCGATTATCACCGCCGGAGGCGTCAACACCCGCGAGGTTGATCCCCGGACCATGGAATCACGTAAAACCAAAGGACTCTATTTCGCCGGGGAGATCCTCGACCTGCAGGCCGACACCGGTGGCTACAATCTCCAGGCCGCTTTTTCCACCGGCTGGCTTGCGGGACGTTCAGCGACTTCCATTGCGTAATAACAAAACAATAAAGGGGACTCATGATAGCCAAAAATTTATCCACGGCTTTCACAACGAATAATGTGCAGGAAAACCGGGATTTTTATGTCCGCTACTTCAACGCCAGGGTGACTTTCGACTGCGGCTGGTACGTCAACCTGGAGTTCGGCAACCCATCCTCGTCCCTGCAGTTCATGGCCCCGCAGCAGACAGAGCAACCTCTCAGCCGGGGGGATGGCCTGACTTATAATTTCGAAGTCGAAGATGTGGACCGGGAGTATGCCCGCCTGACCGGTTTATGCCTGCCGGTAATCGTCCCTCTCGAAAATCATCCTTGGGGGGACAGGGGCTTCGCGGTTCAGGATCCGAACGGGATATCTCTCTACCTTTATTCAGAACGGGAACCGAGCGAGGAATTCAAAGCATTTTTCAGGGGCACCCCATGACTCAGAGCAATGACACCCATCTCAAAACCATCGGCTACATTTTATGGATTTTCGGTTTTACCGGCTCCCATCGTTTCTACTACGGCAAGCCGATCTCCGGCACGGTCTACTTCTTTACCATCGGGCTTCTCGGTATCGGCTGGGTCATCGACCTCTTCCTGATTCCATCCATGGATCGTCAGGCCGACTTGAGATTTAAATCAGGACACATCGACTACACTCTGGCCTGGGTCCTTCTCACCTTTTTGGGATTCCTGGGAATTCACCGCATGTACATGGGCAAGTGGCTCTCCGGAATTATCTACCTGCTGACAGGCGGCGTATTCCTGCTCGGAATTCTCTACGATTTCTGGACCCTCAACGATCAGATCACGGCCGTCAACAGCAATGCATAGGAAAATTCTTCATGAAAGACAAATCCCGGAATATAGCCTCTTATCGCTGGGTGGTCTTCGGTCTGCTCGCCTTCGGCTACATTCTGGTCTACTTTCACCGTCTGAGTGTCAATGTGGTGGCTCTCGACATGATGAGAGATCTCGATGTGGGAGGAGCCCTGATAGGCCTCCTCGCTTCCGGTTACTTCTACCCTTACGCGCTGATGCAGCTCCCTTCAGGACTTCTGGCCGACTCTCTGGGCCCGCGCCGCACCGTCACATTCAGCTTCATCCTCGCCGGACTGGCCTCCATTTTCCTGGGCACGGTGGACTCGGTGGGATGGGCCATCTTCGCCCGAATTCTGGTCGGAATCGGCGTTTCCATGCTCTTCGTGGCAACGCTCAAGATCCTCACTCACTGGTTCAAAGCCTCCGAATTCGCCAGGGTGACGGGGATCCTCATGGCCCTCGGAGGGGTGGGCGTTCTCACCACAGCCACACCTCTGGCTTATCTGAGTGAATCAATCGGCTGGCGCGGCAGTTTCATCGCCATTGGCATCGTCACCCTGGCTCTCGCCGCAGTTATCTGGGCCTATGTGCGCAATACCCCCGAGGAAAAAGGGTTCCCTGCCCCGGAGGACAAAACCCCGTCGACCAAGGACCAGGGGGAGCGAACAGACCTTCTCAGTGGTTTAAAAACCGTGCTTTCCGGGCCAACATTCTGGCCACTGGCCGCGTGGTTTTTCTTTTCCTGTGGAGTTTTCTTCGCTTTTGCGGGCCTCTGGGGAGCTCCCTACTTGATTCAGGTCTATGGTTTGACCAAGATTCAGGCCGGCGGGGTGATGAACATGCTGGCTCTGGCCATGATCGTCGGAAGTCCGCTGCTGAGCATACTCTCCGACCGCATCCGCTCCCGCAAAATCATCCTCGTGGCAGCCTCGCTGACCCTGGTCCTGGTGACCATCCCCCTCGCCTTTTTCCCGGCGGGCATGTCCAAACCAATGCTTTACGGGCTTGTTTTTTCGATGAGCCTCTCCGCCAGCAGTGTCGTGGCTATCGGCTTCACCATGTGCAAGGAGTTTTTTCCCGTGCGCATCGCCGGTACGGTGGTGGGTCTCGTCAATCTCTTTCCGTTTCTCGGGGGCGCCATCATGCAGCCGGCGGTCGGCTACCTCCTGGAGTCCCAAAGTCAGGGGCTGCAGACTTTCACTGCCGATGCCTACGGCTTCGCCTTTCGGCTTTTCTTTGCCTCCGCCTGCCTCGCATTTCTCTCCAGCCTGCTGTTGAAAGAATCATTCTCCCGAACCGACCATTGAGGATCAGCCGACAACCTGCCGGAGCCGAAATCAACCCGCTCGCCCCGGCGATAAATAATCCTGGTCAGGCGGAAATCGGCAGCCGGATGATAAAACGCGTCCATTCTCCGGGGTTGGAATCCACTTGAATCGTGCCGTGATGCCTTCTGGTGATAATGAAATAGGAAACCGACAACCCGAGTCCCGTCCCGACCCCGATCTCTTTGGTCGTGAAAAAGGGGTCGAAAATCCGCTTACTGATATCCTGGTGAATTCCTGTGCCGTTATCCTCAATTTCGATGACGGCCTGGTCTCCTTCCTGCCGTGTTCGCAGGGTTATCATCGGATTTTTGCATCCCGCCTGGCCCAGGGCATGCCCGGCATTGCGTAACAGATTGAGAAGGACCTGTTCGATTTCAGTTTCCGTACAAGGGACCTTGGGCAGGTCAGAGAAAAACTTTTCTATTTTTATATTGCGAAAATCGTATTTTTTCTTGAGATCGTAATCGCTCCGGGCGAAAAGGATGGAATTGTCGATAATCCGGTTGAGATTATGGGGAGCAAGGGTGGAGTCACTCTTGTGGCTGAAATTCAGCATATTTTCCACAATCCGTGCCGCTTTCACACCAGCATCGTGCATCGTTTCGATTGTTTCCGGAATACCCCTTTTGTGCAGATAATTGGATAGGGAATTGAGAGACAGATTGCATTCTTCCCCAACCTTCCGGTTGGCTTCCAGTGTGGGATCGGTGCGGCGGAGAATATTTTGGGCTCCCTGCAGTATGATATTCAGCGGGTTGTTGATTTCATGGGCCATACCGGCAGCCAGGCCGCCCAAAGACATCATTTTTTCCGTCTGTATCATCACCTCCTGCATCATTTTTTTCTCAGTGATATCGTGCAGAACGATCATCAATCGATCAACACCATTGAGATTGACTTTGCGCACAAAAACATCCGCGAAGAAAAGTTCTCCGGCCTTTTTGTGGCCCTGGGATTCAAAGCTTTCCGTCTCACCTTCCAGGACCCGGCTCAACACAGTGCCCCACTCCTTACCCTCTTCCGGGCAAATGAGGGAACCCAGCTCTTTCGGGGTCATTCTGAAAAGATCTTCCTGCTGATAACCGCAAAGATCAGAAAACGCCTGATTCACATCCACAAAGGTCCTGTCTTCGATTCTCAGAACTGCTATGGCGTCCTCCCCGGCATTGAACAGTTCCCGGTAGGTTTTTTCAGAGGCCTGAAGCTTGCTTTCGGCATCCTTGATTTTCTGGATATCATAGTTGATGCCGATAAGATGGCGTGGGGAACCGTCCTCTTCCCACTCCACCGTTCGCCCGCTCCCCAGAATCCAGCGCCAATCGCCATCCTTTGTACGCATACGAAACTGGATGCTGAAACTCGTTTGGTTCCGGGAAGCGACATGTTTCTGAATAGCCTGCTCTGCCTGCTCCCGATCATCCGGATGAAGGAGTTCCTTCCAAGTCTGGTGCATATGTTTGAACGCATCCGGTTCATAACCCAGCATGGTGAACCAGGACGGACTGTAGTATGCCTGACCGCTGGAGGGATAAAAATCCCAGCTTCCGGCCCCCGCCACCTCCAGGGCAATAGCCAAACGCGAGCGGCTCTCTTCCAAGGCCTGTGCCGCTTTCTTGCGGTCCGTGATATCCACGGTAAAACCTTCGCGGACGACACGACCCTTTTCATCCGCCAACTGTCTCATGCTTAAACTGACCCAGTTGGCGGTGCCGTCCGGGCGTTTGCCCTCAATCTCCCAATCGGTTACCCAACCCTGTCTTTCCAACGCTTCGCCCATTTTAAGGCGTTCTTCCGGACGCACAAAGAGTTCCGTAGCGATGTTCGATATTCCGTGAATCAGGTCTTCAGCGGAAGGAAAACCATGAATCTCGGCCAGCTTGTCATTTGCTTCGATGAAAGTGCCTTCCGGGGTGGAGGTGAAAATCCCGACCGGCGCGTTCCGGATCAGAGATTCTATTTTCCGGTTTTTGGCGGCCAGTTCCCCAATGCTGACCTTGAGTTTTTTCCTCAGCCATAACCGGTCGAGCAGGACGACGAGTGCCACCAGAACAACGAAGGCCAGAATAATCTTTAAAGATTTCTCGATGATGGGGGGATAATAGGTCAACCCTGCCCATTTTCGGGCAAGGGCTTCCAACTCCCGGTCGGAAATATCGTCCATTGCTTTGGAGATAACGGCGTAGAGCACCGGGTGTTCTTTGCTGATCCCCAGGCAAAGCGGAAGAGTCGTGAGAGGACTTCCGGCCACGCGCAGGTTGGGAAGCCCCTCTTCCTCAATGGTTTTCGACACGAGCGGAAGTCCGATAAAGAAGGCATCCAGCATCCCGAAAGCCACATCCTGAAGCCCGACCCGAAAATTTTCAACTTCAACGATCTCGAATTCTCCGGCGTAATTTTCCCGCAGATAGTCCACCAGCGCGGAACTCCGTACAGCGCCAATCTTTCCTCCCGCAAAATCCGCCGGGTTCGTTTTATCCATGTTTTTTTTGTTGGTTACAAGGACAGCAGGTATCTGGATGTAGGGTTTGGTAAAAAGAGTGAATTTGCTGCGGTCATTCGTCGGAATAAGAGTCGCAACGATAACAGGCTTTTTCTGCCGCAATTGTTGGTTAAGAGCTCCGTAGCCGGAAAAAGAACGCTTTTGGAACACTACTCCCAGGCGTTCCTCGACTTTTTTCAGAACGTCCGCCGCCAGCCCTGAAAACTCACCGCTTTCAGATTTCTGTTGAAACGGAGGGAAGTTTTGGTGATAGGCGATGAAAATCTTATCGCGGTTGTTTTGCAACCAGGCGTTCTCCGCATCGGTCAGGATGAGGGCAGCCAAAGAGGAAGATACTAAAAGACAAAGAATGAAAAGAAAAATAAAGGAAGAAATGAGAAGGACAGAAAACAGAAACCTGGGTTTTGAATATTGCATGGAATTCCTCTTGGAAAAGAGCATCCAATCCGTTCCCATGAGTTAGCTTCAAGCTGATAACTTGCAGATATTATTAAGGGTAGTCTAAAAATTAAATATTACAAAATTTTTATTATATTTTTTAAAATTTTTTGTTTTTCTCCCCCTGCTGTTGAAATTTACTTTTTCAACCCCCCCCAGTAAAACAAATCCTCATCAGCTCAAAAATCATTCGTGGAACCTTTCATCCCTTCATCAACTCCTGTCGATCCGGCACTGAAAGGCTGTCCACATATTCACTCATTCCCCGCAGCGTATTGCCCAGGAAGATGCGCTCCCGGGCGAAAATATCCGGGTCCAGGCGCTGGATGTTGCTAAATTGCTTATCCCGTGCCAAAAGCCATCCGAAGAACGCCTCTTCGCGTCTTGATTCTTCTACTGCAGCGATCGCTTCCACCCCCTTCACCCACAAAAGAAGCTGACTGCGGCCGATCCGCAGATGCTCCATGGCCGTCGCGACCAGACCGTAGTGACCAAAAACCATACGCCTCGGCCGCAGAGCCAGCATGCGGTCAAGAGAACCGAGTGCCACCTCCAAAATAAAGCGCGGTGGAGTGGCGGGACGCATGTAGATGCCCTCGGGCATCTCGCAACGCACGCCGGCCACCTCGCCTCCGAAAAGCAGATCCCCCATCAGGTAGCAGGCATGGTGGGCAGCGTGCCCCGGAGTGAGAAAAGCACGCAGGCCGGTCGCTCCGACCTCCTCTTCAAAACCGATCTTGTCCTCTGGAACCGGCACTATCTCGCCGTAAGCTTCGGCGACCGCCCCCAGAACCTTGAGTGATCCCTGCCAGAGTTTTTCCGGCGCAATCATATGTCGGACTCCGTCGGGATGGCAGATCACGCGAGCCTCCGGGTAAGTTCTAAGCAGCTCCCCGGTACCGCCGGCATGATCGATATGAATATGGGTCAGGAGGACATAATCGAGACGTTCGACGTTATGGCGGCGCAACTCATGTAACAGGTGGGCGATGGTCGAAAGAGGGCCGGGATCAACCAGGAAGGTTTTGCCCTCCCAGCGGCACAGCCACGAACTGAGGAATTTTCGGAATCCTTCGAGTTTCGGCTGATCAAGATCGATACCGACAAGATCGTCCTGGTTCATAAACCGCTCCTGACAAGTATTCAGAAAAATGGACTCACAGCGCTCCTGGCTGGGTTCATGCGGCCCTTGGAATGACCGGGGCGAGTCCAGCAGGCAACAAGTTGATTTATTACAGTTATTTTTAGTTTTGCGGATAACCGATTGATCTGTCAACGTTTTATTTGGTAAGTCCTGAATGCCTTTCAAAACTCTTGTCTTTGATTTTTTTCACTTCAAACAACTGTAATGTTGTAAATTGGGTAGACTATGAAAAACGATCCTCAGTGCCGACCACCTTCCGACAGCCGGGATTGCCCCTTATGTCGAGCCTTGGATGCCGGGCCATTTTACCAGGATAAACATCGCGATTTCTTCCGCTGCTCAACTTGTCTTCTTGTTTTTGTACCACCGGAACAGTTTCTATCCGCAGCAGAAGAAAAAGCAGAATACGACCTGCACCAAAATTCACCGAAAGACGAGGGCTATCGACACTTCCTGAACCGCCTCTTTCTACCCATGCGGAAGCAGCTTGTGCCTGAAAGTCGCGGCCTTGATTTCGGCTGCGGTCCCGGACCGACCCTCTCACGGATGTTCGAGGAAGCAGGATTTCCCATGTCGCTCCACGATCCTTTTTACGCCAACAAACCCTCCACTTTGGAAAAGGAATACGATTTTATCACTGCCAGCGAAGTGGTGGAACATCTCCATAATCCTCGGAAGGAACTGGAGCGGCTGTGGCAATGCCTGAGGCCGGGGGGCCTCCTGGGAATCATGACCAAACTGGTTTTCGACCGTCAGGCTTTTCAACACTGGCATTATAAAAACGACCACACTCACGTTCACTTTTTCTCACGATCAACCTTCGAATGGCTGGCCGAACAATGGCAGGCCGCTCTGACCTTTGCCGGCAAGGACGTGATTCTTCTTGGGAAAAAGAACCTCTAAAAATACAACCTGCCGAGTATCCTGCCGCTAGACCTGCAAGGCAAAATTCTATCGGGCATTTTTCTTGAAGGCTTTTCAAAAAAGGCTTTCACTACCCGCTCCAGCACTCAAAAACGGCAAAAACAGTCACCTTTTTTAGCCTCGTGATCGCTCATGAGCCTCTCCCCCTGGCGCGGGAAAAAACGATCACCCATTAAATACACCCTGAATCTGAAGCCCGCAGAATTCTCAATAAGGAGAGAAAATGAAATACCCCAAGGTGGTTTTTCAGCTCACGCTTTTCATGGCTTTGCTGTTTGTCGGCAGGGCCTCCGCCGAGACCCACAAAGACATGGTCTCAAAATACATCGAGGTGTCCGGAATCAAAAGCATGCTTTCCACATTCCCGGAACAGATGGACGCCATGGCCTCTCAGAATCAGATGACTTCCAGCGACCCTGAAGCGGAAAACATGGTGTATGAATTGATGAAGGAGAGTTTTGACCAGGAAAGAAGTGAAAGGGAGCTTACCGATTACCTCCTTCAAAACACCGACAAAAAATTCCTCAGCCGGCTTCTGAAGTGGCTGGAGAGCCCTCTGGCAAAAAAAATAACCCGGGAAGAGACCCGCTCCTCAACCCCCTCGGAACAGGTAAACATGCTTCGGTATTTAGCGGACCTGCAGGAAATGCCCCCAACGCAGGAGAGGATTGAACTGATTCAACAACTGGAAGAGACAACCCGGATGTCAGACCTCATGACCGATATTTTCATGGACATCATGAAGGGCATGCTTGAATCGGTCAACCTTGCTCTGCCGGAAGAAAAACGCCAGGGAACGGATGCTGTTTTTGCAGAAATCATGGAAATTCAACCTATCATGAAGGACGCCTTTCGCGAGCAGATGATTATGACATCCTTTTACACCTACAGAAATATTTCCAACCGTGAAATGGCAAAATACATCCAATTTTACGGTTCCGAATCAGGGCAGAAGGAAATTCGGATAACCGGAAATGCAATGGGATATGTTTTGAAGCAATGGTTTGCCGACGTTGGCAGAAGTCTGGTTCTGCTGGAAAAAGCTCAAGGCAACGATATTTGAGATCCGAGAGGGGCAGAAAAAATCCTGTCCCTTTTTAAAAGAGAGATGAACTCAGAAAAAACCGGTAATTTTCTATTCCCGGCGCCTTTTCTATCTGACCTGCCTTTGCAAGGCAAATTTGCACCCCTGAACGAACATAACGCCCTGAAAGATTCAGCCCGAGTTTTACCGTTGTTTCACCCTGTTCTTTGGCCCCCTTGGTCTGACCAGGATATTTCGGAAGCAAATAACCGATGCTCTGTGGAATTCAGGCAGGCTGTCAGGTTGACAACATTGATAAATACGATAAAGGTTTTTGTAATTGACGGTAGCATCTCACTGATTAAATTAAAAAAGGAGAAACGCCATGGGAACCAAATGAAGAGCGATAATCGGCCTGGATGTCGACGAACTGTTGAAACTTCTCAACAAAGCCTTCGCTGACGAGTGGCTGGCCTACTATCAGTACTGGATTGGGGCAAAAGTGGCCAAAGGCCCGATGAAAGACGCCATCATCGCCGAACTGGTCCAGCATGCCACCGAGGAGTTAAGCCACGCTGACCTGGTCTCCAATCGCATCATCCAACTGGGTGGAACCCCACTGACCACGCCCAAGCTCTGGTTCGACTGGACCAACTGCGGTTATGATCCCCCCGATGACCCATTTGTCCGCACCCTTCTCGATCAGAACATCCAGGCTGAGCAGTGCGCCATCGGCGTCTACGACAGCCTGATGAAACTGACCGAGGGGAAAGACTCCATCACTTACAACGTCGCCTTGACCATTCTGGAGCAAGAAGTCGAGCACGAGGAGGACCTGCAGGCGCTGCTTGAAGATCTCGACCTGATGATTGCCCCGCCGCGCTAGGAAAACTCCGAGCGATTCAAGGATGTGGGAATTAACATCGCTGGGGTGAAAAATCAAATAACGCGAAGTTTTGATTGCCTGTTTCTTTTTCAGATCAACCAACCCCAATCATCAATCAATGTTTGAAAGGCCTCTCCAAATGCTTGAGAGGCCTTTTTTCTTGTTTGCAGAGCTTGATCCACTTGATCGTGCTGAGCCTTTCTTAATCATTTTTTCGACACCCCTATTAAACGCTGAGGAGCGTAGTATACTGAAAAACTGTCCAATATTTTTTTCACAACGGCCTATCAAGTAGGTTACTTAATAGACCTGGAAGGGAAGAAAGGAGCAGTGATGAAACCCAGAGGCCCTTTGATGATTGAGCACAGACTTATCGAAAAAATGATTGGAATTATTGAAAAAAAAATCCCTCAGATCAGGAAATTAAAAAAAATTGAACCTTCTTTTATCGACTCGGTTGTCGATTTTATGCAGACATATACGGACAAGATTCATCATGGAAAAGAAGAGGATATCTATTTTCGCGTATGCGCAAATAAAAATATGAACTCACAAGAGTCAGAATTGTTGAGCGAACTGATTGAAGAGCATGAACTCAGTCGAAAAGTAATTGATGCCATAGTGCAAAACAAGGATAAGAATCTGGAAGATGAAGGTGTCTTCGAACTGATTGTGGGGAAACTCCATTCCCTGGTGAAAATTTACCGGGACCATATTGACAAAGAGGATCATCTTTTTTTTCCGGAGTCAGAGAAATATCTTTCTGAAATTGAACAGACAAAGATGCTTGAGGAGTTCCTCGATTTCGATAAAAAAGTCATTCATGAAAAATACCGGTTGGTTGTCGAGGACTTGGCAAAGCAATCACTTTGAATAATTTGCCGAATACAAGAGCTCGCAAGAGTCTGAACCAAAATTTTCACTCGTGAAAAATCGGGAAGGGATATTGGAAATGGGTGGAAACCCGAATCTGGGAAAAAATGAACTGAACATCGTGATTGCCGGGGAGGCGGGTCAGGGTTTGCAGGCCGTTGAGTCCCTTTTGAGCAAAGCCTTTCGTAAAGAGGGATACTATGTCTTTTCCGCAAAAGAATTCATGTCCAGAATTCGCGGCGGCAGCAATTCCGTTCTGTTACGGGTGAGCTCCTGCCCGACAAGGGCGTGGTCTGAACGAGCGGAAATCTGTATTGTTTTTGATGGAAAGGCAATTCCGCATTTGACAAAGCGTATCCAACAGCAAACCTTTGTTCTCGCCGATGGGGCCAAAGAGAGCGGGAATCATCGTTTTGTCGAGGTCCCTCTCAAAAATCTGGCAAAGGATGCCGGAGGCCCTATCTTTATTAATACCATCGCAGCAGGCATCCTGTGGGGAATTCTAAACGGTCGCAGGGAGACCATTGAAGGTGTAATCCGAACTATTTTTGGTGCAAAAAAGCCTGAGATTATCGATAAGAACCTTGCTGCAGTGGAAGGCGGCATGACCCTGGGCAAAGAACTGAAGGATTCGGGCCGGGTCGTTCTGGCCATGCCCCCAAGGGAAAAAAATCAGGGGAGTTTGTATCTTAACGGGGCCGAAGCCGTGTCTCTGGGAGCCATGACCGGCGGCTGTAATTTTGTCTCTGCCTATCCCATGTCTCCAGCCACCGGCGTTCTGGCTTTTCTTGCCAAGTACGGCCGAGAATTCGGGATTGTCGTCGAACAGGCGGAAGACGAGATCAGTGCGGCCAACATGGTGCTAGGTGCCTGGTATGCCGGTGGCCGGGGTCTGACTACAACATCCGGCGGGGGTTTTAGCCTTATGACTGAGGCTGTAAGCCTCTCCGGCATGACGGAAACTCCCATGATCATCATTCTTGCCCAGCGACCAGGGCCGGCAACAGGGCTTCCTACCCGCACCGAGCAGGGTGACCTCAATCTGGCTCTCCATGCGGGGCATGGGGAGTTTCCACGGGTTCTGCTGGCTCCCGGGAATCTCGAACAGGCCTATACTCTGGCCCGGGAGGCATTCCATGTGGCCGATAACTGCCAAGTTCCGGTCATTCTCCTGGTCGATCAATATCTGATGGATTCCCGCTACGATGTGAAAGATATCCCAGTGCCTGATGTGCCGCCGAAAAACGCCATCGTCAGGACAACACCTGACTATCGCAGATACGCTCTTACAGAGACCGGGATATCGCCCCGTGGTGTTCCGGGGTGGGGGAAGGGCCTCGTCGGCGTGGACAGCGATGAGCACGGCGAGGATGGCCACATTACCGAAGACCTTGATCTTCGCGTTCAGATGGTCGACAAACGCCTTCGGAAACTGTCCGTTTTGCTGAAAAAAGCTTTGCCCGCCGAGTGGATCGGCCCTGAAGAGGCGCGCCACGTTGTCGTATGTTGGGGCTCTACCCTGGAAATCGTCCGTGAGGCCGTAAGCTGTCTGGGAAGAGAGGATGTTGCGGTCTTGCACTTTCGGCAAATTTTTCCGCTGTCCGAAGAATTTAGGGAATCACTTGAGAGAGCGGGCTGCCGCATTCTGTTGGAAGGAAATGCCACCGGGCAGTTCGGAGAACTCTTGACGAAGCAGTGGAGGATTGATTGGCACCATCGCATTCTCAAGTATAACGGCCTGATGTTTTCCATCGAGGAGGTTGAGGCCGGTTTGCTGAATATCCTGGAGCAGGAGGGAACGGCATGAGTAAAAAGCCTTTTGACCTTGAAATCGAAGACATCGCCTGGTGTCCGGGCTGCGGTAATTTTCCCATCCTCCAAGCCCTCAAGCAGGCGCTGGCAAAGCTGGGACTTTCCCCTGCCGAGGTGGTCATGGTTTCCGGCATCGGGCAAGCGGCAAAAATCCCCCATTACCTAGCGGCCCATTTCTTTAACGGTCTCCACGGCCGTGCCCTTCCCGTGGCCACGGCTATCAAGTCGGTCAATCCTGAATTGACAGTGATTGGTGAAAGCGGGGACGGTGACATGTACGGTGAAGGAGGCAACCATTTTCTCCATGCGATACGCAGAAATCCCAACATTACCAACATCATTCATAACAACATGGTTTACGGCCTCACCAAAGGTCAGGCTTCTCCCACCAGCCAGAAAGGTTTTCAAACACCAGTGCAGGTCCATGGGGTGGCCAATGATGCAATCAATCCTCTGAGGCTGGCCCTCTCCCTGAATGCTTCCTTTGTTGCCAGGGCCTTTGCCGGCGATATTGCCCAGACATCAGCAATTATTCAAAAGGCCATTCAACATAGAGGCTATGCTTTGGTCGACATTCTTCAGCCTTGTGTGACCTTTAACAATGTCAATACTTTTGCCTGGTTCAAAGAAAAGACCTATTATCTGGATGAAACCCATGATGTAAAAAATCTGGCCATGGCCCTGGAGCGGGCGTCTGAAAATGACCAACTTCCTATGGGGATATTTTATGCCGAGAAAGGCCGCCCCACTTTTGAGGAGAGTACTGGGATTTTTCAGAGGGAAGCCACGCCCCTTTTCAGGCGTTCCCTCGATACAGGCCGCTTTCGGGACCTAATAGCAACCTATCGTGGCTGAACCTTTGATGCTTAAAGGATTTGTGCAGGCGCAAGACCGTTTTTTTATTATGAACTGGAACTTATCAGATTGTTTTTCAAGAACGCATTTTTGCCGGAGGCCAGCCCAAGTTGGAAAATGGCACAGGACTAGTTGAGAGGTCTTTCTCTGAGTATTTTAAGAATCAACTGGTAGATGTCTTGACCTCTATAATTGAACGTAAACTCGCATTCTTTGAGATGCAAGTTAAAGGTCTCAGGCCGCATTCCACGAAATCGGACTAGCCGTGTTCTAGCAAAGCCCCAGAAGCCTTCAATGCCATCAACAACAAATTTACGGCGGAAATGAAATTTTGAAGAAAAAAGGGTCATTTTGATCACGCGATAAGATGGCCTTTTCTAATAAGATGGAGGTTGTGAGCATCTGAATGGAGGCCCGATTTCGCCGCAAAATCGATTTTAAACGAGGTATCAAATAAAATTTTCCTTTCGTTTTATGTTGCATACAATATAATTTCTCTATATGCAAATTGTGATTAAAAAACACTTTTTCACTTGGAAAACTCCTTGGGTTTTCTTTACCGTTGCCGCTGTATCCGAGCGAATTTACCTTTTTGAACGCATGCCACATAAATAATCAGGATCCGATTATTATGAGATTTTTAACTTTATCAACAATAATGATTTTATTGTTGTCATGCGGTCAAGTAATTGGAAATGGTTTGGCCAATTTAAATCAACTTAAATGGAAAAACAGAATATTTCTTATCAACGTTAGTGGAGAAGATGTAATAACTAACTTGAATTCAGAATCTGCAGGTATTGATGAGAGACATGTTATTTGGTTTTGTATTCAAGATGGAAAAATTATCACAAATTATCCTAGTGATATAAACCCTAATTTTATTAAGCACTTAGAAAATGATTACCTTAAAAACTATTATCCATTAGTTTTGTTAATTGGTAAAGATGGTGGTATCAAATCAAGAGATAAAGTCTTAAATATTAAGAAATACTTTGATCAAATTGATTCTATGCCGATGAGACAGTCAGAAATGAAAAAATATTCGTCATAAGTCGATGTGAAAAATAGAGGCTACTATCAAATCATTTTTCCATGAGAAAGGCGTTAAAATAATTGCTGAGAAAAAACACGTAATGGTTCCACCGGATACGCGGGTTTATATTTGTGCACACTGTGGAGCTGTGGCGCGGGAAAAGGATAAAATCTGCAAGGTTCAAGGGATGGGTACAAAAGCTGACTGGTGTGGTATCAGGGGACAAAACCGCCTAAGTTCTGCCACAATAAAGTTAACAACGACAGATGGCAATGCCAAAAATGCGAAGAGACCGCTCTGAATTCAGAGCTTCTTTGCGACCCTGAGAAAATGATGGTGCCTGAATAACTTTTTTATTTCGTTCCTTGTTTTAATTTTCAAAAATATTCATAAAAATTATGAAGAAAAATTATCGGATTCCTCGGATGAGGACCATAAACAACATCAGAGATTTTAGATTAAAACTATTGAAAACTGTGGTTCTATATTGAAATTTTTTTTAAAAACTGAAAAATAATTTTTTTTTAATTTATTTTCACTTTTATTTTACTTTTCCAAAAGGAGGTAATCATGGTTGACAGACAAGATTATGAAGATCATTTTAAATCCGAACTGGATGAAATATTGAATCAGATCGAAAAACTGTCTCTCAATAATAAAGATGAAGATAAGTTGGCCGACTTAAAGGAGAAGGAGCGAAAAACCCGGTTGAAACTTAGGGAACTACGGGCCTCTTCAGAAGGTAACTGGGAAAAACTCAAAATAGATCTTGAAAAAAGCTATGATGAGCTGAATAAGGCCATTTCCAGTTCCCACTAAAGATAGGCTTTAGGATCATCGAGCTCATGGAATCAGCCAATTGAAAGAAAATTGTAGGTTTCGTGTTTTTGGAATGAGCATGACTTTTACAACCTTGATTACGTAAGCTTCCCCGTCAAGTAGACAGTTTTAAAGTAGAGTTTCCAGCGTTCTTTAACAGATATTCGATAGGCGTCAAATCTCCAAGGGAGCCATGGGGCCGTTGCTCATTGTACTCGATCATCCACCAGTAGGTGGCTTCATGAACCTCGCTCAGGTTGCGGAACAGATACAAGTCGAGTAGTTCATCCCGGTAAGTCCGGTTGAAGCGCTCGATGTAAGCATTCTGGTTTGGTTTACCTGGCTGAATGTATTGAATCGTCATTCCGGCGGATTCAGCCCAGGTGACAAACTCGCCACTTAAGAACTCCGATCCGTTATCAGTTCGTAAAACATCCGCCAAGCTGCGCTCCAAACGCAGGCGCTCAAAAACCCGAATCAGACGCTTTGCGGTGATCGATGTATCGATTTCAACATGTAGCAATTCACGATTGAAATCGTCGATGACATTAAAGGTCCGGAATCGCTTGCCGGCATAGAGCACATCGCTCATAAAATCTGCCGACCAGACCTGGTTCGGTTGCTGCGGCACACGCAAAGGCTTCTTGATGCGTCGGGGCAGCCGTTTTTTGGCCCGGCGTTTCTGGTTCAAGCGCAGCTTGCAGTAAACACGATGAACCCGCTTATGGTTCCATCGATGTCGCCTGCGTAGAACTTTGAAGCATTTCCAGAAACCCCCTCGGGGATGCTTGTCCATCAAAGCATTGATCGCTTTGATGACCTCGGCATCACGATCCTGGACAACAGAAGTTCGATAATAGGCCGCCCGAGACAAGCCGATGCATCGACAGCTACGCTGTACGGACAAACGATGCTCGGCAATCAAGAAGCTCACGGCTTCGCGTTTTGCCGGCGGCCTTAAAGTTTTTTTTCGATCAAATCTTTCAAGGCCTTATTTTCCAAGGCCATGTCAGCATACATACGCTTGAGTTGAGAGAGCTCCTGCTCCATCTCTTTCGTGCGTTTTAAATCGGAGATGTTCATGCCGCCGTACTTGGACTTCCAGTTGTAAAAAGTCGCATCTGAGATGCCGTGCTTGCGGCAGATCTCCTTGACGATCATCCCCGCATCAGCTTCTTTGAGTATGGCAACTATCTGGGTTTCGGAAAAGCGTGACTTTTTCATCAGAGCCTTCTGGCTGTATTGTGCCAGAAAACTCTACTTTTGACATGTCTATCATTTGGGGAAGCTTACGGTGGCTACTATCGATGTCAAAGAACAGAAGTTAAAACTCTATCTGGACAAAACCCAGGTCGAGGAATTTAGTTATAAACTCAGATAAATTATGTTGAGTGTCAGCGATGTTGTGACACTAAAATAAGTTAGCGATGTCCTGGCACTCGACAATTAAAGATTAATTTGACATCGGATAGTTTCCTAACCGCTTATATTTTCCCCCTAGCCTATCTTTGACCATTGATTGGGAATTCAATTCGCGGAAATCCGCAACCTGGTTCAAAAGTATATGCTCCAATGCATATGCATTTGTGGTCTGAGTCTGAAGCATGTTTCCTCGTAATATTGTGCATCATCCGTTTTGAGATAAGCTTAGAATACACTCACAAAATATCAGGAGATACTTATGCGCTTGAACGATTATTTTGCAGCAAACAATGGAATTGGCGTGTTGTCGACTGCGGATGGGAATGGCAAAGTCGACGCAGCGATCTATGCGAGGCCTCATATTATGGACGATGGGACCATCGCTTTTATTATGCGGGACCGCCTGACCCATCATAATCTCAAAGAAAATCTCCATGCAGCCTATCTTTTCATGGAAAAAGGGGACAGCTACAAAGGCGTTCGGCTTTTTCTCAAAAAGCTCAAGGAAAACACGGATGAGGAATTGATCGGAAAAATGACCCGGCATTGTTTGAGCCCCCAGGAGGACGAAGCCAGGGGGCCGAAGTTTCTGGTTTATTTCGAAGTTGAAAAAATTCTTGATCTCATTGGGGGCGGTAGCCCTGACATTGAGCTGCCTTGACTAACCCGGATTATTCATGAAAACTTTTGCTGCAACCGTCAATTGCACACCATCTCAAGCCATGCTCGCTCCTTGCTCTTCGACGTACTGCCAGTACGCCTGCAGAGCGCGTCCCTGTGCTTGGCTTTATCTGATGCACACTTGCCGGTTTCACGACAAAGTCTCATGATTAAACCGGGCTAACTCGGATTATTTTCAGTCGGGAGAAAAAATGAAGGAAAAACTGCTTAAGAAAATCGGATCTTTATTAAAAAGCCAGCGTCTTGCCGTCCTGGCGACCAGCGCAGAGGGACATCCCTATACATCCTTAGTGGCCTTTGCCGCAACCGAGGATTTGAGGCAGGTGCTCTTTGCCTCCCATGGCAAGACCCGCAAGGTGGCCAATCTCCAAAATGATCCACAAGTGGCCCTGCTCCTGGACAATCGTTCCAATCAGCCGGACGACTTTCGCAAGGCAGCAGCGTTAACAGTCCTTGGAACGACTGAAGAGGTTCCTGTTTCAGAGCGCGAACAGCAGGCGGCCATTTATCTCGCCAAACACCCATATCTCAAAGATTTTATCTCATCACCCAGCTGTCTCCTGTACCGCATAAGGGTTCAGCGCTACAGTTTGGTGCAGCGATTTCAGGACGTGGTGGAGGTAATTTTCGATGAAGCTCTGTCTGCTTCTTGAAAAAATCAAATCCGATCAGACAAAACAATTTGGCGGTAAAACCACTGCCCTCGCCAAACTGGTTGCTAAAGGCTATAACATCCCCCTGTCACTGGGTATTTCCACCACCGCCTACCGGCACTATCTCAGCGAAAACAACCTCCAGGATCGGATTTTGATGGAGTTGGGCCGGAAAGATCTGGCCGACATGCGTTGGGAGGAAATATGGGATGCTGCATTACGCATTCGGAACCTGTTTTTGACCACCCCAGTGCCGCACAAATTGTCAGAACTTCTGCTCGATCATCTGAATACAGTTTTTCAAGATCGACCGGTGGTGGTCCGTTCTTCCGCCCCGGCTGAAGATTCAGCGACAACCTCTTTCGCAGGACTGCATGAGTCCTGCGTCAATGTGCGCGGAACAGAAAACTTTCTGCTGGCGATTCGCAAAGTCTGGGCCTCGCTCTGGTCAGATCGAGCGATTCTCTACCGCAAGGAACTGGGGCTCGATCTCAAAACCAGCGCCATGGCAGTTTTGGTGCAGGAGCTGGTGAGTGGAGAAAAATCAGGGGTTGCATTCAGCCAAAGCCCGACGAACCCTGATTCTCAGGCCATTGAGGCGGTCTGGGGGCTGAATCAGGGCTTGGTTGATGGCAGCGTGGAGCCTGATTTCTGGGAGCTGAGCCGAAGTGACAACAGGCTTCTGAATTTCAAACCTGCGCAGCGAAAGATCCGCTTGATTCCGAAAGATGGCGATGTCCAAGCGGTCTCTCTGAATCGCTCCCAGTGCAACACAGCCCCACTTGACGACCATGAAGTACGAAAACTGTCCGATCTTACCATGCAGCTTGAGCAATTACTGGGTCAACCCCAGGATGTGGAATGGACCTGGCGCGGCGATGAGCTGGTGCTGCTGCAAGCGCGGCCGATCACCACCGAACCAGCCGCAGACTCTGCAACAGATCAACGAATTTGGTATCTGAGTCTGCATCGAAGTCTGGAGAACCTGAAAAGCCTGCGCAAGCTTATAGAAACTGAGATAATTCCCGGCATAGAGAAAGATGCGCAGGAAATGGCGGCCATGAACCTCGCCGATCTGGATAACCATGGCCTTGCCAGAGAGGTTCAGCGGCGGCGCGAATTTTCCGCGAAATGGAATCAGCAGTATAAGCGATATTGTATCCCCATGGCGCATGGCATCAGAATTTTCGGCGAATTCTACAACGATGCCCTGAAACCGAAGAATCCCTTTGAATTTGTCCAGCTTCTTCAGGGAGAAAAGCTCAAAGCCCTGGAACGCAACAGACAATTGAGACTCCTCTCAGAGGAAATCGAAAATAACCCCGAAATCCTGCAGGCAGATGAAAAAAAATCCATCAATTGCCGATCAAAATTCATCAGCAGCTGCAAAATCTGGCCGATGCCATCGGCCTGGAGATGAAACAAATCCTGCAGTTAAGTGTGGAAATGGCCCGCAAAAACGCGTTGCGGCCACTCGAACAGAATCAAGATACGCTTGAGAAAACCTATCTTGAGCATTTCACTTTGGATGATCGGCCGAAGGCCCAGGAAATTCTTGAGCTGGGGCGGGCAAGTCACCGACTCCGGGATGACGATAACATCAGCCTGGACAAAATACGAAGAGAACTTTCAAGGGCAGAAGCTGTGGCCGAAAAACGGATAAAAGAAAAGAGTGGAGAAGAGCTGAAAACACTTTTTGCAGGCGACAGGCACAGGGGACGAAACAAGTCCACAAGCCAACATCCTCCTTTGCCGGACAACGCCCTGAGAACTCCTTTGGGGCCAATCAGCACCAGGCAGTTGCAGGGGCAACCCGCCAGCCCGGGAATCGTGACCGCACCGGCGCGGGTCATCTGGAACAGCCACGAACTGGCCGACTTCAGATCCGGCGAAATCCTGATCTGCGATGCCATTGACCCCGCCATGACCTTTATTGTTCCCCTGGCAGCCGGAATTGTCGAGCGACGCGGCGGGATGCTGATCCATGGGGCCATCATCGCACGGGAATACGGCATCCCCTGCGTGACTGGAATCCCCGATGCCGCCTCGATCATTCGCAGCGGAGATCAGTTGACCGTTGATGGTTATCTGGGTCTGGTCATTATTTCTCAAAAATGAGATCAGACCCTTCAGATGCAGGACGAATTTGCCGGGTACCCGGCTGGAGGATTGGCGAGAGTCACTGTCGCCATTATCAGTATCTCAAAAGGCGGTCCCGGAACTTTTTGCTGATCGGATCCTGCCCCAACCAGAGACCAAAGTAGGCCACCGAAAAGTCAGCCCCCGGAACAACTCCCAAAGGTTCATCGTTCAGTCTGAGCTCGGTTCCCTGGCCGGGACTGTAGGTAAGGCGGTAGCGGTCCCCCGGCTTAACATCCCGAAATAATGGCCAGAATTTTTTCAGTCGTTCTTCCAATTCTTGATACTCGGCTACTGAAAGGTTGCGTCTCAGCAGCTGGTCCGACGAATTGGAAAAATCCTTCGCTTTGATTTCGCGAAAATAAGCAAGTTCAAGCCGTTTGGGAATATTACTTTTCCAGGTCCGACCCGGATTGCCGTCCGGCAGGTAAAAAGCTCCTGCATAAACGTTAAACAGCATCCCCCATTTCAATACGGCGACACCGCGGACTTTTAATTCGGTTTGATCGACCATAACGGTATCAGCAAATCGTACGTCCTTGATTACTGCCGCCAAGCTGGGCGCAGACATTATTATTAGCAAAGCCACTATCGCCACAAATCTTGTCCGGAAAAACTTTGTTTTGGAAATCATTTCTATTTATTCTTGTTTGATTGGTTTTTGTTTTTTATTGTATCAAAAACTGGTTATCATTTGGTTGTTAGTTCCGTTTTATTTCCTCGACATCAATTAAAGAATTGATGTTGAAAATTTTGTTTGAGAGACTAAACTTGTAAAATTAATAAAAATAAAATTGCTGGGCCTTCGGCTTTTTAACCTTCAGACAGAGTGACTCAATGGGTGTTTTTCTCTTCGCCATCGTTGTTTTGCTGGCCATCATGACAACAGTTTTTCTGTTGGCCTTATTTCTTGAGGACAATAGTATCGTTGATGTCGCTTACGGTCCAGCCTTCGTTCTGGCCTGCGGCGCCGCGTTTCTCAGCAACCCAGGTGCCCATCCCCGACTGATTCTCGCCATGATCCTGGTGACGGTTTGGGGGCTCCGCCTGGGGGCTCACATTTTACTCCGCAAAGGCAACAAGGGAGAGGATTTTCGCTATCGCCGTTGGCGCGAAGAATGGGGTGGGACTTTTGTCTGGCGGAGCTTCCTGCAAATTTTCATGCTGCAGGGAGCGGTTGTATTTGTCGTGGCCCTGCCGATACTGCTGATCATCAATAATCCCGGCCAGAGACTCGGTCTTCTCGATTTTTGCGGAGTTCTGATCTGGCTGTTCGGCTTTGCTTTCGAAGCCGTAGGTGACTGGCAACTTCTGCAGTTCAAAAAGAATCCTGACAACAAGGGGCACATCATCCAGAGCGGGCTTTGGCGCTTCACCCGCCACCCTAATTATTTCGGTGAAGCGACACTCTGGTGGGGTATCTTCCTCATCGCTTTCAGTGTGCCTTACGGCCTCCTGGCCATTGTCAGTCCGATACTGATTGACTTCCTTCTGCTTAAAGTCTCCGGGATACCGATGCTTGAAGTCAAATACGAAGGGAATGCCGAATTCGAGGCCTATAAAAGACGGACCAATGCATTTTTCCCATGGTTCCCAAAAACCGGATAGTTGAATGACTGAAAAAATTGATGGAATTGGAAGAGGCCGGAATATTGCGGTGATTGGGGGGGGGGTTGCGGGAATTGTTGCGGCCCACCTGCTGCAAAAGCAGCATAACGTGACCCTGTTTGAGCAAAATGACTACCTCGGGGGCCACACCCACACCATTGAAATCACAGACGGCCCGGATGCCGGGCTCGCAGTCGATACGGGCTTCATTGTCCTGAATGATGCGACCTATCCACTGTTTCAGAAATTTTTGCAACAGCTTGGAGTTTCCACCCGGGTCTCCGAGATGTCCTTCGGTTTTGAGTGCCTGCAGACCGGCCTGGTCTACGCCGGGACCGACTTCAACGGTCTGTTCGCACAACGGCGCAACCTGTTCAGTCCAAAGTTTCTCCGCTTCCTGATGGAGATCGCGCGGTTCAGCAAAAAGGCCCACATAGACCTGGCCGCAGGGGAGATACCATCGGTAACCCTTGGTCAATACCTTGAAAACGGTCGTTTCTCCCCTTTCATGATCGACAACTACCTGGTGCCAATGGCTGCGGCAATCTGGTCGACACCTGCGCTGAAAGTCATGGACTTCCCCGCGGAACCTTTTCTGCGTTTTTTCAGTAATCATGGACTGCTGTCGTTTCGCAACCGGCCACAGTGGAGAACCGTGGCCGGCGGCAGCCATGCCTACGTCAAGGCTTTCATGCGTGACTTCAAGGGAAGTTTGCATCTGCAGTCATCGATTAGCGAAGTAATACGTGAATCCGACCGTGTCCGGATTTCCCTCTCCTCCGGAGAGTCGTTGCTGTTCGACCAAGTCGTGATCGCCACCCATGCCGATCAGGCACTGCGCCTTCTCAAAGATCCAAGTGAAAGAGAACACCGACTGCTCTCGCCCTGGCGCTACCAGAATAACCGCACGGTTCTGCACACCGACTCCACACTCCTGCCCAGGCAGAAACGGGCCCGGGCAGCCTGGAATTTCACCCGCGATGCTGAAACCGCTTTTGAACGGCCGGTGTTCGTGACCTATTATATGAACCGGCTTCAGGGCTTTTCAGCGCATCAGGATTACTGTGTCACCCTCAACCACGGGAAACCTTTCCAGCCGGGAATGGTAGTAGCCGAAATAGATTATCATCATCCGCTCTACAGTTTCGAATCGATGGCGACCCAGGCGGAACTACCGCAACTCAACGGTCGGCAAAGAACCTATTTCTGCGGCAGCTATTTCGGCTATGGATTTCATGAAGATGCCGTCAAGTCCGCAGTGGCCGTGGGAAACGCTTTCGGGATAGATTTATGAATTCGAAGATTTATATCGGCGAGGTTACCCATGCCCGGATGGCGCCGGTGAAGCACAGCTTTCGCTATCCAGTCTATTTCTATGCCTTTCAGCTTGAGGAGCTATCGATGCTGGCAGCGAAAAATCCGCTGTTCGGCTACAACCAGTTGCGGCCGGTCGCCATTCACGATAAAGACTATCTGATCCCCGGAGAAGCGTCCATTCGGGAAAAACTCGATACCGTTCTGAAAAAGTTCGGCATGGAGACCCCTTTGGGAGAGGCCACCCTGGTAACCTCGGCACGCTATTTCAACTACATCTTCAACCCCATCAGCTTTTTTTACTGCCATGATCCCAAGGGCTGCCTGGTCTGTGTTCTGACTCAGGTCAACAACACTTTCGGCGAGATGCACCTTTATCTCCTTAATGCTGAAAAAGGCAAGGCCCCTGATGGCAGAATGCTCATCACTGCCAACAAGGAGTTCCATGTCTCACCGTTTTTTCCGCGCCAGGGGCATTATGAGTTCAGGCTGACTCCACCGGATGAAAACATCGACAACATCATCCATTATCACATCGGCGACCAACTCTCATTTGTGGCACGCATCCGGGGGCAGGCCAGAACCCTGACTCCAGGCAACCTAGCCAGAGCCCTGGTTTCACACCCGGTCTGCGCCGGCAAAACCATGCCCCGAATCCTCTGGCAGGCGGCAAAGCTCTACTGGCAGAAAAAGCTTCCCATCTATGCTAAACCTGTCCCTGACAGCAGCATGACTATCCGACCAGCCCCCCCAGGTTTCCTCGACCGGATAGGTATGTACATGACGCTGAGGTTTTTTCGCCGCCTGCCGCAGGGCAACCTGAAGTGGACCACGCCGGACGGCGCTGAACACCAGTTCGGGAAACCGGGTGCTGATCCTTCCATAGGTATGTCGATCAAGGAGTATCGTTTCTTTCGGCGCATCATATTTTCGGGTGACATCGGTTTTGGCGAGTCCTATACCGATGGCGACTGGAAGACTTCCGACCTTCCAGGGCTACTGACCCTTCTGGCAGCCAATGAAGCGGTTATGGATGATCGCAGCATCACCACCTCGGCGATCGGACGGCTGGTAAATTACTTCCGCCATCTGCAGCGACCCAACACCACAAAAGGGAGCGCTCGCAATATTCAGGAGCATTATGATCTGAGCAATGACTTTTTCGCCAACTTCCTCGACCCGACTCTGACCTATAGCTGTGCCCTCTTCGAAAAAGAAGAGAGCACCCTTGAACAGGCCCAGATCAACAAGCTGCGGAGGATCATGGAAAAAGCGGAGATTACACAGCAGGACCATGTCCTCGAAATCGGCTGCGGCTGGGGCAGCTTTGCCATTGAGGCCGCGCGTCAGACAGGCTGCAGGGTCACGGGAATTACCGTTTCGAATGAACAGTTGAAATTGGCCCGACAGCGTGTCCTGGAAGCCGGTTTGGAGGATCGCATTGAGATCCAGCTCTGTGATTATCGCCACATCCAGGGCCAATATTCAAAAATTGTATCGATCGAAATGATAGAGGCCGTCGGCCATGCAGGCTTAAAACCCTTCTTTAGCGCCTGCGACAAGGCCCTGCAAACCGGGGGGCGGGCCGTGCTCCAAGCCATCACCATCCCCGACCGCAAGTATAAAGCTTATCGATTCAGTTCGGACTGGATCCGCAAGCATGTCTTCCCTGGTGGGCACCTGCCTTCGATTGGAGCTATGTCAGAAGCAATGGCACGTTCTTCCACATTGAATTTTACAGCTTTCGAACAATTTGGTGTTCATTACGCCAAAACCATCGACATCTGGCGCCGAACATTACTGGCCCGTCGGAAAGATGTCATGGAGTTGGGGTATGATGAGGCTTTTCTGCGCAAATGGGATTACTACTTTGCCTATTGCCAAGCCGGGTTTGATGCCCAGATTATTGACCTGGCGCAGATTGTTCTCACCAAACCCATGCGGTCCTGCTAGCACAGCCGAGGCATCGATGTCACCTGTAGCGACCAAATTGCTCAATATCATCCTCTACCAGGCCGGCTGGTTCTGTTGCGTTTTGGGTGCGGCCTGGGGTCACCCGCTTATCGGTGCCCTAAGTGCCTTGCTGCTTCTCGCTATTCACCTGTTTTTGTCGCGGTCGCGCAAAACTGAAGGGCTTCGGATGCTCGGAGCCTGCCTGGTCGGCATCGCAATAGACAGCATCCAGCAGGAGCTCGGCGTCTTTACCTTCAAAACCGATCCTTCCTGGACACTCTGGCTGCCGCTCTGGGTTTTCGTGATCTGGGCCCAGTTCGCCACCCTCTTTCGCTATGCCCTGCATTGGCTATCAGGCCGCTATCTTCTTGCCGCAATTTTTGGAATGTTCGGCGGTCCTCTTGCCTATTGGGGAGGTGTCAGGCTGGGAGCCGCCTCCTTTGGGGAAAATCCGTTTTTCAGCATCGCCGCATTAGCCATCTTCTGGACCCTGTTGACACCTGCACTCTTCTGGATGAGTGATCGGCTCCCTGATGGAGAGGGAGAGTATAAAGGGTTCAAAGAAACCCTCAACTGAGCCAGCGGCCGATCAGATAGCTGCCGGAAGCCACCAAAGTACAGAGCAGAGTTCCCCAGGCTATGTCGACAACAACAATTTTGAGCGGCCAGTCTTTTAAGGTAGCGAGATTGGTCAGATCATAGGTCGCATAGGTGAAAAAACCGAAAAGGGCGCCCCAGACGGCGGCCTTGACAAACGATTGTGCTATGAGCGCCGGCCTGACAGCGAAAAGAATAATGCCGACGATGTACATCAAGTAAAAAAGAAAGGCGGCCGGCCAGTTGACCGTGGGACTCAGGAGGTGAGTCAGATTTTTCTGGTAGAGGTCTTTCGCAATGACTCCCAACCACAGCAAATCAATGGCAAAAAAAACCGGGATCGTCAGTAAGTACAGTTTCAAGTAAAATAGAGCATTCATGGATTACCCCGCATAGTTGTTTTTATTTACTTTTATCACACCAGAAAAACCTTGCAACTTAGTGGTTTCGTCAAGGCTAATTTAAATGCCCTCCGATTTTCTAAAGTTTCCACATCTTCCCTGTGCAACTGTTCGAATACCGGCGGGCTAGTACCATCAAGTTCATTCTCTTCTGTTATAATTTGGAGAAAATTTTTTTGGGATAAATTTTTTTCAAGAGTAGGATTTTTCTTGACTTATTTCCTGGAGGCTTATCATGGAAGTTCTATTGGGCAAACACTGGCATTATATTTCTGACGAGGAGGCATTGGACATACTTGAAACAAGCCTGGACAAGGGCCTGGATCTGTTCGAGGTGGAACGTCGTCAGGAGCGTGTCGGACCAAACATGATCACCGGGAAAAAAGAAAAAAGCCTTTTGCAGCGTTTTTTTCTCCAATTTCACCAACCGCTGATCTACATTCTGATCGTGGCAGGTATCGTGACTGCCGTTCTCCATGAATGGGTGGACTCCGGGGTCATTTTTGCGGTCATTATCCTCAATGCCGTCATCGGTTTCCTTCAGGAATCCAAAGCCATCAAAGCCATCGAGGCTCTCGCCAGAACCATGACCGCCGAAGCGACGGTGTTGCGCTCCGGGGAAAAACGCCGCATCCCCTCCCCCGAAATAGTCCCCGGGGATGTTGTCCTTCTCCAGTCGGGAGACAAGGTGCCTGCCGATCTGCGGCTTTTTCAAAGCAAAGAGTTACAGGTGGACGAATCGGTATTGACCGGCGAATCCCTTTCTGCCCGTAAAAAAACCGGGATTCTTCCTCACGATACGGTTCTGGCCGACCGCCTGAATATGGCCTACGCCTCCACTCTGGTCACTTTCGGCCAGGCAACCGGGGTGGTGGTGGCCACTGGCAACCATACGGAAGTGGGCCGCATTTCCGAACTCATCGCCGCCACCAACGTTCTTGAAACCCCGTTGACACGCAAAATCGCCCGTTTCAGCCACCTTCTCCTCTACGTCATCCTGGGTCTTTCCGGTCTGACCTTCGTTATCGGACTGTTACAGGGAATGGCCGCTGGGGATGTCTTTATGGCGGCTGTTTCCCTGGCTGTGGCCACAATTCCGGAAGGATTGCCGGCAGTGTTGACCATTACCCTGGGAATTGGCGTTTCTCGTATGGCCAAAAACCGAGCGGTCATCCGCAAGCTTCCAGCCGTTGAAACCCTGGGAAGCACAACCGTAATCTGCTCCGATAAAACCGGGACCCTGACTGAAAACCAGATGACGGTTCAGAAAATTTTTGCAGGAAGCGAGAGTTTCGATGTTTCCGGCGTCGGCTACCAGCCAAAGGGCGTCATAAGGGCAGAAAACAGTACAGAAGAACTTGGAGAAAAGCCGACCTTGCAAGAATGTCTGCTGGCCGGCCTCTTGTGCAACGACAGCCTGCTGAAAGAGAAGGAGGGCCGCTGGGGAATCCAGGGCGATCCCACCGAAGGAGCTTTGCTGGTGGCCGCCATCAAAGGGGGCATGAACATCGAAGAAAGCCATCAGAAGTTTCCGCGACTCGATGTCATTCCTTTTGAATCCCATCACCAGTACATGGCGACCATGAATGACCAAGGTGACGGAAATCCTCCGTTGATCTATTTGAAAGGAGCGGTGGAGGTGATTCTGGAAAGATGCTCTGCCGCGATAGACCCTGCCAATCGCTCGATTGAGCTGGAATCTTCTGGAATTATTGAGAAAATGGATCGCATGGCGTCTAAGGGGCTGCGTGTTCTTGCCTTCGCGAAAGGTGAGGGTCAGGTGGGGAAAAAACATCTGGATCATGAAGATATAGCCTCGGGATTGACCTTTCTGGGACTTCAGGGAATGATTGATCCCCCTCGGGCTGAGGCGGTGGCTGCTGTAAAGACCTGCCATGATGCAGGTATCCGCGTCAAGATGATCACCGGGGATCATGCTGTAACCGCGTCAGCTATTGCAAAGCATATAGGACTCTTCACCAGTGTCGAAGGGGAGAACATCGAAACAACTTCCGTAACCGGCAAAACTCTGAGCAGCATTTCCGACGAAGAATTGATTGAGCTTGTAGATCGAAGCGCCGTTTTCGCCCGTGTATCACCGGAGCAGAAACTGCGCCTTGTGGAGGCCATCCAAGCGCGGGGGCATGTCGTGGCCATGACCGGCGATGGGGTCAACGATGCCCCAGCGCTGAAAAAGGCCGACATCGGGGTGGCCATGGGGATCACCGGAACCGACGTGGCCAAAGAGGCGGCCGATATGGTGCTGACCGACGACAATTTTGCCACCATCGAGGCGGCCGTGGAAGAAGGCCGCGGCGTGTTCGACAATCTCACCAAATTCATCGTCTGGATTCTGCCGACTAACGTTGGTCAGGGAGCGGTCATCCTTGTCGCCGTGGCGGCGGGAGTCACCCTGCCGATTCTCCCGGTGCAGATTCTGTGGTTGAACATGGTGACGGCTGTTCTCCTCGGCCTCATGCTTGCTTTCGAACCAAAGGAGCCCGGAATCATGCAGCGTGCCCCACGCGATCCCCAAACACCCCTTTTGACACGGGAACTGATCGGAAGAATTCTCATCGTGGGTAGCCTTCTGGTGGCCGGTTCCTTCGGACTTTTCGAATGGGAACTGATTGCCGGACACAGCGAAGAGACGGCCCGCACGGTGGCCGTCAATGTTTTCGTTATGGTCCAGACCTTCTACCTCTTCAAGTGCCGCTCGCTAACCCGATCCGTGCTGGAGATAGGCCTTTTCTCAAATATCTGGGTGTGGGTAGGGGTGGTCACTATGCTCATTCTGCAGCTTTTTTTCACCTATCTGCCGGGCATGAACTGGGTTTTCCACACGGCGCCCATCAGCGCCGGAGCCTGGGTAAGAATCATCCTGGTGGCGGCTGTCGTCTATGTGGCAGTCAGTTTTGAAAAGCTGTTTTGGCGAAAAAAGATTTCCCGGGCGGGTGTTGATTGAAGCGCGCCCGCAAAATCAATCGGGAGATCCGCCGGAAGTAGATTTTCGGTCTTTGAAAATCCTTTTGACCACAAAAAAAGCGATAACGAGTGCTAGGATCAGCGCAGCGATACCCATAATGGGGCTGCCGGGATACTTATCCATATCAAGGATAATGACCTTACGGGCGATGGCAATAAGGGCGACCTCCAGTACGATTTCCACGTGAATCACCCGGCTGTCGAGATAGGCTTTGATGGTCTCCAGGAGCTCCACCCCTATGACGATCAGGAGGAAAAAACCGAAAATCTCCTTGAGCTCCGAAATTTCCAGGAAAAATATCGGCGGGTTGATCATGTCCTTTATGATAATCCAGCCCAGTTCCAAGGTGGAAATTAGAACCACCACGACCATCATGGCAATCAGGGACTTGATTACCAAGTCTTCAAATCTTTTTAGAAATTCCTTCATTTGCACTCCAATGAAATAAATTGATTGGAGAAAAACAACTTCTCATAAAAATAAATTTTCCTTATGTGGGGTGAGACCTCATTTTGCACCAAAGTATGCCAGAGCGGTGTTGGTGTACAAGATCAATATTTTCATTTTTTTTGACATGCCATTATTTCCTGATTTTTTTCTTGCCCATATTTCTGACCAAATAAGTAATGATATAATTCTGTTAGAGTCTTTATCTTATGGAAAGGTTGAAAATATGGACAAAAAACAAAGAAAAAACCGCATAAAGCATATTTTAGCAGCTCTGGAAAACAACGCGGGTGGGGGACCGAGTTCAAAGCCAGTCAATCCACCGGCATCTGCTTTTCTTCCGGCCGGGAATATTTATCCCGAGAAAGATCTGCCCCCACTCAACATTCTGAAGGCGGAAATTTTCAGCAAATCTGGAACCAAGGATTTAGCTTCTGGTGTGGAGGCGATACATTCGGATGTCCTCGAAGAAGAAACCCCCAAGGGCACCCGGCAGCTAGCCTATCGTCGCCTGAAAGGGGCTGACGGCCGTTTCATGATTGAAGAAGCGGTGGAAAACTTTCTCGGTGAGAAAAGGAGCCTACCTCAATCCAGACTGGCCGTTGTGGAAATTGAAACGGGACGAACCCTTGATCTTAATCGGTTCCTCCCTGTCGGATGCTCTTTTTCTCCGTCCCAACTGCTCAAATTGAAAGTCGAATTCGACCGCCGGCAGCGCCGCCTGAAATCCGAATTTTTTCCTGTCAACCTGAAAGCGTACCAAGGCGCTGACGTTGAGGGGGATTTCTACTTTAACCGCGAAGTCGGCAGAATCGCCTACGGGGATCTCACTGCAGCAGGTTCACTTCTTATTCTTTTTCATGAAATCGTCCACTCCTGGCAGTTTGCCTTTCAGGGAATGACGGCAGAAAATGAGTTCAGTAAGCTTTATACTTTTCTCTCCCACCATCTCAATAAACTGGGTGCCAGGATGGAGGAACACAAACGGCAGACCATCTCGGACGAAAATCTTTCCTGTTTCATCGGCAATGCCAGAGACAGGCTTGGAGAAAGGGGCATAGCGCTGGATACCAACAGCATCGTTAACAAGGGTCAGCTCCCGTCAGACAAAAGCATCACTTTCACGGCACGCAGCGGACAGAAGTTTTTTTTCAAAAGCCACGCCTTTGTGGAAGCTCTAAAGGACTACATGTGGGTTGAAAGGGATGCCTGGGCCTATTCCATCAAGGTCATCCGGCTGCTAAGGAAAAGGGGATTTGAATTGGAAGCGAACCTTCGAAATCTTCAGAATGTCCAGGCCTTTATTTATCCTCACCTTGAAAACTACCAGGCGAGCATCCAAAGCCACATTGAGATGGGCAGCGGAACAATCCGCTTTTCCGCAAAAAGAATAAAGACCGCAATGAAGTGAAAGCTTTATCCGCTGTAGGAGGACTGAAGCTTGTTTCTTCAATTAATGGTTCTATAATTTTAAAAAGAAAATAATGAAAGTCTGATGAACCGCTTATTTAAGAGGCAGGGGGAAAAAGGACTTTCCCTGGCAAAGTGGGGCCCATTAAAAAAAATAAGGAAATTAATAAATTGGAATCTTTAGCTGTTATCTGTCAAAGCATCATTGCCCTTGGTATTTATAATGTCTGGATATTGCGATTTTCGAAATCAACTAGCTGGCGGGGGGGAATGGCCAAAAACATGAGGGAAGAGTTTGCCGTTTATGGCCTTCCTGAATGGTTCATGAAATTGATAGGTTTTTTTAAACTCCTTCTTGCTACCATGCTTATAGCCGGCATATGGCTTCCGGTTTTAACGAAGCCCGCCGCATTAGGGATGGTCATTTTGATGCTGGGTGCAGTTTTGATGCATTTCAAGGTGAAAGATCCATTAAAAAAGTCCCTCCCTGCTTGCTCTCTACTCATACTTTCTTCGATAGTCGCTGCCGTATCATGAGAATCCATAAAGCGACCGTATTTGCGACACTCCGGAAAAAATTGATTTTACGAAAGTTGACCAATGCCCTTGGGATTTCTTTACGTCGCGGTTAAATGAGGTACGAGGAGTCTCCACAGTCTTTGAAAACCATAAAAAGTCGAGATGCTTATAAGAGCAGAACGAGGTTATCATGTCAGGCAAAGTATTGATTTACGGCGGCTCCGGCGACATCGGTTCGGCAACCGGCAGAATCCTTCGGTCACGAGGCTATGATCTCCACCTGACAGGGCGGAGTGAAGAGAAGTTGGCCGGCATTGCGGCGGAACTCGAAGTCACATACACCCTGGGGGACGTCAACGATGAAGGCTTTTTCTCCCGGGTAGCCCAAGATGCCGGAGACAGGCTGGATAGTCTTGTCTATGCTGTGGGCACCATCAATTTACGCAGTCTTCAGCGCCTCACTGAAACCGATTTCTTGAATGATTTCCGGGTCAATGCCATGGGTGCGGCATTCGCTGTCCGGACGGCTCTGCCGGCACTCAAAAAGAGTGAAGGGGTTGCCTCTGTGGTCCTTTTTTCCAGCGTGGCGGCTCTTCAGGGGTTCACCTTTCATGCCTCGATGAGTATGGCCAAAGGCGCGGTGAGCGGTTTGACCCTTTCTCTCGCGGCTGAACTGGCTCCAAAAGTGCGCGTTAATGCCATCGCTCCTTCCCTCACCCGCACACAGCTTTCCGCGAACATTCTATCAAACGAAAAAACTGCCGCCGCCATTGCCGAGATGCATGCCTTAAAGCGGCTGGGCACACCTGATGATGTTGCTGAGCTCACCGCCTTTCTGCTCTCTCCGAAAGCAGACTGGATCACGGGACAGATCATCAGCGCTGATGGTGGCCGCTCAACACTTTGCACCTAGACAGGATTAACCAAGAAAAGGTTTTCGCAGCCGCCAATTGCACGCCCCCGCAAGTCCCTATCTTTTTCTATTCTTCGGTGTTAGAGGATAGACATGAGGAAAGTTGGCCCATTAATTCAATACCTTGCAGTTTCTAAGATACAAGGCTTCAGAAAAGGTTATTCGTTTCAATCTCTAAAATTGGTTGCGATTGCTTTGTTGCTGGCAGTTATCTGCCCCATTTTAAGCCCATCAGGGGTTTTTTCAGAGAGTGAAGCAGCACTTTGGAAAGCCCTCCGTTCAGGAAAACACTTTGCTTTGTTGCGTCACGCCATAGCCCCCGGGATGGGGGACCCTCCCTGGTTTGAGCTGGGCAAATGCACCACACAAAGGAACCTCTCCTATGAAGGACAAAGTCAGGCTGAAAAAATAGGTGAGCGATTCCGGGCAAACAGGATTTCCCAAGCACGGGTTTTTTCCAGCCAATGGTGCCGCTGCCTTGAAACCGCGAAATTGCTTGGCATCGGACCGGTTCAGGAGCTACCCGCTTTAGACTCCTTTTACAGGGCCTACAAACGTCGCGATTCACAAACTCAAATACTTAAAGAATGGATCGCAGGGCAAGACCTCGATCAGCCCCTCGTGTTGGTCACCCATCAAGTCAACATCAGCGCTTTGACCAACATCTATCCAGCGTCCGGGGAACTGGTTATTGTTCATCGATCCGAATCCGGCGAGTTCTCGGTTTTAGGCACCATTGAAACAGATTGAGTGCTTTGGGCAGTCATGAGGCTCGATTTGAACCAAAAAATGATCATTCGGATATGAATCGCGCTTTTTATTCAATAGCGACCATCACCTCGTTGCGCCGCATAAAGGGTGGCGTCCAAGGGGGATTGTAGTAGGCCATCAAATACGCCCCCACTGGCTGGAGCCCGTCGCGGTTCAACAGAGAAGACAATTCCTTGCGCTTTTCATCCATCAGGGTTTTGGTGGCATAGCCGGAGAAAGTGATTACGGCAACTCGCCTGGCCGGAGTCTCTCGAATTCGGACATCTTGGCTCTCGGGCAACGGCGCTGTTTCCAGCGTAAAGCCTTCCGGGAGCACAAAGCCCACCTTGGTTGCGCCCTGTTCCTTCCGGCCAAACACTGGCTTGGTCATGGGGATTTTATTCGCTTTCGGCTCCTGCCTCAACACAGGGGAGGTCATGTCGATCTTTCGCCTTCCCTTGTTGGCCCCATCGATATACTTGAACAGCGTTCGGAAGCCGACGCCCAATGGGTCTTCGGTGGTTGCCGGGACCTCTACTTCAGCGACCAGGTAGGGTTCGTAGCGCCGAATTTCGTAGCCATTCATCGCCCGCTCCAGAACGTAGGATGGCTCCTTGACTCCCCGCTCGGTCAGGACACTTACCCCCATCCAGACTAGAATAAGCCCAAAAATTCCAACGACAAAATAGCCGATCATTTTCACAATCTCCATTCCTCCTTATTTTTCAGTATACCTTTGCTTGAAGATTATGCGAAGCAGGATAGGCTTTAAATGGTTCACAAACTACCGGGGATGGCCTTGTTGTCTGTAAGCTTGCAGGTCAACGGATTGCCCACCTGCTCAAAAAAGATAATTAATTCAAGGTTTTTCAAACTGAAAACAATATCCTACTGATTTAGAAAGAAGATATTCCTTATGTTAACTCTCAAAGCTGCATACCTTGGACTCTTGCTCCTTCTTCTCGGAATTGCTCTGGTATCCTGCTCAGGCAACAGGCCATCAAACCTTGGAACATCTGACTCTGGATTGACGCCATGTCCGTCTTCACCCAACTGCGTTTCCAGTGATTCCCAGGACAACGCGCACTACGTAAAATCCTTTCAACTAGCTGTGCCTGCCAAAGAAGCCTGGCAAGCGGTCAGGGAACTGCTATCAAAGCTCCCCCGTACTCAAATTGTCAGCGAGAGGCCGGATTATCTTCATGCTGAATGTCGAAGTGCTGTATTTGGCTTCGTAGATGACCTTGAACTTAACCTTCGTCCCGATCGGGGAATTATTGCTGTTCGCTCTGCTTCCCGCTTGGGATATTCAGATTTTGGTGTCAATCGGCGGAGAATTGAAACTCTGAGATCTTCCCTTGCCCGTCAAGGAATAGTCCAATAAATCAACCTTCGCCAGATAAGATTAGGGTACCTTCAAACAACTGAGGAAATTAATTATGCGCCTGGAAGATTATTTTGGCGCCAGCGGGTTTGGCGTGTTGTCGACAGCGGATGGCAACGGCAAGGTCAACACAGCGATCTATGCGAGGCCTCATATTATGGACGATGGGACCGTCGCTTTTATTATGCGGGACCGCCTGACCCATCATAATCTGTCGGAAAATCCTTATGCGGCCTATCTTTTCATGGAAAAAAGGGGCGGGTGCAAAGGGGTTCGGTCTTTTCTCAAAAAACTCAAGAAAAACACGGATGAGGAATTGATCGGAAAAATGACCCGGCATTGTTTGAGCCCCCAGGAGGACGAAGCCAGGGGGCCGAAGTTTCTGGTTTATTTCGAAGTTGAAAAAATACTCGATCTCATTGGCAGCGACAGCCCTGACATAGAGTGTCCATGACCTTCGAATCCTTCTCCTGGATGAAACGGAATTGGATAGAGGTAAAATCCCGATATTCGTTGGGAAGGCTTCGGGACATTTGTTTATTTGGAAAATATTTTTAAACCAAGGGACAAGGATCTCCAAAAACTCAGCATTTCGGCTTTTCGAAAAGATAAGAGTCTATAATGAGCGCACCCACTTCACAACATGAACAGGTGATTAACAGGGCAATTTCAGCACTCAAATCCCTGTTTGTTGCCGATTCTCTGGCTATGCCGGTGCACTGGTTCTACAATCCGCAGGACATACAAAAAGCATTTCCCGGCGGGGTTCAAAAACTGGAAGCGGCACCGAACTATCACCCCTCGTCCATCATGCCCCTGCACTCAACGGCTGGAGGCGGTCGCGGTACGCAAACGGCCTCCGAAACACGGCGGGAAATTGTCGGTGAAGTGATTCTGAAAGGCAAAAGAGAATACTGGGGACAGCCGAATCAGCACTATCACCGGCAGATGCAGGCCGGAGAAAACACCCTGAATTCCCACTGTGCACGGGTTGTCATGCGGGCAATGCTGGCAACCGGCCTGCACTATTGCAAAGAAAAATTTTTGGATGACTATATCACCTTCATGACGTCGGATGTTCCCTTTCACCCCGACACCTATGCCGAGTCATACCACCGGGGTTTTTTCGCCAACCTCGAAAACGGTAAACCGAAAAATCAATGCGGCGCGGTTACCCACGACACGCCATCCATCGGGGGCTTAGTGACCATTGCTCCGATCGTGTTTGCTAAACGGCTTCACGGGACCCCTTTAGGCGAGGTGCAGAAGATCTGCCGGGAACACCTGGTCCTCACCCATCCGGATGAAGGCCTTGCGAAGGTCTGTACTACCTATGTCGATCTGCTGAACAGCCTGCTTTTTCGCACCGATGAGGATTCCGGCCAGGGTTTGATTGCCCGTGCCGCGCAAATAATGCCCCCCGGCCTCGACCTGCCGGCATTAACTGCACAAACCCGCAACGACGACATTATCGGCGGCCGGTTCTCAACCGCCTGCTACATCAGCGATTCCTGGCCAAACGTCCTTTTCCTCGCTCACAAATATCACGATGATCTCGAGAAGGCTCTTCTGGTAAATACCAATGCCGGCGGAGACAATGTCCATCGTGGGTCGGTCTTGGGAACTCTTCTCGGCTTGACGACTGGACGCACAGTGGATAAATTTTTCCAGCAACTGGTCGACCGCAAGGCGATCGATGCCGAGATAAGGGAATTGCTGAAGGAATCGACAATGCCAGCCGACATTTAAAAAGACATTCAATCAACAGGGCAAAAGGCTTTGAACTCTATAATCTTCAAATAGGTAACGGAATACAAAAAAGATGACACAAACTGAAAAACACAGGACAGCACCCATCATTATCTGGTTTCGTCAGGACCTGCGCCTCAAGGACAACCCTGCCCTGATTGCCGCCCATGAGTCGGCCAGGCCCATTCTGCCTCTGTATATTCTGGATGATGAAAACAGCGGGGAATGGAAAATGGGTGGCGCCAGCCGCTGGTGGCTGCATGCCAGCCTGACCGCACTCAACGAGAATCTATGCGGAAAGCTCTCTTTCGCCAGAGGAGATTCCCGGAGCGTCCTCTTGGAGCAAGTCAGAAACAGCGGAGCGGAAGCTGTCTACTGGAATCGGTGCTATGAACCCTGGCGGATTGCAGGCGACGCCGTAATAGAGGCAGACCTGGGCTCAATGGGCATAGAGGTCAAAAGTTTCAATGCCTCATTGCTTTTTGAACCGCCTGAAACAGTTAAAAAGGATGGAACGCCCTACAAGGTTTTTACCCCTTTTTTCCAGAAGGGCTGCCTGGACAAAGGACCGGTGACTGCATTTCCGGAAGCCGCGCCAAAAAATCCAGCCTTGATCGAAAAAAAGGTTTTACTGGTGGAGGATCTGCAGCTTTTGCCTGAAAACCCATGGCATAAGAAATTGGTGCAGCGCTGGCAACCGGGTGAAACAGGGGCACAGGAATGTCTCGAAGAGTTCCTCGATAACGGCCTTAGGAATTACAAGGAAGGACGGGATTATCCATCCCGCGACAACGTCTCGCGCCTTTCGCCCCATCTTCACTTCGGTGAAATCTCACCGCAGCAGGTCTGGCAAGATATCAAAGCCAGAATGATTGTCGACCGGTGTGAAAGAGACGGTGAGCATTTCCTCCGCGAGCTGGGCTGGAGAGAATTTTCCTACAGCCTTCTATATCACTTTCACGACCTGCCGCGCACCAACCTGCAAAAGAAATTCGATAACTTCCCCTGGCGCGATGATAATGAGGCTCTGGAATGCTGGCAGAAAGGACAGACAGGCTATCCTATTGTCGATGCCGGGATGCGGGAACTTTGGAAAACGGGTTATATGCACAACCGGGTGCGCATGATCGTCGGATCATTTCTGGTAAAAAACCTGTTGCTCCATTGGCACCACGGAGAAGACTGGTTCTGGGATACCCTGGTTGATGCCGACCTGGCCAACAACAGTGCAAGCTGGCAATGGATTGCCGGGTGCGGGGCCGATGCGGCACCATTTTTCAGGATATTCAATCCGGTGACACAGGGACAGAAGTTCGATTCAGAGGGCGTTTATGTGCGAAAATACGTTCCGGAAATTTCAAAACTGCCAAATAAATACTTACACAGCCCCTGGCAGGCACCCGGAGAAGTCTTAGTACATGCCGGTATCACGCTAGGGGAAGATTACCCAGCCCCAATAGTGGATTTACAACTGTCCCGGAAACGGGCCTTGGCGGCCTTTAAAGAACTCTGATCATTCCGCCAGCTTCACATTTTCATCATGGATGCCATCCAGCATGAGATTCGTTATCCGGGGTCCCTCAACGGTCATGGTGACCCAGACGATGTGATCGAATTCCCCCTTTTCAAGACCTCTCAGCTTGCTTCCGCCACCCGTCGTCGCCAGGTGGATATAGCTATGACCATGCTTACAATATTTTCCATACTTGTGCCAGTGACCCGCCATGACCGTGTGCGGACGGCCGGCCAGGGCATTTTCAATCTCCGCCCACCCTTCGACAAGGTTTGCTCCTTTCGCCGCAAACAGGGGCTTGTGCATAAAGACCCAGGTCCAGCGGACATGCCGGTTTTTATCGATGACCTTCTTCATGTACACGGCCTGGGTTTCGCTAATCCTCCCCACCCTCGGATTTTCAGCATCAGGCGGATCATCGGTTGACACGACCAGGAACAGGACATTCTTGTAGAGGAAATGGTAATAAGGCTCTCCATAGCGCTCACGATACATAGAAAGCATGAGCGGATTGGTGATATCGTGATTCCCCGCCACCCGGAAGAAACGCATCTCAAGGCCGTCGAGGATATCATCCATCTCATCATACTGCTTATCCAGAACGCTTTGCTCCGTCGTGTACCCGCTGATCAGATCACCCACGCAGATAACAAATTCCGGCTGGAGAAGATTCAGCCTTTCTACGGCCTCTCTGAAAACGCCGGGCCGTATACGCCCGCTTCGGTCGCTGACAACAGCAAATTGGAAGTTCTCCGGATCGCTTTTGAAATCCTGATCTGTCCAGGGATAGGGAGCCTGAATGCCTGAAGATTGGAATTGAGGGGAAGGCACGCTCACACAGCCTGATAGAACAAAGAACATGGACAACAACAGCAATAAAAAGGCGTGTCTCATTTTTTTTAAACATCCCCCCTCTAAAAGAGCCATTACGATTGACACAAAGAAGCCTATCAAGATTTTTTCAGCACTCTTGCTTGGTTCTCCACCAACTGTTCCGCCGCACTGAAATAAGCCCGACTTCCCTGGGTAAGAATCAACAGTGAGGTAACCGCCACACTCCCGGAAATGATGCACATGATGGCAATCTGGTACTTGACGGCGATGATAGGTTCGGTCCCGGACAGGATCTGACCGGTCATCATGCCGGGGAGAAGCACGATCCCCATGGCTGCCATGGAGTTGATGGAGGGAATCAGCGCTGCACGGAAGGCGCCCTGCACAATTTCGCGGGACGCCATTCTGGATGTGGCGCCCAGGCAGAGCGCCGTTTCGATCTCGTCGCGACGCTCCTTCATTTCCGACGCCAGGCGCTCCGCCGCGAGACTCGCCCCGGTCATGGAATTGCCGATAATCATCCCGGCCAAGGGAATCAGGTAACGGGGATCATACCAGGGACTCAGGCCGATAACGACCTGGCAGAAAAAAAAGGTCGTGATGCCGCAGCCGACAAGGATGGAGATCGATACAATCCGGTAAAATCGAGGCATCTTCTCCTTGACGCGGGAGGCCACGGTCTGGATGGCGAAGCCGACCATCACCACAAGAATGAGAATAACCGGCCAGGGGTTTTCGATCTGGAAAACCAGATGGAGGAGATAACCGACTGCCAGAAGCTGAACCACCATGCGCAGAGAGGCGATGAGCAGATCCTTTTCCTGTCCGGTCTCCCTGTAGCGGCAGAGCCCGATGACGAAAAGAATCACGCCATAAGCCATGGCCAGATCGACAAAGCTCAAATCAATGATGGCTTTTGGTTCCATATTTGTAGTCCCTGGTCCGGGTTAATCAAAAGAAGTCTGGGTCAGGAATTTCCGTAGTTGCTCCTTCTGGGGCGCTCCAAAAAAGGCCGCTGGCGGCCCTTGCTCCAGAACCTCGCCATCTTCCAGAAAAATTCCATGGCTGGCGATCTTCTCCGCCAGGGGGAGGTCGTGGCTCACCATCAGAATCGTCAACCCTTTTTCGCGGCAGAGTTCTCTCAGGGAAGAGGCAACCCTTTCGCCAGTCGGGCGGTCAAGGGTACTGATGGTTTCATCGATGAGAAGAAGTTCCGGGCTGCAGAGCAGACTCCGGGCCAGGCTTACCCGCTGCTGCTGGCCGATGGAGAGGGAACGGGCGTCCTGCCCCAGCAAACCCCTCGGCAGCGCGCAGACCTCCAGAACGGCCTGAAAATCGGGCTGGCTCTCCCCGGCTGGCTCCTCGCCGGCATAGATGAAAGGGCGCTGTAGATTATCCAGGGCCGTGCCCGGAAACATGAAAGGTTTCTGCATGACCAGCGCGACCCGGCGCCGCAGTTCAACGGGATTTATATCCCGAATATTGCGCTCTTTCAAAAAAATATACCCGGATGTGGGGTCTTCAAGACGGTTGATGAGGCGCAACAGCGTGCTCTTACCCCCTCCGGAGGGGCCGACCAGAACAGCCACTTCCCCGGCCCGGACTCGCAGGTCGATCCCTTTGAGAATCTCTTTTTCCCTTCTCAGGTGGTCCTTTTTTGTCTTGCGAAGAGCTTCTATGCGTAAAAATTCCATAATGAGATCATTCGGGAGGAGACTGGTTCAAAGAGCCTGCCGGACTTAGAAATGAATCTACTGCGAAATCGGTCCATATTGCTGAAAATTTTCGGCAAATAGTCCCACTCTTCATCTTCAATTTTTCAGCAATATGTCCTCGATTTATCAATTTCTCGCTACGATCCCCTAAATCCAGCAGGTTCCTCGCGAAGTTTTTTCATGACTTTCTTCATATCGGTCCAGACTTCTCTCTTGGCTGTCGGGTTACGAAGCAGAAAAGCAGGATGGAAAGTCGGCATGAGGGGAATCCCTTCATATTCCCTCCAGTGTCCGCGCAGACGGCCGATGGGCGTTCGTTCCTTGAGCAGAGTCTGGGCGGCGAATTTACCAAGTGTCACAAGAACCTGGGGATGGATGGCCGCGAGTTGGCGTTTGAGAAAAGGTTCGCAGGCTTCGATTTCCTCAGGCTCCGGATCGCGGTTTCCTGGAGGGCGGCATTTTTCGACATTACAGATGTAGACATCCTCCCGCTTAAGCCCCATGGCAAAAAGGATGCGATCAAGAAGTTGTCCGGCCTCCCCGACAAAAGGAACTCCCTGCTTGTCCTCCTCGCGGCCCGGCGCTTCCCCGACAAAAACGACTCTGGCCGTTGGATTTCCACCTCCGAAAACGATCCGGTTGCGCCCCTTGCAGAGGGGACAGCGATGGCAATCACCCAGATCCAGGCGGATGTCTTCCAGGGTTTCAGCTGGTGTTTCGGCCACCGTTTCAGGTCCCGTCCGGATGGCTTCGGTCTCATAAAGGTGCTCCGCAGAGAGATTCCCCCTCATCGGCGGGAGCAGAATTTCCTCGATCCCGAGGTCCTTCATATCTTCCAGCAGCCCGCGGGCACCGCTCACCAGACTTAACAATTCTTCACGTAATTTATCGGACATGGCAACTTTACACCGCAACCCGGCTTAGCTATTCTGTTAAGAGAGTCTGTTTCCTTTTTCCTACACGGTGGATCATGATTTTTTCTCTGGCTGTTATCGCCCTGCTCGTTTTAACCCCCACTGAGGCCCTGGCTTGGGGAATGGGCGTCCACCTTCAGATCGGTTCTGAAATTCTCGCCAACCTGAGCCTCTTTTCACCTGTTGTGCAGGAACTGCTGGGGCGGTATCCTTACGACTTTTACTACGGATGCATCAGCGCAGACATTATTATCGGCAAAAAATTCACCCATTACCTCGATCACTGTCATTCCTGGCGGGTCGGGAAACAGGTCCTCGACGCTGCGCAAAGCGACCGCCAGAAGGCATGCGCTTACGGCTATCTCGCTCACCTCGCCATGGATACCATCGGCCATTCCTACTTCGTCCCCTATAAGATCGTGCGCACCTTCACCACCACTATCACAAAACACACCTACTGGGAGATGCGCCTCGAGGCGGAGGTCAAACCGGAAATCTGGAAACTGGCCCAGACTCTTTCAAAAGAGAATTTCCGGGAGAATGACTCCCTCCTGCGCGGCGTGCTGGCGAACACCCTTTTTTCTTTCCGCACCAACAAGCAGATATTTAATTCGATCCTGCTTCTCAGTCGTCTGAAGCAATCGCAGAGAATGCTCCGCTCCCTCTCCAGGTCCTCCAAATGGGCACTTGAGAAAAAGGACCTGCTGGAATACCTGACCATGGCCAGGGAGGCGGCTGTGGATGTGCTCCGCCACCAAGAAGAAAGCCCTTACTGGAAAGCCGATCCGTCCGGGGAGAGGGCGCTAAAAGCCGCGAAAATGATCCGCCGCAACCTCAATACCCTGTGGCTCGACGGCAAGCTCCCGCCGGGGGACGCCCTGGAGATACTCAAGGGGCTGAAGGTCAGACTCCATGACGGGATTACCCAGCCCGACAAATTGCTGGAACTGCTTTCGTCCGAAGAGTAAGGACAGGTCCCGCAAACCCTCACATCAGGAACACTCATAGTTTAGTAACTGTTCAGCACAATGGGCTCGTGGCGTCCATGCAAAGGGTGTCTGCCGCCTGGATGGCGACAGTCAAGCCCCAGGGATGGGTTCATGTGTCCCTTGAAATGGGCGGTGCGAGCCCATCAACCAACGAGGTGAATAGTTACATAATTTATTCCCGCCTGCCGCGAATTTCGATCACCTGGTCCAGAAGACGATGGGCCACCGCCTCCTTACTCAAACAGGGGAGCGCGACGGGCTCCCGATCGGGCAAAAGGAAGGTCACGACATTGGTGTCCGAGTCAAAACCCGCCCCTGGACTGGTCACATCGTTGGCGACCATGAGGTCGAGATTTTTGCGTTCCAGTTTTTGGCGGGCGTTTTCGAGGAGGTTTTCCGTCTCCGCGGCAAATCCGACGAGGATCCTCGTTTCTTTAATTTTTCCAAGCGCCGCGAGGATATCCGGTGTTCGCTCCAGTTCAACCAGCCACCTCTCTTCTTCCCCTTTTTTGATCTTGCTGTGCTGAAAAGCAGCCGGCCGGAAATCAGCGACCGCCGCTGCCTTGATGACGATAGTCGCGGCTGAAAGGTGCTCCATAACCGAATCAAGCATTTCCGCGGCGCTGGAGACCGGACAGAAATCCAGGCCACGGGGCGGCTTCAGGCTGGTCGGGCCGGATATGAGAATGACCCTGGCCCCTCTTTGCAGAGCAGTTGCGGCAATCGCGTAGCCCATCTTGCCCGAGGAAAAATTACTGAGAAAGCGCACCGGATCGATTTTTTCAACACTCGGACCGGCGGTGACCAGCACCGTTTCCCCTTCCAGGTCACGGGCATGAAAGGTGCGGCCGATTTCCGCAAAGATCTTTTCAGGGTCGGGAAATTTTCCCTTTCCCGCGTAACCGCAGGCCAGTTCACCGGTTTCCGGTTCCATGAAACGGCAGCCAATGTCTTCCAGTTTTTTCATGTTGCTTTGAAAGACGGAGTTCTCCCACATGTTGACATTCATGGCGGGGACAAAAAGGATCGGCGCCCGCGTTGCCATGAGCGTGGTGGAGAGCAGATCATCGGCCAGCCCGCCGGCGACCTTGCCGATGATGTTGGCCGTTGCCGGGGCGACGACAAACAGGTCGGCGCGATCCGCCAGGGAAACATGACCGATCTCCTTTTCCTGGTAGAGGTCGAAAAGCTCGGTGTGGACCGGGTTGCCGGAAAGGGTCTGAAAAGTCAGGGGCGTGACGAATTCCCGGGCATGAGCGGTCATAACCACGTGGACCTCGGCTCCTGCTTTCACGCACAGACGCAGTAGTTCCACGGCCTTGTAGACGGCAATGCCACCGGTCACTCCCAGGACAATTCTTTTTCCCTCAAGCATCGACAATTCTTCCTAATCCGGATTATAAATAATCGCTGTCAGCGGAATTGAGGAAAGAGTTAAGGACCCTCTCCTCACCAATCGAAGTGTCAGGCCCATGCCCGGGATGAACCAGGGTTTCATCCGGCAGCACCAGCAGCTTTTGGCGGATGGAATGGAGAAGGGTGGCAAAATCCCCGCCGGGCAGGTCGGTCCGTCCCACAGAACGGGCAAAAAGAGTGTCTCCGGAAAAGAGATGATCTCCCATCAGGAGGCAAATCCCCCCCGCCGAGTGTCCGGGGGTATGCAGCACCCGCGCCTCCAGGCGGCCGATACTCAGGACCTCGCCGTCGGCGAGAAACCGGTCCGGCAGAGGAGACTGCTCCACCTCAAGGCCGAACATGGCGGCATGACCACCCATGTTCTTCACCAGACCGAGATCTTCCTCGTGAATCAGCAGTTCAGCGCCGCTCTTATCCACCAGATATTTATTTCCGCCCATATGGTCGAAGTGACCGTGGGTATTGATAATCCGTTTGAGGTCGTACCCTTCGGCTACGATCAGGTCCCAGATGTTCTCGCCATCATCCCCCGGGTCGATCACCAGGGCTTCCCGGCTTTCCTGACAAGCGACAATATAACAATTCACCTGAAGAGGCCCTACCATCAGCGTATGAATCAGCATCTATTTATTCCTTTTCCCCGCCCTTGCCCATGAACAGATTGAGGTTTTTCTCTTTGAGCTGTTCCCCCAGAGAAACCCGCAATCCCTTCTGGCCAACAGGCGGTTTGTTTTTTCCTTCGGAGCGAGCGACAGAAGTCGGCCGTGCCGCCGGTTCTGTTTTATCAGGTTTTTCAACACGCCTGTCCGTGCTGCCGGCATTAGTTTTTCCTTTGTAAAAATAGCGTTCCATCAAGCGATGATAACCGGTCCAGGCATTGTCTTCGTTCAGATCGCTTTCCACATGATTGCGAACGGCGTTAATCTTGGCATCAAGATCGTCGAGCATATGCAGAATCACCCCTTCCAGAACCTTAGGGCGCTTGGGGGAGCCATATTCATACTGCCCGTGGTGGGAAAGGATCAGGTGTTTCAGGAGAGCGGCCTTTTCCCGCGGGAAAGGCTGGACGTCGCGGATCTTTTCGTCGAGCATCTCCACACCCATCGTGATATGACCCAGGAGTTTTCCATCATCCGTGTATTCGAAACTTCTCAGATAGGCCAGTTCCTCGATCTTGCCGATATCGTGCAACAAAGCACCGGTCATCAGAAGATCAGGATCGACCCCCGTATAGCGCCGACCGATCTCGCCAGCCAGTTCAGCCACGGCCAGGGAATGTTCCAGAAGACCGCCGAGGTAGGCATGGTGCATAGTCTTGGCAGCAGGTGCCATACTGAACTTGCGGAGAAAAGACTCATCCTGCAAAAAGGCTTCGAGAAGTTTTCGATAGTCAGGGTCCACCACAACGGCGACCTGTTCCCGGAAAGCCGCTGTCAGCTCTTCACTCGAACGTTCCGCCACAGGAAGAAATTCACCGAGATCGACCTCCTCTTCCGGCACCGCTTCCAGGCCCTGCACCACCACCTGCATCTTGCCCAGATAGAGAGAGGCCTTGCCCCGGATGCGAAGAAAATCATCGCGCTGAAAAAGACTGTCGAACTCTTCGACACGGTCCCATATCCGGCCTTCGACTTCACCGCTACGGTCCATCAGCTTGACGGTCATATAGGGTTTGCCGTTCTTGGCCAGAGCCATTATTTTTTCGCGGACGAGAAAAACATCTTCAATCGTTTCTCTCTCGCGGATTTGCGAAACAAATGTTTTTTTCACAGTATCATCCTGTTTTTATAGTGGAAATTATCCATCTCTTTTGTTGATGGACTCGCACCGCCCATTGTGTTGGACCGCAATACATTCCGCAGCGTTAAGGCCGTCCACCGCCGAACTGACGATGCCCCCGGCGTAACCTGCCCCTTCTCCTGCCGGATAGAGGCCCGGATGGGAGAGCGACTGAGCGTCCTCCCCCCGTAATATTCTCAGCGGTGCGGAAGTCCGGCTTTCAATACCGGACAAGGTCGCCTCGGCGCAAACAAAACCGAGCATCTTGCGATCAAACCAGGGGAGCGCCTCGCGCAGTTCCTCAACCACAAAGGGAGGGAGTATCTCGGCCAGATCCGCTTCGCAGATACCGGGACGGGCGCTGGAACGAAGAGTACCATCCCCTTTTCCCATAAACCGCAACAGATTCTGGGCCGGGACGAAATAATTCCCCCCTCCAGCCTGAAAAGCTTTTTCCTCCCAGCGGCGCTGGAAGCGAACCCCGGCAAGGGGGTCCTCACCATCAAAATCACCACGCTGAACGGAAACCACCAGGGCGCTGTTGGAAAACGCACCGTCCCGCTCCAACCGGCTCATACCGTTGACCACCAGGCCGCCAGGTTCCGAGGAAGCAACGATCACCGCTCCGCCGGGACACATGCAGAAAGAGTATGTGCCCCGCCCCGAAACCGGATTATTATAGCTCAATCGATAATCGGCGACCGGCAGGCGAGGATGATCCGCATGACCCCACTGGATTGTGTTAATCAAAGCCGCCGGATGTTCCACCCGCAGACCGACGGCAAAGGCTTTGCTCTCCAGAGCGACCCCTTTTTCATGCAGCATCCGGTAGGTATCCCGGGCGCTGTGGCCGGGGGCCAGCACCAGCGACGAGCAGGCGCATTCCTCGCAGCCATTAAGGATGCCGCCGCCTATCCGCCCTTTGTAGGTCGAAAACCCGGTCAGCCGGGTTTGGAAACGAATATCCACACCCAGGTCAAGGAGCCGTTTCCGGAAGTTGACCAGCACCTGACGCAGCCGGTCGGTCCCGACGTGGGGTTTGGCTTCCACGAGAATATCTTCGGGAGCTCCGCACGCCACGAGGTTCTGCAAAATCTCGCTAACCCGGGAGTCATTGATCCGGGTCGTCAGCTTGCCGTCGGAAAAAGTGCCCGCACCCCCTTCTCCAAACTGGGGATTGCTCTCAGGATCAAGAGAGCCCTTCTCCCACAACAGGTTGACGTCGCGGCATCTCTTCTCCAGCTCGCGACCACGCTCGATCAGGATCACCTCGGCCCCACACCGGGCGAGCCTCAGGGCCGCGAAGAGTCCCGCCGGGCCCATTCCGACCACCAGCACCCGGTGTTTGCGACTGATGCGGATTATTTCCGGGGGACTATAGCGTGGGGCTTGCCGTAAGTTTTTATTGTCTTTCCAACGCCCCAGCAATCGATCTTCGTCGGCGACCTCAAAATCGACGGTGAAAACTCTGATAATCCTCGACTTGCGGCGCGCGTCGATCCCTTTGCGCACCACCTGCAGCCCGCTGATATCGCCAGGACGGACATCAATCAGTTTGGCTACCTTCTCCAGAAGCCTGTTTTCATCTTCTTCCAGACCGAGCGAAACCTGGCTGAGGCGAAGTGTCATGGGCACCCAATGAGGAGTCTGTCGAACTTAGGCATGAATCGACTACAAAAAAGGTAAATCAGGCCATATTTCCACAAATTTTCGACAAATAATCCCGCTATTCGCTCTCAAATTTGCGAAAATCTGTCCTCAATTTCACATTTTCTCGTGACGATTTTCCAAGTCAGAAAGACTCCTTGGAAAAGATCACATCACCGGAATTAACTTGCGAAAAGACTCTCTTCCCCCTCTTTTTTCAAAGGGAGCTGAATATGAAAGACCGCACCCGTCTCGGCTCGGCTTCCAATCCATATCTGTCCACCATAAGATTTGACAATTCTCAGAACCACCGACAGTCCGAAACCGGTCCCCTTCTCCTTGGTGGTAAAAAATGGATCAAACACCTTGCTGATATTTTCCGGAGGAATCCCCCTGCCGGTGTCTGCTACCATAATATTGATTCTCTTGTCATCGTGGCAAAGCTTTATTTCAAGTCTGCCCCCTTCGGCCATTTCAAAAATCGAATTGACAAACAGGTTGGAAAAAATCTGCTCAATTTCACTGGGGTCAGCCAGAATTTCGGGGGGTATAGTCTGGATATCCTTCTCCACCAGAATTTTGTTCGTTTTAAGATTCTCATCCAGCCCCTCCAGCACATTGTCAATAATCTCCGCCACGGAAACCTTTTCCGGGGAAAACTGAGAACGCTTGCTGGTGGCCAGAAGCTTGATCAGAATAGCATCGATGCGATCGATCTCCTGGAGAATCTTGTCAAGACACTCGGCATCCTCCGGATTGTCTTCCAGGCTCGGCTTCAAAACCTGAACAAAAAGGCTGACCGAGTTCAAGGGGTTGCGAATTTCATGGGCCATGCCGGCAATAAGGTGGCCCAGCGCCGCCATCTTTTCAGCCTGAAAAATTTCCTTGTGGGCGTTTTCCAGATCCCGGGTTTTTTCCTCGATACGCTTTTCCAACTCCAGATTCCACTTTTCGATTTCCTGGAGGAGCCGTTCCTTTTCCTGGCGAAGTTCCAGGTTGTTCAATTCGATACGCCGTATCCTCAGGACATTTCCGATCCGCTCCAATAGATTGCCGCTCTTGAAAGGCTTGAGAATATAATCCGAAGCGCCGGCCTTCATAAGCTCCACGGCAACTTCCTCGCTCCCCTTTCCGGTCAGCATCACCACATAAGTCTCCGGAAACTTGCTCCGGATTTTGCGCAGAACGGTCATTCCATCCATGCCCGGCAGCATGTAATCAAGAAGAACGAGCGACGGTCTTTCCTCCTCCACAAGCTTAAGCGCAGTTTTCCCGTTCTGAGCTCGAATCGCCTGGTATCCCCGAGATTCGAGAACCAGCGAAGTCAGGTCAAGAATCATCTTTTCATCATCAACAACGAGAATCTTTTCCGCCACGGTTACCACACAAAAGGAAAAAGGGAAGAAATAATATCTACTTAACAACCTGTCAAACGTTGGAACAAAGCTACTACGAAACCGCCAAGCGGGGATCAATTTCCCCTTTTCACTTTACGATGCCCCAGGCTCGACAGACTTTTAGAATACTATCAGACCCTAACGGCCGACAAGGAAAAATCAATATTTTACGACTGAACACACCGATACCAACAAAATTCTGGATATTATTGATTTTTAATTCCGAAGCTTTGAGGTAAACTGGAGGAAAGATTGCACAAGATAGCGTACGGGCCTTTGGGGGAAACAGGCCTGTACGATAAAAACGAGATAATCAGGAACCCCTGAAACGATATGCAGAAAATGAATTATTTGATCACGACAGCGGCTTTTGTGGTGGTGGTGGCCGGCATGCGGGCAGCCGAATCACTGCTCATCCCTTTTCTCCTCTCGGTTTTTATTGCCGTCATCTGCGCACCTTCGGTTTTCTGGCTGCAACGCAAAGGGATACCGACCATCCTTTCGGTGCTGGGCGTGACCTTTGCAATTCTCGGTCTGGAAGTGGCTCTGGTCACTCTGATCGGCACCTCTATCAACGATTTCTCCTCGAATCTCCCCTTTTATCAGCAAAGGCTCACTGAAGAAACGACCAACCTCGTTTCCCTGCTGAATAAATACGGTATCGAATTCTCCGCCCAGTCCATCCTCAGTTATATCGATCCCGGAGCGGCCATGAGACTGACCGCCAATGTCCTGGCAAGCCTGGGGAGCGTCCTGACCAACACCTTTTTTATCGTTCTGACAATGATATTCATTCTTTTTGAAGCTTCGAGCATTCCGGCCAAACTCAAAATGGCTTTTGGGCATGTCGACGATTCCAAGCTGCATGATTTCACCGCCAGCCTCAACCGCTACATGGCTATAAAAACCGTTAGCAGCTTCGGCACCGGCATAGCCGTCACCCTGCTCCTGAAATTCATCGGCGTCGACTACCCCATCCTCTGGGGAATTCTCGCCTTTCTTCTCAACTTTGTCCCCAGTATCGGCTCCATTATTGCGGCCATCCCCCCGGTTCTGCTTGCTTTTATCCAGTTCGGAGTCGGCAAAATGCTTATCCTGGTGATCGCCTACACCGTCGTTAATATCCTCGTCGGAAATGTCATCGAGCCCCGCTACATGGGACGGGGGCTGGGACTTTCCACCCTCATCGTTTTTCTCTCCCTGGTGTTCTGGGGCTGGGTCTTCGGGCCAATAGGGATGCTTCTTTCCGTTCCACTCACCATGACCCTTAAAATCGCCCTGGAGAGCCGCGAAGACACCCGCTGGCTGGCGATTCTGCTCGGACCGGAACCTCCCGCACCGCTTCCGGCACCGGCCAAATCTAAAAACGGTTCCGAGTAGAACAAAAAAAAATCTCTTTCAATTATCTCCCGGCAGACCGCTGGTAAGCAACCTGGTTTGGGGTAAACTTCTTATTAGAAAGGGATTAGTTTTCCTTTTCTCCCCTTGATCTATTTTTCCGGATTTCGTCATCAGCAAGGGAGGATACCATGGAAAATATTTTCAGATTCTCGGACGATCTGGGTCCCGCCAAAATTATCCATGTTTACGAACCGCAGGTTAACCTCAAGGGCATTCTTGTGGTCGACAACGTGGCCCGAGGACCATCTATCGGCGGTATCCGTATGGCGCCGGATGTAACCACGGAGGAGTGTTTCCGCCTCGCCCGGGCCATGACCCTGAAAAACGCTGCCGCCGATCTGCCCCACGGCGGGGGCAAGGTCGTTGTGGTTGGTGATCCGCGCATGCCGAAAGAACAGAAAGAACCGTTGATCCGAGCGCTCGCCTATGCCCTGCGCAAAGACGAGGAGTATATTTACGCACCGGACATGGGGACCAACGAGGAATGTATGGCCTGGATTCATGACGAAGTCGGCCGCGTCGTCGGACTCCCCCGGGAAGTGGGGGGCATCCCTCTGGATGAGGTCGGGGCCACCGGCTTCGGTCTCCGCCACGCTACCGATGTCGCCCTCCGCTATTGCGATTTCAAGCTCGAAGGAGCGCGTTTGGTCATCCAGGGCTTCGGCGCAGTCGGCTATCACGCCGCCCGTTTCCTGACGCGCAAGGGAGCTCTGCTCATTGGCGTGGCCGACTCGCGAGGCGCCGTCCATCATCCACAGGGCCTCAACCTTAACGCCCTTTACCAGCTTAAACAGGAAGGGAAAAGCGTCAAGGATTTTCCCGACGGCAAGAGCCTGGCGGCCGAGGAAATCCTCGATATCGAGTGCGACATCTGGATTCCTGCGGCCCGTCCCGACGTCATTCATGAAAAGAACGTCGACCGCCTGAAAACCAAACTGGTGGTTCAGGGCGCCAATATCGCCATTTCCCATGGCGCTGAAAAAATCCTGGATGAGCGGGGGGTTCTTTGCATTCCGGACTTTATCGCCAACGCCGGCGGCGTCATCTGTGCCGCCACGGAATACAAGGGATTAGGTGAAAAGGAAGCGTTTCAGGCCATTGAAGAAAAAATCCGGCGCAATACCCAGGAAATTCTGGAAGATGCCAAAAGTCGCAGGATTACTCCCCGCCAGGCAGCGGTGGAGATGGCCACCCGCCGGGTAAAAAGGGCTATGGAATTCCGTCGTTATAATATAATTTGAATCTTGTTAAGAAGCCGGGAGTCGAAAAGGACGGCTTGTTCCGAAAAGGAAGAAGCGGAATGCGTTTGCGCCAGATGGAACCCGACATCGGGGCTGTTTGTTCATTTTTTATGGCGTGAAAATTTTGAACAAAATTGTTTAACAACTTGTTTTTATATAGTTTTTCAAAATTATTTTCTAAATTAAGGGGAATCAAAAATTTCTTTACTTCGACGTCAAGGTACAATTTCAAACATTAATGTCTTAAGCTGTCCATCCCCCTCTCGTTTTTATCCGTTCTCTCTATTTACTCTGGACAGCATCGGATTTAATTCATAACATGTATCCATTATATGCCAGCCCGGATTACCTATAAAAGTTTCTCCTGACCCCCCCAGCAAAATTCAAATTCGGGCTTGAAACGATTTGTATCCTGCGCAAAAATCTGTTCAATCATGTGCGGAAGAAATGTGGCATTTAAAAAACAATTGGATGATTTTGCAAAGTTGCAATTTTGACTCTGACGTTACAATTTAGTTTTTTCAAGATGCATCCATTTTTAATGAACATTGAATGGGTCGCTTGTTTTTTTGGGGAGGAGTATCAAATGAAAAATAAGATTATCTGGCTGTTAAGCGGGTTGTTGATTCTTACCGGGTGTGCCACCTCTGACCAATCAAAGCAAAACCAGAAAATGGTTGAAGAAATTGAAAAAATGGAATTGGAGGTCAGGGAAATCGAGCGGGGTGTTGAGATCATTTTTCCAGAGGTGCTGCTCTTTGATTTCGACAGCGACCGTTTGAAACCAGCAGCCAAAGCCAAAATGCACAAAATCGCGGATGTTGTGAACGATCCCAAGGTCGAAGCCCGAACCATTGCCGTTGAAGGCCACACCGATTCCATTGGCTATCCTGCTTACAATCTGGATCTTTCCAAGCGTCGCGCCCGGAGTGTTGGCCGTGGACTGGTTTTCACCGGAGTGCGCAAAGAACGCCTGTCTCTCAAAGGGTTTGGTGAACTTAAACCCATCGCTCCCAACAAGAACCCGGATGGCAGCGATAATCCCGAAGCACGGACCCGGAACCGACGGGTAGAGGTTATTATCGAGAACTAGGTTTCCAATGTATCTGAAATTTTTCAAATTCAGCCGCAAACCCTTCAGTATCACCCCCGATCCCGATTATTTTTACCTGACGGCATCGACGCGGCAAACCTACGACCGTATTGCGGATGCTATCCATCGCCGGGAACCCTGCCTGCTCTTGAGCGGCGAACCCGGGACAGGGAAGACTGCTCTCCTTAAGCGTCTGATGACAAAGAACGATTTGAGCGTGCGCTGGATTTTCCTCAACAAAGCCCAGTTGACCTGGAACGAACTACTGATAGTAATCGGCCAGAATCTTGGTCTTTCCGGGGATGATTATTGTTCTGAACGCCTTGCCGCCGGTATTACCGAAAAATTTGCCGAGTTTGCAAGACGGGGCCACCATCCAGTGCTGGTAATCGACGAGGCCGACCATTTCAGAAACGACACGCTGCGGCAGCTTTTGGAATGGCACGCCTCGAATCAAGCCCGGGGAGTTCCGTCAACCATTATATTTTCCGGCCTAAAAAAACTCCCCCAAATCTTCGCCAACATCGGTCAGGGGCTTTTCGCCGCCCACCCGGTTGATCATTGCGACCTCAAGAGGTTTGTTCTTCAGGAAACCCGTGCCGTTATCGCCTACCGCCTGGAATTGGCCGGTTACAGCGGACCGGAACTTTTTGAGGATGAGGCCCTGAAGCTGATCCAACAGCTTTCAGGGGGCATCCCCCGGGTAGTCAACCTGATTTGCGACCTGGGGCTGGTTCTCGCGGCCAACCTTAAGGAACAGAAAATTACCGCACAGATTGTTCAGGAGGCTTCCGAGTATATTCTCCTGGATAAATATCCCAGCATGGAAGACAGTCCATCCGAGGAACAGCCGGCGGCCGATCCGGCATTAGTGGAATCCGCCGCCGGGGACAAAAGCCCCTCCGCCAAACAGCTTGTCATCGCGGCGAAAGCACCCAAACCGGGACACTCCCGGCCCGAGCGGCGACCGTTCAGGTGGGAATGGGCGGCGGCCGGGCTGCTGATCATGCTCACCGGCGGCGGGACCTGGCTCTGGATGCAGTCTAGGCCAACTGTGGACAGTCCGGAAAATTCACAGAGGCTGGTCTTCAAGGCCCCATCGAACAATCCCATTGAGAAGACAAAGATAACGGTTGCGCCATCCGAATCATCGCCTCAGCCGGCTCTCCCTGAAAGTTCTCGTCTGGCGTCAGTAGAACCGCAATCCCCTTCCTCGGGCTTGGCGGAGGTTGTGCCCCGGGCAGGACAAAAACCCGCAAATCCGCCTCAAACGATCCCAACTGTTGCTAAAAAGATTGCAGCGGACGCGAAAGCCCTGACGGACATCCCGGAGGGAAAAGAGCCGAGCGCTTTATTGTCCCAAGCTGAGAAAGAGGCCCCATCCCTTGCCCAGGTTCCGGGCGAGGAGTCACAAACCGAAGCGGCCGCAAAAATACCGTCCAAACAGGACATTTTTCCCATCACCCTACAATTACAGCCACCGGTACCCACTCCAAAGCCTTACACTGCCGCGGTGGAGCCGGAAGTCACCCGACTCACAACCTCCGCACAAAAATCGAAAGAAAAGCCTCGGGCCGTAGGTCTTCCCAAAGGAGCCGATTTGATAACCGCAGTTGAAACGGGAGACCCACAGGTCATAAGCCAACTTCTCGATGACGGCGCAAAGGTCAATAGCATTAGCACCACTGGCGAAACTGCCCTTATGAAAGCGGCCTGGGCCGGACGTGCCGATATTGTCACTCTACTTCTCAGCCATGGACCCCGGATCAACCAACAGAGCCTGGAGGGCTGGACAGCTCTGTTCTATGGCGCGGTAAAAGGCCATAAACCTGTGGTTTCATCCCTCCTGGCACAGGGGGCCAAGCCGGATCTGGCTGATCAGGATGGCCGCACCCCCCTGATGGCGGCTGCCTGGAACGGTCACGCCGATATCGTCGAACTGCTCCTGAAAAAAAGTGTCAATCCCAATCGCAAAAACCGCGATGGCTGGACCCCCCTCATGTTCGCCGCCCTGGAAGGACATATCGACGTAGCTGAAATTCTTCTACGTGGAGGCGCCAATCCCGCCGTCAAGAATAACGCAGGCGACACCAGCGCCCAACTTGCCGCTGTCCAGGGCCATACCCGGTTATTGTCTCTTTTATCCACCAATGACCAACCTTAAACCTCATCGGTGCATCGGCTGTGAAAATCCGGAACATGTTCCGGATTTTCACAGCCGACTTGAGTGAGACGCCGCTGGGGCGCCGCTCTTCATCTGCGACGTTAGGTGTCATCAACTCACAACGAAGCCAAGGTCCATTCCGGTCAGACGAGGTTCAACATGATGTTTGTCCTTTTCCTGGTTTCAACTGTCATTCTCGCCACCTCCACATTACTCCCTTTATGGCGCCACGAAGCCTGGTGGGTGCGCGCTCTGGACTTTCCTCGCTTTCAGCTTTTTACGTTCTCGTTGCTTCTGCTTATCCTTGAATTGATGTTGCTGGAGCTGTCGCACCTTTCAACGTGGAGCCTGCTCGTCGTTGCCCTGATGTGTCTCACCTACCAGGCATGGTGGATTGCGCCATACACATGGCTGTTTCCGGTAGAGGTGAAGTCCGCGCTCAGTACAGATAGCCAGCGGATGATCCGGATTATGACGGCCAACGTCCTGACCACCAATCGCAATGCAAAGGCTCTGATTGAACTGGTACGCGAGAACGCGCCGGACATTCTTGTCACGCTGGAATCGGATGAATGGTGGCAGGCGAAGTTGGATTCGCTGGAACCAGACTATCCCCACACAATAAAGTGTCCACTTGATAATCTGTATGGAATGCACGTGTACTCCAAACTTTCGCTGACGGACAGTCATATTGACTATCTGGTAGAGTCCGACATGCCGTCAGGGCACAGAATACGCGTTCATTTTCTGCATCCGGCGCCGCCAAGTCCAACAGAAAATGAAGAGTCCTCGGAGCGCGACGCAGAGCTGATAATCGTAGCCAAAAGTGTTGCCGAAACTGATGCACCAGTCATCGTGACTGGAGATCTGAACGATGTGGCCTGGTCCGAAACGACCCGATTGTTCAGGAAAATTAGTGGCTTGCTCGACCCCCGCGTGGGGAGTGGCATGTTCAACACCTTTCATGCAAAGTATTGCTTCATGCGTTGGCCGCTGGATCACCTGTTTCACAGCGACCATTTCCCTCTGTCCAGCATCCACAGGCTTCCAGGCTTCGGCTCAGATCATTTCGCCCTTTTGACTGAACTGATTTTCGAGGTCGGGAACGACGTTCAGCACAATGGCCTCGAAGCCGATGCGGATGATTTTGCCTGGGCGAAAGACAAGGCCGATGACCAGGGTGTCAGCAAAGGCGACGTTCCCCAGCCGGGAGGGCCCTGAATGGCCACATTGAAAATAATGGGAATAGACAGGAAAATAATCAAAATCATGAAAAGCTTACTAAATTCCCCCCAAAGGACCTCAATCTTACCCACCTGAAACAAAAGGCTTGGCTTTAGGATTATATTGCCAAGAAAATAACATGAGACTTTGGTCAATACACCCGTGTTATTTAGATGTAAAAGGTCTGGTTGCGCTCTGGAGAGAAGGACTTCTGGCCCAGAACGTTTTACGGGGCAACACACGAGGATACGGACAACCCTGTCAGTGCCATTGCCGCCTATTTAAGACCTGTCGTCGATGAGGCGGACAAAAGAGGCTACAATTTCAACAGAAACAAGATCGTCAACACAGACTTCAGTGGTAAAATACCTGTCACAAGCGGGCAGATCGAATACGAATTCAAGCATCTGTTGGGCAAACTGGAAAGAAGGAACCCTGATTTGTATGAACGGTTAAGAATGGTAAAAGACATAGAGTTTCACCCATTGCTGCAGAAAGTATGCGGAAATGTGGAAGCTTGGGAAGTCATTCAGCCCAAACATGACAGTTGAAATTCGGCTATTTTTTTTCAGGCGGGAATTTATTCCCTGATCTTTTTCGCCTCCCACCGCTCCGTATTCGGATAGATCCCTTTCCAGACGAACTAATAGACGATCATGTGAGAAACCTCATTCCCCTCGCTGTCCCAGATCTCAACCTTCTCCGTATCCCCATGGAAACGGAGAACAACCTCACCCTCTCCGACACGGTCCCGCACAAACTCCATTTTCTTTAAATCAGCCAGCGGGTAGGCCTTCTGGAGGCCATCCACCTCGATGCCGATTATCAGCTTTTTTTCGTTTTCATCGAGCCCCGGCTTGAAGAACGAGAATAACCCCTTCCGACTCTCGTAATAATTCTTATAGGGGTCGCGGCTGTAGTTCCTGTCAAACCCAGTCTGGCGTGAGAGGACCTCTGTGGCGGGATAACGACGCTGCCATTTTTTCCAGCTTGTGAGTACGGAAGAGAGAACCTGCAGGGCGCACCGGTCATCGGTCCCGTCACGGTTTCGCGTTTGATCTGCGACCAGAGGGATTCGCTCTGGTGGTCGTACATCAGGACATTGCTTTTGTAGAGAAGACCGGAGACGCCGAAAGTCAGCTCTTGCCCATTCATATTACAGGAGTACACGATCCCCGCAAAGGCGAGAGGTCACCAGCTGACCAGGAGAGGCTGGCCGGACATGCGATCATTGGCCAGCTCATGCCACGACAGGATGCGGATGGGCTAAGCGCGGGCCTTACCGTCGATTGCGACACCGAAAACTTGCTCGCCCTCTTGCATGAAATCCGCTTCGGAAGCCGGAAGAAAGCGGGGATCGAGAAGGGCCGGTATCCCGTCCTGCGGCGGGCCGCCGGACATGATCTCATCCACCGCTACAGAATGGTGGCTGAAATCCCAACCGGCCGCGATTGAAAAAGAAAACAGGAGAAGCAGAATAATCAGGGAAAGTCCGGAAAGTCTCATAAAAGCCCCCTTCCCCATTGATCCGGTTGAGTGTTGACTCTTTCCAAAATCATTAACACGTCCCGGGGTTACGCCAAAGGGGGAGGTAAAACCACTTGTAATGCTACGGAAATTATTGAAGAAAGCCACGTTCCCTGAACCAGACTTCCAGGCGTTCAAAAGCTCTGCCGAGATTTTCAATGGAATTCGAATAGGAAAAGCGGAGATAGCCTTCCGCCCCTTCGCCGAAGTCGATTCCCGGAGTCAAGGCGACCCCGGTCTCTTCGAGGATTTCCTTGGCCAAGGCAAGAGAGTCTCCGGAAATATGGCGAGCATCCGCAAGCACGTAAAAGGCGCCCGTCGGCTCCTTGCGAACCCCCAGGCCAAGGCGGCGTACGCCCTCAAGGGTGTATTTCCGCCTTTTAGCGTAAGCCTCCCGCATCCTCGCAACATGCCCCGTACATTCCTGCAAAGCCGTCACCCCGGCGCACTGCACAAAACTGTTGGCGCAGATCAGAAAATTCTGATGCAGGCTCTGCAATGTGCGAACACTTGATAAGGGTGCGATCAGGAAGCCGAGGCGCCAGCCGGTCATGGCATAGGCTTTTGAAAAACCGCCTAGAACGAAGGTTTCCGAAGTGAATTCAAGGGCACTTCTCTCCTCCCCTTCATAGGTAAGGCCATGATAAATTTCATCGGAAATCAACGGCACAGGCAGGGACGTCAACTCCTCCAGCCAGGCTGTGGGGAGAACCGACCCGGCCGGATTGGAGGGAGAATTGATCAGAATTCCCCGCGTCTTCGGGTTGATAAGTTTTTTAACCTCTTCGGGTCGCGGCTGAAACCCATCCTCCTCCCGGGTACGGAGATAAATGGTCTTCCCGCCAAGAAAATGAAGAAAATTCGGGTAGCAGGCGTAGCTCGGATCGGGAAGAATGATCTCGTCCCCCTCATTCAAAAGCGAAGCAAAAAGGAGGAGCATCAGGGGGCTGGTCCCGGAGGAGACAATCACCTGATCAGTCGTGATGTTTACACCATAGCGCTGGTGGTAATGGTCGACGATCGCCTGTCGCAACTCGATCCGCCCCAAGGAGTGAGTATAGGCGGTTTCACCGCTTTTCATGGCGGAAATAGCGCTCTCGATGACCGGCTCCGGTGTCGGAAAATCCGGTTCCCCAAGACACAGAAAAATGATGTCCTTCCCTTGGGCCTTAAGCTCTCCGGCCCTCTCCATAACCTCCATGGCCAGAAAAGGAGTGATGTCACTGGCGCGACGGGCAACGTTAATTTTCATATCCACTTCCTCCGGGTTGCAGCTTTCCGCCCAATATAGGCTTGGGAACGGAAAACTTCAAATAGTTTCCTGGATAGCAGCTAACCTCAAACGGCCATTTCTTTGCCGATAGAAACAGGATAGGGTATGATGTGGTTTTTAGCGTGGATAACTTATAAGGTTTACTTCTGTAATCAGCAATATTTCCCAGGAGGTGAAATGAAAAAATCTCTCGGTGCCAACACGATCATCCTGCCGACCCCGACATGGGTGGTGGGAACTTATGACAAAGACGGCAAACCCAATGTCATGACCGCCGCATGGGGAGGAATCTGCTGCTCCGACCCGCCATGCGTTGCGGTTGCCCTGCGGGCAGCCACTTATTCCCACGGCAACATGATGGCGAGAAAAGCTTTTACCCTCAGCGTCCCCGGCGAAGAGCATGTTGTGGAGGCGGATTTCTGGGGCATGGCCTCCGGCCGGGATGAAGACAAATTCGCCGCCGCGGGACTCACCCCTGAGGCAAGCACCCTGGTCGACGCACCGTTCGTCAAGGAGTTCCCTCTGGTTCTGGAGTGTGAGGTTCTGCAGGTAGTAGAAATCGGCATCCACACCCAGTTCGTCGGCAGAATCGTGGATGTCAAGGCGGACGAAACCGTGCTCGACACCAAGGGTAAACCGGACATGGAGAAAGTGAAGCCGATTCTTTTCAGCCCCGGTAACCGTGGCTATTACGGGACCGGAACCTTCCTCGGGAAAGGGTTTTCCATCGGTAAAAAAATCAAAGAGGAATAAGCGGTTCAAAAGTAAATACGCTCATCGCAGAAAAAAAGGGCTCTCCTGTTCAGGCGAGCCCTTTTTTAAACTTAGAAGTCGGTCGGACTTTGGAGTGAATCTACTGCGAAATCAACACCCCAATTTAGAACCATTTAGGGGTGGCTAGTTCCAGGCCCCTTTCTTGAAGCTGAAAATATGTTTATTGGGGGTAACCGCCACGGCAGCAAAGTCACCCCTCTTGCATTCCGCAGGGCTGGAGCCCAAGGCTTCAAACACCTTTTCCTGGTAGGACAGGATTCCAACGTAAGGAATAGTTTTGGATTTTGAACGACGGACCCTGAATTTTAATGACGAGTCGTCAATTTTGTGAAACCGGGCACAATATAAACCATTTTGTTTCTTTTTGATCTGCATGCGGGAGCGGGAAAACTGGTGATTGCGGTTAAGGTGTTGGACTTTTGTTTTGGCAAACTTCTTAAAACTCGCACGCATCGCTACCAGAACATCGTCACCGCCGGCAACAACCGGCGAAGCTATCAATGCTGCCAACAACACGATCAGCAAAACTCTTAACAGTTTTTTCATGATTGACCTCCCCAAAAATTTGTATTGGTCAATCTAGAGAGCAATCGCTGTTCCAAAAATAATGGCATGGGATTAAGTCTTCGATATCACTGGAAACAAAGTTTAAAAACCCCTGCAAAGCATACCCGGGAAACAGCAATAGGGTAACAAAAGGTGACAATTTTTTCCATAAGGTCGGCGAAAAAAAGGAAGGGCCTTCTATTTTCGTCGCAAATAAACAGCCGGCCAAGCTATTCATGCCTGGCCGGCTGTGGTGTAACCTGTGTCAAGACGGACTGTCGTTATTTGGTCACAATTTCAACTCGACGGTTAAGCTTGCGGCCGTCTTCAGTCATATTGTCAAACTTAGGCTGGTTTTCACCGTAGCCTACCACATCGAGACGATCAGCAGAGACACCATTGCTGGTAAGCCAATTCCCGACAGCTGCGGCACGACGCTGGGAGAGTCCCTGGTTGTACGCTTCAGAGCCAACGGAATCCGTGTGCCCGGCAACTATGAACTGAGCACCAGAGTCTTCCTCGAGGATCATTTGAACCTGCTCAAGGACAGGAATCATATCATCGCTGATATCAGCCTTGTCGAAGCCAAACAGAAGGTTGAACGTGATGACCTCTTTTGCGACCACAACCGGTGCAGGCGCCGGTGCTGCAGCGGCAACATCATTATAGAGGACCTTTTGGGCGAATCTGTCCATTCCGGCTTTGGTAGAAAGAGAGTTGACATCCGCACTGGCCGAACAGTTCGAGAGGCCGTTGATGCTGTCGATCGTCATCTGCCCGTCACTGCTGTCGGCGAGGCTGACTGCATGGATACAGATATTGTCACCATGTTTATCATATAGGCCTTTGGCCTCGTCAACGGGATCGAAGCCGGCATTCCAAGCACCATCAGTGAAAAGAACAATGGCAGTTTTCCCAGAAAGTGGCGTCATTTCCTCACCCTCTTCAAGTCCTGAATCGATTATTTCACCGGCTCCACTCAGGCCTCTTCCAATGTAAGATAAGCGACCCCGCAGTCCGATGTCTGTATCCACATCTCCAACTGCTGAGCTGAGAAGACCGTTCTGATAAGTTTGCAACGGAGCGACTTCTTCAAACGGTGCAACCGTGAAAACACCGGTAGTGTAGCCCAGCTCAGGAACAGCCTGATCAAAGCGGGAGACCATATCGACAGCTGCATCGATTTTTTTCTGTTGGGTGTCGGCATAGCCTTCAGACATGGACCCGGATGTGTCAATTAATACAAGAAGATTATCGACTTTCCTTACCATCTTTGCCGATGCAGCGGGTGGAAGGGCCACACTCAGGGTAAATGTCAAGGCCATTAAAACTAACGAAAGCTTGCCAATTTTTGTCATCTTGTCTCTCCTTCAGCGTAAAATAATTGCAATCGAAATTGTTAATATCAACGTATACCAGTTGGTTCAGAATTTTTTTTAGATGCGGATGTTCCTCCTCTCCTTTTTCGTGATTAAATATCCAAAGTTATCACGACCTACACACGAATTTCTAAATTTTCCTAATCTTAACTCCTCCAAGAGGCATTGCGAATACAATAATATAATATTAATTCAACAACACAAAAATTCAACTGCGTCTCATTAAAAACAATTCTCCAAGTCAAAAAAAATTCCCGAAAGCGTCCTTTTGATCTTTATTGATTGGTGACAGAGTCCTCATATATTTTGCCAACCTGGATGAACCCCCTTCCCGGCTTATCTTGTCGCTCGTGTGCTGGATATGAATGATTATGTCGTCGTTTCACTTCAACGTATCTGTCAGAAAATCCTGAAATCGTTTCCAGGATTTCCTGTCAGCAGCCTCCTGGTAGCGGTTCCCGTCAAAAACCGTAAAAGCATGCTGAGCACCGCCATAGGTAATCATCTCGTGGGCAATACCGGCCGCCTCAAGCTCTTTGCCCAGATCAGCGAACTGGTCCAGGGTTATGGCCGAGTCAGCGGAGCCATGCATAATCAGAATTTCACCCCGGGTAAAGGCATAATTTTGCCCCTCCGGCGTCTTCAGACCGCCATGAAAAGTGACGAAACCTTTGAGGTCAACACCATAACGCGCCAATTCCAAAACCGCCGCGCCACCAAAACAGTAGCCCGCCGCCACGGCATTCTCGACATTGGCGCCACGGGCTTTAGCCGCCGCCAGTGCTCCGTTCATCAATTTCCGCATTTTGTCGCGGTTTTTGTAAAGCTCCCCGGTATGCTGGCGCTTGTCCGTCACCTCGGTGGGACGCACACCGGCACCAAATAGATCAGCCGCAAAAACGGTATAACCCAGTTCTGCAAGCATATGAGCCCGCTTGACCTCATAACCCGTCAAACCATCCCAGTCGTGAATTAACAGCACCAGAGGTGCTTGTTTGGCAGGGCTGATATAGTAACCCTCATAAGATTGCCCGTCGACCTGATACATCACCGCCGAACCGTTGGCACCGAACGAAACACCGGCAACGACCAGAATCAGCAAAAGAGATAAAAAGAAGCAACGCATAGTAAAAGCTCCTTCCAAAATTATTTTCATACTGAAAACATGACGATCCGCGATCATTTCCGCACGGATGCCGCTTGATAAAATTATAACAAAAAATGATCAGGAGACTTATTCTCAGGCGCTTTTCTGATGGTCAACCCGGATTATTCATTAAAACTTCTGCTGCAACCGTTAAGTGCACGCCACCTCAAACCGTGCTCGCTCCGTGCTCTTCTAGGTACTGCAAGTACGCCTGCATCGCGCGTCACTGTGCTCGACTTGATCTGACGCACACTTATCTGTTTCGCAACAAAGCCTGATGAATTACCCGGGTTAATCGAGTGTTTTTAGTCTTTTTTCACTTTTGCCAATCCTCTCAGGAAACCCACCCTTTCGACCAGCGGGGGATGGGAATAGTAGAACCAGGCGTAAAATGGATGAGGGAAGAGACCGGAGAGATTTTCCCGGGCGAGTTTGATAAGGGCCGATGCCAGATCAAGCGGCTTTTCCGTCAAAGCGACAGCAAACAAGTCCGCCTCCTTTTCGTGACGCCGGGACAGCCAGGCGCTTAAAGGGGTGAGAGGGAAAAGGATTATTTTTCCGAGAACGCTGAGAACCACCAGTTGGGCGGAGAATGAAAGGGTTTCAAGCCCGAGCAGGGACGGCAGAACAGCCGATTGGATCAGAATGAAGGCGAGACCGATCCCCAGGAAAGAACCTCCTACCGTAACAAGCAAGCGCTTGAGGATATGGCGCTTTTTCCAGTGTCCGATCTCGTGGGCCAGAACTGCAACTATCTCCTCCTTGTTCATCTGTTCGATGAGGGTATCGAAAAGAACGATTCGCTTGACCTTGCCGATGCCGGTGAAATAGGCGTTTGAATGGCCGCTGCGCCGGGAGGCATCGACCTGCAGAACACGGCTGACCTGAAGACCTGCATTGTGAACGACATTTTCCACCCCTTCCGCCAACTCCGCATTATCCAGCGGTTTAAATTTAAAAAAAAGCGGTTCGATCAGATAGGGTGAAAGCACCATTAAAAAAAGGCTGACCAAGGTCAAAAAACCCCACACCCAGAGCCACCAGAATGAGGTCGCCTGCACCAGCCAGAAAGCCCCTGCCGTTAGCAGGGAGATCAGAACGGCAGAGATGGCGGCGGTTTTCCCCAGATCTGAAAACCAGAGCGTGATATTCGAACGATTAAAACCGTATTTTTCTTCCAGAACGAACGTGTGGTGATAAGAAAAGGGGATGCTCAAAAGAGTCTGAAACAGCAGCAGGCCAAGGAAAAAGAAGACCCCGGTAAGGATGAAAGAATTGCCAAGAGACAGAACCCATTGGTCGTACAAAGGGAAAAGGGCAGAAAAAAAGAAGACGATGAATATCCCCTCTTCCACCACTGATTCAAGCAGCGATGCTTTTTCCTGGGCGAGGTTGTAGGCAGCGGTTTTTTTCTGCAGATCTGTGGATATTTCCCCCTCGAATCCCGGTGGAATTTCATGCCGCCGCGCCCAGTTGTGCTTCAGGTTCAGATACTTCAAGACATATCCAAAAATCAGTACCAGCAGATATCCGCTAAGGAACCCCATTTTTATGATCATGCACCACTCCCTGAAAAGCGTCTGAAAAACAGCGCCTTTTTTTTTCAACCGCTTGCCGACCAAATCCATTTGTTATTTTATACTAACATGGCAGAATCGTTAGGCAAACAGTGAAAGTTACACACGACTAACTTTTCTCTTGACTTGACACGAGGAAGGACTATAATCCGATTTTGTTAGTCTGAACTAACTACAGCGGGAGACACCAACAGTGCAGGATCTTTCCCATAGCGCTCAAGATTATCTGGAGGCGGTTTATGTGCTCGCCGACAAAGACGGCCTCACCCGCGTCAAGGAAGTTGCGGACTTCCTTGACGTGAAAAAGCCAAGCGTGGTTTCCGCCATGAAAGCCTTGATGAAAAAAGGGCTGGTGCACCACCAGCATTACGGCGGCCTGGAACTGACTCCCCAAGGAAAGACCCTGGCCCGGGACATCCACAATCGGCATAAGGTCCTGTTCAGGTTTCTGCATAAGGTCCTGGATGTCAATACCGAAACGGCGGAGGCGGATGCCTGTCGCCTCGAACATCATATCAGCCAGGAGACCCTTGCCCAGCTTGTAAAGTTCGTTGAATTCACAGACGCCTTTCCAAACCGGGAGAAAGTCCCCAAGTGGCTGTGTTTTTTTAGAAAATTCTCCGAGACAGGGGAAGCACCCTCGTGCATTAACGATTTATCGAAGGAATGTGGCAGCGAATGAATACCCTGAAAGATCTTAAAATCGGCAGAAAAGCCCGCATTATCAGAGTCGGGGGTGATATGGTTTTGAAAAAACGCCTTCTGACCATGGGAGTCGTTCCCGGAACGGAAGTCAGTGTCGACAATGTAGCTCCCCTCGGCGACCCGATCGACGTCGCACTAAAGGGATTTCATCTTTCCCTGCGGAAAGAAGAAGCTGAACTTATTGATGTGGAGATGCTTTGAACCATGTGCCCTTTAGCGCTCTGTCATGCAGGAGAAAAAGTCAAGGTTGAAAAGATCGCAGGAGGTCGTGACGCCTGTTGCCGCTTGAAGGCCATGGGTCTTTTCCCGGGCGAGGAAGTAGAGGTCGTGTCATCACACTGCGGGCCGGTTGTCCTTAACGTCAAAGGCTTCCGTCTGGCTCTTGGCTGTGGAATGGCCCGGAAAATCCTTGTTTCCCCCCTCTAAGGAAACCTGTCGGGCTCAGGAATGAATCTACTGCAAAACCGGCAAATCGGACCATATTTCCGCAAATTATCGATAAATAGTCTCGCTTTTCGCTCTCAAATTTGCGAAAATCTGTCCTCGATTTTCCATTTTTTCGTTACGATTCCCCAAGTCCGACAGACTCCTAAGGTTGATTGATTTGATGAGGAATGACATTGTAATCGCCCTTGCCGGCAACCCCAACTCCGGAAAAACCACCATTTTCAATGCTCTTACCGGCGCCCGTCAGCGAGTCGGAAACTGGCCGGGCGTTACGGTTGAAAGAAAAGAAGGTAAAACCGATATCGGCGGTCGTCAGATGACGATCGTAGATCTGCCCGGCATCTACAGCTTGACCGCCAACTCCATGGATGAGCGCATATCACGCGACTTCATCACTCACGACAAACCCTGTTTAATTGCCGTAGTACTTGATGCCTCCAACCTGGAGCGCAATCTCTATCTCTCCCTGCAGTTGATGGAACTGAAAACATCCCCCGTGGTCCTGATTTTCAACATGATGGACGAGGTCGAAGACAAGGGGATGCAGATCGACGTGGAGGAACTCTCCCGGACCATAGGGGTACCGATCATCCCTACCGCCGCCAAAAAAAAACAGGGGATCGAGGAACTCAAGAAAGCCATCGCCGAACAGATTGGAAATAAAGACCTCGCCCCCCCCGAAATCCCCTTCCGATATCGCGAAAACATCGAACTCGCCATCCAAAGGCTCTCGGAAGATCTGGCCCGGGATGATGTTCTGAGCGAAATAAGCCCGTGCCGCTGGATGGGGATTAAACTCCTTGAGGACGACCTTGAATATCTGGCCCGGCTCGAAAAAAGCCCAATCAGGGACGACATCCTCAACGACCTTGGTGTTCTGAAAAAAGAGGTTGAAAAGGAAATCGGCTACGATCTCGAAACAGCCCTTGTGGAGGAACGCTACGGGTACATCAACGGTCTGGTCAAGGAGTTCGTGAAAAAATCATGGGGCCTGGCGGACCGGCTCTCTATTTCCGACAAAATCGACAAGGTTCTGGCCAACCGCATGCTCGGCCTGCCGATTTTGTTTCTTTTCATCTGGCTGATCTTCAAGCTGACTTTCGATGTCGGCGGGTTTTTCGTCAAGTATGTCGACCAGGGTTTCAACTTTCTCGGCAGCCAGGCCGCCGCTCTGATCCACGCCCTTCAAGGCCCAACCTGGCTTTCCTCTCTGGTTCAGGACGGCATTATCGGCGGGGTCGGCTCGGTTATGGTTTTTGTTCCCATCATCTTCTTCCTTTACCTGGCCATCTCCCTTATGGAGGAATCTGGATACATGGCCCGCGGCGCTTTTGTCATGGACAAAATCATGCACGCCATGGGACTGCACGGCAAGTCCTTCATCCCCATGGTGGTTGGATTCGGTTGCAACGTCCCCGCTATCATGGCCACCCGGACCCTGGAAAATCCCAAGGACCGGATTATTACCATCCTGATCAGTCCACTAATGTCCTGCGCCGCCCGCCTCCCCATCTATATTCTTTTTGCCGGTGCCTTTTTCGCCAAACACCAGGGAACTGTCATCTTCTCCCTTTATTTGCTGGGCATCCTCCTCGCTATGGGTCTTGCACGGCTGTTCAAAACTCTCTTTTTCAAAGGGGAGCCGGCACCCCTGATCATGGAGCTGCCCCCTTACCGCTTCCCTTCATGGAAAAGTATTCTCCTCAGCGCCTGGCACCGCTGCTTCATTTTTGTCAAGAAAGCCGGAACAGTGATATTCCTGGCCGTGATCGTGGTCTGGTTTCTGGCCAGCATGCCACTCGGCGTGGAATACGCCAGCCAGCAAAGCATCATCGGCCGCATCGGCTCCCTCTTCTCACCCCTGCTGGAACCCTTGGGCTTCGGCTTCTGGCAGGCCACCGTGGCCCTGGTTTTCGGCATCCTGGCCAAGGAAATCGTGGTCGGAACCTTGGGCACCCTGTACGGCACCGGGGGTGAAACCCTGATCACCGCTATATCTCAGCATTTCACCCCGGTCAGCGCTTACGCCTTTATGGTTCTCTGCCTCGTCTACATTCCCTGCACCGCCACCATCGCCGCAGTCCGCAAGGAGACCAACTCCTGGTTCTGGGCTTCCTTTACGGTTGCTTATACCCTGAGCCTGGGGTGGGTACTGGCCTTCATCATCTATCAGGTCGGCAGTATTCTGTTCCCGGCCTGACCGAAAAGAGAGATGCGACTCACATTCCTCGGAACCCGCGCCCTGACGGAAACAAGTTCCCACCGCCATCATTTCAATAGCGCTCTCCTGATTCTGGAAGGAAAAACTCGTGTTCTGGTCGATTGCGGCTCGGACTGGCTGGGCCGAATAAAGGCAATCGATCCGCAGACCATCCTCATCACCCATGCCCATTCCGATCATACCGGCGGGCTGGCAGAAGACGCCCCCTGCCCCGTTTTCGCAACGGCAAAAACCTGGCGAAGTTTGCAGGACTACCCTATCAGGGAAAAACACATCATCCTGCCGAAAATTCCAATTCAAATCGGCGATTTAACCGTCGAAGCCGTCCATCTTCACCATTCCGAGCGCGCGCCCTCAGTTGGCTGCCGCATATCATCCGCCGCAAGGAGTGTTTTCTACTCCTCTGATGTGGCTCTGCTCCCAGACCCGCAAAAATCTTTACGCAATGTTCAAATTTACATCGGTGACGGTTCAAGCTACCGGGTTCCGCTACTGCGAAGCGGAGAAGACGGACCCCTGGGACATGCCTCCGTTGCAACACAACTCGAGTGGTGCGCCAACGCAAAAGTCACACGAGCGGTTTTCACTCACTGTGGAGAGGAACTGATTGGTGATCAAGCCAGCGCCTTCGAAGAAGAGATTCAGGTGCTTGGGGAAAAATTGGGGGTGGAAACGCTGATCGCCTGGGACGGCATGGAATTGAAACTGGATTAAAAAACCCCTCGGACTCTATAACCCCATGGGTCTGTTAGCCCGGGTTGTTCGTGTGGCTTTGTCGTAAAAGCGTCGGTTGCAGAAAAAGTCTATATGAATAATGAGGGTTAGAGAAAACCGAATTTTTTCATCCGGTAGCGAAAGGCATCAATTCCAAGGTGAAGCTTGCGGGCGGCATGGGACTGATTCCCTTTGGAAAGTTCCAGAGCCTGGCGGATCAGCTCCCTTTCCACATTTTCAATATCAACTCCTTCCGCAGGAATCCTGAAATTGAGGGCACCGGTACGGGCGCCGCCGGTCTTTTCGATAATCTCGATGGGCAGATGCTCAAGCATTATTTCCTGCGAATCCTCCAGAATCATAGCCCGTTCAACAACATTGCGCAGTTCCCTGACATTCCCGGGCCATTCATACTCCAGAAGAAACTTTTCGGCCAATTTTGAAAGGCCCCGAACATCCCGTCCCATGTCCTTGTTGAAATGGGCAATAAAATAATCCACCAGAGGCATGATGTCCTCTTTACGCTCCCTGAGTGGCGGGAGGGAAATAGGGAGAACGTGAAGCCGGTAATATAGATCTTTACGAAAGCGCTTTTCATCGATGGCGGTCAAAAGGTTCTGGTTGGTGGCTGAAACAATCCTGACATCCACGTCAATATTGGTGGTACCCCCGATTCTTCGAAAAGAGCGCTCTTCCAGCAACCGCAGAAGTTTGGCCTGCATCATGATATCCATCTCGCCGATTTCATCAAGGAACAGGGTACCGCCGTCCGCTATTTCAAAAAGCCCTTTCTTGCGGGTTCTGGCGTCGGTAAAAGAACCCTTCTCAAAGCCCATCAATTCACTTTCCAGAAGGTTGGAAGGGACCGCTGAACAGTTGATTGCCAGGAAAGGCTGATCAGCTCTCTGGCTCTCGAAATGAATCGCCTTGGCAACTAACTCCTTGCCGGTTCCGCTTTCTCCCTGAATCAGAACCGTGGATGTATCGCTCTGGGCAACCCTTTGCACCAGGGACAAAACCTCCCTGATTTGCGAACTCTCGCCAATAATATTTTGAATTCCTGATTTCTGTCCACGCATCAGTTCGAGACCGGCCAGCTTGCGATCAACTTCAACGGAATGAAGCGCCTTGCGAACGAGAATAATAAGTTCCTCGGGATTGCAGGGCTTGGTGAGATAATGGAAAGCCCCTTTTTTAATGGCCTCCACGGCGGTTTCCAGGACACCGACCCCGCTGACCATGATCACGACGGTTTCCGGCAGCTTATCTTTTATCCGCACCAAGGTTTCAATACCGCCCATCCCAGGAAGTTCAACATCGAGCAGAACCAGATTAAAAGCCTCTTTCCGCAGCTTTTTCAAACAGTCTTCCCCTGAACGAACTGAAATAACCTCATAGCCCTGTTGGAGAAGATTTTCAGAAACAGAAGAACGGACCGAATAATCGCTGTCGACAATCAATATTTTATTATTCACATTGAACCCTGTCTGGTTTGAGCAAGCAGAAGATTGACTGAATTTCAGCCGGATACAAGCAATAATACCAGAATCAGAAAAAACAGGTTTTTTTTCTGATCTTTTGAAACCTCTAATCTATTAATAAAAAAACAGAGTCTTTTCAAGGATTAGTTGCAAAATCCAATTATTTTTCCCAGAAAAGGGAAAATGAAAAGCCTCCAAAAAGGAGGCTGAAAAAGGTGAAAAATCAGAACCGACACACGGAAAGAATTAAAGAGTATGGCCCTTGAGACCCTTTCCAGACTCACCGAGAAGATATCTTTGCACCAATTCTTCCAAGGTCAGAGTTTCTTCCTCTGTGTTCCCGGCCGTCTCAGCCTCTACCACCTCCTCTGCTTCCTCCTCAACCTCTACCACCTCCAGCGCTTCCGGCTCCGCTGCTTCCTCCTCAACCTCTATCGCTTCCAAGGGTTCCGAATCGACTTCATTCTTCTCAACCTCAGTTTCGCCGGAAGCTGAATCCACCTTTCCACCCACAGGCGCGAGCGCCTCTACGGAAAGCTGGTCAAGATCCAGTTCCTCAGGAAGGTTTTCAAGAACCTCCAACGACTCATCCTGTTTTGGCCCGGAAACCACACCAAGTTTTTGATCATACTCCCCGCTTTTGAGCTGACGCAGCATTTCCCGATGCTGATCTTTCATCAACTCTTCGACGACCCTGCCCAGGTCATCGACTTTGAGAATATCATCATAGGTGGTTTTTCGGCTGGCGACAACAATCCCATCCCGAAACAGATGGGTTTCAATACGCGGTTTTTTGACCCCGCAATCCTCAGTCTGAATGTGAAGTTTAAGTTTTTGATAAGTGAAGTTGTGGTTGAAACCGGTTATCATCCGAACCTCTCAACAAACCATAAAATTTACGGGAAATTAATTCCCGCCTCTACTGCGGAGCATTATTTCCTTGAGCTGACTGACCGCCGCGATGGCATCCGGAGCATACAGGTCAGCACCGATAGATTCCGCATATTCAGGGGTAACCACAGCCCCACCCACCATGGTCACAACGCGAATCCCTTCTGCCTTAAGGCGTTTGATGGTGTTCTGCATCTGCTCAAGGGTGGTCGTCATCAGCGCCGAGAGGCCGACCACGTCGACCTGGTGTTTCAGGGCCTGCTCAAGAATACGCTGCCCCGGGACATTCTTTCCAAGGTCAATCACTTCAAACCCATGATTCTCCAAAAGCGTACATACAATATTCTTGCCAATATCATGGATATCTCCTTCAACCGTGGCCATCAGGACTTTTCCCAAGCCTCCTCCGGGCGCTCCTTTCATCTCTTTTTTGAGGCGCCCGAAAGCCGTCTGCATGGTCTCTGCGGAGAGCATCACCTGGGGAAGGAAAACCGTATTGGCCCCAAAGCGCCGGCCGATCTCCTCAAGCCCGGGCAAGAGCCCCTCGTTGCTGATTTCCAGAGTGGACAGGCCCTCCTTCAGGGCTTCTTCCACCAGCGCAACCACGCCTTCCTTGTCACCCTGGATAATGGCATTGCCCAGCTTTTCCCGGGTGCTTAGATCGTGCACCGGTAGGGTCTGCGCCTGGGAAACGGATGAGGATTGTTCCTGAAAAGCGGCAATATACTTTTCCGCTCGTCGGTCCCTGGCAAGCAGCACCATGGCCGCCCGGAAAGCGTCCATCATGCGCGCGTCTTTGGGATTAATGATCGCGGCGGAGAGACCGGCCTCCAGAGCCATGGCAAAAAAGACGGAAGAAATCACCGGACGGCAGGGAAGGCCGAAGGAGATATTGCTGACCCCCAGAACGGTCCCCAACCCCAGTTCCGCCTGAACCCGGCGCAGGGCTTTCAGAGTCTCCATAGCCCGGTCCTGCTCGGCGGATACGGTCATGGTGAGGCAGTCGACAATCAGGTCTTCGCGAGGAATGCCGCGTGCCTGCACCGCCCCGAGAATCTTCTCCGCGACCTTGAAACGTCCTTCAGCGGTTTCGGGAATCCCGTTTTCATCAAGACAGAGGCCGATAAGCGCGGCGCCGTATTTTTTAGCCAGCGGAAGAATCTTTTCCAAACTCTTCTTCTCGCCGGATACTGAGTTGATGAGAACCTTGCCGTCGGTGGCCTTCAGGCCTCTTTCAAGCGCTTCGGGGTTGGCCGAGTCGAGAACCAGAGGCAGCGAACTGACACCGCTGACGGCGAAAACCGCCCGCTCCATGCCCGCCACTTCATCCACGCCCGGCGCACCGCAGTTGATGTCGAGCAGAGTCGCGCCGGCATCCGCCTGGCTCTTGGCCTCTTCCCGGATATAAGCGGTCTTCCCTTCGAGAAGCTCCCGGCTGTAGCGTTTTTTCCCCGTCGGGTTGATACGTTCGCCGATAATAGCGCAGGGAGCGTCCCCACCGATTTCTACCACGGAGGTACGGCTCGAAAGGAATGTCCTGCGGGGAGGAGGGTTCCAGGCGGGATCACGACTGTCGATATCCTCTTTCAACCGGCGAATATGGGTGGGGGTGGTGCCGCAGCAGCCGCCAAAGACCCGTACTCCGAGTTCAACCATGCGCCCGTTGACGGCCACAAGCTCTTCCGGAGTTCCCGGAAAAATGGTCTGCCCGTCCCGCAAAACCGGAAGGCCGGCATTGGGCTGTGAAATCAGCGGCAGAGAAGTCACTGAGCGCATCTTTTCGAGAAGTTCCTGAATCCCTTCCACACCAAGACCGCAGTTGGAACCAACAACATCGACCCCCACCGCTTCCAGGGTTACCGCCGCCGCTTCCGGGGATGTCCCGAGGACACTGCGCCCATTGTCCTCAAAGGTCATCAGGGCCATGACCGGCAGGTCGGAGTATTCCCGGCAGGCAATGGCCGCCGCTCTCAGTTCCTTGATGTCGAGAAAGGTTTCCATGGTGATCAGATCCGCACCGGCATCGGCAAAAGCTTTGACCTGGTCGGAAAAAACAGTCACCATCTCGTCGAATCCGGCATCCCCGATCGGCTCGAGAAAGCGCCCGGTGGGACCGATAGAAGCCCCCACGAAGCAATCAGGCCCGGCCGCCCGGCGTGCGATTTCCACCGCTCTTGCGTTAATTTCCGCAACCCGGTTTTCGAGGCCGTAATGCGCCAGCTTGACACGCGAACCGCCGAAGGTGTTGGTGACAATGATGTCGGCCCCGGCTTCAGCATATTCGCGGTGCACACTCTCGACGACCTCCGGAGAGCTGAGATTCATCTCCTCGGGGCAGCCGCCGGGCTTGAGCCCGCGCTCCTGGAGCATGGTCCCCATGGCACCGTCCAGCACCAAAAGCCTTTCCTTAATGGCTTTTCGAAAATCGCTCATGGCTCCCGCACTTCTTCCTCGGTTATTGGCACCTCAGGCAGACCGCCTTCGGGAACTTCACTTTCCGGGGAAAGTGTAAAACTGAAATCAGCCGGTACCGGTCTGCTCAGGTCGACATGACCTTTTAAAGATTCCACACTTCTTCCCTCTATCAGGACTTTCACCTGGCGAATAAAGGGGAAGTTGGCAGCCAGGGTATCGACCAGTCCATAGACCGTCAGAAGCTCCGACGCGCTGCCGCCCGGATGCCCCTGCTGGAGGTCGCGGCTGAAATTGACCACGGCCGTCCCCTGCTTCTCGGAAATCTCAAGAAGGACGGTATGGGAGGGAAAAATAGGTGACAGATCCCCGATAGGACCATTGATCAGGGCCTGAACCGTGGCCTGGATACAGCTTTCCTGCTCCATGCAGTCGTTGACCTCCCGCGACTCCGGAATGAGATTATTTCCGTCACGGGAACCAAAATAAAGAATGATTTCCCTGAGCTGTCTGGGAGCCGCTTCCTGGCGGACCACTTCCGGCTCATGCGGCGGCCCCTTTACCATGTATTTACGCCCGACCAGAAAACCGAAGACCAGAAATATCAGCAGAAAAGCCCAAAGTACCAGTTTGTTTCTGGCCACTTTTTTCATCGGCGTTCTCCCTTTTTAAGCTTGAAACAGTGACAAGTGACTTTCCCCGACCCCACTGAAAGCCGAGCAGACATCGACGATTTCATTTCACCCTGAATCCACGAGTTCTGACCGGGCAATAGCGCAAGTCAATGACCTGCCTAAGCCTTCCAAAAATCACCGACGAACCTATGGGTGCGCCTCAGATTTTTGAAACACTTATTCAGACCAAGCACTTACACTCTTTTCCCGCACCCAACCCACGGATGCAGGTTTACATGATCCCAAGCTGGACTTCCTGAACCCCATCCAGCCGACTCCCCAGAAAAGAACCACCCACTTTTTCGAAATTTTCCCGGCTGTCGGTCACGAAAAAACGTGGCGAGCGCGGGGCAGTGGTCCGATAAAGCCTATCCCGTTGCAACAGGCGGGAAACCGTCTGAGCGGTCTCTTCCGCGGAATCGACCAGGTTCACTCCTTCTCCGAGAACCTTGCGCAACGTCGATTTCAAAATCGGATAATGGGTGCAGCCCAGCACCAGGGTATCGATTTCCTGCTTGGAAAGGTTCTCAAGGTATTCCTCGGCTACCATCAGGGCCACGGGGTGATCCCCCCAGCCTTCTTCAACCAGAGGCACAAAAAGGGGGCAAGGCTTCGAAAACACCTGGATATCCGGATTCAGGAGATGAATAGCGCGGGTGTAAGCTTCACTTCTCACCGTAGCTGCGGTTCCGATCACCCCGACGTGATGATTGCGGGTGACGTCCACGGCTTTGCAGGCGCCCGGCTCGATTACGCCAACGACGGGAATGCGGAAACGCTCCTGCAGAACCGGCAGGGCCGCGGAAGAAGCGGTATTGCACGCCACCACCAGCAGTTTAATCTCCTGGCCGAGGAGAAAATTCGCCGCCTCAAGGGCATAGCGGATCACGGTGGTTGGACTTTTACAGCCATAGGGAACCCTGGCCGTGTCGCCGATATAAACCAACTCTTCATCGGGAAGAAGGCTGCGAATTTCCTTGAAAACGGTTAACCCTCCGACCCCGGAGTCAAAAATCCCAATAGCACGCTCTGACATTTTAGCCCTGAAAATAAAAATATAAAGTTGAAAAACCCATCGGCAGGACATTTATAATCGCTGTCCCACTAACGACATCAGTGGTCAAGCCCGAGAAACTCCAAAGTTGATTCCCTGGTTCGATTGACGATCTGCTCCCAACATACACCCGCCTCCCGGACAACCTTTAGTGCGGCACTAAGCTCGCCGACGGTCTGGGCGATGTGGGCATCACTGTTAATCATGACCGGGACCTCAAAGCGGGCGCAGAGCCGGGCGATTTCCATACAGTTTTCCACGCTCCCACGGCGGCTAGTGACAAAAGAAGCGTTGTTGATCTCTATCGCGGTCCCGGTTTTTGCCGCTTTTTTCAGAACCGCTATGAAATCGATGGGATACCTGGGGTTGCCGGGATGGGTAATGCCCCTTATCCGTGGGTTGTTGATCACCTCCAGCATGGCGTGCGTGTTTTCATCCACGCCGTCTCCCGCATAGCCACATTGTTCATGGAAGCCAGCCAGAGCGAAATCGAGTCGTTCAAGGAGCGCATCCGGAAGATCGACCCCGCCTTTACCAATAATATTAGCTTCAATCCCCCGGAGGATACGCACCCCGTGGAGAGTTTCAGGAATAAATCCCAGGCAGGCGAAAAAAAACCGCTGCGGGGCGCCGGGCAACGCCGGCCCGTGATCAGCGAGGCCGACCACATCGAGACCTTTATTGCGAGCCTCGACAGCGATCTCATTGACCGTACTGAAAGCATGGCCGGAGGAAATAGTGTGAACGTGCAGATCTGTTTTCAGGCTCTTGAAAGTTTCCATCTCACTTCAATTTCCGATTGTTTGGAGTCAGCCGTACTTGGGGGGCTCGTAATGAGAAAATGGGAAATATGGTCCGATTTGCCGATTTCGCAATAGATTCATCCCTAAGTCCGAGAGGCTCCTGGAAGCAGAATATTACTAATTTTTTAATTTAACATACTCATCGCGAAATGGAACAGGAAAAACCGGAGCATCACAGCCAAAAAGCCCGGTAGCAGCCATGAATTTCCATCCCGGAATATCCCCCAATAAGGCACCTGAGGAAGACGTCTCAACATCCCCTTTTTTCTTGACTTATTCCAATGTTTTGCTAGTTTAAATCCCTCACTGTCTGCACACTCTCAACTTCGGCCGGAGGCCCGTTAATGGATTACAAAGATACCCTGAATCTACCTGTCACCGACTTCCCCATGCGCGGCAATCTTCCTCAGCGCGAACCGGAAATGCTGGAAAATTGGAAGCGCATGGAACTCTACCGGAAAATGGAAAAAACGGACCCGAGCCAGCCCCGGTTCATCCTCCATGACGGCCCTCCCTATGCCAACGGCCATACCCACATAGGTCATGCCCTTAACAAAATACTCAAGGACATCATCATCAAGAGCAAGCGCATGGAAGGTTTTTACTCCCCCTATGTGCCGGGGTGGGACTGCCACGGCCTGCCCATCGAACTGATGGTGGATAAAAAGCTCGGGTCGAAGAAAAGAGATATGAACAAAAGCGACATTCGCCGGGAATGCCGCACTTATGCCGAAAAATGGCTCGATATTCAGAGCGAAGAGTTTCAGCGGCTGGGTGTCCTTGGCGAGTGGGACCGCCCCTACCTGACAATGAACTACCATTACGAAGCGACCATCGCTCGCGAACTGGCCCGCTTTGCCGAGCGCGGCGCCCTATACAAGGGGAAAAAACCGGTTCACTGGTGCTGTTCCTGCGTCACCGCCCTGGCCGAGGCCGAGGTCGAATACGCCGACCACACCTCCCCGTCCATTTTTGTGAAGTTCCCGTATACCGACGATCTGCCGGCAGAGCTCGAAAACCTCCAGGGGAAAAATCTTTCCTTCGTGATCTGGACCACAACTCCCTGGACCATTCCCGCCAACCTCGGTATTTGTCTCAACCCCGACCTCCCCTATGCGGCTGTGGAAATTGGCGGCGACGTATTCATTATCGCCGAAGGGCTGGTGGAGGAAGTCGGAAAAACTCTGGGGTGGGAAAACCCGAAGATTCTGGCCCGCTTCGAATCACGCATTTTTGAGCGAAAAAACTGCCGCCACCCGTTTCATGACCGCCCTTCTCTCATCGTTCTGGCCCGCCATGTCACTCTGGAAGCGGGAACCGGCTGCGTTCATACCGCTCCCGGACACGGCCATGACGACTATGTGGTGGGTCGTGAATACGGCCTCGAAGTTTATAACCCAGTGGATGATTACGGCCGCTACCGGGATAACCTGGAGTTTTTCGGCGGCATGAAAATCACTGACGCCAACGAAGCCGTGAACAACAAGCTGGCCGAAGTTGGTGCCCTGCTCAGCCAGACAAAGGTCTCCCACAGTTATCCCCACTGCTGGCGTTGCAAAAAACCCGTGATCTTCCGGGCAACGGAGCAGTGGTTTATTTCCATGGAAACCAACGACCTGCGTTCCAAAGCCCTTGCCCACATCAACGATGTTCAGTGGATCCCCCACTGGGGCCGGGAAAGAATTTACGGCATGATCGAAGGCCGACCGGACTGGTGCGTCAGTCGTCAGCGCAACTGGGGTGTTCCAATCACAGTTTTCTACTGCGCCAAATGCGGTGAATCGTTGTGCGACGGGCGGGTTATGCACCATGTAGCGGATCTTTTCGAGGAAAAGGGGTGCGACATCTGGTTCGATAAAGATGCATCCGAGCTGGTTCCGGAAGGGACCGTCTGCCCCGCCTGCGGTGAACAGGAGTTCAGCAAAGAGACGGATATCCTCGACGTCTGGTTCGATTCCGGGGTCTCTTACGCCGCCGTGCTCGAAAATCGCGATTATCTCGGGACACCGGCCGACCTCTATCTCGAAGGAAGCGACCAGCATCGCGGCTGGTTCCACTCCAGCCTTCTGGCCAGCGTCGGCACCCGGGACAGCGCCCCTTACCGCCGGGTTCTCACCCACGGCTTCGTGGTCGACGGTCACGGCAAGAAGATGTCCAAATCCACGGGTAACATCATCAAACCCGAGGAAGTGATTAACAAGTTCGGCGCCGAGGTTCTGCGGCTCTGGGTTGCGGCCCAGGATTATCGCGACGACATCCGCATCAGCCAGGAAATCCTCCAACGCCTTACCGACGCCTATCGACGTATCCGCAACACAGCGCGCTTCATGCTTGGAAACCTCAACGGTTTCGAGCCGGAAGCCGATGCCGTTTCATTTTCCGAAATGATGGAAATTGACCGCTGGGCTCTTTCCCGCCTGGAGGGATTGGTCAAAAAAATCAAAAATTCCTACGATGACTACGAATTTCATATCCTTTATCATGCGGTCCACAATTTCTGCATCGTCGACATGAGTGCCTTCTACCTGGATGTCCTCAAGGACCGCCTCTACATCTACGGCCCCAACAGCTTCGAACGCCGCAGCGGCCAGACCGCCATGTACATCATTCTCGATGCCCTGACCCGGCTTATCGCCCCTGTACTCTCTTTCACTGCTGATGAAATCTGGGCAAATCTACCAGGCAAACGCGAAAAGAGCGTGCATCTGGCTTCTTTCCCGAAAACAGACATGTCATTCGCCGATTTCTCGCTGGAAGAAATATACGACCGCCTGCTGAGCGTCCGTTCCGAGATATCCAAGGCGCTGGAGTTGGCGCGCAACGAAAAGCTTATCGGCCACTCTCTCGACGCCCGTGTCCTGGTGCAAATTCCGCCGGGGAAGTGGCGCGATCTTGTTGAAGCCTACCTCGACGAACTGCCCGGGATATGCATCGTCTCCCAGGTAGAGTTCGTTGAAGAACTCGACCAGGCTATTGCAGGGGAAACTATTCCGGAGCTCCGCATCGCCATTACCAAAGCCGCAGGGGAAAAGTGCGAAAGGTGCTGGAATTATTCAGTTTCGGTGGGAACTTCGGACGCGCATCCAACCATCTGTCAACGCTGTACCGAGGTTATGACTGACTTGGACTGAGAGGAATCTGTCTTTACGGACTCACCAGTCGGTATGAAGCACCAACCGGTTTGACATAATCATCTGTTGAGAGGAAAAACCTTGCCTGCCAGATACCGTCTGCTAGCCGTCATTGCGACCGTTATCGTCGCGTTGGACCAACTGACCAAAATCTACATTGAAAAGAGCTTTGCTCTTCACGAGTCATTCACGGTCATCAAAAACTTTTTCAACATCACTTCGGTCCGCAATCAGGGCGCTGCCTTCGGCTTTCTTGCCGACAGCAGTTTCCGGAAACCCTTTTTTGTTACTATCTCCATCGTTGCCGGATTGGCCATTCTCGGGTACCTGCATTATCTGCAGGAAGATCAGAAAAACCTTGTAGTCCCTCTTGCCCTGATTTTTTCAGGCGCCATGGGCAACCTTATCGACCGGGTCCGGCTCGGGGAGGTCATCGACTTTATCGACGTACACTGGTTCGAACATCATTGGCCTGCTTTCAACGTGGCCGATTCCTCCATTTCCATAGGAGTCGCTCTACTTCTTTTCTTCATGTGGCTTCATGAAAAGGAAAAACTGAAAAAATAGATGACGAGTATAAATGAATAAAAAAAGACGGCTCAACAACGAGCGGTCTTTTTTTGTGGGACGAGATCAGGGTGCGGAATGATACCTGGACCCCTGAGTTATGACCTGGCAATAGCGCAAATCATTGACCTGCCTCAGTATTTCAAAAATCACCGACGAACCTATAGGTGCGTCGGTGATTTTTGAAATGCTTATTCAGACCAAGCACTTACACACTTTTCCAGCCCCTAACTCACGGATCCATGTGAATGTAAAGAATGCTTAAGAAAACTTTACATAAACAGGCGTAGACTTTACAGCACATTTTCAAAAAATTATATATACTTTTTCCAACGCAAGAGAAAACCACGTTATTTGAAAACACACTGTTCCTTTCCTGAAAAAAACCTGCCCTTGCTGTCTAGCCAGAACGGGAGTTCGACAGCAAGCCTCACTCCCAAGCCTTTTAATATCGCCCCTTTACCTCCCTCCTGGTGAAGGGGTATTTTTTTGTCCAAAAACCATCACCCGAGCAAAAAAAAAGCGGGCCGCACGGCCCGCTTGCAAAACTTTTTTTGGATTGATGTTTATGTGCCTTCCATATCCCGCTCAAGTTTGTGAGCCAGGTTTTCATAACTGGCCTTCTCATCAGGACTCAAGTCGCTCCACTTCACGTATTCGGAACCATCCTCCTGCTCCGCGAGGACGTGGGAACCAGGTACGATTTCAAATGCACTGCCTTCACCTTCAACAAGCATCGCCGTTCTCCTTTCAACATTTATTCTTATATCGTTAATTATATAACAACTTTGTCGTTTCGAACACTCCAAATTTCATCTTTGGAAGTTGATAGACAATATAATCAAATTATTTTTCTTTTTCAAGAGGTTAAATAATCTTTTGCGTCCGCTTATCCGCCCCATCAATAAACAGATAAGTCCACAATTTCCGACACCAGGTTCTCAGTGGCTCAGTGGCCAACCGACCTTTCGTGGTTTAAACTATTATTAAACAAAGCTATGACTAAACCCGTTGCCACCCTGTCCATCCTGTGACCGAGAAAATGATGGATCAATACCGATGTTAAGGAGATGCCATGAAACGCTTCAAGCTTTTAATTTTAGTCCTGCTGATCTTTGCCACACCTTCATTCGCCGAGGTCTCAACCTGGAAAATCGACACAGATCATAGCAGCGCTCAGTTCAATATTCAGCATATGGTGATTTCAAACGTCCGGGGGGAGTTCCCCGACGTACAAGGGACGGTGCTGGTGGATGAAAAAGACCTTACCAGATCTTCGGTCGACGCTGTTATCGCTTCAGGCAGCATCAGCACCAATCACACCAAACGTGACAACCATCTAAAAAGTGCCGATTTTTTTGACGTTGAAAAATACCCTACCCTGTCCTTCAAATCGAAAAAGGTCATTCAAAAGAGTGAAAACGAATTCAGGATTCTGGGAGATCTTACCATGCACGGGGTCACGAAAGAAATTGAACTTCTGGTCAGCGGCCCGACCCAGACCATCAAGGATCCCTGGGGGAATATTCGCATGGGCGCCCGCGCCACGGCTCAAGTGGATCGAAAAGACTTCGGCCTGACCTGGAACAAATTCCTGGAGACCGGCGGGCTGGTAGTCGGAAATGACGTGGAAATCACCATCGATGTGGAGCTGATCAAGCAACAAAACTGATCAGGCTCATGCTTAACAGGCGAGGCCTGCCCTCATTTGTTTTTCATGAACGGATACACCCTGTAATCAGGATGTCTGGAAAGGGAACTCGAAGACATGCACAATAGCCTGAAAACCCGATGCCAACGCCTGTGCAACGCCCTCTGGGGCCTGTTTATCGGCGATGCCCTGGCCATGCCGGCCCATTGGATCTACACCCGGGGCACCCTTCCCCAGGTTTTTCCCGGTGGAGTCCGCGATTTCCTCGATCCGCCCCACCCCCATCCGGAAAGCTTCATGTTCAAGATGGCCTACGATCCGGATGTGGAAACAGCCACACGCCTGGGGCGGCCCTATGACATTCTCCACAGGCATGCGCACTTTTTCGAAAGTAATTACGAGCCTCCAGGTCTGCCGCCGAGCGGGAGAAAATGCAAAGACGGCCGTTTCCTCCCTGATCAGGAGGTTCGCTACCATTATCATCACGGTTTGAAAAAGGGAGAGAACACCCAGAACGCCCATCTCGTCCGGGTTCTGATGCGCTCCGTCATCCGGGACAGCCGCTACGATCCGGAAAATTTTCTCCAGGATTTTATCGAACACATGACCGCGCCGGGGAAAAACGTCGATCCTTATTCGGAGGTCGCGCTGCGCAGCTGGTTTGAGAATTATTCCCGCGGCCTGCCGCCGCAGACTTGCGCCGAAACCCAGCGCCAAGTCTGGTCCGTCGGCTCCCACGGCGGGATCATCCGCCCCCTGGTCCTGTCGACCCTGGCCGGAAGCCCCTACCAAGGCCTCGGCCTCGCCTGCGAGCATCAGCACCTCACCCATCGCTCGGAAAACGTCACCGCTGCCCTGGGGATCCTCGTACCCCTCCTCCATACACTACTGAGCGGCGCCGAGCCGGGCACGACAATTTGCAAAGCCGCGAAGAGGATGCGTTTGACCCGCACATCCGGAAAACAGCTCAACCGCCTCTACTGGGAGCATAACGGCCCGAAAAACATCCCTGCCGACGAAATGTGGCAGCTCCACACTGAACTGCAACAAGAACCTTTCGACCTGGAGCGCCTCATCAGGGAGAAAAGCGATGAGGAAGTTATCCTCCAGCTTATGGCCACCTCCTGCTACCCGGAACACGGTGTTCCCCTCCTCCTCTATTTTGCCCGACGCCATGATCTCGATGTGACAGATGCGCTGCTGGCCAATGTCAATGCCGGAGGCGACAATGTCCACCGCGGCATGATTCTCGGCATGCTCCTCGGCGCCACCAACGAAGAGATACCGTGCCATCTGCAGCAGAGCCTGGCGGATCATGATGAGCTGCAGGGCGAAATCGATGCTTTTGTTGAACTGGCTCTGGATGGCCGGGCAATATAAGCCAAACCCACAAGGGAAAGAAACATTCCCCGGTTTTGCATCCGAGAGGACTTATCACAAATTGTGACAAGTCCTTGATCAGTCTTTCATCAAAATAGCCGGTCACACAGATCTTTGCAGGATTTATTCAGGAAAAGGTAGGGTTTGGCTTGAAAATTTCATGATGGTTGGAAAAATCTAAATTTTGAGAGGCTGTCATGGAATTGATGATCCCGTTGGAATCAATCAAGGGAAAGATACTCATGGTACGGGGGCAAAAGGTCCTTCTCGACCGCGATCTCGCGGCTTTGTACGAGGTTGAAACCCGTGCCCTGAATCAGGCCGTGCGCCGAAACATAGAACGCTTTCCAGCAGATTTCATGATCGAGCTCACCCGCGACGAAATTCGGCACTTATCACAAATTGTGACAAGTCCCGGCCTCAAAAATGCCCCCAACGTGTTTGCCTTTACCGAACAGGGGGTTGCCATGCTCGCCGGCGTTCTCCGCAGCGAACGGGCGGTACAGGTCAATATCGCCATCATGCGGACTTTCGTTAAAATGCGGGCAATGATCCTTTCCAACCAGAAGCTGGCCAAAAGGCTCGACGAGCTGGAGCGAAGATATGATCGCCAGTTCGACGTGGTCCTCGATACGATCAAAGAGCTCATGGAGCCTCCCGAAAAAGGAGGCCGGCAAATCGGCTTCGCCACCCATATCGAGGACTGAAAACCACCGGGTTTTGAATAATCCGGGCTACCCCAACTTACCCTTAATTTTTTCCCAGAGCCCACTCCCGATCATCTTGTCTGCGGATATCAGAATCTTCTGGGTCACCACAAGCACATCCTCTTCCCCGGCCCAGTGTCTGCGAACAATGGCCGGGTCAGTAAGATTGATAAGGCGGTTCAGGGCATAGGCTGCCAGGGCAATATCATCCAGATAACCAAGAGGGCCCAGAAGCAATTCGGGGAGCAGATCGATCGGGGAAAAGAAATAGATGATGACCGCTCCCAGTCTGGCCTTTTCCGCTAGTGGAACATCTTTATCCCCCACCAGCTTGCAGAGCAGATGAAACAGATCCGGAGCAAATATGAGATGTTTGCCCCATTGACTCGCCCTGCCCTCTTTGGTGTCCAACCAGAGCAATATTTTTTTGCGCAGCTTTATGTAAAAATCTTCCCTTTTTCGAGCCAATGTTTTCATCTCCCTTGCGCTGTTTCCCGCTTATTCATGAGGCTTTCTCTCGAGACTGTCAAGTCGTCAGTTTAACAGTCAACCCCTCCGCTGCAAACATGAATATTACCAAAACCATTTCAGCAAGCAGGCAGCCTCTCTTTTCACCTTGACACGCGAGGAGATCCGAAACTTATCACAATTTGTGATAAGTCCGGAATTCTCGAGGCTCCGGGGCGAGCGAGATTTAATCAGGAAAGAGGTCGAGTAATCCATAGGGACATTTGTGAAACAGATCCGCCCGCCCCGTTTACTCTTGAAATCAATCCCAAAAAGACCCAATATACTATTTTGAATTTTTATCAGGGAGCCACCTCTTGCAGAATCCGAAGTGACTCACCCAACCCGGTTTATTCATGAGGCTTTGTCGCGAAACCGGTAAGTGTGCGTCAGATCAGGCCGAGCACAGCGACGCGCGATGCAGACAAACTTGCAGTCTGTCGAAGAGTAAGGAGCGAGCACGGCCTGAGATGGTGTGCAATTGACGGTTACAGCAAAAGTTATTATGAATAATCCGGGCTAACCAAGAAGGAGGAAATTATGGTCAGTGCCGCACCCGAGGGTGATCTCGGAGATGGGCTGTATGCCTGCATGAACACCAGCAAGGGGGAGATCATTCTCAGCCTTGAGTTTGAGAAAGCTCCGATGACCGTCACCAACTTTGTCGGTCTTGCCGAGGGTACCAAGGATTGCAACAAGGAAAAGGGCGTTCCCTTCTATGACGGCACCGTTTTTCACCGGGTGCTTGAAAACTTCATGATCCAGGGCGGCGATCCGACAGGCACAGGACGCGGTGGTCCCGGCTATAAATTTGCGGACGAGTTCGACCCTTCACTGAAACATAGCGGGGCGGGCATCCTGTCCATGGCCAATGCCGGGCCAGGCACCAACGGCAGCCAATTTTTCATTACCCACAATGCGACGGCATGGCTTGATGGAAATCACACCGTGTTCGGTCAGGTTGTCAAGGGTCAGGATGTTGTCAACGCCATAGGTCAAGGCGATAAAATCGAAACCCTCACCATCATCCGGGTCGGGGAAAAAGCCGAGGCCTTCAAAGCGGACCAGGAGACTTTTGACAACCTGGTGAAACAGGCAAAATAAACATAGCTTCAGAAAAGCATTATCGCCGACAGACTCCTCTTCCCAACTCAAAAAGAACAGGGGCCTTGCCTTTTTTCTAGAGAATCAGGCGTAGCCCCTGTTTTTTTCTTCCGGGATCAAATCGGACCCGAATCCATGAGTTCTGACCAGGCAAGAGCGCAAGTCATTGACCTGCCTAAACCTTCCAAAAATCACCGACGAACCTATGGGTGCGCTTCAGATTTTTGGAACACTTATTCAGGCCAAGCACTTACACTCTTTTCCCGGCCACAACCCACGTATTGAGGTCAGAGACTTATCACAAACTGTGATAAGCCCGGAACGCTTACGATCATGCCTTGCGGAGATATAAAAAACCGAACTCAGCGCAATGAATCACGTCCTTTTGGATTGCCCTGTTCTCCCCCCTCCATAACCCTTGCCAGTTTGTTTCTTTTATGATAAAAATCCCTCTGTTATAATTTGAGCGTCGGGATGTAGCGCAGTCTGGTAGCGCACTTGCTTCGGGAGCAAGGGGCCGCTGGTTCAAATCCAGTCATCCCGACCATTTTCAACCCGGTTTTTTTGTAAGGCTTTGTCGCGAAACCGGCAAATGTGTGTCAGATCAAGACAAGCACAGTGATGCGCTCTGCAGGCGTAATTGATGTTCGGCGAAGAGCAAAGAGCGAGCACGGCTTGAGATGGCGGGCAGTTGACGGTTGCAGCAAAAGCATTCATGAATAATCTGGGATCAGCGGCCTGTGCCGCTTTTCTTTTTTCCAAAAAGGCGCGAATTTTGCCTCCGACTCCATTCAGCGCTGCGTAACCTTCTCAAACATACAAATATTATGTAGAATACGCTGTGTGCCGTAATTCCTTGGGAGCGGGAATCCTGCTTTTTAGCCTTTTTGGAAAATGAATATAACTATGGAAATTACACCCACATTTTTACTAACCCTGGCCGCCTGCTACCTGATCGGCTCCATCCCCTGCGGTCTGATCGTGACCCGCCTGGGCGGTCACGAGGACATCCGCAAAAAAGGGAGCGGCAACATCGGCGCCACCAACGTCTACCGCACGGCGAGCAAAAAACTCGGGGTCGCGACCCTGGCCCTTGACGCCCTAAAGGGGGGCGGGCCGCTGTTCCTGACCATGCACTACCTCCCGTTCTCGGAAGTCCAATACGCCGTCATCATAACAACTCTGTTCCTGGGCCACTGCTATTCCATCTTTCTCGGCTTCAAAGGGGGAAAAGGGGTGGCTACAGCCCTGGGGCTCTACTTGGTGCTTGCGCCCCTGGCGGTTATTGAAACCCTGATCCTGTTTATTTTCATTGTCTGGAAATCCCGCTACATCTCCATGGGCTCCATCTCCGCGGCAAGCATCATTCCCTTTCTGATTTACTATCAGCTTCACTCCTGGCCTTTTTTCGCCGCCTCCGCTGTGATCAGCCTGATCGTTGTCATCCGTCACCGTGAAAATATCGAGCGAATCGTTCACGGAACCGAATCAAAATTCAAAGCATAGGCATAAACAGATGCGCAAAAAGCTGCTCGTCATTTGCGGAACGACAGGGCTGATAGCGATATTGGTCGCAGTTGCATTTCTTTCCCGCTACCAGTCTTTTCTCTCGACCCCGGCGGCACCGCCGGCAGCCGTTGAAATCACCATTGAACGGGGGGACAGCTTCAAGAAAGTGGCGGAACAGCTTCATCACCACAAAATCGTTTCCGACCTTTTTTTCCTTGAACTCCTCGCCCGCAAGGAAAAAATCGCGACCCGCATCAAGGCAGGCGATTACCGCTTTGCAACCAAAGCCACTCCCGAAGAAGTCCTGAAACGGCTGGTGGATGGGGATGTCGTCCTGCGCCAACTGACCCTTCCGGAAGGGCTGACCGTGCGCGAGATCGCCCACAGGATGGCGGAAGAAAAACTGGCGGAAGAGGACGCGGTGATCGACCTGGCATTCAATGCCGAATTTGCAAAAAAGCTCGGGGTCGAAGCCGAAAGCCTGGAAGGCTATCTTTTTCCCGAGACCTACTCTTTTCCAAAAAAGACCACCCCGGAAGAGTTCCTGAAAATGATGGTCGACATGTTCCGGGCGAAACTGACGCAGGACATCTTGAGAGGAGCAAATAGCCAAGACCTGACCCTTCATCAGCTCGTGACCCTCGCCTCCATCATCCAGAAGGAGAGCGGCAACCGCGAGGAGATGCCGCTGATCTCAGCCGTCTTTCACAACCGCCTGAAAAGAGGGATCGCCCTTCAGGCCGACCCCACGGTCATCTACGGCATCAAGAATTTCGACGGCAACCTGACGCGCAAGCACCTGCGGACGGCGACCCCCTACAATACCTACACAGAGCGCGGGCTACCCTTCGGCCCCATAGCCAACCCCGGCCTCGAAGCCCTGAGCGCGGCGGCCTTCCCGGCCGACGTCAAGTACCTCTATTTCGTATCGCGAGGCGACGGCACCCATATTTTTTCCAAGACACTGAAGGAGCACAACCGGGCCGTCCTCAAGTACCAGAAACGTCGTCGCGGACAGAACCGCAAATAGGCTGGATAAAGCTTTTTTAAGCTCTTGACCGATGTCCGCTTAATCATTATAATTTCCAGCACATCATGCCGAAGTGGTGGAATTGGTAGACACGACGGTCTCAAACACCGTTGCTCTTAGAGTGTGTCGGTTCGACTCCGACCTTCGGCACCAACAAATAAAAAAGCCTCCTTTTATCAGGGGGCTTTTTCTTTGTCTGTTATCCGGCTTTATCCAAATCATGCCTCGCCTCCCTGCCAGGGGTCGCCTGGCAACAGCGCGATCAATCTGTTCATAACATCGTCAAAAGCCCGATCAAAGTCCCAGTCACTCTCGGCGGTCAACAGCGGTTCAATGTCACTGATAAACTGCCGATCCATTTTTTTCTCAAAGAGGTTCTGTTCGAATAATGCCCGGCTGATCTGATGGCCGCCATGATCCATATATGCCAGAAAAGATGAAAACACCCGCTGTAGCTCGGGAGATGGATTCGCATACTGGAAGGCATATCAAAGGTCAAAAAGGTCTCTGCCTTTTTTGCGCTGGTAGAGCGCCCGGAGTTTGGTCCCCAGCAATTCATCGATGGAGTAGGTTAAAATTTCGGTGTTGCCTGTGAACCAGCGCGACTCGACGGCAAATGGAACCTGCTGAAAACCATGGTCAGAGAAATGCTCGCGAGAGTTAATCTCAACTTTGAGTTTCAAAGGCAAACCATCCTCTGATTCAAAGCGGTAAGTCAGCGTTACCCGCCCTTCGCTTCGGCTGCGCTTCGGTTCACCCAGCCATGGGTCAAGGCGCTCTCTCAGTTCATCCAGAACCGGTCCGATTGGTCCGGCTGCAACCTGAACGAGGTCGATATCCTCGGAATAGCGTGCCGGCGGCATGTGCAGTTTAAAAAGCGCCGTCCCACCTCGAAAAGCGAGGTTTTCTGCCAATAGAGGTCGGTTGAATATCTCAACCAGCGCTCGGCAGATAACCAAGTCCTGTTCGACCTGTGAAGGCTGTGGCCACGGAGCATTTTTCCGCCAGGCATTAATATGTGCTCGTGGGATCAAACTTCAGCCTCCACCTCGGCGTTAACAAAAACCCGCCAGCGATTATCGAATTTGGCCCCCTTGATCCCGGCCGATGGTAAAAGAGGAGTGCGCACCGGATTTTTATCCCCCACATATGCGGCCAAAAGTTTTGCGGCGTCCGACGCCCCCAGCAGACCCAGCAAGTAACCTAATCTCTGTCCCCAGGCGATTGGAGACAGCTCAGCTACTTTCACCAGCTTCTCGGAATCGACTTTTTCAACCAGCTCAGCCAAAACGGTAGCGACATTGTCCAGCCAGCCACACTGTTTATAATAGCCGACCAGGTCAAAGGCAGTGACCTCAGGGGTTGACAGTTTCAACACTCCTGCAGGAGTATTGCGAGACTGGGTTGGAATGACCTCAATATTCTTTTTGACTATAAAATCGACTCTCACCCGGCCGCACTCGATTTTTCTTCGAGGTTTGGATACCACTACCTGAAAAACCTGAGGACGGTGATGAGCAGCACCATGGTACTCGGCCGCGCTTAACAGCCCAGCATAATATGCTTCTCCCAAGTGGACCATCATATCCGGTATAAATTGCTCCGCCGGAAGACAGGCCATGGAGCGGTACTCAGGGGGCACAATGACGTAAAATCCGCGCAAAGGCATAGCGATTTCGCCCTTCTTCAGCGAACGGCGAAGCGCTGATTTGAGTGCTTCAGGCGAAGAGTTAATTCTTTGCCTCAGCTCCTCAAAGCTGAAACAAGACCTCCCCTCGGCAGCAAAATTTGAAATTACGTTTGAGAACATTTCATGACTCGTATGTGATATTTGCAAAAACTACCACTTTTCGGCGTTTTTTGCAAATATTACATACAAAAAACATGGTGCCAATGGATGCCTTGAGAGATTATTTAAAAGTTTTAGCTAGGCTCCAAAACCCTCTTCAAAAGATTTTTGGGGGTATTTTTAGGGGTATGTTAAGATTTTTGAATTAAATTTTTCTTTTATTTCATAATCTTAGGTGGCTTTTTCGACTCCGGCCTTCGCCTCCTTTTATCAGGGGGCTTTTTCTTTGTCCATTATCGTCCAAAAATCAATTTGGCCACCAACCTGGCCACAAGTTGATTTTGCTTTGTTCTTTTTCACAGTTTTTATTGAAAATATGGGGGATGTTCCTAGTTTTATTCCGAAAAAAATTCAAGCTATTCAAGAAACTCCTCTCAGAAAAAGCACCCTAAGACTGTGTTCCCAACTTTGACTATTTGACCACGATTCTTCATCAGGATTTTGAATTGTCGGCCCTCCCGGGGCCGGCTTTTTGTTTTTGGGATGATCTGGGTTGAGGGGGGGAGGAGAGAAGCTGAAATTCAAATTTATTGATCGCCGGTACTCGCACCGGCAGGCGAGGACCTTTTGTTTCGGCAAAAGGGCCCAAAACCATGGATGCTCCAATACGCTGCCCTTCGGGTAACCAGCGACGCTTGACGGATTAGGCGGGAGCGCAATTCGCTGTGCTCAGACACTCCCTTCCTCCTAATCCGACTGCGCATCTTGGCAGCGAATGAGTCGCATTAAAACCGATAAAACCGGGGAGGGCCGATTAATTGGTATGCATGGAAAAATATTCAGGTTTTTTTGTGAAATAAGGGTGTCTAAAGAAGGGTTTTTGTAGAGAATTCTTGATCGTGCAACCTTCCGAGCCTGACCCCGATTACCAAAACAAAAGGGGCGGTCCAAAATGGACCGGCTTTTTTTGTATTGAGATGATGGGTTTAGACCCGGCTTTTCAACAGGTTAAGCTTGCCGATTTCGCCCGCCAGGACCAGGGAGTCATCTTTGGTGATAACATAGTCCGGGCTGGGGATCGCCTTGATCTTGGTGCCTTGGTGGGTGTTGGTTCGGACAAGCAGTACATCGACACCGAAATTCGCACGGACTCCAAGCTCCTTGATGGATTTGCCGATGAACATATGCGGCGCGGGAATTTCCGTTATGGCGTACCCCTCCAGGAAATGAACCCCCTGGTTCAGGTTCGGCATGGTGATCCGTGAGGCAAAGGTGGTGATGATGTCCCGGTGCTGGATTTCCTTGTTGTAGGCAGCGAGAATATCCTTTCGCCAGACCATCCCCAACACCTTCCGCTGATCCTGGGGACCGACAACCGGGACCCCTTCCAAATTGTTTTTGGTCATGATATCCAGGACATCCTGGCAACGATTGTCCGGGGTGGTTACCAGAACATCGGTGTGGGCGAGGTCCGAGGCAATGACGGCCCTTTTCAGTATATCCCCCTCGAAGAGATAATCCTTCACATCATGTATCGATATGATGCCATACAGCTTCCCGTCTCCATCGAGGACGGTCGAATAAGGGTCTTTGCCGCTGAGGAGTTGGTTAACCACCTGGTCGAAGGTTGCTGTGAGGGGAATCGCCTCCAGGTGGGTGGAATAGACATCCTTAACGAAAATTGATTGCATGACATTGATTTCAGCCCCTTCATGGATATGGATTTTGCGCTGGAGCAACTTGAGGGTGTAGATGGATTCCCTGGACAACTTCTGGGAGACGATAGTCGATATGATGCAAACGATCATCAAGGGGAGAATGATGTGATAATCGGACGTCAGCTCGAAAACGATAATAATGGCGGTTATGGGGGCGTGGGTCGTTCCGGCCACCAGCCCGCCCATGGCAACCAGGGCATAGGCGCCCGGATCAGCGGTGATAGCCGGAAAAATTTCGTGGACCAGCGTTCCGAAGGCTACCCCCGTCATGGCGCCTATGAAGAGGGACGGGGCGAATATGCCGCCCGAGCCGCCTGAGCCGAGGGTGATGGAGGTGGCGATAATCTTAAAAGCAATGAGCAACAGTGCCAGATGCCAGATGGTGGCACCGTGAAGGGCGTTGTTGATGGAGTCATAGCCGACCCCCATGATTTGGGGCAACAAGAGCGCGATCATTCCGATAGCCAGGCCGCCGACCATGGGCTGCAGGTATTCGGGCAGTTTCAGCTTCTTTTCAAACAGGTCCTCGCACCAGTAAAGGGTTTTTATAAAGGCAAAGGCCACTACCGCGCACAGGAAGGCCAGGACAAAATAAAAGAACAGTTCGTAGGGGCTTTTAAGCAGATATGCGGGTACCTGAAAAGCGGCGAAATCCCCCTCGAACTGGTGGGAGATGACCGTGGCCATGACCGACGAGATGACGATGGGCGATATCTGTGCAAAACCGAAGTCGCCGAGGATAATTTCGACTGCGAAAAGCGCACCAGCCATCGGCGCATTGAAAGCTGCGGCAATTCCGGCCGCCGCACCGCAGCCGACAAAGGTTTTCATGCGCTGGGTGGAGACCCGGAAAAACTGGCCGATGGTCGAGCCCAGGCTGGCACCGATCTGGACGATCGGCCCTTCGCGCCCAACCGATCCGCCTGTTCCGATGGTGATGGAGGAGGCCAGCGCCTTGATAAAGGCCACCCGCGGCCGGATGGCGCCGCCTTTCATGATAAGGGCCTGCATGACCTCGGGAACGCCGTGGCCTTTGGCCTCGCGGGCAAAGAAATAGATAAGCGGACCTACTATCAGCCCGCCCAGCGCAGGGGCCAGAAGGATCACCCACCCGGGCGAGGCCATAATGTTTTGCAGCAGGTTCCCTTCACCCCGGAAGAAAAAGTTGGAGGTCCACTTGATCATGGCCCTGATGGCGATGGCGCCAAAACCGCCGCAGGCACCGATAATGATGGCCAGCAGGATCATGAAGATGTGTTCGGTCATCTTGGCGCGTTCAACGAGCGATGCGACCTTTTGCGACAGTACGGTAAACAGAGGCTTCATTTCAGTTCGCAAATTGTTGTGGTTTCAAATAATTTAAAAACAAACTTTCCTCCTCTTAATTAAATTTAAGCATAATATCGAGGTGATGCATCTTGAAATGCCCAGCCAACCATTGGCCCGCCTTGTTTAGAGCGGTTTTTTTGTGAAATAAGGGTGTCTTAAGAAAATTCTTGATTTTGCAACCTTGCAAGTCTGACCCCAACTATATTGCTGGTAGCCGGTTCTCGCACCGGCGAGCGAGGCCCTTTTGTTTCGGAAAAAGGGCCCAAAAGCCATTTATGCGTTATAATGGGCTTACCACAAATTTCAGGAGGCATCCATGAACATACTGGGAATCGATATCGGTGGTAGCGGCATCAAAGGCGCACCGGTCAACCTCCAAACAGGGGAATTAATGGCTCCCCGACATCGCATTCCTACCCCGCAACCCTCGAAACCCGAGGCTGTAGCGGGAGTGCTCGGAAAGATCGCCAGGAAATTCCAATGGCGCGGATCGATCGGTGCCGGTTTCCCTGGCGTAATCCAGCATGGTGTCGTCCGTACAGCTGCCAATATGCATGATAGCTGGATCAACACTGATGCTGCCAAATTGTTTAGTGAAGCAACCGGCTGTCCGGTGACTGTGGTTAATGATGCCGACGCAGCCGGCATGGCTGAGATGGCTTTTGGTGCCGGCCAGGGCCGCGACGGTGTTGTCCTGCTTGTGACCATTGGAACCGGCCTGGGGAGCGCCGTTTTCGTTAATGGGCATCTGTTGCCCAATACCGAATTCGGGCATATCGAAATCGATGGCAAAGATGCCGAACTATTGGCTTCGGATGCTGTCCGGAAAGAGCACAATCTCTCTTGGAAGGAGTGGGCCGCCCGTTTGGATCACTACCTGCTGCGCCTGGAGGCCCTCCTCTGGCCCGATTTGATCATTTTAGGTGGTGGGGTCAGCAAAAAACACGAGAAATTCATCCCCCGCCTGACGGTTCAGGCCGAGGTTGTTCCCGCTGAAACGTTTAACGAAGCCGGCATCATCGGGGCGGCGTTGACCGCGGCAGAAACTTAGCCTGGATTATTCATGAAAACTTTTGCTGTAACCGTCAATTGCAGGTTGAAAAATAAATCTGTCCCCTTTTCCCCCTTTATAACAACTAGATTAGCTACGTTTTAAAACCCTATCTCTATTTATCAAAAAAAGTCCCAATGAAAACTTGACAAAGGTATCAATTGATACCATAATTCTTGTTTGGACAGACCGAGCCATAAAGAATTGAACGGTAAACTGCGCATGGCCTTGGAGGCGGTGCATGAAAACCGTATTTCCCTCATTGAGCCACAGGTCATTGTCGCCGATGCTATGGAACTCGGTTATTCAATCCGGCATGAATTGCAATCGGTTTTGATTGAGCTTTTGAATCATACTGGAGCCGACCACTATGTTGGCTACCGGCCACCGGAAAAATCCTACGAAAGGAAAATCCGAAATTTGGAGCTTTGGGCATTTTCGGTGGTGAGTCCGAGATTTGATATGCAGGTGTACCACAAGTTTTCTTTAAAAAATGATTGGTTTTTTCTGGTGTCGTTGCATGCATGTAGTCATGGGGGAGAATAGGGGAGAAAGTTATGAAAAAACAGACTATTAAAAATTGCCCGGACTGTAACAGCCTTTTGAAGTGGGTCGAAACCGAAAAACAGGCTCGGTTGAAGGGGCTGGAGGTCTGCTATAAAGCCGGTCTGCACCGTTGTACTGAGTGCGGGCTTGAACTGGCTGATATTGATGAGGCCGCGACCATGCAGGAACGATTGGCCGACGCATATCGACGGGCCGCAGGGTTGCTCGGGAGCGAGGATATCCGCCACCTGCGCCGGGAAAAAGGTATGTCCCAACAGGAATTGGCCGATACCCTGGGTGTTGGGATCGTCAGCATCAAGCGTTGGGAGACCGGTGTTATCCAGAGCAAATCGATGGATAACCTGCTGCGTTCCCTGCTGGGAACTCGCCCCTGCAACGAGCATACTGGCAATCGTGAATTTTCCATTCCGCGCATCCGGTTGGTACTCGATACTTTTGAGAAAATGCTGAACCGCCCCTTGTTGAAGAAAAATGATCGCGGCCTCTATGCAGCCAAATATCTCTGGTATGCCGACATGGCTGCCTTCCGTCATCTGGGGCACAGTTTGACCGGTGCCACCTACGCCGCCTTACCCATGGGGCCGCAGTTCAACAACTACCGGGATCTTGTTAACGAGATTGCCGAGGCCGATACTTCCAGCGTACCTGCCCTCACCGAGGCAGAACTGGTTATTATTACCGCCGTGGCCGCCGCCTTCCCCACCAATAAACGGATTTACGATGCCTCCCATCAGGAGCTGATCTGGCAGCAATGTGCCACTGGAGCGATTATCCCATATTCCCGCTCTGCCGAACTGAAGGAAATGCCGTTAATCGAAATGCTTGACTGATAGTGGCCGGTCCCTATCGGGGCCGGTTTTCTTTTGGCGAGAGAGGAAAAACAAAAAGTCCCGCTTTCCCTTCAGTCATCAGCCTTATATCTATCGGCCCAGCTTTTTTTCGCATTTCCTGCAGCCTTCAGCCTTCGGACTAATACCCTGTTAATCATCTTGATACTTCCAATGAACAGGCGTATTTTATGGGAGATTTAATGTAGGAGAATGACAAAATGATGGACAACCAAATCGCTATACCTGGAATTTACCAGATAGCGGTTTTTTTGTGAAATAAGGGTGTCTGAAGAAGGGTGTTTGTAGAAAATTCTTGATTTTGCAACTTTGCAAGCCTGACCCCACTCACGACCCCACTCATTCCGCACCGCCCATTCCAAGGGCCGCATGAACCCATCCATGGGGCTCAACTGTCACCATCCAGGCGGCAGATGCACTTTCCATGGGCGCTACGGATCTATTGTGCTGAATAGTTACAAAAATTATTTAATAACTGGTTATGTCCCTAAAAGGAGTTTTAAATGGAACCAATTCTCAAAAGCCTAACGTTAGATTTTTTTGGAAAGGGAAAACACAAGATAGCGCCGCAAAAATTCTTCGAGATGGAAAATTGCCTTTTGCTGGATGTTCGATCAAAAGAAGAAGCAGGTTCTCTTGCTATAAAAATGGAGTACCACGCGAATGTCGAATCCATGCATATACCAATCAACGAAATTCCCGATCGAATTAATGAAATTCCAAAGGAAAAATTTGTTGGTGTTTTTTGCCCGGCAAATGTCAGATCGGCTATAACCTATGCGTATTTGCTGTCAAAAGGATTCCCGAATGTCCTCATTGTCGAAGGCGGATATCCGGCTTTGACAGAGGCACTGAAGCCGGGACACGTGCTTAAGGTACTTTGAGGTTAAAAATGAGGAGTGATGCTTAGATGGGAAATTTGATGGTTGTAAGCCTCCTTATTTTTATGGTTGCTGTTGTCATGAC
>CAXXSG010000005.1:0-232616 GCA_963665915.2 Desulfuromonadales bacterium
TCTGGGTAGAGCCAGTGATACTGAAGAATAGCACTTTTTCAAAAAGGCTTTCGGGCGATCCGATAAGTCAAATCGAAAAAGAAAAAAAGGCCCTGGGTGATCCAGACGCCCCGCTGTTTTTGATGTCCCACTTACTTTAACCAAGAATAGAGAGGAATTAAAGATGAAGGAATTTAAAGAGTTAATTGAAAAACAGGGAGAGGCATTTGTGGCCTTTAAAGAAAAACAGGAAGAGAGACTCGTTCTCCTGGAAGATGCCGTAGATGAGCATATAGTCAAATCACAGCGGCCTTCTATTGGGGGCAGTTCCAGCATTGGCACCAAGCAGCTTTCCGATGGCCTGAGAGAATTTGCCCGAACCGGTGACCTCGAATATATCAAGGCCATGAGTGTTGGGAGTGATTCTGATGGGGGCTATCTTCAGGTTAACGAGCTGGCAAAAGCGATTTACAACGTCCCACCGAGCATGGCACCGATGCGATCACTGGCAAACACCATAAAGATCGGAACCAGCGCCCTTGAGATTCCAGTGAGCGCCGATTGGCCCGCCGGCGATTGGGTGGCTGAAACTGGATCGCGGTCAGAAACGGACAGCCCGACCATCAAAAAAGTTACCATTGAGGCAAACGAAATCTATTGCGCCCCAAAATTGACCCAGAAGCTGTTGGACGATGCGGCATTCAATCTGTCAGATTGGCTCCTTGGTCGCATTGGTGAAAAATTCGCTACCTTGGAAGAAACGGCGTATATCACCGGCGATGGTGTCGGCGAGCCGAAAGGGCTGACCGCTTATGATACCAGCTCGGACGGCGATAGCTCAAGGACATGGGGAGAAATTCAATATGTTAAGAGCGGGGCGGCTGGCGCATTTACTAGCGATGCTCCCACAGATGCTCTGGTAAATGTGATTGCGGAACTGGCAACCCCTTACCACAGCAATGCCTCCTGGCTGATGAACCGAAGCACTGCCGCCACCATCCGCAAGCTGAAGGATGAGCAAGGACGCAGTCTTTGGGAGCCAAACACCCAAATAGGCCAGCCCCCTCTCCTGCTTGGTTATCCGGTTTATATGGACGACAACATGCCAGCCATTGCCGCGGATAGCTTGTCCATTGCCTTTGGGGATTTCCAACGGGCTTATACCATTGTCAATCGGCATGGCGTACGGCTGATTCTGGACAATCTCTCCAGCAAGCCGTATAGCATTTTTTATTGCTATCGCCGGGTTGGTGGCGGTGTGGTTGATTTTAATGCCATCAAGTTGATGAAATTCGCAACTAGTTAAAGCGTTTAATCTGGCAGGCATTTTTTGAGATCACTGCCAGAGGCGGACCATTCAGCAGGTGTCCGTCGCATAAAAAATAACAGCTGAAATTCGGTGGACACCACCCTTTCCGGTGTCGCGACCGGAAACAGAAAAGCCCTCTGTGTGATGCGGAGGGCTTTTGTTATTTGTCGGATTTCTTTACAAAATTTCAAGGGATTAAGCACCCCAAATTTTTAAAAATAGCTTAACTTATCGAATTAATATGATTATTATTAATTTCTCGATCTCTTTTTCTTGTCGAAATTTTTTACATAATCGAAATTTTCATTTTACAAAAATTTCAACCTATTGATTTTATTGAAAGTTTTTCTCTGGAATTGAATATGCATATTTAGTCACATTGGTTTTTTGGAATAAGTTAATCAAGACCACTTTTTTGTGTTGGATGAACTTTTTGAAAAGGGGGTTGGGGATGAGAGTTAATGCCACACTATTTCTGCTATGTGCTTTCTTATGTTTTGCTGTTCCAGCAAATTCTGCATTTATGCATATTGAAAGCGATTCAGGTTGGTTACTAAGCCCAGATTCTGAATACATGGCAAACTATTATCATGATTGGAGCGATAGATATACCTATAATCCGGAAACAGATTTGATATGTTCTATAATTGTGACAGTGCTTTCATATGATTATGATTTTAATTCAGACCAATCTTGATTCAGAATCCAACATATCAGATTTTCTGGCTGATGGTGACAGAATTTGGAGTGGAGACTTAAATGTTACTGAGATATTAGATGTTAGTCCAGTTTTAGTTGACCCTTCCTATTTTCGTGTTTTTTTGGATAGTTCTGTAACTATTGGAATTGAAAAAGAGGCCAGGTTTAACATCTCCACATGGAGATTTCATGGTACGGTCAATAGTCAATCTTAATGTTAAACGAACACCCCCTGCCCCCGTCCCTGAACCCTCCACCATGCTTTTGTTTGGCGTTGGCTTAGTTGGGCTGGTGGGATTCAGGAAAAAGTTCAAAAACTGATTATAACTTCATACTTTTTTCGCCCCTAGCGAGATGCTGGGGGCTTTTTTTTTGTTTGAGGGACTAAGGTCGAATCGAAGTACACCCTTCTTGACTACCGAAAAAAGGATTGTTAAGTTCAATTAAACTTTTTAATTTTTACACTCTAATTCCGGGGGCAAAAATGGCTGAGGAATTAAACGGAAAAGAAAATGTTGAAACACAAAATTCAGATGGACAGACCGGCGATCTTCCAGAAAAAAAGAACGGCGATTCCTTTTCAAAACGTCACAGCAAAATTATAGCCTATTCCGCATTAGGTTCTTTCCTTGTAACAGCCGTGTTGGCTACCCTGACAGGCTTATCATTAAAAGAAGTGAAACAACAAAGGGAACTATCCTATAGGCAGTTTGTAATGGCAAATAGGCCAAACATTGAAATTTTTGTAAGCAAGGATGGTTTAATATTAAATGATAATGCCAGTTATGTTGACTGGAGCGTCAAAAACAGTGGGGGTGATATTGAAGATGTATCCTATTTGTGTACTTTATTCGATGTTAAGGAAACTAGAGAAAAAGGAGTTACAATTGAAGGTTTCTATGAATTTAACACCAGTCGAAAAAACCAAAATAAGGGAACAACACTTAGTTTAAAAAGCCCAATTGAAGTAGAGGAAAACCTTAAAAGAATTAAAAATATAAAGTCAGGTGACAAAACAAAAAATGTACTTTTGCTTTATTTAAAAGCCGATTATAAAATACCAGCTGAACTTACTATTGATAAAATTTCTCGCAAAGACAGTCGCTTCAATTTACATGTTTGGAGTGAGGATCATAATAGATTTGAAGATTTATCAATAACACTTTTTGATCTATTAGTTAAAAAAATTGGGGAAGAAAAATTAAAAGGAACAAACAGTCCAAATTAGGAAACAAAAAGTCAGACCCTCTAGAAAACCAATCCCAAGCAACCACCTCAGATTCACACTTGGGCGGTTTTTTAGACTATTACCAAATCCGTTACCAAATTGCTTTTTAAAAACGACAAGGACTTGGGAAATCACCCTAAGTCCTTGTTTTTTATGGAGCCGCCCATCGGATTTGACCAACAACCCGCACCCTTAGACGGCTGGGACAAAACTGGGACAAAAAAACTTATAAAAAAAGGACTTAAAGGAAAAATCCCTTAAGTCCTTGTTTTTATTGGCTGGGGGAGAGGGATTTGAACCCCCGTAGACGGAGTCAGAGTCCGTAGTCCTGCCGCTAGACGATCCCCCCATCAACGCAGCCGAAAATTTAACAGGAAATATTTTTGTTGTCAACCCCATTCAGGCCACCCAATAATCCACAGAAAATGGTGTGCCCATATCATCTTTCCCCACCGCCAGGGGCAATGCTGATCGCGAAGAATCGTTTCGAAAAATGAGGAATTTGAGAACAGATTTTTTGTAAATTGGAGACCAGATAATAGAGCTATTTGTCGAGAAGGCCCTGAAATATGTATCTATTTGCCGATTTCACTGCAGATTTCAGGTCTAAGGCTAGCCGCCTCCCAGATAGGCGTTTTGAACATTGGGATCCGCCAGGAGAACGTCAGCAGAATCTTCAAGCACAACATGCCCAACTTCGAAAACATAGCCTCGATGCGCAAGCTTGAGCGCTGCTCGGGCGTTCTGTTCGACAAGGAGAATCGTCAGGCCGGCGTCATTGATCTCTTTGAGAGTCTTGAAAATCGCCTTAACCAATATGGGTGCCAGCCCGAGACTCGGTTCGTCCAGAAGCAGCACCTTGGGGTTGGCCATCAGAGCCCTGCCGATGGCAAGCATCTGTTGTTCCCCTCCACTCAGGGTCCCCGCAAGCTGACTTTTCCGTTCCGCGAGAACCGGGAAAAGTTCGTAAATCCAGCCGGAGGTTCGCTCAACATTGGCTCCGTCCCGGTTGGTAAAAGCGCCCAGGTTGAGGTTTTCCTGCACGGTGAGGGTACTGAAAACCCGCCGCCCCTCGGGGGCCTGAGCCACCCCCATTTCCACAACCTTGTGGGCTGGATACTTGCTGATTTGTCGAATCTTCGAAAAAAAATCGCTCCGGCACTCGCTTTGACCAGGCCGCTGATGGCCAGCAGGGTTGTAGACTTGCCGGCCCCCGTTAGCACCAAGAATAGTGACAATCTCACCCTTCTCAACGTGCAGATCGATGCCGTGCAGAACTTCCACCTGTCCGTATTTGACATGAAGATTTTCTACTTTAAGTATCATTGTTGCCACAACCTCAATCAGCCCCCAAATAGGCTTCGATAACTTTGGGATCGTTTTTAATATTTTCCGGTGTCCCTTCGGCAATCTTGCAGCCGTATTCCAGGACCACAAGGTGTTCGCAAGCCCGCATAACCAAGCTCATATCGTGTTCGATAAGAAGAATGGTCAGGCCTCTCTCTTTCAATTTTCCAATCAGACCGATGAGAGCCTCGGTTTCCTGTTTCGTTCATTCCTCCTGCCGGTTCATCGAGAATCAAAAGTCGGGGCTGGGTCGCCAGGGCCCGGGCCACCTCAAGAAGCCTCTGGTTTCCATAGGAGAGGTTGCAGGAAACCTGGGTTTCCTGCCCTTTCAATCCGACAAACTCCAGTTCCTCAAGGCAGAAACGTAAAGCCTCCCGCTCTTCATTTCTTTCAAAACGGGTTTTTACCATCCCCGAGACGAGTCCCGGCTTTCATCCGGCAGTGGCGGCCTGCCAGTACATTTTCAAGAACTGAAAGCTTCTGAAAAAGACGGATTGTCTGAAATGTGCGGGCAATTCCCATGGAAACAATCTTGTGGGTCCTGAGCCCGTTAACCGAGGTCCCGGAAAAAAAATGATTTCGCCCTGATCTGACTGATAGTTGCCCGTGATCAGGTTAAACACCGTCGTTTTTCCGGCTCCATTGGGACCGATCAGGCCAACAACCGCCCCCTCTTCCACATCAAAAGAAACCTGGTTGACGGCGGTCAGTCCACCAAATTTTTTAGTCAGATCGCGAATGCTCAGCAAACTCATGGACACTACCTGTCGAGCGATTTAAAAACCCTGGGTCGGTGTGGAAGGATTCCTTCCGTGCGGAAAATCATCATGATCATCATAGCGAGACCGAAGAACCACATGCGAGCTGTTGCAAATCCACGGAAAACTTCGGGTAAACCGATAATCAGGAAGGTCCCCAGAAGAACCCCCGCGATGTTCCCGGAGCCTCCGAGGATAACAATAATGAAAATCACGACCGATTCCCAGAAGCTGAAGGATTCTGGCGAGATAATACTCATTTTCGAAGCGTAAAGTGTCCCGGCCATGCCGGCCCAGGCCGCCCCGATCATAAAAGCATAGAGCTGGTAGCGCCCGGTATTGATTCCACTTCCCTCTGCTGCGGTCATATCCTCACGGAGATAATCGAGGGCGCGACCAAACCGCGAATTCTTGAGACGGGTGAAAAGGAAAATGGTGACTGCGACGAAACCCCAGATCAGGTAAAAGAATTCCTCTGGCCGGCGAATCTTGAAACCGAAAAAAATGGGACGATCGATGCCGAATATGCCGTTAGGACCGCCGGTAATGCCGAAAACATCATTGATCAGTGCAATCCGGATTATTTCACCGACGCCGACGGTGACTATCAGGAGATAATCTCCCCTCAGATGAATAACCGGGCGAGCGACAATAAGACCAAAAATCCCGGCGACAATTCCACTGGCCGGAAGGGTCCAGAGAATTGGCAGCCCGAACTGGGTATTCAAATAGGCCGCCGCATAAGCTCCGACAGCGAAAAAGGCCGCGTGCCCCATATTGTAAAGACCGGCGTCACCGAGAATGATGTTGAGACTAAGGGCGAGGATGGCATAAAGCCCAACGCTGTTCAGCACATCGACCCAGTAGGAGTTCAAATAGAAAGGCGAAGTTACCAGGACCAGCGCAAAGGCGGCCCAACAGAAATTTTTATATTTCAAGGTGGTCATATCTTATCAGCCACCCTTTCGCCCAGTATTCCCATCGGACGCACAATCAGAATGACAATCAGGACACAAAAAGCAATGGCATCTTTCCAGGCAATGGAAATATAGGCGGCGCCCATGGCTTCAATAACGCCGAGAAGGAGGCCGCCGACCATAGCACCTGGAATATTGCCGATTCCTCCAAGTATAGCTGCCGTGAAAGCTTTCAACCCATAGGCCCAGCCCATGGTGAAGTTGACCTGGCCGTAGTAGAGCCCGACCATCAGGCCGGCTACGCCGCCCAAACCCGGGCCGATCAGAAAAACAATCATGATGACCTGATTGACATTGATTCCCATCAGTTTGGCGGCTCCCTGGTCAATGGCGGCCGCACGAATGGCTGTTCCGAGGCGTGTTTTTTGAATAAAAAGGAATAATCCGCCCATCATGACCAGAGACGCAGCGAGGATGAGTATCCGAACCAGCGGCACCTGCAAACCGAAAATATCGACAGCAGTTCTCGGCAGGATGTCCAGGGGATAGACGTAATTTTTTGCCCCGTAAATAAGCATGATGGTGTTCTGGAGAAAAATGGAAGCTCCCAGCGCGGAAACAACAGCGGAAAGGCGATGTGAATCTCTGAGGGGCCTGTAGGCCACTCTTTCCAACAAGGCACCGGCAATACCTACAAAACCCGTCACCATAACAGCCAGAACAATAAGCCCGACAACAATTCCGAGATGCCCGGACAATCCGAGGGATGTCAGGAAGGTCAGCCCAAGGTAAGCACCCAGGGTGAAAAGGTCTCCATGAGCGAAGTTGATCAGCTTAAGGACCCCATAGACCATGGTGTAACCAAGGGCGATCAGAGCATAGATCCCACCCACGGCAAGGCCATTTGTCAATTGCTGGAAAAACTCTTCCATTTTTTCCTTCCGGGCGACACAAAATCAGGCGGCCTGTACACTCTGCGACAGGCCGCCAACATGGAAATGATCATCCGGATGATGCCGGCCGGCTTCGGGATAAGGTGCCCGTAGATTTATCCGACTGATTATTTAAATAATCCTTTTGTTTATTGGGGCTGAAGTTTGAAGTTTCCGTCAGCGTCGATCAGGTAAACACGATAAACTTCGCCGACACGATCTCCCCTTGCCGTTAAATGCGATACCACCGGTAAGTCCGGAAATGTTTCCCTGCCCACTATGGAGAAAATCGGCAAGTTTGTCAGAGTCAGTGGTTTTGGCAGCCTTGACCGCTTCGGTAATTGTCAGGAAACCGTCCCCGGAGAGTACAGCCCAGATGGAGCCGGGATAATTGCCATACTTGGCTTTGTAGGCTTTAAGGAAGGATTTTGATTTTTCAAAGGGAAGGTCCTGCGGAACTGGAGGGCTGAGGAAATAATACCCTTCAGCCGCTTTTTTACCGGCAATTTTAACAAGGTCGGGATTGTTGGTGGCATCGCCGCCGACAAAAGGCACCTTCCAGTTCATTTCCAATTTTTGCCGGAGGATCAGCCCAAGTTCAGGATAATAACCGGTGAAGAAGACAACATCAGGTTTGGCCGCCTTCATTTTGGTGAGAATGGCCGTATAATCCCTTTCACCGGGAGTCAGGGCATCGAAAAAGACAATTTCAGCCCCGCTTTTTTCCAGAAGCCCACGGGTTTCATCCGCCAGCCCCTTGGCATAACTAGTGTTGTCGTGGAGAACAGCAACATTTTTGAAGCCCATACCCTGGATGGTCTGGGCGGCAACCCGGCCTTGTTCATCGTCACGGGGAGAAGTTCTGAAAAAATATTTCAGACCTTTTTCCGTCAGGCGAATAGCTGTGGAGCCGTTCGCCACCTGGATAATGGAAAAATCATCATAAATCGACTGGGATGCTTCAGTTACGGACGAACCGTAGGTTCCTACCACCGCGATAACATCCTGGGTAGCGAGGCGCTGAGCGGCCAAAGAAGCGGTACGGGGATCACCGCCGTCATCTGCAGCAATGACTTCAACCTTCTGCCCGAGAAGACCTCCCTTGGCGTTTATTTCTTCGGCAAGGAGAGTGGCGATGTTTTTCATCTCTTCGCCCTCGCTTGCCCAGGAGCCGGTCAAGGGGGCCATCAGACCGATCTTGATGGTTTTTGCCATGGAAATTCCGGCACAGGTAAGCAGAAATGTCAGCGCAAGCCCTATGGTAAAAAATCGTTTCATGGAACACTCCTTTCAAGGTAAAAAGATTTGCCCTACATCCAGGCAATCGAAAAATAAAAAAATGCCGCGACCCAACCAATCAACCCTGCCGAATATTCAGACAGGATTGAAGTTAATTTGGAATTATACGATTATTTCCTTTTTAAGTTTGACTTTTATAGAAGTATTACCAAAATATGTCAAGTCCACTCGCAAATGTGCAAACCTGCCGGCAGGAGACCCCTTGCAGACTTTTCATGACCTCATGCAATACGCTTTTTCGGGGCTGACCAACGGCTCTATTTACGCTTTGATTGCCCTCGGTTTCTGCGTCGTTCATAACACCATGGGGATTGTCAACTTTACCCAGGTCGACTTCGTATCTTTTGGCGGCATGCTCCTGTACACATCTTTTTATGCTCTCGGCTTTCCCATGCCTGTTGCCTTTCTCGCTGCCATCGTCGGCACAGCGCTGGCGGGTGTATTGGTGGAAAGGATCGGCATCCGCCCTTCTCGTACCGACAATCACCTGGTCCTGATCTTCCTGACCATCGGGCTTTCCATCATCCTCCGCGGAATCATGAAAATCGTCTGGGGGAAAAATCGTATGGCCGTCCCTCCCCTGACCGAAGATCAACCGATTCATCTTCTGGGTGCGACTGTTTTGCCCCAGATCCTCTGGATTCTACTTCTCACCCTGATTGCGGTAGTGGTTCTAGCCTGGTTTTTCCGCTACACCTCCATCGGTCTGTCTATGAGAGGGGTGGCTTCCAATCCGACGGCAGCCACCATGGTCGGCCTCAATGTCAGTCGCATCAAAGCGATCAGTTTCGCTATTGCCGGGGGGCTTGGCGGGCTGGCCGGGGTTTTGATCACGCCCATAACCACTCTCAGTTACGACGTCGGCGTACTTCTCGGCCTCAAAGGTTTCGCGGCGGCGATTCTTGGAGGGTTCGGTTCCTTTCCGGGAGCCATTTTAGGGGGGATTGTTCTGGGGCTGCTTGAATCCTTTTCGGCAGCCTATTTCAGCAGCGCTTACAAGGATGTTACCGCCTTCGGCGTCCTTCTGCTGGTGCTTTTCCTTAGACCAAAAGGGTTCCTCGGCAAACGTGTCCACTAACCAAAAAATTGCGGTTTATTCTACGCTATGAGAACCAAAGATAAAATTTTTTATTTCATCTCTCTGCACAGAACCGGACTTATGGTTACTGTTCTGGCGTTGCTTGTCTGCTTTTATCCGCTTTTTCAGGACAATCCATACATCCTCGGGATTTCCAACCTGATCGGCATTTACCTGATCGTTACCATCGGCCTCAATCTTTTTATCGGCTATGCCGGCCAGATTTCCCTCGGTCACGCAGCTTTCGTGGCCCTCGGAGCTTACGGCTCCGCTATCCTGACTGCCGACTGGGAGTGGAATCCCTGGCTGGCCATGCTCGGTGTTGCCGTACTCGTTGGGATCGCCGCCCTGATCGTAGGGATTCCCACCCTGCGCCTCTCCGGCCATTACCTGGCCATGGCCACTCTCGGTTTCAACATCGTCATCTACACGATATTAATTCAGTGGGACAAGGTCACCGGGGGCCCCAGCGGTTTTGCCGGCATCCCTCCACTTGCGGTTTTCGGCATACCAATTGATGATGAATTCAAATTTCATTACGTAATATGGCCTCTGGCCATCGTATTTATGACCCTGGCCCTTAACCTTGTCAGGAGTGCTCTGGGCCTCGGCCTGGGAGCCTTGGCGCAGAATGAAAGCGCTGCCGCCACATTGGGTATCCAGGTCAGCCGCGCCAAGATTCAGGTTTTTGTCCTCTCGGCGGTGCTGGCTTCCATCGGCGGGAGTCTGTTCGCTCATTGCTTTACCTTCGTCAACCCAGATTCCTTCAGTATTTTCAGTTCACTCGAACTGGTGACCATGGTGGTTGTAGGAGGACTCGGGTCCGTATGGGGGAGCCTGTTCGGCACGGCCCTGATTGTTTTAATGCCCGAATACCTCGAATTTTTCGAAACATATAAAGACATCATTCACGGTCTGATTCTGGTCCTTGTCCTGACCCTCTTTCCTCAGGGGCTGATCACCGGGCTGCAATACATGACGAAGTTGAAAATAGTTCAAAGGCGAAAAATTGCTTAATATCGCGAATCTGACAAAATACTTCGGTGGTGTGCCTGCTCTGAATGAGGTAAGTTTCGATTGTCCCGAAGGGAGGATAACCACCCTGATCGGTCCCAACGGCGCAGGCAAGTCGACCCTCATAAACTGTGTTACCGGTGTTCTGCTTCCCGATAAAGGACAGGTCTGCCTTGACGGAAAGGAGATCGGCGGACAACCCGCCCACCGAATTCCTTATTTCGGCATTTCCAGAACCTTTCAGAACCTTGCCCTCTTTCCGCGGCTTTCGGTCCTGGATAATGTCCTCAGCGGCCTGACTGTTGAAGCCGAAAAAGGGTTTTTGAAATCCATTTTAAGGCTCCCTGCGACCCGTAATCTGGAACGTCATTTGCGCCTCAAGGCCTATGAGATGCTGGATCGTTTCGCCTTGGCAAGCAAAGCCAACTGGCCAGTCAGTGTCCTTTCCTACGGCGACCGCAAACGAGTGGAGATTGCCCGGGCACTGGTTTCCCGGCCGCGCGTTCTGTTTCTTGATGAGCCGGTGGCCGGCCTTAACTCGGAGGAATCGGCACGTATCGGCGAGGAGATCTGCAGGCTTCGCAACCTCGGCCTGACCATCCTTCTCGTTGAGCACGACATGGACATGGTCATGGCGGTGTCCGACAGCATCGTTGTACTCGACAGCGGTGAGCTCATCGCCTCTGGAACCCCGGAGGAGATCCGCCACAACCCCAAGGTTATCGAGGCCTATCTGGGCAGGATGAGTGTTACAGCCTGAGGAATTGAGATGCTGAAAATAGAGAACTTATCCGTATATTATGGCGCTGCCCAGGCTCTTTTTGAAGTAAACCTTGAAATCGGGAAAGGTGAAACCGTTGCCCTGGTCGGTGCCAACGGCGCCGGGAAAAGTACCCTCCTCAAAACGATCATGGGCATTCTCAGACCGAGCCAGGGTGTTATTTATTATGAAAATAAAAAAATAACCGGACTCTCCCCCACCCGTATCGTCAGCCAGGGGGTTGCGCTTACACCGGAAGGGCGCGAGCTTTTTGGAGATCTAACGGTTCGCGAAAACCTGTGTCTCGGAGTGGCCAATCAAAACCTCGGAGGAGCGGAAACCGAGCGCCGCATAGGGTTAATCCTCGATTATTTCCCACCCCTTAAAAACCGTCTTCAGCAGGTTGCCGGCACCCTCTCCGGAGGCGAACAGCAGATGGTCGCCATGGGGAGGGCACTCATGTCCAGGCCTCGACTTCTGCTTCTTGACGAACCGAGTCTGGGTCTTTCCCCTTTAATTACCGACCAGTTATTTGATATTATTCATCAGGTCGCCAGAGAAGGAACCACCATTCTTCTGGTCGAGCAGAACGCCGCGCGGGCGCTTTCGGCATCGCAAAAGGCTTATCTGCTCGCCAACGGGCGCATCGTCGACTCCGGAAAAAGCGAACATCTTCTGAACGATCCCCAGCTGCGCTGCGCATTTCTTGGCGCCGGATCAGAAAACAACCCGGGCGCAAGCCGGCTTGGTGCTTCGGGTCTGACGAACATCAGATTGGAGAAAATACGCATGGATCAAAGCATTTTAATGCCCTCCTTCCAGACGGAGGACGAGCTGGGCGAGCACCAGCTCAAGGGGCTTCAGTGGACAGTCAGACACGCTTACGAGGGTTCGAGTTTCTATCGCGATCACTTCGACAAAGCGAACATCCGACCGCAGGAGATTCAGTCCCTGAAAGATATCGAAAAACTCCCTTTTACCACATCCGAGGATTTGCGCGATGGCTACCCCTTTCCGCTACGGGCCGTCCCCTTTGAACAGATTGTCAGAATACACGCCAGCTCCGGCACCACAGGTAAACGCAAGGTTCTCTGCTACACTCAGAAGGATGTAGACGACTGGGCGCATTTTTTTGGCCGTGCTTATGCCATGGCCGGGGTTACTCCCCTTGACCGCATTCAAATTGCCGTTGGCTACGGTGTCTGGACCGCAGGACTCGGTTTTCAGCTCGGCTGCGAAAAGATCGGCGCCATGGCTGTTCCGATCGGTCCCGGCAACGTTGATATGCAGTGCCAGTTTCTTGTCGATTTTCAGCCCACAGTGTTCTGCAGCACGGCCTCCATGGCCCTGCTCATGGCGGAAGAAATCCATCATCGTGGCCTGGCCGGCAAGATCAACATAAAAAAGATAATTTATGGTTCAGAACGCTCTTCCCGCAGCATGCGCCGAAAAATTTCCGAACTCTTCGGCGGTGCCGAGCTGTTCGATATCACCGGACTGACGGAACTCTACGGCCCGGGGACAGGGATGGAATGCTCCGAACATGACTGCATCCACTACTGGGGTGATTATTACATTCTGGAAATCATCGACCCCGATACCCTGAAGCCCCTGCCGCCCGGTGAGTGGGGGGAGATGGTCGTTACCACCCTGTGCAAGGAAGCTGCGCCGCTCATCCGCTACCGTACCCGGGACATCACCCGAATCATCCCCGAGCGCTGTAGCTGTGGCACTATCCTTCCGCGCCATTCGCGGATAAAAGGACGGACCGATGACATGTTCATCTTCCGCGGGGTGAATATTTATCCTTCCAGCATCGACAATATTCTCTCCCAGGTGCCGGGACTCGGCTCTGAATATCAGGTTCATCTCACCCGCGACGAAGATTCCGGGCGCGATGCCATGCAGGTGATCGTCGAAAAAGGAAAAGGGGTGGAAAAAAGCCGTGTCCCTGAAATAGTCGCTGAAACATCCCATCAGATCAAAAAACAGCTGCTGGTGTCGGCGGAGATCAAGATTGTCGACTACAGCGCCCTCCCCCGCTCCGAGCGGAAAAGCCAGCGGATATTTGACAAACGAATTCAGGACCCGATTGTATAAATGATCAGACATTCAAAAAGTGAGGTTTTTATGAAAAGGAAAAATGTACTGCTGCTCGTTGTCATGTCAATGATCGTCCTGCTCTTTTCCAGCCAGGTGATGGCCGGTGACACCATCAAGCTGGGCGCGTTTTTTGACCTTTCCGGACCAGCCAGTTTTATCGGCACCCCCACTAAACTCGTCGCCGAGATGGTCGTGGCGGAAATCAACAAAAATGGCGGTGTCGACGGCCGCGAGATCGAACTGGTTGTTGGCGACACACAGGGGAATCCAGCCAAGGCTGCATCCCTGGCCAAAAAATTCATCTACAAGGACAAGGTTGTGGCCATCATCGGTCCCACGCGTACCGGTACCGGTATGAACGTCAAAGGGATTGTAGAAAAGGCTAAAATACCAACGGTCATGACAGTCGGCGGGGATCCGGTCATCATGGGAGGGAAATTCGGCTCATTTGAGTATGTTTTCAAATCTCCGCAACGCTCGGAAACGGCGGTAAAAAGACTCTTTTCTTTTCTGCAGGATAAAAAACTGCAGCGCGTAGCTCTTCTTTACGCGGCTGACGGCTTCGGGAAGGATGGTTCACGCTGGATGGAAAAGCTTGCCCCTGAATTCGGGATCGAGTTTGTCGCCAGGGAATCATTCGGTCCCAAAGATACGGACATGACCGCACAACTCACCAAAGTAAAAAACGCCAAGCCTCAGGCCCTGATCTGCTGGACCATCGGTCCGGCCGGTTCGATCGTAGCCAAAAACAAACTCCAGTTGGGAATCAATCTCCCCCTCTTTCAGTGTCATGGTCTTCCCGACCCGAAATACATCGAGTTAGCAGGCAAGGCTTCCGAGGGCGACCGCATGCCGGCAACCAAACTCCTGGTAGCTGACCAGCTGTTGGACAACGACCCGCAGAAAAAGACCATTCTCAACTTCCTGCATCTCTACCGGGATGTCTACCACTACGACAAGGAGTTCCCGATCAATACCCATTCCGGGTATGCCTGGGATGCTATTACCATCGTAGCTAACGCGATAAAAAGTGCAGGGACCGAGCCGGAAGCTCTTCGGACAGCCATCGAAAACACCAGGGGTTACGTGGGAATTTCCGGGATTTACAACCTGACACCGGAGGACCATAACGGCCTCGACATCGATTCCATGGTCATGGTGGAAGTGAAAAAAGGCGGTTTTATTCTGGCGAAATAATCGGACTGGTGCCCTGTTTAGATTGTTGTGTCAAGACATTTCGAGAAATTTTTGGTTCTGCCAAGACTCCAAGCCTGTGCTAAGTCAAGTTGACCCAACGCAGGCAGGAGTAACCACATGGGGCACTAAAGATTGAACTCCAGGGTTTGCCCACCTTTAAGTTCAACGACCTCGCCGGAAAAACCGATTTTCACACTGCTTGCCTTGTGGTTGCGCAGTGCCGTAATCACAAGGCGTTCCTGCGTGGCAGCCACTTCCAGAAGTTGGCTGCGGTAAAGAAGTCGCAGTTTGAGCTTGTCGACCTCTTTTGGTAGGATCGGATCAAACCAGAGGATATCCTGGCGCGCTTCAACCCCCAGATAACAGCGCTGGATCAGATCGACCGTACCGGCCATCGCACCTAGGTGAACGCCCTCGGGGGTGGTTCCCCCCTGAACATCCCGGACATCGCTTTCGAGCGCTTCCGTGAAAAGCTGCCAGGAGCGATGGCGGTCCTTTTTTGCCAGAACCCAGGAGTGAACCACTTGACTCAGAGTGGAACCGTGGGATGTGCGGTAGAGGTAATAGTCAATGTTTTTTTCGACCATTTCATGGTTGAAGGGATAGCCGAGGCGTTCAAACAACTGTTTAAGCTCTGTGTCGGAAAAGAGGTAAAACAGCATCAGAAGATCCGCCTGTTTCGATAGTTTGTAAAAGTTCGGGCTGTCTCCCTCGGCTTCCAGAATGCGATCCAGCCGCATTATGTCACCATATTTTTCCCGATATATTTTCCAATCGAATTCCTTGAGTTTGTCATAACCCTCAAACTGACTGATAATCTCCTTGTTCTTGCCGTGAAACACCAGGCGCATTTTTCGGCTGATGTCTTTCCAGCGCCTGATTTCCTCTTCTTTGAGGCCGAGATTATCACAAAGGGCCTGACAGCGGTCTTCTGGAAGAATTTCCAGCGTTTCTATGGCCCGACACATCAGCCATACGGTCATGACATTGGTATATGCATTGTTATTCAAACCTTTGCCGTGGCTACCCGGGTAATCCTCATGGTATTCGTCCGGACCCATCACGCCATTGATTTCGTAACGATCCAGCTCCGAATTATAGGTTGTCAAACTGCTGAAAAAGCGGGCGATCTCGAGAATCATTTCAGCACCGGCGAAATTAAGAAACTCAATATCCCGAGTCACCTGATAGTATTGCCAGACATTATAGGCGATAGCGAGATTGACATGCCTCTGGAGGGAGGAATTATCCGGAACCCAGCGGCCGGACTTGGGATTTAAGTGGATTTTTTGACTTTCCTCACGCCCGCTGGAGCCGCTCTGCCAGGGATACATAGCGCCTTGAAAGTTCTCATCCTGGGCCAGAATCCTCGCCCGGTCCAGGCGGCGGAAACGGTAGCGAAGAAGCGCCCTGGTGATTTCCGGAAACCTTAAAGTGAGGAGAGGAAGGATAAAAAGCTCATCCCAGAAAATATGGCCGCGATAAGCTTCGCCGTGCCAACCCCGGGCTGGGACGCCAACATCAAGATCCATGGTGTGTTCGGAGACGGTCTGAAGGAGGTGGAAAAGATGAAGGTGAAGAACCATCAAAGTGCGAGGCCCGTTGCCTTCCACATGGATATCAAAACGCTCCCAAACATGCTTCCAGGCCAGGACGTGGCTGCGGAGAAGTTCATCAAAGTTTCCTGCCTTGGAAACCCGGATACAGGAAGAAAACTGGCACTCAGAAATCGCTTTGTCCCGTGAGGTGAAAAGAGTCATGATTTTTTCGACGGCAAGTTCGTGGCCCTGTTCAAGCCGGGTACAAAATTCATGAGCTATAAAGCCAGGCTCATCCACGACCGAAAGATCGACCTCAAGGGCTTGACCATCCTGAAAAACCCGCGTTCGCATGCCCTGGGCCATGGTGATTTCGGATTGGTTGGTCCTGACTTTCAAACAGATGATCTCATTCCCGTGGCAGCTGTTTGCCAGTGGGATGAGATGTTGACTGCTCAATTCGCGATAGCGTTTTACCCCGGAGTTAATGACACGGCCGTCCAGGGCTGATTGAAATTCAATAGCTCCGGACCAGTTTTCAGCTGTGACCGAAAGTTTCTGGCAGCCAAGATGAACCAGCCTCTGATGAATAAACCGCTGATTAACCACCTGAGAGATTCGCCCTTCTTTGTCCTGAAAACGAAGGGTTCTTTTTAGAATTCCTTGATAGATGTCCAGTTCCTGACAGTATGAAAGAATCTCGACTTTTTCCAAGTCGAACCATTCTCCATTTTCTATCCGAAAGTTGAGATATAACCAGTTAGGGAAATTTACCAGGTCTTCATTTTCAATGACCTGTCCGGATATTTCGGTCTCGAGTCGGTTGTAACCTCCGGCAAGATAAGTTGCCGGATAATGAATATCATTGGCTTTCGATTCAGGAGCAGCGCCCCGGGAAGCAAAATAACCGTTTCCAAGCGTACAAAGAGCTTCTCTTAATCCTTCCTGAGCCGGATCAAAAGTATCGTAAATCAACATCCAGGGGTTTTCTGCTTGCGTCATAGACCCGTCCTTATAATGCTTGGGATAATTTTTCCAAAAATTCCTGAACCTCATCGGTATTCTCCAATGAATACCTGGCGGAAGTCATTCGCGACTCGTCCCTTACCAGAATGCCGACACCATAGTCCTGCAATTCAAAAAAAGCATCTTCGTCGGTCAGATCATCGCCGATATAAACCGGGATAATATCCGGGCCCACCAACTTCAAGGCTTCCAACAGCCAGGCAACCGCCTTCCCTTTATGCCAGTCAATTTCAGGACGAAGTTCATGGATCATTTTTCCACCGGTTTTGCGCAGAGCTGGAAAGCCGGCATGAACGTCGTCGACAATGCGTTCAACCTCAGTAAAGTTTTCAGGATTAACCCGGCGGAAATGAACCGCAATTGCGTATTTTTTTCTTTCCACCTGAGAGCCGTCAATAGGCTTCAATTTCTTCTCAAGGAGCAGTTCAGCTTCATCCAGGAGAGAAAGAAATTCCTTATCCTGTTCGAATTCAATTCTTGTTCCATGAGGCCCGGAAATATCAAAACCATGGCTTCCCGCATAAAAAACATCCTTGAGGGCAACCAATTTCATAACGTTTTCCCGGTCGCGGCCGCTAATAATAGCTACGGTGGCTTTTGACGCAAGGTGGTCAACTGCGTCCCGCATCGCAGTAGAAAGGAGCGCCAGTTCGGGCCGTTCGACAATCGGGGTCAGGGTGCCGTCATAATCCAGAAACACAACGGGTTTGGAATTCTGTCCATTACCAACAAATTGCTGAAGATTATCGAGTGCAGAAGGAAGTTCCAGGGTCGGTCTTTCCATGTTTTTCTCTCCTTGTCTTAGAGTTCACAGGAAATCGATCCAGTTTTTTATGCTTTTTTATGGACGAAAATTGACATACGGTTGAATTTGATGATCATCAATATTCTAAAATATTTTTTCCAAGGAATTCTTTTTCAATCCCGTATTATGGAATCCGTCAAATATACCCGAACGAACAAATGTTACAAATGTTTTCTTGGACAAGTTTTTAGTGAATTCTTCTTAATGAAGAGCTAAAATATTGTTTTCAAAATGAACTATTGTGGAATTTTTTCTACAATTTGATATTTTTCAGGATTAAAGTAGAGAAAGATAGCTTTGAATGTTAGACTTCTCAGAACAAGAGGAGTTGGACATTATCTAATTTTAATTGGGAGGAGACGGCATGGGAAAAATTATTTTGGTTATGATCTGCGCTCTATCGTTAATTTTAGGTGCATGCGAAAAAAGAGAATCCAAGAAACCATCAGAAGTTAAATCTCCCGAAGCGACCGGTATTATTTCTAACAAAGTTCCTCAGCAGGTCGTTGATATTGCCACCGGCCTATTGACCGATTTTGGCAAAGATCCAATTGTTGTAAAGGCGGTTAAAACACAAAATGCCTTGGGCCAGACCAAGGACCAGATCAAGGCCATGGATACAAAATGGCAGGCTGCCAAAAAAGAGGGGAAAACAGAGCCTTTCATGAAAGCTCTCATGGAAAACCCCTGCGCCAAACAACTGAACAAACTCATGACAGAACATCCTTTTATCACGGAAATTTTTGTGACAGACAACCAGGGGGCTAATGCCTGCCAGACCGGGCTGACCGGGGACTACTGGCAGGGAGATGAAGCAAAATTTAAAGAGGTTTATAAAAAAGGGATTCTCGTCTCTCATCCTGGGTTAGAAGATGGTATGAACATTTCCCAGGTCTCTGTACCTGTTCTAATGAAAAAACGTCACATTGGGACCATGACCATCGGCGTCAATATTGACAAAGTCCCTGCACCGAAAAAAGCTGAAGCTGTTAAGCCAAAGGTTGAACAGACCGAGGCCGCCCCTGCTGTAGTGAAACCGGTCGCGCCGGCAACTGAGGAACCCAAAACAGAAGTTGTTGCTCCTGCTGTAGTGGAGAAGGTCGTGCCGGCAACTGAGGAACCCAAAAAAGAAATTGCCGCCCCTGCTGTAGCGGAGAAGGTCGCGCCGGAAACTGAGGAACCCAAAACAGAAGTTGGCGTTCCTGCTGAGGTGACCGAAAAAGTGGAGGAAGCCGTCGACGAAAAAATGGAGACGCCCGCTCAGAAAGAAACACCAAAAGAAGCACCAGCTATTGTTGTTGAAGCGGTGGAAGAAGCACAGGAAGATGCCGCTAAAGTGACCCAGCAGGTCGAGGAAGTCGCAAAAGAGACCGAAAAGGCTACCAAAGATTTGTTGTATCTACCGGCCCAGGTTGAAAAAGTTCAGCAGGATGCCGAAGAAGTTCAGTTGGAAGTTGAAAAGGTCGCCGCACAGGTCAAAATGGTGAGCGAAAAAGTTCAAAAGGTTTCCGAGGAAAGTCAGCAGGTTCTCGATAAAGCCCGCAACGCCATGGAACAGGTTCTCAAGGCCAGGGCTCAACTCCGGGATGCTGCAGACCAGATCCAAAAATCAGCCGCACTCATGACCGAAAAACTCGGGGAAATTCAACTTATCACCGGGGAGCAAGACCCTCAAGACAAAGCTCTTGAAAAAACTGATTAAAATTTCAGGTTTTTCCAGGACAAACGGTTCCAGCTATCCAATCTAATAAAAAAAGGCCCTGAAAAGGGGCCTTTTTTTTTGTTTAGAGTCGAAAGGTTTTACGGGTCTATTAATCTCCCCAGCCGCCACCGGGAGTTTCAATCGTGAGCTTCTCCCCTGCCTTGACTTTTAGTGCAATTTTTGAAGGTATTTCCTTCAGTTGTCCATCGCTCATAAAAATATTTCGTCCAGGCACACCGTTTTTGCCACCCGCAAGGCCGAAGGGAGTTATGTCGCGCCTTTCCGACAGAATATTGACTTGGCAAGGAACCAAAAATTTCACCTCTCTGATAATACCACAACCACCTTGAAACATCCCGCTTCCGCCAGAAACTTGACGGAAAAGATAGCGCAGAATCCGCAGGGGATAGTCGTGTTCCAAAGCTTAAATTAGAGTATTCAGGGTATTTGTCATGTGGGTCTGGACACCATCCAGGCCATCACCAAGAGGGCCTGTGCCTGCACCACCCCCGATGGTTTCCTAGTAGGCGAAGATATATTGCTGTCAGGACTCACGCCTCCAATAGTCAGATTGTTCATGGTCCCGGAACTGGCCGCCAATATTTTTTCAGGAAGTGCAATGGAAAGAGCGCCCAGAAGAACATCCACAATACGCTGGGAGGTCTCAACATTTTCTCCGACCACCGCTCCAGGATAAACGGAATCGACAATGGTGCCCGGTTGGGTCATTACCTGAAGTGGCTGCATGCAACCGGAATTGTTTGGCATTTCGTCAGGCCCAAGCAAACGAAAAGCATAGAGAATGGCAGAAATTGTGATCGCCCGAACAGCGTTTACGCTGCCAGCAGCTTGAAAAGAACTGCCGATAAAATAAATAAGGGCGCGGTCTCCTTTGATTGGAATTTTGCAACTTATAGGGATAGGCCGGTCATCAATGCCGTCATGATTTGAGATATTGTCGGCATACAACGGTCACAAAGCCCCACATCCGTGCTGGTTCCGCCCATATCAAAGGTCCGGATGCGATCAAGACCGCACCCGGAGGCAACCTGATAAGCCCCCACCATACCCCCCCGCAGGCCCGGACAAGATGATATGTACGGCTTTTTCTCCGGCCATGGCCCCACTCATCGTGCCACCGTTGCTTTGCATAATTTTCAATACAGAAGGAGAAATGTCATATTCAAGCTTCCCAAGGTAGAAATTCATGATCGCTGATACCATGGCGTTGAAGACCTTGGTCGAAGCCCTTTCATACTCTCGATACTCAGCGAGAATATTGTTGGACACACTGACTTTGAACCCTTTTTTGATAGCCGCCATCTTTCCTGAACGGGGTGGAGCGCATAGAGGCGCGGGCGATTCTGATGCCCCAAAGTGAATAGATCTCTGAAACCTAGGGTAATGAGAAAAAGAACATCAGTTCCTTTGTTTTCCAGCATTGTGTTGGTGGCCACCGTCGATCTGTGAAAAATTATACTCTTTTCATCAGTCAGCTGTGAAAGCCCTGACAAAAAAGACTTTGAAGGATTTTCCGGTGTCGAAGGTATTTTCAGCGTACGCACTTCACCCTTTTCGACAAACACAAATTCGGTAAAGGTGCCACCTGTATCAACTCCGAGGAATCTCATAGTCTGGCCGCAAAAAATCATCACCATATGGCTAATTAATTTTTTCTGATAACCGAGTCACAATGTTGCACAACAATCACGGGAATAAATGAGCTTTTTTGCCGGTGTAGGAAGGGATCCTGTTAGGTGGAGCAGATGGAGAATAACAAAACGGACCTTTTTGGGGTCCGTTAAATTTTGCATTCAGCCGGTCGAATGAAATGTGTGATAAAAAATGTCAAGGTAACTTTTGAGGACTTTCCCTCCAAAGGAAGTTTTTGGAGAGGTTCTAGAAAACAATTTTGACTCACTGGATATGAAGAGCCAGAAAGGCAACTTTTTCAACTTTTGGAGAAAAATCTCATCATGGCCCGCCAGTCCTCAACAGCTTGTGTCCACGTGCCTTTATGTTGATGGAAGTCCTCATCTTTAGCTTCTACCAACGCGATAAGTTTAGCCCGATTATCTTCTACCATTTTAGTAAGTTTTGCAATGTGCTCTTCCATTTCAGCCAATTCTTGCTCTGCGCTTTTTTTAAATGTTTCTGGCATAACTGTTCACCTCCCCGATGAAATGTGTAAACTGAAAACCATCAACCGGCCTCACAGCTACAAAGGATTCCAAAGAACAATTGAATGTTTGTTAACTATTTAAAAAATAAACCTTTTACATCTAAATTCTAACAAATATTGGTCATGTGTCAACCGACTGCGGTCGCCCGGGAAAGCGAAAGAGAAACTTTGGTTGGAAGAAAGGAATATAAGGAAAGAAAAAAGCCTTTTGAAAAAATTCAAAAGGCTTTTTTGAGGTTTATTTTGATTCTGGTCGGGGCGAGAGGATTTGAACCTCCGACCCCTTGCACCCCATGCAAGTGCGCTACCAGGCTGCGCTACGCCCCGAGAATCAACGGTTATGGATTATGTTGATTTAATTGCTGATTGTCAAGCAAAAAGACCCCACTATATTTTTTACGAAGAGCTGAATTCAGTTAAATTATTTTAAGCAAAAACCATAATCTTTTCCATTAATTAAAATATCACAACTACCTATTCCAGTAATTCTTTATAAGTCACAAACATACTCACCTCTGAGAACGGTAAACCCCTTTTCCAAAAGTATGCGAATCGCTTCATCCGGGTTGTCAAAGCGAAAAATCATGATAGCGTTTTCGCCGTGATGTTCCACAAAGGCGTACATGTATTCAACGTTGACGTTTTGTCTTTCAAGAGGTTCAAGAATGCTGTTCAAGCCGAGTGGACGATCTGGCACTGCAACTGCGACGACCTCGGTTTTGTGAACGGTAAACCCTTTATCCTTGATAACTTCCCGGGCCAGGTCGGTCTTGTTGACAATTAAACGGAGAATTCCAAAATCCGAGGTATCGGCGAGAGAAAGAGCCCGAATATTGATGTCCGCTTCTCCAAGCGCTCTGGTCACTTCGGCCAGCCTTCCTTTTTCATTTTCAATAAAAATGGAGATTTGCTCGACTTTCATGGGCCCTCCTTTGGGAAATTTCTGGTTTAACCATTATTTACTGCGTTTATCGATAACACGTTTGGCTTTACCCTCGCTGCGCGTGATGCTTCTCGGTTCCACCAACCGAACTTTACTTGTGATGCCGAGAAGATCCTTGATCTCTTTCCGAATTTTCTCTGACAGATCCTGTAAAACCTTTATTTCATCAGAAAAAGTATCCTCGTTGACCTCGACTTGAATTTCAAGGGTATCAAGGTTTTCATCGCGATCAACAATCAACTGATAATGAGGCTCGACTCCTTCAATGTTAAACAATACGCTTTCAATCTGCGATGGAAAAACATTTACCCCGCGAATAATGAGCATGTCGTCTGAACGCCCGCTCATTCTTTCAAGGCGGACGTGAGTTCTTCCACAGATACAGGGTTCGGGGATTATGCGGGTGATATCCCGAGTCCGATAGCGGATAAGAGGGATGCCTTCTTTGGTTATAGTGGTTATGACCAATTCTCCCTTCTCCCCCAATGGAAGAACTTCACCCGAATCGGGGTCAATCACTTCGGGGATAAAGTGATCCTCCCAGATGTGAAGTCCTTTCTGGGCCTCAATGCATTCAATCGCCACGCCCGGGCCGAGTATTTCTGACAGCCCATAGATGTCGATAGCCTTGATGTTGAGTTTTTCCTCAATTTCCCTGCGCATTGACTCACTCCAGGGTTCAGCCCCGAGAATGCCGATCCGTAATTTAAAATTCCGGACATCCAGTCCTAATTCTTTGGCAATTTCCGCAAGGTAGAGGGAATAAGATGGAGTACATGTTATGACAGTTGACCCGAAGTCCTGCATGATCATGATCTGTTTCTTGGAGTTACCCCCTGACATGGGGATGACGGATGCTCCCAAGGTTTCGGCACCGTAATGGGCGCCCAAACCTCCGGTAAAAAGTCCATAACCGTAGGCATTATGAATGACATCGCCATGGTGGGCTCCAGCAGCCACAAAAGAACGGGCCATCAGTTCGGACCAGCTATTGATATCCCGTCGTGTATACCCAACGACTGTGGGCTTTCCGGTAGTTCCTGAAGAAGCATGAATACGCACTATTTGCGCAAGAGGGACCGCGAACAATCCATAGGGGTAGTTGTCCCGCATATCCTGTTTGTAGGTAAACGGCAACCGAGCCAGGTCCCCAAGATTTTTTATCTGTGCAGGATTGATCCCCTCGGCATCGAATTTCTGTTTATAAAAGGGGACCATGTTGTAAACGCGTTCAACAACATTCTGAAGACGTTTTAATTGCAGTGATTCAATGGCTTCACGGGGGAGTGTTTCAAACTCATCATTCCAGATCATAATCTGCCCTCTTCCATTTTTGATTAATAACGGTTGTCTTCATACTTGATACAACCTGCTACCGATGTAAATTGAACAGCGGTGGTTGAAAATTCCGTTGTACATAAAGGGTGTTACAAAATCATAACAAAAATTTCCACGAGGCGATATTTTTTCTAAACCGGTAGGAAATAACATTGGCGCAAAAAATATTAATGGACTACAAAGATGGTAGTTTTTGGTGTTGTTGAATGCCGTTTTTTTTTGAAGGAGACAACCTACTTGAACCCGCGAACCGCCTCGGAGAGATTATATGTATGGTCGCCAATTTTCTCAAAATTATGCAGCATGTCGATGAAGATCAAACCTGATAGAACCGTACACTCACCAGTGTTCAAGCGGGAGATATGATTATTTCGAAGGTCTTCTTCGAGCCTATCGACAATATTTTCCATCTCCAGCGAGGTTTCTTTAATTCCTCGATCACCTCGCTCCAGAGCAGATATTACATAGCTGAGAAAATCGAGGGTTTTTTGGGCAATGTCACGAATCTCTTCAATGGCTATATCGGAAAACTCAATCTTTTCATCTTTCTTCCGTTGTGTCAGCTGCCAGAGGTTTTCGCAATGGTCCCCTATCCTTTCAAGGTCATTGACCATGTGCATCAGTGAGCCAATCTCCCGGGAAATCTCCTGGGCAATAGACTGTTGTGAAAGCGCCACCAGGAAATTTGTGATCTCTTTCTGCAGAAGGTCAATATGATCCTCCTTTTTCTCAAGGGATTTGAGGCGTTTTTCGTCCTGATCTTCAAAGAAAAGCAAGGATTCCTCAAGGCAATCCTTGGCAAGATGTGACATTCGGATGGTTTCCGAGCGAGCCTGTCCCAAAGCTATCGGTGGGGTATTCAGAACCCGCATATCGATGTACTTCAGATGAAATTCCATTTCAACAAGTTCGCCGCGAATTAAATATGTAGTTAATTTGGCCAGAACACCGACAAGGGGAAGAAAAATAAGGGTGTTGATGACATTGAACAACGTGTGAGTATTGGCAATATGGCGGGCAATAAAGGGCTTGTCACCGAGGCTGACACCAAAAAGAGCAGCTTGTTGTTGTGTTTGCGCGATAAAGTCCGCATCTCCCGGTGTGATGGAGTTCACTATATCAATAAAAAACGGGAACAGAAGAAGCATGTACCCGACCCCGATTGAGTTGAATAGAAAATGGGATAATGCGGTTCTCTTGGCACTCAGATTGGTTCCGATAGCTGCCAGATTTGCGGTGATGGTGGTACCTATGTTTTCCCCGAGTATCAGGGCGACACTTCCTTCAAAGGATATAAGGCCATTGGCCGCAAGGGCCAGAGTAATACCTATGGTGGCGCTGCTGCTTTGAAGGATAACCGTCAGGATTGCCCCAATCAGGATTCCAAGGAGATGATTACTCCCGATACCCATGAAAAGGGCTCTAAAGGCTTCGCTCTCTTTTATCGGACCCATGGCATCTTTCATGATGGCGAGACCAAAAAAGAGGATACCGAAACCAAGAATGACTTCACCGATGTATGACCATCGACGGCTGCGGGAGAAAAGCTTGAGCCCGACGCCAAGCCCTATGGCAGGTAGAGCATAATGAGTTATTTTAAAAGCGATCAGTTGAGCGGTGATGGTGGTCCCGATATTGGCGCCGAGCACAACGCCAATCGACTGGACCAGAGTCAAAAGTCCTGCATTGACAAATCCGACAACCATCACAGTTGTGGCGCTGGATGATTGAATAATGGCTGTGACCGACATCCCAACCAGCATACCCACTACCCGGTTGCAGGTAAGGGCCGCAAGAATCTTGCGAATTCGATCACCAGCGACTTTCTGGAGCCCTTCGGACATGATCTTCATACCGAAAAGAAACAACCCCAGGCCACCAATAATTCCGAACACGACTGCTTGGTTCAAAAGGGAGGACATGGCAGTAAAAACGATTTTTTATCTAAGGAAAAAAGGTTCGATAATTAGAAACGTCTGGAATATAGCTGATGAAAGAATCTTTTACAATCCTAAAGACAAAATAACAAAAGGGGATAGTAGTGATACCAGAAAAGACTGTCGGAGAACAAAGGCAAAAGAGGGGAACAACAGACGAATTATGCTTTTCAGTTTTCTGAGAGGACGCCTTTGCCAAGACACCATTTTAAAAGTTTCTGGTAGTCTGATTGGCTTTCCTGAACCCGGCGGGAAAAAAGTTTAATAATGTTCCGACTTATCTTGAGCGCCAGAACGGGTTGTTCTTCACAAAGCTGTTCAAAATCATTTTTATGAAAGCAGAGAAGCTCGGCGTCTTCAGCCACAAAGGCTGAGACAGATCGCGACTCGCCGTCAAAGATTGCCAGTTCGCCGAAAAGATCATCGGCACCAAGAACAACCACAGTTTTTTCGCGACCACTGGTCAGCATCCGGGATATTTTTACCGCCCCTTTTTTGACAATATACAGGGACTCTCCAGGCATGTTTTCCAGAAAAATAACGTTTCCTTCGGGGATGTTTTTGGAAGTCAGAAGGGAAGCAAGAGTTTCGCTTTCATTTTTTGTCAAACCTTGGAAAAGAAGGCTGTCATCGAGAATTTTAGCGGTCTGATTCATATCCGGTAACAACATTCAAAAAATGCGCCGGGTTTCACGAAACCGACGCATGATTTTTAACTGGGAAAAGCTTAACCCCCTGAGAGGAGGACCTGAGATGTTAGCTTAAATTCGAAATAGAAGTAACGGAAAAGAAAGGAGTGTCCAGAGATCATTCCGGATTGTCAACCATTTCCCGCAGTTCTTTGCCCACCTTGAAAAATGGAAGTTTCTTTGCTTTGACATCAATTAGCTCACCCGTTTTGGGATTGCGCCCCGTATAGGGTTTGTATTCCTTGACGACAAAGCTGCCAAAACCTCGGATTTCGATTCGGTCACCCTGGGTGAGCGTTTCTGCCATAGAATCAAAAATTAGATTGACGATACCTTCGGAATTTTTGTATGTCAGACCTTTTTCATCGGATAGCGCCTCAACCAGTTCGGATTTGTTCATAAAACCTCTCCCGCACCATTCTGATTCACTTGTTCAGTCCGGGTGAACCAGACAGATGGACTCTTCAACGGTCCTCCAGTTCACCAATATTCAAAGTCTGCCTATAACAGATTACAGAATCATATAGGCTGTTAGGAATGTCAATAGCAAGATAAAAATTTTTTTAATTTCTGTTATTTACCTAAGGGCGTGGACGATATTGCGGTTCCGGTTTACAACTTATTATAACTGTAATAAAATCGGCCAGGATGATCAAGCTCAGAGTTCAAAAATATATATTCCGTGAAATTACCGTCCCCATGGGATTAGGCATCTTTATCCTGTCCTTTATCCTTCTGATGGGCAACCTTCTCAAACTAACAGACCTGGTCATCAACAAAGGCGTCCCTTTCAAGGAAATCGTTCTTCTTTTTTTTTATATCTTTCCATCTTTCCTGGATATCAACCTTTCCATGGCTTTTCTTCTCGGTATTCTGATCGGTTTCGGCCGCCTCAGCGCCGATAGTGAAATAATTGCCATGAAGGCTTCGGGGATAAGCATCGCGACCATGTTTAAACCGGTTATTGTCCTGTGCGTTATCGTCACCATTGCAATAGGCTGGGTTCTTTTTTATGCCAAGCCCATAAGCAGGGTCAGCTTTCGCGATCAGGTCTTCAGCATTGTCAATAATCGTTTGGCTACTGAACTTCAGCCGATGGTCTTTTACCACGATTTCGAAGGTGTCGTAATCTACGCTGAAAATGTCGATTCACGCTCGGGAAGACTGGAAAACATTTTTTTCCAGGACAATCGCGACCCTGCGACAACATCCACTATTTTCGCGCAACATGGAAATATTTCATCAAACTCAAAAACCATGGTTTTTTCAATAAACCTGGAAGACGGAACCATTCTAAATAAACCGGCCGAAGTAAATAATCCCTCGTTCCAGATTTTGCGGTTCGACCAATACGACATCAACCTGCTCTTTGAGGCTAAAGGGAACTCTTCCAGACGCTCAAAACTTCAACCTAAAAACTTGACATTTGCCGGAATTCAAAAAGCACTTTCCACCCAACCATCTGCAAACGACCGCCATCTATTGAATATTGAGTGGCATAAGCGTCTTGCCATGACTTTTGCTCCTGTTCTTTTCGCTTTGCTTGGGGTTCCTTTAGGAATACATTCACCGCGCTCCGGAAAAATGGGCGGGTTTACTGTCGCCCTCCTGATCTTTTTGACCTATTTTGTCCTTTCCTCTTTTGCCATAACCATCTGCGAGGATACCGACATCACTTTTTATGGTCTAATCTGGCTTCCAAATATCCTGTTTTTGCTGGCCGGGAGTTTCCTGGTTTGTTGTGCTTCATGGGAAAGGGGCATCCTTTCTTTTCTGCCAAAAATCAATGTGGCCCAACTGGTTTCAACCATTCAGAAAATTCGACGAGGTGGTAAATGACCATTCTCAACCGCATGGTCCTTTCCATCTTTGTTAAGTTTTCCTGCCTTGCCCTGGCCGCTTTCAGCGGCATCTATCTTCTAATTGAATTTTTTGAAAAAGTAGACAATTTTCTGGAGCACAGTGCCGGACTAAACCTTTATTTTGTCTATTTCCTTAATAAAATTCCTGTCATTGTTACCCAAATGATCCCTCTGGCTATTCTCATGGGGGCTTTCATGACCATGGCGAGCCTTTCGCGCCACGGGGAATTGACGGCTATGTTTTCCAGTGGTGTCAGCCTTTTTGGTGTAACTTGGCCGATTCTGTCCATGGCGTTATTAATATCTGTAACCACCTTAGGCTTTAACGAATTTCTTTTACCGATACATGTTCAAAAAACAAATCATGTTTATCGCCAGCAGGTTCAAGGGAAAAGGGATTTAACCCTAAACCTCGGGCAGATATGGTTCAAAGAGGGAAACGTCATAGTTAACATCCGCCTTGCCAACCCCCTGGAGAAGTCTCTTCAAGGGGTATTTGTCTATAAAATGAACGAGCATTTTCAGGTTCTTTCAAATTTGGAAGCGGATCGCGCCATTTTTTCCGACGGCAGATGGATTGGAAACAAAGTCCAAATTAGACATTTTGATCCCAAAACAAGTGATCTTTTAAACATAAAAATGCTCCGTGATCAGGATCTTGGTTTCTATAAAAATCCCGAAGAGTTTCAGGATGTAAAAACCAAAAGGGAAGAGATGAACTTCCAGAAACTATGGCAGTTATCACGCAAACTCAAGCAGGAAGGTTACGATGCGACAGGTTACGAGGTTGACATGCACACCCGTCTTTCAGCGCCATTTGCCTGCATCATAACAGCATTTCTGGGAATTCCTTTTGCGCTACGTGGAAGTAAGCGTACAGGCCTGGCGTTGGGAGTGGTCGTTTCAGTCAGTATCGGCATCGCCTACTATTTTACCAACGCTATTCTAATTGCTTTCGGTTACTCCTCCGTTTTACCGCCGGTGGTAGCCGCCTGGGCCGCCAATATACTTTTTTTCCTGCTCGGACTTTACCTTTTCCTTTCTCTCGAAAAATAACCGGCGTTATTCCTACTCCCTGTTGTGATTTCCACCGGTTATGATTTAATGATTGAAAACCGAGGGGAAAATCATATGAAATTTTCGGCATTTTTATTTTTCCTTTTCACATCCCTGGCTTCCAATTCAGCCCTTGCTCTGGAAATGCTTTCCGTTTCGCCTCAGCGGACCCAACCTGGTCAGGTCATCCGTGTGACCGGAGGCCCTTTTGAAGGGAATGTCAGGATTTACATTGGCGATCAGACTGTTCAACCCTTGTCAATCCAGGAAAGAGAAATTCTGTTCAAAGTCCCGGACCTGTCCGAAGGAGAATATCTCCTTTTTCTTCGCAGTGACGAGGAGGACTCCAGAGCCTTCAGGCTTGAGGTGGAAGAAAAACCCCCAGTCATTTATTTATTAATCCCCTCGGTTGTGGACGAGTGCACTACCGACACCCTATCCCGCTATGAAGTTCAAGGTGATAATTTTCAACGCGGAGCTATCCTGTTGTTGGACGGCACGGTTGTCCCTTCTGTTCGCCAGAACGCCCAAACCCTCACCTTGACTCCTCCTTATCTCAAGGGCGGAATTCATCAGGTCCAGGCCGTTAACCCCAGTGGCCGAAAATCACTTCCCCAGGCCCTTCTCGTCAACAATCAACCCGAAATCTTTTCAGTATTTCAGGGTGATGACAATGTCAATTCCTACGAGCTTTACATTCAAGGGAAAAACTTTTTCTCCAACTCAAAACTTCTGGTGGACGGCCGCCCAATCCGCACTGTTTCCGGGATCCCGGCTCAGACGGAAATTGTCCGCTATGTCGACTGCAATACTTTAGTTTACATTCGATATCCCTACAGCCGGGAACTCAAGCAGGTTTCTCTTCGGGTCGTTAATCCCAACGGCACGCAGACGCCCCCTTTTTCAGTCACTATTCCCTGATCCGGTAGATTTTTTTCTTTTCAAAAAGAATTTTGCATGTCAGTATCCATAAATCATATTAATTTGATCGTATTTATATCAAAAAGGTTGTCATGAAAATCAGCTATAAGGGGGATTACGCCCTCAAGGCGATACTTTACCTCGCCCATCATTATGAAAAAGGTCGTATTGTTCCAATCACGGAAATTGCCGATGCGAACGATATCCCCCGTAAGTTTCTCGAGCAGATCATGCAGATTCTGAAAGGGTCTGGATTTGTCGAAAGTAAAAGGGGGATTGCCGGCGGTTTTTTTTTAAGAAAGGCCCCCGAAAAAATTTTACTCGGAGAAATTGTCCGCCTTATCGAAGGGGATATAGAACCTATCCCCTGTGCCAAAAACCCTCCGGAAATCTGCTGTAACGACTTCAGTATTTGCGCATTCAAGGAGATATGGGTAAAAGTCACGCTGGCTGTGTCGGAAGTAATCGACCAAGTGACTTTTGCCGACATCATGCAACGGCAGCAGGAATTGAAGGAAGTTCAGCGAGGTTATTCATACCAGATTTAAATGGAGACACACATGATTGAAAAACAATATGGATTTGAAACTCTGGCTCTGCATGCCGGTCAGGAACCTGACCCGACCACTCTTGCCCGGGCGGTTCCGGTCTGTCGCAGCAGTTCTTTCGTTTTTCGCGATACGGAACATGCGGCAAATCTTTTCGCTCTGAAAGAATTGGGCAATATCTACACCCGCCTGATGAATCCTACCCAGGATGTACTCGAAAAAAGGGTTGCTGCCCTGGAGGGAGGTGCCGCCGCCCTGGCGCTGGCATCCGGAACATCCGCCATATTTTATACCATGATCAACATTCTGGAAATGGGGAATGAAATAGTATCCGCTAACAATCTCTATGGCGGCACATTCACCATGTTCAACAACATTTTGCCTCAGTTCGGAATCAGGACCCGTTTTGTCGATCCTGTTAAATCACAGGACTTCGAAAAAGCGATCAATGAAAAAACCAGGGTTATTTTTATCGAAACCATCGGCAACCCTGTTCTAACCGTCACCGATATAGAGGCCGTCGCCACTATTGCTCAAAAACATAACCTCCCGCTGGTGGTTGATTCTACATTCACCACCCCTTATCTCCTGCGTCCCTTTGAGCATGGAGCGGACATCGTCGTCCACTCCCTCACCAAATGGTTGGGCGGACATGGCACCGCCATTGGCGGGATTGTCGTCGATTCGGGTAAATTCGACTGGACCGACCCCAAGTTCACCCTCTTCAACGAGCCTGACGAGAGTTACCACAACCTCCGTTACGCTCACGATCTCGGCGAACTCAACCCGTTGGCTTTTATCCTGAGAATGAGACTGGTTCCCCTTCGCAATCTCGGGGCCTGCATCTCCCCAGATAACGCCTGGATGTTTCTCCAGGGAATCGAAACCCTGCCGCTGCGCATGGAGCGTCATTGCGACAACGCCCTTCAGGTAGCTCGCCACCTTCAACAACACCCCAAGGTTTCCTGGGTCCGTTATCCAGGCCTTCCTGATGATCCCACTTATCAGACAGCGAAAAAATATATGGGGAAAGGATTCGGGGGTATGGTTGTTTTCGGAACCAGGGGTGGTTATGAAGCCGGGAAGAATTTCATCAACAACCTGGCTCTTGTCTCCCATCTTGCAAATGTCGGGGATGCCAAGAGCCTCGCCATTCATCCCGCCAGCACCACCCACTCTCAGCTTACGGAAGAGGAACAGAACGCTTGTGGGCTCGCTCCAGAAATGGTGCGCCTCTCTATCGGCATCGAAACTGTCAGCGACCTGATTGACGATATCGATCAGGCTCTGGAAAAGACTTGAAACAAATAACACCCCACAAGGGTTAATAAACCATTGGAGTCAGCATGCCAGGCTATTTTGAAGAAAACTCCCTATCTATCGGAGGCACGCCCCTTGTCAAACTTAATCGTATCACCCGGAACAGTAAAGGAACCGTGCTTGGAAAAATTGAGGGTCGCAATCCGGCTTATTCAGTAAAATGCCGAATCGGTGCTTCCATGGTGTGGGACGCCGAAAAAAAAGGGTTACTGAAGGCGGGAATGGAAATCATTGAACCAACCAGCGGTAATACCGGGATCGCCCTCGCTTTCGTGGCCGCCGCCCGTGGCTATAAGCTTAGTTTGACCATGCCTGAAACCATGAGCATCGAACGGCGGAAAATCCTCAAGGCTTTCGGCGCCAATCTGATCCTCACCGACGGCGCCCTAGGGATGAAAGGGGCGATCGACAAGGCCGAGGAAATTCAGCAAAGCGACCCTGATCGCTATATTTTGATGCAACAGTTTTCCAATCCGGCCAATCCAGCCATTCATGAGACGACAACAGGGCCGGAAATCTGGAGCGACACGAACGGTGAAATAGATGCGCTGGTCGCTGGGGTCGGCACCGGCGGCACAATTACTGGCATATCTCGGTATATCAAACTTCAAGAAAAAAAGAGGATAACCAGCGTTGCTGTCGAACCTGCGAACAGCCCCGTCATCTCCCAGCATCTTGAAGGATCCAGTCTCCAACCCGGGCCGCATAAAATTCAAGGTATCGGAGCCGGCTTTATCCCTCAAAATCTCGATCTGAAGTTGGTCGATCGGGTGGAGCAGGTCAGCAACGAAGAGGCCGTAGAATTTGCCCGTCGACTGGCCCTTGAAGAAGGGATTCTGGCGGGGATATCTTGCGGCGCGGCTGCGGCCGTGGCCTGCCGTATTGCGGCGGAAAAGGAATTTGACGGAAAGACCATTGTCGTTATCTTGCCCGATTCAGGAGAACGCTATCTTTCAAGTATTCTTTTCGAAGGCTTGTTTGATGATCGGACAGGATTATAGGTTGTACCAAAAACCAGTGACTTGGAGTATTTTTAGTGAAGTACTACTTCAAGTCACTGGTTTTAATTATGACGCACGAAAGGTTCTCTCAGAACAACCTTTGTTCCGGTTATTTGGTTGATTCCAAGGGAATGAACCTGCTGCGCGGTGGAAGAAATTTTAAAATGACGTCACGGATACAAGTTAGTGCCCTGTGTGGTTGATCCTCTTCACCAATCCAGGTTCTTTTGCTTGCTGCCGTCGTTACGCATCTTTGGCTTAGACATCACCAGGCCTACGTCGATGCGCCTTTGCATCAACCAAAATCCCTCAGAATTCATTGACAGCATTAACCAAACAGGCCACTTGATTCAACCACTGAAAACAATCTGGTTCTTTACCTCATTGGCTTTCCCCTCCCCTGCCAGCGCAGCAATGATGCCAAGAGAAAAACGAATTGCCGTTCCGGGCCCGGCGCTGGTGATTATATTCCCGTCCTGAACGACCTCTCGATCTACATATGTTGCACCGGTAATGTTCTTGTTTACGCCGGGATAGCAAGTATAAGTCTTCCCTTTTAAAATACCGGCTTCGAAAAAAACCTTGGGTGCGGCACAGATAGCGCAGCATAAAATGCCGTCCCGGAAGAATCCTCGAACTGTTTTTAATACCGGCTCGGACTCGGCCAGAGTTTTATACCCAGGACCGCCTGGAAGGATCAGGGCATCATAAAGACCGGTGACTTTTTCGAGCAGGGTATCCGCATCGATTCTGACACCCTGGCGTCCTGTCACAGCCAGATTATCCAGACTAGCGGTCACAACCTCGAATTCCGCTCTTCGCAAGAGATCGACAGGGGTGATCGCTTCGATCTCTTCAAACCCGTCAGTCAAAAGTATCAGCACTTTCTTACTCATATATTTCTCCTGAAATATGTAATTTTTTATCCTCTTTGATCTCAACAAGTTTTTTTCAAAGAACAATTTTAACTGATAAAAGAACCTGGCGAAAGCTTGTTTCAGGGACGTGGCCCCTGATTTTTAGTTCATGAAATTATGAGGATATAAAAATGAAAAGTTTTTCCTGGAAAGTGGATTTCTTATAAACGTTTTTTTGATGATTAAACATACGGCACGTACCTTGGCTTATACATGGAATTTTCCATGTGCGTTTCAAGATCCCCCTGGAGATTTTTTTTAGCCACCCCGGCTTCAGTCGCCAGTTCGGCAACGGCAGCAGCAATTCTGGCGGAAATCCGGCGAATTTCCCGAAATGGTGGAAAAAGCCGCTCCTTGCAAAGGTCATCGTCGCTCACCTGTGCGGCCAGTGTTCGAGCCGCGGCCAGGAACATTTTATCAGTGACCCGTGACGCGCCGGACTCGACAATCCCCAGGCCGATTCCCGGAAAGACGTAAGCATTGTTCCCCTGACTCGGGTCGCAGGTTTTTCCCTCTATTGTAACCGACGGGAAAGGGCTTCCACTGGCAAAAACAGCACGCCCTTCCGTCCAGGTATAAGCTTCCGCCGCCGTACATTCTGATTTTGAGGTTGGATTCGAAAGTGCAAAAATTATCGGCCGCCGATTAATTTCAGCCATCTTTTGAAGAACTTTCTTGTCAAAGGCTCCCCCCAAACCGGATACGCCGATAATAATTGTCGGTTGCAGCGCCTGAATAGAGGAGTAGAAATTCGCTAGATGCCGGTGTTCATGGGCAAAGGGCAGCTTGTGCTCAGCGAGGTGGTCACGTCCCTTAACCACCAGCCCTTTCGAATCCACAAACCAGCATTTGCTGCGTGCCTCAATTTCTTCCATGCCGCCCTGAATCATCGCCGACACGATCAACTCCCCGATCCCGATACCGGCCTCCCCTGCCCCGAGAAATAATATTTTCTGGTCCTTAAAACCGCCACCAGCGATCCGTATGGCATTGAAAATCCCGGCCAGGGTTACACAGGCAGTGCCCTGAATATCATCATTAAAGCAGCAGAAGCGATCCCGGTATTTGTTCAGAAGTCGGAAAGCGTTTTGATTTCCAAAATCCTCAAACTGAATCAGAACCCCAGGGTAATGTTCCTGAGCCGCAATCATGAATTCTTCGAGAATGTCATCATAACGTTGGCCGTGGATGCGATCCTGTCTCAGCCCAATGTAGAGCGGATCATTCAATTGCTCAACATTATGAGTCCCCACATCAATGACCACAGGGAGACAATGCCGGTGGTGAATTCCGGCACAGACAGTATAAAGATTTAATTTGCCAATGGGAATGCCCATCCCGGCCGCACCAAGATCGCCTAGGCCGAGTATTCTCTCACCGTCTGTGACGACAATAACCCGCACCTCTTTTTCGTGCCATTCACCCAATAGCTGGGAAAAACGCCCTTTCTGTTCAGCCGTTAAAAACAGGCCGTTTGGGCGGCGAAAAATATGTGAATATTCAAGGCAGGCCTGGCCAACGGTTGGGGTATAGATAATGGGCAGCATTTCCTCGATGTGATCCAGCAGAACCCGGTAAAAGAGAGTCAGGTTGCGATCCATCAGGGCGATAAGAAAAATATATTTTTCAATATCCGTCGGTTTTTTTCTGAAATTTTCGAGAATACGGTGGGCCTGCTCCTCCATGCTAAAAACTGCAGGCGGCAATAGCCCTTCCAGCCCGAGAGCCTTGCGCTCAGCCATGGAAAAGGCCGTTCCTTTATTATAAAAATTGTCATGCAGAAGTTGAATTCCGGTCGGTAGTTTGCTTTTTTGAAAAAAATTATTTTCCTTCACAACTTTTCCTTTTTATTTAGAATCAGACCACCCGGTTTAGTGCACAAACATGAAGTGAAAAAGTTTTAGCCGAAAAGAAACCTATCGGTTCATCGGGGGAAACTCTTTATTGGCAACTTACCTATAACAGAATGTCCCGATCATTCAAGGTTTAATCTGTTACCGTTTCTATCTCAAATGTTTTTGTAATCAAAGACAATCGTTGGGAAAACCGGATTTAAGAACAGAAGGTTTCCTGTCAAAAAAACTTTAAAAATGAAAAAGCCGGTCGAGAAATGACCGGCTTTTTAAACATGGAATCACTAATGATCAGAACAGATGAATGAGTCTGCTCATCGACTGACGCAACTGCGAAGAGGTGCAACTCAACATCTCTTTAAGAAGCTGAATCCCGAGAGTCGGCGAATCTTCGAGAATTTCCTGGAACTTTTCCTTGCTCAAAATCCCTAAAAGGGAATGTTCCATAGCAGTGGCGGTTGTGGGGGAGAAACTGTTTTCCAGCATGCTGAAGTCACCGGCAAGACTTTCCTTGCCAACCATTCCAATGACAACCTGGCTACTTTCGAACTCGGAACGTTTCGTAATTTTAATTTTGCCACGATCGACGAAAATCATAAAGTTACAAGGATCACCCTGGCGCCAGATCACTTCCCCTTCCTGAACGTGTCTGACATCCAGAAACGGAAGAATATTTTCCAACTCACAGTCCGCAAGAAAACTAAAGGGGCCTTTTTTAAACGGCTCATTATCACCAGCATGACTCGGGGAGGTTTTACTAAAAGTTTTGGGATATTTTTTGGGTGGGGCGGAAATCCGGACTTTCCCCCTGAAACTTTCAAATAATAAGGATCTTTCTTTGCTCTGGTTTTTCATTGTTCCAAGCCTTTTAGTTTGTAAGAATTCTCGACATTTTCCAAGCTCCCGAGAATTCTCTCGAAAGTTTATCCTCCCTAAACCCATTACAGTAAACAAGCACAGCATTAAAAATTCAAAAAAAAGTCTATTTAGCTCATTTGCATTGTTGCAAGGATTGAAAAAGCCACCTTCAACTTTTGATTAATGATGAAGTAGAGCACATCCTGTTCCAACACGCTAACCTATTAAAATTATATTGTTTTTTGTATTTTGGAATAACATCTCAAGTGATGTGTAAATAATTTCGACAAGTAAAAAAAAAAGGGCCGAGAAAAAATCACCCATAATTTTGACATGTTAAGAGATTTCTGTTTAACAGTTTCTATTTATGGTTTTTAAAATTCAAAAAAGGTGTAAAAAATTCCGTCACAAAGAAAGGTTTCCTGGTTTGGAAAAAACCGGAAGAAATCCCATTTTTTGCAAAAAAGAACCTGCTTGCGGACACTGTATCAGACAACATCCACCAAAAGAAGTTCCGTCCCTTTTTTTTCAGCACGCCGGATGTGAATGCCCTCGGCGTCCATTAAATTGCAGTCAGGGTCTCTTCCCAGGCCGTGCTTCCTGGCAAGAGTCAGGTAACGTGTGACATCCTTAAGGAAAGGGACCAGAATCCGACAGGACTTGAGAGCCTCCCTTAATTGAAGTTGATTGTGGAGCAAAACCTGAACGGGAATGCCCTGGCTATTAGAGACGATATTTTGCTCCAGGACTTCGTAAACCGACTGTTTCTTGTCTTCGGAATATGCCAGCCAAAGGTATATATAACCGGCATCCTCGGCCATACGTCGAAGCAAGGACTTTTGCCGAAATTCTTTCGAGTTTTTTGGTGCCTCAGGGACCAGAAGCAATTCGACAATCGAGGATTTTTTTTCGGAATTCCACTCGGACACCACATAAGCGCCGTCGATGGTTTTTTGCCCGTCGGAGGTGGTAATCCCAGCTTTTTCCCCGAAGTGAATATATATCGGCCCAAAAGATTCCTCAAGTCCCTCGCAGGTGAAAGAAACGGAGTCGTCTTTCAAATATTCTCTACTCAGATGAGGATGAATATAAAAAAAAGTGGCGGGAGGTTTAATGAGCAATTCCCCGGATTTTTTTATAAATCGTCGCATGAAACGAGAGTAAATGAGACACTCCCGGAGAACCACATCCCAGAGGAATCTACCACTTAAGTCAACATCGGATCGAGAAATGCGGAACAGTTTTTTGTCCATCTTTGTTTCATCTGGAACTTCCATCAACTTAAGAAATTCCTCCATCATAGGAGTCAAATCTTTTCCGGAACGGCCCAACAAATATTGAAAAGGGTGATACCGAGCTGCAAGAAGTTGTTTTTCTTCATTAAATTTCATTTTTCCCTCATAAATTTTCCTGTTTTTTTAATTTTTGCGCAGTATGTCATTTCATTGCACCGATGGCAAATTTTCTCTTAATTTATTGCCTTTAAATGGCCAGAGTATTTTAAGGAAAATTGGTACAGTTTAATACCGTAAAGAATTATTTTCCAATTCGATTTTTAAAACGATATAAAGATAATGTCAACTTTAAGAAACTGGGCGGTTATATTTTGGTGTTTTGAAATAAATTTCAGCTGGATTTTTTCCTCGAAATACCGGCGCGCAAAACCTCTGGTGCTAAAACGACTGGTGGCAGCTACCGATTATATGGGAAGAAATTTTGAGGAAATCAGGGGAGAGGTTGGTTTGGAAAGCATCAATATACCATTTAGGGAAAATCCGTAAAATAATATGAAGTCGAGTCCAGAGAGCAACCGTCTCCGAAGAGAGTATTGTTATTGGTGACCATTATAGTGGGACAATTGACATGAGGGCCTCTGCCTAACCACCTTACCCGTAGTTGCGGCCAACCTGAATCCTGATAAAATTGGTTATAGTTAGAGCACCAGATGTCCCTTAAAACTCAGGTGATTTTATGAGGAATGAAGAGACAGGCAATTCCTCTTCGGCCCGAGACAAAGAATGGAAGCATTGTCGGGTTTGTTGCGAGCCGATTAATATCAAGGCTCTTAAATGCACCAAGTGTGGTTCCTACCAGGATTGGACCCGACACCTGCTGAGGTGGACTGCCTTGCTCGTAAGCTTGTTTGCTTTAGCTCCCCTCTGGAGCATTTCCAACTCCGTTTCCAAGTTGGCTTTTTTCGATAAAGTTGCGCAAATTGAGGCAGCAGTAACCAGCTGCAATCACAAAGAGGTTCGGGTTGCGTTCGAAAATATCGGGGAATTGAGCGGCATTGTTACCGGCGTTGATTTTTCCATCAGGCAGGGGAACGAGGTCCGTTCTCCAGACGGGGAGATGCGCCCCCATGGGAACGGTGGGGATATCCTGGTGCTTCCCCATAAGCCGCCGGTAATGCTGAGCTATCGCGCATTTATAGACGGCGAGCCAACCAATATCATACCGAAAGAAGAGGCGGATAGAAATTGCTCTTACCTCCTCGATATCCACTGGACCGATTTTGCCGGCTCAAAACAGAAATTGACCAGGGAATGCCGTTGCCGATGAGACACGCACATTTATTCACCGTCCTGCTGTCAGTTGCCCTGTTGAATCCAACCTGGGTTGTGCCCCTGCATGCTGCTGCGAAAAATGAGGTCGTGATCTACCAGTACGACGGGGTCGCCGAAGGGGAAACTAAAGCCAAGTTCGGCATGTTTCGAGGCATTCTGAAAAACAAGTTGAAACGCTTGCAGCGGGAACTCCCAGAGCAATTTGATCATAGTGAAGCACTCAGACCCAAATTTCAGGACCGGCCCACCTCAATGAGCTCCCAAAATATAGAAGTCTGGATGAAAAATCAGGCATCCGTTCTCTGTCTGCTAACCGGAACCATTTTCAGTGACGACGGTCAGAACTACCTGGTCATAAGCAACTTTTACCTCGGCGAACTCAAAGAACACATTCCAGACGACCCCTTGATGATTCCTCTGGCGATCAATCTCAATGAATTCGGAAACATACAGGACAGTCACTCGGTAGTGATCTTTTATGCCCTGGCGATGGAAGCCAAACGACGCAATTTGGACAAACATCTGATCGCCCATTTCCTGGCCATGGCTAAAAATAACCTGGCGGATATCGAAGGGCGTTCCGATGCGTTGTACGCCGATCTCAAAGTGTTGCAGGCAGCGATTAAAAAGGCTGAACAGGAACTGAGGAGGGAAGAGTGATGAGGGGCGGTCTTACGCACATAATCGGTCTTCTATCAGTTATAAGTCTTTTCTGGAGTTCCCTGTCTGCGGCTGAACCCTTGAGAATTCTGGTCCCCGATTTTTTCGGCCCGGAACCAGTCAGCCAGCACGTACGGACCACGGTCTATTTGGAGATGATCAAGGCGTTCCGTTCCACAGACGCCCCAGACAAAGGTGGTTGGATTCTTTATGGCCGGGAGCCGCTTGAAGAGTCAAGCCACAGGGCTGTGATCGCCGCGGCCAGCTGGCCGTCGGTCAGTGCCGACCTTGCGCTCTGGGGAGAGGTACAGGAATATGCCGAAGGTGCGGCGGTGCAGCTTTACCTGTCCCTGTCGCCTGTGCTGAATAAACGCCAGGTGCGACCGGAAGTCTGGCAGGTAAAATTGAAGGGACGTAAAGGCCCGATTCGGATCGGGCTCGACCTGCCGGAACCATTTTTCGAATTCGAGCCCTTGCTGATCGACAAAGAGGCCATCGTACGTTTTAAAGATCCTGAAGGGATGGTCATCTACTCCTCCCGCACCGGTGGCCACCCGATCGGCAGGCTGGCCGAAGTAATGCGCTTCTACGAAATTCACAACGATGCCATCAAAATCGCAACAGCCGGCAAGAAAGGCTGGCTGCGGATCCCGCCCATCTCGACAAGAAAGAGCGAGGCCATCGATTTTTCTAAAGGAATGGTCCGTTTATTACGCGGAGATTGGGCTGGTGCACGTCGAAGTTTCAATGCGGTACTTGAGATAGAGAAATTGCCGCAGCATTTACGCATTCACACCCTGATTTACATAGGTCTGGCCAAAGAGAAAGCAGGTATTTCGGGACGAAATGATTTTGAGCAGGCTTATGCTCTGAACCGCCTGGATCGAACCGCGGCGTCTTATCTTCTGATGAGTCGATTGGCCGATATTTCTCGTTTCCAGAGACAGGCTGATGCTGGACCATTAGCAGCAGGAATTGCCCGTTGCAGAAAGGACCTTAAAGAAACAAAAATCCTTTTTTCTAGGGACGATCCATGGTTCAAAAAGCTTGAATCGTTGGTCAGATAAAGGAGGCAAGTGATATGAAAACATCAAACTGGATAAAATTGGTTTTGGTGCCAGTGGGGCTGGTACTGCTGTTTTCACAAACAGTCTTTTCCGGAGGACCGGCCGGACACCTGGGGACTATCGAGGGGACATTGCGCAACGTTTTGCAGGAAAATTTGAACGGGAGCAGTTACATGGGTAGCTATCCGGATGGGCGAGATCTGGAGCGCGGAATTTCCGCTTATTTGTGGGACAACCGCAATTGGCTGAGATCGACAGATTTCCCCAAGTCCCGCACTGTCGATGCACTCATCTGCCTGATGAATCGACAAGGTTATCCTGGCTTCGAGACCTACATGGATAACGAGAGTCTCAGAAATTGGTGCGATAAGATAGTTCTAAAGCCATGATGAGGCACGTATAACGAAGGCCAGCTTTGCACTGACCTTTTCCTTCATCTTCCAAGCTTAAAAACCTTGTTTTATTTTGCTCATTTTCTTGCCAGATTTATTTTGGCGGAGGTGAGGGGTTAAGCAAATTAACCTGTTCTTTTTTGGCTTTTTTCGTTTTTCCATTACCAGGTAATCGAGATCACAATTTTATAAAAATTAACTAGTCATGGCCCTTTATTGATTACCAATTTGGTATTCAATTGACATCATTTATGAGGATGGTAGGCTTGATTTATAACAGTGTCATATGGGATTAAAATCTTTGAATATTAATGGGGAGTAGATCTACACCGGGTTGGAGGAAATATTCATCCAAGGAAGGGGATCTTCAATGGATAAAAGATGGTTGTTTTTAGGGTTGGGGGCGCTGCTCCTCCTGGCGGGATGCACCAGCAAGCGGGATGAACTGAAAGCCTGCGCCAAGCTTGTGAATAGCGGTTTCCGACCGATCGCCGAAGACCGCACTGAGCGCTTTCTAGGCAAAGTTCAGGAAAAAACCGCTCTATGTCGTGGAGGCGACCGCACCGTGGCCTACCGAAGCACCCCTTTCGTGGACTGGGCCAACTACTGGGCGACAGCCGACACCAACAGTTTTTATCCCGGGACCGATTCCATCGGCAGACACCTTCGTCCGAACGGCCGGGGAATTGACGGCGCCCTTCTCGATCTTGAGTATCAACGTATGGAGTTGATCAAATTCAACCTGTTCGACAACAGCGGCACCTATGAAGATTACGTGAAAGGGCGTAACGGTGTAGAGGGGCCGGCGCTTAGCGTCTGGGACGCCATGCGCCTGCCGAAAGACAACCCCGGTTATGAGGTGGTCGGCGGCGATGGTCCACAGCTCTGCAAGGGGGATTTGATCCGCGGACGTACTCTGACCGGAATCTGCAACGACATCAAAAATCCCCTCATGGGCTCGACCGGCACACCTTTTGCCCGCAACGTTCAATTCGAAACCACTTTTCCCGACCTGGGAAAAGACGAACTGGCCCGCAACCGTCACGGTGACCGCCTCGGACTTTTGAAGCCCGATCCTCAGGTGATCAGCCGTATCCTCCTCACCCGACAACAGTCCGAACCCGACAAGTGCAACAACGGTCAGGGGTTGCCCGGCAATTTGGCGGACGCCAATTGCGACTACAAGAAAGCGCCTTTTTTCAATGTCCTGGCCGCCTTCTGGATTCAGTTCATGACGCATGACTGGTTCTATCATGCCCATGAAGGACACAACAGGCCTGAAATGATGCCTGTGGGTTGCGGCACGCCGGAAAATCCTCTGACCCAGGAAGAAATGGATAGACTCGGCTGCCGCCCCGGCGACCGGATGGATAGAGCTTTCATCGCCGAAGACAAGGATCCGGACAAATTCACCGCCAACGGCAAGGAACACCTGACCCGCGCCTACAAATCCACCAGCAACAACGTTACCGCCTGGTGGGACGCTTCGCAGATTTACGGTTTCGATGGAATTTCCCTCCAGCGTGTCAAACGCGACCCGGCCGACCCAGCCAAGCTGCTGCTCAAACCGGTCGGAAACAACCCGGGCATGGGTGAAAAACAGGGTTATCTGCCGGTCTTTAAGCCCACCGATCCCATTAACCCCCAATGGATCGGTCAGGAAGCAACAGCGTTCCCGGACAACTGGTCGATCGGCATGAGTTTCTATCACAACCTTTTCGCCCGCGAGCATAACCTTTTCGTAGATGCTTTCCGCAAACAGGCCGCTCTGATCCCTGAAGCCGACTCGGGCCTGCGCAACCCGGCGGAACCCGATAAAGTGATCCGTTTCAGGAACGTCACGGACGACGAACTTTTTGAAGTGGCGCGTCTGGTTATTGCGGCGGAAATTGCCAAAATCCACACCATTGAATGGACGACGCAACTCCTTTATGACGAGCCCATGTACCGAGCAATGAACGCCAATTGGAGTGGTCTTTTCCATGGTAAGGACCTGGTTTCAGCTGCCCTCGAAAAGATTGTAGTCAACAATTTCGGAAAAGCCGAAGACGCCAAAAAGAGAAACCAATGGTATTCCGTGTTTGCCGCAGGTCCCGGGATAGTTGGCCTGGGGAGCAAGGTTTATAAAGACGACGCCGTTTTTGCCCTCTATGATCCGAAGAAAACCGACATCTGGGATTTGAAAAACCTTGATCATGTCAATGGCGGCGTTAACCATTTCGGATCGCCCTTTAATTTCCCGGAGGAATTCGTCAACGTCTACAGGCTTCACGCCCTGGTTCCAGACCTCATCGAATACCGGGATTGGGATGCCGACCCCAACGTCATCCGCCAAAAAATTCCCGTGGTCGACACATTCCAAGGCAAAGCGACCGCAGCGATGGAAAACCGTGGGCTGGCCAACTGGGCGCTCTCAATGGGTCGCCAGCGGCTGGGGCTTTTGACTCTCCAGAACCACCCTCAGTTCCTGCAGAACCTGGAATTGTCGAGCCTGCAATCGGCTACCCACAAGATCGACATCCCAGCCCTCGACCTGATCCGCAGCCGTGAGCGTGGCGTTCCCCGCTTCAATGAGTTCCGCAGGCAGTACGGACTCAAAACCCTCACCAGCTTCGACGATTTCGTCGATCAGCGCCTCCCCGAGGGTTCTCCCGAACGTACTGAACAGGAACGAGTCGCGGGGCTTCTGCGTGAAGTCTATGGGCAACATCGGTGCGACGCCTCCAAAATTATCACTACGGCGCAGTTGAACGACGATGACACTCCCATCAACGACTGTCTCGGACATCCTGACGGCAGCATGGTGGATAACATCGAGGACCTCGACAGCATCGTCGGCTGGCATGCTGAATTCACACGGCCCCACGGCTTTGCCATCTCCGAAACCCAGTTCCAGGTTTTCATCCTCAACGCCTCCCGACGGCTTTTCAGCGACCGTTTTTTCACTTCCAGTTTCCGGCCCGAGTTCTACAGCGATTTCGGCATCCAATGGGTAACGGACAACGGCCCGAACGGCAAGGTCATGGAAACGGGGAAACCGAACGGTCACGAGGTTGAGGTCTCGCCGATGAAACGGGTACTTCTGCGGACAATGCCCGAACTGGCGTCTCAGCTGGAACATGTCGTCAACGCTTTTGACCCCTGGGCTCGTGACCGGGGAGAATACTATTCGCTCCAGTGGAAACCGCTCCCCGGGGCCGAGACGGACGCGGCTTTTGCTGAAAGCAGATAACCCGTTTGGGAGGTGACGGCCATGACGGCAAAACAAAAGACCATTGACGAACTGGTTGCCGAGATGATTGAAGGCATTGAGACGGTCACCCTGGCCGGAAAGGAAAATGGTGTCGTCCCCAGGTTCAATCAAGCGAAAACCGTTGCCTGCCTGAAGGCCGAGTTCCAGGTCCATGACGATATCCCAGCCGAATATAAGCAGGGCCTTTTCTCCCGGCCGGCCAGTTATCCCGCCATGCTGCGATTTGCCAACGCCAGCAAGAAAGATGATTCGCAAAAAGACATTCGCGGCTTGTCGATCCGGATAACGGATGTCGAGGGAGAGGTCCTCTGGGGCGAACCCGGAGTTCAGGATTTCCTGCTGAACAGTTATCCTGCCCTCTTCGTCCCCACTCCTGAAGATTTTTTATCCTTTATCCGCGCCCGGCAAAAAGGCAACGAAATCGGCTTTTTCATCAACCCTCTCGACCTGCATCTGCAATCTCTCTGTATCGTCCTGAAAGCACAGAAAAAACATTTGAGCCCGCTCGATATCCGCTATTGGAGTACCGTCCCCTTCCGTCTGGGAGAACCCAACGGGTTGGCCGTCAAATACTCGGTGACGCCCTGCTCTTCCCACACCACAACCCAGGCGGTCGATCCGGGCAAAAACCAGTTGCGCGCCGCTATCAGGGCGCATCTGCAACAGGGCGAAGCCCGTTTTCATTTCGGTGTTCAAAAACAGACGGACCCGGACGCCATGCCCATTGAAGACGCCTCGGTGATCTGGGATGAAAGCGCCTCGCCGTTCCAAACCGTGGCGACCATCACGATTGGCGACCAGGATTTTTCCGATCCGCAAACCCTGGGGAGTTGCGAACAAAGCAGTTTCAATCCCTGGCAGTGCCTTAAGGCGCATGAACCGTTGGGACGGATGAACGAGGTCCGGCGAGAGGTTTATGCCCATGCCGCCAAACTGAGAAAGATGGAGTGAGATTATGCATGCTACCGTTCAATCCTGGTTGAGTAAGTCCCGTGAAGAGCTCGATGAAATCTACCGTAACAGCGAAGCCGGGACGATCCCCGACGGGGATACCCAAGGCACAGCCATCCTGGCGGGCTCACAACATGCGGAGTTTGCAGCCAAGGTTGCCCGTGCCCTGGCCTGGAAAGGCAAGGTTTTCGACCTTTTTTCCTCGGATCACCATTCCGGAATTCTGCTTAATAAGATTTCGCCTATCGGCCTGCGCTGCATCGTCGCCAAGGTTTACCGGGAGAACAGTTGGCTCGACGACAAAGAAACCATCGTCATCGATTATTCCAAGACCTCGTTTCTGGCCAGGGCGATCCGCGATGAAATCCGCGAGGTCGAACCCGGCGTTTATCTGGGCAAGGTCTGGTGGGGAAAGAAGCGGGTCCTCGATTTTGCCCTGACGAGAGATATTCGTTGACCGGGGGATTTCAATATTAAAGCGGAGACGAAATCAACTCCATACGGCGAGGAACTAAGGCCATGACTCCTCAGTCCACTTTTCTTATTGTTGCACCCATTCGCGACGGACAGATGGAAAGCCTGCGCAACCTGTTGCGCTCGATGAATAAAATCGTGGGGCATGCCGATCCGGAGAACAGCCTCGTTCCTTTCGGTCGTATCGAGCGGCTGCATGTGGCTCGTTTTGTGATCCTGGAATTACACACTGCGGATGATATCAAAAGATATGGCTTGACGCCCCATCCATGGCGTCCCTCGCTGGCTTTTCTCGGTGACTGCGACGGTGACCCTGAAACATTTCTGACGGAGCTCGCAACGCAGGCCGGTCCGGGGTTGACAGAAATCTTTTCCTTTTGCGAAAAGTTTTCCGATAAAGATGATCTGCTTGCCTGGATGCAGGCCCGCAACATCCGCCCCCAGGCCAATTATATCAACTGGATCGGCCGCACGGTCCGGCAGGTGCATGAAGAGGCTGCATTGCATCGGAGCCTGGCCACCTGTCTGCCGAAAATCATTGCCAAGGTCGGCCGGGAAGATTGCCGCGCCATCCGTCAAAAGCTGTTATCCTATGTTGAGATAGAAAAAGCCGAACAGCGCCTGACCCTCACACCGCCGGAACTGACCGATTTCGAATGGCGGGCCAGGAACATCCTTCACAAAATCGGCATCCCCCTCATCGGCCTTCTGCTTTTGCCGCTGCTGCTGATTGCCGCTCCTTTTCTGCTTTTGTGGCTACGGATACTGGAACGATCGGACCCGGAAATCGTCATTCGGCCCGGTCGTCAACACATCCGGAAGCTCTCCAGTCTGGAGGACCATGACGTAAGCAACCAGTTCACCGTGTTGGGTGATGTGAAGCCAGGCAAATTCCGTCTGCTTCTGCTCAGAACCGCGCTTCTGTTGCTCAACTATTCCACCATGCACATTTTCAACCGTGGCTATCTCACCCGGGTGAAAACCATTCACTTTGCCCGCTGGGTGCTGCTCGACAAGGACCGGCGGCTATTATTCGCCAGCAATTACGACGGCAGCCTTGAAAGCTATATGGACGATTTCATCAACAAAGTTGCCTGGGGGCTTAATCTGGTCTTCAGTAACGGTGTGGGATATCCTGCTACGCGATGGTTGATCAAGGCTGGCGCAGAACGGGAGCAGGAATTTAAATATACCTTGAGGCGGCACCAGTTGCCCTCCGAAGTCTGGTACAAAGCCTACCCCGACTTGACCGCCTATGATTTATGGCGAAACAGTCTTATCCGGCAGGGTGTGGAGGTGCGGCAGTCCAATGATGCGGAAATCCGTGAGTGGCTGAGCCTGATCTGAACGGGAGGGCAGCAATGAAAAAATCAACCTACTTTGAATTTGACGACCTGCAGGGATTGCTGCGTTTCGGCTACGGCCGATTGACTGACACCTGTTTCATGCTGCTCGACGTCGTTGACCCGGTCGCCGCCAAACAATGGCTGACGACCCTTCCGGTCAGCAATGCCGTGGCCGTCAGCAAATACCCAGAAACAGCCGTGCAGGTAGCTTTTTCAATAGCGGGGCTGCGTACCTTGGGACTCAACAAAACACTCCTCGACGGTTTTTCCGACGAGTTTATCACCGGCATGTCGGGCAACGAAAGCCTTGCCCGCCGCCTCGGGGACCTCCACAATAATGCTCCGGAACATTGGCAATGGGGGGGAGACTCCGACCAGGTGCCCGACCTGCTGCTCCTTCTCTATGCCCGCGAAGGGGGAATCGAGGCCTGGAGAAAGACCGTGGAGGGCGAACGGTTTGCCAACGCATTTCGGATTCGGGCTATCCTGCCGACAAGCCCTATCGGGGCTATCGAACCTTTTGGATTCGCCGACGGCATCAGCCAACCGGTTATCGACTGGGAACGGCAGCAAAGTACGGATTCGCATAGGCGTGATCGTTATTCCAACCTGCTCGCCGTCGGAGAAATGGTGCTCGGCTATCCCAACGAGTACGGCCGCTACACCATGCGACCTCTCATCGACCCGAAAGAGGACGAACGGGCAGCCAAATTGCCCGACGCCGAAGATGCCCCCGCGTTCAAGGATTTCGGGCGTAACGGCTCCTATCTGGTCATTCGCCAGTTGCATCAGGATGTGCCCGGCTTCTGGCAATTTCTGGACAAAGAGGCCGGTTCCGATCCGGAAAAACGCGAACAACTGGCTGAGTCCATGGTGGGAAGAAAGCGCGACGGTACCCCGCTGGTGCCGGCGGAAAGCGAAAAAATACCCGGTATCCCAAAGGATGCCGAGGACAACCGTTTTACTTACAACGCCGATGAAAATGGCTACCGTTGCCCGATCGGCTCCCATATCCGTCGGACAAATCCCCGCACCGGAGATTTCCCGCCGGGTGTGTCCGGCTTTCTCTCCCGCCTGATAAAACGTTTCGGGTTCAAGCAGAGACGTACAGACGAAGACCTTATCGCCTCCACGCGTTTTCACCGCCTGTTGCGGCGCGGCCGCAGCTACGGCCCCCTCCTCAGCCCGGAAGAGGCCCTCAAACCGGACGCTCAGGCTGCCGAACGGGGGTTGCAATTCATCGTTCTGGGTGCAAGCATTTCCCGGCAATTTGAGTTTGTTCAGAATGCCTGGATAATGAGCAGCAAATTCGGCGGTGTGCAGCAGGAAAGTGACCCCTTGCTTGGCATTCGGGAGCCGTTGAACAATGGCGACGTTACAGACACCTTCAACCGGCCGGACCCTACCGGCCCGTCCAGGAGGACCTGTCATCTGCCGCAATTTATCACTGTTGTCGGCGGTGGCTATTTCTTCATGCCGGGGTTGCGGGCGCTTCGCTACCTTGCGACTTCACCCGAAACGGGAAGTGAGAATGGATCATGAATATCAGGAAGCGGCTATCGTCGATCAAAAACAGAATATTGATGTTCATTCACCGTATTGCTCTTGACCTGCTGGAAATCGAGCGCCGCCTCGAACCCTGGTTCCGCCCCCAGTGGAACTGGCTCTTTCGTGAACCTTCGGCCAGACTCATCCAATATTTCATCAACCGGCGGCGTCCCAACGAAGGACTGGCCCTGGCCGAGGAGAAGATCGCCCCGGACGAGGAAGAAAGTTTGGATAAAATCATCGACCTCATGGCCGACCAGATGCGCGGGCATTTCAAACCGGGGGGTTACGAACGGGGCGGCAACACCAAAACCCACGGCATTCTGCGCGCTACCGTCACTATCCGGGACGACCTGCCTGAACATTGCCGCAAAGGGATTTTCACCACGGCCCGCAGCTATCCGGCTTACGTGCGTTATTCCGGTCCCGGTCCGGATGTCCCGGCCGATATCCGTGACGTCGGATTTGCCAGCATGGCGGTCAAACTCATGGATGTTCCCGGCGAAAAATTGATGGAGGAAGAGAAATTCACTCAGGATTTCATAACGATCTGCACGCCGACCTTTGTCACGCCCAACACCCGGGAAAACGCCAAGCTCCAATACTGGAGCCTGATCGACATGCCGCTCTATTATTTTCTCAATCCCAAGGATACGCATCTCCTCGATTTTTTCATGCAGAGCCTTTGGAATGAAACCATCTTCAACCCGTTGGGGCACCGTTTTTACAGCTGTGTTCCCTATCTGCTCGGCGAAGGGCAGGCCATGATGTATTCGTTCGCGCCGAAAAACAAGGTGGATACCAAAATCCCCGGCCTTCCCTTCGGCACGCCGTCGTTCAATTATCTGCGCGAAAACATGATCAAAACCCTCAGCAAAAAAGACGTGGAATTCGATCTCATGATTCAGATACAGACCGATCCGCACCTCATGCCGATTGAAAACGCTGCCGTGCGTTGGCCGAAAAAGCTGTCGCCTTTCATCCCGGCCGCTACCGTAAATATTCCGAAACAGAAATTTAATTCCGATGCCCAGTTCGAGTTTGCCAAACGCCTCAAAATGAACCCCTGGCACTGCCTGCCGGAACATCGCCCGCTGGGCAATCAGAGCCGGGCGCGCGAACGTATGTATTACGAGTTGTCCAACTTCCGCCAGGAAATGAATGGAACAGCTCATCTCGAACCGACAGGTGACGAGATCTTTGAATAGAACGGCAGGAACTGATCTTTATATAAAAAAACCAGAACGTGCACAAAAACTGAAAAAGGCCCACCGTCAGAAAAAGGTCTGGCCTTTTTAGAGCAACAGATGCATCGTCAGGTCTTTTCATTTCCCTTTTCGTTCACTCTCCAAGTCAAAAGGGGAAATTAAAGAGCTTCCAAAGTACTCCTCTGCCTTTTGAAGGCGCTCTTTTTCTCTGGCCATTTCGTTCAAAAATACAGCAGGAACACCTTCCTTGTCCTTAAAAACGGCCTCCATGCGCTCGATCTTTTCCAAAAGTTTGGTGATGCGGAGAGCAAACTGCCTGCAGTAATCATCCTCGCTGTAATCCCTTTTGAAAATCTGTTGGAAGAGGTTTTTTAAATCATCATAACGGGGCATATAGCCAACCGGCGTCATCAGCGCGTCGAACTCCTTGTGTACCCTCCCTTCCATCCACCACAGCCAGACCTTTTTATCAAGAATGGCGTTCATGAACTTGCCCTTCTCTTTCAGAAAATAGTTGGACCTGAATATGAGGGGAGGATGTTCCAGAGAAGCTCCAAAATTGAGGTGTTTTGAGATATAGGCCCCCATGGGAATTGTCAGGAACTCAAGATTGGCCATGGGATTATGCTTTAGAACCCCGAGCTTTCCAATGGTCGCAGCAGTAGTTTCTGATTCAATACAGGCGCCGAGGTAAACGCCGTGGGACCAGTTGAAAGCCTCGACAACAGGCGCGGATGTATCTGAGTCCCTGCCCCCATAAACAATCCCTCCAACCGGGACTCCTTCCGGGTCATCAGCTCTAGGGTCGGCATTATCAAGTTCATTGATGCGGATGGTATAGCGCGAATTTTTACTGGCAAAAGGAATATCCATGCCTTTTGAATCTTTTTTTCCTTTGTACCAATTTCCGGAATGATTAATCCCCATAGCAGGGATATCTCTCCCCATGTTGGGCCAATAAGGACTTCCATCTGCAACCAGAATATTAGAAAAAATTACTTCACGAGGACTGGTCAATGCTTTGAAGATGACCGGATCATCCGCGGGGTTGACGCTGTCGATAATGCCGAAAATACCCTGTTCCACGTTGACCGCGTGAGCCTTTCCATCGGTCCCGGGGCCGATGTAGGCGATATCGTCGCCGACAATGGTATGCCCTGGGACCATCGCGGTGGAGGTTTTTCCACAGGCACTGGGAAAGGCTCCCGTAAAATAGGTCACGCGGTTTTTTCCGGCGGCCCGAACACCTGAAATGAACATGTGTTCACACAACCAGTCTTCCCGGTAAGCCTTGCTGATCGCGAGACGTAATGCCAGTTTTTTGAGCCCGACGCTGCTTCCGGCATACTGATTGTTGATGGAAAAAACCCGTCTCTCTTCAAGATCAATGTAGGTCCTTCTCTGGTCCAGATTGCGACTGTTTCTACATTCATCCAGTTCTCCGGCAGAGTGGACAAAATAAAAAAAGTCATGAGAACCCTTTAGGTTTATAAATTCTTCATAACCTTGCCGGTAGAGCATATCTTCGCAATGAACCACATAGGCAGAATCGGTTATTTGCAGGGCAGGAATGGAATATCTTGAATGGGTCGGACCAAGACTGAAAAAACAGACCAGCATCTCTTTTCCGATCATGATGCCATCCATCATGGAGTGGATTTCCCGGAGACCGGTTTCACGGTCCAACGTGTTGATAAAGCGGCTGATTTTCCGACCCTCAGGCAGGAGTATCCGAGTGTTGGCCGGGTCTCGTGCCTGGTCAAAATACGAATCAAAGTGAATTGAATGCCCTTCCAATTTAAGTGTTTTTTCTTCCCCGTTGTCGCGAGCCAATTTTCTTGCGTACCGAATATCGTCCTTCGAGTCGATCAGAACCCTTACTTTTTGAGGCTTGCAAACCTTTATATAAGTTTCAATGATCCTTTCCACATGTGAATTATTCAGAGCCTTGATTTTTAAATAACTATCATCTTGAAAAATGCTTTCATCTAAACGCATCCATTTTCCCTTTCGAATTATTGCTCAACGGAAATATAAAAATACATTTAAGGAAAAACCTTGAATATATGTCTCATTCATTTCCAAGTTTTTTAGTAGTTCATAACTGATTGCATATCAATGGTGAGTTTCCATACCAAGAAGAATTTCCCCTTGCCAGTCCCCTGCCTGTTTCACTCCATTCAAGTTTGAAGAACGTACAGTCTGGAAGCACTCGAAAACTCCACAAAGTTCCTTTTTTATTTCCAGCAGGGACTCCTGATACCTGCCAAGAGCGTTTGGAATGGTGATAAGATGAGCGACCTTTCGATCCCCTTCTGCTTCGACGGTACCTATAAAAAGAGAATAACCTGGCGGTTTGAGAGAAAATTCAGTAGACCAAAGGCGAAAAACCCACCTTTCAGGTGGTACATCTCTGACCAGAATGATCTCCTCGAGTCGACCATTATGAAAGCGTGGAAAAACCGGAAGATCGTTCACAGCTGCATCTGGAGCAAGCATTGACAGGTAAGCTTTTAAACTCGAAGGGTCAGGTTTTCGCCAACCTTTGGAGATAAGCACTTCCTCCAATTTACTGGACCGACCTGCCCATTGAATGGTTAACGGGGTTTTTTCTTCACCGCCCAGGTCAATCCGCCAGGCAGGCAACCGGTCCCATCCATCCTGCCACCAGGTGTCGACTTTAATGTTCCGGACAACTTCCCTGTTGGCGTAATATTCAAATTCGACAGAGTTCTGACGGGCAATGTTCCAACCACCGGCACATCCCAAAGTCAGGAAGGCCACTACCAATAAGCTATGTTTTGGAATGGCTTCAAAAGGACTTTTCAGATAAGAAATTCCAACCAGCATCGTCCAGACCACGCCAAGAAGCAAACCAACCAGAATATCGCTCAACCAATGGGCTCCAAGATAGAGACGGCCGAAAGAAATCCCGGAAAAAAATAAAAATGCACCCCAAAAAGGAATCCAACGCCAGGACCGGTGGAATTTGCGCGTCAGCAGAATGGAAAGAAAACCGTACAGGACAACCGCCATAACCACGTGTCCGCCGGGAAAATCCCAGGCGGAAAGACTTTCATAATATGGCACAGGTTTTGGCATTTGAACAACCAGTTGAACGGTTTGAGTGAGAACGGCGCCTCCGGCCAGTGCCAGGAACCAGAAAATTGCGCCACGGTAACATTTTCGGGAAACCAAAACGAGAAAAATGGCAACTCCTACGGGAATGTTGACCACACCATCTCCCAATTCGGTCCAGGCTAAAAAAAACCGATCAAGAGCAGGAGTCCGGATAGCCTGCATAAAAAAATGGACCGCATGGTCCGCGCGAAGCAATGGTTCAGAGAGAAAAACGTTCCATAAGATTGCTGAACATCCCAGGGCTGCCACGAATAAAATGGATACCAGGGTAAAAGTAAGGCGTTTTTCTCCGTCAGGAATTCGCTGGTCGAGCCAGCGAACAATTTTGCGGAATAACCAAAATGAAAACCAGAGACTGCTTAAAACAGTGAAAAACAAAATCGCCAGGCGAACACTGACCTTTGCAGCCAGAGTCAAGGATGCACCGAAAAGCACTCCTGGGAGAATGTAGGCTGGAGCCCAGCCCACCGCTGACGTCAGATTGATAAGCGTGAATTTGCCCGGGGGCATATGAAACATGCCTGCCACCAGAGGAACAACCGGCCGAACAGGTCCGACAAAGCGCGCCAGGAATACGCTTTTCCCACCATAATGGTGAAAAAATGTTTTACCTCTTTCCAGAAGTTGAGGATGACGATTGAAGGGCCAAAGCGAAGGAAGTTTGTTTTTATAATATCGGCCGAGCCAGTAGCTGAGGCTGTCTCCCGTAACAGCGCCGGCCATAGCCGTCAATAATACAATTTTCAAAGAGAGCGCCCCGGTAGAAACAACGGCGCCTATCCCCACCATAAGAACTGCACCCGGTATCAGCAAACCGATAAAAGCCAGAGACTCAGACAAGGTGATAAAGAAGATAACCCAATAGGATAAACAAGGAAAATTCCTGATAAATTCGATTATATTTTTCAAATATTCATGCATGAAAATTCCAGATTTTTGACAAGCGAAATATCACTAATCATTTTCATATACTCTAAATATAAATCGGCTGTCGAAAATTTTCAGCTTAAGTGGAAATATTAATTCATATCCGTCTCTGCGATAATCTACTCGATAATAGTGGAAATTCTAACATTTGCCAATTTTGGCCAAAAAAAAGCCGGAATTCTTCAAAAGAATCCGGCTTGATGATTTTTTAAGGAGTCATTTTAATACCGATAATAGTCCGGTTTGTAAGGCCCCTCAATTGGCACTCCGATATATTCGGATTGTTTTTGAGTCATTGTGGTAAGGCGAACTCCCAGCTTGGAAAGATGAAGTGAAGCCACTTTTTCATCCAGAATTTTCGGCAGCACATAAACCTTTCTATCGTATTCTCCAACCTTTTGCCACAACTCCATCTGTGCCAGAACCTGATTGGTGAAGGAGGCAGACATAACAAAAGAGGGGTGCCCGGTAGCACAGCCAAGATTGACAAGGCGACCCTTGGCAAGAAGGGTGATTCTTTTGCCGTCCGGCCATTCGATCTGATCAACCTGAGGTTTGACTTCGTGAACTTTCAGTGCCGGATCCTTAAACAGGGAATCGACCTGAATCTCTGAATCAAAATGGCCGATGTTGCAGACGATCGCTTCGTTTTTCATTCGGTTCATGTGCTCACGATTGATGACGTCGACATTGCCAGTGGTGGTAACGAAAATATCCCCCCAGGTGGAGGCCTCGTCCATCTGGACCACGGAATAGCCTTCCATCGATGCCTGCAGCGCACAGATCGGATCGATTTCCGTCACAAAAACCATGGCACCCATACCCTTGAAAGCCTGGGCACATCCTTTACCAACATCGCCGTATCCAAGAACAACGCATTTTTTCCCGGCAATCATCACGTCAGTGGCGCGCTTAACCCCGTCAAGCAACGATTCGCGGCACCCGTAAAGGTTGTCAAATTTGCTTTTGGTCACGGAATCGTTGACATTAAACGCCGGGAACAACAGAGAACCGGCTTTTTCCATATGGTAAAGACGATGGACGCCAGTGGTTGTCTCCTCACTCACCCCGACCAACCCTTTAGCCATGGTACGCCAGTATCGGGGGTCTTCATCAAGTGTGTCATTGAGAAGCCGATCAACGATTTCAATTTCTGCATTGTCACAACAAACCTCAGGTTTTATTCCACTTTTCTCAAACTCTATTTCCCGCTCGGCACCACGATGAACCAGCAGAGTGGCATCGCCGCCGTCATCGACGATCATGGTCGGGCCTTGAGGATGGGCTAAGGCCTTTTTAGTGTACTGCCAGTATTCTTCCAGGGATTCGCCTTTGTAGGCAAAAACAGGAACGCCGCTGGCAGCGATGGCGGAAGCGGCATGATCCTGGGTTGAATAAATATTGCAGCTTGCCCAGCGTACATCGGCCCCAAGTTCAACAAGAGTTTCGATCAGCACTGCGGTCTGAATGGTCATATGCAGGGAGCCGGTTATGCGAGCTCCCTGCAAGGGCTTGGAAGCACCGAACTCAGCACGGGTAGCCATGAGCCCAGGCATTTCCGTCTCGGCAATACGAATCTCTTTCCTGCCCCAATCCGCAAGGTTTAAATCTTTAACATGGTAATCTACGTTTTGTTGATTTTTCATGCGTTAACTCTCCTCAAACAGTGACATTATTTCTGATTTATTAATTTTAGACAGTTTTTCACCCTTCAGCAGAAAAGTACTCAATTGCGTTCCCTGCCCTTTTATTTCACGCCAGGTCTCGATTGAAAAACCGACACTATCAAACCACTCCTTCAACTCGGGAAACGAAAACCCCAACCACTGATCCGCAAGTTTTTCCCTGACCCAGGCCTCCTTGTGGGGGAGCATGTCTGCGAGAAGAAAAAATCCACCTCTTTTCAGGACCCTGGAAACCTCTTTTAAAGTTTGCAAAGGCTGGGCCGCATGGTGAAGTGCCATATTCATGACTACAAGGTCAGCTTCGCTGTTGCCCAAAGGCAGGTGAGTCATGTCCCCTAACCGCAGTTCGATTCCTTGAAGTTTGTTATCACAGATTTTTTTCCCGGCTTCAGCGATCATCTCGGGAGATTGATCCACAGCAATTACAAAAGAAGCTTTTCGGAGAATAACTTCCATAAGATTTCCCGTCCCGCAACCGACTTCAACAGCGAGTGAAACGTCAGGCAACATGTCGCTGAGGGTTTCGAGGTAATCCGGAAGCGGCAGAATATTACGGATCAGTCGATCCCATTGTGAGGCTTCCTGATCAAAAAATTCCCTGCTGGATTTTCTCCGTTCATCGAGAAAAGTTAAGAGATTAACTGAATCCGCCATTATTTGCGGAAACGTTTCAAGGTTCGTTTCAATGCTGGGGAATATTGTGGAGAAAAAGGGGTTGTCGCGGGAAAGGCGATAACACCCCCAGGTTCCCTGGCGTTTGACAGAAAGGATTTCAGCCTCAAGCAACACCCTTAGATGATGGGAAATACGAGATTGTCCAATTTCCAGGATCTGGGTCAGCTCCTGGACAGTCAATTCGCTACGGTTTAACAAAGCAAGAATCCGCAGCCTGGTAGGGTCGGCAAGGGCTTTAAAAATATTAATCACTAAATTCTGATTTTCTATATCCATCTATATTGATATAATACATCAACTGATTTTGGTCAATAAAAAAGGGGGCATATTGCCCCCTAATCTCTATTTTTTAAATTTAGGGTCATGACTAGTTAAGCACTCTCAAAGGTGTGTTAACTAATTATCATGACTGGTAAAAACAAGTACGCAAAGCGTTCACGAATTTCGGAGCACCAATTTCGACATATTGTACGCTTGTTTTCGGTCGATTTAGAGGCCACTCAGATTGCCAAATTAGCCGGGCTGAATCGCAATACGATTAACCGATATTTGAAAGCTATTCGGCAGCGTCTCGTTAAATATTGTGATGCCCAATCTCCATTCTTTGGGGAGGTTGAGGTCGACGAATCGTTCTTCGGGGCTCGACGCGTTAAAGGCAAAAGAGGACGCGGAGCCTTTGGTAAAACAATCGTCTTTGGTATTTTTCAAAGGAACGGTCACGTTCACACAGAGATCGTCCCAGATTGTAAAAAAGTCACGCTACAACGAGCCATTAGAGGAAAGGTTGAGCTTGAAAGCATCATTTACTCTGATGGTTGGCGCGGCTATAACGGCTTGGTCGATGTTGGCTACGGGAAGCACTTGCGCGTCGATCATGGCCGTAACGAATTTGCTAAAGGTCGTACTCACATCAATGGTATTGAAGGCTTCTGGGGCTTCGCTAAAATGCGCCTGGTTCGCTTTCGTGGCATGCGACCAGAGACTTTTAACTTGCACTTAAAAGAATGTGAATTTAGGTTCAACCATAGAGGTCAAGATCTCTACCAATTGATTCTCAAAATTCTCAGGGATCAACCTCTCAACTAGTCATGACCCAAAATTTATTACTCGAGAGTGAAAAAAGAGGTGTGCGTCTCCCCGCTACCGACTTCAAGAATTTGAAGTCGCAGGGTCTTGGCGGAAGGAGCCTCACCGGGAAAGAACAAAAAACCATGGGCTAATGATCCGCCGGATATGGTTTTATTCTGAAGAGACCGGTTGGTCAGATCGCGGGAAATCTGTCGTCCCGCATCCTCATCAGTTGCCCCTTTGACACCGCCAATAGTCGCCCCGCCGGCCCCGCCGATGGCAGCTCCACCCAAGGCCGCCGTACCAACGTTTTCACCTGTCAGTATGCCTATGGCGGCACCAATCAGGGCGCCGCTGGCGGCTCCGAACATGGCACCCTTCCCGCTTCCCTTGGCAATCCTTGAATATTCCGTGCTTTTTTCAAGCCGCTCATAGGCTGCTCGGCTCTTCAGAAGATTCCACATGTTTCCTTCAGCGTCAATGAGAAACGTCTGATCCGGAACAATGCTGATTTCATCTTTTCCAGCGTTATCAACAACCAGTTGAATCGGAAGAAGCCCGGTGCTGCGGATGTCAAAACCGAAAACTTTCTCAGCCTCCTCGCTGTCAAAATAAGACTTTGCAGCTATTTCAGCACCATTTAGAACCTGCATGTTGGAATAAGCTGAAGGAGCCTTGAACGATGTTTGCTGGCTTTTATAAGTTGTACAGGATGTAACCACAAGCCCCGCCAGCAGAACCAGGGTGACTAAAAATAGAAATCTACTCATTTTCATGATGAATTCTCCTGCAGTAGGATCAATTCCGTTAGGGATTTAGTTATATTATACTTGAAGACCCGATATAAAAAAGGACTGAAATTGGCTTACTTCAATCCTGTCAAAGACAGAAAAAGGTTTTCAGAGACATCCAGATTCGATAGCTGTGAAACCAGCTCCAGGTTAAAAAAGCGGTAATGAGGCAGCCCAATGGATGATTGACGAGAAACCGCCAACGCAAGTCAAAGCTTTCAAGAAACGGTAATTCCATGGTTGTGCAAGGCCGCTTATTCTTGAAATTACGTCGGACATCCAGGGCAAAGACAAGCTGCCAGGCATTTGCATTGACATAGCATCCGGTCTGATACCAAAGGGAAATTCGCTTTTTAAAAGGTTCATTGCGAAGTAAATCGATAATCCTGTTGAAAAACGGGAGAAGCTTGAGGCGTCCGCTCTCTTTCTGAACTTTATAAATTCCAGCCGCTTCCTTGAAAAAAACGTCCCATCCGATGGCGGAAAAATTCATGATGAAAGCATTAAGGACCTGGCGTTCGAAAAGCCCTTCCGTTTCAAAACGCCGGGCCGATGTCATAATATTGACGGGAAGCACAAACCAGCGTCCTTTGTCGAATATCTTTTTCGCCATCCTTTCGTCTTCAAGAAACCCGAGCGATTCATCAAATCCTCCAATTTCTTTAAGAAAAGCGTGGCGCATTAGAAAACCCTGGTCACCATTAATGCTGCCCATTCTGTTCAAGCTGGTTTTGCATTCATAAAAATAATATGCCAGAGAGGGCCTGAAATCGGATCTGGAAAAACGCAGAGAGAAATGTCCGGCGACTCGCTCATCACTTGAATGGCGAATCGCCATGTCCAGAGAATCGACAGCCTTTCGCAAGGCTAACGGGTCGGAAAAAACCGAATCAGCATGAAGAAAAAGAAGGTTCCGTGAACGCGCGTGCCGTGCGCCTATATTCATCTGACGCCCACGCCCTTTATCCGAATGAACGATCTCACAATTTACAAACTTCTGGTTTTTAAATTGTTTAAGAAGACCGATGGAGATATCCTTCGAACCCCCATCGCAGAATATGGCCTCAAAAACGATGTCGGCCTGATTTTTCAGGCTGCCCAGAAGCTCGGGCAAGCTCTTTTCTTCATTGAGAACCGGTATGACAAGGCTTATTTCCGGCGTCTTATTGGATTCCATACCACGGTTTCCTCTTAACTGATTTTATTTCTTGAGGTCCAATTAAATAGCACATCCTGGGCTATATTCAACAAATAGTGTCAGAAAACCGAAGTGGAAGGAGATCACAACTTGATTTTCTTTTACGACATAAATTATATTGGTGCGTAGGGGAAAGACATATCTTTGCTTTCCAATAAACATTATCTGCACCCTCCGGGGTGTTTTTATTTTCATTCGATAAGGAGCCTATCGTGTGTTTAGCCGTTCCAATGCAGGTGATCAGTCTCGATGGGGATAGCGCCATCTGCGAAATTGACAATGTTCGCCGTAAAGCGAGTGTAACCATGATCGAGAATCCTCAGATTGGGGACTATGTTCTGATTCATGCCGGTTTTGCTATTGAAAAACTGAATGAGGAAGAGGCAGAAGAGAGTCTGGTTATTTTCCGCGACATGCTGGACAAAGGAGAATTTACTCTTTGAAATATTCCGCCGAATTTCGAGATCCTGAGGTTGCGGCAAAGTTTCTGGAGTCGATTCAGGACCTCAATGAAAAGCTGGATAAGACCATTTCGCTTATGGAAGTCTGTGGAACGCATACCATGGCCATTTACCGGCATGGTATACGGACCCTCCTTCCTTCAAAAGTCCGGCTGACTTCAGGGCCAGGATGCCCTGTTTGCGTGACACCGGTCGATTTCGTCGACAAGGCCGTTGCCCTTGCTCATGTGCCGGATGTTATCCTCACCACTTTTGGCGATATGATGAGGGTTCCCGGATCCTCTACCAGTCTCCTCCAGGAAAAGGCAAAAGGCGCCGACGTGAGAATCGTTTACTCACCTCTGGATGCCGTTTCCATCGCCTGTAAAAACCCCCAGCGAATGGTTGTTTTTCTTGGCGTCGGTTTTGAAACCACCGCTCCCACCATTGCAGCATCCATCCTTGACGCTGCAGTGCAGGAGATCAAAAACTTTTTTGTGCTCTGTGCGCACAAAACAATGCCCCAGGCCATGAGTGCTCTGACTGCGGACCCGGAACTGAACATCGACGGCTATCTCTGTCCCGCTCACGTCAGTACGATTATCGGAGCCAACGCTTACATTCCACTTTCAACAGAGCGCAATATCCCCTGTGTCATTACCGGGTTTGAGCCGGTCGATATCCTGCAGGGGATTGATATGCTTGTCCGCCAGATTGTGACGAATGACATCAGGGTTGAAAACCAGTACAGCCGTTTTGTCCGACCCGACGGGAATCAGCAGGCACTCAGCATTCTCAAGCGGGTTTTTGAACCCTGTGATGCCCGCTGGCGCGGTTTGGGGGTTATTCCTGGGAGCGGCCTCTCTATCCGTGACGAATACAGCCACTTTGACATTGAAAACCAGCTTGAGATTGAAATAGAGCCTTCCATCGAACATGCTGGTTGCCGGTGCGGTGAAATACTCATGGGGAAGATCTCCCCTTCGGATTGCCCTCTTTTTGGCACATCCTGTACTCCGGAAGAACCGGTGGGGGCTTGCATGGTGTCCAGCGAGGGAGTCTGTTCAGCCGCTTATAAGTACGGTGATCAATCTTTCGAGTAGTGATTAAAAACTCTTCCTAACTTTAAATACCGGTCCCATTCCTCCTATCCAGTCCGAACAAAAAGGAGCCCCTTTTGAAATCAGATGTTGTCCTTTTAGGCCACGGCAGCGGCGGCAAGCTCAGCCACCAACTGCTCGATGAGATCATTATCCCCAACCTGTCGGGGATTTCCCAAAAAAACCAGAATGATTCCGCCATCCTGCCTTTTTCTGGGGACAGACTTGCCTTTACCACCGATTCCTATGTCGTGGACCCGATCTTTTTTCCCGGAGGCAACATCGGCGATCTTGCCATTCACGGTACGGTCAACGACCTGGCCATGAACGGTGCCCGCCCCCTGGCCATCAGCGTCGGACTGATTCTGGAGGAGGGACTTCCGATTGAAGATCTCCGAATTATTCTGGAATCGATGAAAAAGGCAGCCCTTCAGGCCAACGTTTCCATAGTCACCGGTGATACCAAAGTTGTCACCAGAGGCGCGGCTGACAAAATATTCATCAACACCTCCGGCATCGGTGTTTTTGATCATTCATTCGACATTGAAGGAAATATGGCCGCCCCTGGCGACAAAATCATCATTAACGGTACCGTGGGGGATCATGGAATTGCGATTCTGGCAAAGCGAGAGGGGCTTGAGCTGGGGGTAGACATTCTCTCGGACAGCGCTCCTCTTAACGGTCTTGTTCTCGCTGCCATAGAAAAATTCGGCGATCAGATTCACGCGTTGCGGGATCCGACCCGCGGCGGGGTGGCGACCACTATCAAAGAGATCGCCATGCAGTCCGGTGTCGACATCGAACTCGATGAAACAGCGATCCCGGTCCGGGATTCGGTTGACGGGGCCTGCGCCATACTCGGGCTGGACCCTCTTTATGTCGCTAATGAAGGGAAGGTTTTGCTGGTCGTCGAAAACCAGACGGCGGATGATATTTTGCACCTTCTGCGCAATCATCCACAGGGTCGAGAGGCCGCCATTATCGGCGAGGTAGCACAAGTCGATAATGCGCAAGGCCGGGTATTCCTCCGTACAACCATTGGCGGCAGACGAATTGTTGACATGCTCTCGGGGGAGCAGCTCCCACGAATCTGCTGATTACCCCATAATTTCCAGATTATTCCATGTGACACATTAGCACACCACTTGCATTGAAACACAAAAGAGGGGAAACATCTTTCCCATTAATTCATTTCATCCGTAAAGCCTGAAAATATATGCGCATCACTATTCATCGCAGTATTAATCTGCCTGATTACCGTCGTACCGAGATTTGTCGACGGAATCCGGAACTGGGCCCGAAAATCCTGTTTTTCAGTGGCGGAAGTTCTCTGCGAAAGGTCAGTCAGGAACTGGTTCAATACACACACAATTCCATTCATATCATTACTTCCATGGATTCCGGCGGCAGTTCAGCCACATTACGAAAAGCCTTTCACATGCCTGCGGTCGGAGATCTCAGACATCGGTTGATGGCCTTGGCGGACAGGAGCATTACAGGTAATCCAAGTGTATACCAGCTTTTTTCCCACCGTCTCCCAAAAGAGGGGGATTTATCTGTTCTCAAGTGTGTTCTCGATTCCATGAAGGAAGGTCGACATCATCTGATCAGAGAAATTCCTGACCCCATGCGTTCGATTATCATGGATTATCTATGCCGTTTTGTGGAAAACATGCCCACTGATTTCAATCTCCGAAATTCAAGCATCGGCAATCTGGTCATTACAGGAGGATATTTAAGTCAACAAAACCACCTCGACCCTGTAATCTTTCTATTTTCAAATCTGGCCCATGTTCGGGCCACGGTAAAACCCATCACTAACGAATATCTCCATCTTGCTGCAGAACTTGAAGGGGGCGAGATCATCGTCGGCCAGCACAATCTGACCGGGAAAGAGGCGCCGCCCCTTTCAAAACCTATCAATCGTCTTTTTTTCACCGATTCATTGGCCAAAACCACTGAAACTCAATTAAAAATCCGCCCCGTCATTGCAGACTTGATTTCCCAGGCTGACCTGATCTGTTTTCCCATGGGCAGTTTTTACTCCAGCCTAATCGCCAACTGCCTCCCTTCGGGAATGGGAGAGGCAATCAGCCGAAACCCCTGCCCAAAGGTTTTTATTCCCAACACGTCGCCTGACCCGGAACTTTTTGGAAAAACTCTTGCCGACCAAGTGCGTGAACTTCTCTTTTACCTCAAAAAGGGCGAAAAAAAATCTATTTCTGAAAATAAACTCCTCAATTACATCCTCATGGATGAGGATATTTCCAAATATCCTGGAGATCTCAATCCTGAATTTTTGTCTAAAAATGGGGTTGAAAGAATTAATTGCCATCTTCTCAGCCGGAACAGCCGTCCTTTTATTGATGAAAAACTTTTGGTGGGGGCTTTACTTTCCCTGACATAATGTCGCTCATAAGTGACAATTTTTATGCGCAAAAAAAAGGCCGCCTTAAAAAGCGGCCTTTTTTTCTGGGACATATATGATCAAAATTGCGTTTTACCGGATGTTGCCTTACGAGTGAAAAAAAAGGAATGAATCACCAGGACCGCACGGGCCCTGTATCAATATGAATGAATTGAGATCTGGGATAGTATCCGACACCTCCTTGGTGCAACCGCAAAGCAGCTTTTTTCAAAACCCGGAGATCGCAACCATGAGCACGGATATCCAGGGCCTGCCCTTTTAAATGGTAACTTCGCTTAGCAACCTTATGGCTTCTTTTGCGAAGTTTTTCATTGGTTTTACGGGAACGGTACCCAGAGATAATAATGTTTTGAGGATTTGAAACGGGCAATTTAAGATTAATTTCATAAAGAAGATCGAGTAAACGGCGGTCGATAGGCTTGATTTCATCATTTCGGAAATCACGACAGAGATAGTTGATAGCATCCAAGCCTTCTTTTAGATAATCGCCATTCTCCCAGAAAACAATATTGTCAAGCCGTTCTCCGGTATGTGAGTTCAAGAGAGACAGGGTTTTATCAGAGGGAGAAGCGAAAGAGGCGCCTTTTGCCAGGGAGGCGACTGGAAAAGCAAGGCCGGCAGTTGCCAAAAGACCAATCTTCAAAAAACCTCTTCGTGAGGTCTCAAAATCTTCAGTCATTATTTTTCGTTATCCTCTTTGGTTAGATAAATGTTTAGCCAATCCAAAGAGCAAAAAGTGTTCCCATTCAAAAAGGGGTTGTTGGTTAAAAAATCTGATTCTTCAATCAATTTCCGAAATCAGAAAAACAACTCAAACCCCCAAAATCTGATAAGAACCGGAACAAAAAAAATTTTTATATAATGACCACAATCCGTCAAAAAGCACAATAGTGAAAAAACGAATTAACAAAAAGTGTATTTTAATTGGTTTCATCCAATAGTTACGCTTTTGTTTTTTCGGAGTGGTATCCGATGTCCTTGAAATAATTAATTTTCCCCCAATGACGTTGCTCGGGAAATATTATTTTTTTATGGTAAAATCTTTTAAAGTTTTTTTTGGCGTATCAGACTTCTTTGAAAATTAAGCAAAAATCGGGAAATTGTTCAGGTGGACAACTTGATCGGCCCTTTGGAATATTTTTCAACCCTTTCTCCTTTGCTGGAAATTCAAAAAAAATATTTCCTTTTAATTTTTCTGTGGGCAAATTCTGCGATTTTACCAACTTGCCAATTTCAAGCCCACGTTTTCCTGAAAAAAGGAGCAAAAAATGGCCAACGGTACCGTGAAATGGTTCAACAATGCAAAAGGTTTCGGTTTTATTCAACAGGATGAAGGTCCCGATGTTTTTGTTCACTTTTCATCTGTTACAGGAGAAGGTTTCAAAACATTAACGGAAGGTCAAAGGGTCTCTTTTGAAGTAGAAGAAGGCGACAAAGGACCCGCGGCTGCCAATGTTGCCAAACTTTAGAATCTTTAGTTGAACCCCAACAAAAAAAACGCCACAAGACACCGTGGTTTTTTTGTGGACTTCAGTGTCCCGTCCTTTTTCCAATGTTACGGGACACTGAAGCGTCGTCAGCTTTTCCGGGATTCAGTCACTGTTTATTTGGATTTTGGAATTTTTACCGTTATATTGTCGCGAAGCCAATGGGAGTCCCACCACTCGATGGGTTCTACCGGAAGACCTGAGACCAATACGCCAAAATGGAGATGGTCTCCCCCTGCCATGCCAGTATTACCGCTCAAACCCAATATGTCTCCTATTTTTATTTTCTGTCCTTCCTTCACATTCATGCGGCTCAGGTGACCATACAGACTTTGGAGACCCAGGCCATGATCAATGATGACACAGTTACCGTAAATACCAAAAAAGCCGGCAAAAACAACCGCCCCTGAATTTGCCGCCTTAACTGGCGCTTGAGCGGTTGAAGCCAAGTCCACCCCAAGATGCGTTTGCGTGTCTACCTTTTTTCCTTTATATATATACGAGCGCCTGTCTCCAAAGGTTGCCATAGTCGATCCGGGCTGTCTCAGAAAATTTCCATCCCAGAGGGGAATGGAGGCCGTGTCCTTTCCGTATCCATAGAGCCGTTGCCGATTTTTCTTCCTTAATTCTCGGTTCACACTCAGAAAGATTTCAAGATTGCTGGCGGCATTTGGAAAGTCGTTCTTAAACTGAGGCATTTTTGCTGCCAGGAATCCATCGGAGACATTAATCCGATCGCGGCGAAATTTTTTCTTTTTAACGTAAAAAAAGATTCCGTTTTCACTTGGGTTCCCAGCCTGGTCCTCTGCAAAAACCACAGGCTGAAATTCTTTTCTCCCAAGATCATAGGGAAAAGCAAAAATCGCGTAATATTTTCCTGAAGGTTGCAGGTAACCTGGGAAAAAACGCTCTCCCACTTTGACACCAGTCCTGGTGGCTTTCTCGGAGAGTGTATAGACGACCAGAGCGCTACCTCCCTGGCGAATATTATGGGCACGGCTCTCAACAAAAATGTCCGGTGGAGTGCGATCGTAAACGAATGAATAAACAGCTTTTCTCAGGTTACCACCAAGAAACGAACCGTCCCTTGCCGCCACCTCAACCTGGAACTCGCCTTCTTCCAGTTTGGCCTGGTCTATCTGAAAAGTCTCAGACATTTCCCGCGGCTTTGAAGGATAGGTTTTTGCAAAAACGGTGGTTTGCTTTTCATTCTGAAGAACCGTGACCGTCAGATTACTCAGGCCCGAATTTTCATCTTCAAGAGTCAAAGTCAGGGGATTAATGGAAATTGGTCCTGAATCAGGAGAAAGGACCAGTGCGGGACCATCCTTGTCCCGAAATAGAAAAAAAAGGACACCCCCTGCCATCAGTAAAATGAACAGAGCTGAAAAAAGCTTCCCTGCTTTTCGTTTTTTGAATGCCATTCATTAAACTCCTTACCAAAACCAGTTGAAAAAGAAAATTTCACCCGGTTGAAAAATCGAAACTATCGTAAAATCGGGGAATAAGTGTTTTCTGCTTTTTGCTTGATACAAATAACAACGCCCTGTTAATGTTTTGTAAAAACCTGACGATAGATGATTAAAGAGATTGCCAACTTTTTATGTGACTAAAGATATCTCACTTTTTTCCTTTCTATAAAACCATATATTTACGAAGGCCGCAATGACAAGTCTTTTACGATTTTCAATTTTTTTGATCATTTTTTTCTGGTTCGGACTTTGTATCGGTGCATCTGAAATGATTTCACGTGTGTATGAGCTAAAGCACACGGGGGTCGAAAAGATCATTCCAGTGATTAACAGTCTCACCGAAACTGATACAAAAGTCGAAACTCTAAACAATCGAATAATTATCCATGCATCACCTGAAACCCAGAAAAAAATTGCCGTTCTTATCGATAAAATAGACATTCCCAGATCCACACTTCTTATCCGCGTTCGACATTCAAGCAACGGGATTGCAAATGCCATTCGTACGGGTAACCATGTTTCAAAAGCGCCAGCCAAAACTTCCGGGCGTCTGGGTAATTCCCAGAAATCGACTATCCAACAAATTCTGGTGCAGGACGGTGCGGATGCATTCATCGTCAAAGGTGAAGATATACCTTATTCGAGCGAGCTATCCATGGTCAGTGGTCGGCATCAGGGTTTTTCCAGAAAAATCGCTTACAAAGAGGTCCGAACCGGTTTTCTGGTCAGGCCCGTTCTGCAGGGGAAAATGGTGGAGGTTGAAATAGTCCCTTTCAATGAAAATATCAGAGGAAATTTCAGCCCCAATATAGATACTCCACCGTCTGTCAGATACCAGAAAGCCGGGACAAAACTGCGGGTTCCATTGAATTCATGGTTCGAACTGGCAGGAACAAGCCAAAATTTCCAACAGGATGATGTCAGTACCGTTCGCTGGCAGACAGGAAAGAACTATCACAAAAGCAGCATCTGGATAAAAATTGAGGCCTTATCCTCAACTGTGTCAGCTCAATAATAATTAAAAGCTAATGTTCTACCTGACCTTTAATATTACAACATATTGTTTTACTAATTGTTCTATACATCCTAACCAATTTTACACTTGACATTGAGAAGTCATGTCTGATATCAATATCCGAGTTTTTTGCAGGGAAAAGATTGCTGGTAATACGGCCCCGTCGCCAAGTGGTAAGGCAGAGGTCTGCAAAACCTCCATCACCCGTTCGAATCGGGTCGGGGCCTCCAATTTAACTCTAAAATATCTTTAAGTCAGCCCGATGGGCTGACTTTTTGTTTTTCTTCAGGGCACAATGCAAGAATTCTCTTTAATTATTATTTTGGTTTTCGGTCTACTCGGTTCCTTTGCCGGCTTTCTAGCCGGCCTCCTGGGCCTTGGTGGCGGGATCATATACATCCCTCTTTTTTTGGTGGTTTTTGAAATTGTCGGCTTTAACGCCGACATTATTGTCCACACCGCTTTCGGCACCAGCCTGGCCATCATCCTTTTAACTGCCATCAGCAGCTCATTGGTTCACTTCCAAAAGGACAATATCGAATGGTACCAGGTTTTTCGTCTCGCCATAGGCGCTGCCTTGGGAGCTGTTGTCGGTGCTCAGGCAGCGGCCTGGACCCCGGGCATCTGGCTCAAGGGTCTCTTTGGAATTATGCTGACCTGTGTTGCGTTACGAATTTTCACATCGCATCCCCATCTGTCTCCCGAAAGAACGGAAAGGATTCCGACTCTTCAACTACTGCTGGTAGGCGTTGCGGGAGGATCTTTCGCTGCTTTTTTCGGTGTCAGCGGTGCGGTAGTTGTTCTCCCGCTCCTGATTCTCGTTCTAAAACTGCCCATGCACTCCGCTATCGGTAATTCCAGCGCCCTGATCGTTATGTCCTGTCTTGTAGGCATGATCTCATATATGTTCCATGGTTGGGGAAAACCTGCTCTGCCTCCTTATTCAATCGGCTACGTTAATGTTCTGGTGGTCGCAATCTGTTCTCCTTTCACAATGATTTTTGCCCGTGTCGGGGCTCAAGTTGCGCACCGTTTCAGTCATGATAGACTGGTAAAAATATTTGGAGTTGTGCTGACTATTGTCGGTCTCCGTATGCTGATAAAAACCTTCATTTTCCCCTGAGTGTTCATCGCCTTTTCAAGGAGGATTTCATGCAACGGCATCCAGCTGTATCCGGGCAATTTTACCCCGGCGACCCTGTCGAATTGCGGGAAATGCTTACCGGGTTCATGCCAACACCCAAAACCCTCCACCAAGCGGTCGGAATAATTTCTCCTCATGCCGGCTACCCCTATTCCGGAGCTATTGCCGGCCAAACCTTTTCCCAGGTTAAAGCTCCTGAAAGAGCTATTATTCTCGGCCCCAACCATCACGGGTACGGCCACCCCTGGGCCGTCTACCCTGAAGGATGTTGGCTCACTCCTTTGGGGAAGTGCGCTGTTGATGGAGAGCTTGTAACCCGCATCCTCGAGGATTGTCCCGGGACCGGCGCGGACAAACTGGCCCATAAATATGAACATTCCCTTGAAGTCCAACTCCCTTTCCTCCAGATACTCTCTCCGAGTCTGCAGATCGTTCCCATCTGCCTCGGCGGCGGCGCGCTTCAGGACCTTTTGGAGTTTGGTGAAAATCTGGGCCGGGTGATCCAAAATTATCCCAAATCAACATTGATGGTTGCTAGTTCGGACATGACCCACTATGAGCCGGATGTCATCGCCAGAAGAAAAGACATGAAAGCCATTGAACGAATCCTTGAACTCGATCCAAACGGTTTATGGGAAACGGTCCGCAAGCACAAAATTAGTATGTGTGGGGTTCTTTCGGTCGTTGTTATGCTCTCTGCAGCCAAATTTCTCGGTGCCAGCAAAGCCACTCTAGTACATTACGGCAACTCAGGTGATGCTACCCAGGATTTCGCCCAGGTGGTCGGATATGCCGGAGTCCTGATTGAATAGAAAGATGTTTGGGTTTTTTCCATTTAAAAAATACTTGTCAGCCCATAGTCCTTGACGTATAAAAACCGCAGTCGCCTTTTGGGCGGCTCATTTTTTTGTTTTGGTTTTTTTTAGAATTGGAGTCAGACAATGTCCAACGTCCGCGTACGTTTTGCCCCGAGTCCCACAGGCTTCCTGCATATCGGAGGGGCACGAACCGCCCTTTTTAATTACCTCTTTGCCCGCCAGCAGGGTGGAACTTTTATCCTGCGCATCGAAGACACTGACACCGCCCGTTCGACGCAGGAGTCGGTGGATGAAATTCTCAAGGCCATGGAATGGCTTGGTCTTTCATGGGATGAAGGTCCCTTTTACCAGAGTGAACGTCTTTCCCTTTACAAAGACAAGGTTCAAGAGCTCATCAATAAAGGGAAAGCCTATCGCTGTTATTGCACCCCTGAAGAGTTGGACCAGAAACGGGCCAATGCCATGGCGGAAGGGAAAAAACCGAAGTATGACGGAACCTGCCGCAACCGGATCAACCACCCTGAAGGCGCTCCATTTGTCGTCCGCTTTCTTTCCCAGGACGATGGATTCACCGCTTTCGAAGACATGATCAAAGGGGTCATTTCGGTCCGCAATGAAGAACTTGACGACGTCATCATCCAGCGTTCTGACGGCACCCCGACCTACAATTTCGTGGTTGTGGTAGATGACGCCGACATGGAGATCACCCATGTAGTTCGCGGGGATGATCACGTCAACAATACTCCCCGTCAGATTCTCATGTACCAAGCTCTCGGAACCCCGGTTCCTGTTTTTGCCCATGTCCCCATGATACTCGGTTCCGACAAAAGCCGTCTTTCCAAACGTCACGGCGCTACTTCGGTCATGGCTTACCGTGACATGGGTTATCTCCCTGAAGCCATGGTCAATTATCTTGTTCGCCTCGGCTGGTCCCATGGCGATGAGGAGATATTCTCCATGAAGGAACTGATGGAAAAGTTTTCCCTGGGGAGCGTCGGCAAATCCGCCGGTGTTTTCAATCCCGAAAAGCTTCTTTGGCTCAACTCCCATTATATTAAAAATAGCGCCCCTTCCAAACTGGCACCTCTTTTGGTTGAACAGTTGAAAAAGAAAGGACTTAAGGCCACCCGGAGCCAAAATCTTTCCGAGCTGATCGGGCTTTATCAGGAACGCGCCAAGACCCTTGTTGAAATGGGCGACAGCATGGCCTGGATCTTCATGGAAGAGCCTGAATTTGACGAAAAGGCCGTCAAAAAATTTCTGACTGAAAGCCAAAAAACCATTCTTGAAAAAATTATCGATTACCTGGACAGCTGCGATCCCTTTAGCCATGATGAAGTGGAAAAGGCCGTAGAAGCGATAATGGCGGAAACCGGTTTGAAAATGGGGAAGATTGCCCAGCCAATCCGGGTAGCATTGACTGGAGGAACTGTCAGTCCCAGCGTTTTTGAACTGCTTCCTCTTGTCGGCCGGGAGGAAACCTTGCACAGATTAAAAAATGCTCTTACCATCCTTGAACCCGATTGAAAAATCTTTTTCCTTAAATTATTTGTTAAGAAATTAAAGCCCCTGGATTGATTGTCCGGGGGTCTTGTTGTTTATAGCCCTAGGGATGAGACATAACCCTGTCTGCTTTTTTCCCTGAATTTCAGAAACGAAAAATTTCCACCCGGAAACCCGCTATACTTCATCAAAACCGGCCAAAATGTTTTACTATGTTATTAAGGAAGCGCTCCATGGATTACTATCGAAAAACCGGGGATGAAATACTGGCTTATCTAAAAACCTCTCCCAAGGGCCTCGATTCGGAAGAAGCCCGTCATCGGCTGGCAGGCCATGGTTTCAACGAACTGGAAACCAAAAACGGGGTCAACCCCCTGGTGGTCTTTCTGAATCAATTCAAAAATTTCATTATTTATATCCTTCTTTTTGCCGTCTTTTTTTCCATCCTCATCGGCGAGTACGTCGACACAATCATCATCCTTGCCATTCTGATTGCCAACGCTCTCATCGGTTTTTTTCAGGAGCTGAGCGCTCACCGTTCCCTGGAAGCTCTAAAAAAAATGAGTGCGACCATAGCCACTGTTATCCGTAACGGCCAAAAGGATACAGTCGATTCCCGCTATCTAGTGCCGGGAGACATGATTCGCCTGGCGGCCGGAGATAAGGTCCCGGCCGATGCGCGGATCATCGAGTCCATCAGGCTCAAAGCAGAGGAATCGATTCTTACCGGCGAAAGTGTGCCGGTGGAAAAAAACTCCAGAAATATTTCCAGTACAGCCCCTCTTGGCAGTCAGCACAACATGCTTTTTGCCTCGACTACTGTGGCCACCGGCCACGGATTAGGGGTTGTCGTGGCCACCGGAATGAAAACCGAACTCGGTAGAATCACCACCCTGATCAAGGAAGCCACCGAGGAAATGACCCCTCTTCAAAGAAGGCTTGATAATTTTGGCAGAAAGCTCGGTTATGCCATTATCGGCATCTGCTTCTTTATTTTTTTTCTTTCCTTCTTCAGGGGCTATTATGCCGACACTCTCTCTATGCAAGCCATCGTGGGGTTCGCATTTATTGCCATCAGTCTTGCCGTGGCAGCTGTTCCGACCGCTCTTCCCGCAGTGGTCACCATTGCCCTCAGCATCGGCGTCAAACGCCTCCTGAGAAGAAAAGCTCTTGTTCGCAACCTTTCCTCAGTAGAAACGCTCGGAAGCTGCGATGTCATCTGCACCGACAAAACCGGCACCCTGACCGAAAATCAGATGACCGTCCGTTGCGCCTGGACCCTGGCCGGCGAAGCGACCTTTTCAGGAGTCGGTTATTCGCCGGATGGAGAATTGAGCGGAAAAGTTCCACATCAACTTCTCCTTTGCGGCTTACTATGCAATAACGCCTCTCTGGACAAGGACGGCGAAAATTGGCGAATTACAGGCGACCCAACGGAGGCTGCCCTTCTCGTCAGTGCAGCCAAAGTTGGAGTGTCTGCGAACAAAACACGAACGGATGAAATCCCATTTGATTCGGAACGCAAAATGATGAGCGTTCTTGTTACGGATGAGAAAGTCAGCACTATCTATTCAAAAGGCGCCCCGGATAGTTTAATAAAACGATGTACCCTAGCTCTGGTCAACGGCCGGGAAGTTTCATTGTCGCCTGAATTTCGAAAAAGAATTGAAGCACAGAATTCCATTTTTGCTTCCAAGGCGATGCGTGTTCTTGGTTTTGCCATGAAAAGCCTTGACGCCGGCGAAAAGCTCATCGAAGAAGATCTCACTTTTATCGGTCTTCAGGCCATGATCGATCCGCCGCGCTCCGACGTTATCGAATCGATCCGCAAGACAAAACAAGCCGGTATTCGCGTGATTATGATTACCGGCGATTATGGAGAAACCGCGCAGGCCATCGGTAATGAAATCGGAATATGCAGTCCGGTACTCACCGGTGAAGAGGTGGGGGGAATGAATGATGGGATGCTGGAAACGGCTCTCGCGCAGGGCACCGACATCTTTGCCAGAGTAGCTCCTGAGCATAAGCAGCGGATTATCCATAACCTTCAGGAGATGGAATACACTGTGGCCATGGCCGGGGATGGGGTCAATGATGCCCCGGCGCTGAAAAAGGCCAATATCGGCGTGGCTGTGGGGAGCGGCACCGATGTTGCCAAAGAGGCCGCTGATTTCGTCCTTCTCGATGACAGCTTTACCCATATCGTTAACGCCATTGAGGAAGGGCGCGGCATCTACGACAACATTCAGAAATCGATCATGCTCCTTCTTTCCGGAAACCTCGGGGAGGTGCTTATTATTTTTCTGGCCGCCGTTTCCGGCATGAACCTGCCTTTAACGGCCATACTTCTTCTTTGGATTAACATGGTGACCGATGGTGCTCCGGCTCTGGCCTACAGTGTAGACCCATACGGCATAGACATCATGCTGCGCAAACCGAAACCCAGCAGCGAGGGGATCCTCCCACGCTCCAAACTGATCTTTCTTATCGTGCTGGGCAGCTTGGGTACCCTGATAGCCCTGACCCTGTTTTACCTGTATGGCGGCACTTCAGCGTCAGCAACAACTCTTATCCATGCCCAGACGATGGTATTCAATTTCGTGGTTCTTTATGAGATAATTCTTGCCTTTGTGATCCGTTGCGACTACCAGGTAGCGTTTTTTGCCAATAAGTGGGTCTGGGGAGCAGCTGTTTTATCAATTTTCCTCCAGGCATTATTGATGTACACACCGCTGGCCTCTGCTTTTAAAATTGTACCATTAGACCTAAAGGACATTGTAACACTGTTGTTGGCTGGCGGGCTTTTTGGTTTGGGCGCACTTTTCTATCAAAGCATGAAAAGGAAAATTCCAGACCCATGGGAAAAAGGAGCACATTAACCGTTTGATTTTTTAGTAATCGGGCCAGATTACGGAGGACAAGTCATTATTTCCCAAGCCAAACAGGATGAGTTGAAACAACGCATGAAGGACCTCGACATCCGTGAGGAGAACCTGGAAGAGAAGTTTATTCTGGGGTCCGGGAAAGGCGGGCAAAAGGTCAATAAATCCTCCACTTGCGTGCGGCTAAAGCATGTTCCAACGGGTGTTGAGGTTAAATTTCAGAAAGAACGCTCGCGTGAAATGAATCGTTTTTTTGCACGGCGTATTTTGTGCGAAAAAATCGAGCATATGGTCTTGGGAAAAGACTCACCGAAAGAGCAAGAGATTGAACGCATCCGCCGCCAGAAACGTAAGCGCACTAAAAAGTCCAAAGAAAAAATACCTTCATAAAATTTTCTGTAAAGCCCGAATGATTTAATGTATTTTGTTTTTGGTTACTACGGATTTTTCACCTTCATCAATGTTTACATACAGACAACCCTATTAACTGACAAACCTCAAAAACATACCTGAGGTTTATTGAAAATGAAGACATTATGAATCTCTTTAACCGGAAATCATTTTTTCTGTTTGGGGGCTCTTTTTGCCTGGTTCTTGCCATGGGATGGTTAGTCTTAAACCATTTTCAAAAGCAGACTACATCCAAAATTCCCGGCAATTCCCAGCGGGCAATTCCTGTCGAGGTGGCTCTCATTGATAATGGACATATTGAACAACGCAGGACTTTCAGCGGAACGTTGGAAGCCCGGGCCGAATTTCTTGCAGCGCCCAAGGTGAGTGGCAGGGTCGAGAGGATTTTTCTTAATATTTCCGATCCGGTTGATCGCGCTCAGATTGTGGCCGAACTGGATAATGATGAATATATCCAGGCAGTTAATCAGGTCCAGGCCGACTTGAAAGTTCGGCAGGCCAATCTTGCCGAAGCCAGGAGCGCCCTTGAAATCGGAGTTCGTGAATTAAAAAGGATTCAGCTCCTGCGCCAAAAGGGGGTTGCTTCCGAATCCCAACTCGATACGGCCAAAGCCTTAAAATCAGCCAAACATGCTGCGTTGGAAGTTGCCCGCGCCCAAGTGGTACGGGCCGAAGCCTCTCTTGAAACCGCCAGAATCCAACTGAGGTACACCCGTATTACTGCCGACTGGAGCGGTGGGGACGATCAACGGATGGTGGCGGAGCGCTATGTTGATGAAGGGGAGACGGTATCCGCCAATACACCCCTTCTCCGTATCGTCGATCTCGATCCCATCGTCGGGGTGATTTTTGTCACCGAACGGGACTATGCCCGCCTGAGGCCCGGGCAAAGCGCCAGCCTTACCACAGACGCCTTTCCCGACAGGGAATTCCCAGGAAGTATCGCACGGATCGCCCCGGTTTTTAAACAGGCCACCCGTCAGGCGCGTGTCGAGCTGACTGTCGACAATCCCCGGCAGCGCCTCAAGCCTGGAATGTTTATCCGGGCTACGGTTGTCCTCGCTCGCCACTCCGAAGCCACTATCGTACCGGAGCAGGCACTCACCCAGCGGGAAAATCGCTACGGGGTTTTTCTAGTTAACCCGGAAGGACTCTCCGTCACTTGGCGGCCCGTTGATGTCGGCATTCGCGATGATGACCGGGTTCAGATTGAAGGCAAGGGACTTACCGGACGGGTGGTTATTTTGGGGCACCAACAGCTCAAAGATGGCTCGCCCATCACCATTCCCGCTGACTCAGTCACCTCAGTAGAAGAAGATAAAAAAACGGACACTCGATGAATCTTCCCGATTTCAGCGTCCGCCGCCCGGTTTTCACGACAATGATCACCCTGATCGTAGTGATTCTTGGCGCCTTTTCCCTGACCCGATTGAAAATCGACCTGCTGCCCAATATCGAACTTCCGACCGTCACTGTTCGCACCGAATACGAAGGCGCCAGCCCCGAGGTCATGGAGCGGCTTGTGACTCAGATCGTAGAGGAGATCGTGGGCACGGTTCCCGGCGTCGAAGAGATGACCTCCCAGTCATCCGAGGGAGCCAGCACGGTGCGTGTCACCTTTGGCTGGGGGACCGACATCGATACCGCGGCGCTGGACGTGCAGTCCAAACTCCAGGATGAAATCAGCGAACTCCCGGAGGATATCGTCCGGCCCCGCATCAGCAAGTTCGACGTCGCCAGCTATCCTGTGGTGATACTAGGGATATCCAGCAATCTCGACCCGGTAGAGCTGACCCAATTGATCGAGGATCATGTACGCTATCGTTTCGCCCGCCTGCCGGGGGTTGCCCAGGCTGACATGTGGGGCGAATTTAAACGGGAGGTGCGGGTCGAACTCGACCCTGACCGGGTCAAAGCCCTGGGGCTTCCTCTTAACCAGGTTCTGGAAGCCATCCGCAACGCCAACCTCGATTTGCCTGCGGGCAAAATCGAAGAGGGGAGCTACGAGGTTACCCTGCGGGCACCAGCGGAGTTTGTCAATCTCGAGCAGATCCGCAACACCGTTATCTTCCAGAGTGAAGGAGCAGCGGTGAGCCTCGGCCAGGTAGCAAAAATACGCGACACCTATGAAAAGCCGTCGCGCATCGTCCGCGTAAACGGCGAGCGTGGCATCCGGATCGCCCTTCGCAAGCAGGCCGATGCCAATACCGTGGAGGTAGCCAAGGGTATACTTCGTGAAATCGAGATTGTTAACAAGATCTACCCGCAGGTCCGCATCGTCCCTGTGATCAACCAGGGGAATTTCATTGAGCGTTCCATTGCCAACGTGGCGCAATCTGTTCTTTACGGCGGCGGGTTGTCCATACTCGTGCTGCTCTTCTTCCTCCGCAACATCCGCTCTACCCTGGTGATATCCCTGTCAATCCCGATCTCGGTGATCGCCACTTTCGCCCTTATCTACTTCGGCGGCTTCACCCTGAACCTCATGACCCTGGGCGGACTGGCGCTGGGGGTGGGGATGATGGTCGACAGCTCAGTGGTAGTGTTGGAAAACATCTTTCGCCGGCGCGATGAAAACCTCGAGCAGCCGGCTATCGCCGCTGTCGAGGGCGCACGGGAGGTAAGCAAAGCCATCATCGCCAGCACCATTACTACCCTGGTTATTTTTTTTCCGCTTGTTTTCGTGCGCGGTGTTGCCGGGATCCTCTTCCAGGAGCTTTCCTACGTTATTATCTTCTCCCTGGTCTGTTCCCTGCTGGTTTCTCTCAGCCTTCTGCCCATGCTGGCCTCCCGCCTCATCGAAACACCTGACAATCTTGAAAGCCCCCGCACCCGCAGAGTCGAGCGCCTCATCGCCTGGTCCGGACTTTGGTTCAAGAAACTTGACAACGGCTACCGGGATCTTCTCCGGAAGGTGCTGCGGCAACGGCTACTGACGGTTTTTATGGCAATGGCTGTCCTGGGGGCGAGCCTGCTGCTACTCCCCTTTATCGGCACGGAATTCCTACCGCCCAGCGACGAGGGGGAAGTGCGGGTCACCGGAGAGATGGAGATCGGCACCCGTCTCGATCTTCTCGACCAACAGGCCCGGCAAATGGAAGGGATCGTCTATCCTTCCGTACCGGAAACGGTTTCTTCGGTGATCAGTGTCGGGTCCTCCAGCTGGCGCCCCAGCGATGCCGCCAAAACCGAGATCAACCTCTCTTTGGTACCCGTTTCCAAACGAAAACGCTCCAACACTGATATCGCCAATGACCTGCGCAAGCGGCTTACGGGAAAGATCCCCGGAATGACGATTCGAACCCGCGCACCACAGGGGCAGTTTCTACTGGAGCGGATACTGGGCGGCGACGAGGGCCTGACCGTGGAGATTCGCGGTTTTGACCTCCCCACCTTGGAAAGCCTTGGCGAGCGGGTAGCCCAGCAGATATCTGACATTCCCGGCGTCACGGATATTGAAACAAGCCAGAAGGCCGGAATTCCCCAGCAAGAGATTCGGGTAGATCGCGACAAAGTGGCCGATCTTGGTCTCAGTGTGCTGGATGTTACCGAAGTTCTGAAAACGGCCGTGGCCGGAACCAATGTGGGCGAATTCCGTGCGCAGGGGAACTCCTACCGCATATTCGTTCAGCTGGAAAGTGTTGAAAAACGGAGCCTGGATGAAATCCTCGACCTGACCCTGGCGACCAAAACCGGCGAGCAGGTGGCGTTGCGCAACCTGGTTTCCACCCAGGCCGGGCTTGGGCCGATCCTCATTGACCGCAAGGATCAGCAGCGGATGGTAACGGTCAAAGCCAAGGTTGTCGACCGGGACCTCGGGTCGGTAGCCGGGGAAGTGCAGACGATCCTCGATCAAATTCCCCGTCCGGTGGGCTCAACGCTGTCAGTGGCCGGCAATTTTGAAGAGCAGCAAAAAGCATTTAACGAACTGTTAATGTCCCTCCTCCTGGCTTTACTTCTGGTCTACATGGTGCTTGCCTGCCAGTATGAATCGCTGCGCGACCCGGTCGTTGTCATGGCCTCGGTGCCAGTAGCCGCAGTCGGGGTACTAGTGATTCTGTTCCTGACTGGAACCACCCTTAATCTGCAGTCGTTCATCGGCTGCATCATGCTCGGCGGTATCGTTGTCAACAACGCCATTCTCCTGGTCGATCAGGCTGGCCAGCTCGTCCGTGGGGGCATGCCGGTAGGAGAAGCGGTTGCCGAGGCCGGACGCCGCCGCCTGCGGCCCATTCTGATGACGACCCTGACCACTATTCTGGCTCTGTTGCCACTGGCCTTGGGCATCGGTGAGGGGGCCGACGCCCAGGCGCCGCTGGCCCGGGCGGTTGTGGGGGGCTTGACCGGATCGACCTTGATCACGCTGATTCTGATTCCAGCGGTCTATTCCTTGTTCCATCCAGAGGCGAAAGGAAGCGGCCTGTGAGAGCTATTACTTTGACCCATGCGGGTTGGCTGTTAAGTTTTGTGCTTGGGATCGGACTTTTTTCAGGTTGCGCTCCCGACCGCTGGCCGGTATTTGACCAGCCCCCCCATACCGTTAAACCTATGGAAAAAACACCACCCATAGAACTACCCAGTTCCTTCATTTTTCAAACTGAACAGGATCAAAAAATATTTTTACCGGAGAAAGGACCACTTGTTTTATCGCTTGAGGAGGCATCCATCCTGACCTTGCGCAGCAACCAGGATCTTCAGGTGAGACAGCTTCAACCCATAATTGCAGGAGCTTTTGAAAAAATCGAAAGAGGAGCCTTCGATCCTGAGTTTTTTATTGAGGTAAAACAATATAAGGAAGAGGCGATGGAAACCTCACGTTCCACTGGAAGCCAGTTCAGCGTGGATGCTTCTGAGGCTTCCGGTGCAGCCGGCCTCCGACAGAAACTACCGACCGGCACGTCCGTCGAGGTCAGTGTCGAACAGAATCGTGACATCTCCAACCGGGAACCTGAACAGCAAGTGGCCAGGGTCGGATTAAGCCTGACCCAGTCTCTGCTGCGCGGCTTTGGGCCGGCCGTCAACTTCGTCCGGGTTCGCCAGGCTGAACTGGACACATTGTCCAGTATAAACGAACTCCGCGGCTTCACCGAAGCCCTTCTGGCTGAGACGGAAACCGCCTACTGGAATTATATTCTGGCTCAGCAGGAAATTGCCATATTCGAGGAATCTCTCACTGTATCCCGCAAGCAGCACGATGAAATAGCTTTGCGAATCGAGGTCGGAATCCTGCCGGAAATCGAGATTGCTGCTGCCAGGGCTGAAATCGCACGCCGTGAACAAGCCTTAATCGAGGCACGCTCCAGTTTCCAGGAACGCCGCCTCCGACTTTTGCGCCTTCTTAATCCCGGGCCTCATAGCCAGCTCGAACGGTCTGTCGTTGCCACCACCGAACCATTCATCGAACCAAAACCCCTGACCGATCTCCCCGATCGGATTAGTCTGGCTATCCAATCCCGTCCTGATCTGAGGGAAGCCGTCCTGCTCCTGGAACGAAACCGCCTTGAGACCGTTGTCACGCGCAACGGACTTCTCCCCCGTCTCGATTTTTTCATCGCTCTGGGCCAAACCGGCTACGCCGATACTTTTTCCGACTCCTTTCGTGAACTGGACGGCAATACCTATGATTTTACTGTTGGTGTTCGCCTTAGCCACTTTCTCGGCAACCGTGGGGCAACGGGCCGGGATGTTGCCGCCAGGACCAACAGGCAGCGGGCAGCGGAGGCTGTGGCCAATCTCCGCCAGATCATTGAGTTTGATGTTCGTTTGGCAGCCAACGAAGTCGAACGTACCCGCCAGCAGATTGCTGCCTCACAAATAACCCGTACATTTGAAGAAGAAACCCTCCAGGCTGAAAAGGAACGTTTCGACGTCGGGTCCAGTACTGCCCTTCTCGTTTCGCAAGCTCAACGTGATCTTCTAGTCAGCCGTATCGCAGAAGTCAGGGCTGTCGTCAACTACCGGATTGCTTTAGTCAAACTCTACCTGGCAGAAGGGAGCCTCCTTGAACGACGGGGAATACAGCTTGATCCGGCCACAGCCAAGCAAACATTGTTTTAACAGCAATTTTCAGGAAGATTTCTGGAATAGTACTGAATGAAAAAATAAACGGGGATGAATCTTCCAGTTCATCCCCGTTTTTCTAACCAAAATGATTTTTTAACTTTTATGCATTAACCTGCGGTTCAATTCTCACATTCTTTCTGATGATCCGGTTCAAAACACCCTCAGGCTGCTGCGCCTGAATTAGCAACTCCTCAATCTCGCGTTGGCCGTTAGCGGAGGCCAACATCAGCGCATCTTCACCATTGTGATTCATGGTCTCAATCTTTGCGCCTTTTTCGAGAAGGGCCTGCACTACTTCCAAATGTCCGTTCATGGAAGCAAACATCAAGGCGGTGCTGTCCGTATCATCCACGCTATTGATGTCGAGCCCCTTTTCAAGCAGCAATAGCACAATTTCCAGACGACCCTCGCGGGAAGAAATCATTAATGGATTAAAACCACCTTTAAGTTTAAGATTTATATCAGCACCGTGGTCCAGAAGCGCCTGAACTATGTCAAAATGACCCCTCGACACGGCCCTGACAAGAGCGCTCATGGCGTAAGAGCACAGTGCGTTGGCGTCAGCCCCGCTTTCGAGGAGGTCCAGAACCACCCCCAGATAACCACTATCGGAGGCGCGCATAAGGGCGGTCTCAAAATTATGGTTTCTGGCGTTGACATCAACGCCGTAAACAATCAGTTCTTTTACGATCTCAGCATGACCTTTATCAGCGGCATACAGCAGGGCACACCATCCTGCCGCGTTTTTCGCGTTGGCGTCAGCCCCGTTTTTGAGCAACACTGCGGCCACCTCCTGGTGGTTTTTACAGGCTGCAAACATCAAAGCCGTCCAACCATCCTCGGCTTTGGCATCAGGGTCAGCGCCATTGTCCAACAACACCTTTACGACATCACAATGTCCACCCCAGGCGGCAACCATCAAAGGGGTCCAGCCATCTTTGAATCGGGCATCAATATCGGCCTCTTTATCCAGCAAAGCTGTTACGATTTTCGGGTTGCCATTTTGCGCCGCTGACATCAACGGAGTCCAACCATCATCCGTCCGCGCGTTGGCATCAGCCCCCTTCTCAAGCAAGACATTAATAATCTCGTCGTATTCCTCCCTGCAGGCAATTCTCAAAGGAGTCTCGCCATCCTCGTTCCTCGTGTTGACGTCAGCGCCTTTGGATATCATGCTTTCAACTTCTGGCAGATCGCCCTGCCCTGCAGCATCGGTTAAAGCTTTGCTCCATTTTTCCTTGCGGCCGGGCAGCCAATTAAAATCAAAGAACATCTTCTGTCTCCTTTCATAATTTTGATGGCCAAGACGTTTCGTTGCCCTATCCGATTAGTGGAGAAATAGGAGGGATATGTAAAATTTAATTAAATCTCATGTTATAGCGTAACTGTTTAATAGTAAACTAAAAAAAATCCTAATCTTTCCTTCCTTTGAATGTGGTTGTTCCTTTTTATTTAAAGACAACGCACCTCACAATAATCCATTGCTGAAGAAATTCATCCGAGTCGTTTGCCTGCTTCCGGCCCGGGCGAAACCCCATAAATTTCACCGATCTTCAAAATGACGGCACCTTTCGATTTAAGTGGAAAGCCAATTTTAGCGCTCAGTTCATCGACCCATCTAACCGCCTCTTCAAAGCGGGAACCGCTGGTCTCGATTACCACCTTCCCTTTCAACTGATACCCTTCGTAACCTTCCCAGAACATGACGGTCACCTGGACATTTTTTTTCATGTTGGTCAGGGTTTTGTCAAAAAACTGATCTGATATGAGGATAGTTTCATCATCCAGGATTTTTTTTGCACCAATCGGAACCGCATTAGGAATTCCTTCAACACTTGAAGTCGCTAAAATTGCGGTTGGAACCTTGTTAAAAAGTTCTTTCATTCGTTTGGTCATTTGAGCCATTTTTAATGCCTTTCAGGAATTTTTACTGGTGACTTTTCGAAAAAACGGTAAGATTGCAACCGAAGAGTAAGCCAGTCATTCATTAACTGAAAATTGGAAAACCTTCCGCTGTTCTGCCTGAGAATATGACCATTTATTTTCAAAAGGATTCATGGCAGGATATATCCTCAAACAACATGATAAAAACAGTCTTAAGGGGTGAAAATGTTCTATTGGTGTTCTCTTTGTTATAGGGCTTTCTGTTCAGTTGAAGTGAGCCCTTCCCAATGCAATTTTTCGGATTGCGAAAGCGACGTCTATGATATTAGGCCGTGGGAAGTCATTCTTGAAAAGAATCCGTCTTATCCTGAAATCCCGGAAATCGGAAAAAAATATTCACCTGAATCAAGTTAGATTTATTTTCAACAGAAAACTAAAGACATCAGGCAGGAAGCCTATATGCTCGGCCCGTCAACTCGGCCCCTTCTGAGGTAATCAGGACGCTCAATCCACGATTTTCCTCCAGGCTTCTAACCACATCCCAGTCTTCAAATTTACCAGAAATCTCCTCCGCTGATGTGTGATGCAGAAAATCAAACGTGACCGTGAGTACATACAACTCAGAGTTATACTGGATTTCAAAATACGGCTCTTGAAAAGAATTGCGCAAGATGATTCCCGATGTGGGGAACTTTTTTCTTAAAAATTCCTCAATAACCTCGAGTTTTTCCCATTCCATTGATAGATCCTTTCTGAACCCGGTGGCAGTGTGGTTGGAAAAGTATACACCACTTTCAATAATTCGCATATTACGGAAGACAGGTCCTGATTTCCTGACTTACTTTCTCAACCTGTTTTTCCAATTGATTTTTCGAACAAGGTTGTCATTTTTTTGCCGTTTTCAACTATCTGGGTCGTTACTACGAAAGTCTCTCAATTTTTATCACTAGTAAGGTCTATTGAACTGATATTAAAGATTTTAATCGAAATTCGTTATTATTTGTCTCCACCTTTTGTTTACTTTGGCTTTAATTCTTTTTAGTTGACATTAGAGTTGGTGACAAAATTATTGTAAAAGCTGTTCATTAAACTCAACCACGCCCATGGGACATGGGTTTTGCTTCGCAATTAAAAACATATCCAGAATACTTGTCAAAAAAAAACTGACTGTGGTATAAATTACGAGTAAGTATATTCGGTAATTCTTTATGAACTTTAATGATTTGGCCGCTGCTTTCAGACCAGAAAGGGCAAGGCATTGCGAATCCGAAATGCTCGCTTCTCAATCCCGCAGGCCGACAGACCCGCCCGGCTACCGCATTCACGACTGCGACATAATCCCGAGACAAGGAAATGCAAGTGTCTCTCTCATTCCATATCAAAGGAGGCGTTAACATGAAGAAGTTTGGTTATCTTGTCATGATGTTCTGTGCCCTGGCACTCTGCTTTTCCAGCAACGCCTGGAGTTGGGGCAGGAAAACAACGATCAAGGTGGGGATCAACGCCCCGATGACCGGCGACATCCCGAAAGTCGGTGAAGGTAGCAAGTATGCTGCGGAAATGTGGCTTGAGGACGTTGAAAAAGCCGGCGGCATTGAAGTCGGTGGCAAGAAATACCCGGTTGAAATCATTGTCGAAGACAACGAATCAAAAGCAGAATCGGCGGTCAAGGCCAACACCAAACTGATTACCCAGGACGACGTGATGGTGATCATCGGTCCGCAGTCCTCCAAGCAGGCGGTACCCGCGGGTGACGTGGCCAACAACTACGAAACCCCGATGATCAGCCCATGGTCGACCAATCCGGACACCACCGCTAATCGCCCTTACGTGTTCCGCGGCTGCTTCCTCGACCCTTTCCAGGGGCCGGTGCTGGCCAACTTCATCACCGAGGAGTTCGGCTTCAGCAAGGCAGCGGTTCTGTATGACGTCGCCAGCGACTATCCCAAAGGACTCGCCGAGTTCTTCAAGGCAGCCTGGGAAAAGAACCATGGTGCGGGATCGGTCGTCGCTTATGAAAGCTTCACCACCAAGGATACAGATTTCAGCTCACAGTTGACCAAGATCATCCGTTCTGGCGCTCAAGTCCTGTTCACGCCCCAGTACTACAACGAGGTGGCCCTGATCGTAAAGCAGGCAAAAGACCTGGGCTGGAAGGGGCCGATAGTCGGCAGCGACAGCTGGGGCTCCGCTGAAACTATCGAACTTTGTGGCGAAGCCTGCTACGGCCAGTTCTTCAGTACCCACTATGCTGCCGCAGGCGCCGTCGGTGCGACCAAAGAATTCATCGACCGTTACAATAAAAAACACGGCTACATCCCGGATGATGTCGCAGCCCTGACCTGGGATGCCCTGCGTCTCGCCCAGGCGGCGATCGAAAACACCGGTAAGCTTACAGGCAATATCAAGAAAGACCGCAAGGCGGTCCGGGATTCCCTGGCCAAGGTCAAGGACTTTGAAGGGATCACCGGCAAAATGACCTTTACCGAAGAGGGTGACCCCAAGAAATGCGCCGTCATTGTCAAGATCAGCGACAAGGGTGAATACGAATTTTATAAGCAGATCTGTCCCTGATGAACCCATACCGAGATAAATCAACTTTCTGATTTTAATTGACCACGTCTGGTGCGCAGAAGAATCAATGCGCACCAGACTTTTTTTGACTATTATTACCAGCTTGTGTAAGCTTCTCGCGCACGGAAGTGAACCGGCTTTGTTTCCCTGCCGGTGACAACATAAATCTGCCAGAGTGATCTGTCTGCTTTATTGGTCATGGCCACAGTCTATTGAATGGGAGCCGTTTCGTGGACTATTTCATTCAGAACCTGATTAACGCATTGCAGTGGGGCAGCTTCTACGCCGTCATCTCGATCGGCTACTCCATGGTGTATGGCGTTCTCATGCTGTTTAACTTCGCCCACGGCGACATCTTCATGGTCGGCACCTATATCGGCTTAGGCATTGCCACGTTGCTGTTGACGGTTTTCTCCGCGGTGCTGCCCGGCTGGTTCATTTTTATTCTGACTGTGGTGATCACCATGTTCCTGGCCGCCTTTGTCGGTGCCTTCGTCGAATTGGTCGGCTACCGTCCGCTGCGTGGCGCTCCTCGGGCCTCTGCGGCGATCACCGGCCTGATGATCGGTATCATCTTCGAGACCGGCAACCTGATCATCCTCGGCGCCAAGCGTTTCAGCTTCCCCTCCCTGATCGAATCGACCAGCTACAACATCGGCGGCATCTATTTTACCAACGTCAAGGTTCTGATCATCGTAGTATCACTGATTCTCATGCTCGGACTGCATACCTTCATTAAGCATAGCAAATGGGGCATGGCGATGCGCGCCATGTCATACAACTTCCTGGCCGTCCCGCTGATGGGCGTATCGATCAACATCATTGCTCCACTGACCTTCGCTATCGGAGCCGGCCTGGCTTCGGTAGCCGGGATTCTCTACGGCCAGGCCTACCCGGTCCTCGATCCCTACATGGGTGTTCTGCTCGGCTGGAAAGCCTTCGTCGCAGCGATCCTCGGCGGTCGCGGCTCGATCATGGGAGCAGCCCTGGCCGGGTACCTGCTCGGATTCATCGAAATTTTCATCGCCATGGTGTTTCCCTCAACCTTCAGGGACCTTATTGCCTACTCGATTATCCTCATCATCCTGACGTTCCGCCCGCGAGGCTTCTTCGGCATGGCTCACAGTTCCCAGCTCAGGCTCTAAGCCAACGGTTGAGTTTCAGTTACTGCCCAACGCAAGCAGGAATATTTCATGGAAACGATAAAGAAATTCTTCAGGCTTTTTTCGGTCGTACCCCTTGCCGGCTGGCTGCTGGGAGTTTTTGTTGCGGTCCTGTGCGAATACTATCTGGGCGATGGGATTTCCTATTATCTCTACCTGTCCAAAATACCGGTCCTGTTCGGAGCCCTGACGATGCTCAAGGATCCCGTGCTGATTCCGAGCGTCCTGGCTTACGACCTGATTATCTATATCCTGCCGACCTTGCTAATCGCACGACTCTGCGCAACGCCCGCCAACGGTATTGCCTCGCTGCTGGAGAAAATGCCCCTGATGTTTGCCACACTAATTCACCTTGCGGCTTTTTACGGCATCCTCCATCTCTGGTCCAGCATTAACGATTACCGAGCCCTGGTGGTCAAGCTGACAATGATCGCGATCATCCTCACTATCAGCCTCAATATCATCAACGGCTATCAGGGAGAATTTTCCTGCTCACATCCGGGGTTCATGGCCCTCGGCGCCTACGCCTCATCAACCCTGACCCTGCTCCTGTTCGCGGATGACAAGATGTTCGGCCCAGCAATCCTCCCGGCAGCCCTGGGTCCCTGGATGTTTCCCCTGATTCTGATCATTGGCGGGGCAGTGGCCGCGATCGGCTCCCTGGCCGTGGCGGTCCCCTCGTTCCGAACCCGGGGGGATTATCTGGCGATCATCTCCCTGGCATTCATGTTCATCGTCAAAAGCGCCGTCGAGAACCTTGAAGTCCTTGGGGGGCCGCGCGGCCTGAGCAGCCAACCTAACTACGCCTCACTACCGGTCATCTTCATCTGGACGGCGCTCTGTATCTGGATCATCCACAACTTCATCACCTCGGTCATGGGCAAAGCGCTTAATGCGGTCCGCGACAATGAACCGGCCGCGAATTCGATGACTGTCAATACACGTAAAACCAAAATGACCGCTTTCATGTTCGGTGCTTTCTGGGCCGGGGTCGCCGGCGGCCTCTTTGCCCATGTACTGCGTTACGTCAATCCTGGTACTTTCGGCATTCAGAAACTGGCAGAAATCCTCGCCATGGTTTATTTCGGTGGACTCAATTCGATCTACGGATCGATCGTTGGCGCTGTCAGTATCAGCGTCCTCGGGGAAGCCCTGCGTCCGCTCGAACTCTTTAAGTGGATCATCATTCCGTTGATTCTGATCTTGGTCATGATTTTCCGGCCTCACGGACTGATCTCGTTCACCGAGCTCAACGTCAAGGAGGTGATGCGCCCCAGGAACAAACCCAGACCGGAAGGAGCTGACTGATGGCGCCGCTGCTCAAGGTTGGAAAGATGACCCATTTTTTCGGGGGACTCCGTGCCGTGAACAACTTTAACCTGGAAATTGAACCCGGCCATATTCGGGGTCTGATCGGGCCGAACGGAGCCGGCAAAACGACCGTATTCAACCTGATCACTGGCGTTTACACTCCGACCAGCGGGACAATCGAACTGGAAGGCAGGGATATCAAGGGCCTGGAAACCCATCGCATCGCATCCATGGGGCTGGGCAGAACCTTTCAGAATCTCGCGCTGTGGCGCCATATGAATGTGCTCGATCATATCCGCATGGCACATTATGCTCAACTCAGCTACGGGCTTTTCGGTGCTTTTTTGGGCACCCCCGCCTGCAGACGACAGGAACGTGAGGTGATTGAAAACTCGGAAAAACTTCTGGAACTTTTTGGGATTGCCAAGTACGCCAGGCATCTTGTCGGCAACCTGCCTTACGGAGCCCAGCGTCGCGTAGAAATGGCACGGGCTATGGCGACCAAACCGAAAATCCTTTTCCTCGATGAACCGACAGCCGGCATGACCCCCGACGAACTGAACCAGATGATCGGGATCATCCGCCAGGTCCACCGTGATTTCGGCGTGGCGATTTTTCTGATCGAACACCGGATGAAGTTCGTCATGGATCTGTGCGAATCGATCCAGACTCTGGTCTTTGGTGAAGTCATTGCGGAAGGCCCGCCGGAAGAAATCCAGCAGAACCCGAAAGTCATTGAAGCATACCTGGGCAAGGAGGATCTTCACTGATGCAACTGGTGGTCGAAAACCTGTCCGTTTCCTACGGCAAAATCAAAGCATTGCACGGGATCAGTTTCTCTGTCGAGGAGGGCGAGATCGTCTCCGTCATCGGAGCCAACGGTGCCGGCAAGAGCACGACCCTGCGGGCGATCTCGCGTATGATCCCCTCCGAGGCGGGATCGAAAATCGAATTCATGGGGCACAACCTGCTAAAGTACAATACCGACAAGGTTGTCTCCAAATTCGGGATTTCCCATGTTCCCGAAGGGCGGATGATTTTTGGCAATCTGACCGTCTCCGAAAATCTGACACTGGCCACTTTCGCCCGCAAGGACCATGACAACGTAGCCCAGGACCTTAAATGGGTCCTTGACCTCTTCCCCCGGTTGGACGAGCGTAAAGACCAACTGGGGGACACTTTGAGCGGCGGCGAACAGCAGATGCTCGCCGTAGGTCGCGCTTACATGAGCGGTCGAAGGATCATGATTCTCGACGAACCCTCGATGGGCCTTGCGCCGCTATTGATGCTCGACATGTTCGAGGCCCTGAAAGAGATCAATCGCCAGGGTACCACCATTCTGCTCGTCGAGCAAAACGCCCGCCTGGCGCTAAAATTCGCCCAGCGCGGCTACGTGCTCGAGAATGGCCACCTCGTCCTGCAGGGCAGTGCGGCCGATCTGCTTGATGATCCGGAAGTGAAAAAGGCCTACCTGGGTGGTTGAACTTCAGGAAAAAATAACTTTTTCTGTCTTTTTCCCCAGAGTCAAGTCATTCAAAAAAAATCTATCCGTGATGCTGATAAAGGAAGAAGGGCCAGCGTGCTTAAACTAATCAATCCGGTTAAAGATAAGCTCATTTCAGCAGCACTGAAAACAGCGCTGAATTGCAAATTGAGTGAGATAGGTGAAATTTTAAAAGTCGATTTCAATTCTTCCAAAAAAAGTCTGTCGGCAAAATTGTCGTTAAAGGGCGAAACCAGCCCACTGGATATCCACCTTGAAAATTACAATTTTTTCCAAGATGGAAACCGCTGCCTTCTTACCATTGAAAAAATCAGAACATCAAAAGAATGGCTTACCTGCCTGATTGATGCGTATCTTGAAAAAATGGAACTGGAATTACCAGGTAATCTCCTGCCGATCATCAAATTAATCGCCTAATATTCTGGCCGGTTAGTCCTGTCTTTGAATTTTAGGGAAGTTTGGTTTATCTGCCAAGGCGCACCGATGCAGGCTAAACCGAAGTGGTGGAATGCAGGAAACAACAAAAAGGGCCGGAATTAGAAAACAGAATTTTCCGCATAAGACACTAGCCCAATCAACGGCTTACCGCCATTCCCACCCATCCCAGGATCGAATAGAATTTAACGCCACCTCCCATCGGTCACCAAATCAACATAAGCAATTTACGGGAAAGCTTACGCAACAAGTAGCAAAATCAACCATTTTTGAGTCATGGACTACCCCCTGCCTCTCACTCGAATATCAATTGAAGCAAAATGGTCTAAATAGGAAAAAACAGGCTTGGTCCAACTGAAACTTTTATCCTGACCATACAGCTTAAATAATTTCCTGGTCATCGCTATTTCCGTATTCAACGTTTGTGGTTCTTTAAGTGCGCTACCCGCTTTTTCAGTTTGTAAGAGAAAAGCCCAACCACTACTACCGGCAAAATTGGGGAATTATTTCTTGTGAGTTTTAAAAAAAATGGGCTTTTCGAAAGTCTGAAGGCCCATTTGAAACTGGAAATATTTAATGGTCGAGGAACCGTTTATTCGATTCAGCTAATGATGTTCTCACTCCTTCAGGAGTAACTTAACTATTTCATGTTCGTGGTGAGAAATAGTCCGAATACTGTCAAGGATAGCGAGAAAAACCGGTGCCGCCTGCGACTGACAAAGACCTTCAATGAGGCGAGCCTCATGATCGGTGGCAAAATCGATGCAACGTTTGGACATCTCATCAATTTTGTCCATCACGTAGTCTTCCAGAACGGGATTTTCGGTCAGAAAAATATCCGCAAGGGAACGAAAAATTCCCGCTTCGTGATCAAAAAGAAAATTGGTTTGCAGCATCCCTTTATTCGAAAAGAGAATGCCTTCTCGAATCTGTTTTCCGAGAGGCTCTATCAGTTCGTTGATAGCCTCTTGAATCATTTCCAGATGGGAAAGGATGCTTTTCATTCGGACAACCAGCCTCTCATCCGCAGAGCCCCCCTCGGCTTCTTTGTTCGCCAGATTAAGATCCTCCTCCAATCGGCCCTGAATTTTTTTCGTCTCCTTCAGATAAGACTGGTTCTGGCGGTTAAAAGCGTTCCTGAGGGTGAGAATCATCTCAGTGAGATCATTCAGAATCGGGACAAGGACCTCACTCTGTTCTTTTTTAAAACCTGAATCCTTCATTCGTCCCTCCTTTTGCAGATGCATTGATTGAAAGAGAAGCACTTAATTTTCTTTAATATAATTTTAACACACAGAAAGGTTTCGTACAGGTAGTACGAAAAAAATTAACCTGTTATTGAAAACCAGTAAAAAAGAAAATTAAGATAAGAGACTATGAAGACGGTAGCACCTTTTTTTCAACTGTGCGGCAGGGCAGCTCGATTTTGAAAATTTGCCCCCTGCGTTGAACGAATAGCTCGGTCTCTTCCGTTTCGGGGGCGAAGCTTTTGGAACTTTCCGCTGTCGTACATTCGACCCGGTAGTTCTCATGTAGCCTCAAGGCCGGAATAAAAGCCGGGATACGATACTGAATGCCGTCAACCAGGCAAGCGACCTCGTTCCTCAGTTCTTCTTCTCCAGGGTCCTTGACGTGGTTGCCGTTTTTGTCATGGAAAGCATTAATAAGAAGCAGTCCTCTTTCCGTCGGCATACCAGGGGCGGAACTGAAAATCATATTGAAGATATTGCCTTTTTTTTCTCTCTCTTCTTCTTCGGAAATTTTTTTCTCCTGAGTCAAGGTTTCCGCTTGGGTTGGAAAAGCGGGAAATGACAAAAAAATAAGAAAAAAAATTGCGAACAACAGAAAAAGTTCTTTGGGCTGGTTTGACATAAATGGCAACACCTCAGAGTTTTATTTTTCCATATGATAACAGCAAGCAAGGAATAATTGTAGGGGCATATGAAAACAGCTTATTTCAAAAACCCCTCATTAATTACCTTAAAGCGGTCCGTTTAGGCACTTTATAAAAATACAAAGCCACGCAATTTAAAAGGCGTGGCTTAAAAATTTCCCGAAGAAAATACCTTCGAAAATTTAAAGTCCCAGGTAAGCTTTTTTCACATCCTCGTTATTAAGAAGGTTTGATGCGCTGTCGGTCAGGGTGATGGTGCCGTTCTCCATGACATAGCCGCGGTCCGCTACCTTCAAGGCCAGATTGGCATTCTGTTCCACAAGAAAGATAGTGGTATTGTGTTCAGAGTTGATTTTTCTGATGATTTCAAATATTTGCTGGATAATCAAAGGAGCGAGCCCCAGCGATGGTTCATCAAGGAGAAGAAGACGGGGTTTGGCCATCAAAGCCCGGGAGATGGCCAGCATCTGCTGCTCACCACCGCTCAGCGTTCCCCCCTGCTGATGACGACGCTGGGCGAGAATCGGAAAAAGGTCGAGAACATACTCAAGATCTTCCTTGATTCCGCGATTGTCGCTTCGCAGATAGGCCCCCATTTCCAGATTTTCAATGACCGTCAGACCCGGAAAAATGTGTCTTCCTTCTGGTACCTGGCAGACACCCAGTGCGACGATCTTATCGGTGGGCATGTTATGAATCGGTGTCCCGCGGAAATAAATCTCCCCATATTTGGGAGGGACCACGCCGCAAATAGACATCAGAGTGGTGGTTTTCCCCGCCCCGTTAGCACCGATCAGGGTTATGATCTCCCCATCGCCGATATCCAGACTGATCCCTTTGAGAGCCTGAATGTTGCCGTAATAGGTCTGAATATCTTTGACTTTAAGCATGTACTTCCTCCCCCAGGTAAGCTTCGATAACTTTCGGATTTGCCCGGATTTCCGTGGGGGTTCCTTTGGCGATTTCTTTGCCGTATTCCATAACGAAAATTCGATCGGAGATATTCATAACCAGCTTCATGTCATGTTCGATCAGCAGGATAGATATCCCCTCCTCAACTTTTACCTTGGTAATGAGATCATCAAGGTCTCTGGTCTCATGGGGATTCATGCCGGCCGCAGGTTCATCCAGAAGCAGCAGGAACGGTTCGGTAGCCAATGCCCGAGCGATTTCCAGCCTGCGTTGCGCACCGTAAGGGAGGTTTTTGGAAAATTCGTTTGCGTACTTAGCGAGACCTACTTTTTCAAGAAGGTGATAACTAAAGGCGACGGTTTCCTCTTCTTCACGGCAGGTGTGCTTGCCGCGAACAATGGCACCAAAGATTTTACTTGTTGTGCGGCAGTGCCTGCCGAGCATGACATTTTCAAGCACGGTCATATTGGGAAAAAGGCGAATATTCTGGAAGGTCCTTGCCATCCCGGCCTCAGTGATCTTGTGTGGTTTGAAGCCGTTGATTTTTGTCCGGGACCCTTCAGGAGAAATCACGGAGATATCCCCAGCCGTAGGTTCGTATATGCCGGTGATGCAGTTAAAAAAAGTGGTCTTACCGGCACCGTTGGGGCCGATGAGGGCCACAATCTCTCCCTGGCAGACATCGAGGCTGACTTTATCAACAGCACGCAGACCGCCGAAATCCATGGTCAGTTCTTTTACGTCAAGAACCATCTCCATCAGTTGGGTTCCTCATCTTTTTTCAAACCTTTAAACTTGTAGGTCTGGCGCACCGTACTGACAAGGCCTTGCGGGCGGAAAACCATCATAAGGACGAGGATGGCTCCAAAAAGAAGCATGCGATACTCGGAAAAAGCGCGAAGATATTCCGGGAGGAGAATCAAAATAAATGCACTGGCGATAATTCCGATGATGGAGCCCATGCCCCCAAGCACGACAATGGAAAGGATAATGGCGGATTCCAGGAAGGTAAAACTGGCCGGATTGATAAAGGTTGTTTTGGCCGCAAAAATAACCCCCGCCATCCCGGCCCAGGTGGCTCCCAGGGCAAAAGCAGTCAGTTTGGTGGCTGTCTTATCAACCCCCATGGATTGACAGGCCACCTCATCCTCACGTAAAGCGATCCAGGCCCGTCCAATACGAGAGTTGCGCAATCGATTGACAACAAAAATGGTAAAAAGAGTCAAGACAATCATTAAAAAGTAGAGAAATACACTTGACTGGCTCAAGGACATTTGCAGACCGGGTATGGCCGGACGCGGGATGTTGGCAATTCCGCTGGGGCCATAGGAAAAGTCATTCCAGTTTTCCAGAATCAGGCGGATAATCTCTCCGAACCCGAGGGTGACGATGGCCAGGTAATCTCCCCTCAGCCGGAGCACGGGAAAACCGAGAACAATCCCGAAAAGAGCAGCCAGTCCAGCGCCAAGAGGAAGGCAGATCCAGAAGCTGAGACCGAAGTGAAGGTTCAAAAGAGCGTAACTATAGGCACCTACAGCATAAAAGGCGACATAGCCGAGGTCGAGAAGTCCGGCCAGCCCGACCACAATATTCAAGCCCAGTCCGAGCATCACATAAATCAGGGCAGTGGTCATTATGTTGACCTGATAGCGTGAAAAGACAAAGGGGAAAAAAGCCGCGACAATTGCAAGAACTCCCAGGGCGGCATATTGAATGCGAGGGTTGTTAAAAATTTCTTTAAATTTTTGAACCCTCGCGGTCCTGATTGATTCATTTTCGGAGCCGGGGCGCCTTTTATGTTCCAGCAAATAGCGCCAGACCCAGGAGAGGACAAAACTTCCAGCTGCGACCATGAACATATTATGCCAACGCCATTCTATAATTTTGTGAATAGGGTTGACGCGGATAACCATGATCGGGAAGGTCAGGAAGACAAACCAGATTGCGATGATGGTCGATTTTTTGATTTCTTCAAAATTGATTATTCTATGCATGCTTTCACGCGCTGAAAAATCAAAACGGCCCTGATTTAAAAAATCTAAACTTTTTCAGAAGAGGTCTTGCCCAGAATTCCCGCAGGCCGGAAAATTAGTATTAGAACCAAGAGCCCAAAAGCAAAAACATCTTCATAGTCACTTGAAATATACCCCGTCGCAAAGCTTTCCGTACAGCCAAGAATCAAGCTGCCAAGTACAGCACCCGGTATGCTCCCGATACCGCCCAGTACTGCAGCTGTGAAGGCCTTGATCCCGGCAATAAAACCGATGTAAAAGTTGATCTGGCCGATGTGAGAGGCGATCAACACGCCGCCAACCGCAGCAGTTGAGGACCCGATTACAAAGGTCATGGAAATGATCTTGTTGACGTCCACTCCCACAAGCATGGCCATCTTCCGATCCTGTGCCGTGGCACGCATAGCCCTTCCAACCTTGGTGAATTTAATCAGGACGGTCAGAAGAATCATGACCAGAGTCGTCGTGAAAAGAATGAAGATTTCAGGGGAGCGAATGATGTGCCGGTAGGGCGCAAGGAACTCAAACTCGGGCAGCAGGCTGGGAAACGGCAGGAAATCAGAGGTCTGGGCCAGTAACACATAGTTCTGAAAGAAGATGGACATGCCAATGGCACTGATCAGGGGAGAAAGACGCGGGGAATGACGAAGTGGTTTATAGGCGATTTTTTCCATGGTAAAGCCATAAGCGGCGGAATAAATAATCGCCAGGATACTCGCCAGAATAAGAATGGTAATCGGCCCGAACCCGAGGAGGTTGAAGATACTGGCCGCGATCAGGGCGGTAAAAGCACCGATCATGTAAATTTCACCGTGGGCGAAATTAATCAGCTCAATAATCCCGTAGACCATGGTGTAACCCAGAGCGATCAGAGCATAAATACTGCCTTTGGTCAGACCCCCGAGAAAAAGTGCGAGAAAGTATTCCATATCAAATAGATTTACTCCTGAAAATTAACAGAAACCCGGTCTTCCCCGTGTGAAAAATTAATCAGAAAAAATCCGTAACAGCCAGATAAGGAGTAGTTTTTTGTTTCAAAGAAAGATATTAAAAATCAGGGGACAGTCAATTAAGCCTGCCCCCTGAAGTCTGTCTGCTATGTTTTTTATTCCACCTCGACGTAGGCCCCTTTCTGGACCTGGTAAACAGAGAAGCCGACGCCGATGGCATCCCCCTTCGCATCAAACTTAATGCTTCCGAGTGGCGTTTCAACAACTTCAGACCGAAGGGCGGCCATAATCTTGTCAGAGTCTGTGGACCCGCTCTTTTCTATCGCGTTCACAAGAGCGAGAGCAGCAGTATAGGCATTCAGGAAAAAAGCACCCGGCTCTTCACCGAATTCCTTTTTGTGTTCTTCGATCGCCTGAATAGTCAGTGGGTTTGTAGATGTATCTTTGGGACCGGTGGCGTAAACGCCTTCAGCATACTCGCCGGCAACCTTGATAAAGGTGTCATCTTTAACACCGTCATCGGAAATGAACGGGATCTTGAGGTCTTTCTTTTTCATCTGGGAGACAATTTTTGAGGCTTCGGGATGATAACCGCCGAAGATAATGCCGTCAGCGCCGGACTCTGCGATTTTATTGACAATTGAGGAATAATCAAGACCTCCGGGCGTCACCCCTTCAAAGAGAACAACTGCAGCACCTTTTTCTTTTTCCAGAAAAGCTTTGGCAAATTCGGCAAGCCCTTTCCCGTAATCACCTTTGTCATGAATGACGGCAATTTTGGAGAGTTTGAGGGTTTTGACCGCAAAATCTACTTCCACCCTGGCCTGGGCGTCGTCGGAGGCGATGGTCCTGAAAAAAATAGGGTAGTCTCCGCTCTGAGTCAGTGGAGGATTGGTGGCGGAAGGTGACATGGTCACAATTTTGGAGTCTTTGTAAATACTCAGGGCCGCTTTGGTGGCGCCGCTGCAGATATGTCCAATAACCACATTCGCGCCATCATCAACCAATTTGGTGGCCGCGTTGGTGGCGAATTCTGGCTTGCAGGCATCGTCCTGCACAAGAAGTTCAATCTGACGACCATTGATGCCGCCTGCGGCATTTTTCTTTTTAACTACCAGTTCGGCAGCCTTAATGGTCGGAATACCATAGGAGGCAAGGTCCCCACTGTGAGCGCCGGCTATTCCAATTTTAATAGGTTGGGTTTGTTCCTGTTTGGCTTTGGATGCTTCTTTTTTCTCTTCTTTTTTACCGCAGGAGCTCAGAAATACCGCGGAAAAAGCAAGGGCCAATGTAAGGACCAGCATTTTGTTGAGCCATCTAAATCTAAATTTTTTCATGAACGTCTCCTCCTCCCAAGCAGTTTGAAATGTGATTCCGAATAAAAAACCGACGCTAAAAACCTTTCAAAGTTAATGGTCGTTAATAGATTGGAATTTAACGGAAAAAGCCTTTAAAACGTCCTGAAATTATTAGTAAGAATTACAATAGAGTAACGGTTTAAGTCAAGACAAAAGGACGTTTCCAGAGTTGCTCAATTTAATGTTCTAATAAACTTTTTCGAAATCTTTTTAACCCTACTCAAGAATTTTTTTCATTTCCCTGACCGCCGCTGCAGGGTCCGGGGTATTGAAGATGGCGGAACCGGCAACCAGGACTTCCGCCCCGGCATCGGAAATCCGGCGTGCGTTGTCCAGTTTGACGCCGCCGTCGACCTGAACATCAATATGGACTATTTTTTTCTCGGCGAGCATTGCCTGGAGTCGTTCCAACTTATCAAGGGCTGACGGGATAAATTGCTGCCCGCCAAAGCCGGGGTTGACGGACATGATGAGGATAAGATCCAGGTCGCCAAGGACTTCTTCGATACTGCACAGGGGGGTATGGGGATTTAGAGCCACTCCTGCCTTCATCCCTGCCTGGCGGATGGACTCCAGAACGCGGTGGAGGTGAACACAGGCCTCGGCCTGCACCGTCAGGTAATCCGAACCCGCATCGGCAAAAGCAGCGATATAGCGCTCGGGTTTTTCAATCATGAGATGAACGTCGAGAGGAAGATTCGTCTCTTTGCGCAACGCTTTTACCACCATGGGGCCGATGGTGATGTTAGGAACAAAGTGGCCATCCATGACGTCGAGATGAATCCAGTCGGCCCCTCCTTCTTCGACCTGTTTGACACCCTCACCCAGACAGGCGAAATCAGCTGACAGAATCGAGGGGGAAATTTTTCGCTTTTTAATCATTTTTAGCTCGCTTGGTAAATTTGTTGAAAAAATTAGTGCACCGCAATTTTTACGGCCTGGTCAATATCGACATCACCAAAAACATGTTCGGGCTTGAGTTGGTGAACCCCTCGGATGTGACGCATGGAACCAGACAAAGCACGAATGACTATACTGTGCGTGGTGACGCCGCCATTGCGGTCGAAGTGAACCCCTTCCAGAAAAGGACCGTCGGTAATTCCGGTTGCGGCGAAAAAAGCATCATCTGACTGAATCAGATCATCAAGACCCAGGACGCGGTCAACGGAGTCATTCGTCATATCGTTCAGTGCTAGAATTTCATAATCCTTCTGAGGCGCGCGCCTACCTTGCATGCCTCCCCCCAGAGCCTTGACGGCTGCCGCAGCGATAACCCCTTCCGGCGTACCTCCGACCCCCATCAGAACATCAATGCCGGTCCCGGGAATAGCGGCCATCAAAGCGCCCATGACGTCACCATCAGTTTGCAGGGAAACTCTGGCCCCGGCTTTCCGGACTTCAGCGATCAACCCATTATGGCGAGGCTTGTCAAGAATAAAAACCGTCAAATCACTGATCGGCCGACGCAGTACCTCGCCGATACGTTGAAGATTTTCCACTGGAGAGATACGAATGTCAATGGCATCACGCGCCGCCTTTTCAACCACAATTTTATCCATGTACAAGGAAGGTCCCGGTTCCCACATACTGTTTCGGGGAGCAGCGGCGATGACCGCAATTGAGTTGGGCCGCCCGAAAGCCAAAAGGCGGGTCCCTTCAACAGGGTCAACAGCCACATCGACCTCCGGGGGATGACCGGAACCAACCTTTTCACCGTTATAAAGCATGGGTGCTTCATCTTTTTCTCCTTCTCCGATCACTACAACGCCATCCATAGGAACAGATTCCAGAACACTCCTCATGGCATCCACTGCAGCTCCATCGCCAGCCTCTTTATCCCCTTTCCCCATGAACCTCGCTGCGGACAGTGCAGCCGCCTCCGTAACACGAACCAGCTCCATTCCCAAATTCCGATAAACACGATCCGGCATATCAAGTCCCTTATAATTCAATTAAAAAATTCCTGATGTTAATTCAGTTTGGCATTTTAGCAAGAAATGAGATTGGGGTTGAAGTGTTTTTACGGTTTATTTTCAGGACAGGGTGGAAAATCCTATTTTTCAAAATTGCTCTTCACCGAATTTCTTCAAACAGAAGTATTCTCACGATTAAAACAACAATGCCCGCACAATATGCAAGCGGGCATTGTAATACATCAGGGCCACACCAGGGTTTAAAATCAGGTGTCATGTTTTTTCAGCGTCATTGTTAGAACCACACCGGCAATAAGCAGAAGTCCTGCAGCGACAAACGAGTAGTTGTAGTTGCCGGAGTGGGCGTACAGCATTTGGGAAAGTCTCGACATGACAAAGCCCCCGACCCCCCAGGCCGTAAACACGATGCCGTAGTTCATACCGAAATTCTTCAGGCCCCAGAGGTCTTTAGTAAAAGACGGGATCAGGGACAGGTTGGTGCCGTAATTGAACCCGATCAGGGAAGCGAGAACAACCAGCAAAACAGCACTGGAAGTGTATTCGACAATAACAATCCCTGCAAACATCAACAACGCCTGAAAACCAAGCATGATGATCAGGGTTGCTTTCCGGCCTATCCGGTCGGAAAGCATGCCGGCGACGATACGCCCTCCTGCGTTACCGATAGCCATCAACGCCACAACCAGAAACGCCATGTCGCCCATGCTTTTCTTGGCCATTCCCGCGACACTACCGATAACCATGAGCCCTGCGCCGGAACCAACAAAATAAATCATCCACAATTTGTAAAAAGCGGCCGTCTTCATCATTACCGACGCCGGGATATTAATGGCGGCTGAAGTTGGTTTTGGAGCGCTGCCGACCACGGCCGGAACATTGCCGGGGACAAAATCTTCCGGAGGATTGGCAAGAACCATAGACAGAGCACAGACCACGATCAGGAAGGCAATCCCGAAAAAGAGCATGGAGCTCTGGATACCCCAGTTCACCAGCAGGTATTTCGCCAGGGGTGCGATATAAACGGACGCCAGGCCGAATCCGGAAACAACCAGTCCGGCAATCAGGCCTGTTTTGGCAGGAGGGAACCACTTAAGGGCCGCAGGCGTGGCTGCCGAATAGCCGAAACCGATCCCCGTACCGGCAAGCACTCCAAAACCGAGAATCCAGGCAACATAGCTGGTGGTTTGAGATACCCAGATAAACCCAAGTCCCACAAGAATGCCGCCGATAAAAGCGGTCACCCGTGGTCCGAATTTATCCTGGCATTTCCCGGCAAGAATCATGGCAAAGGCGAATACCAGACAACACACTGAGTAGGGATCATTCAATGACTCAATATTCCAGTTAAAAGCCCCTTCCCCGCCAGTTCCGATAGAATCTTTGATGTAGGCTTTAAAAATACTCCAGGTGTACAGAATACCGAGAGCGAGATTGATTCCAGTCCCGGCAAAAGTAACCGACCATCCCTTGTTTTTGATATTGAAAGTATCAGACATTTTCATGCTTCCCCTGATCTACATTTGATTGTCTTTTTCCAAAACAGCAGAATTCAACATTGTTTTAATTATTTATTGGTTTAATTATTTGTCAATAATTTTTCTGTTCCCGCTGTTGAACCTTTTCATTTTTAGAAATTTTATTTCATTATGCAATGCAATTCATTTTATTTGGTTTTTGAAATTGATTTATAAAGGTAAAGAGGGAGGAATGTCCCCAAGGAGGGAAATGCCCGTCAGGACTTGTGAATAGCCTTAACAATACCGGATGCGCGGCTGACTTTGCGGGAAACAACTTCGAGGAACGTTTCTTTTGCACCTGTAATTTCGACTTTTTCTCTGGCCCGGGTAATGGCTGTATAAACCAGCTCCCTGGTAATCAGCTCAGACGCAATTTTCGGTAACAAAAAAAGCAGCTGTTTGAATTCAGAGCCCTGGCTTTTATGAACCGTCATTGCAAAAGCACTCTCGTATCTCGGAAGACGGGCCGGTGAAATATGTCTGAGTTTCCCTTTCTCCGCTGGGAAAAAAGCGTCTAAGCGATGCCTGCAACTGTCATGAAAGAGAACTCCAATATCCCCATTGAAAAGACCGAGGCAGTAATCATTGGCGGTAATCATGATAGGTCTGTGACCATGGCCAGGGCCGTGAAAATCCATAAGCGCAATGCGTTCCAGTTCTTTTTCGATGGCAAGATTGACGGTATCCACCCCGAACGGTCCACGGCGAACGGCACATAGAACCATGAAATCATGATATTGCGAAAGAAACTCTTCCGGGGTCGCTGAAGAGAAAAGCTTTTCATAATGGGACAGGTAGCGGTTGATCAGCCATCGCGCCAGAATTCGTTCGGACGGCACCTCCTGCCAGATGCAATCGCGATATTCTCCGCTGTGCATCAAATCGTAGGCTTTTTGGCCTTCTCCTTTATTGACCAGGCTGCTGACCCGACTGATCCCGCTTTTCGCATCAAAGCGATAGTTCTTCTGAAGAATAACGATAGAATCGCTAAGGGATGTTTCAGATTTTTCCTTTTTGGGAAAAGAATTTTCCTCCCCTGAAATATGATTGAGCATTTTGGCGTAACTGGCGGAAAAACAACTCCTTGATCCGGGACCGCACAGGTCGCTGAGAACCGCCCCGGCCTCTACGGAAGTGAGCTGGTTTTTATCACCCAGGATGATAAGTCTCGAACTTTCAGGAAGAGCACGCAACAGTTTAACCAGCAGGGGAAGGTCAACCATTGAGCCTTCGTCCACGATGACCACATCATAAGGAAGAAGGTTGTCCAGATTAAATTTGAAGCGGGAAGAAAAGGGCCGGCAACCCAGAAGGCGATGAAGGGTAAACACCTCCTCAGGGATCTCGGAAAGGGCCTCGCTTTGGATGCCCGGTTGGGCTTTCCAGCTTTTTATCGACTCCTTGAGGCGATTAGCAGCTTTGCCCGTTGGTGCGGCCAAGGCAATACGAAAGTCGCTTTTACGGTTTTGTTCCAGAATAAGGAGAAGGATTTTAAAGACGATGGTTGTTTTTCCCGTTCCGGGACTGCCCGAGATGATGCAGAAACGCTTCAGTACAGCCGTTAGCGCGGCAACTTTCTGCCAATCAGCTTCCGATGAAGCATCTTGTTGTGGAAACAGCCGGGACACACTGCCTCGAAGCGTTGCGACATCAGGGATCATCACATCGTCCTTTAAAATATCTTTTATAATCTCAACAAGTTCCCTTTCATAGTTCCAGTAGCGGTTCAGGTAAAGCCGGTCTCCATCCAGAATGAGAGGCTTGAAATCACCCGCTTGCCCGACAGCATTGTAAGACCTGAGCTTCTGACACCAGGGTTGCAGTGCTGGAGTTGTCAGGGTGGTATCGACTTTTGCTTCAATGACCAATTGCTTTTCCGAAAAATGATGTAAATCAAGACAAACATGTCCACGACTGGTCTGCCGGCTGGTGAGTGCCGCAGCAAGCCACAGATCGTCGTTCTGATCCGCTGACCCGCTTGTGATAAAATCGGCGAACCACCGGTCAAGCTCAGTAAAGACGATGATTTCAGTCCCTGGTCGGATAGTATGAAAGCTCATAGTCGGAAATTCAATATCCCTTAAAAAAAAGCTCAAGGTTTTCGATCAACTGTGCTGAAGGCCTGGTCTGGTAAATGCCGTATTCAGAGCCTGAAGCTGGGTCGACTCCCCGCAGGAACAGATAAAAAACAGCCCCGAAGTGTTTCTCATAATCATAATCAAAAATTCGTGTGCGGAGATATTTATGCAGAGCCAGGCAATAAAGGTGATATTGCAAGTGATAGAGTTCGACGTCCATCACCTCCTGAATCCGATCCCGGCTGTAATTCTCCGGACGATCCCCGAGAAAATTGGATTTCCAGTCAACTATGAAAAATCGCCCTTTGTGTTCAAAAACCAGGTCGATAAATCCTTTCATGAAACCGCTTATCTGGTGGATGGAAAGTTTTTTCAATCTTCGAATAAATGTTTGGCTGATATCTTGAGAATTTTCTGCGGCAAATATTTTTGCCAACCGGTTGGCCAAGACATCATTCATGGGGAAAAAAAACTCCATTTCCGACAAACGCTTGTCCAACCCGATATCCGCCAGGCAAAAAGGTATTTCAAACGCCGCCAAAGGAATAGAAAGAACGTTTTCAAGCATTTTGGAAACGGGTTCCAGCCACAAACTCTCATCAAAACGATAATGCTGGAGTTGTTGGCTGGTCAGGTCTTTCCAGACGTCCTTCTCTTTGCAACAGAAATCCATTTTTTCCAGAATAGAATGAAGGCAGAGGCCGGCTTTTGCACCCCTCGGAAAGCTTAGTATGTTCGGGGCTGTTGGTGCATCAGGCTCCATGTTAAAAGCGAATTGGGCCTCCTTTTCACTTATTTCGTCTAAATAATCAGATAAATCATTGTCCGTTTTTTTGCCAAAGGTCAAAGAGCTAAAGCTGGATATTTCCCAACCGGTGTCAATCCTCGCAGAAAAAGGTGTTACTTCAAGCGAACTGGGAACGGTTATAGCCTGATTGAAGCTGTCCGAAGAGCTTTCGGGTGGTTCCGTCACATAAATGTTTCCCTTGGACATGGTCCCTCTTTTTTCAATATCGGCTAAAAGTGTCTGGTCACAAACATTCGCAAAATCAGGGAACACGCCATCGAGCGAATGTTGTGAAACGGGTTGACGGGAATGGAAAAGGTATGAAAGTGCCGAGGTTTCGGCGCCTTTGAAAGCACCCCAGACAAGATAACAGCGGTGCTTAGCACGGGTCAGCGCAACATACAAGAGTCGCATGTTTTCACTGAGAATCTCCTTTTCCATGATCTTTTTATGTTCTTCAAGGCTCGTTGAACCCATATCGAAGAAAAAGCGGTTATCCCGACCAGGGTCATGGAAAAAGACTGGCAGACTGTCTGAGCGAATTCCAAACCAGGAGTAAGGGCAGAAGACAACCGGGAAACCGAGACCCTTGCTGCGATGAATGGTAATCACATTAACCGCCTTCCGATCCGTCTCAAGGCGGATTTGGTATTCCTCTTTTTCAGGGCAGTCTTCAATCTGGCGGGAAAACCATTTAACCAGGCTTTTTATCCCCAGATGCATCCGGACGGCGGTAGTATGCAGAATTTCAAAACAATGAATCAGGTTGGTCAACTGCCTTTCACCATCAGGGCGCCCCAGAAGCCGCTCGCGAATTTCCTCCTGACTCATCAGGTTGCCGGCCATGGCGATAAAGCCACGTTCCTGCCATAGCCGGTGCCAGTCATGAAACTTTTCAATCCAGAGTTCCCACTGTGCCTCATTTTCAAACACCTCAAAAAGCCTGGACCAGTCCTCCTCAAAAAGATGGCTGGCCAGAGCTGTACGTACCAGACGATCATTGGCCGGGTCTGAAATTCCCTTGAGAAGTTTGAGAACCGCTTCCGCTTCGACTGAAGCAAACAGACTTTCGCTGCTGTGAATAACGGCCGGAATTCCTTTGTCCCGCAGGGCATCGCGGATGAGGATGGTTTCCTTGTTTTGACGCACAATGACCGCGATATCAGCAGCGTCCAAGGGACGTCCTTCCAAGGTCACCTGGCCGGCCCTTCCTTTCTTCAGCAAAGTCAGGACTTCTTCGGCAACAGCCGCGGGAATTATTCGATCCGCCAGTTTTCTGTCGATGGCCTTTGCCCCTTCCGGGCGTCGGAAAAACCAGAATTGCAAAGGATCTGCTAATGTGCTTCCATCTACACACAGAGCCTCTCCAAGTTCATTTTTGGCTGCGGGAGTTGGCATAAATCGAATGTCATCGAAGATAAATGGATTTTTTTTTGGCGCAAATAAACAGTTAACGGCCTCGACCAATTTCGGAGCAGAACGCCAGTTTTTGTCCAAGAGGATTTTACGGGCATGCTTGCTGGCAGACATGTAGGTGAAAATATCAGCTCCACGAAAACTGTAAATCGCCTGTTTGGGATCTCCGATCAAAAACAGGAGAGACTCAGGGGTGGAATAGATGGTTTTAAATATCTGGTACTGGACCTGGTCTGTATCCTGAAACTCATCAACCAGTGCTACGGGAAATTTTTTCCTGATCGCCACGGCAAGCGTTTGTTGTTCACCCTGAAGAGAGTCCCTTAGGTTGGTCAGCAGGTCATCAAAAGAACGGATATGCAAATGGGCTTTTCTTTTAACCAGTTCATTTCGAATATAATCAATCAAATCTTTTTTAAAAAACAATATGTTGAGATCGAATCCCTCAGCAAGTTTCTGATGGTTTCGATTGAATTCTGAACAGAGGTCGAAGAAAGGGTGACGCAAGGGCTCAAACCCTTTTTTACAGGCTCTGCCAAGGCTCTCAGAACAGAACTTCTCGCGGCAAGACCAACTTGCAAGGATATCCGCTGAGGAAAAAAAGTTGTCTGTTTCTTCGATCCAGGCAGGAATCCTGGTTACTGGATAACTGCGCCGGTTCAAACCCACCTCGCCCTGAAGAAGGGTTTGTATTTCTATTTTGTCAGAAGCCCATAATTCGGAAAGCAGTTTAAACTGCCAGCAGACCTCTGCTTCGAGAGCGGATAAATCGGCAGGACCTTCCGGGAGAATGACCTCCAGTTGCGGTTGATTGAGCACACCAAGGGCAAAGGCGGCCAGGCCGCCCGGACCGCGCCGCTCCCGACTCCTGGAGAAACCACCCGCCATCAAATGGCGCACAAAAAGCTCCGGTAATTGAGCCGTCTGAATGCGCCAGAAATCATCGACGATCTCCTGGATGACGGTTCTCTGGTCGCTGCTTAGTTCCAGATCAAAAAGAAACCCGGATTCAAAAGCATTTTCCTGGAGAATTTTATGGCAAAACCCGTGGATCGTAAAAATGGCAGCCTCGTCAAAACATTTGAGTGCCGCATTCAATCTGTTTTTAATTTCCTGGGGATCACCAACGTTTTGAAAAAGGGGGGTAAGACGATCATCTTTGACAAGCGGATTCCGGATAATATCCAACCCTTGCCGCAGGCGTTTAATGATCCGGCTTTTCAATTCATCCGTGGCCGCTTCGGTGAAGGTCACAACCAGTATTTCGTTAACGGGGCGTTTGTCCAGTACAATGAGGCGGAGAAAAATATCGCTGACCGTTTCAGTCTTGCCGGTTCCGGCACTGGCTTCGATCAGAAAAACCCCCTTTAATGGGGTTGGCAGGACCTCAAGCACATTCATAGGTCACAGCCCCTTCTGAAAAGCAAGCATGGGTCGGTAAATCTGTAAGGCCAGAGACTGGAATTCCTCATTCAGCGGATCGCTGTCATAAAAACAGAGTTCATAATAGGGGTCTTCCGATTCGCCGTGTCTGAATGGATCCGCCTCCCAAATTTTACGAGCGGCCTCAAGGGCCTGTTCCGGCTCATCAGGTTTTCTGTTCAAGGCCCTAACAAAGGAGAGAGAAGTCTCCGGAAAAAAGGCCAGCGGTAACGTTAACCCCCGCCAGTAGAGCTGAAGAAATTCTCGAAGAATCTGCACCGATTCAGGGTGGAGGCGGTATTCCCAATCGCCGTCCGTACCGATAACAACGCTTCTGGCGGGAGCCTCGGTTCCCAGAAAAGCCTTCAGTACCGCAAGTTCAAGCCAAGCCTTCACTTGGTCAACAGCCTTGTTTCGGGCAAACCGGTAGCGAACGAGTGTATCGCCGTAGATTCCAGCCACCCTCCCGGAAAGATGAAAATTCTCCACTTCCCCACTGATATCGACCACTTTTTCTACTTCTCCCTGGGTTGCGATACGGACTCGTGCAGCCAGGGACGCCGCTTCTCTGGTCAACTCATCAAAGGCCATTTTCCCGAGAACTCCATGTGGGAGAATTCCCTGTTCCCGGATCAAAGGGAAATTTTCTGCCGGGTTTCCATCCTTAAGGATGTTTTCCGTCAAGAAATTGCCGAGTTCGTACCTTTCCAGACCTTTCAGGAAAAAGGGTTCCCGGTCATCCAGAACTGCAGATTGCTCATCAGGAAAAACCCCGAGTCTCTGCTGCAAAAAATACCGGATCGGATGGCGGAAAAATGTCAGGAACTGTGAAAGTTCGATATTTTTCCATTCTTCTTTCGGAATGGGAAGAGGCGCCATGGGAGAGGTCGCAAGTCTGGTAACGTTACAAGCGCTTAAAAGGGCGGCCAGGTTTTCGCTGCTATAACTTTTTAAGCGGCTTTCCTTCAGAAAATACAAGGGGTCAAAAGCCTGAAGAGGATGCCGGGAGAGAACGTGATCCGTAACGGTTCCGGCAGAATCGACGATGGCATAATTTGAGTCCAGGTAATCGAGCATTTCACTAACCACTATGGAGGGCTGGACTTGGCTGTTGTCCCGGATATTTTGTCCCAGGAAACTGATAAAAAGCTTGTCGCGAGCTGAAATCAAGGTTTCCAGAAAAAGGTATCTGTCCTCGTGGCGCAGGGAACGGTCACCACGGCGAGGAGAATCAGCCATCAAATCAAAGTTGAGGGGTGTCGCTCTGCGCGGGAAAACCCCCTCATTGAGACCAGCTATGGCGATAATCCGGAAGGGTATGCTGCGCATGGGAAGCATGGCGCAGAAGGTCACACCTCCGGAAAGAAAGCGACCCGATGCAGTGGATGGCGCGGTCAGTTTCTCCATAAGAAAGGCCTCTACCGAATCAATATCGATGGTCTGATCAAAGCCTCCAAGGTCCCCGGCCCTGGAGAGCTCATGGAAAGTACTTTCTACTTCCAGGAATTCACCTTCGGAATCGGTCTCGGGCAGGAAAAAGCCCTCAAGAATACTTTTCAGCCATTTCACCCAGCCCTGGAGAGAGAACATTTTATCCATAGCCGGAACGGACTTGGATAAAGACGTAATGAACTCCGCAAATTTGCCAAGAAGCAAAGTGGAATTCCCTTCCATATCCTCATAGGGAAGGATGCCGTTAAACAGATGTTGTCCATCTCCGGGCAGAGCATAGCCGAGGAGAAGCCGGTCGAGACCGGCTTTCCAGCTGTTGTCCGGATAATCAGGCAGCCCTCTGGCTGCCCTGTCTTCGGAACTGATCCCCCAGCGAATTCGGGTCTCGCCCAACCAGTGGCAGAGAAGTTCAAGATCTTGCCCCTGAATGTCAAAACGTTTCTGAATTTCAGGGGATTGAAGAAGATCTATAATCCGGGATGCCTCGAAGCGGGATTTGCGAAGAGCCAGGATGTCAAAAAAATAGCGCGCGATTCTATTGCACTCGCAATGGCTGCGATCGGCAATGGTGTAAGGTATTTTCCGTGTGACGTCCTCAACGGAGTCAAAAACAGCAGTGATATAAGGAGCGTATTTTTCGAGATCCGGAGTCATGACGAGAATGTCGGACGCCAGCAGCCCTGGAATATTCTCAAAACAGGAGAGCAGAAAATCGTGCAGAACCTCCATTTCACGCAACGGTGTATGACAGGAGTGGATCTGCAGCGAATCGTCCCGGGGATGAATGTTAAACTTTTCACTGCCGTTATGGCTGCGACACAAATGGATGTCACCCTGAAGCGTAGAGAGTAAGGTTTTTTCCGCACGAGCCTCAAAAAAGGAATGTTCCTGGAAATCGCAGTGGTCGAAAAGCATGCCGAAAAACTCACTCCCCGTCGTACCCAAAGATGCAAGGAGAGGATGCCCCGTTTCATAGTGAAGGACATCGAAGGAGGGCACCCCAGGCGGCAAAGCTCGTGCTTCCTTACGGGCACCGGCCTTGGTCGAGATGATATCGAACCAGTATTCCCGGCAGGGATTGAGGAGATAAAGATGAACAGAGCTGAACTTCGCAGCAGCCGCCAGCATTTCGATATGGAAAAGAGGCAGCGTTGAGACTCCGAATATGCTGATTTTTTTTGGAATTTTGCCGTCTTTAACGGACCCGTTTCGACACAGGCTCAAAAATTCTCTCTGCAATGAAGCGCGATGGGGAGCTGAACTGCTGAAACCTATTTTACGCCAGAGTTCGGCCTGCCAGCCGCCCTCTCCACCCTGGTCCCAATCCAGAAGCATGTCAGGACGATAAATGGTGTATTGATCGAAAAGGTTGGCCAGATGGCGAGCCAGCTGAAACGATTTCAAAGAAGATATTTCTTCCCCGAGGTAGTTTTCCAGGGGAGAAAATACCGGGAAGTGAAGCAAATCCGGTAATAATTGCAGGATACGAAAGCATAGTACTTCCCGCTGAAACAACGGGCTCCCATTCCTGTTCTCGGGGATAAGGGAAAAAAACTGCTGAACGAGGGAATTGGGAAAAGGAAATTCACAATTGGCACAGATGCCAAGTTTGCGGGCCAGGGTCAGAGACAGCCATTTCTGCATCCCTTTGCTCTGAACCATGATAGTCTCAGATGCGAGAGGCGGCGCGGCATAACTTTGAATGTTGTCGCCCAAAGCATCGGCAAGATTCTCGAGGCAGTTGCTGGTGAACAGGTGCAGCCCTATCCCCTCATTCATGGGGCATCCGTATTTCCGTCAGGCTGGGGCGAAATTAGTTTTTCCCTGCGCAAAGGTTTCCCGGAAATTTGCGGGATTAGACAGGCCAGCAAGTAAATGGCTGTGGCACCTAAAATGTTGGCTGCGATGTCGTACTTGTCAGGAGTTCGAACCCTTGTCAGATAGGATTGGCCTATCTCCATACAAATCCCGAAAAGAACAGAGAAAGCCAAAGCCAAGCGCCAAGCTTTTCGATGGGAAACAACCAGACCCAAAAAGGCACGTCCGGCGAAAAAAGTAAGGAAAAAATAGGCCCCTGCATGCTGGATTTTATCCCAGGAGAGCCATTTGATGTTGACTTTTGGAGGGTGAGCGGCAAGGGACAGCCAGACAATAATCCCGGCGTAAATGACAAAAAAAACAAAGCGGCCAAAAATGCGAATCCCGGGCTTTAAATGCATTGAACTCCCCCAGGGCCAGTTGGCGAGAAAAGCAAATGTTGCAATTGAACTTCCAGTTAAAGAGCTTTCAACGTATCGGTCAGCATGGATAGCCCTGCGTCCGATGCTTCACTCAAATGAATTCTCAAAGTACGCCGGCCGTATTTTTGAAGAGCTTCCAGATCCCCACGGGCCTGTGCTTTTATTAGGGTTCCGAATGTATAGTGAGCACCGGGGATGGCGACGTCTTCAGGGGGATCAGCGGTTAATTGAATAAAAAGTCCGCTGTTGGGTCCACCTTTGTGAAACTGGCCGGTCGAGTGAAGAAAACGGGGTCCATAGCCAAAAGTGGTTGCAAGATGAAATTTGTCACGGATCAAACCGTGAATTTCCTGCAACCTCTCATCTAAGGATGGTTTCTCTGGTAAATAAGCCATCAGCGCCACATAATCACGGGGACGTTTTCTACCCAAAAAAGACACCAGAATCTCCTTGAAACTGTTTCCGGTTTCTTTACCAAAAACCTGAAGAGCCTGGTCTTTGAACAAGGGTTCCCGGGCATCCTTCATTGTCTGGTTTCCCAGATCGTCAAGAATGCGTAACGTGTTCGATTTGCTCTCCTGGACGTTCGGCTGGTCAAAGGGATTGATACGAATAATAGCACCGGCGGTTGCCGTCGCAATTTCCCAACGGAAAAATTCCTGAACCAGGTCAGCGGTTTTCAGCAGGCGCACGGTCACTACCGGATGGTCGAGTTTTTTCAATTCACCGACCAGAATTTCCATGGCGGCAGAACTTTCATTCTCAATCTGATAGTAGACAAAGAGACGGTCATCACCATAAGTGCCCGGATCTCCCAAGGGTTCACCGGCGACAGGAAGAACACCGGTCTCTTCTTTGCCGGTACTCTCTGCAATCAACTGTTCAAGCCAGAGACCAAGGGTTTGGATCGACTCAGGGAGAAGGAAGGTGACCTTGTTGCGCCCATGCAAAGCCAGCTCGCCCATCACCGCTCCAAGGGTGACGCCGGGGTTTTTACTTTCGGGAAGCTCCGAACCACAGGCCTGTTTCATTACCAGTACCGATGAAAAGAGCTTTTCAACATCCAGCCCCATTAGAGCAGCAGGAACAAGACCGAAATAGGAAAGAGCGGAGTAACGACCCCCTATGTCCGCAAAATTGGTGAAAATGCGACGATAATTCAGTTTTTCAGCCTTGCCGACTAATAAAGTCCCGGGATCGGTAATGGCGATAAAATTCTCACCGGCATTCACACCCTTGATTTCCTGAAGACGGGCGAAAAAATAATCGGAAAAGGCGTTGGGTTCCGCAGTCGTCCCGGATTTACTGGCTTCAATAAAAAGGGTTTGAGCCAAAGGAAGTTCTTCGGACAGCTTGAGAACCGTTTCCGGGTTGGTTGTATCCAGTATAGTCAGGGGGATTTTATCGCTTTCAACCACAAGGGAGCGCTCAAAACAGAGGGGGGTCATACTGCTGCCGCCCATCCCCATAACCAGAACATTTGTAAATCCGGCCTCTCTGATTTCCCGGGCGAAAGCTTTCAGTTCCGTTAACTCATCCTGAAGTTTTTCGGGAACATCCAGCCAACCGAGAGCATTGACAATGGCCTTCTGCGTTTCGGGATCGTGCTTCCAGAGAGCGGGGTCCTTGTTCCATAAGCGCGAGGCAAATCCTTCCTCTTGCAAACGATTGAGACGTTTCTGGACGTAGCGGGAATACAGACCAAGGTCGAGGGTCTGGCGAGCAGGGAACTCATCTCCCAGGATGGCGTTGCGCTCTTCCGTCAGTTTTTCGAAGAGACTGTCAAAGGGCTGAATAAACTTCTGGATGCCGTCTTCTTCCAGCATTTGGGTGGCGTCGGCGAGATTGATGCCAACCTCTTTCAGCTGAGCGAGGTCTTTTTCTGCTTCGAGAAGAGAGGTTTCAAGAGTGGTGGCCACCTTTCCATGGTCACGAAAGGCATTCATGGTTTTGACCGGCACCGTGTTGACGGTATCCATTCCTATCAGTTCATCCACATACTTGACATCGCTGTAATTTGGATCCTTAGTCCCGGTGCTCGCCCAGAGAAGTCTTTGAGGACGGGCGCCGAGTTGCTGAAGTTTTTTGAAGCGCTCGCTACTGAAAAGCTCTTTGTATATCTGGTAGGCCTGCTTGGCGCTCGAAACGGCGATCCGACCGCAAAGTTGACCGCCGACGGCGGCCTGATCTCTTCCGGAATCACTGATTTTCTGCAACTCGGGGTCGAGTAGAGTATCGATGCGGCTGAGAAAAAAACTGGCCACGGAGGCAATATTGTCAACGCTTTTCCCGGCTTGGGCTCTCTTTTCAAGCCCGGCAATAAAAGCCTCGGCCACTTCCTGATAACGGGGAATACTGAAAAGGAGGGTGGCGTTAATATTGACGCCCTCGGAAGTCAGCTCCCTGATGGCGGCACACCCTTCCCTGGTAGCCGGGACCTTGATCATGACATTGGGGCGAGCAAGTTCCTTCCAGAGGAGACGCCCTTCCTCTATGGTCCCATCGACATCTCTGGCGAGATGCGGTGAAACCTCGAGGCTGACAAAACCATTCCGGCCTTGGGTGGCGTCGTACAGATTTCGAAACTGATCCGCAGCCTCCCGGACGTCTTCCACAACCAGGTTCTGATAAATCTCCTCAACAGAAGCACCGGAGCGGACAAGTTCAGCGATTGCGCCATCATATTCGTTGCTCCCAGCAATGGCCTCTTTGAATATTGCGGGATTGGAGGTAACGCCACAAATTCCGTCATCTTCAATAAGCTTCAGAAGTTCTCCCGAGCGAAGCATTTCACGGTGAAGAAAATCGAGCCAGATGCTTTGACCGAAAGATTTGATCTTCAGCAGCGGATTGGCGTTACTCATTGTTTCTCCTCCTCTTTATTGCCAAGTTGATACTGGATTTATTGAGGCTTTCAATGCCTATTCAAGAATAACGGAAAGATTTTTAGAGGTCCAGCCTGGCCGGACGATTTCTTTCCTTCGGAGTCGAGTCGGGAAAATGGCAAAAAGAAAATTTCTCGTTTCAGGCGAGAATCTCCCGGGCTTTGGAAAGAACATTTTCTACCGTGAAGCCGAAGTTTTTCAGATTGGTCCCTCCAGGGGCGGAAGCTCCAAAGCGGTCAATACCCACAATACGGCCGCATCTGCCGACATATTTTTCCCAACCATGGGTGACGCCGGCCTCAACAGCCATGCGGCGCGTGACATCGGAAGGAAGAACTTCTGCCCGGTATTCATCCGACTGATTTTCAAAAAGCTCCCAGGACGGCATGCTGACAACCCGAGCCCGGATCCCGTCAGCCGCAAGCTGCTCATAAGCATCGAGCGCCAGGTGGACTTCCGAACCGGTGGCAATGAGTATGATTTCCGGATTTCCATGGGGAGCATCGGCAAGAATATAAGCGCCCTTCCGCAGCCCTTCAACAGGTGCATATTTTTTTCGGTCGATGACGGGTACATTCTGGCGGGTGAGGACGAAAGCGACAGGCCGGGGCTCCTTACTGCTCAGGGCGAATTTCCACCCCTCCATGGTTTCGTTGGCGTCGGCGGGCCGAAATACGATCAGATCGGGAATGGTGCGCAGGGCCATGGTATGCTCTACCGGCTGGTGTGTGGGTCCGTCTTCACCAACGGCAACGGAGTCATGAGTGAAAACATAAATTACAGGGAGTTCCATCAACGCCGCAAGCCGCACCGCGGGGCGCATGTAATCGGAAAATACGAGGAAGGTACTTCCGTAGGGAAGTAGACCCCCATGAGCCGCGATCCCGTTCATAATACTTCCCATAGCGTGTTCGCGAACACCAAAAGAGATGTTTCTGCCGGAGTAATCAAAATACTCATTGGGCGGGACGGGGAAATCATCGGGTAATTTCCCGGGAGCCTGAAAAAAGCCCTGGTTTTTCATGACGGTTTTGGTGGATGGATCAAGGTCCGCCGAACCGCCGACCAACGACTGGCAGCGGGTCGCGAGGCCATTGAGGATCTGGCCACTGGCCGAGCGGGTGGCAATGGATTTTTCGTAATCAGAAAAAACGGGCAGATCCTGGTCCCAATCTGCGGGGATACCATTCTCATGAAAACGGTCCCAGTCTGCCTTCAATTCGGGGTACCGTTGAGCATATTGATCCAGCATCCTGTTCCAGACATCATTTTCCATGGAACCGTTGTTTTTTAAATCGTCAAAAAAGGACCGCACTTCCTCGGGAACATAAAATTCCTTGTCTTCCGGCCAGTCCAGTGCTTTTTTGGTGGCTTGGGTCTCTTCCGCTCCAAGAGGTGACCCGTGAGCATCACTTCGATCCTGAAATTTGGGACTACCAAATCCGATATGGCTGCGGCAAATGATCAAAGATGGCTTAGAGGTCTCTAACCGAGCAAGCTCCAGTGCATTTTCGATGGCCTGCAAATCATTTGCATCGGTCACCTCAAGAATATGCCAGCCGGAAGCAGCGAACTTCTTGCCGGTGTCTTCCGTGAAAATCAGGGATGTAGGTCCGGAGAGGCTGATATGATTGCTGTCATAAAGGCAGATCAGCTTGCCGAGGCCGAGGTGCCCCGCGAGAGAGGCTGTTTCCAAAGCAACGCCTTCCATCAGGTCACCGTCACTGGCGAGAACGTAGGTGTAATGATCTACAAGGTTATAGTCGGGACGATTAAAGCGGCTTCCCAGGTGAGCCTCTGCCATGGCCATACCAACAGCATTGGCGATACCCTGCCCGAGGGGCCCGGTAGTTGTTTCAACCCCGGGGGTCATGCCCTTTTCCGGGTGGCCGGGTGTTTTGGAGCCCCATTGCCTGAAATTTTTCAAGTCATCAATGGAAAGATCATAGCCGGAAAGGTGGAGAATGGCATAAAAAAGGGCTGAGGCATGCCCGGCCGAGAGAACAAAACGATCCCGGTTCTGCCAGTCGGAATTTTCAGGGTTGTATTTCAGAAAACGGGACCAAAGGGTATAGATAATGGGGGCTGCGCCGAGAGGCATGCCCGGATGCCCGCTGGAGGCTCTTTCGATAGCATCAATAGAGAGGAAACGAATGGTATTGACGGCAAGAGCGTCGACTTGGGGATTCTTGTTTTTTGGCCTGTTATTATCCATTTTTGACCATAACTCCTTAATAAATTTTAAACTCCTAAGATTTATGCCAATGAAATTACTTTTTTTACCATAACCCTTTCTAAAGAGCCATCCAAACTTAAAGTAACCCCAGGTTTTTTTCCAAAAGAAGATGTCAAATACCGCGAAAACTAATCATCTTTCCATTTTAAAAAGACAGTAACCTCTTAGCAGTCTTGAAAAAAGGGGAAGCTGGTTCAAAATAAAAAAAACTACTTAGGCGAAGATTATATTTGAGTATAATGAAGTGGAGATTCCAGACAACCATTCGTAAATGGGAAACGTTTTGAAAAACAGGGTTTGAGTCCAATGACTGATGGAACACAAACAGCACCCATATTTGTGGCGGGAGCTACAGGTTACGTTGGTGGACGTTTGGTCCCGCTGCTTCTGGATAAAGGTTACACTGTCCAGATTCTGGTTCGCAACCCCGCGAAACTTCAAGGCAGGGATTGGAATCCTCATCCCCGTCTCGAAGTCATAACCGGGGATATCCTCGACAGGAATGCTCTCACGCAAGCAATGAATGGATGCGGTGTCGGGTTTTATCTCATCCATTCGATGCTGACCGAAGTCGATAATTTCATCGAGACTGATCGGGAGGCCGCAACCAACATGCTTGAAATTGCTGCAGCGGTCGGCCTAAAAAGAATTATCTATCTCAGCGGCCTGGGTGAGGAAGGTTCGGATCTCAGCCGTCATCTCCGTTCCCGGACCGAGGTCGGCAATATTCTCAAAGAAGGCAAGGTACCGGTCACTATTTTAAGAGCGGCCATGATTATCGGTTCCGGCAGCGCGTCCTTCGCAATTCTCCGCCACCTGGTCGAACGCCTCCCGATCATGGTCACTCCCCGTTGGGTGAATACGCCCTGCCAGCCCATCAGCATCCGCAATGTTCTCGGCTATCTTGTCGGTTGTCTCGAAAACAAAGAAACATTGGGCAAAACCTTTGATATCGGTCAAGAGAGAATCGTGACCTATCGGGACCTGATGAATATTTACGCAGAGGTTGTCGGTCTCAGACGCCGTATCATTATCCCGGTGCCCATTCTTTCTCCTCGCCTCAGTTCTTATTGGATTCATATTTTCACCCCTGTTCCAGCGTCCTTGGCCCGCCCGTTAGCCCAGGGTCTTCGCAATCCGGTGATCTGCAAGGAATCCCAAATCCGCTCCCTTATTCCGCAAAAACTTCTTGACTGCCGCGAAGCCATCCAACTCGCTTCAGGAAAAGTCCGCTCCAGGGGTGTGGAAACATCCTGGCGAGATGCCGGCACCATCCCTGTGGTCGAAGAATCCATGCGCGGGGATCCGGCCTGGTCAAAGCAAACGCGCTATAAAGATTCCCGGAAGCTGATTTTAGCCGCATCCCTGGAAAATACCTGGAAAGCAGTGGCTGAACTTGGAGGAAAAACTGGCTGGTATTATGCGAATTGGCTGTGGACCCTGCGCGGGTTGCTCGATCGGATGGTGGGAGGAGTCGGCCTGCAGCGAGGCCGGCGTTTGGGACAAATACTACGCCCCGGAGATGCTATCGATTTCTGGCGGGTGGCAGTTGCGGAAAAAGAAAAAAAACTGGTGCTGGCCTCTGAAATGAAGTTACCCGGAGAGGCTGTTCTAGAATTTCACCTTCAAAAACTCTCCGACGACCAGGTGGAGGTCTGGCAGATTGCCCGGTTTTCGCCCAGAGGGTTAAGCGGAATTCTTTATTGGCATGCAGTTTCCCCGCTCCACAACCTGGTTTTCGACGGCATGCTGCGCGGCATCGGAAAGGCATCGGGAGGAGAAATCATTCAAGGCCCTCAACGCTCACCTGCGGATAGGAAATAGCAACTGGTGAGCAAAGAAGAGACTTGGTAACTATCCTGCGGTATAATCAGTTAAGCCCAAAATGAAATAACTCTAAGCCCTTTCCGGAAAAATAAAATGGACGAGGATAAAAATATTTTGCTGCATTGCTGTTGCGCCCCCTGCACCTGTGCCTGCCTTGAACGCCTTCTCGACGAGGGTTTCAAAGTCACGCTTTTCTTTTCCAACTCGAATATTTATCCCCCCGAGGAATATCAAAAGAGGTTGAGATCCATCGAAACCCTTGCGCGATCTTATGAAATACCTCTCGAAATAGACGCCTATGACCCCACATCCTGGAGGGCGCATGTGGCGGGCCTGGAAAACGAGCCGGAGAAAGGGAAGCGCTGTGTCAAATGCTTCGAGTTCAGCTTCGCTCGTGCTCAAATTAAGTCTGAAGCCATGGAAATCAACGCTTTCACGTCAACCCTGAGCATCAGCCCTCACAAGCCCTCACCCATTATTTTTGAAGTAGGCAAGTCCTTCCCCTATTTCAGAGCCATTGATTTCAAAAAGAAAAACGGCTTTAAGCGCAGCCTGGAGTTAAGTCAAAAACATTCCCTCTACCGCCAGAATTATTGCGGCTGTGAATTCTCCATGCAACGTTGAGTTCATATTGTTTCCGAATCCAGCCAGCTGAGCTTATATTAAAACCTCGTCGCCGATTCTTGAATCAAAACCATCCCCCTGTTCTTACCTGAAACCAATCTACCTGCTGTGAAAAGTTTTATTTCCTGGAGCCTGATAATTCCTTAGATGATCCGAGGACCTTATCCGGCACAATCTATGAGAAGCCCCAACCCAATAGATTCTGGCTTAGCCGTTCTGTGTTCTGGAAAGAGTGCGTTTTGAGAATGTTTACGCCGCGCCTCTTGCCTTCCTGGGCTGACCCTTTGTTTTGCTCAGGTCAAATCGCCAGGATCGGATTCGGCGAACGACCTTTCTGTAGGCCATAAACAGTGAGATGGTTGAAAGCATCTGCTCTGAACGCGACCTTTTTCATTGCCGTCCAAAGACAAGTCCCGGTTGTATTTTTCCACATTCCAAAAGAAGATGACCATCCATGCACACGCAGGACTATCATACCTTGGCTAAGGAAACGCCCACGGACCCTCGAACCTTAAAGGAGTTTGTTGAGCAATTCGAGCAGGAGAATCGCAAGTGGTGGGTAACCGTATTTGTGACCCAACAGGGATGAGAAGATCTAATGGCGAAAACTGCTAACATTCTGCTTGGCAAAATTAAAAAAGACCAAAAGGAGGATTTTGCGAAATAACAGGAAAGTACTGGTTGGCGTTTAAATGTCATGACCGTGCTGTGATGGTGAATCTTTCAGTCCCGTTTAAAGTTTTCCGTTCTTGACGAGAAAAACCGATCTGAGAGAGAAAAGGCCATTTTTTTGCAAATAGCACATAAGTATGGGTTGAACCCGGAATGGTTTGGGTTGGAACTCAAAATGGGCAGTAGCGTTTTAAAGATAGTTGCCATCCAAGTTTGGGCGCGAAAAACCCCGATTGTTCTTGAAAGCCAACGCGGCCAAGTGTATGTTGCTTCACCAGCGACCGTTATTCCCCTTTACCAGAAAGCCTTAGCTGCGAAAGACGAAAACCCGACGAATCAGATCGCCATATTAATAGACAGAAGGAGACATTCATGGCCCAATCAAACCTCGCTCAAAAAGAAGAATTTCAGGTTACACTAGAACCCCAAGAGGAAAAAAAAGAGTTCCAGGCGATACTTCGTCCGCACAGGATTTACCACAACAACATGATTATTGGTTCGGAAAAACCCCAAGATTACTGACACGACTAACTATTCCCTCTCTTCTGAAAAGAGAGAGTTTCTTACTATATATTGAAAAAGCCCTTCTTCGAAAAGGGCTTTTTTTTTCACTTTATTGGTCAAAAAGAGGATTCAGTAACCGCTCATTTCATTGAATTGAAGAAAGTTCCAGATTTTTTCCATGTTGGGAAGGACCCTGTCCTGATAAATGTCAAAATATTCCTCGACAGTTGGAATTCTGCCAAGAATAGCGGAAATAGCTGCAAGTTCCGCTGACCCGAGATAAACGCGGGTGTTGTCCCCCATTCGATCATCAAAATTTCGGGTTGAGGTTGAAAATACCGTTGATCCATCCGGTACGCGAGCCTGATTTCCCATGCACAGCGAACAGCCGGGCGGTTCGATCCTAGCCCCAACAGCAGAAAAAACAGGGAAAAGACCTTCTTCTTTCAGTTGTTCATATTCCAGTCCGGTAGGCGGGCAGAGCCATATCCTGACATCGGGGTTGAATTTTTCACCTCTCCAGATTTCAGCGGCAGCTCGGAAATGTCCGATATTGATCAAACAGGAGCCGATAAATATATCTTGCACGGGGGTCCCGGCGACTTCGGACAAGAGACGCACGTCATCAGGATCGTTCGGGCAGGCCAAGATAGGCTCCTGGATATCAGCCAGATCGATTTCAAGCACCTCAGCATAGTTTGCATTGGAGTCTGCCTTTAAAAGTTCCGGCTTTTGCAGCCATTTCTTAATTTCTATGATGCGATCCTTGAGCATTTGAGGGTCCTGATATCCCCCCTCAACCATACTGCGCAATAATGCAACATTGGAACGAAGGTTTTTGCGAACACTTCCTTCCGACAGTTTAATGCAACATGCCGTAGCGCTGCGTTCAGCACTGGAATTCGTAATTTCAAAAGCCTGCTCAGGTGTCAGTTCCGGCAAACCTTCAATTTCGATAATTCGACCATTAAAGAGGTTTTTTTTATTTTTTTTGGGCACGGTCAACAACCCTTCCTGAATAGCCTGATACGGAATGGTATTGACGAGATCGCGTAAAGTTATGCCCCTATTGGGCAACCCTTTGAACCTGACCAGAACCGATTCCGGCATTTCCAGCGGAATAAATCCCATGGCCCCGGCAAAAGCAACCATTCCCGATCCGGCGGGGAAGGAAATCCCCAAAGGAAATCGAGTGTGGGAATCTCCGGCCGTCCCAAAACCATCAGGCACCAGCATACGATTAATCCAGCAGTGAAGAACGCCGTCCCCCGGTTGAAGGGTCACTCCACCTCGGCTGACGACAAATTCAGGCAGGGTCTCCAGAATTTCGAGATCCGCCGGTTTAGGGTAAGCGAAGGTATGACAAAAGGATTGAACAAACAATGGCGCATTGAATTTGAAACAGCCAAGACCTTTGAGCTCTTCAACTGTCATTGGCCCTGTTGCATCCTGAGACCCAACGACATCGACCCGCGGTTCACAGGACGTCCCAGGAAGAACGCCCGGAAGATTACAGGCTTTGCCGACCAGTTTTTGTGCCAGGGTATAACCCTGATCAGGACCTGGGTGAAAAACCGGCGGCGGAATAAAGATTTTTTCGTCCGGCATATTGAGGGCTCTGCGAGCGTTGGCGGTGAGCGCCTTGCCCATGACAAGCGGGATCCTTCCACCAGCCCGATATTCGTCCGGCAACGTACAAGGTTTTAAGTCAAAGCTGGCAAGGATGTTGCCATTGGAATCAGCCACAGTCCCCTGTGCCAGGTCGATAACAACCTTTTCCCCATGTTTGAGCTTAGAGACATCCAGAAACAGCGGCAGGCCTCCTGAATCACGGAAAGTATTGAAAAATATCGGGGCAATAACCCCACCGATAACAACCCCCCTGCATCTACGGTTGGGAACAAAAGGAATATCCTCTCCGATATGCCACAAAAGATTGTTGACTGCAGATTTTCTGGACGAACCGGTTCCCAGTACGTCCGCAGCAAAAGCGACGTTGTCACCATTGCGCCGCCATTCGCTGATGGTTTCAACACCGCCTGAGAAACGATGTTTCCCCATTTCGAGGGAATGAAGTGGAATATCAGTACGGCTCCATGAAGATCCTGGCGGGGAAAGATCGTCGGTATTCACCTCTCCTTCAACCTTGAATATTCTCAATTCAATTTTCCGAGGAAAAGCGGGCCGAGTGAGGAACCATTCCGCCTTAGCCCAGGACTTCAGAAGCTGACGCGCAGTAAGGTAACGTTGGGAAAACTCAAGAACATCTTCAAAAGCATCATAAACCATAAAAACACGAGACAGCGCTGAAACCGCCTCTCCAGCCACCTCATCGACTTTAAGTGCCTTTACCAGTGGCGCGATATTATACCCTCCAACCATGGTCCCGAGAATCCGAACCGCTTCCGGCTTTTTGATAAGAGGTGAAATAGCTTTTCCGCTAAGAATATCTCTTAAAAATCCAGCTTTAATTTTAGCACCTGGATCGACTCCGGGAGCCACACGGTTTTTTAAAACTTCCAGCAGAAATTTTTCTTTCCCTTTGGGAGGCGCATGGAGCAAGATACAAACCCCCTGAACCTGGTCCGGGGTCAAGGGCTGAGGTGGGATTCCCAAGGCGTTCCTCTCTGCGACCTGACGAAGATAGGATTCAATCATGCAAGCACCTCCACAATTAAACATCTACTCCAAAAAAAGTTTCAAAAGCCCGCGCTTTTGCGTCATCAAAACCAGCCAACAATGAGCTGTTCTTAATTTAACTTATATCGGTCAAAAAAAGATTGTCAAACATTCCAACCATTTAATTTTTTTAAGATTATGTTTCAGTGGAACATATCAAAGAGCTGTTGTATTTAATTTTCTTCTGGTAAATCAATTCTTTCGGATAGTTTCGCTAAGAATCTTATGCAAGCACGGACTACGGAATATCTTTTGCTAAACATTTATAGATAACCTCAACCCCGAGACAGCGAGTCATGTCATTCATCAATTATCCGCCTAAACCATTCTCAGCCAGACAAAGCTCTCTTCTCCTGTTTTTCCTTGCTTACACATCCGGTATTTTAATCGCTCCATTTTTTTTTGCCCATTTCAGAAAAATATTTGCTTCCGGTTTTTTTTATATTTTTAATTTTATTATTTTTTCATAGGATTAGAGGTTATTTTCTAATCCTGTTCATTGCTTTTTTCGGTTTCACTTATTATCACCTGAGCATGGCTATTCCTGAAGAGCCACAGCATATTTGTCATTTTGCTGGATCAAAAAGGACCATCGAGGGTTACGTAAATGACCTGAGTATGAAGCCTAAGGGCTCAGTTTTGAATCTAGACGTTAAGCAAATTGTTTCACCGAACACCACCACCAACGTCAAGGGGAAAATTATCCTGTTCGTCCGGGAAGGCTGTCCGGATGTAGAGCCTGGAGACAAAGTCCGGGTTGTTGCGAAACTGCGCCGTCCTACCCGGTATGGGAATCCAGGTGAATTTGATTATCCCCGCTACCTGGCCAGGCGCAAAGTTTATGTCACCGCCACGACTCCAACTTCAATCGGAGTTGTCAGGCTGGCAGACACTAAGCGAAGGGGTTGGAAGGATTCAATTGAAATATTTCGCCATAAAATTCGGTTAGTGATCCATGAATCGATTTCTCCGGAGATGGCCCCTTTTTTGAGGGCTTTGACAATTGGAGACCGCGGTGGGTTGAGTCTTGAGCAACGAAATCTTCTCGGTCGCAGCGGCGTTTCCCACCTTTTTGCCATTTCCGGTCTTCATATGGGGATTCTGTTTTTCTTTTTCTATGAGTTCTTAAAATATGCCTACTGCCGTTCAAAGAAACTCCTCCTTCTGGTTCCTCCCAAACAGGTTCTTCCCCTGTTAATCATCCCATTGCTATTATTCTATCTCATTCTCGCCGGAGGGTCCCCGCCGACGCAAAGGGCCTTTCTGGCCATTACTTTTACCTCAGTACTGGTTGGACTCTGTTATTATTCCAGTCCAATCCGCATTGTCCTGGCTGTGGCTTTTTTGATCCTAATTTTCGACCCGTTAGCCATTTTCACACCTTCTTACCAGCTTTCTTTTGCCGCGGTTTTTGCTATTCTCTACATGGCTCCCCGCTGGCAGAAAAGAATTCAGCACCTTCCCCTGTATATAAGATATCCGGCTAATCTTTTTTTTATTACCACCACAGCGACACTGGCAACTCTCCCTCAGGTACTTTTTCATTTCCATATTTTTTCGCCAGCCAGTCTTTTAATCAATCTAATAGCCGTACCCCTGGTCACTATTTTTGCTCTTCCCAGTGCTTTACTTGGAATCGCACTATTTCTCCCCTTTCCCGCCGTGGGCCAATTGCTGTTCCAATTCGCCGCACTAATTCTCGACTTGACATTAAAAATTATCCCTATATTTACAACTGTTTTTAACTCCGAATCCGGTGTTTACTACCTGACCCCATGGGAAGTTGCCGGTTTTTCCCTGCTCCTTCTTTCCTTGGTTTTCAACAGAAAAAGTCCTTTCGGTAATTGGAGGTCTTCAGCAGCAATATGTGTTTTATCCGGCCTGCTGATTTTTTATCCTTTTTCCCCTCGAAACACTTTTTCGCTTACAGCTATTAATGTTGGACACGGAGATGCCCTTCTGGTACATCAGAATACAAAAAACTATCTGGTGGATGGTGGCGGATCCTATTCAAATGATTTTGACGTCGGTGAAAAAATTGTAGCTCCTGCACTGGGCTGGTTAGGAACAAAAAAATTTGATGCGGTAATCCTGACCCACGCCCATCCTGATCATTATAAGGGTCTGGCATTTATCCTGAAACATTTCGAGGTAAGGGAGTTCTGGTCGGCCATACCTTTTCATAACCTTCCACCAATCATTCAAAAACCTCTCACGTTGAATAACATTCCCGTAATTACTTTTCCGGAAGGATGGAACCTTCTCGAGGCGAGGTCTGAAAGCGTTTTCTCTGTTTTTGTTCCTCCACAAAGCACAGCCGTAATCAATGACCGTTCAATTGTTCTTTTTATGCGCAACGCGAACAACAGCCTTCTTCTGACCGGAGACCTTGAAAAAAGAGGTGTTAAGAATTTCATTCGCTCATCACTCTATTCAAAAACCAACCTTTTAAAACTCCCTCACCATGGCAGCCTGCACTCTTCACCGGAACTTCTCATAAACTTTTTTCACCCGGAACTTGCGTTTGCGACCACAAACCGGAAGCTACCTGAAAAAGATTTTTCCATCCTCTCAACCAACACATTAAAATCACTGCCCCTGAGCCTTAATAAAAATGGTGTGCCTGCATCCTTAAGATTTATTGCCACGAAGGATGGATGGGAGGTAAGATACTGGCAACGTGGGCTTTTCCGTTGACAGAACCACCGGCTTTTGTTAGCTTTTTCTCTTCTTAGAAAGATGGAGCCAAACGATGAAAAACCCCTCTATACTTGTCGTCGATGACGAACCATTTTTCCGTCATCTATACGCAGACTCATTAAGTCAGGATAACTGCAACGTTGAAAAGGCGTCTTCGGGGGAAGAGGCCCTGAAGCGCATCATGCAAGGGGGCATAGATGTCGTTCTCACCGATTTGATCATGCCCGGTATTTCGGGGCTGGATCTTTTAAGGGCGGTGCGAAAAATCCTGAATCCGCCTGAAGTTATCCTCGTTACAGCCCACGCCACAATAGAAACCGCTATTGAAGCCCTGAAAAACGGTGCGCGTGATTATCTCATTAAACCGTTCAACCCCGAGGAGTTGCGCCACCTGGTCCACGCCTGCCTGGAACAGCGTCAGCTTCTTAATGAAAATACCCATTTAAAAAACCAGATCCGCCTTTATCAGAAAGGTCAGACCCTGGCTTTCCTTCTAGAGGTTGATAAGCTTCTCGCTCAGGCGGTCGATTTTCTGGTCCAGGAGGCCGACAGCGGCCGCGGTTTCGCTTTTCTGCTGGATAAGGGTCAGGCCACAAAGTTTTTCCGCTCCGATGGTCTAACGGAGGAACAGGCTATACAAATCCTCGACTCCTTGCTCCCCAAGTTTCAGACGATCTCCGGCACCTCTTTTTTACAGATCCAGGATATTGACGTCGGCACTGGATGGCCTCAGGGCATTCGTTCCCTTTGCCTGATTCCTCTTTTTTATGAAAAAAAGCTGGAGGCCGGAATTGTTGTTTTCAATTCCTCCGATGCCAGCTCTGAACTCCATTTTCCTTACGAACAACTATTATTTTTGTCTCAACAGACGGCACTCGGTTTTTCAAATTCAATACGCTTTCAGGGAACCCAGGAACTCGTCTACACCGATGACTTGACAGGGCTGTATAATTACCGCTATCTGCAGATCGTACTTCAGCAGGAAATCATGAGGACCAAACGTTACGGCCTTTCTTTTGCGCTGGTTTTTATTGATCTGGATCATTTCAAGGAAGTCAATGACAGTTACGGTCATCTCGTCGGCAGTAACACTCTGAAGGAGGTGGCAGATATTTTAAGAAAAAGTGTCCGTTCGGCCGACATGGTTTTCCGTTACGGAGGGGACGAGTTTACTGCTCTTCTTGTTGAAACTGACGAGAATGGCGCCGCTACCGTAACTGAGAGAATCCGCAAGAACATTGCCGACAATACGTTCCTGAAAGACTCGGTCGCCTATAAAAAGCTGACAGCGACAATCGGTTACGCCATTTTCCCCAAAAATGCTCAAGAAAAAAAAACACTCATGGACCTTGCCGACAAGGCCATGTACCATGGGAAAAAGCAACGCAATGTCGTCTGCAATGTAAACGATCTTCCGTGAGTTCCTGTCGGCTTTCGCATGCCAGCAGGACAAACTTTCCCTGCACCACAACGTGCCGTCCTTTTTCATCAAACAGTATGGCCCTACCCTCACCTCAGGTTTGAGGTTTTTTTTTGGCAAGGAGGATTAATGTGAAAATCTCTGGTGTTAAAGGAATGAACGATATCCTACCGGAGGAGATAGATATCTGGCATTTTCTAGAAGACTGCGTCAAGGAGGTTTTTCATGCCTTTGGTTTCAGGGAGATCAGGGTTCCGGTCCTTGAAAAAACTGACCTTTTCTGCCGTTCTATCGGTGAGGAAACGGACATTGTGGCCAAGGAAATGTATACATTTCCGGACAAAAGCGACAATTCGCTGACCCTGCGCCCGGAGGGCACCGCCTCTGTCATGCGCTCCTTTATCGAACATAAACTTTACAATCTTCAGCAGATCAACAAACTCTATTATATCGGTCCCATGTTCCGTTATGAACGGCCGCAAAAAGGCCGCTACCGTCAGTTTCATCAGATTGGAGCCGAGGTTATCGGAGAAGACAGTCCTCTGGTGGACGCTCAGTTGCTGATCATGCTCGATCATTTTTTCAACCGCATTGGGATCGAAGATGCCCATCTGCAGATAAACTCCCTTGGTTGCCCTGACTGCCGCCCACTGTACCGCCAGGCCCTTGTGGACTTTCTCTCTAATAAACTGGACCACCTCTGCAACGATTGCCAACGACGCTTCCAGACCAATCCGCTGAGAGTTCTCGACTGCAAAGTGGAAGCATGCAGAGAGGCCTGCGTGGAGGCTCCTTCGGTTCTTGATTATCTTTGCGATTATTGCAACAGTCATTTCAAGGAAGTCCAAAGGCACCTCAAAAACCTGGCCGTCCCTTTCGACATCAACCCGCGCATGGTCAGGGGTCTTGATTATTACACCAAGACCACTTTTGAAATGATCACAGGCTCCCTGGGTTCGCAAAACGCCCTTGCAGCCGGCGGCCGCTATGACGGACTGATCGAAAGCCTTGGGGGACCTTCTCTTCCCGGCATAGGTTTTGCCATTGGAATGGAACGGCTTGTTCTAATGAAGAGCAAGGATTCAGTGCTGCCTCCGGATGTGGATATTTTTCTGGCTGCCATGGGGCAACAACCTGTAGAAACTTCTTTTGCCCTGTTGTCCAATTTACAAAAGAACAATCTCAAGGCGGATATGGATTTCTCAGGAAAAAGCCTCAAAGCCCAACTCCGCCGGGCGGGCAAACAAAATGCACGCTATGTACTGATACTCGGTGAGGATGAATTGGCACAAGACCAGGCTATTTTAAAAAACATGGCCTTAGGTACCCAGGAAATCTTGCCCCTCAAAAAATTAAATGTCCGCTTACAGGAAATACTTAAGTAAAACCTGTTGAGAATTTTTAGTTTAACTTAAAAGTTTTTACTGATTTAATATTACAAACTTGGAGGATGTTGTCTTGAAAGAGTTTCTGGAGGGATTCAAAAGAAGCCATTACTGTGGCGATTTAAACAGTACCCATATTGGTCAGGAAGTCAGAGTCATGGGCTGGGTCCAGAGGCGTCGTGACCATGGCGGCTTGATTTTTATCGACTTACGTGATCGGGAAGGTATCGTTCAGCTGGCACTCGACCCGGAGCGCGACCCTGAAGCACATAGTGTTGCCGAAAATGTCCGCAATGAATTTGTCATGGCTGCCCAAGGCATTGTTTCCCCCCGGCCGGAAGGAACCATCAATTCCAACATGAAAACAGGAGAAGTTGAAATTGAAATAAACCAGCTTTTCATCCTCAACAAAGCTAAAACCACACCTTTTATGATCGATGACTTTGCGGATATTGCTGAAAATCTTCGCCTGAAATACCGTTATCTCGATTTGCGGCGCCCAGCCATTCAAAAAAATATTCTTCTCCGCCATCAGGTAACACAGGCCGTACGCGATTACTTAAACGGCCAGAATTTTCTCGACATCGAAACCCCTATCCTCACCAAAAGCACCCCTGAAGGGGCCAGAGATTACCTTGTTCCCAGCCGCGTTCACCCTGGGGCTTTTTACGCCTTGCCTCAATCCCCCCAGATTTTCAAACAGCTTCTTATGGTTGCGGGGTTTGACCGTTACTATCAAATAGTGCGTTGTTTCAGGGATGAAGACCTCAGGGCTGACCGCCAACCTGAATTTACCCAGATAGACTGCGAGTTGAGCTTTGTCAGCCAAAATGACGTCATGGCTATCATGGAAGGTCTGATCTCCCATATTTTCCTACAGATCCTTGGCATCGCGATCGAACCACCTTTTCGAAGGATGAGCTTCGACGAGGCCATGGATCGCTATGGAGTTGATAATCCTGATGTACGCTTCGATCTGGAGTTAATCAACCTCTCTGAAATCGTCAAGGACGCCGGTTTCAAGGTGTTCGGCGATGTGGTTAAAAAAGGCGGCCAGGTCAAATCCATCAACGCCAAAGGCTGCGCAAGCTTTTCCCGTAAGGAAATTGATGACCTGACCGAATTTGTAAAAATTTATGGGGCCAAAGGTCTTGCCTGGGTCAAGGTCACGGAAAACAACGGTTGGCAGTCTCCCATTGAAAAGTTTTTCAAGCCCGAAGAACTTGATAGTATCAATAAAAAGCTTGGGGCCGAACCGGGTGATCTCCTCTTTTTTGTCGCGGACAACATAAAAATCGCTAACGAAGCCCTCGGCCATCTGCGTGTCCATCTGGCAAATAAGCTTGATCTCCTCAACAGTTCTAACTTTTCATTTGTCTGGATCACCGATTTCCCCCTGCTGGAGTGGGACGAAGAAGCCAAGCGTTATACCGCCATCCACCACCCTTTTACGGCGCCTAAAGATGAAGACATCCCGATAATGGATAGTGAGCCGGAGAAAGCTAGAGCTAAGGCCTATGACCTGGTCCTCAACGGGTCTGAAATCGGCGGCGGCAGTATCCGTATCCACGACCAGGAGACCCAAAGCCTCATGTTCAAGCTTCTTAACATCAGCCCTGAAGAGGCCGATGAAAAATTTGGATTTCTCCTGCAGGCACTTGAATACGGCGCACCTCCTCACGGAGGTATAGCTTTCGGCCTTGACCGTCTGGTCATGCTCCTGACCGGTTCGGAATCGATCCGCGATGTCATCTCTTTTCCGAAAACTCAGAAAGCCTCGTGCTTGTTGTCTTCGGCTCCAAATACCGTCGCAGATGAGCAACTCCAGGAGTTGTCCATTCGCTTGACCCCAAGAGGCAAACCTCTGCTATAATAGCAAGGTTAAAGGTTTCTGAAAGGGCAGACAACTTAATCGTTCACTACAGGGAATATTTTCTGATCACGTTGTGAACAGTTTTGTTTGATCATGGGACAAAAGTGGTTATTTATAATTTTCCTGGGAGTTTTTCTCGGTGGTTGCGCCAGCAATCCTCGGGAAGAACTTCAGCTTGCCCGGCGGGCCGTCGCCCAGGCTTATGACGCCGGTGCACCTAAACTTGCTCCTTCCGAATATCAGGCGGCCGCAGCCGCCCTCCAGGATGCCGAAAACCTTGTCCGATTCGGCAACTATAAACTGGCACAAAAGGTTCTCCCTTACGCAGCTACCCACGGTTTTCGGGCAACATTCAAAGCTCGTGAGGAAAGAGTCAAGCTAGAACTTGCAGCAAAGCTCAACGAACAGAAAAAAAAAGAAGAGGAAGAGGAAAAAGCACGTTTAGCTAAAATCGAAGCTGACAAAAAGAAAAAAGAGCGTATATATCAAAAGCGAAAGCCTCGCACAAAACCAAAATCCGGGCCACCCCTGTTAACCCGATTTGAAGTAAGAACCAAACAGAGTCTCTGGTCTATTTCAGAACGTCGGGAAGTATATAACGACCCCTTGCTCTGGCCGGCTATTTACAAGGCAAACCGGGATCAAATAAAAGATCCACGCCAGGTTTTTCCAGGGCAAGTTCTGACCATTCCTCGCCGGCTCACTGAAACTGACAAAAGGACGACCCGAAAAGAGGCCAGAGAATCAGACGCCTTTCAAGATAAGATATCCCTTGACCCATCTTCGATTAACTAGAACGCTGTTTGTTTTTTTATTCATTTTCGTTCAAAAAAATAATTGTTCTTGACATTCCCCTTTCAAAAAATTTATAAATTCAATAAAACGCTGTTTGTTTTTTTACTTTTTGTTGTGTTATTCACCTTCGACCTTGTTGACACAATTTTTTTTTTGGGTATATATTTCTGTTGTTTATAGGTCTTTCCCTCACCACACGCACAATATGACCTGCCCTCATGTGGACCCAAACTCATGAACTGAAATCCTTGTCGGTACTTGCACCGACCGTTAACCTTTTCAACTGACGCCCTGAAACTATCTTAGGTTCAAAATATAGGGGCTGGTTTTATTACTGAATAAGGGGAGAAGGCTTTTTCAAATTTTCAGATCATCATTGATGGGCATGTTTTCAAAACACTATTGCCTTTAACACTACTTGATTATAAAAATGAAAATTTGAATGACTGGAGGATTCAATATGGGAAGACCCAAAATCACCATTATTGGAAGCGGTCAAATCGGTGGCGTCCTTGCCTACCATGCCACCTCGCGTAAGCTTGGCGACATCGTACTTTATGATATTGTTGAGGGCCGCCCACAGGGTAAAGCTATAGATATTTCCGCCGCCGCACGGGAAGATGAGTTTGACCTGCGCATTATCGGCACTAACGATTATGCGGACATTGCCGATTCAAAAGTGGTCGTCGTTACAGCCGGGATACCTCGCAAGCCAGGAATGAGCCGCGACGACCTCATTGGCGTCAATTCCAAAATTATGCGCGATGTGGCAGATGGCATCGTACATTACGCCCCTGACGCTCATATTATCTGTGTTTCCAATCCGCTTGACGCCATGGTGACACTTTGTCAGCGCTATACCGGATTCCCCCACCATCGGGTAATGGGCATGGCCGGTGTTCTGGACTCTGCCCGTTTTGCCACTTTTGCAGCCTGGGAGCTCGGAATCTCCGTCCGCGACGTCAATGCGACAGTTCTTGGCGGGCATGGCGACTCGATGGTTCCCATCGTTCGTTTTTCCAATGTCAACGGCATACCTGTCATGGAACTTCTTGAAAATAAGTACAAGGGGGATAAAGAAAAAGCTAAAAGAGTGATGGATGAACTGGTCAGCAGAACCAAAGGTGCTGGTGGCGAAGTCGTCAAGCTTTTAAAAGACGGAAGCGCATTTTTCTCTCCTGCCTCCAGTATCATCACCATGATGGAAGCTATTCTTCAGGACCAGAAGCGCCTCATGACGGCCTGTGCCTATCTGACCGGCCAGTTCGAAGTTCTCGGCTACTATGTCGGAGTCCCCTGCGTCATCGGCGCAGACGGGGTTGAACAAATTATTGAATTCAAACTGACTGAAGAGGAACAAACCATGTTCGATGAATCCGTTTCAGCAGTCAAAGAACTTGTGGATTCCTTACCCTAAAACTTTTTTTGCTTTCTAATTGCCTGAATGATTGCTGATTGCTTTTCAGAATTCTAATAACAGCGGAAAAGATAATGCCCCTTTCCAAAATGGGAAAAAGAACCAATATAAGGAGGAAAAACCAATATGGGTACGCCCCGAATCGAAATAAACGAAAAATACTGTAAAGGCTGCAATATCTGTGTAGAGTTTTGCCCTACCCATGTCCTAAAAATGGACGGTTTTGTGGCCAAGGTCGATAAACTCGATGCCTGCATCCAGTGTATGCAGTGTGAACTTCGTTGTCCGGACTTTGCAATAAAGGTCTACCCCGCATAACGACAGGAGTAGAGGAGGAAATATAAAAGTGGCTAAAAAAACAGCTTTACTACAAGGTAACGAAGCATGTGCCCATGGGGCTATTTATGCCGGATGCAGGTTCTTTGGTGGATATCCGATCACCCCTTCCTCGGAAATTGCCGAGGTCATGTCAAAGGAACTTCCCAAGGTCGGTGGAAAATTCATCCAGATGGAAGATGAAATCGCTGCAATGGCTGCCATTATCGGCGCATCCCTGTGCGGGCAAAAGGTGCTAGACGCCACCTCCGGACCGGGCATGTCCCTTAAACAGGAGTTGATGGGTTATGCCTGCATCGCGGAAATCCCCTGTGTCGTCATTAATGTCATGCGCGGCGGACCTTCCACAGGTATGCCTACCGGCCCTAGTCAATCCGACGTCATGCAGGCTAAATGGGGGACCCACGGAGATCATGCGGCCATCGCGGTAGCTCCCGCTTCCTGCCAGGAAATTTTTACCGAAACAGTCCGGGCTTTCAATCTGGCCGAAACCTACCGCATGCCGGTACAGGTTTTGATGGATGAAATCATAGCCCACATGCGGGAAAAGTTTGTTTTTCCCGAACCGGGTGAACTTGAGGTTATCGATCGCAGAAAACCCGAGGTCACTCCAGACCAGTACAAACCTTTCGATCCCTCTTTCGGGGATGTTCCTCCCCTGGCACCGATGGGAAGCGATTACCGCTTTCATGTGACAGGACTGAACAAGGCCCCGGACGGATTTCCAACGACGAAAGCCGACCTCGTTGATGCCGAACAGCGGCGCCAGCTCAGAAAGGTCAACGATCATGCAACTGAACTTGAGAAAAATGAGGAATACCTTATGGACGATGCTGAAGTTGCTGTTGTTGCGTTTGGCATCACCAGTCGCTCGGCCCGAATGGCTGTCGACCTCCTTAGAGAAGAGGGGATAAAGGCCGGTCTTTTCCGCCCGATCACTATCTGGCCTTTTCCGGAAAAACGAGTTGCCGAAATCGCCCAACAGGTCAAGGCCATTGTGGTTCCGGAAATGAACCTTGGCCAGATGATTTTCGCGGTTGAACGATCGATAAAAGGGGCCTGTACCCTGGAAGGAATCGGCAGGGTCGACGGTGAGCCACTCACTCCTGACCAGATCATTGAAAAAGTGAAGGAGGTTTTTTAACCATGACTTTTGACTATGAAAAATATATTCGCCCCGGAAAGCTTCCTCACATCTGGTGTCCCGGCTGCGGCCACGGCATCGTCATGAAAGGCCTTATCCGGGCTATCGACAAGTGTGGATTGGAGAAAAACCGGACGGGCGTTGTTTCAGGCATTGGTTGTGCCAGCCGGCTCCCCGGTTATCTTGATTTTAATACCGTCCATACAGCGCATGGACGGGCAGCCGCATTCGCCACTGGTATGAAAATGGCGGATCCGGACATGACCGTGATCTGTGTCGGTGGGGATGGCGATGGTGTGGCCATTGGTGGCAATCACTTTATCCACGCATGCCGACGCAATATTGATCTCACCTATGTCATCATGAATAATCATATTTATGGAATGACGGGAGGCCAGTTTTCGCCTTGTACTCCGACGGATCATTTTGCTTCGACAACCCCCTACGGCAATCCTGACCCCATTTTCGATATTTCCAAGCTGGCCATCGGAGCCGGGGCCACATTTGTCGCCCGCACCACCGCCTACCATGCCACCCAAATCGATAAATTGATCACGGAAGGCATTCAGCACAAAGGTATGGCGGTCATAGAAGTTCTGGACTGCTGCCCGACATCCTATGGACGTCGCAATAAGTTCCGCTCGGTCGTGGAGATGATGAAAGAACATAAAGACATAGCCGTCCCGGTTACCGCGGCGGCCAAAATGACCGACGATCAGCTGGCCGGAAAAGTCTTGACTGGTGTTCTCCACAAAGAAGATAAGCCCGAATATTGTGAGCAATACGCCAGCCTTATTCAAAAAGTCCAGGACTCAAACAAAAAGTAATTCAAAAGGAGAACGATTCGCGATGGCAGAAAGATATGAAATAAGGTTTTCAGGGGCTGGTGGCCAGGGTCTTATCACCGCAGGAATTATCCTGGCGGAAGCGGCATCGATTATTGAAGGGAAAAATGCTGTTCAGTCACAAAGCTATGGTCCCGAAGCGCGTGGTGGAGCCTCCAAATCAGAGGTTATCATTTCCGACGGCCCAATCGATTATCCAAAAGCCACCCAGGTCAATGCCTGCCTGGCCCTTACCCAGGAAGCTGCGGATAAATATTCCGTCGGCATAAAAGCCAACGGCCTCCTCCTGCTGGACTCGGATTTGGTAAAAAACATCCCGCAAGGTAATTTCAAAGTCTATCAGTTTCCCATAATTCGAACCGCCAAGGATGAAGTCGGCCGGGAAATCGTTGCTAATGTTGTCGCTTTGGGGGCGATGGTAGCCTTAACTGATATTGTTTCCTTCGAAGCTGGAGAGCAAGCCGTTTTAAACAAGGTTCCTCCAGCCTTTAAAGAGTTGAACCAAAAAGCTTACGAATTAGGCTTCAAAAAAATGAAAGAACTTCTTTAAAAGTTAAAAAGCCAAAAGCCTCAGCAGAGGCTTTTGGCTTTTTGACGATCTTTTTCACCATACCCTACAGAAGATTTGTCTTTTCATCCACCTGCAGCAATAAATTCCTCAGCCTTTTTGACATCTTCCTTACAACCGATAAAAATGGGAGCTCTTTCATCGATTTTCTGCGGAAGAATATCAAGAATCGGGTTTTTCCCATCGGACGCAGCGCCACCTGCCTGTTCCATCAAAAAGGCCATGGGGTTGAGTTCAAAAAGAAGCCGCAGTTTCCCTTTCGGAGATGCCTCAAGGTGGGGATAAAAGAATATCCCCTTCCCTTTTAGAAGAATCTGGTTGAAATCCGGCACAAACCCTCCACTATAACGAAGCTTGGTCCCACTTTCCTCAAGGAAACTGACAAAACTTTCCACCCCTGACGTGTATTGGTTGCGAAGCCCTCCCGGCGAATAGATGTTGGCTTTAGGTTTCATCTGAATGCTTTCCTGTACCAGGGTGAACTCCATCAACTGGTTCAAAGAAAACTCATGAACTCCTTTTCCTGTGGAGTAGACCAAAGTCGTTCGAGGCCCGTAGAGGATATACATGGCAGCTACCTGCTTACGTCCGGGCTGAAGGATGTTGGAGCCCTTAAAAATCGCGACTATCGTACCGACGGCAAGGTTGACATCGACCAGAGAAGACCCGTCCAGAGGATCATATGCTACGGAATAAAGATCATCACCATTCTCAGAAACCGTTAAAATTTCATTCGATTCTTCGGAAACCATTTTAGAAACCGCTCCAGAATGGTAGAGACGCTTTTTGAGGATGCGATCACTCAGGACATCCAGGGCCAACTGCTCTTCCCCATACAGGTTGGATGTCCCAGCGACGCCCAGGTCCCCTGTTCGGATGGCGTTGATAATATATTTAGAGGCCTCGGAAATTTCACAGATCAGGTGCCGTAATTTCGGGTCCTCATTGTTTTCACGAAGGTGGCGATTTAAATCAATCTGTAACTTGGAATGACCTGCTTCAATAATCACGATAAATCCTCCCTTCAATTAAATGGCTTGGCATTAACTTTTTTGAATTTTATATGATAATTTTGCAAAGAGCAAACATTCCGTCGAAATCTTGACAGCCACTAAGCCTGTGTTAAATTTGATAGTATATTCTAAGAATGGAGGTGGAGATGGCCAATCAACCGGAACAAGCACCTGAGTCCCAAAAAGCGGCCCCAAATTTTTGGAAATCGACGCGGAAAACATTGCACAACGCTTCTTTTGAAGCACAGAAGTACAAGCGCCTCGTACAAAAAAAATTGGATCTGGCGACGAACAATCGGAAGTTCTCTGGATTTTATTCAGAACTTGGAAAACTGGTTGATGACGCATTTACCGCCGGGGAAAAAGATTTCCTGGCCAACTCGGAAGTGAATGATCTTCTGACAAAACTTCAGTTCCTTAAAGGAAATGCAGCTGCGCTTGAGATGGAAATTGAAACCATCAAGCACGCAAATCCTGAAGAATTGGAAGGGGATGTTGAGGTGGTTTCGGAGGAAAAAGACGAAACCCGTTAAATTGGTTATACAGTTTGAAAAAACCTCCCCAGAAAACTCCTTTTTGCGAGGTCTTTTGGGGAGGTTTAATTTAAGTATTACCTGACATGTTTTCGCGATTTTGGCACACTGTGCAGGTGCGAGTCCTTGTGTTCACGATCTCTCTTTCGCATATCCGCCTGTATATCTTCTTCCGAAGAGACCATTTCTTCTGAGTGTTTCTCCATAATTTCCAATGCTTCGTCCAGCCGTGAGACTTTTTCCGTAAGGTCTTTTTCAAGTTTTCGTACATCTTGGGGAATCTTTTCGGTCATTTTTCCTCCTTTTTAATGAAAAGCAAAGACCAAAACTTTTTTACCATCCACCAAAACAAACCTATGGAAAAATTATACCACAGCCTTTCAACTCATTCGCGATTTACCTCTTTAACTTTTCAGGAGTCGGATGTTGTTTAAGAAGTTCCCTGGCTTTTTGAATCTGATTTTCGTCCAGTTCCAGATCAGTGAGTTTGCCGGATAAGAATTTTTCATAAGCAGAAAGATCGAGGAGGCCATGCCCGCTGAAGTTGGCCAGAATAGTCTTTTCCTTTCCTTCTTCTCTGGCTTTTTCCGCTTCCGCCACCACATGAGCCAAGGCATTGCAGGTTTCAGGTGCCGGGATATGTCCTTCACTGCGCGCCCAGAGCACCCCAGCCTTATAGGCATCAATCTGAGAAACAGCAACTGGTGTAAAGATCTCTTCCTCGACAAGCTGGCTGACAGTCGGAGCCATGCCGTGATAACGGAGGCCGCCTGCATGAATGGCCGGTGGTATGAAGTTGTGACCAAGACTGTGCATCGCCAGAAGAGGAGTATAACGAGCTGTATCCCCATGATCATAACCAAAAGGGCCTCTGGTCAGCGAAGGACAAGCTTTCGGTTCAACCGGATAAATAGCGATATCTTTTCCGTTTATCTTGTCCAGCGCATAGGGAAAAGCGAGGCCGGCAAAATTACTACCACCGCCGACACAGCCGATTATCACATCAGGCGAGTCACCAACCATGGCGAACTGCTTTTTGGCCTCAAGACCGATTATGGTCTGATGCAGCATGACATGGTTCAGCACACTGCCTAAAGAATATCGGGTCTGGCCCGTCGTGTCACTCACCGCGGCCTCAACAGCTTCGCTGATAGCAATACCGAGACTCCCGGGAGTATCAGGCTCGCTTTCTAGCATTGCGCGACCGGCTTGGGTCAGATTACTGGGGCTGGCAATGCATTCACCACCCCAGGTTTCCATCATGGCTTTTCTGTAGGGTTTCTGGTCAAAACTGACACGCACCATGAAAACCTTGCATTCCAGACCAAACTGGGCGCATGCAAAAGAGAGAGCACTTCCCCACTGTCCCGCTCCTGTTTCCGTGGTCAGCTTTTTGATCCCGAAAACTTTATTGTAATAAGCCTGGGCCACAGCAGTATTGGGTTTGTGACTTCCGGGGGGACTGGCACCCTCATATTTTACATAAATTTTAGCCGGTGTTTTTAAGGCTTTTTCATAGTTATATGCCCGGTACAAAGGGGCCGGCCGCCAGATGGAGAGAACATCAAGAACGGGCTCTGGAATATCGATCCATCTCTCTGTACTGACCTCCTGCTCAATCAGATTCATGGGGAAAACCGGAGCCAGCGCTTCCGGCCCGATCGGCTTGCCATCAGGACCCAGCGGGGGATTCAGTTTAATATCGGCGAGAATGTTGTACCATTGGCGGGGGATATCTTCCTGTTTCAAGATGATGTTTCTTTTCATCAAAATACCTCCTGAGTTTGCTTCATAAATTCAATATTGAGTCACGACATAAAACCAGGACAATCGCAGAAAGGGAAAGTCATGGCAACTTGTCAGAAAAATTCCAGTTTTTGAGGCAATTGAAACTGCTCGTCAGGTGCACGCCACAGCATATTACAATATGGAAAAACTGACAACATCCTATCAAACTTTTTCAGCCACTTGGGTTTCCCCCCCGTTGCTGCTATCACACCACATCAGAGTGGCCCCGATGACCCCTAGAGGAATACAAACAAAGTTTAATAATGGAATAGTCAGCAGAGCCATTACGCCTAATCCGAAACCGAAAGTCATGGAAAATCTCGACCAGATAAATTGACGCTGTTCACGAAAGGACAACCGCTTCCTGTAAGCAACAAAACCGAGATATTCCAGCACAAGAAAAAATGCCGTCAGCATAAAGGCGAGCACGGAAAAAATCAGGCTGCCGATGCCAGGTAGGAAATTCAACAGGAAAAGGATAAGCATGACACCGACAAAAATAGCAATTTTTTTTATTTCCATCACAAGGATCTGCAAAGAATCCTGCCCGAATTGTTTAAAAGAAAACTTCTCATATGATTTGAAACCGGTAATCAACTCTTCAGTTTTCGTCGACAGAATGTCATTGAAAGGTGAGGCGATCAGATTCCCAACGACGGTAAAGGTAAAAAAAACGAGTACGGCAGTCACCGCTACCGCAACAATCCAGAGTGAATAATAAAGAATCAGCCAGTACCAGGCATCTCCCGAGGGGATCATCCCAACGACAAACTCATCGAAAAATTGAGTGCCATAAAAAACAAGTCCCGAAAAAATAGACACATTGATTAAAAAGGGAATAATCACAAAGCGTAAAAGACTTGGATGTCCGGCAAGAAATTTTCCCGCTTTGAACGGATAGAAAAAACCGTTTGAAAAACGATATAAAGGATTGTTTGTCAAATATTTTTTCATCAGATGAAAAACCTCTGCAAGGTACTAAAGTTGAAATTTCAGTTAAAAGTAAGAGCAGCCAGATACTCCCCTGTTAGGCCAACAGCATGCCGGGGGAGGGATACAGAGCGTGCCTGTACCATAAACTGTCCACCACGCAATCGACTTAGAGGTGTACGGGAAATTTAATATTTCGTCCAGCGTGTCCATATTATTAGTGATCAAACCGCTCAGTATTGTATGAAATAAAAAGTTTTTTGTCGACCTAAAGTCAGGATTTCAAACCTGTATTACAACTGGATGCTAAAATCACAAATAAAAAGAACCCTGAAATTTTTCCAGGGTTCTTTTTATCGGCCAATACGTCAGGCCGTCTTTTTAGTTATCCCCTTTAAGGAATTTAATTCTGTTCCACAGGGGCTGTCACGGGTTTCTTTTGGGAAACAGGTAATCCACCACCACCACCTGTTCCAGGTGTATACTGCCCAAGGTGAACGGTCTGGAAATCAGGATAAGCGGAAGCTGCATGCTCGGAAAAGTCGAGGCCTGCAAGTTCTTCTTCCTGGGATGCACGCATGCCGATAATGAGGTCGATGGCTTTGAAGAGAATGAGTCCAGCTACCATGCACCAGGCAAAGCAGGCGCCGATCCCTATTAACTGGACTTTAATAGTGGCAAGGGAAAAACCTGCCGTATCGAAAAGACCGGCCGCCAAGGTTCCCCAAGCACCGCAGACACCGTGGACAGAGATAGCGCCGACAGGATCGTCAATTTTAATTTTATCAAAGAACAGTACTGAGTAAACAACGATTACACCTGCAATCAGGCCGATAATAGCAGCCGACAGTGGAGAGACATTGGCGCATCCGGCTGTGATCCCAACGAGACCCGCGAGAGCACCGTTCAAGGTCATACCGATATCACTTTTTCCGTATTTCATCCAGGTCAGCAGCATTGCACCGATTGCACCGGCCGCTGCAGCCAGGGTCGTGGTAACCGCTATGAGTGCGATGGAACTGTCTCCGGTGGTGGTGGACCCTGGATTAAAGCCATACCACCCGAACCAGAGAAGGAAAACACCAAGAGCCGCCAGGGGAATATTATGTCCTGGGATGGGCCTGACTTTGCCTTCTTTGGTGTATTTGCCTAATCTTGGTCCTACAACGATCGCACCACAAAGAGCCAACCAACCACCCACCGAATGAACGACTGTGGATCCTGCAAAATCGATGAAGCCGAGCCCTTCGAGCCAGCCGCCGCCATTGAGAAGGCTGCCCCAGGCCCAGCCACCGAAAACCGGGTAGATCAAAGCTGAAACGAAGAAGGAATAAACAAGGTAGGCACTGAATTTGGTTCTTTCGGCAACACCACCGGAAATGATGGTTGCGGCAGTGGCACAGAATACGACCTGGAACATCCAGAAGGCGTACCCCCAGTCACCTCCGGCAGCTCCCCCTGAAAGGAAAAATCCATCGGTACCGAAAAAACCGTTGGTGTGTCCAAACATAAGACCAAAACCAACAGCCCAGAAAGCTATGGCGCCAACAGAGAAATCCATCATGTTTTTCATGAGGATGTTACAAGCGTTTTTGGCCCGGGTGAATCCCGCTTCAACCATTGCAAAGCCTGCCTGCATAAGAAAAACCAGGAAAGCCGCAACAAGCGTCCAGACAAAATTGAGATTGGACTGAACCTGATCCGCAGTAATTGGAGCATCCTCGGCAAAAACAAGGCTTGGCAGCAAAACGGCTAACACTGATAGGGCAATTAAAATTTTCTTTTTCATTTTTTATCCTCTTCCCTCTTTCCGAGTTTTTTAAATTTTCATGATTTGATTTTAAAGGGCTTCCCGTCCAGTTTCCCCTGTCCGGATGCGAATGGTTTCCAGCGCATCGAAAACAAAGATCTTACCATCCCCAATCTGACCGGTGCGGCCTCCTTCGAGGATTCCAGCAATCACCTGTTCGACCTTTTCGGCTGGAACAACCAGTTCCACTTTAACTTTAGGAAGAAATTCAACTTGGTATTCCGAACCACGGTAGAGCTCCGTATGCCCTTTTTGTCTACCGAAACCTTTGACCTCTGAGACCGTCATTCCCGTGATCCCGAGATCTGTTATAGCCGCCTTTACGTCTTCAAGCTTGAAGGGTTTGATGATGCACTCAATTTTTTTCATACAATTTCCTCCTTTCAAATAGGAAACAAAACAGGTTGTTTTGTCTTTGTCTGATATTTCAATTTATTTTAGTAATCGACGATTCACCTGTATTTATTTCCACAAGACGTGCCAAGTGTTTTATTGTATAATTTCAATAGGTTGGGATATAGTCTAGCATAGATATCTGCCTATATTCTTTTCATGCACATTTTTTGTGCACATTTTTTAGGCATAATTTTGCAGGTTAAAAATTCGAAAAAAAATATTTTTCGAAAGGTATTAAGCAGGATTCTTTGGTACAGAAGATATTTTTTCAGAAACTTGAAAATTGTTTTTTCAGTTAACAAAAAACTGAGAAATTCGCATTTTCACAACTTCCTAACAAAAAATAGCCTTGCCACATCAGCTTCTTTGTCCTATACTTTTTTTAAAGAAGGCTCTCTGCCCTGCTTGTGAGGCTCGATGCCCACACGGAATGATTTTTTTAAGGGATCTCTTCAGAATGACTGTGTGCAAGCCCGTTTCATTCGGGAAGCCTGATGTTGTTACAAGAGAGCCCACCTCGTTGGTCCTCGTGGTGAGGCCAATAGCCCACGGTAGATGTGGAGAGCTTCTGTGATTAAGGCATCATTTTGATGCCTTTTTTTTATTTTTTCAGTTTCACTCTTTTTTTTGGTTGAAAATCTGACCGCTCTTTTCTATAAAGCCAAGCATGAATAACAATCAACATTCAGATCTCAAACATCTCAATATCAACGGAAAAGAAATTCTTTTATTAGGCACTGCCCATATTTCCCAAAATTCTGTTGATGCCGTTCGCAAGCTGATCCCCAAGGAAAAACCTGACGTAGTCTGCATCGAACTTGACGCTCAGCGTTTTAAATCTCTTAAACAGAAAACCCGCTGGGAATCCCTCAACATCATTCAGGTCATCAGGAAAGGACAACTCCCTTACCTTATAGCCAATCTGGCCTTATCCTCTTTTCAAAAACGCATGGGTTTGCAGACTGGGGTACAACCTGGCGCTGAAATGGCCGCGGCTGCAGAGATCGCTGAAGCAGAAAACATTTGCGTGGAAATGATAGACCGGGACATCCGCACCACCCTTTTACGAGCATGGAGAAAAACCGGCCTCTGGAAAAAACTCACCCTTTTAGCTTCACTACTCGCAAGCATATTTGAAAAACAGGAAATCAATGAAGAGGAGTTGCAAAAACTCCGCGAGACCGATGCTCTTTCGGCCATGCTGGAAGAGATGGGGGACATGCTGCCGTCAGTCAAAAGAATTCTGGTAGATGAACGCGACATTTACATGGCAGACAAGATCAGAAATGCACCAGGGGAAAAAATCCTGGCAGTGCTAGGGGCAGCTCACGTCCCCGGAATCACCCGGATTCTCACCGAAGGTTTTCCAGATAACGATTTGGAAGAGTTGTCCAGCATTCCCCCCAAGTCCCTCACCTCAAAAGCCATGCCCTGGGTTTTTCCCTTTTTGGTCGTGGCTCTTTTCGTTTTCGGTTTTTTTGGAGGAAACTGGGACAAAGCACAGGAAGCGGCGCTGGCCTGGATCCTGGCCAATGGAATTCTTTCATCGATTGGAACCCTTGTGGCATTAGGCCACCCCCTGACCATTGCCTCAGCCTTTGTAGCTGCGCCGATTACCTCACTCAACCCCATGATCGGCGCCGGATTCATCACTGCTCTGGTTCAATCTTTTGTCGTAGCCCCCACCGTCAAGGATATGGAAAAGATCAGTGATGATATGACTACGGTCAAAGGCTGGTGGCGCAATCGCATGACCCGGATTATGCTGGTCTTCATTTTTTCGTCCCTTGGCTCGACAATCGGCACTTTTGTTTCGTTTCACTGGCTGAAAAATCTGCTTTAACCTGCCTCATCTCTCACCAATTACCATCCTGATTATTTTTCAAGGGTCAGTGCGGTAAAAACGGTTTGCGGAAACGATTTAATATTTGCTGATCTAATATCCGGTCCTTCAGGTAAAGATCTTTTCGGAACTGAACCGTACCCTCCGAATCAACCCAGGCAGTCATATAAAAAATGTAGACGGGAAAAGCTTTGGGGAGATCAACTCGCATGGGCTTGTCCAGGCTCATTGCCCGTAAAATATCATAACAGTCCCAACCCGCCGGCCCCAGAAAATATTCGGCCAGATCTAGAGGACGCTCAATTCGAATACAGCCGGAGCTGAAAAGCCGTATGTTTCTGGAAAACAGATGACGTTCGTTGGTATCATGAAGATAAACGGCATAGGGATTTGGAAACATGAACTTGACACGCCCCAGAGGGTTCCATGGCCCTGGTCTCTGCCGCAACATGCCGGGAAATTTATCCGCTTCGACCTTTTTCCAATTTATCTCAAGAGGATTAAGAGGAGCTTTTTCCCCACCTTTCCAGGGGATAATTTCGAAATTGTTTCGCGACAGCCAGCCTGGGTCCCGTTGAATTTTCGGGAGTTTGTCCTCACGCAAAATTGTTGGTGGAACATACCAGTACGGGGAAAATTCAATATAGGTCATGCGCGCTGAAAAAACCGGGGTTTTCCTGTAAGCCTTGCCGACGATTACCGGCATCCACATCACCGCTTTTTCGTTTTCCACGACCGTCAGTGTCAAGTCCGGAATGTTGACAATCAAATGTTTTTTACCGAGACTTTTCGGCATCCATCTCAATCGTTCAAGATTAACCTCAATCTGGCGCACCCGTGCATCGGCTGAAACATTCAACTCTTCAAGGGTCTTGGCCCCAAGAACGCCATCGGCAGCAAGGCCATGCCGCCGTTGAAAGCGGATAAGGGCGGTTCGAAGGGAGCTGTCAAATAAGTCGGAACTCTGTTCGATCAAACCATCCAGCTCCCCGGTAATTGAAAGCCTATGGCGCAACAGGAGAACGCGTGGATCCCGCTCGCCGACGCGGAGAGAAGGGCCTAGGGGAAGCCTCTCCCAGCCCCCTTCAGCAGCTAACTCACGGTATTTTTTGAGACCGGCGACAAGTCGCCGGTAACCAGGGAATGAGGGTTTGAGCTTTTCCAGAACCTGGGAAACCTGTTGATTTTCCAGAGCGAAACGCAGGAGTTTCGCCATACCAGGCCTGTTCTTATTGAACCGCCAGCGGTTATCGACATCCAGAGGATGGACCCTTCCATGAATGAAATCCGAAGCGTAGAGCATAAAAGCATCGGTTAAAAGAATGTCCAAACGGCCAAGCCAATAGGGATTGTTTAAACCCCACTGTTTTTTCCCAAAACGGTTGAGAGCGATCAGTATTTCGATCTGCCTCAAATGATAATCCTCAGGACAAAATCCCTCCTCAAAAGAAGCCCGTAAATAGTCGAGAATAATTTCCGCATTGCTTGAGAGTGTGTTATCCACCAGCCAGGCAGGCGAATAATCTCGTTGTTGATAAAAAGATAATGTCTCTCCCTCAAGGTGGAAAGAGTCCATTCCTACTGCATTTTTGGCAAACTCATCTGCCTGAAAAAGGATTTCTTCGACGGGAATTTTCTGCTCCTGCAAAGAAGAAGAACCTTGAGCTTGAAGAACAAAAAATATTGTCAGAAAAAAAGTGGCAAGTATCGTTGTCAGCGACCGAAAAAGCATGAAAATCCTAAAGAATTTTTCGTTGGGCACTAAGGGGCTCGTTTTAAATTAAGTCAAAACTCTCTCCAGGTAGAATATCAAAGGGTTAACTGATTTCTCGAACAACTTTCAGAAGTTGTTCGGAATCAAGCCCTTTATGAACAACCGTCCCAAGAGACTCTCCATGGCGACGATAGATATCATACTTAGGACCTTTGCCTTTAGGCACAATCCCGACATCCGCTGTTTGAGGCCGGACACAGGAATTGGAACAGCCGGCAAGCGCCACTTTCAAAGCCCGTCCATTATCCTCCAGGTTGGAAATAATCTGCTCGCCGACTTCGCGGGTGGCAATCAGGCCTCGTGAACATTCATGATTCCCGGGGCAGGTGCGAAAATTTATCCCCCGCATCTGTCCCTCATGAAGAAATCCAGCTTTCTGCAGATCTTTTATGGCCGCCGTCTCATTTTCAAGGCTGGGAATGAAAAAAACGATGTTCTGGTTGGAGGTCAAGACAAAAAAATTATTGCTGTATTTTTCAGCAAAATTGCTAAGGGTTCGGAGTGATGATGAAGATAACTGCCCGAAAAGGATCGGCACGACGAGTTTGCCCCGAGCAGGCTGAGCTGGAGAGGAGGTCAGGCATTGATCGAAAGCCATGGATAAGGGCAGGTCTTTTCTGCGAGCAACATTTTTATCGAGTTCCTGAAGGAAGATATCTCTGCCCTCTTCCTGAATCAGGGATTTCAGCCTTTTGCCGATCTCTGCCTTGGCCATGTAGATTTCAAGGATAGCCTCAATCATTGGAATAATCCGTTTTTCGGGGAGATGCTGACGGTAAAGAAATGCCGCTACGGGCTTTTTCCCAAGGCCACCCCCGAGCCAGACATCATAGGTTTTTTCTCCTGCAGACTCCCCGCTGTAAACCAGACAGACATCCTGGATAAGGTGACAGGCGTCCTGATAGCAGCCCTCCACCCCTATTTTGAATTTTTTCGGGACTCCTTCAAAGTGAGGATTGCCGGTGAAATATCGCTGAATTTTCCCGGCCAGAATCTGGCATTGAGGAAATCGCTCGGACAGGACGCTGCTACAGGAAACACTGCGCACAGCCCCCCCGGTCGCACCCCGCAGCTCCAGCCCAACTGCTTTCAGTTCACGGTAAACTTCGGCAATATTCCTCTCCGAAAGGCCGTGAATTTCCATGTTTCCACGAATGGTCAGATGAATGCCACCGCGAGCAAATTTTTCTGCAATATCGGCAATTTTTTCGGCCTGTACTGCGGAGAGCACACCGGCAGGAATTTTCATCCTCACAAAAAAGAGCCCATCCGGCTGTTTTTTAAATCCTTCAATCCCTAAACACTCATAATTTATAGGCGTATTCATGCAAATCAATCCTCAATTTTTTCCTGTTGTCATTATTCTGCGGCAGATTTGTGCGTAGAAACAACACTTCCACTTGAATTAAAAAACCATCCTTTTTCGGGAAAAGTTTATTTTTCCCACACTGTCTGGATGTTAACGAATTCACGAATGCCGAAACTGGAGAGTTCACGGCCATATCCTGAATTTTTCACGCCACCAAAAGGAAGGCGTGGATCGCTTTTTACCAGCCCGTTAAAAAAAACGGCTCCGCACTTCAAAGACGTGGAAAAACGTTTAATCATGTCCTGATTTTCCGTCCATACAGATGCGCCAAGGCCAAAAGGAACGGCATTCGCAACATCCAAGGCCTCGTCAGCATCCTCCACCCTGATCACATTAGCGACAGGGCCAAAAAACTCTTCGTCATAAGCGGGCATTCCCGGTTTAACGTCCACTAGAATAGTGGGGGGATAAAAGAAGCCGGGACTGTTAAGCGGATGCCCGCCAAGGGCGATTCTGGCACCCCGATCAACCGAACTCTGAACCTGTTGTTGTAGCTCATCGACCAGGTCGCGGCGCGCAAGTGGACCAACCTGGGTGGTTTCCTCTCCGGGGTCTCCAACCATCAGTGTTTTCATCTCATCCTGAAAGCATGCCAAAAACTGATCGTACACCTTTTCAACAACGATAAACCTCTTGGCGGCAATACAGCTCTGCCCGGAATTGATGCAGCGCGCCTGAGCAGCGACCTTGGCCGCGCCGTCAAGTTGAGCATCTTCAAGGATAACAAATGGATCACTTCCGCCCAATTCAAGCACCGTTTTCTTTAACATTTCCCCGGCCTTGGCCGCAACCTTGCGTCCTGCATGTTCACTCCCTGTCAGGGTCACTGCCTGAACATGAGGACTTTCAATAACCGCTTCGACCTGCGCCGACCCAATCATCAGAGTCCTGAAAACATTTTTCGGCAATCCGGCCTGTTCGAAAATATTCTGAATGGCCTGAGCACATTGGGGTACATTGGAAGAATGTTTTAGAACGCAGGCATTTCCAGCCATCAGACCCGGAGCAGCGAAGCGGAACACCTGCCAAAAGGGGAAATTCCAGGGCATGACGGCGAGAATAGTCCCGAGGGGACGAAAGGCGACATAGGAACGGGTTGCATCAGATTCAATCTCCTTGGGTGCGAGAAAACGTTCAGCCTTTTCCGCGTAGTAATCACAAACCGTGGCACATTTTTCGATCTCACTCCTGCCCTCCGATATCGGCTTCCCCATTTCAAGGGTCATCATCCGTGCTAATTGTTCTTTTTCCTGACGTAAAACCTCGGCGGTCTGAAACAGAATAGCGGAACGCTCGGAAAACGCTTTTGAAGCCCAAACAGGCCAGGCCTGATGTACCTTTTCCAAAACAATCTGCGTTTTTTCCAGGGTCCACTCCTGGTACTTTTGAATCAAATCTCCCGTAACGGGATTAATGGTTTCAAGAGCCATTTTTCTGCTCCTTTCAATTTGGGTCATTTATCTACAGGACAAATTCCTCATAATTCCTGAGAGTTGGATACCTGTGTTTCATTATCCCTTTGAGGGAATATTCTTGCAACCCGAACCTGATAGAAACCGCAAATAACCTCCTTTTGGGACTTGCCAAACGTAACAAATGTAATAATACCTTGCCTAGGCTTCGTTTTTTTGAAATATTTAACAGGACTTACGTGGAAATTAAACTTACTTCTACGAATTTCAATTTCTATTAACCATTAACCTATTCCTCCAGTGAAGTGTTACCCCATGATAAATCGTTTTAAAAACTTTAAAGGGAGACCAGAGTTCTCCTGGGCTCACCTGATCATTTATGCCAATCTAATACTTTTCACAATGATGGTTATAATCGGAACTCTGGCCGGTCTCGGACTGAAACCGGTCCTCTCACCTCCCACAGGCCTTCTTCTTCACATGGGTGCCCAGGCATGGCCTCTCGTTTTCCAGAAAATGGAGTGGTGGCGTTGCATCACCTACGCCTTCACTCACGCAGGTATCATCCATCTTGGCTTTAATATGGTCGTCCTCCTCCAGGTTGGTAGACCTGTGGAGCGGGAGCTTGGAAAAAATATTTTTCTGATTTTATACGTCTTTTCAGCCTTAACCGCCACTTTGGCCGGTCTGTTCTGGCATCCGCTGACACCGGTGGTTGGTGCTTCGGGTTCCCTCTTCGGACTGATCGGTTTTTCCATTGTTTTCTTTCATCGCCTCGGAAACCCCATGGCTCTGCAACAGCGAAACTTCATGGTTCAATGGGCAGTGTTTGCATTCGTTTTCGGATTGGTTGTCGGCGCAGACAATGCCGGTCACATGGGCGGAGCACTCGGTGGAGCACTTGTTGGCCTCATCTTCCCTCTCCACCCCGGGGTCAGCCCCGAATCTACACCTCTTTTCAAATGGCTGGGTTTCCTTAGTATTGTTGTTCTATGTTATGGATTGGGGGGCCTGGCCTTGTCCTGGTTCGGTCTCTGAGCATGAGATTGCAATTTTTTTATCAATTTTTCCAGTGAACTTATTTACAATCTGAATAACTTTATTCTCTGAAAATAACGATCCCAAAAAGTTTTTTTCAAAACCATGTAAACGACAAGGAGCTTATACGGTATGAAATGCCAGGCAATCGGCAGTTTCGCCGCCAAAGCTCACACAAAACCAACTTTACCGCCACACCGCCCGGAGAAACGGCATGTTTGATTTCAAATATTCACCTCTTTTAACTGACCTTTATCAACTGACCATGATGGCTGGATATTTTAAAGAGGGAATGCATGAAAAAGAAGCTGTTTTCGACCTGTTTTTCCGCAAGAACCCCTTTCACGGAAGTTATGCCATTTTTGCCGGCCTTGAGCCCGTTCTGAAATACCTTTCCCAACTTCGTTTTTCTTCTGAAGATATCGACTATCTCAACAGTCTCGGTATATTCCAAGAAGATTTTCTCAATTATCTGGCAGATTTCCAATTCCAAGCAGCAGTAACCGCTCCACCAGAAGGAACCGTGGTATTTGCCAATGAGCCGCTTTTAACCGTGGAGGGAAAGCTGGCTGAGGTTCAACTGGTCGAGACGGCATTACTGAATATCATTAATTTCCAGACCCTGGTAGCAACAAAAGCCGCCCGCATTAAAACCATCGCCGGAAAAAGCATGGTTCTCGAGTTTGGTCTGCGTCGTGCACATGGCCCGGATGGCGGGTTAGGAGAGGCCAGGGCCGCTTATATCGGCGGCGTGCGAAGCACCAGCAATGTCTGGGCTGGACAGTTATTCGGCATCCCGGTCAAGGGGACCCATGCCCATAGCTGGATCATGGCTTTTCCAGATGAATTGACCGCTTTCCAGGCCTACGCCGACTGTTTTCCCGACAGTTGCATTCTTCTGATTGACACTTATGACACCCTGAAAAGCGGATTACCTAATGCCCTCATCATAGCACAGAAGCTCCGTGACAAAGGACACGAACTTATTGGTGTTCGACTCGATTCCGGCGACCTCGCTTATCTCAGCAAAAAAACCCGGACGGCTTTTGACCGGGCAGGGTTCCCTGATGTCAAAATCGTCGTTTCAAGCGAACTGGATGAGTTTGTCATCCAATCGATTCGCAGTGAAGGGGGTCAGGTCGATATTTACGGGGTCGGTACCAAGCTGGCAACCTGCATGGGATCGGGAGGAGGCGCTCTTGGAGGAGTCTACAAACTGGTCCGTTTTGAAGGTCAACCAAAACTCAAAATGACCAGCGACATTGCCAAGGCCACCCTTCCGGACCGGAAAATCATCTATCGAGTGATCGGGCCGGACGGAAGTTTCGAGCAGGACGTTCTTTGCCGCGAAAACGAGACAATTCATCCGGGTGCTACCGTCTACGATCCCACCAACCCATTACGCTACAAAAAGATATCTCCGGAAACACGACTTGAGAATATTCGCCATCCGGTTATGAACAAGGGAACGATTCAAATCGACTTGCCTCCCCTGGAGAAAATTGCCGACTACTGTCACGACCAGCTCTCCCGCCTCCCCGAAGGTTCCCTCCGACTTCAGAATCCCCATCTTTATAAAGTTTCCATGAGCCGTGGACTACATGACCTGCGATCAGAGTTGATGGCCGAATACGAAAAACACTTTTTTGAGTAAAACTTTTCCCAAAGGGTCACAATAAATACAGACTCCGATAAATTGAACAACCCTGCGTATAAATTTTGTTTTTTCAATCGAATGGTTGCGTTGAATTGTGTTCTGAGTCTCTTATCTTCTCTAACGATTTTCTGCCTGCAAAATTCATTTTCACCAGAGTGCATCCTTCATAAACAAAAAGTTGAGCACCCCTGTTGGATCCCATCGTCTTCAGTACAACCACCCTGAATCACCCCCCGAAGCCATGGCGGTTTTTGCGATAGGTTGTTCGGATTATCTCCAAAATGTTTTAGGAAAAAATCGAGTATTTCATCATGAAGCGGCAGGGAATCATCCTTCATCTTGGGAGAAAAATCTTTCATGCGAGATGCCAGTTTATCTCGAAATTTTGGAGAATCTTCCGTAAGTGTATGAATAAGAGCAAATAGAACAACTGTTATCCCGTTCAGCTGCCCCTGTTGGCGAAGTGTCATATCGGCCTGTTCGCGATGAAGTATCATAAACTTTGAAATCAATTCGTCGAATTTTTCGGACATTAGGGCTCCTTTTCTTAAATTTAAAATCGTGAAGAAAAAGTAAAAAATAAGTAGCTTTAAGACTTTTCAACAATCAAAAAGTGGACCTCTTTCGAGGACACGTACCGTGGTTTATCAAGGGTTAAACATTTTTAATGCTAAACCAGCAGAATACAAAACTGGTTATCAATAACGATGAAAACCCCACGGCGAGCTTAAACCGTGAGGCTTTCCTGTATTGGAATCTTTTAAAACCTGTTTTTAATTCAGATTTATTTATTTGTTTTCCAAGTGCCTGTTAAGTTGGCGGCCCCGGCCCGATTCGAACGGGCGGCCTACCGCTTAGGAGGCGGTTGCTCTATCCATCTGAGCTACGGGGCCAAGAGAATGTTGATTTCGGCATGAATTTTCTGAAACCTGAGTTCACAGGATTATTGTCGTGTTTCCTAAGCTCCGCTCAAGCCCTTAACCATCCTCGGAAAAATCGTCAAGAATGTGGCTGTCTTCCCTGATTTTTTTTAGTTTTTCAAGGCTTTTTGCTTCAATCTGGCGGATACGCTCACGGGTTACACCAAACTGCTGCCCAATCGTGTCCAGGGTCTGGGGATCCTTATCCTCAAGCCCGAACCGCAAGGTGAGAATTTCTCTTTCATTTTCGTTCAGCTGACTCAACCATTCTGAGACACACAAATATTTATTGATATCTTCGACAAAAGACGCCGGATCAACGGAAGAAGAATCCTCCAGGGTATCCATAAGACTGTAGTCATTATTTTCGCCCATGGGCCGCTCGATGGAATAGGTTTTATTAACCAGCACCATGAGGCGTGTGACGTAAGCAACCTCAACCCCCATGGCTTCGGCAACTTCATCAGGCTTGGGTTCGCGGTTAAAATCGGTGATAAGTTCCCTGGTAACCTTGATTAGTTTGTTAATGTCATCGGAAACGTGAACTGGAACCCGAATGGTCCGACTCTGGTTGACAATGGCACGCTCAATCGACTGCCGGATCCACCAGGTTGCGTAGGTGGAAAAACGGCATTCCTTGCTGATTTTAAAGCGTTCCACCGCCTTGATGAGCCCCATATTCCCTTCTTCGATCAGGTCCAGAAAAGGTAGCCCTCTGTTCATATAACGTTTGGCAATCTTGACAACCAAGCGCAAATTGGACTCAATCATGCGGTTGCGGGCCGCCTGATCGCCTAGAGAAATACGCTGGGCAAGATCCCTTTCATCCTGGGCGGTAAGAAGTTTGGTGGCCTGAATCTCTTTGAGGTAAAGCTTGATGGCATCATCGGAATGTTCTTGGGGTTCAGGAGCTACTTCCTTCTCCTCGCTGCCTGCCTGTTCCTCCTCTTCTTCCACTTCGTCTGAAGTATCCTTGGTCAACCCGCCCTCGAATCCAACACGATCCAAATCTTCAATTTCATCCATGACAAATTCTCCCTGGTTGTTGAAAATGCAGAATCAAAGTGTAGGTGATGGAACCTTTCATGGCAAGAATATTCTGGGGTTGACCGCCTCGTTTCCCCGCCGAACTTCAAAATGAAGGCGAGGGCTTCTCCCGTCGGGGGGACTGCCGGTCAAGGCAATTTTTTCTCCATCCCCAACGAAAGAACCGGTCTGAACCAGGTTTTTCTGATTGAATCCGTAAACCGTAAAAAAAGAATCTTCATGTTCCAGAATAAGAAGGTTCCCATAGCCACGGATACCATTGCCGCTGTAAATAACGCGACCGGCACCGGCGGAGCGGACAGGGGTTCCGGAGGAGGCGGAGATTTCAACCCCCCGGCAGGGGAACTTCCCCTTGGGATTGAACGGCCGCAAAACCCGGCCTTTGACGGGCCAGGAAAAATTCATTTTCCTGGCTGCCACTTTGGGAGTTATTTTTGCTTTCGTAGCCTTTTTAGTTGAGGGTTTTTTGGCAACGACCGTTGGCTTGGTGGGTTGTTTCTTCTTTTTGCTGACAGATGAAAGGGGCTTCCGGGTAATTACTTTTGTGGAGACCGTCTGCTTTTCAGCGTAAGGTATGACACGCCGTGCCCTGTCCGCGCCAGGGATAAAAAGCCTTTGACCGGCCTGCAGGTTGCGGGCAAAAAAGATTCCGTTCGCCCTGGCGAGTTGGTCTGGATCAACATTGTAAGTTTTTCCGATCCGATAAAGAGTTTCCCCTTTTTTCACGGAATGATAGATCCCCTCCTTGACACATCCGAGCGATAGAAGAGCAACAACCAGTAGTACAGGACTAAGTAAAACCATCCCTGGGTTATATCGAAAAAACAGGTTAGAGAAAAATTTCATGATTCACGGATCTTGTCCAATTGTTTTGGAAAAGATTCTGCCCCCTCGACAATCAGCTGACTCCTATACCTAATGTGCAAATATTATAATAGGTTTAAAAGGAGAAAGCCACCCACCAGCAGAATGGAAAAGGTCCAGGTCAGGAGGTTGAAATATTTATCAATAAAATTTCTCATCGGATCGCCGAAAAAGTACACCAGCCCTGCCAGTAAAAAAAACCGTAAACTCCTACTGCAAGCGGAAGCCAGGAAGAAAAGCGGGAAGCTGACTTTGAAAACCCCGGCACCGATCGTGAAAACTTTATACGGAATGGGAGTAAATCCGGCGACAAAAACAATCCAGAAATTATATTGGGAAAAGAGTTCCTGAACCAGGTTGAACTTTTCCTGGGAAAAACCGGGAACATAGCTGAAGAAAAAAGCACCCACGAGGCTCCAGACAGCATAGCCGATCAGATAACCGGCAACCCCACCGAAAACAGAACCCAGAGAAGTTACAAGAGCAAATTTAAACGATTTGAGCGGTTTGGAAAGACAGAGAGGGAACAGCAGGACATCCGGGGGAATGGGGAAAAAGGATGATTCTGCAAAAGATAAAAAAAACAGGGCGGGGACACCATAGGGAGTGTCAGCCCAGTGAAGAACCCAGTCGTAGAGTCGTCTGAACATTACGAAGAATTCACGTCCTTCCAGCCATATTGACCCACAAGAGGGACAAAACGGCATTTAACCAGGTTCACTTCATGAAATTCATCTTCCGACACCCGTGTAAGACGCTTTAAATCCTGTTCCTGACTTGGGCCAACGGGTATGACCAGACGCCCTCCCGGGGCCAGCTGATATTTCAACGAGTCGACCATGGCAGGAGCACCGGCGGTGACAACAATCCCATCAAAAGGACCCTCTTCGTCCCAGCCGAGACAGCCATCTCCAACTTTGACAACAACATTGCGAATTCCGCTGCGATCGAAGATCAACCGCGCCCTTCGTGCGAGATTCACATTACGTTCTACACTATAAACCCTGGAAACAATCTTTGCCAGGACAGCGGCCTGATAGCCGGAGCCGGTACCAATTTCGAGAATTGTCTCCTCCCCTTTCAAGCCAAGTGCTTCGGTCATTAATGCAACGATGAAAGGTTGGGATATGGTCTGACCTTCCCCAATAGGGAGCGGGTAATCACTGTAAGCCTGGTTTTGAAGGGCGTCTTCAACAAAAAGGTGGCGCGGAACCTGGAGCATGGTTTCGAGGACAAGAAGGTCTTTTATACCTCGAGCCTTGAGCTGTCTTTCGACCATATTGCGGCGTGCAATGGAAAAATCCATAAAACCTTAGTAGCATCGCCGGGATGCTCATCAAATTAATTACGGCTTGTTAAAAAGGTAGGCTCTCGAAAGAAGTAACTCTTGGAATTTGACGAAAGAATCCACAATGCGGGGTCTCTGCAGAAGACCGACTTCCTCAGTTCGGGAACAACCGTCCGCCGAGGGCAACCCTGAGGTTGATAAGGTCATTCCGGATCTCCTTGAGAAGGGCGTCTTCCCTCCCTTCCTTAGGCTGGGTTCCAATTTCTTGAGTCAAAGCTTTGGGAATGTTCTCTCGCAGCTTTTTCTTAGCTCCGGCTATGGTGAAACCCTGATTGTACAGAAGATCCTTGACCCGCAGGACCATCTCAATGTCCTGACGTCGGTAAAGTCGCTGATTTTTTGAGCTTTTAGAGGGGCGAAAACGGCTAAATTCAGACTCCCAATAACGCAGGACATGGGGCTTTACTCCGACGATATCGGCTACCTCGCCTATTTTAAAGTAAAGTTTATCCGGAATTCTGGAGTCCATATTTCAGGCAAACTTTCTTTTAGCTTTCCTCTCCACCGTTAATCGCACTTTTCAGGACCTGGCTCGGTTTGAATGTGAGGATCCTTCGGGAAGAGATTTCAATTTCCTCGCCGGTCTGAGGATTCCGTCCACGCCGAGTTGCTTTCTCCTTTACGACGAAGTTTCCAAACCCGGCCAGTTTGATTTTTTCCCCTTTGGCCACAGTCGTCTTCACCAAGTCAAATACTTGCTCGACAATCTCAGCGGACTCTTTTTTAGAAAAGCCGGTTTTTAGATAGACTTTTTCAATTATATCCGCTTTGGTCATACCCCCTCCTGAATGCAAAGTATATGTGATTGATATTACAAGATTCTATACCATAGGATAGCAGGGTTAGCAACTCAAAATTTTAACGAATTTCAGCACCTAGACGATTACAAAGAGAATCGACAATTTTCTGATGGACCTTGTTGACTTCTTCGTCGGTAAGGGTTCTTTCATCCGAGCCATAACGAATGCGCACGGCCAGACTCTTTTTCCCTTCGGGGATTCCGCTGCCGCGGTACAGGTCAAAAAGAACATAATTCTTCAGGTAAGGGCTCTTAATACCGCGAATGGTGTCAAAAACCCCTTGCGCATCGACGCTATGGTCCACCATAAAGGCCGTATCTCTCTGGGTTTCCGGAAACTTTGACGGTATCAAGATTTTTCTGCTCTTGCCGGCAGCCCTGAGCAAGGTGTCCACATCCAGTTCGAGCATATAAACCGGAACATCGATCTCGAAATTTTCCAGCACCTTGGGATGAATTTCGCCCATCCGTCCAAGAACATTCCCCCCTGCTTTCAAAGTGCATGACTTTCCGGGATGGAAAAAAGGCTCACAGGAACTACCATCCCAGGATGTCCGCGTCAGGCCGAAAAGATCAAAAATATCTTCCGCAACACCTTTAAGTTCGAAAAAATCAGCTCCTTCATTACTCTGTGCCCATCCTTCAGGCTCCCTGCGCCCGCAAATGGCCAGGCTCAAAGTCAATTTTTCGAGCGGGGTTTCCTCCCCTTCGAGAACCTCAAAAACCGGCCGCATTTCGAACAATTTCAAATCAATTGAACGATAAGCCAGATTTTTAGAAACAGTTTCCAGAAGGCTAGGCACCAATGTGGTCCTCATCACCGACTGTTCTTCAGTCAGGGGATTAAGGAGCTTGATATTGCTTCTGCGCGGATCATCATCGGCAAGAAGAATCCGGTCCCAGAACTGCGGGGTGACAAAAGAATAATTAACCACCTCGGAAAATCCGCGCCCTATAAGGGCCTCTCGAATTCTGGCTGCCGGCTTGCTCATTGCGGGAATCAGCCATGATTCAATCTCGCCGGACGGAAGGGTGGCGGGTATATCGTCATAACCGTGCAACCGGGCAACTTCTTCAATTAAATCGACCTCACGTTCGAGATCATGACGAAAACCCGGCACCTCGACCTGCAGAATAGCTCCCGGTTCTGCGGAAGAGTCTTTGACCCGCAGTCCGATGCTTTCAAGAAGCCGTTTAATTTCAGAAGTCTGAAGTTCAACCCCCAGAAGAGCATTGGTTTTTTCAGTGGAGATAGAAACGTCGGGACGCTTTTTCGGGGGAGAGAAAACATCTATCATCCCCTTTGCCGCATTCCCACCAGCGGTTTCTACAATCAATTGCGTAGCCCGCTCAAGAGCGGCCGGCACCAAATCGAGATCGATCCCTCTTTCAAAACGATGGGATGCCTCCGTATGAATCCCGAGACGTTTGCTGGTTCTGCGAACCGTATTCGGGTCGAAATAGGCGCTTTCGAGTAACACATCCGTGGTCGACTCCTCAATTTCAGAGTTTTCCCCACCCATGATACCGGCCAGGGCTACTGCTCCCTCGCCGTCACAAATCACAAGGTCATCTTCGCATAGCGCATATTCCTTGCCGTCAAGAGTCGTAAAGACCTCTTTCAAAGCCGCCCTTTTAACAACAATCCGCTTTTCCCGGAGAAGGTTGAAATCAAAGGCATGAAGCGGCTGGCCAAGTTCCATCATGACGAAGTTAGTGACGTCTACAACATTATTTATGGAGCGAACCCCGACGTTTTCAAGGCGCCGCACCAACCAACCGGGAGAAGGTCCAATTTTGACACCATGAATCAAGCGCGCTGTATAACGTGGGCAACGTTCCGACTCTTCGACCATGATGGAGGTTTCCGCATTGATATCCCCTTCACCAACAGGACCGTTTGGCCTGTCAAAGCGAAGAGGCTGGCAGGCAAGAGCTGCAACCTCCCGGGAAACGCCAAGAACACTCAGACAGTCAGAGCGATTTGGAGTAAGCCCGATTTCTAAACGAACATCCTTCATCTGCAAGGCATCGAAAACAGGCGCCCCCAACGAAAGGTCCTGCGGCAGGATCATAATTCCGTCCGACTCTTCAGCAAGTCCCAATTCCTTTTCAGAGCAGAGCATCCCCATCGATTCACAACCGCGAATTTTACTTTTCTTGATTTTAAAATTGCCGGGCAGAACAGTTCCAACTTGGGCCAAGGCCACCATGTCCCCGGTTCTGTGGTTCGGTGCGCCACAGACAACCTGAACTTCTTCGTTGCCAGTTTCAACCACACAAAGGGTTAACTTTTCAGCATCAGGATGGGCCTCGACCGACTTCAGGCGTGCAACAACAACGCTGTCAAGGCCCTCACCCAGCTTTTTAACGGCCTCCACCTCAAGTCCAGCCATGGTAATTCTGTGGGCAAGGTCTTCAGGCGAAAAATCAAAATCAACAAATTCCCTCAACCAGTTACAGGTGACTATCATCTATTAATTTCCTTAATTAACTATTGAAAGGCAACATACTGTTTTTAATAAAACTGACTTAGAAAGCGGATGTCATTTTCGAAGAAGAGGCGCAAATCACTGACCCCGTTTTTTAGCATGGACAGGCGTTCCAAACCGACGCCGAAAGCATAACCCGAAAAAACCTCGGAGTCATAATTGACAGCTTTGAAAACTTCAGGATCAATCATGCCGCAGCCAAGGATTTCAAGCCATCCCGTATCTTTACAGACACGACATCCTTTTCCACTACAGATGACACACTGAATATCGACCTCGGCACTCGGCTCAGTGAAGGGGAAAAAGGAAGGGCGAAAGCGTACCCCGATTTTTTTGCCGAAAAAACGGTTTAAAAAAGTCTGCAAGGTTCCCTTAAGGTCTCCAAAGGTAACTTTTTTGTCGACAAGAAACCCTTCGACCTGATGAAACATGGGGCTGTGGGTTATGTCCGAATCCCGACGATAAACCGTGCCGGGCGCAATGACCTTCAACGGTGGCTGATGACTGAGCATGGTCCGAATCTGAACCGGGGAGGTATGCGTCCTGAGAACAATATCCTCAGAGACATAAAAGGTGTCCTGCATATCCCTGGCAGGATGATTTTTGGGGATATTCAAAGCTTCGAAATTATAATAATCGTTTTCGATTTCCGGGCCTTCAACAATACCGAAACCCAGGGTAGAAAAAATTTCATTCACTTCCTCGGTAACCAGGGTTATGGGATGCTTTGAACCTCTCATGACCCGCCGCCCGGGGAGCGTCACATCGATCTTTTCTTCCTGAAGCCTTTGCTCCAGAGCCGTCGAATGAATTTCCCTCTGGCGAATGGAAAATAGCGCCTCCAATTCTTCCTTGATTTCATTGACAATTTTTCCGACAAGAGGTCTTTCCTCGGCTGAAAGATCTCTCATCCCTTTCATCACGGAGGTAAGTTCCCCTTTTTTCCCAAGGAACCTTATTTTAAGATCGTTCAAGGAATTTTCATTATCAGCCAGCAGAAAATGCTCTTTGGCCTTTTTTAAAATTTCATCCAGCTTGAGTTTCATATTCTCAGCCCGCTTCCCTGTAATCAAAAAAAAAGTAATGGAAGCCAAAGGCTTCCATTACTTGCTTACCAACGAAAAAAGAGATGGGTCGTCGCCATCTCTTGATTGTTCACGTTTACTGTAATTGAGCCTTGGCTTGTTCCACGATGCTGGAAAATCCGGAAGGATCAGTGACAGCCAGTTCCGCCAGAACTTTCCTGTCGAGTTGAACACCGGCTTTTTTCAGGCCGTGAATCAGATTTCCATATGTCAATCCATTTTCCCGTGCAGCGGCATTGATGCGCACAATCCACAAGGACCTGAAATCTCTTTTTTTGGCTTTACGATCGCGATAAGCGTATTTAAGCGAACGATCCACGGCCTCGACAGCACTGCGAAACAATTTGCTCCGCGCACCACGAAACCCCTTGGCCATTTTCAATACCTTGTTTCTTCTGCGTCTCGCTTTGAATCCACGTTTTGCTCTTGCCATGATGTTTCCTTTCGTAGGTCTTGTTTCAGGTTGCCGGATCTAAAGGGGGAGACATTCCCCTCAGTTCTCGGTCTGTTCAACCGGTGGTTAAAAGCTATTTCAACAGCAGAAATCAGAGATAGGGAATAAGTCTGCTGATGTTTTTTTCGTCACTTTTGTCAACCAGTGTAGCCTGCCGCAGATTACGTTTGGTTTTAGTCGATTTTTTGGTCAGGATATGACTGGTATATGCTTTATTGCGGCGAATTTTTCCGCTTCCGGTTTTGCGGAATCTTTTGGCTGCGCCGCGGTTGGTCTTGATTTTTGGCATTTTTTTCTCCTTAATAAACAGCTTTACATATAAACGTTGTCAGGTTTTATTTTTTACCGGAGCAAGAACCATGCTCATGGTCCGCCCCGTCATGTAGCCCTTGCTTTCGACATGCCCCAGGTCCTCAGTTGCCGCAACTACCTTTTCCAAAAGTATCCGGCCGAATTCCGGGTGAGTCACTTCCCTGCCCCGGAACATGATGGTTATTTTAACCTTATTGCCGCTTTCAAGAAACCGTCGCGTATTCCTGACTTTAAAATTAAAATCGTGCTCTTCGGTTTTAGGACGAAACTTAATTTCTTTGAGTTCAATACGGGCGGTTTTCTTTTTGGCTTCACCAGCGCGTTTACTGGCCTGGTACTTATATTTACCGAAATCCATGATTCGGCAGACGGGCGGCGTCGTATTCGGTGAAACCTCAACAAGATCAAGCCCGCGTTCTTTCGCACCCTCCAAGGCTTCCGGTACACTCATGATGCCGAGGAATTCGCCTTCATCATCGACGACCCGAACCTCTTTTGCCCGAATAGCCTCATTTATTCTGGTTTCTAATTTAGCTATGATACCCTCCTCAGTCTTGGTTTATTGATGCCTTTCACACTCTCGGGAAACCAGTTCGGCGAAATCAGCCGGAGTCATGGCATTAAGGTTTTTCCCGGTCCGAAAACGGGGAGTGACAGTCCCGTCGGCCATTTCCTGATCCCCGATAACAAGCATGTAAGGGGTTTTTTCCTGCTGGGCTTCCCTGATCTTGAAGCTCAGCTTTTCATTGCGAAAATCTTTTTTGACTCGAAGCCCCAAATCCAGCAATTGCGAAAAGACCTTCTCCGCATACTTCTGCTGATTGTCCGTCACATTGAGGACTACAGCCTGCACCGGTGAAAGCCAGAGGGGGAATTTCCCTTCAAAGTGTTCGATCAAAACCCCGACAAATCTTTCGATTGCCCCAAGAATAACTCGATGGAGCATGACCGGACGGTGCTTTTCCCCATCTTTCCCGACATAGGTCAGATCGAAGCGCTCAGGGAGGGTAAAATCGCACTGGATTGTAGCACACTGCCACCGCCTGTCAAGAGCATCCTTAAGCTTAACATCGATCTTGGGCCCATAAAATGCGCCATCCCCTTCATTGATGTCGAAGGGCAGCCCGGTTTCGCGCAAAGCTTCCATCAGGGCATTGGTAGCACGGTCCCAATCCTCTTTCGTGCCGATCGACTTTTCGGGCCGAGTGGATACCTCAAGCTCATACTCAAAACCGAAAATTCCCATCACGTCCTGAACAAAACCCAGGACCCCTTTAATTTCTTCATGCAACTGGTCGGGAGTACAGAAAAGATGGGCATCGTCCTGGGTAAACTCACGAACCCTGAGAAGCCCATGAAGGACCCCGGATTTTTCATGGCGGTGCACTGTACCCAACTCAAAAAAGCGTAGCGGAAGGTCCCGATAGGAACGCAACTTCGATTTATAGATGAGCATATGGGACAGACAGTTCATCGGTTTGATTCCGTAGCTCTGCCCGTCCACCTCGGTAAAATACATGTTTTCCCGGTAATTGTTGTAATGTCCCGAGGTTTTCCAAAGCTCAGTGCGAAGAATTTGAGGCCCGATAACAATCTCGTACCCTCTTTTCAAGTGCTCGCGACGTTCGAAATCTTCGAGCAAAGTCCGCAGAAGAGCCCCTTTGGGGTGCCAGATGACCAGTCCTGCTCCAGCTTCCTCGCTGAATGAAAAAAGGTCCAGTTCCTTGCCCAGCTTGCGATGATCCCGCTTGCGGGCCTCTTCCAGCTTATGAAGATAAGCCTTTAGGGCTTTTTTATCCAGAAAAGCTGTAGCATAAATCCGCTGCAGCATAGCTTTATGCTCATCACCGCGCCAGTAGGCCCCGGCAACACTGGTAAGCTTGAAAGCTTTCAGATATTTGGTCGAGGGTAGATGAGGCCCGCGGCAAAGATCGGCAAAATCATCCTGGCGATAGATTGACACCTTCTCGTCGGGAAGATCTTCGATCAGTTCAACTTTAAAAGCTTCACCCATATCCCGGAATAGCCTGATGGCCTGATCGCGATCCATTTCTTCCCTCTGAATGGGGAGATCGGCAGCCGCCAATTCAGTCATTCGTTTTTCAATAGCTTCAAATTCTTCAGGAGTAAATGTGTGTTTTTCAGAATAAAAATCGTAGTAAAAACCGTTTTCAATGGACGGGCCGATGGTGACTTGAACGTCATCCCCATAAAGATCCTTCACCGCATGGGCCATTAAGTGCGCAGCAGTATGCCGGTAAATATCAAGGCCATCATCTGATGACAAAGTGATCAATTCGATTTTGGCGTCATTCTCAATCGGGGTGGAAATGTCCCTCAGCACGCCATTGAGACGGGCTGCGATAGCTTGTTTTCCCAACCTTTCGCTTATACTGATAGCCACTTCTCGACCGCAGGTACCTACAGGATATTCTTTTTTCTGACCGTCAGGGAATTCAAGTTCAATTGCCATTGGGTTTCTCCAAAACGAAAAGAGGCATCCGCGGATGCCTCGTGCAAGTTACCATTCTTTCTCAATGAAAATGGTAGGCACGGGCGGGATTGAACCGCCGACCCCTACCGTGTCAAGGTAGTGCTCTCCCACTGAGCTACGTGCCTATTCATTGAAATGATAATCTGTTTAACAGAAGTTCCAAAGTTATGTCAAGGCATTTTCTGTTTCATTGTAACAGGAAATGAGTGAATAACGAGAGTTCTTCCAAGGCAAATATTCATATCAGAACTTATAAGTCAGGTTGGCTCCGAACAGGTGTGCTTCACTCTTATAGGTTCCAGACTGAATGGCATTATCAACTTTGCGATCTTTAAAATCAACAAACATATAAGCCAGATCAAAAGTAGCCTTACCGACCCGATAACCAATTCCAAAGGTATAATTGTGCCGGTCGGCATCGGGCAGTTCCGGTCCGACGGTTTCTTCAGGTTGTGGAGTATTGTCATAAGCATAACCGACACGAATATCCAAATTCTCAGTAACTCCGTATTGGGCACCAAAACGGAACGCCCAGCAATCATCCCAATCTTTGGGAACTGCTGCCGGGTCTCCTAGTGTTGAGCCGGTTAAATCGATATCCAGTTCATCATAAGAACTCCAGCCGAAACGGTCTACGTCAAATTCCAGGGTCAGTCTTTCGTTAGGCTTGTAGGCAATACCGAGGCTCCAGGTATCGGGCAGGGTGATCTCGGTAGAGGCGTCGCCACTGAAACTTGCAGGGCCAGCGCCAGAACTCAAAAAATCGGCATCACCGTCGATATCAAGTTTGATCTCGCTGCGATAAGCGAGTCCAATCGAAACCTGCTTGATCGGTTTCCACAGAATGCCGAAGTTATAACCCCAGCCATCTCCGTCCCCATCGATTTCCAAATCCCCGAGGTTAACTGGCGCAAGAGGAGAATAAGGCGATTTTTCCAACCAAACCTGGGCATAGGTGTAATCAAGTCCGGCGGCTATGGCGAGATTCCATTTGTCAATACGATAAGCAACGGTTGGTTGAACATTGAAAGGTTTGATTGATATCTCTTTGATTTCATCCCTGAAGTTGCTGGTCGATTTCCAGCGTTTGGCCAACGGATAAATAGAGTTAAAACCGATGCCGAAGGAAATCGGCTGGTTTTCCATGCTGTGGGTCAGGTAAAAATTGGGCGGGAAAAAAACATCTTTCCGTGCCTTTTCATTTGTAGCCAGAGGAGCTCCACCTCCTAAACTGGTTGTACCCTCGAATTCCGTTTCCGGAACCATGATGGTTGTAACACCGAGGCTAATCTGGGTGCCCTCCAGATACGCGATCCCGGCAGGGTTAAAAAATAATGCAGAAGGATCATCCGCCTGAGCCACAAAGGCGTTCGCCATTCCCATGGCCTTGGCACCCTGTTCGTGAATATGAAAACCGGCCCCAAAAACTTCAGTGCTCAACACTGCAAAAAGAATAATCCAACAACATAAAACCAACCCTTTTTTCATATCGTCCCCCCCCCTACTGAAACATATTGAAATATAATGAATAGAAACTTATGGATAGTAACTTTCTTCGACACTTTTCTCAAGATTTAATTCCAAAAAAAAGCTTTCAATAATGAGCAACTTCAGGGTTTATCGATAGTCAATCAAAACTTAGATGAAAATAAAAAGGTGTATCATTATTCTGAATACAAATTTATCTCTCCACCTCCGGTCAAAACCCCGCCTCAAGGTATTCTCGCTAATGATGCGAATCTCCAGAAAATTCTGAAAATAATCCGGATCATGTCACTACGACAGTCAGCACAGCTTAATCGCTGAATTTGTTATTCCAAGACCATGCCTAAATGGAACTTCATCAGATTTTTAAAAGCTGACTGTCCACGATTGATATTAGGAAATCATCCATTAGAATTAAACATATGAATTGATTTTTGGGATTTTCCGGAAAGAATAACGGCGGGAAAAGTCAAAAAGGAGGATAAGGGATATGCCACAAATCAACATCAACCCCGAGGAAAAAAAACTCCTGGAAGAGATACTGGAAGTAGCTATTTCTGATCTTGGGACAGAAATCACCCATACGGATATCCACGAATATAAAGAGGGATTGAAAAAAAGGAAAGGAAATCTCGTCAGGTTCCTTGAAAAATTGCGTCAGTCGAGAGATTCCGGGGATTACAGTTTGGTGTGATTTTTTTGATAGACTGTTTCAGGATACTATGGGAACTTCTAGCTAACGTTTCAATAACGGTTTCCAGGGAAATATCCAATGAAGTAATCCCTTCTGAAAGAGAAAATGATAATGCCATATTCGATTTCTCCTTTCAGCAGAAACTCGGCAACCTGCCAGGAGATCCTGAATTTCCGTCAACCATCATAACCCGTAACCTTCCCTGGGAATATCAAGGTAGCTGTTCTGATTTTTTATTGAGCAGTTCTTCGTGAGCCAAGCCGGCAGAGCCTAAAATACCAGCCTCATCACCCAGTTCCCCGCGGACAATGCGCATACGTTGAAAAGGGATTTCAAAGGCTCTGCTTCTGGCCTCATCAATGAGTGCTGGACGAATAAGATCGAGACTTTCACTCGGGCCGCCTGTGATGACAACCCCATCCAGATTGAGGAGATTGGCAACACTGGCCAGAACCTGCCCCAGACGAATACCTGCCTCGTGAAAAGCGGAGAGAGCGACCTGATCCCCCATGCGAGCCGCCTCTGAAACTTTAGAAGAAGTCAGCTCACCCTCAATGATATCATCAAGGAGAGTTTTCACACCTTGGCTGGACAGTTCCTGAACGGTCTTAACGATCCCTGTTGCCGATGCATACTGTTCCAGGCAACCCCGACTTCCACATCGACAAAGCCTGCCCTGAGGTTCAACAACAAAATGTCCAATCTCACCAGCGGAGCCGTCAGGCCCCTTCCAGAGTTGTTTTCCCAACACCAGGCCACCTCCAACTCCGGTCCCAAGTGTAATGGTCAAGAAAGACTCAAAAAAGCGTCCTGCACCGAATTCAGCTTCTCCCCAAGCGATAGCATTGGCATCATTTGTTACAGTAGCAGGGAGCCCCAGTTCTGACTCCAGAGCGGACGCAAGCGGAAGACCGTTCAAAGGTGCGAGGTTGGGAGATACAGTAACAACCCCCGTGGGACTGATGACCCCTGCAGCCCCCATCCCAATGCCAAGAACCTGCATATCTTCTTTTGAGGCAAAATTCAGAAGATCGGTACAAAGACGGAAAATGCGCGCAAGGAAGGGATTTCTCCCTTCGCTGACCTTGGTCGGGACCTTGTTCAGGACGATAATTTCGCCATCCAGAGAGACAAGAGCCGCCCGGCAATTGGTTCCCCCCAAGTCGATACCAATCAGAACATCCTGACTCATGGTTCCCCCATTTCTTTTTCCGTGCCTATGGCCAGTTTTCCAAAACCGGCCTCCCGTGCCAGGTCCATAACCTGAACCACTTTTCCGTGCCTGGAATCCCGGTCCGCCAATAAAAGAAATGTCATGGACGCGGCATTGCCCCGGTAGCTCAATAACAAGGATGACAATTGTTCCGTCGACAACGTTTCGTCCTTATAGATAATCTCACCCTCGCGGGAAAGATAAATTTTTACCTCCTCAGGAGTTTTGGCAACCATGTCCGAAGAGGATTGAGGAAGTTTAATTGAAATTCCAGGTGTTTCAATAAAAGTGGTTGAAATCATAAAAAAAATCAAGAGAAGAAAAACAACATCCACCATCGGGGTGAGGTCAACTTTGGGGTCTTCGGATTTTTTGCGCAGAAATGCCATAAACTAATTGGATACCAGGTTTACAATGTGTAAAGAATGCTCTTCGATTTTAACGATCAGCAGCCCGGCACGACTGGCCAGATAACGGTGAAGGAGAATGGCAGGGATGGCAACACTCAGTCCCGCCGCAGTGGTGATAAGAGCCTGAGAAATCCCACCCCCGAGTGTGGCTGGGGTGCCCACACCATGAACGGCAATAACATTGAAAGCCTGTATCATTCCGATAACCGTGCCGAGGAGTCCAAGCAGGGGCGATATGGTGGCGATCGTGCTCAACAGGCCGAGATAGCGATTAACGACAACGGTCTCTAGGGCTCCGACTTCTTCAACTTCTTGTTTTATGCGTTCACGTGAGCTTCCAGCCAACTCAAGAGCTGTCAAAAGAATTCTTGCAAGAGGATTACGAGAGTTCTTGCAGAGAGTGATAGCTTTCTCCCCCTCCCCTTTAGTGATGTGCTTTTCAACCTCTCCGGCCAGCTCCTGAGCTCCTCTCCGGACTTTGGAAAAAACCCACAATCTTTCCAGAAAAATCCCCAAAGCAAGTATGGAACAAAAAAAGATCGGGTAAAGAAGTGGTCCTCCTTTCAGAAAAAGTTCGATCATTTATCTTTAATTCCTTTCCATATTTCGATCTTTGAAAAATAGCTTCATTTTAACAAAATTAAATCCTCACCATTGAGGACCAGATCTTTCTCAGGATTTATTACTTTAATCACACTCTGGAAAAACCATCGAGCAGCTTTTCATATGTCACCTCCAGGTGTTGGGGGATAACCCTGACATCCGAAAAGACAGGCATGAAATTCGTGTCGCCGCTCCAGCGTGGAACAACATGGAAATGAAGATGCTCCGCAACCCCGGCACCGGCAATTTTGCCTAGATTCAGGCCTATATTGAATCCTTCGGGTTGAAAAACCGCGTTCAAAACATTCTGGCAGAGAACCAGGAGTTGGAAAATTTCAAGATTTTCTGCTTCGGACAACTCCTGCATGATAGCGGTATGCCGATAAGGGGCGATGAGTAAATGACCATTGGAGTAAGGGAATTTATTCATCATCACGAATACATTGCGCGTGCGCTTAAGAATCAGGCGATTATGATCTTCCCCGACAATATCCTTGACGCAAAAAATACAATCACCACCGGAAGGCTCTTCAATATAGGTCATACGCCAGGGGGCCCAAAGCTGTTTCATCGATATTCTCCTTGACAAACGCCCCATCGGACTCGGGGACTTAATCTATTAATATCATATAACAAATAATTGAAAGATCACTTTTTTGTAATTTTTTGTAGTACATCCACTGCAACGCAAAGGCTCAGGAAACTCCAACCGGAATACACCCTAAAAAAAAGCAGGGGTTGATTTTTCAAGAATTGTTTCATCCAAAACAGAAAAACATTGGCTCTGATTTCAGATGGCCATATTTAATCCCTTCAAGCGCTCTCTGAATAGCTTCACAGGAAGTCCCTAAATTCCTGCTAGTATGTCGACCTGTTGATACGATTCATGATTTAAAAAGGAGCCAACATCGCATGCGTTACGTCAGCACCCGCGGTCAAGGTTGACAGATATGCTCATTCAAGGATGCGGTCATGATGGGCCTTGCCAATGACGGCGGCCTCCTGCTTCCAGAATTTTTTCCAGTGTTTTCACTCGGGGAAATCAAGGACTCTTGCCAAACTTATCATACACGGATCTGGCCTTCAAAATCATGTCCCTTTACACGTGAGGGGCTGCCGCTTCACAGCAGCTGAAAGAAATAATCGACCGTTCCTACCAGGACCTTCTACACATCCCGAAATTACTCCCATCGTCAAAAAGGACGATACTTTTCATTCTTGAGCTATTTCATGGACCGACCCTGGCTTTTAAAGACCTGGCGCTTCAATTTCTCGGCAACCTGTTTCGAGGACCTGGTGAAAGAACGCCAGTGCAAAAATGAACATCCTGGGAGCCACCTCCGGGGACACGGGAAGTGCAGCAATCTACGGCCTGAAAAATAACAAGAATGGCATCAATATATTTATTCTTCATCCCCAAGGGTAAGGTCTCGCCAATTCAGAAAGCTGCAAATGACGACGGTTACCGACCCGAATGTATTCAACCTGGCCATTCGCGGAACCTTTCGACGACGGCCAGAGCATTGTCAAACAGGTTTTCAATGATCTGGAACTTCAAAGCCCGGCTACTCTCTGGCATCCATCAACTCTATCAACTGGGCCCGCCTTTTAGCCCAGACCGTCTATTATTACTTTTACGCCTGGGGTAAAGTCTACCACGAAACCTCCTGCCGAAGAGGTTTGTTTTTCGGTCCCAACTGGGAACTTTGGTGATATTTTTGCCGGCTATCATTGCCAAAAAAATGGGCCTTCCCATTCGCCAACTGGTTATCGCAACTAATGAAAACAACATTCTTACCCGTTTTGTAATTCATGGGGATTATTCCTTGGGCGCTGTCAAGGAGACTATTTCCCCCTCTATGGACATTCAGATGGCCAGCAACTTTGAACGTTATCTGTATTTTGTCTATGGAGAAAATCCGGAAAAAGTTCGAGAGGCAATGGATTGCTTAAAAACAACACAACGTTTAACATTCAATCCTGAAGAGATTAACAACATCGGCCGGGATTTTACTTCCGTTTCCGTCACTCAGGATGAGACTCTGGCCATGATTCATGACTTTTATCAGCGAACGGGTTACATCCTTGATCCTCATACCGCCGTCGGGGTAAAAGCCGGCCAGGCATCGAATTCTGGAAATATTCCCCTTATTTGCCTTGCAACCGCTCACCCGGCCAAATTCAGCCAGGCAGTCAACCTCGCTATCGGCAGAGATCCTGGAAGACCGGACTGCCTTCAGGGAATTGAAAACAAAGAAGAAAGGTGTTTTGAAATAGATGCGGATTCCGAAAAGATTAAAACCTTTATCGCTGAGAATGCTCTATAATCCTGCAACTGAAATTGAGAAAAACAAAAACCCCCTTTATCAGGGGGTTTTTGTTTTTCAAAGTTATTTCTCCGCAGAATCAGCAGTCGTAATAAAGCTCGAACTCGGCGGGGACAGGACGCATACGAATGTTATCAACTTCATTTTCACGCTTGTAGCTGAGCCACATATCGATGACATCCTGAGTGAATACGTCCCCTTTAAGCAGCCAGTCATGATCTTCTTCGAGTGCATTGAGGGCCTCTTCAAGAGAACCTGCCACTTTGGGAACATCCTTGAGTTCCTCGGGGGAAAGGCCGTAAATATCCTTATCCAGGGGCTCACCCGGATCGATTTTGTTTTCAATGCCGTCAAGACCGGCCATCAGCATGGCGGCAAAGCAGAGGTAGCCGTTGCTGGAAGGGTCAGGAGTCCGATATTCAACGCGCTTGGCTTTGGGGTTGCTTGTCACCGGAATACGCAGGGATGCCGAGCGGTTGCGGTTGGAGTAAGCCAGGTTGACCGGTGCTTCAAAACCGGGGACAAGGCGTTTGTAAGAATTGGTGCTCGGGTTGGTGAAAGCACACAATGCCTTGGCGTGCTTCATAATCCCGCCGATGTAATAGAGACCCATTTTGGACAAGCCGCCGTAGCTGTCACCGGCAAACATGTTTGCTCCATCCTTCCATAAAGACACATGGCAGTGCATCCCTGAACCATTGTCGCCATAGATGGGCTTGGGCATAAAAGTAACCGTCTTGCCGTTTCTGTAGGCGACGTTCTTGATGATGTATTTGAACCACTGCAGTTCATCCCCCATGGCCAGCAGGGAGTTGAAGCGCATATCAATTTCACACTGCCCACCGGTAGCCACCTCGTGATGCATACATTCAATATGCATACCGACCTTCTGCAGTTCCTCAACCATCTCATTGCGCAGGTCTACTAGGGAGTCGGTGGGAGAGCAGGGGAAATAGCCTTCCTTGTGGCGGGGTTTGTATCCGAGGTTGGGGAATTCTTCGCGCCCGGAGTTCCATATTCCCTCGTTGGAATCAATAGCGTAAAAAGATTGATTAACATCGCTTGCATAACGGACATCGTCAAAAATGAAAAATTCCGGTTCGGGACCGAAGTAAGCCGTATCAGCAATACCGGCAGATTTGAGATACGATTCTGCCTTCTGGGCAATGTAGCGGGGATCGCGGGAATAACCTTCTCGGGTAATGGGGTCGACAATGTTGCAAATCAGACTCAACGTCGGCTTGGCAACAAAAGGATCGATCTTGGCAGTAGACGGATCAGGTACGATCAGCATATCGCTGTTGTGAATCGGCTGCCAACCGCGGATGGAGGAACCATCAAAGCCAAGGCCCTCCTCAAAGGTTTCCTCACTCAATTCTGCTATCGGAGCTGAAAAATGCTGCCAGATCCCAACAAAATCGAGAAACTTGAAATCAACGACTTGCAGTTCATTCTCTTTAACAAATTGCATTACTTCCGTAGGTGTCATCTCTCTTCCTCTCTCTCCTTGGTTTAATTGGGTATATCAAAAGGGGGACGCTTATAAAGCATCTTCGCCTTTATCACCTGTCCGGATGCGGATGGCTTCCTCGACGGGAAGGACAAAAATCTTCCCATCCCCTATCCTCCCAGTTTTAGCCACTTCCTCTATGGTTTCAACCACCTTGCCGACAAGGTCATCTGAAATTACGATTTCCATTTTGATTTTGGGGATAAAATCCACCACGTATTCGGCCCCACGATAAAGTTCTGTATGCCCTTTCTGACGGCCAAATCCCTTGACTTCGCTTACGGTTATCCCCTGGATACCGATTTCACTTAATGCTTCCTTGACCTCATCCAGTTTAAAAGGCTTGATGATACATTCGATTTTTTTCATATTTTTGAATCCTCCCGGAAAAAATGGTGTTTCAAATTAAGACGTGGCAGTAATTGCGAATGATGGATTGAAATTAGCCCTGCAACAATACCCTGTCAGCACTTAGAGTAACTCAACTCGGTTCATCAATAGAGCAAATAATTTGCCCAATAAATCTAAAAAAGAAACAATTTTATAACATACTTGTTTTAAAAGCTTTTTCTATTCAGAAAAATAAAATTTCGGGCAAAAGTCTATTAATTGAATTTTTTCTGCTTAATTTTTAGGCTCTTTTTTTACTGGATTGCCTTTTTTTTAGACAGGTTTGAACGTTGGCAGTTAAGGCAAATTCCTGTTTTCTGCCAACATTGGATTGTCGGATTCAGCAACCCATTCTAAATACATTTGCCACTCTTCTTCAAAATTGGGGGTAAAAACATCTTTTCCCAAAAATTTCCCCACTTCATCCCTGCTCCAGAACCTCAACTCATCAATTTCACAACGGTCAAATTTGAACGGGCCATCATTAACTGTCAGATAGGTGGCTACATTTTCCGCCTCCAGCGAATTCCGAATTTTGGAGTAATACAGGAAAGTCAGCTCTGGATGCTCAAGACCAAGTTCCTCATGGCCCTCCCGAAAAGCAGCATCCAGATATCCCTCCCCCGGAGCCAAATGGCCACCAACACTTGTATCCCAGCGACCTGGTTGGATATCTTTGGACAAAGACCTCTTCTGAAGAAGAACGTTTCCCTGACAATTGAAAACCAGAATATGAGCCACCCTGTGGATTAGTGAAGGGTTGCCATGACACTGAGCACGTGTGGCCTGACCAACGACCCTGTCCTCTGTGTCAACTATCTCGAAGATTTCGTCCCCTGTATTGTCCATGACCTCTACTTTCTGTCAAAGAAGGGATTTTTCCCGGTGGCTGAAAGCGGTATGGCGAAAGCAACACGAACATCCTCACCAAGCATACCAAGTTCCACCGCTGCTTTTCCGGCACTGTAAAGGATGCGATTGTCGATGCGCAGATCAGCCGCCCGGCTTACCGCAGAACCCAGGGCAATGCCCAAATCTCCGCTGTTAAAGGAGCAGACACCTCCCGCTTCCAGGAGAGCATCACAGTTTTTAAAACCGCAGTACCCGCAATTTGGAAGACCCAGAGGACTTTCCCGAGTTCCAATGAGAATCATCACATGCACTTGATCCACATTCTCAGCGTCCCGGGAAAAAAACTTCAAACTGTCCCGCAAAGCGATCTCCCTCATTTTGTCGGCAATCTTCAGCTTTTCCTCAGCGGTGACCAAAACCGTCGTTAAAAGATCCCGCCCTTTGCCTTTCGGGGCCGTTCGGGCAGCAATACAAATCAGATTTGCTGAAGCCAGCAAACCTTCTTCCTTCATTTCATGATCAAAACTGATCATAAGACCTCCTTCTTTTGGCCCGCTTACCAGGCGCAAACCTGCAACAATTTATTTCAATCGGAAATCGCCGCCATCAGAGTGTTTATTTTCCAAAAAAGCATTTTTCTTCATCCAAATTATTCTTGTAAGCCACTTTTTACTATGTTATTGCATTTTAGCGAACTGTGAAATTATAGCCTATTTTTTCAAAAATAACCCATAAAGAAGGGATCAAAGCTATGGCCGCCATTCACCCCAGTGCTTTTGTGCATTCCAGCGCTCAACTCGCAGATGATGTGGAAATTGGTCCCCAGGTCTTTATTGATGCCGATGTTGCTATCGGGGCAGGCACAAAAATCATGCACGGAGCACATATCGCCCGCTGGACAACACTGGGTGAAAAAAACCTGGTTTACCCCCACGCTATTATCGGTCACGACCCTCAGGACATCGGCTATAACGGAGAAGAATCCTACACCATAATCGGCAATAAAAATATCATGCGAGAAGGCTTTACGGTTCATAGAGGAAATCGGGAAAAAACAACCACTCATATCGGCAATCAGAATTTCTTCATGGTAAACAGCCATGTTGGCCACAACAGCCATATCGGAAACAACAACATTCTCGTCAATGGTTCGCTTCTTGCAGGTCATGTAGTTGTGGGAGACAGGGTTCTGTTGTCCGGTCAAACTGTCGTACATCAATTTGTTCGCATAGGTTCTTACGCAATGATGCGTGGCAAAGCCGGAATCTCAAAAGACCTGCCGCCATTCTGTCTCTGTGATGGGGACAACAAAGCACGAGGCATCAATTCAGTCGGTCTTCAACGCAACGATTTTTCCCCACAGAGAATTCGTGCAATAAAAGAGGCCTTCAAAATTATTTTTCGCTCTGGAATGAAGCTTTCCAGCGCCTTGGAATATATAGAAAAAAACCACAATGTGACTGATGATGTAAGGCAGTTATTAGATTTTATTCTGGCCAGTGAAAAAGGCATCATCAATGGCACAGTCTCCGAATCAGCCAAAAAAAATATGGCCAGACTTTAAGCTTTTCTTCTCGCCTTTTCCTGACCTGGCCTATTTTTTTTGATGCCGAATGAAATTTCCCATACGGAATTTTCGAGGGAACGCCGATGGAAAAGGTAGAACAAAAGATTGGAATACAAACTCAGGAATCGTCTCTTGAGGCATTTTCCAATTTTATTCAACAACTGAATATTTTCAGAAGACACCTTTCCACCTATCCCTCCGATCACCCTGTCCTCACCTACTCAGCTGACAAAGTCCTTCAGTTGCATCCCGAATTATTCCGGGACACAGACAAAGTCCAGTGTGCCGTTGTAAAAAAAGCCCTCTTTTTCGAAGAAACCCAACTCGACAAAAAAAACAAAACTTTTCAGGATTTTGCCGCCGCACTCTCCTCTAAAGGGATTATCGTCCTGAATTTCAGAAAAGGCCTTACTCATAACGAATTGTTCGATTTCTGCAATTTTCTGAATCAATCCCAAGAAGAAATCATCGAACAAGGCGGTATTGAACAAGCGTTGAAGCGAAAAAAATTCCAATATATTCAGGCCCTCAAAATGAATTACAACGCCTTTCAAGTTTTGGAGGGCACAGCCTCTCACCAGGATGGAAAAGAGAATCAAAAAGAACCGGACAGTCTCTGGGAAAAATTTGCCAGATCACTTCTTGAGGATTCGACCGACCTCGGAGGTGAATCAGTAGCAGGATCAATAGTTGACCCTGTTCAATTAGCTGACTTTCTTAATACCCAACTCAAATCCTCCGGTGAATCGAATTCAGCAAACACCCAAAAAAACCTCGATTTTCTTTTGGAAAAATTTGAAAGAGAAGGGGTGGATAGTTATTTTTATTATGCTCAAGCTATGGAAAATTTTGGGAAGTTTGTCGAGAACCTCTCACCTCAGCTGCGCTCACAGTTTTTGAAGGGGGTTTTCAACAATTATGGCAATCGCCATACAAGCGTTGAAAAAGTATTAAATCGTTTTTCCAGCAAGACTATCCTCAATATTCTCAATGACATCAGCTCAAAAAACCTGGCCGTATCTGAAACTGTTTTTACCCTCCTGGGGAACATGTCTCAAAGCTCGGCACTCAAGTCCCGAGATAAAAAGACCCGTTTCAACTCCCAGATGGAAAACAAATTAAAGACGTTGTTCCAGGAGGACCTCACCGAACAATTCCTCAATGAGGATTACCAAAAAACTCTTGAAGGCCTGGCCAATCATAAAATCAAGGCGACTGAAGAGATCCTGAAAGAAATTTCCAATCCCCAGGAAGAGCTTTCCCCCCACAAGGTTGAAATTCAACTTGGCCATGTCGTTCTGGAACTGCTCAATGCCGCAACAGATCTAGAGTCCCAAGAAGAAATCAAAAAAAATATATTCCAGTCCGTAAATTACTTTCTGGAAACCAGTGACTTTTCATCCATTCAAAAAATTCACACACGTTTAATTGAGAACCAATCCAAATCCGAGGGAAATACAGCTGATTTCTATCAGGACTTACTCAGCTGTTTTGAGCAACCAGAGTTTCTGAACGAGGTCCTGCCCGGGCTCAATTCCTGGGGCAAGGAAAAGCTGGAAGAAATTCGGATTCTTATTCAAAGTGTCGGTTATTCATTTGTTCCAGCCCTTCTGGACTGCCTGGCAGAGGAATCAAAACGAACCACAAGGAAATTTCTTCTGGAACAAATTTACCATGTTGCGCCCCAGGGGCCAATCGATCCAATTATAAGCCGTTTAAAGGATCGCCGCTGGTTTGTAGTCAGAAACATCGTGGTTATATTACGAACTATTGGAGATCCCTCGGCTTTGAAAAACCTTGAAAAGCTATCTACCTTTCCTCATCCAAAAGTTCGTTTTGAAATCATTAAAACATTCCTGCATTTTCAGCACCCCCTTGGAATAAAATTCCTTCTTGATGATCTTGACAATCCGGATGCAGAGATAAGATCCAACGCCATCGTACTTGCGGAACATTGCCAGGCCAAGGGCGTCAAAGACAAACTTCTCGAATTGCTCCAGAAAAAAGGTTTTAAAACCATTGACCTCGACACAAAAAAGCAGATCATCAAAACATTGGGAGTTCTCAGCAATCCTGCTGTTCTTCCGATTCTGAAAAAGCTCCTTTCTTCCTACTCCCTGCTGAACCCTTCAAAAAACCGCGAACTGAAAAAGGAAATCACCCGCTCTTTGTCCAGCTACCCTGAAGGCGCAGTAAAAGATATTATCCGCAAAATCGCAACGTCCCGAAATGAAGAACTGGCCGAAGAAGCTGAAGACGTGGGAACCAAGTTTTAGGAAAGCAATGTCATGAATCAGGACACCTCAAAGGACTATCAGGAGTTTATCCGCTTTATTGCCATGGCTGTGGCAAACATTTCCCTGTATTCAAAGCATCATCCTCAAGTCCTTCGCCTTGGCCAACAAGCGGCTGACAAATTGAAAAAGGTCATAGGTGAGAAAAAATCGCTGTCCTTCCTGCGGATTGACGATGATCTCGTTGTCGATAATGTGCCCCTGACAAAAAGCATCTACCTTTCCAGGCTCGTGCGCGTCCTGCGCCATCACGGAATTGAACATATTTCATTTTCAAACCAGATCACGGGTGATGATTTGCTTTCCTTCATTTCCAGTCTTCTTAGCAAGGAAAAACAAAAACTCTGTACCGGCAGAAATATCACTCTTGGGCATGTTGAAATTAAACAACACGGCCAGACGAACGATCTGGAAGCCGCAACTGAGCAGTTAAAAAGATTACAACTCTGCGATATTCCAAACGCGGAAATGCTCAAATTTGCTGAAATATATGAGGAAATCAAAAATAAAAAGAAATTGCATGTTAAAGGGGTGGGAGAAATTGTCGCCTGCTTTATCGATACGTTGAGAAATGAGGCCGATTCTTTTTTGGCTCTCGCCTCTATCCGCATGATGGATGAGTATACATTCACCCATTCAACAAATGTCTGTGTATTGAATCTGGCTCAGGCTCTTGCCCTGAATATCGAAGGTCCTCTCCTGCATGACATCGGAGTGGCAGCCATGCTTCATGATGTGGGAAAACTGTTCATACCAGAGGAGGTCCTCTGTAAGCCTGGCAAGCTGACCGACGAAGAGTGGAACCTCATTCAGCAACATCCCGTGAAAGGAGCCCAGTACCTGCTCGATACCCCCGGTCTTACCCCTCTTGCAACAGTGACGGCTTTTGAGCATCACCGGAAATATAACGGCGGGGGCTACCCCCGTGTAAGCGGAGAATGGGAATTAAACCTGTGCAGCCAGATGACCGCAATTTCCGATATTTTTGACGCATTAAGAACTAAGCGAAGCTATCGCGATCCACTGGAAATGAATACCGTTCTTGAAAAAATTGCGGATCTGGCCGGGACCGAACTCCATCCAGGGCTGACAAAAAATTTCCTCGCCCTGCTTGCCCCTTTTGTTCACCCCGTTGATGAAAACAGCGAAAACAGCCAAAAAGATCTGGAAGAAATCCAGAAAGCCTCCGGAGACAGTTAGCCTCAACTCATTTCCCCCTAGACTGCAGTTCACTCTCGTCTCAAAAAATTAACGATCTATTTCGCCAGTTCTTCATGAGGTGTTTTTGCGCAATTGGCACATCAGATCTTGCAAATGCCTCCTTCTGCCTGCGGACAGGCATTAGAGATTTTTGCGGTCAGAACCACCTCATGTTGTTCCGAAACTTTCTCAAAAGCTTTTTGGATGAGATTAAAAACAACAGAACTTTCTCCACCGACAATGGTACTCATAGCTCCTGGTATTACCCGGACCTCCCGGTTTTCAAAAACCTCGCTAAAAAGATCGATCGGAGTGGATAAATCCTTGGTGCGAAGTGCATAAAGACTTAGTTCCACCTGAATATACATATTCATACCTCCCTCACCCGAGACACAAAAGGCGCCTTTCAACAAGGCGCCTTTTTACTTTTAGCAGCATTAATCCTCTGACTACCCCTTTGCGGACCAGAGACCATGCAAGTTACAATATTCACGGACGGTTAATTGATCAGCTGAAATGGTAAAAACAGCCTCCGGCACATCACCAGGCTTCAAAAACTGCCTGTAAGCTTTTCCGTCAGCCACAATTTCCACCCACTCGATGTAGTGCTGTTCAAGCATCGGGTGAGGCACACTACCCACTTTAACCGTAACAATCCCATTTGTCTTCTCGACAACGGGAACGTGCTTTTCTTTTCCCTCCTGTGCAGCACCTTTTTCTTCCATATTTTTCATTTTTTCAGCGCAACAAACCAGTGCGCCGGCTTCGCCACGCAAAACCTCGACAACATTACCACAAATGTCACAAAAATATATTTCCAATTGCTTGGCCATGTATTCCTCCATTGAAATGTTAAAAACAGTCAGACCAGACCTGAGGAAAAGCGTACCATACAAAATTTTCAGTGCAACTTGGACTGTCGGTATCCATGAAAGAAATTTAACCCGATAAAAATGGTAAGGTTTATCTGTCGGATTTTATTACGCGCCAGGGACACATCAGCAAGAAAAAGGAAAGAAATGACCAGTAGCAGTGCCTAGCGGGAAAAGTGGAGAACTTTTCCAGGAGCTGATTTTTTATCCGGTGTTTTAACAAACCCGGCGGGATCATTCATGACTTCTTGAAATTCCTGAAAATGCCCCCAGAAAATTTCAACCATTTTATTCATGCGGGCAACAGGGTCCTTGTATTTGCTCAGAGTCGCTTCAATTTTGAATTGCAGTCCGTTTGCCCGGGCCTGATATTCAGGCGGGAAGCTATTAATGGTCTCCTGAATTAACTTCTTCCGCTCGGCCTCGAATAACTCAGGGTCTTTTTGAAACAGGCCAGTCAGTTTTTCAATTGAACCTTGGGTCTCAAAACACTCATCAGACATAAATGCACTCCTGGATTTTTTTATTGGATATATCATCCAGCATCTATTGTACCATATTTGCAACCCACTGTTTTTTAAGTATTTTCACAACCAAGAAAGTTGTCCAATATGAAATTGTAAACTTTTTCGACAAATTTAAGCCCTCAATTTCTGTACTTTTCTTATCAAGTTTCCATTGATTTTCAATATGTTAAAGTTTTAAGGATAAATTCCCAAGGGGGATCACCTCGATATTTTTTCCAAATTTGTAAATTTTTCCAACACCTGAGCTTTCAAAAAAGAAGGAAAGAATCTCGAATACCCCTCCTTGATATAGAATCCTGCATCTTGTTTTTCCGCCGCCAATCCTTACTTAAAAAATATTCATGGATTTTTGTTATAGTGTTAGCTGTTAACTTACAAAGAATACTCGAATCCAGGAACATGCTTTTAAATTATTTACCGGGAAAGACGTGAACTTCTTAAAAAACAAAGGACCACAGAAAAAGAGCAATTCCGATCCGGGGGCCTGTATGGAGGTTTCTGAAAAAAAATCATCTATATTAATTGTGGATGATGAAACGATCAATATTCAGATTCTCAAAATAGCACTGGCCGACTATTTTATTCAGTCGGCCACAAATGGATTAGACGCACTGCGTATCAGCCAGTCCCAAAACCCTCCGGATATCATTCTTCTTGATATCATGATGCCTGAGATGGACGGCTTTCAGATTTGCCGGGAACTAAAAAGCAATCCGCAGACCGTTAATATACCGATTATTTTCATTACCGCTTTAACTGAGGATAAAAAAGAGGAAAAAGGACTCGCTTTGGGTGCCGTGGATTATATCACCAAGCCTTTCCGCATTCCCATTGTCCAGGCGAGGGTCAAAAACCACCTTCAACTAAAAAAAAGTCTCGATATCCTTGAAAATCTTTCAACTCTGGATTTCCTCACAAACATCCCGAACCGCCGACGTTTCAATGAAGTCCTTATTTCTGAATGGCGTCACGCTCTGCGCGCCATGAGTCAACTGTCTCTGATAATTATTGACATCGATTTTTTCAAGCTTTTCAACGACAGCTACGGCCATCTGGCCGGCGACGCCTGTCTGCAAAAAATTTCGAAGGTACTGGTCGAAACTCTGAACCGCTCCACCGATTTTGCTGCACGTTTCGGAGGGGAGGAATTTGTGGTGATACTTCCTGAGACCAGCCAAGAGGGAGCTCTGAATTTAGCGAAAAATTTCCAGAAAGCCATTGCTGCAATGTCCATCCCCCACAGTAAATCTCCTATCAGCGAATTTGTGACCGTCAGTTTTGGCATCGCAACTTTTCGACCTTCCAACGACTCCGACCCTTCCGAAATAATCCGCCTGGCCGACAGCATGCTGTACAAAGCCAAGGCAGAGGGCAGAAATTGTATTCGAGCCACGTCAGACTGAATATCTCTCAAATCTTTAAAAATGTGAAAGCCACCCGAACAGGTGGCTTTCACATTATCGTTATCTGATCAAATCTCTGGCAGCAGTCAGTGCGGCCTCATAGTCAGGCTCATCCGTCACCTCCGGAACAATTTCCCGATAGCGAATGATCCCTTCCCGGTCAAGCACGAATACGGTCCGAGCCAAAAGTCGAAGTTCTTTAATAAGGACACCGAACGACTGTCCGAAAGCCGTGTCGCGATAATCCGAAAGGGTTGTCAGTCGGCTAACACCAGCAGCCCCGCACCAGCGGCTTTGAGCAAAAGGAAGGTCGACACTTATGGCGAGCACCTGGACTTCTTGCCCCAGTCCGGCAGCCTCTGTATTGAAGCGCCGGGTTTCTGCCGCACAAACCGGCGTATCCAGAGAAGGTAAGGTAGTCACAATACAAACTTTATTGCGATAAGTCGCCAAGGGAACCGAGGACAGATCGTTGGCAACCAGTTCGCAATCCGGTGCAACGTCACCAACAACGGGCACTTTGCCCGTCAGGGTGACAGGATTTCCTTTTAAGGTTATCTTTCCAGTCTGTTCTTCCATTGCCACCTCGCTTTCAAAAATACTGTTTTTGAAAATATATTTGGCAGCTGAAAACCACCAGTTAATTTCGATACGTTATCGGACCTTTTCAGGCGATCCAAAATTCCCCTTTATTTTAATACTGTCAGATTTTTTCAGTAACGCAAAGGCATTTAGCATCGTTGTAAACCGAGGCAAAGACATTCTGAACGAAAACAGCACAGACGCTGAAATATATCAAATTGCCGGAATGAGTTTTTAGTTCGAAAAGGCTAATCTTACTCAAGATTCAGAGTAAACGGGACAGAGATATCTTACTTCATATTATTTTTAAATATATTTAACAGCTATTTAGATTGTATTTTTTAATGTATTGTTTTATATGCAAAACAAAAAAGGGCCTAATATAAAAAAGATTATTGCGATGTTGAAACCATCATTCTGCATCACGTATTCCGGCTGCGGTAAAGGCGGATTTTCACTTTTTCCAGGGTCACAAGTCCGTCCTTGATGGCCTCATCGACTACAGGCATAAAAGCTTCAATTCTCTCATTTTTATCGACAATTTCAATTACAAGCGGAAGATCAGTGGACAATCGCAGAATTTTGGCCGTATGAACACGACTTGTGGCGCCAAAACCCTCCAGCCCGCGCAAGACGGTTGCCCCGGCAAGTCCCACCTCACGAGCTTTACGAACTAACCAGGAATAAAGAGGCATTCCCTCGTGTTTGTCACTTTCACCGATGTAAATCCTCAACAGTTGCCCTTCCTCGGGAAGAATCATTTTTCACCTCACAGGTAACGGGTCAAACCGTAGCCGAACCAGACGGCCGTTAATCCAACCAGGACCTGAACCACCACGTTAACAAAAGTAAGCACAAACTCTCCGTCACGCAACAAGGCCCAGCTCTCAAATCCAAAGGTCGAGAAAGTTGTAAAACCTCCCAGAAAACCGATCAGCAGCAACAATCTCAACTCAGGAGTAAAAAGTTGTCGGAGCTCCATGAGCCCACCGCCAAGGCCGATCAAGAAACACCCCAGAATATTCACGACCATCGTGCCAAGAGGAAATGTCGTTACCTGGGTCAGCTGATGGACAGCTCCCGCCAGGGAATAGCGGCAGATCGCACCGAAAAAACCGCCCGCCCCGACCAGCAAAAGATTCAACATACCGGATTTCATGAAAACGATTGAAAACTCCAATTATTTAATGGGAATCAAGCATGCCTCTTCGTTACCATTTTGACAGCGTATTTTCAAGATTTATCCTGCGCAAAACAGTTTTCCTTTTGTCCTCGCCGAATCACAAAAGATCCCTTTAAAAAACGCACAAAGAACCCTGAAACAATCAATTGGCGGATATCGCTTTCAGTAAAAATCTTGTAATTTCCTCGGGGTGCGTCACCACCATTCCCTGCCCCGCTCCGGAAACTATGCGACAATTTCCAACCTCTACCGGGAACATCATTGTGTCGTCTTCGCCATGAATGGCAAAAACAGGACATCTGATCGGCAATTCAGAGTAGTAATTCAATGAGAGGCGCCCGCCAAGAACCAGCAACTCATCTGGAGAGTCGGCGAGCATTTGCCGAACCAACTGATATAGTTGCGGATGGTCTTTTCCAAATACCTTTTTAAAGGTCTTGTGCGATCCAAGAATTGAACGCATCATTCTATTAGGAAGGTTGCAGGCCAGACGTCCAAGACGCTGGGCCAGAGGGTCAACAGAGCGCGAAGAAAGTCCGCTGCTTATCAGGATCAAACCGCTGATGTGGCGTTGCCGAGCAATCTCCGCAGCCACCATACCACCAAAAGAGACACCGCCGATCATGTCATGTTCCTTCGGCTCAAGCACCTCGACCATTCGGGCTGCAAAAGTTGCCATGGTGTCCTCGGAGTGAGGCGAAAGGAGCCTTGGAAGAACAAGCTCAACCGGCAATTTGCCTAAGAAAGAAAAAATTCGCTCATCGGCTCCCAATGCTGGTAAAAGAAATAGTCGCATTATAATGACCTCAGTCCCCGATACACGGTTTTGTTCTTTCAATAAAGACCTTTCGAACAAATATTTTTTTATTTGGACGATAAAATCAGTTCAAACCATTGATAAATGAATAATTTCTGGCTTTTTACTTACAATTTTATTATCATCGCGAACAATTTTCATAAATCACTGAAATACAGAAAAAAAGATTTGGCATTACGTAAAACGCAAAATGAATTCTTCCCGCAACCTGACTACTTTTCAAAAAATATTTTATTCCTCATTTTGAAGCATTTTTCTGAAATCACATGAACCCGTTTTTCTATTCTCTCATATTTATCGTTTCAGGCGGCGTGGCAGCGTTGCTTTTTCATAAAATACCACGTCTGGCCAGAATCCTGCCTGTAATTGCCATCGCCATTGGTAGCATCGCTGCTCTCACAGCGGTTTCCAACAATTCCACCCTGCAGCAACCTGCGACTGTTGAGTGGTTATGGCTGGAGATGATCCCCCTCTCTTTCAGGATGGATTCCCTCTCGGCATTTTTCCTGATTCCCATTTTCATAATCGCTTTTTTTGCAGCGCTTTACAGTTTTGATTATCTCGATAATCCGCGACGGGGATTGCGAACAGGGGTAAATTATTTCTTCTTTACCGTCCTTATTGCCGCAATGGGACTCGTCGTCTGCGCTGACAACATCATTGCCCTGGCTCTGTCCTGGGAGTTCATGTCCATTGCCTCTTGTTTCCTGGTTTTATATGATTATGAACAGAAGGAAAACCGTCAGGCGGGCTATATCTTTTTTATTTTCACCCAAGCCGGGGCGATGTTTCTGTTTGCCGCTTTCGGTGTTCTTTATGCCCAGACCGGGAGCTTAAACCTTGCCGCGGCCTCCGAGCTGACAGCTGAATTCAAACTCATCGTCTTCATTTTGTCCTTTATCGGCTTCGGGTCGAAAGCCGGCATTTTCCCTTTTCATATCTGGCTGCCCTACGCCCACACGGCTGCGCCCAGTCACATCTCCGCTTTCATGTCGGGCGTCATGATTAAAATGGGCATTTACGGAATTCTCAGATTTTATTTCCTGCTTGAGACGCAAGCCCCTGTTTACGGGCAGATTGTCCTCAGCTTCGGCGTTGCCTCCGGCATACTGGGGATTATTTATGCCCTCGGGCAGAACAACATCAAGAGAATGCTGGCTTACTCCAGCATCGAAAATATTGGGATCATACTGATCGGCATGGGCATGGGCATGCTTGGCGCCGCATCCGGAAAGCCCGTTCTTGCTTTCTGGTGCTTCACCGGCACATTCCTCCATGTCCTTAATCACTCCCTTTTCAAGAGCCTTCTCTTTATGGGCGCGGGCTCGGTTCTTCATGGCACCGGGACTTCCTCCATAGACCGCCTGGGCGGTCTTTTGAAAAGCATGAAGTTCACAGGGGTCGCTTTTTTGTCCGGTTCACTAGCGATCTGCGCTCTGCCCCCTTTTAACGGTTTTGTAAGTGAATTTTTGATTTACATGGGCTCCTTCAAAGGAAATTCTTTGGAAGGTTCCTATTTTCTCTTTGCTGTGCTTGCTATTGTCGCTCTGGCCGTTATCGGCGGCTTGGCCCTGGCCTGCTTTACCAAGGTCGTGGGCATCGTTTTCCTTGGCGAGCCACGCTCCTCGCAGGTGGAAAATGTTCACGAGTGCGGCACACTGATGCGCTTCGCCATGGCGGCTCTAGCCCTTGCCTGCCTTGCCATCGGGCTCTTTCCGGCGATAGTTGTGAACCCCGTGGCAGTAATGACCAACACCCTGCTAAATAGACCCGAGGTCCCCATCACGAACCTGCTCGTCCTTTGTCATAACATTTCCCTTGGAGCTGCGATCTTTTTGGGCCTGACCCTTTTGATTCTGTGTCTTCGACATTTGCTCTATCGCAGAAAAGAGGTCACCAACAGACCGACGTGGGGCTGCGGCTTTACCTGCGCGACTCCCCGCATCCAGTATACCGGTACTTCCTTCGCCTCACCTATACTCGATTTTTTCCGGCCGGTCGCCCCTCTCCATGAGGAATACGACCGCCTCACCGGTCCATTCCCAGGTGCCTCGACTTACCACTCAACCACGGAAGACCGTGCAGAGAAGGTCGCCACAAACGGTATTGCTCTACCTGTACTGCGAGTCCTGAAACGTTTGCGCTGGATACAGCATGGCAACATTCAACTTTACATTGCCTACATCGTTATCGGGATAATTCTGGCCACTTTATTAACCTATTTGATGTAACATTATGCGAACTGTCATTCTGCTCCTAATATCAATCTTTCTGATCCCGGTCCTGACAGCCTTCATCAAAAAGGTCAAAGCACTTCTGACCGGCAAGCAGGGTCCACCCCTGCTTATAAAATATTATACGCTTACCAAGCTTTTTGCCAAAGGTTCGGTTTACAGCACATCCACAACATTTATTTTCCGTTTCATGCCCGTCATATCGCTGGCCGTGCCGCTTACGGCTCTCCTTTTCCTGCCTTTTGCTGGTTCCGCACCCCTGCTCACATTCCAGGGGGACGTTATTCTGGTGCTTTATCTTTTCGGCCTGTCTCGTTTTTTTACTGTCTGCGCTGCGCTCGATACCGCCTCTCCTTTCGAAGGGATGGGGGCCTCACGGGAGGTTTTCTTTTCCGTTTTGAGCGAAGCCACTATTTTTATTGTTCTAATTCTTTTTTTCCGCCTTAACGGCTCTCTTTCCCTGTCCGGTTATTTTACCGGGGAAAACGCCATTAACCTCTGGCGACCAGAGGGAGGACTTCTTCTCCTGATCGTTGCCGCCATTTTCATGGTTTTGCTCGCAGAAAACTCCCGGGTTCCGGTTGATGACCCAGCCACCCATCTGGAACTGACCATGATTCATGAAGTTATGATTCTGGACCACAGCGGGCCGGACCTAGCCCTGATTGAACTGGGCGCCTGGAGCAAACTCTTTTTTTATGCCGCGTTGATCGGCAATATTCTTACACCTACCATCGAAGGACGCCCCTGGTTGAATTCCCTGGCTTTCTTTTTTGTGATTACTTTCATCTATTTTGCCGTGGGTGTGGCGGAATCGATTACAGCCCGCTATAAAATGAACCTTGTTCCGAAATTCATCCTGACCTCTTTTTCCTTTGCCTTCTTTGCAACCATTCTGACCATGGAGCTGAGCAGATGATCCCTTTGGTTGATGCACTGCTGGCGTTGGTTTTTTTATCCGTTCTTTTTTCTTTGAATTGCCATCGCCTGCTTGGCTTGATCCGGATCATGGCGCTTCAGGGGGCATTGGTCTCCCTGGTCCCATTTCTACTGGAAAAGCATGATGAAATAACGCTCGTGAGCATCAGCTTCCTGCTGGTAGTTGTGATTATCAAAGGAATCGTCGTTCCCGCCATGCTGATGTTCGCCACCCGCAAAATTCAGATCCGCAAGGAAGTCGAGCCGATTATCAGCTACAATGCCTCTATTTTCGTCGGACTTCTCATCATTTACATGTCCGTTTTTGTCAGCGCCAGAATGTACCTATCCGCTTTAACCAGCTATCCCCTTCTATTGCCTGCCGCTTTCACAACACTGGCTGCGGGTCTCTTCCTGCTGATGGCCAGGCGCAAAGCCATCACTCAGATCATCGGCTATCTGATGATGGAAAACGGCATCTATCTGGCTGGCGCAGTGCTGGCCAAACAGGCCACAACACAACATATCGTCGAGTTTGGCGTTCTCCTCGACCTTCTAGTTGGAGTTATGATTATGGGAATCATTCTGCACCGGATCAATCGCTCTTATGAAGATGCGGATACGGCTTTTCTTGAACAGTTGAAAGACTGAAATGTTTGAGCAAATTTATCTCTTCCCGATAATTTTCGGCATAATGGCCTTTTCCCTGCCTCCTAGTGTGGGACGCTACCTGCTTGTCTTGAGCGGAACCTTTCATCTGGCTCTTGTCACCGATACTCTGTTCATCAAGGCCCCTCCCTCCTCATTGTTTTTTCGAATGACCCCGGAAGGTCATCTGGTTCTGCTGCTTACAGCTTTCCTTTTTCTGGTTATCACCTGGTATACCCTCTCCTATCTGAGGCATGAGGAGATGGCAAACGAGTCTGTCTTCTCCGGTTGCATGCTCCTGTTTCTCGGCACCATGAGTATGGCCGCCCTGTCTGATCACATCATTGTTTTCTGGATTGCCATTGAAGCCACCACCCTGGTCAGCGCTCCACTCATTTTCTTCAACAAATCCAAAGAAGCCCTGGAAGCCACCTGGAAATACGTCCTTATCTGTTCGGTCGGTATTGCACTCGCCCTGCTTGGAGCTTTTTTCGTCGTTCTGGCCATGGGTCAGAGCGGGATTGAAGTACCCCTGACCTTTACCGAACTTACGCGCCTGGCCACCCACATGGATCCGGTCTGGCTTAAGGGCGGTTTTATCTTTCTCCTTATTGGCTACGGCACCAAGATGGGCCTGGCCCCGATGCACACATGGCTCCCTGATGCCTATAGCGAATGCCCCTGCCCGGCCACAGCGTTAATGTCCGGTGCGCTCATCAGTTGCGCCTTTCTTGGGGTTTTCAAGGCTCATGTGCTGATGTATGCCGCCGGCCTTGGACACTTTTCGGGCAACCTGTTAATTATTTTCGGCCTGATTTCCATGCTGGTTGCGGCCATTTTTATTATCCAACAGTCGGATTATAAACGCCTCCTGGCCTATTCCAGCATAGAAAACATGGGCATCATCGCCATCGGCATCGGCATCGGCGGAATGGCCAGCTATGGGGCTATGCTCCACTTGGTACACCATGCCCTCATCAAATCCGGTCTGTTTTTGTCCTCCGGCAATATACTCCTCGGCTACGGCAGTAAACAGATTAAGGAAACCGGCAACATGGCCCGCCTCATGCCGCGCACCTTTGTCGCTTTTTTCAGTGGTTTTGCCGGGATTTCCGGGTTCCCCCCTTTCGGCCTTTTTATCAGTGAACTGTTAATCATTCTCGGCGCATTCCAACAAGGGGCTTACGTCGTTGTTACCCTGTTTATCCTCTGCCTGATTCTCATCTTTGCCGGCGCCTCGCGGAGCGTTATCCGCATGTCTTTCGGCAGTTGGAACGGAGAAATTCAAACAGGCGAAAAACTGTTGCGGATTATTCCATCCTATGTGCTTCTTGCTGCGTCCGTTACCCTCTGCATCTGGATACCGGACCGGATTTATCAACTCATCCTGAACGCCGTTGCAGCGATAGGAGGGGGCTTCCATGGATAATTTCCTTGCTGTTGTTAACGGCCGCATGGTACCGCGCAAACAAATTCCGATCCTTGCGTTTGATGATTTCCGCGGCAGAATGATTGATTTCACTGCTGACGAGGGATATATCGTCCAATTTTTCGGATTCGAGGAAGGGGAGCAATTAAAAATCCTTGCGGTTCTTCGCAAAGACGACCAACTCTATCTTGCCACCAGCAATCTGCCTGATGAGTACCCCTCCCTGACAGCTGCAAACAGCAAATTCCACCTCTTTGAACGGGAAGTTGCCGAACAGTTCGGTGTCCGCCCCCTGAATCACCCCTGGCTGAAACCGGTGCGTTATCATGCCAATCAGAGGGGTGTGGCAGACATCTTTGGGAACAATTACACGGAAGATATTCCCGGGAACTACGATTATTTTAAGGTTGAAGGGGAACAGATTCACGAGGTCGGCGTCGGCCCCGTTCACGCGGGAATTATTGAGCCCGGCCATTTCCGTTTCCAGTGCCTCGGCGAAATAGTCCTGCATTTGGAAATTCAGTTGGGTTACCAGCACCGCGACGTTGAAAAACTCCTGACAACCTTCCCGGCCAAAAGGCTTCCGATCGTCGTCGAGGGAATTGCCGGAGACACCGCCATGGCCAACAGTCTCTGTTATGCCCAGGCCATTGAAGCTCTTTCCCTTTGCCATGAAACGGACGATACGGCACAAACGCTGCGAACTGCCGCATTCGAACTTGAAAGACTGGCCTGCCACGTGGGAGATCTCGGCGCCTTGAGCGGCGATGTCGCTTTCAATCCGCCGGCTGCTTATTACGGAAGACTGCGAGGAGAGTTTTTAAACCTTCTCGTTGTTCTTTCCGGTAATCGTTTTGGAAAAGGACTGATCAGGCCTGGAGGCGTGACTAGTGGGCTTTCTACTGAAAACGCAAAGATTGTGGTCGACAAAATAAGGGAAGTCCGCCCCGAAATTATACAGGTTGCCGACCTTCTCTTTACCGCGCACACTGTCCTGTCCCGGTTCGAGGCCTGCGGCAGGGTCAACAGGGAAACCGCTGCTTCGATCGGTTTGGTCGGCTTTGCCGGAAGAGCGTCCGGTATCGACTACGACGCGCGGGAAGTTTTTCCAACGGAAAAATCAGGTCAGTTTGCCGGATGCCCTCACATTCGCCAGAAAGGCGGCGTCTATTCCAGGGCCTGGGTACGCTACGAAGAAATTCTCCATTCACTCGACCAGGTTGAAGCACTGATCTCAGCGGGAAAGCTGAAAAAAACGAACGTTCCTCCTCCAGTAGAAAGGCTGGCGCCGGATGCTTTCGTCGTGACCCTTAATGAAGCCTGGCGGGGAGAATTGTCTCATTGTCTGCTCACCGATAAGAACGGCAGGATTGTCCGCTACAAGGTCAAGGATCCCTCTTTCCATAATTGGAAGGGCCTGGCTCTGGCTTTACGCAACGAACAAATCTCCGATTTCCCCCTCAACAACAAAAGCTTCAATCTCTCTTACTGTGGCTTTGATCTTTAAACGGAGGATAAAACAGGACCATGCTGAAACTGATCCGCACAAGAATCAACCAGGGATACAGAACATCCTCCTATCCCAAAAAAGAGCTTGTGCTCCATTCCAGTTACCGAGGCCGCCCGCAAATCGATCGCGACTGCGACCCTGAACTGGCCGCACATTGCGCAAAAGCCTGCCCCCAGGATGCCATTGATCCTGAAAAACGTTTGATCGATATCGGCCGTTGCGTCTTCTGCGGCCTATGCGAACGCCTTTCGGAAGGCCACTTTGTGACATTCACAACCAATTTCGAACTGGGGGTTGCCGAACAAAGCCATCTTTCCTTTGACGGCGATCTGCCCGATCTTGCCAGCCACAGTCGACAGCACTTTAAAAAACTGTTCGGCAGGTCTCTGCAACTCAGGGAAGTTTGCGCCGGCGGCTGCAATTGCTGTGAAGCCGATACCAATGTTTTAAATACGCCATTCTTTGACCTTTCCCGTTTCGGCATCGACTTTGTCGCCTCACCCCGTCACGCCGACGGCGTATTCGTCACCGGCCCGGTAACCCGCAATATGAAAACCGCGCTCATGGATACCTATGCCGCCATCCCCTCGCCCAAGGTTGTCATCGCCACGGGAAGCTGCGCCATTTCCGGGGGCCCCTTCCGGGACAGCAACGAAATCGTTCCGCTCTCGGACCTGCTGCACATCGACCTATTCATCCCCGGTTGCCCGCCCCATCCGATGACAATACTGAGTTCAATGTTGAAGTATTTCAAAAGCTAGATTGTTTTCTGACGTGATCCGACAGGAAGACCTGCGTTAATCCTTGCAGTCCTTACCCTGAAATAGAATTTTTCAGGGGTACTAAAGAACCTTCTCTACATCTCTCCTTTTCAAATCATAGGGTTTAGTCGCCAGCACAATCCCGCCAATAATGAAGACACCGCTGTAGAAGTGAGCCGTGGTGACAGGCTCGCCGAGAATCAGCAAAGCCTCGATGCCGCTGAAAAGGGGGAGGGAATAATAGATGAAGCCCGCCCGCGTCGGACCGATGAACAGAACGGCGCGATTCCAGAGCAGGAAGGAGATCAGAGAGGCGCCGATGCCGATATAAAAAATGGCACCAATGACCTCGGCGCTGAAAATCACCGCCCCGCCCCGGAGGTTTTCCCAGAGAGCCCAAGGGGAGAGAAACAGCAACCCCAGAGTGAAGATGGCGCAGAGGAATGCGGTCTGTCCCATCTCCCGGGGTTTTTTCCTGACCAGGATGCTGTAGGCGGCAAAAAGGCCGGAGGCCATCAGCATCCCCAAGTCGCCACTGTTAAGGTCGAGACCGGCCAGGCGGCTGTAATCCCCCTTGGTCACCAGAGAAACTACCCCGAAGACGGAGATGAAGATGCCGGTTATTTTTCGCAAGGTGATCGATTCGTTAAGGAACAAACGGGACAATATAAGAATGAAAATCGGCGTGAAGGTGGCGATCAAGGCGAGGTTCAAAGCCGTGGTATACTGCCCGGCAATGTAGATGAGGGTATTGAAGACCGTTACACCGATCAGTGCCGTCAGGCTCAGGTAAGGGATGTTGGCCTTAATCCGCTCCCACTCCCGGAGAATTTCGCGAAGGCCGAAAGGAAGCAGGACTGCTGTTGCCACCAGCCACCGGTACCAGGCAAGCTGAACGGGCGGGAACTGCCCGCTGAGTCCTCGTGCCACAATGAAATTGCCGGACCAGATGATGGTTGCTGCCAGGGCGCAGATAATTCCCCAAAAAAAATAATTAGCATGGACCTGCGAATGTGTCAATTCCATCCTTTTCCTTAGATTATTGTAAGGTTGAAAAGATTAGCCTGTTTCAAAAGCAGAAAAGGGAGCCATGGCAATAATTGCCGCGGCCCCCATAAAATTCAATATCTGCCTAAACCCCGTTTGAAAAATCTTCGTCGAAAGGCCCCGGGATTTCTCCCCGGACTTTTTTATCCGATACTTGTGATCAATAGACTTTGTAAGGCAGGAATTTGCCTGACATGGACAATTTGACGCGGTCCCCTTTGGGGTCTTCCTCCCTCTCGACACTCATGGTGTAGTCAATGGCGCTCATGATGCCATCGCCAAATTTTTCGTGGATGAGGGCTTTAATGGGGTAGCCGTACACCTGCACGATTTCATATAGGCGATAGATGACGGGGTCGGTCGGAACGACGGGACCCAGGCCCCGGTCCGGCCATTCAACGAGGAATTCCTCGACGTCTTTGCCTAGTCCGAGCTCCTTGCAGAGTTTCTTGGCCATATCTTCTTCGACGACGAACTGGCCGTAGAAGAGAGCAGCGGTCAGGGCTTCGGCAAGACCTATCTTTTTGCTGATCTGGTCAAAGGTCAGGCCTTTTTTCTTTTTGGCCGCCAACAGTTGTTTGCTAATTTCACAGATTTCCATATGTCCTCCTTGGGTTAGGTGGTTGAAAACAACCCCTTGGGTTACTTTATTTTCCCTTGTCACTCTTCATCCTTCAGAATCATAGCCCTTGCCTCAGAATCCGGCCGGAACTCCGTTGCCACGGGGATCGGCGGCCCCTTCGAGGAGGCCATCTGGATGGTGAATAACAGCGCCTGCGTGTCCCATGACTTCGTCGAAATCGCCCACGACTTCGACATCATGACCGGCATTTCTCAAGGCCGAGTAAACCTCACCTTCGAATCGTTTTTCAATGCGAAGATTGGTTGCACTGGCCCCCCAGGTTCTTCCCAGAAGCCAGCGCGGCGCGGTGACCGCCTTCTGCAACTCCTGCCCGAACAGCACATGCCGGGCAAAGACCATGGCCTGAGTTTGCGGCTGCCCTTCGCCCCCCATCGTCCCATAGGCCATGACCCGTCCGTCGCTGAGATGGGCAAGCGCCGGCTGGATGGTATGGAACGGCCGGCGATAAGGCTTCAGACAGTTATGATGGGTCGGGTCCAAGCTGAAACTGACGCCGCGATTCTGCCAGGTGATCCCTGTTTCAGGCAGCGCCACACCGGAGCCGAACTCCCAATAAATGCTTTGGATAAAGCTGACCACACGCCCTTCGCTGTCGGCAGCTCCAAGCCAGACGGTATCGCCCGGTGCGGCTGTTTCCGGCCACGGCAAAGCTGTTTCCGAGGAAATCTCCGCAGCCAACGCATCCAGTTTTTCCGAACTCAGGAAGGACTCCGGTGCAGCCTGCATGTATTGAGGGTCAGTAACATAACGGTCGCGAATCCGGAACGCCCGTTTGGTGGCTTCCACCAGGCCATGAACGAAATCAAAACCTTCCGCTTCCCGGACTCCGAGCCGGTCGAATAAGCCCAGCAGAATCAGTGAGGCCAACCCCTGGGTCGGCGGCGGCATATTGAAAATCTTGTGGCCGGCCACATCAACGGTCAGCGGTTTGAGCCGCAGCGCCCGGTGCCGTTCCAGGTCCGCGAGAATGATGGGCGAACCGGCACGTTCCAACTCCGCTGCAATGACGCGAGCCAGGTCCCCTCGATAGAAGGAATCGAGGCCTTTGTCCGCCAATATTTTCAGGGTTTCGGCCAAGGCTGGTTGGCGAAAACGGCAACCGACGGCAGGGGGTTGGCCGTCAGGCAGAAAGGTCGAAGAAAAACCTGGCACGTCCTTCAATTCTTTGAGCTTGCCGCTCGTGTTGGCCGCCTGGGTCCGGGTCACGGCGAAGCCATCCCGCGCAAAGAATGTGGCGTCTTCGAGGATGCGTGAAAGAGATAGCTTTCCGCCCCATTTTTCTTTACTGAAGCGATACGCCTCCTCCCAGCCGGACACCACCCCGCCCACGGTCAATGCCGCCAAAGGACCGCGGCTTGGAATCGAATCAAATCCCCGGCTTTTATAAAAATCGATATCCGCCTTGCCGGCAGCCCCTCCGCAGGCATCGATCCCGGTTACCTCTCCTCCGGGCGTGTGAATCAACCAGAAGTTGTCACCGCCCAGCGCGTTCATATGGGGATAGACCACCGCGATAGTGCTGGCTGCGGCGATCATCGCCTCAATTGCGTTGCCGCCATCCTCCAAAACCCTTAATCCAGCCTGGGCCGCCAAATGATGCGATGCCGTGACCATACCTCGAAAAGATTGGGCTGTTTGCAACATGTCTGGAGCTCCTTTCATTTTCTAATATTCATAGGTAAATATAAAAAATTTTTACGCTGCGGGTTGGCAGGCTACTGTGCTTTCAAGCCGGAGACGAAAAACAATCACAATTCCGGCCAGCATGTCCCAACCCGATGTATGACCATATTTTTCAATCCCCGTGATTACTTGAGATATTCTTTCCCGGTTGCCGGAAAGAATGGCGCCGATGGCGGCGTGGGCAACCTCGCTTCCCATTCCTTCCATTGCCCCTCGTAAATGGGCTGCACTGATCAAGTTGGTCCGATCCGGTAATACCTTGGCCACGGCGGAAGAAAGAACTTTTAGCAGTGACAATTCACCCATACTGTGGAGACCGAGCATGATGCCGCCAACGAGGTCATCGCCTGACGGCGTCAATCCCGGCCCAAGCCCCAACAATTCCTGCCAGGATAAAATATCCGGGTTCTTGATATTGAGAGGATTGGCGAGGGCGCCTCGCAACCAGGCCTGCAACCGATCTAAAGGTTCGACGGCATGATTTAGAACAGAAGATTTATGCGTGGTTGAATTCCAGCCCCGGGTCCGATGAATGAATTTCCCTAAACCGTCTTCCGGAAGTCTACGGGCTGTGGCCGTTTCCAAGGCCTCAAGCCCTGATTTCAATCTTTCCTGAGATTGCATGGCAACACGGTCAGGCGTCCAAATCCTCACGTCGTCAAAAGTTAAGAGGAAATGCCCAGTACCTATCCTGACACAACCGTCTGCAACCCTCACCGACATGCCGATATTGAGTCCAAATAATGATCGAATGCCCCCATCTGGAATTGTGGTGGCGACATTCAATGGGCACATGCCCAAAGAGGCGGAGCCTACACAGATAAAATCACCGTTAATTTCACAATAAAAGCATCTTTCGAAAACGGCTATCACCTGTCCCTGCCCGAATTGAGAAAGTGCATGGGCGGCTATCGGGCCCATTCGGACGATCCGGAATATGGTTGGACTCGGTCGGCTAATTATCATCGTTCAAAATATGGGTGCCGGTTGTGCCGGAGAGAACATCCATGGCTTCCTCCAAGCAACCGATTATGGCCCGCTTGCCTCCCCCTTCGAGGAAACGGATGGCGGCATCGATTTTAGGTCCCATGCTTCCAGCAGGGAAATGGCCCGCGTCCCTGTAGGCACGCAATTCCCGCAAGGTTACACAATCCAATTCCTGCTGTTCCGGTTTCCCAAAATGGATCGATACCTTGGGTACCGCGGTAAGAATCATCAGGACTTCAATACCCAGAACGTTGGCCATGTGAGCGGAGGTAAGATCTTTATCGATAACGGCCTCCACGCCACGCCGAACACCTTTAGGACCGCGAACAATTGGAATCCCGCCTCCCCCTCCGGCAATGACAACCGTACCTCTTTGGGCCAGAGCCTGGACCAGTGAAATATCGCAAATATGGCGGGGCGTTGGTGATGGCACCACATGACGCCAACCGCGGCCCGAATCTTCCTTCATAAGCCAGCCAAGTTCTTTGGAGATTTTGTCTGCCTCCGATTCACTAAAAAACGGTCCAATCGGCTTGGTCGGGTTATTAAAAGCGGGATCGTCAGGGTCAACCTCAACCTGCGTCAGCAGGCACGCCACATGCCTCGGGCTTCCCGTTTCACGCAGGGCATTTTCCATGGCCTGCATCAGAAGATAGGCTATACCCCCCTGGCTGTGGGCGACGCAAATGTCGAGAGACATGGGAGGAATACGATCACAGGTCAGGGCCTGGCGCATAAGAATTTTACCCACGACCGGTCCGTTTCCATGGGTGACCACAAGTTCATTATCCAGAAGCATGAGCGGAAGAAGGGCCCTGGCCGTATTTTTTGCCAGTATTTTCTGCTCCTCGGAAGTACCTTCGATAGTTTCCGGATGGGTAGCATTGCCCCCGATAGCAACGAGCACCCGGGCCGGGATCTCTACCTTTTTTGAAGATGCGGGCATCGCTTATCCTCCTCCACGCTTGAGACAGGTCAGAGCTAAAAGAGCAGCATCGGCATTCGAAGGGGCGACCAGAATGCCGGCGTTTTCAAGCCTGCCGATCTGCGTCGCACGATTTTGGATATCAAGATCGGTCCCGGTAACGGAGGCGATCACCAACGGACGGTCAGTAGTTCGAGACAGACTTGCAACCAGATGTCCGGCCGGGTCTTCATGGGCACCGTAACCGATGACCACGTCAACCAGAATGATTCCAACAGCAGGGTTTTTCAGCGCTTTTGTCAAAGCCTCGTCGCGAACCGCAGGGTCAATCATAGGATGGGGCCGCCCTTGAGTGTACTCGTCATCGCCGAAATCGATAAAACAGTGTCCTTTGTGAAGCCCTTCAAGTTTGACCGCACCCGGGATTGGCACGTTGGAACTTATCGTTTCGCCGGCTTCGCGGAAAACGAACTGAGCTTCCGCACAGAGGGTGCCCCCTGAAAAAAGACCTAAAGCCACGCTTCTTCCTTTTGGGGATGGAATGGCCACCTTGTCCAATTGAAAATCGTCACAGATCGACCGGCCACCGAGGGCTGATTCCGCGGCAGCTTTCAAGGTCGGAGCGAAAAAGGCGTTGCCGGGCAACTCCAGATCGGACGCCCCGAGAAAACAGACCGTAAAATTCTTTCTGCCGGCTTTGATTCTCGCCAGTATGCTATCCGCCACGGATTTGGCAGGCGGCTTGGAAATCAGAACGATATGGCGAGTATCAGGATCAGCATCGAGAAGATCGAGGGCCATCAAAGTTGAAAGGCCGCCGACATCTTCCTTGAGGTCGCGCCCCCCGACCCCGATAGCCTGGGAGATGCCTCCTCCTCCCTGGCTGATCAAACAGGAAACTTCCTGGATGCCTGTCCCGGATGCGCCGATGATGCCGACGTCTCCTCGTTTTACCTTATTGGCAAAAGCCAGGGGTGCGCCATTGATAATGGCCGTTCCGCAATCGGGGCCCATCACCAGAAGCCCGAGTTTCTGAGCCTCACGCTTCAGAGCAACTTCCTCCCCCAGCGGCACGTTGTCGCTGAAAATCATGACGTGCAGTCCGTGGTGCAGAGCTTTTCGGGCTTCTGCTGCTGCGAACTCGCCGGATACGGAAATTAATGCCAGGTTGGCCCCTGACATTGATTTCAGAGCGGCGGAAAGGGTCCGGGGTTTGTATGTTTCCCCTTCCCTGGCGGGTAGAGTTGATTGGTCAAGAAGGTTTGTCGATTCCGATAGAGCGCTTTCGATTGCCGCCTGATTTTCAGCCCGGATTCCAATAATCAGATCTCCACCCGAGGCCTTTTCTCCCTCTGAGTCAAGGATGCCGGCTTCGGCCATAATTTTTTTGTTGGAGGGCGTTCCCATCATGAGAGCGGCCTCTTCAATGCCGTCCATTCCGGCAATCGTACGCGAAAATCGCATCAAGGCCACGGAATCGAGATAAAATCCAGGCCTGACCTGGTTGACAACGAAATTTTTCATGCAATACCTACCGTTCCGGCAAAAGCGATCAGAGCCTTTTCGAAGCAGGGCAGCGGAGCGCGGACGACACCGGCGCCCACCTGACCTACTCCAGGTTTTTTATGGGCAATGCCTGTATTGATAGTGGGTGCGAGCCCGGTTTCCAGAACAAGAAGGATGTCGATCCCGGTCGGAACCCCTGAATAGTTGATGGCGGGAATGGTCCATTCGGGATTTTCACCAACGGTGATTTCGGTCATAGCGCGCGTGAAATTGGCAGCGTCGGAGGCTGCACCGGCGCCGACAAAGCCGGCGACCGCAGGAGAAGCGGCCATGGCAAACCCACCCAGACCGATAGTTTCAACTATTGCTGAATCACCCATGTCGGGATTGGCGTCCGCCTCGGAGAAACCGGGGAAGTAAAGTCCATCGGGCATTTCCACGGGAGCAGTGAACCACTGATCGCCGGTTGCGCTGATGCGGATACCGAAATCCGTGCCGTTGCGGCACATGGCGGTTACCACGGAAGAGCCTGCAATTCCTGCAACCGGGTCCATGATAGCCTTGCCCATCGCCATGGCGATATTAAGGAAAAACTGGTCGTTACCGCCGATAAAAGCCAGACTTCGTTCCAGAGCGTTCAAATCATTGGCCGTTCTGGCCAGAGCCGGGGCCAACTGGCGCAATATCAGCCCGGAACAGGCCAGGTTGCGCTGGTGCATTTCATCGCCCATGGAAAGACCCCGTGCAAGCAGACTCTTAAGGGGTATTCCACCCGTAGCGCGGATGGCTCTGCCGAGACCGGGACCGAACTCGTCCCGAACCCAACGTAATCTTTCAAGAACTTCTTCGTCATTTCCCCCAAATCGCATAACCTTTCCGAGGCCTTCATTGATTGTGCAGTAAGCGCGATTTCCGAATTTTCTGTTTTCGACCACCATCACAGGTTGACTGCGGGTTGTCATTCCGGTCATGGGACCGACGGCGTCGAAATGGTGGTTGGGATGAAAATCGAATTCACCGGCCCCGGCCATCTGTTCAGCGGAGGCAAGGTCTTCAGCCCAACCCTCAAAAACCGCTATGCCGGTGATGGCGCCTCTCATGGGCCCGCACATATGTTCCCAGTCGATGGGCGGTCCGGCATGCAGAATCATACGGTCGCCAAGCGCCGAAATAGCCTCCCGGGCAGGCAGCACATCGATCAGGACCGGATCGGCTGAAAGCATCCGTCCCAAGGCCTCTTTGTTGGCCTGTTGGATCTTTTCATATATTTCCCTTTGTTCCAATTTTGCCAAGCGAGAGGCTGTCTCCGATTTTCCACCCGCCGGGGGCGACCAATCGACCTGAATAACCGGCACTTCTTGCGACTGAAGATCGTCGGCAAAGTCTTTAAGGCCGATATTGACGACCTGTAATGGTTCCGTTAAAAGTTTCGAAAGATGGTTCAAATTCATCGGTTTTCCTTTCAAATAAAATTTGCTCGCCGGTTTAACTCTTCAGCACAGCTGACTCGTGGAGTCAGTGGAAAGGGTGTCCGGCGCCTGGATGGCGACAGTCAAGCCTCACGGATGTGCTCATGCGGCCTTCGGAATGAGCGTTGTGAGGCCGTCAACCAACGGGGTGAATAAAGTTTCCGGTTTTTCAGATACCTACGTAAACCATGCGCGGCAACCACATGCAGATCTCCGGCAGATAGGTTAGTAAAGCCAGGGCAATGAGCGCCAAGCCAATAAAGGGCAGGACTCCGCGCACGGCCTGGATATAGTCGACATCGCCGAGGGAACTGGCGACGAACAAGTTCAATCCGAACGGCGGGGTAAACATCCCGATGGCACCATTAACCGTTAAAACGGCACCAAGATGGATCGGATCGATGCCGACCTGGATGCCGATTTTATAGAACAGAGGCGCCAGGATCACCATGATGGAAGCGGCGTCCAGAAACATCCCGACAATCAGAACCGTGACGTTTATCAAAAAGAAGACATGATAAGGATTCGAGCTGAGCGACAATACCGAATCTGCAATGGTAATGGCCAGTCCCTGGCTGGTGAGAAACCACGACAAAACCGAGGCTGCGGAAAGAATGATCATGACCTGAGCGGTGGTGGTCGCCGCAGACTTGATGCAGTCGAAGAGCTGGCCATAAGTTTTCTCGCGATAGATGAGCGCCGAAACCGCCAATGAATAGATGACCGATGCCGCCGCGGCTTCGGTGGGGGTGAAAACGCCAAGATAGATGCCGCCCAGCACGACAATCGGCACTCCAAGTCCCCAAGACGAATCCTTGAGCCCTTCCCAGAGCTGCTGTCTGCTGGGTGGCGGCATGCGCTCTACGCCGTCGCGGCGGGCCTGGTAGATGCAATATGGGATAAAACATGCGCCATACAGCAAGCCTGCACCGACGCCGGCCATAAAGAGAGCACCCACGGAAATGCCGGTGACCGCCGCATAGACGATCATGACGATGCTCGGGGGAATAATAATACCGATCGAGCCTGAAGCGATAATGACGCCAATAGAAAATGGCTTATTGTACCCTTTCTCCTTAAGTGCTGGATACAGCAGCGAGCCGACAGCGACGACCGTAGCCGGGCTGGAGCCCGAGATGGCGCTGAAAAACATGCTCGAAGAGACGGCCGTCATCCCCAGACCACCGGTAAAACGACCGACCAGGAGGTTGGCGAGATTGACAATCCGGCGCGAGAGCCCCCCCACATTCATCAGGTTTCCGGTCAGGATAAAGAACGGGATGGCCATCAGGGCGAATTTATCCAGACCGGCGAACATTCTTTCGATAATAATGGCCGGTGGAAGGTTTCCCACCAACAGCATCGCTCCCAGGACCGAGCCGGACAAAGCGATAAAAATCGGAACACCAACGACGAGGAAAACAGCCAGAAAGAAAAAAAATAGTGTTATCATATCGTTACCCTAAACTTTCCGGATGGGATTCCATTTTCTCACCGCTGAAAATGTGCCAGATCTGTTGCCCGAAACGAAGCGCCATGAGCCCCCCACCGACCGGTATGGCCAATTGTACCAGCCACATGGGAACCTGCAGGGCCGGGCTGACCTGACCGAACATGCGGGTCTGGATAATCAGTTTGGCCCCGAAAAAAAGGATGAAGAGGCAAAAAACCAGGGAAATCAGGTTGATCAATACCTCCAGGGGCTTGCGCAGGGGTCGGGGGGAAAATCTCACGAGAATATCAACTCCTATGTGGAGCCCTTGACGTGCAGCCGCGCTTCCACCAAGGAACACCATCCAGACAATCTCATAGCGAACCAGCTCTTCCGCCCAGGGAAAACCCCAGTTAAACACATAGCGTGCGACCACATTGGCGAAAAGCACCAGGGATGCGGTAGCCAGCAGAAGCCCCAGCAGAAACTCCTCGGCATGCGAAAGCATTTTATTCAGTCCCGACATCTGTCCTCCACGTCAAGCCGTACCTGCTTGATGAAAATTTTTCCCGGCAGACGGCGGCGGAAATTGATGCCGCCGCCGTTCCAATCGTGATGAATTATTTCTTACCCGTTGCCTTTGCAATCTCCTGGTCAAATGCGTCCATCAGGTTCCGACCGATTTGATTTGCAAATTTCTTATGAACGGGAAGGGTAGCGGTTCGGAACTTGGCCAGTTGGTCCGCATCAAGACGGGTAACTTTGGTTCCGCTTTTGCTGATGGTCTTGATATAGCCTTCTTCGCGCCGGGCGGTTTCTTCGCGTTCGAAATTTGTCATCTCGCGGGCTGCGTCAACAAGAACTTTCTGCTGCTCCGGCTTAAGTCCATCGAACCAGACTTTGCTGAAGACAAAGGCATAACCGAGATAGGCGTGGTTGCTGATAATCAGGTCCGACTGAACCTCATAGAATCTCATTTTGGCGATTGAAACCAGAGGGTTCTCCTGACAGGAAACGACGTTTTGCTGAAGAGCATTGTAGGTTTCGCCGAAAGCGATCGGAACCGGGTTGGCGCCAAGAGCCTTGAACTGCTCCATGATGATCGGACTCTGCATGACCCGAACCTTGTAGCCTTTGAAATCCTCGGGGCTCTGGATCAGGTGGTTGCAGGTAAACTGCTTGAAACCGCTTTCCCAGAAAGTGACACCTTTCAGGCCGACCTTGTCAAGGGTGGCCAAAAGCTGTCCGCCGGCCTCACTGTCGAGGACCTGATGTGCAACCGCAGGGGAGGGAAAAAGAAAGGGCAAGTCTGCAATCTGCACCGCCGGAACAAAATTGCTCAGCTTTGCCGTCGGAATAATTGCTCCCTGCAAAGCACCGAACTGCATCTGCTGCGTAGCCTCGACATCATCTCCCAAAGCATTGTTGGGGAAAATCTTGACCTGAATGTCTCCGTTAGTGCGGCTTTCCACGGCCGTTTTAAATTTTTCCGCAGCCAGGTGCTGGGCGCTGTCTTCCGGCAAGTCGTGGTGAAATTTAAGATCGATAGCCATGGCCATAGCCGTCATGCCCAGGACAAAACCAACCGTCACCACCGTCACCATTAAAACTTTCAGAATGGACTGAGCACCTCGTTTTTTTTTGTCGTCATTCATTTGAATCTCCTTTTGTTGAAAACTGCTTTGCTTTCGCGAAAAGCAGAGGTAAAATTTCCTCTGCACAACTGAAAAAGTTTCAACCTCTCCCGTTTGGAATAAGTCTGATTATCTTTTGACCGCATCCCATGTCGCACCTATAGCTTTATTGATAAGATCCTCATCCAGCTTCAATAGCCCGAGATTATGATCCATGATGGCGTTAAGCATTGGACCGAAGGTCAGATCAAACAGCAACATTAAAGGCAGTTTTTTAATGATTTGCTGCTCCATTCCCAGCTTGAAAAGGGCATGAAACGGTTCTACATAACTATCCAGTCTTTGCCGCAAGTTGCACACACCGTACGGGGAGTAGGAATACTGTTCCATAAAGCGAAATTCCAGTGGATTTTCCATCAGATAGCTGTAAGTGTTACGGCAAAGGTGGAAATAACGTTCACGGAAAGGAAGGTCCTCCGAGTAGCCTTTCAGGATAAAGGTCCTGCGCTTACTTTCAAGTTCTTCGTGCAGAGCATGGATCAACTCATCCTTGGTCTTGAAATAGCAATAAATGGTTCCAACGCTTATCCCGGCCCGGTCAGCGATCATGGCGGTGGGTGATCCGTGGAAACCATTTTCGGCAATCAGCTCCAGAGTCGCCTGGAGAATGACGAAACGTTTGTCAGATTTTTTGGCCATAAATTCGATCAATGCCCCTTGCATGACTGAGCGTTCACTCAAATATATATTTCCCCGTAAAAATGTCAAGACAAGTTTTTTCAAAAAATGGTTCCAGCCCATCAGAAGATGGGCTAATTGTCAGGAAATATATTTAAGAATAAGTTAGTTAAGCAGTTATAAGGTTGAAAAAATTATCGCGTCTATTTGTCTCGATATTGATGATACAAAAACGACCCAACTTTTCTGTCATAAGCGCAGGACGATCAACCGTTACTATGGCACCTTCCGGCATCTAAAACATGAGTTTCAAACTAGAGAAATGGATCAATTAGTCGGTGTGGTTAAACTCGACGAAAGCTACTTCGGTCTAAACCGCGCTCGTAGCCGAGCTGGACCACGCAACCGCCGAAGGTCCACCAAGCAACCCGTCTTTGGCCCTTACGAACGTTACGGGCGAATTTATACAGAACCGGTAACTAACTGTTCTGCATTGACATTACAAAAGATCGTTCAAGGCAGGTTCAGTACCGAAAGCGTTGTTCTGACCGCTGGCCGGCAAAGTTCAACTGGGTTAAGATAAACGTCGTGCTACACCTCAAAGAATGCGAGTGGCGTTACAATAAATCATCTCAGCCAAAACGCTAATTTGAGCAATTGCTCATTAAAACACTTTTTTAAATTTTTCCAAAACGCTAATTTGAGCAATTGCTCATTAAAACACTTTTTTAAATTTTTCTACGGATATAACAGTGACGCTTTTAACAATATTTTCCACCTCACAATTAAAAAATAATTATTTTTTGAACACTCATTCAAAGCTCCAGAGTAGCAAATGTACCAAGCTATCGGTTCCGGACTTTTCCAGCAGTAAACCCTTCGTTGAATACCACCTACCAATCCCCCCAGAATCATTATATTTTTAAAAATCCAAGCCGTTGTCGAATTAAAAAAGCACGTGACCGATTGGTCGCGCGCTTTTTATTATATGTCACCACCTGATTTAGGACCACCAGCAGTGATTTAAAAGAATTAACCCCGCCGTCAAGCGGAGTTAAGGTCAACGTTCATCCGGTATTTATCAAAATCTTCGCTTTGGGGATACACCCTGCCGGAGTTTTCCTCACATTCCTAAAAATTCCAGCTATGGTACTTGCCGACCCGGGTTGCAACCTGGAAATTGCTCGCCGAACACCTGTTGATATACCCGACCTCATCACTTGTCGGATGGGAAATACGAACGGCATGTCCCTTCTCTACTTTTTGAAAAAGATTTTCATGTACGTATACATCACCCGGCAATTGAAAACCAGCAGCGGTAATTTGAGAAGATTACCCCCCGACTCACCCTCATTCACACTCACTGCACCGTGGATACCTGACGCCCTTGGACCTTCTGTACTTTTTTTGATTTTTCAATGGGATAGTATTTTTTATTTCCTTTTTCTCCTTTTTTACAATCTCCTCGGCCGGCACCACTTGAAATGTGGTTTCCCCGGCTACCTGGGGAGCAGGAATAACACCATCGACCTCCCCGAGATGAAGATGATTGTCAGCCAGAACGTACCCGGTCGCCATAAAAAGAAATGAAAACAAACATATCGAAAACGGTTTCATACTTGTCATAATAATATAGCTCCGTTTTTAAACAAGGAAACCCCGCTGCGAGGCGGGGTTCAGGTCAGTTTTTATCTAAAGATCCGGTCTGTTTATCGAAGGAAGGAAATTCACCCTTATTCACATACGTTTACCATACCACCATGCCGATACCGGGGTGAACCCCCTGGCTGTGGGAAGCTGAAGCCACTTCACTCGCCCAGATAGGTATATCCCTGCAAGGTCCGGTCGAGAAGCTGCATAAAATGACTACTCTCCTCAATGGTGATCCGGCCCATGGCCACCTGTTTTTCCAGCTTGTTGTGAATGTTTTTGAGGATTTCGTTACCATCGTGCTGGACATATTTCAACAGGTCGTTGATGCTGTCCCCTTTAATAACCCTATCGATCTTGTAGTTTGTTTTCTTGTTGAAAGTGATGTGCACGGCATTGGTGTCGCCGAACAGGTTGTGCATGTCGCCAAGGATCTCCTGGTAGGCGCCGATGAGGAAAAAACCGATATAGTAATCTTCATCTGCCTCGATGCGGTGGATGGGCAGGTATTTTGTTTTCCCATGTTCACCGACAAAGCTCGTGATCTCGCCGTCGGAATCGCAGGTGATATCGGCGATGGAAGCGAGGACATCGGGTTTCTGCTGCAGGCGTTGAAGTGGAAGGATGGGGAAAAGCTGGTCGATGGCCCAGGAGTCGGGGATCGACTGAAAAAGGGAGAAGTTGGCAAAATAGGTCTTGCGCAGGCTTAGCTGAAAATTCTGCATCTCTTCAGGGATGGTTTTCAGGCGTTCGATGATGTCGTTCATCTTGATGATGATTTTGCTGCAGACCCACTCGACAATGGCCCGCTCCTGCAAATTGAGATACCCAAGTTTGAAAAGACTGATCGCTTCCTGGAAAAACTGGGTGGTGTCGTGGAAATCCTCCCGCAAACTGTGGCGGTCGATGCTTTCGTAAATATCGATCAGCTTCTTGACCGTGGGGGAGCGCTTATCCGAGTCCTTGAGCAGCGATTCAAAGCTGGGGTTCTGGGTTTCGGTGTAGCTGTTGAGAATGTTGGTGATGAGCACCGAGTAATGAGCCACGATCGCCCGCCCTGATTCGGAAATGATGTTGGGACAGGCAACTCCGGCCTCATCACAGATGTTCTTGACCTGATAAACGACATCATTGGCATACTCTTCAATGGAGTAGTTGACACTTGAAAAGTAGCTCGACTTCGAGCCGTCATAGTCTACGCCAAGCCCTCCGCCGATATCAAGGGACTGAAGGTTGACCCCCAATTTTTTCATTTCGGCGTAAACACGGGTTCCCTCGATAAGAGCATTTTTGATCTTGTCGACCTTGGTGATCTGACTGCCGATATGAAAATGGAGAAGCTGAAGATTGTCGAGCAGGTCTTTCTCCCTCAGAAGATCAATAGCGGCCAGAATTTCCGATATACGCAAACCGAATTTGGCCTCCTCCCCCCCCGAAGTGGCCCACTTCCCGGTCCCGCGGGAGGAGAGCTTGACCCGGATGCCGAGCTTGGGGACGATGCCGATCTTTTCGGAAAATTCGATAACCTTCTCCAGTTCGAAAAACTTCTCCACCACGATGGTGATGTCATAGCCGACCTTGGTGGCCTGGAGGATAGTTTCGATAAACTCATTGTCTTTATAACCGTTGCAAATAATCGGCAGGTTTTTATCGGTGGAAATGGAAATGGCAGCAACCAGCTCCGGTTTTGAGCCGACCTCAAGACCTAGCTCGTACTTTTTCCCAAAATCGGCAATCGCTTCGACCACCTCGCGCTGCTGATTGACCTTGATGGGATAAAAGGTCTGGTAAGCGGCCGGATAGTTGTTCTCCTCGATGGCGCTTCTGAACGCACGGGTGATAGAACTGATCCGCCCTTCTAGAACGTTCATGAAACGCAGCAGAATGGGAGGCTTGATATTCCTCTTGATGAGATCATCGACCAGCGCCCGGATATCAATCGCATATTTGGAATGGGCGGACGGATGAACGCAGACATTCCCCTTCCTATTGATGGAAAAGTAGTCAGCTCCCCAGTTGTCGAGATTGTAGATTCTTTCCGAATCTTTAATTTTCCAACGACTCATAATATCATCCTGATCGGACACCCTGCAGCCGGCGCCGGTTGGTTAATAGATTACTTCACGACAGACGGTCCCTGAAATCCCTGAATTCGAAACTGCGAATCACTTTTAACTCCCCGGTAAGCGGCTCAAAGGTGCAAATATGAGGGTGGCGGATCCCGTTGAAGGTTGTAGTTTTGACCATCGTGTAGTGGGACATGTCTAGAAAGGCTAATCGCCCGCCGGGTGCGAGCGGCTTCTCAAAAGACCAGTCGCCGATGATATCCCCCGCCAGGCAGGACGGCCCGGCGAGACGGTACCTGTAAGACTTTTCACCGGGGCTGAATCCGCCCTCGATTTCCGGACGGTAGGGCATCTCCAGCACATCGGGCATGTGGCAGGTGGCTGAAACGTCAAGGATGGCAATCTCCATGTCGCTGCGCACCACGTCGAGCACTTCGCCAACCAGGATGCCGGTGCCGATGACAACCGCCTCCCCAGGCTCCAGATACACTTCGACGCCGTAGCGATCCTGGAAGTACCTGATCAGCGCCACCAGGCCGTCGATATCGTAGCCTTCGCGGGTGATGTGATGCCCGCCCCCAAGATTGAGCCATTTCATGCTCGGAAGGAACTCACCAAACTTTTCCTCGAACACCCGGGCCGTCCGCTGCAGAGGCTCGAAAAGATGCTCGCAAAGGGTGTGAAAATGAAGCCCCTCAACCCCTGCCAGCGAGCGGTCGCTGAAATCCTCGCGACGAATGCCGAGCCTCGATCCTGGCGCACAGGGATCGTAGATAGGTGTATGCCCTTCGGAATGCTCAGGATTGACCCTCAGACCCACCGAAACCCTCCCCTTCTCCTTTTCCCACTGAGCCCGAAAACGCTCCAGCTGGGCAAAGGAATTGAAGGTCAGATGACTCGAGGTTTCAAGCAACTCAGGAACATCTTCCGACGCGAAGGCAGCAGCGAAACTATGCACTTCGCCGCCAAACTCCTCGAATCCGAGACGCGCCTCCCAGGGGGAACTCGCGCACACACCATGGAGAGTCTCGCGAATGGTCGGAAAGAGGCTCCACATGGCAAAGGCCTTGAGCGCGAGGAGAATTCTGGCACCGCTGCGCTGCTGGACCTCGTTGAGAACCGCCAGGTTATAACGCAGCCGCCCCAGGTCGACCACATAGGCGGGCGACGGGGCGAGTTTTGTCATCTCTTTCACGTGCAGTTGGGTCAGGTCAGATCGAGCCATTCTCCGCCTTCAAAAACTTGGGTCGGCAATCCCATGGGCGCCAGCGTTTCGAGGAAAAGCGTCGGGTCGAACTGTTCCATGTTGAACACCCCCTCGCCCCGCCATTTGCCGGTCAACATCATCATGGCACCGGTTACCGCCGGCACTCCTGTGGTAAAGCTGATGGCCTGGGAATTGGTCTCCTTGTAACATGCCTCGTGGTCGCAGATGTTGTAGATGTAAACCTGCTTCTTCGCTCCATCCTTGATTCCCTTGGCCACCACGCCGATGCAGGTGCGCCCCTTTGTCAGAGCACCCAGGCTGCCGGGATCAGGAAGGACCGCCTTGAGAAACTGAAGCGGGACGATCTTCTGGCCGTTGAATTCCACCTCGTCGATCCGGGTCATGCCGACATTCTGCAGCACCTCCAGGTGCTTGAGGTAGTTGTCGGAGAAAGTCATCCAGAACTGAGCCTTGCGGATAGTCGGGATATGCCTGACCAGCGACTCCATCTCCTCGTGATACATGCGGAAGATGTTCATCGGGCCGATGCCGTCGGGGAAATCGAAGCTGCGTTTGGTCCCCAGGGCATCGGTTTCGACCCAGCGGCCGTTTTCCCAGTGCCGGCAGGGCGCGGTCACTTCGCGGATGTTGATCTCCGGGTTGAAATTGGTGGCGAAATGCTGCCCGTGGCTGCCGGCGTTGGCATCGATGATGTCAATCTCCTGAACTTCATCGAGATAATCCTTGGCGGCCAGGGCGGTGTAGACATTGGTCACCCCCGGATCGAAGCCGCTGCCAAGCAGGGCCATGAGCCCTTTTTCCTTGAAGCGATCCTGATAGGCCCACTGCCAGCTGTATTCGAACTTGGCGGTGTCCAGCGGCTCAAAGTTGGCGGTATCGAGGTAATCCACGCCTGTTTCAAGGCAAGCGTCCATGATGGTCAGATCCTGGTAAGGGAGCGCCACGTTGAGCACCAGCTTCGGCTGCTCCTTTCTGATCAGTTCAACCAGTTCGGGTACGTTGTCCGCGTCGACACGGGCCGTGGCAATGTTACCGCCCGGAATCTCGGCGGCGATGGCGTCGCACTTGGACTTGGTTCGGGACGCCAGGGTGATACCCGTAAAAACATCCTTGGCCTGGGCGCACTTGTGGACCACAACCCGGCCGACGCCGCCAGCTCCTATAATCAGTATCTTGCTCATCTTCTTGTCCTTTGCGAGAAATTGAGTTGAAACATTGGGGCCTTTAGTACCATACCAGAAAATTAAGAAGATCAAAGAGAAGGCAGCCCCCGCCGGGTTTTCCCTTCAGGAAAAAAACGGGTTCATCTCCCGGTATAATCAAAGGTGGGGGGTGTAACCACCCACAGAATCTTCGCTTTCCCTCTGCCGCTGTTTCGGATCGAATGCCGCCGGTCGGACGTGAAGAAAAAACATTCGTCTTTGCGGACCGTGTACACCTTGTCGTCCAGTCGCAGTTCAACGCATCCCTGCTTGACGTAGCCGAACTCCTCCCCCTCGTGAATCTCCTGCTCTTCCATTTCTGCCCCCGGATCGAGGGTCACCAGGACGGGATCCATGGTGCGGTTCTGCGCCCCGGGAACCAGGAGCTCCACCTTGAAAGCATCGCTCTCCCCCGTTGGCCGGACTCGGGCATCGGCCCCGAATACGACTTCGGCTGTCGTAGTCTCGCTGAAAAATTTCTCCATGCTCACCCCGAAGACATCCAAAATCTCCTTGAGGGTGGCAATGGATGGACAGGTGGTGTCGTTCTCTAGCTGCGATATGTAACCCTTGGTCAGGTCGGCGCGGTTGGCCAGCTCCTCCTGGGTGAGAGAATTGATCATTCTGAGCCGTTTAAGGCTTTCACCGATTTTCACGCATTTCCCCGTATTTAGTGATGCTAAGCAAAAAGTCAGGGGCGGATTTTAAACCTTTCCTCTGTTTTGTCAACTTAAAAGTTTAGATATTGTAAACAAAAAGATTAGATGGATTTCAGAAAAAGCTGGGGAAATTACTCTGAAACAGAAAGGGAGCTTGGTAAATGGAGTTGACTCGAAGGCTCTTTAACTACGACACAGGGGGGAAATACCCGCACGGGTGAACGATTAGAAGTTTTCGGCGAACAGTTCAAACTGTTCCGCGCGAATCACTTTTGCTAAAAAATCCATCTCAGCCACCTGGTTGCGGCCCGCTTTTTTGGCTTTATAGAGTGCTTCATCGGCTTCAGCAATGAGATCTTGCCTGCATTCCAGCCCGACAAAATCTCGACCCGAGACCCCGATACTGATCGTCATTCTTATGGTCTGGCCGCGATAAAATATAGGAAGGTCTTCGATTCTCTGGCGCAAAGATTCGGCTCTGTCACAGGCGTTTTCAGAGCTTGTATTGGGAAGGAGAATGGCAAACTCTTCACCACCGTAACGGCAAACTACATCGGAACAGCGCCTGAAAATCACCTGCAATTCCTTGGCGAAATCTTTCAAGGCCTGATCGCCGGCAATGTGCCCGTATGTATCGTTAACGATCTTGAAGTGATCGATATCGACCATCAATAGTGCCAAAGGACTTTTTTCACGGAAAGCCCGATTCCACTCGACGGCAAAAACCTGTTCAAAATACCGTCTGGTAAAAAGTCCGGTGAGGATATCGGTCTGGCTGATGTATTCAAGCTCCCTGGACTTTCTTTCCAACTCCATTTCGTTGTCGAGAGCTTGCCTATACTCTTTATTTCCTTTGCAAATTAGAACCGCCAGGTAAACAAAATAGACAAAAAACGCAGAAGCCATGGGCAATGAATTGTCCAGCCCGGAAAAAGCCATAAAAAAACCGCAGGGAAGAAGAAGAAGGGAAGTGTAGCATAAAGCCAACGGCCGAATAGGTGAGTAGGTCAATCCGCCTCCGGCACTTAATCCCGCAGTACAGATGACCATAAACATTTTTAAATTGGGGGAAAGTGGTGCCCACATAATAAAAACAAATGCCCCACTCCACAGACACCCTTGGGCCGTTAGGCCCAAGTATAGGGTTTTTCTATTCAGAAATGTTTGGTTTCCCGGAGAATATCTCCACCAGAAAAATGGGATCAGGCGAAAAACGGTAACAGTTAGAATTGCAACAAATATGGACAGTGAAAGAGCCGGATAATTTTGCAGCAAGCCGGTCGGAAAGATGATCAGGGTCCAGAGAATCAGGTAGGAGGGAATGGTGCTCAAAGAGCGCCGGAAGACATCTTTAATAACTCTGTTTTCAAGGTCGGATTGCATATGGTTATTGTTAATTCCAATATTATAATTAAAACATCTCACTTGTTATTAACACAAAACGTGCCATTCATTTGAAGGACCTGAGTTCATTTTTTCAAGGACCCGTTGAAAAACAAACAGCTTTCTTTAACTCATTGGATATATTTAAAAAAATGAAGCCGATTATTGAAGGGTGGATTCGAGGAAATATAAATAAGGGAATTTTTGTCTATTGAATCTCCGGAAACAACCCTTTTCCTTGAATTGTCCGCCGGCAACACCGGCGGAGACAGCCGGGATTTTTGCGAAAATGGCAGGATGAACAATTCTGCGTCATCCAAAGTGCCAAATATTGTTGATAGTGAATAGACTGGGAATGTTTACGTTTCAGGCAACATCCTTTCTTGGCAATATACGCTTGCTCCAAAAAACTCGGTATTTCCGTTCCAGAAACCAGCCTGGAGAAAAGGTATCCCTGGAAATTGTCGTAGGGCAAATGGCACAGGATTCCTTTCTGGGCTTCCGTTTCCACTCCATAGGCAACCACGTCCATTTCTAAAATAGGCTCCAGGTTAATCATTGCCCGGACCAATTTATGATGGTGTTTTTGATCTTATCCAGTTTTTGGCCGACACTGACATCAAATTCCTGGGTATCCGCGGAAAGTCGCCGCAAATATTCCAGAGAAGAGTAACCAGTCTCCAAATCATCCATGCTGATTCTGACACCCAACGTTCTGATACGCCCAAGTTTTGCGACGCTTTTCCGGGCATTCTGCATCAGCGCCGTTTCCGTAACTTCCAGTTTAACAGTTTTGGGGTTAACACCCTTGCGGTTGAGAAGGGCTTCTATCTGCCCGGCAAACCCCTGATGAGACAACAGATGGCCTGAAACGTTAATGGCAAGGATCAGGTCTTTTTGGGTCAATCCTGACTAATTCAAGGACTTTTTTAGGATTGAGTGAATGAACCAGTAACAATTTACACCCTGTTTTTTTAGTTTTCTTTTAACGAAAACGGGATATGATAAAATTGATCAGTTTAAAAGACACCATTAAAGAATAACATCCACCTCCCGGGGGCCGGACGCTCTCCTTGGCCGTCTCGCCGTTTTCATTCCCATATCCGGAATCGATTGGAGAACCATTAAAATAAATCGGAAGACGAATTATCCTAGCAAAACCCATTCAGATTTTTCCGAACCTTTTAACTTTTTTAACCGGGAGGGTACAGAATGAGTGTTTCCGAGACGTCCTTGCTTGAAGTTGATCTGGAGAATGATGATCATCATGTTGTTTTGTTGGACGGTTCCAACTGGTTTGTCAATCCGCGCGATTTGCCCACCATCGCAAGATGGGTGCCAGCAGAAGAAATCATAGTAGAGTGTTGCGTGGATAACACGTTATTTCCTTACAAATTAACAAATAAAGAACAAGATGTTACCGTCCTGGCAATGAAAATAAGCTAAAAAGGTTTCCGCAGTTCATATGAGGTTAGTTCGGAACTTCAACTGACAGTAACGGTTCTAGGACATGTTTCTCCGTTACATCCATGTTGCGACCTTTTCCCTGCGAGTGCCGACAAAATTCCTGACCGGAAAAAGACAAGGAAAAATCCCGTGAAAAGATTACTTTTATATATGATGCTTGCTCTGCCCCTGGCCGCCTGCTCAGGCAAAACCCACCGGCCCATTGTTGACTTCAAGGGGTCTCCCGGAAAAACAGAGTATTCCTATGAACAGGATCTGGTCGAGTGCCAGCAGTATGCAGAGGCGATCAGCAGTGGCGAAAGCGCCGGCAAGGGCGCGTTCGGCGGTGCGGCTCTGGGGGGTACCATAAGTGGGGTTGTCGGTGCCATAACCGGCAATAATGTCGGGACCAGCATCGCGGCCGGAGCCGCGGCGGGCGGGATCGGCGGTGGCGCAGCCGGAGCCGGTTCGGCGGCCCGCTCCCAAAAACAGATCATCAACAACTGCATGCGTGGCCGGGGCTACAGCGTCCTGCACTAAGCCCGGGGAGGTTTTCCAGGAGGAGAATGATGAAACGCAGCATATTGCGGACGGCAATCTGCCTGTGGTTTCTGAGCGAGCTTTGTGCCGTTCCGGTTTTCGGGCAGGAGGCCACCGCCGTTAAACTACCGCTGGCACAGATGAACGGCGGCCGACCCCTGATGCGGGTCCTGAAAGAGCGCAAATCAAACCGGCAGTTCAGCTCCGCCCCCCTCCCCCTTCAAAAACTATCCAATCTCCTGTGGGCGGCTTTCGGCGAAAATCGCCCCGGCTCAGGAAAACGCACCGCACCGTCGGCCATGAACCACCAGGAAATTTCCATTTACGTGGCACTGGAAAAGGGGCTCTTCCTTTACGATGCCGGGGAGCATGCGCTGCAGCCACTCCTCGCTAAAGACATCCGTGCCCTGAGCGGTCGCCAATCCTACGTGGGTGAAGCGGCGCTCAATCTCATCTATGTGGCGGATTATTCGAAGATGGAACGTATGGGAGAAGAAGGAAGGGCTTTTTACGCGGCCGCCGATAGCGGTTTCATCGCCCAGAATGTTTACCTGTATTGTGCTTCTGAAGGATTGGCCACGGTGGTACGGGGCTCCATTGACCGGGAGCTTCTTGCGAAAGTGATGCAACTAAATCCCGAGCAGAAGATCACCCTCGCCCAATCGGTAGGATATCCTCAAAAATAGTACCGTCCGAAAAAATGGTGTTGTTCCTATATTTCAGATAACTTTCTTTCAGCCATCGGTAAGCTTTTCTTCCCCATCAAGAACCCGTCTGATGGTCCGTGATAAATTGGCCATGTTAAACGGCTTTTGAATGAAACCGTTACAACCACGACGCATGATCTCAGCAGCCTGCCCGTCAAGAGTATAGCCGCTGGATAAGATAACAGGTAGTGAAGGGATTAAATTCCGAATCTGCATAAAGGTCTTTTCTCCATCCATGTCCGGCATGATCATGTCCAGGATGACAAGATCGATTCTCTCGCCGCTATTCCTTAACTTGTCAACACCCCTCACACCGCCCTGGACCGCAACCACATCGTACCCCAGTTTCTCCAACATGGCCCGCCCGACCTTAAGAATCATCTCCTCGTCATCGATCAGAAGTATCCTTTCCGAACCCCCGACGACCTGTGACTCAGCTTGAATTTTATGATGAGGCCTTTTTTCCGATAATGGCAAATATATATTAAAAGTCGTTCCATGCCCGACTTCACTATAAACAGTCATAAAACCATGATGGTTTTTAATTATCCCATAAGCTGACGACAACCCCAGCCCAGTCCCTCTCTCCTTGTCCTTCGTTGTAAAAAAGGGGTCGAAAACCCGTTCGCGTGTCTTCTCATCCATACCAACACCGGAATCGGTGACCGAAATCCTAGCATAACCGCCACCCTTGCAATGGTAAGGTTCACAAAAAGAATCATCCAGCAGAACTTTTTCGGTCTGCAATTGAAGCACCCCACCATCCGGCATCGCCTGCCAGGCATTGACATACATGTTCAACAATACCTGCTCAATTTGCGGCCTTTCAACCTCGGCCACCAGTGCGGATTGCACCGTCTCCACTTTAAGCTGAATTTCTTTTCTTGACCGACTGAACAGGGTTGAGCTGTTTTTAACCAGTTCGTTAAGATCCGTTGCTTTAGGGTCATATTTTCCGCCCCTGGCCGTACCAAGCAATTGGGCCGTAAGATTGTATGCACTGCGGACCAGTTCTTCTATGGCCAGGATATGTTCTGAGCTGCTATCGAAAGTGTCCAGGTCCGAAGCTAACAAAGAACAATGGCCCTGAATTCCCATTAGAAGATTGTTGAAGTCGTGGGCAATACCTCCAGCCAAAGTACCCATTGCTTCCAGCTTCTTACTTTCGTTGATGCGTTTTAGAAGTGCCTCTTTTTCGATCTCCGAACGTTTTTCATTCTCGATATCCGCCAGTACGCCTCGAAGCCCAATGGGACCATCATCCCCGAAAATGGGACGACTGGATGTTCTTACCCAATGCAGGTCGCCATTACTGTCCACCATGCGGTATTCAGTGGGCCTCAAATCCCCGGAGATAACTTTTGGGAACTCAGCCTGAACCATTTCGAGATCTTTCGGGCAGACCATATCGGTATAATGCGCCCCTATAAGACTTTTTGAACTGTAACCAAGAATGGGAGTAATGGCCGGACTGACATATTTGATTACGCCATTATGATCTATTTCAAAGATGACATCGTTGATCTCCTCGGTAAGCTGCCGGTAACTTTCCCTAGAGTTTTCCAACGCTTGTGTTCTTTCCTGAACGATTGCTTCCAGATGATCTTTGTGCTGGGCTAATTCCCATGAAGTACGTTCCAGCTTTGAACGTGAATTGAGAAGTTCAGAATGCGATCGTCTGATCCGCCTCGCCAGAAAGATTACGGCAACAATAAACACAATTCCCATTAAACCTGCATGCTTGAATGATTCCTCTGATTCCATGAGGAAAGCGAGCACGATGGGAACGGTACTTGGAATTGTGAAACAAACAAATCCCGTCAAGGACGGTGTAAGCGTCAGAATTGCACCACCGCTCAAGCCACACACTATGGCAATCAGGTAGAATTTGTGCATATCAGTGGCAGACACATATAAGACAATGGATGCAACCCCCCAGGCCGCGCCCTGCAGGAAGATCGAGGTTAAGACTACCCGGTACAGCGCTCTGTAATGATGGGAAAGATCAGCACATCTCTCGTACAAGAGATACAACACAAGACGGAGAAACGATGCGCCGATGATAAGCCAGAGCCAGGTGTAATTCGAGGATGGAATTGCCAGATAGGTTATGAATGCGATACTCAGGTTTACCGCAATAGCGGTTGTCGATTTGTGGAGCAATAATGTTACATGCTCCTGAGTCTGGTAGGATTTGTCCTGCTTGATGTCGGTGCCAGAAAAAGCTTCGGTCATCAGGAAATAAAACTCCCTAAGCGATCACATTTAACATATGGGAAACCCTCATGTCTTGATACATACCTCTAGAAGCTAGTGTACCCCCGAGGGACAAAAAACCAACCGGTTTTTTTCAAGGGCGATTATGTACACAACCTGAAGTGAAAAAACCTTGAATTCAGGAAATCCAAGGCTTTTTGATTTTTATTTCATCAAGGGCATGGAGATGGATTTGATATTTTAAGCATTTTTCCACTTTCCATTCCGGTTTAGGTCGCAAAACCGGCAGGTGGGCTTTAGATAGCGTGCAATTACCGGTTACAGAAGAAGTGTTCATGACTAATCCGGGTATGGGGTTTTGAGACCTTTTGCCGATACAAAATATCCTCGCCTCCAGGTGCAAAACCCGGCCACAAATAAAACAAAATACGCTTCCTGGCCTTTTTGTTCTATTTTTTCAGTTGGTTGAAATGCGATCGCAAAAGTTCCACATTAGCAATTTATTTCTCTTTGCCTTGCATTTCCTCTGTAACCCCACAGTGCCACTCCTCACCATCAAAATAATCAATGTTTGTGCACTTCGGATGCTCATCCAGATATTCTTTCGCCGCCTGGTATGTCAAACTCTTGTAGTGATGCAGATATTCACCAAACCCGAAATTGTCCATTTTATCTTCGACTACTGAGTAGTAACAGGAACTATTAACCCTCATTTTTCTTTCCTTTCTCGTATTTAAAAAACCTTGCCCCTTTGCCTTGCAACAATCTTTTCCGCCGAAATTTTCACAGGCTCTCTGACGCCAGCTGCATAAGTATGCAGGGCCAAAGCACCCCTTCCCTTAAACGCATATACCATATTAAAATTCAGAACTTCTTTCCATTGGAAAATCCCATCTTCTTTTCTTTTTCTCAACAAATCCTCCAACTCCCCAAAAAACCACATCATTCCAAAAAAAACCGACCAACCCGGGACCGGCTCTCATATTTTTTTGACGTTATTATTGCGACGCATGCGCTGCCGAGATGTGGAGGCAGATTTGCATGAAGGACGGGAAAAAGGGGTGTAATTGAAGCTTGCACCTTTCCCAAACTCATAACTGCTGGACGGGATGAGTGAAAAACAAATGCCGTGCGCGGGAATAGTTTTCAGAGGATTGTGGCCTCGACTGAAGCGGAATTGACCAGGGTAGATTTGGTCTGAGCGTTTTCCCAGGAAATCTGCCTCAGGAGCATGCTGAGGAAAGCCTCAGGGCCTTTTTCCAGCTCCGAAACCAGGGCAGAGATTTCCTCACTGGATACCTCCTCCTTGAGTTTCAGCATAACCCCCGGATCAATGTTTTCCTGAGCCCAGGAAAGAAGTTCGCGCTCAGGATGAGCTACCATTTTGGACAGGAATTGAGTGATGATTTCCAGCCTTGTCATTGCAAATCCCTTCAAAATCATTTCAGCATAAATTTGGAAGATTTTTAGTTTGCCAGAACTGAAACAAGGAATCCAGAAAAAAAATTATTCAAACTAAAACTTTTCCCATGTCAGTGAAAGGGATTCAACTTTTTCTTTTAAATTTTTCAACTGTCCGGAATCACTCTGACCCTAACCATCGGCCGGGGCCCCCTCCTCGCTGAAAAACAACCTTGAAAAACCAGGTTCAACGGCCTAAACTCTTGTCCGTTTGCCAAGAAACAAAATGCAACAGAAAGAGGAAAAAGTGACAACCAATTCAAGAAAATTCTTCATCGGCGCCTCGATGTTTTCCTGGTTTATCTCAAGTGCCGCTTTCCATCTCAACGGAGACGGATACTGGGCCAACTTGGTAACCGTCAGATTCTTGCTGTTTACTTTTCTGGGAATGATTTTTATTTCCGTTTTAATGGGAATAGCCTGGTATGAACTTTTCGTTTTTCTGACGTCGAAACGGAATTTTCCGCCCACCGACCTTCAAATCATCCACAAATGGACGAAATTCCGCGAGCTTTTGAAGCTGGCCTGCCTGATGTCGGTTTTTGCTATCGCCCACATCAGCTACAATTTTTTCTACAGCCTGTGAAGTAAGGGACTTTGTTCTCTTTCCGCTGTTTAGATTCAACTCGCTTCCGTTCCCCTCCCAGGCCAATCCTCTGGCCTGCACGCAACGTTCGGCTCCCTGCAGTTTCCACCATTAATATAAAAACGCCTGTCCACGTCACTAATAAACACAGCTGTACCTACCGTAACATCCGCCTGAACCCTTTTCTTTTTAGCAAAGGAAAATTGACAAAGACCTATTTTCGGATATGTGTTAAAGAGTGCAAAGTTAACTGCAAGGGAGGTTAGGATGTATTTCATAACGAACAAAACAGTTAATGAAAAAGCCGGGAATAAACTGACATTCAAAGAGTCAAACGAATTATCCCAAAGCCTCAGGTATTGTCGTCTGCTGGAAGGAAAACTGTTCGAGGAAATCGGCAGCAAGGCTTTCATGCAACACCTGATGGACTCCGCCGCAGAAAAAGAAATCCTCTTCTACATTCATGGATTCAACAATCAGCCCCATGAGGATATTTTCCCCAGGGCCAGGGCCATGCAGAACCAGCTTAAGGACGGCGGGCTTGGCAGTATCGCCGTGATTCCCATTATCTGGCCGTGCGACGACGACTTTGGCGTGATTCAGGATTACTGGGATGACCAGGAGTCGGCTGAGTTTTCCGGAATTTTTTTCAGTCGCGCCATTTCAAAATTGACGGCCTGGCAGGAAGAACAAAAGGATCCATGCAAGAAAAGAATGCACCTTATGGCCCACTCCATGGGCGCCAGATTGCTGCTGAAAGGTCTTTCTTACTGGGCTTGCAGGTACGGCGGCGGCGGCGTCCCCTATCTGTTCAAAAACATATTTCTCATGGCGTCGGACATCCCCAACGAGTCCCTTGAAAAATCGGCGGAAGGCACCTACATAACGAAAGCGGCGCAACGGATAATCTGCTACTTTGCCAACGACGATTTCGCGATGCCTGCGAGCAAGGTGGCGAACGTCAAAAACGCCGTGTTCAGTCGCCGTATCGGGCATACGGGACCGGAGGATATGTCGAAGGTTCCCAATAACGTGTACGCGGTCAACTGTGATTCGTTCAACAATAAATTTGATAAAAAGGGGCATAGCTACTTTGTGGACGTCAAGGACAAGAAAAGCCCTGCCTTTCAACATGTCATAAAAGTTATTAAGACCAAAAAGCCGCAACTGGGTGACCGGGAGATTGAACTCTAATCCGGCGCTGGAAACCGGCTTGGGATTTTTCGCACAGGGTTCGTTTTAAAGACTCTGCGGAAGCATAAACCAAAGGCGGCGGTTTACGCACACCCATTTTTCACCGCTTCGGGGCGACACTTCTTTTCCCCATTCGCTTTTGCAAATTCCACTGAACTGGCTTCTATAGCCTTCAGCGAAGGAAACTTCACTGTGTCCCATAAACTTTTCCTCAGTGATGCTGAGCAGGGACATCTTTACGCCCAGTTCATGCTTGGCGGCATGTACCATGGTTTCACCAGCTTCCCCGGCTACGCATCGGGATCACGTCAGCGTTGGGCCTGTTGAGCTCCTAAGACCTGCGCTGGTTATTGGAAAGCGGGCCAGTTCTCCCTGAAAGGAACTCTGCCGAGAAGTTTTTTTCCTGAGTTTTTCCAATCGCAACTACTGTTATTAATTTCCCCTATCCCTCAACCTCATTAAAAAATCATTTTTTTGGCATTTCATTCATTTGTACTCTCGTTTTTCTGACTCCAAACCTTATTTAAATTTCATAACTTATTTATTTTCTTCAGACTCAGACAAGTAATAATCCTTATTATTTAGTATGTTATTATTTTATAAAGATTTTTATTTATGGGTTTTTTTGATGTTGGCACCGGGCTTGCTCTTTAATGAGTCAACCACTTTTGAACGACTCCTTTTTATTGCTGGGGGGGAGAAATCCCCCCATTTTTTATTTTTGTGAAAATCTTTATCCTGCGTGAGAAAGTTTTTAATAGTGGTCAGGGCTTTGCCCCAACGTCTTCCTGAATTATAAAAGGAAAGGGATTATTCCCCTTCTTTTTTTTATGCGCTTTCTGTGCTTCGATTCCCAGAGGCAGAAAATATGAAAGGCCCGCCAATATAGGCGAGCCATTTTTTATTTTGCCGGTGGTGGCAGGAATCACCTGCAGCACTCCGGACCTCATGTCTGCCATTGCACAGGCTCACCTCGCCTCACTTCAACCACTCAATGACAAGTTCCCAAACGAGGTTTACTGCATAACCGGTTGGCTAATGGAGCGCGCATTTTGCGCAGGCAGAAAAAGTGATACTTAAACCTGTCCGAATGAATGGCCTTGACATGAAAGCTACAGATGGGCAGTGCGTTCATGAAGACACTCGTATTCTCCAACCTCAAACTCACGGCAAACCCAGGGCCGTCGCTCGTAAATCATACAAAGCATGGTGTTTCGGTCCAAGGCCGAACACCAGCCATCTTCCAGCCGCGCCATGGTCATCCCACCCCACTCATCTGTCTCAACATAATAATCGGGCACTCCGGTATCGGTAATGAGCATTACTTCTAAACGGCAGCAGCAGGCCTTGCAGTTTTCACAGGTCACCTCGGTATCAGGCGGTGTTGTAGCTTCAATTGTCATAGATGACTTTTTATTTTTGTTATGGGCGTCCATGTACGTAGCCTTGAATTTGTTTTTGAATAACGAGCCGGTAGAGAAATTCCCTTCAGAGAGCACTTCCCAAGTAGAATACTTGTAAAAACAGAAATTAAGCTAATATACCGTTTTTTGGACTTTTTATATACAGGCACTCTAAATCGGTCGATATTGCCAGATACGTAGCTCCGGATATAGATAAATATATTGTTTCCGGAACTCTGGGACGTAAGGCGCCCATCTATTCATAAAATAAAACTTTGGCGGGAAGCTCCTGCTACATTCCCCATGTTATGTCCTTCCTTGCGTATGCTCGTCTGCGCTCGCTGATACGCAACTCCCTGGCTGCTTCTGATGTTTAGTCCGCGTTCGGCTCCCTTAGATTCTCAACATCTCCAAAAAATTTCTTTATATTTGAATTCTTTACATGGGTTTTGCATAATTTTTTTAATTATTAAAATTTCTTCAATTCAATTTTTTAATAACTGATCTTTTTGGCGTTATTAATTTTCCCGTGTGACCTGAGGTGTGCGAAGCGCTTTTTAAATTGCCTGCGTGCAGGGGATAAAGGAAAGAATTCATAGCATGAATTCCGGGAACATCCGCCTATCAAAACAATATGGTAAGTCCTTGGCCATACTTTTGTGCCTGGTCGTGATGATGTTGCTCGGTGCTATTACCGGCACAAGTGAGGAAGTACCCCCCCCAAACATCCGCGCAAAATGGTCCCCTACCTCGGAACTGTCTGCCCATCGCCGTATCGTGATCGGCGGGGATCAAAACTTCCCTCCATTTGAATACCTGGATGAAAATGGTCGTCCAACCGGCTTTAATGTCGAAATCACGAGGGCTATCGCCCGCCAGGTGGGCATCGACGTCGAAGTCCACCTTGGGCCCTGGACCGACATTCGCCAGGGATTAGCCCAAGGTGAGATCGATGCCATTCAGGGCATGTTTTACTCCCCAGACCGCAACCAGACGTTCGATTTCAGCTCACCATACAAAGTCATCCATTACATCAGCGTCATACGCAAAGGCTCCGAACTTCCACCGACCACCATGGGCAATCTGGCAGGAAAAAGTATCGTCGTACAGGATGGCGACATCATGCACGATTTCCTTGTGAAGAAAGGACTCGGGAAACAGGTTTCAGTTGCCGAATCCATGGAAGAAGCACTTGGGATCTTGGCCGGGGGACAACACGATTGTGCCCTCGTACCCCGACTGACGGCGCTGTATTTGATCAAAAAAAACGAGTTGAACAACCTGACCATTGCACAGCGCCCGTTCCTTTCGCCTGAATACTGCTATGCCGTGCCGCATAACAGCAGATTTCTCCTGGCACAGTTCAACGAAGGCCTTAAAGTTCTTAAAGAAACCGGCGAATATCGACATATTTACAACAAAACAATGGGGATTTACGGAGATTCACCCCCCCGGTTTGCCACCATTCTCCGATATTTCTGGCTGGTGGCAGCTCCCCTGCTTTTGGTTCTTTTTATAATTTTCATTTGGTTGTGGTCCCTGCGGAAAGAGGTGGCCCGTCGAACAGCGGAATTACAAGTGGAGGCGAGTCGGCGGCATATCCTTCTCGATAAATCAAGAGACGGGATCGTGGTCCTTGACCAAAACTGTAAAGTATGCGAAGCCAATCCGCGCTTTGCCGAAATGCTCGGTTATTCTTCAGAGGAAGTCCGTCAATTCCATGTGTGGGATTGGGATGACCAATGGTCGCGGGAGCAACTGTTGGAATTAGCTAAGCAAAATGAGGCAAACGGACATTGTTTCGAAACACGCCACCGGCGAAAGGATGGAACATGCTTTGACGTGGAAATCAGCTCGAACGAGGCGGTAATCGGAGGGGAAAGGCTGGTTTTCAGTATTTGCCGGGATATTACCAAGCGCAAGCATGCAGAGCAGGCGTTGCGGGAGAGCGAAGAAAAACACCGGCTACTTGCGGAAAATGCCTCTGATGTTATCTGGACCTACAGCCTGGCAGAGAACCGATATCTGTATATGAGCCCATCTGTCGAAAAAATATTTGGCTATACGGTTGAAGAAGCGCAGAGAGCGTCGTTGAAAGATCATTTGTCCGGTAAAAGTTTGTCACAAGTGAGGCAAACATTAAAAAAGATGATGCAAAGAGAAGAGATCCAACCCGAGGAATCCTTCTTTGAAGTGGAGCAGGTCAAAAAAAATAAAACGCTAATCTGGACGGAAGTCTCTTTTTCAATAATTCGAGACAAGGCCGGAAAACCTTTAATTCTTCAGGGAATTACCCGTGATATCAGTGAGCGTAAACGTGCCGTTGCAGACTTGAATATGAGTCATCGGGCGATGGAGGCGAGCAATAATGGGATCATGATCTGCGATGCATTTCAACCGGATTACCCCATCTGCTATGTCAATCGAGCCTTCGAAAAAATTACCGGCTATTCGAAGGAAGAGGTTTTGGGATTAAATCCACGTTTTCTGGCTGGCGACGATCGGAACCAGGAAGGATTACTCGAAATCTCGCGAGCTTTAAAAGACAAGGTGGAAGTGGACATCGAAATCCGTAACTACCGTAAAGACTGCAGCCTTTTCTGGAATGAACTGAAAATTGCCCCCGTTCAATGTGCCGATGGCGAAGTCACTCATTTTGTTGGAATTATAGACGACATCACTCTGCGCAAGCGGCATGAGGAGGAACTCGAACACAAGGCGACCCACGACTCCCTGACAGGACTGGCCAATCGCAATCTTCTGGAGGACCGGATCAATCAGAGTATTTTCTACGCAGGTCGCTCCAAACGCATCGTCGCTGTTCTTCTGCTCGATCTGGATCGATTCAAGAGGATCAATGATACCTTTGGACACAGCTGGGGAGATCTGCTGCTCAAGGAAGTGGCTGAACGTTTGTCCATATCTATTCGTGAATGCGACACCGTAGCACGTTTTGGTGGGGATGAATTTGTCATTGTTCTGGCCGAGGTCGCCGAGTTCTCTGATATTGGAATTGTGATCAAAAAAATCCTTAAAAACTTGTCTGAACCAGTAAAGATCAACAACCACGAGCTGGAGGTCAGCACCAGTATCGGAATCAGCTTCTTTCCTGAAAATGGTCATGATGCGGAAGCCCTGATCCAAAAAGCAGATTTGGCTATGTTCCAGGCGAAGCAGGCAGGCGGAAATACCTCCTGTTACTTCTCTCCTGAAATGACGGCAAGAGCCCAGGAAATGCTCAGTCTGGAGGCCGGTATACGCGAGGCTCTTAAAAAAGAGGAGTTTTTGCTGCATTTTCAGCCGAAGGTCAATCTCCAGAATGGCTGCATCCAGGGATGCGAGGCCCTGGTGCGCTGGCAACACCCCCAAAAAGGATTATTGTTCCCCGGTCATTTCATTCCAGCCTCGGAAGAGACCGGGTTGATTCTTCCCCTGGGTAAATGGATAATGGAATCAGCCTGCAGACAGGCTAAAATTTGGGAAATATCAGGTTTCCCCTCGTTTGGAATTTCAGTCAACGTTTCTGCCCGTCAGTTCCGGCAGGAAAATTTTGTCGAGCAGGTTTGCGATATATTGAATAAAACAGGCGTTGAACCTGAAAGGATTTCCCTGGAGATTACCGAGAGCGTGGTCATGGAAGACCTTACCAGTGCTGTGAAAATCATGGCCCAGCTGAAGGATCTGGGTTTGGGTCTGCACCTGGATGATTTCGGTACCGGTTTTTCGAATTTCAACAGTCTGAGACAATTCAAGGTGGACTGCCTCAAAATTGACACGTCGTTTATCGCCGATGCACTCACCGAACGCAGTGCGGCTGCGGTAGTGCAGAGTATTATCGCCATTGCGCACAACCTGGGACTTACCGCTGTGGCCGAAGGGGTAGAAACTCAGGAACAGCTGAATTTCCTTATCGAGTGTGAGTGCGATGAGTTTCAGGGATATTTTTTCAGCAAACCACTCCCCCCGGAGGAGTTCATCAAACTGATCAGTCCAGGCGAAAGGAGGAGAACCTTCGCACGCTGACGTGGACATCCCTGTCCGCTTTTCAGCCACCGGCTGCGCATGCTCCGCTTCGATTCCCACCTGCAGAAAATAAAAAAAGGCCACCTGATCTAAGAATCAGAATGGCCCTAAAAAATTCTTATTTAAAAAATAGGTTTGTTTCAGCCTTTGAATTTCTTCCTGAAACTTACAAGTCCAGCCAGTCCAACGCCCAAAAGAAGCATGGTGGAGGGTTCGGGGACGGGTGCTGGTGCAGTAACAACGCGAATCCAGTCGCCAGGCTCGCTGACATACATGGAGACTTCAATGGAAAGACCGTCAGCAGATATAGTATACCAATCTTGGGTGTTTTCCATCCCCCGGGCATTAAAGCTTCCCGGATATACGGTGTCTGGTGCTCCAAGCAAGTCAGCACTTGCTGTTTCAAGCGTTCCGTATCGATCGGACATAACCCCGATAATGAAGGAATCAAAAATCCAGGTTTGGATATCACGAGCCGCAGTGGATCCAGGTGTATTCAAAAAAATCATGTGGCTATCGACGGTCGTGCCACTTGCCAACACACCGCCACCATCTACCGCAATATCCCTGGTGAGAACCACACCCTGCGCTTCATCGAATGCCTGCATGTGGTCGTTTTCAGCCCCCGGAGCATCGTCGATAGCAAAACTCGGCGCGGCAATAATGTCAGGTCCGTCCATTAGCAACGCATTAGCCGGAACGATACCCAAAGTGAATGCGAGAAGTGTAAGGCAACCGCTCAATAAAAATCTTTTCATTCGACACCTCCTATAAACTCCATAAAAACAAACAAGAATTTTTCAAACTTCAATCAGGACAGCCTTTTTATTAGCAGGTCCCGTTCCAATCCCACAACACTTTGTTTTTATAGAGTTTTTTATCTATCTAAATTCATCTAAACGTAACATGTAAAGTTATTCGACAAATTATTTCGCCAAACCAAAGCATCTGGAAAAACAAAATCATCATTTTCATTTGCAGTCATTGACTACTCAAAATGCTTGTACCTCATTGTTTCTTAAAGGAAATTTCCCTGAGATATTTTGGTGCGAAAAAAGATAAGCGGAACACAGACATCCTGCCAATGGTTAGTACACTTCTCCTCATGAGTCCACACTGAAATAATGTAAAACTTCTCGACACAGTTTTCTCTCCAAGTATGGGGATTACACTCTCCAATGTCTCTCTTTATCCTTGTTTTGTTAGTAGGATAGTCGATATTAACCCTTTCTCGACACCAAAGTGTCGGAAAATTTAACAGGATATGGTTGGAATTTTTCTATAAAAACCCTTTTATCAGTAAAAAACAGGAAACCCTTAATAATTTCATTGAGATATAAAATCTTATTTCCTTAAGTTGTTTTGTCGAGATACTTTACAATCTTGACAAAAAATTTCACCCCCTAAAATTAGCATGTTATTTCAATAAGTTGCAAGTTGGCCCGAGGGTTGCTCATATAGTATTATAGTTTTAACTTTTACGGACTTAAATGTTTTGGAGGAGGTGCCGCGATGTTTAAGAGCATAAAAGTTTCAAGAGTATTGATGATGGTCGTTTTTTTGTCCATTGTAGGAGCCAACGCGCACGCAGCAGCTATTTATGAATGGGTCTGTGACACCGCTGGTTGCAATGGTGATACAGATTTTTCTTCCGTAATGACAATCAGTGACAGTGCATTTGCTGCGGGAGACTTCACTGGCGTTACTGACAACATTCTAGATTGGACGACCACATCAGGTGTCGGCGTAGGGTATACACTTACTTTACCGACCATGTTTAACGGTGTCGGTCCGACTGCCGATCAAGCCAATATCAGAATCGTGTTGAGTCAGGACAAATCTGAAATCGCTGCACTGTGGGATGTATCTGCCGGAACCAACATCACTTTTTCTGATCCCTTAATCGGCAGGGTTGACTTCTATGAGGGAGAAAACTATAGCGTAGGTTCTCTTCAGGATGCGGCCATGTTTGCCAACCAGGAGTTTTCAAATATATTTATTGCTGGTCGATTTATACAATCGGCCCCTGTCCCGGAACCCAGCACAATGATCCTCTTTGGCGCAGGTTTAGTTGGACTGGCAGCAACAAGGCTAAGAAGAAAACAGAAAAAATAAACGACACAAGGGCAGGGGCATCAAGTCCCTGCTTTTTTAATTGTCAGGTTTCTCAAAAATCACGATAAACAGAACAAAGAAACCCCCTGTGTCAGGATAGATGTCGCCCCTTTGGACTTTGGGACCGTGGGAGGTTTTCTTATTCTTAGCCTTGATTAATGACAGGATGAAGGTAACAGGAATCCCCTGCTACATTCCGAACGTCGTTTTCTTCATTACGTAGGTTCACCTCGCCTCACTTCCGCGGCCATCCATGGCCACCCTTCAGCCACCGGCTGCATTCGCTGCCCCGGAAAGAACCGGATGTTTTTCCCATTAGGAAAGAGGACGGGGCAAGAATCCTCGTGCAGGTAAAGCGCCCGGGATCAGGACCACAAACGTTTGTTGGCAAAAGGCCGCCCAGAGCCGGACTTTAGATACTTTTCAAAAGCAATTGCCTTTCTTTCCTCGGAAAACGCCAAATAATAAAACTATAAAAAATGGTCCTCCTTCGCTAAAGCTCCGGCCGGCAATGGCTTGCCAACCGAAGCTTTAGCAAAGGCTGGTGGAGGTGGAGGGAATCTCCTACTACATTCCGGACATCGTGTCCTTCATTGCGTAGGCTCACCTCGCCTCACTTCCGCGGCCATCCCTGGCCGCTCTTCTGACATTTAGTCAGCGTTTGGCTCCCTTCGATACCCACCTGCAGAAAATAAAAAAAGCCCGCCTGCATAGGCGAGCCATTTTTTATTTGGTGGAGGTGGCGGGAATCGAACCCGCGTCCGAAAGTTTTCCACATCAGGCGTCTACATGTTTAGACTGTATTTTAAGTTTAACCTCTTGAAACTCCCACAGACAGGATTGTCAAAAAGCGATTCCGTTTAGATCTCGTTCAGGCAGTACGGAAGCCCGTCTGAACCAGCCCGCTGAATTGACATCTCAAGACCCACGCAGGCGAAGGATCAAGAGATGCGGCAACAATTAAGCTGCCAGTGCGTAAGAAACGTCAGTATCGGCGTTTATATGTGTACCGGATTATTAACGGGGCCAACCGGCATCCCCGACATGCAACCTGTGATTCCAACCCCCGTCGAAACCTTGTCACCCCCCTGTATTATTGTTGATGTTAATTATTATAGTTAGAATGTTAACTTACTGTCAATAATACTCTTTTACGGCTCTTGCCACTTCCCGATTGGCTTCCTGCCGCTTGAGGGATTCACGCTTGTCATACAGCCGCTTCCCCTTGGCCACACCGATCTCAAGCTTGGCTTTGCCGCCCTTAAAGTAAAGTCTGGTCGGCACCAGCGTCAAACCTTTTTCATCGACCTTGCGACTCAGGCGCCCGATCTCGTGACGGTGGAGGAGAAGCTTGCGTACCCGCAGCGGATCGGGGTTTTCTCGGTTCCCGAATAAGTAGGGGCTGATATGCATGTTGCTGATAAAAACCTCCCCTTTGCTGATCCGGCAGTAAGATTCCTTGAGGTTGACCTTGCCGGTGCGCAGCGACTTGACCTCGGGACCCATGAGGGCGAGCCCGGCTTCATAGACCTCTTCGATGAAAAAGTCATGGTAGGCTTTTTTATTGCTGGCTACGAGCTTAATACCCATGACTCAGATCTCCGCCATGCTCGGCACAGGCGACGTCATCCTCCTCGGGGATGATGTCAACAACGCTCGGCATGTAATCCTCCTTGGGCAGGTGGCGGTTGTAGCGATTGATTCCCACGAATGTCCCTGCCATGAAAAGAATGCCGAGAATAAAGGCGCTCAGGTTGGGGTCGACACCCTCGAGGAGGTTGTTGCCGAGCCACTGCCCAAGCACCGCCCCGATCAGCAGAAGGAACAGGGGCAGGATATAGACGAGAAAGGATGATTTATAAAAAGCCTTTTCGGTAGTGGCAATTTTGACCCTGTCCCCCACTTTGGCCCCGAGCTTGTTGTGCGCTTCGACCAGGCGCTTGCCGTCATCGCGACCGAGGCTGCACATCTTGGCGGACGCACACCCCTTGCAGGCGCTGGTTTTGATGCAGGTCACAAGCGCGACATGCTCGGCCTTTAGAGAAACGACAACACCGTGTTCTTCAATCATTTTATTACCTCAATTCGGTTCGAAGCCTGCGGATTTTCCACCGGCCGCCGCTTAAAGCCATATACCATTATTGTAATTATTATGGGAGGTTATTGCAAGGGATGGATCATCCGACGCCTTCAGATGGCCCGTTTGAGATCACCCTGGCCGGGGGTTTCGCTGGTTTTTTCGGTCGCAACATTGTGCGCGTCGACGAAAACCAGGCGGGGTTGATGCCGGCGGGCTTCTTCGGCTGCCACCTCCACCCAGCTGGCGATAATAATCAGGTCGCCCCGGGAGACCAGGTGGGCCGCCGCGCCGTTGACGCAGATAGTGCCGCTGCCGGGCTTTCCGGCCATGGTATAGGTCTGAAAGCGAGCGCCATTGGTGACGTTCCAGATATCGACCGCTTCATACGGGAGAATATCCGCCGCATTCAGAAGATTTTGATCGATGGTGATACTTCCTTCATATTCGAGATCGGCGCCGGTTACGGTGGCCCGATGGATTTTCGATTTCAGCATTTTCCGGTTCATGTCATGCAATCTTTTCAAACAGATAGTGGTTGTCGATCAGACGTGTTTTCCCGATCCGCACCGCGAGCAGGAGAACCGAATCAAAAGTCACATCCTCCATGTCCTGCAGGGTTTCATCATGGCAGATCTGTACGTAATCGATACGCGCCTCGGGTTCCTGTTCGATTCTCTCACGCACCCTGCGAATGATCTCGCCGGCATTCCTCTCCCCTGCCCCGACCAGGGTACATCCCAGGCGCAAAGAGTCGGAAAGAGCCAGAGCCTGGGTTCTCTGGTCGCAATCGAGATAAACGTTGCGTGAACTCATGGCCAGGCCGTCTTCTTCGCGCACAATTGGCATGCCGCGGATCTCGATGTCCATATGGAGATCGCGGACCATTCGGCGAATGACCGCGAGCTGCTGAAAATCTTTTTGCCCGAATATGGCGACCCCCGGCTTGACGATATTGAAAAGCTTGCTGACCACCGTGGTCACGCCCCGGAAATGGCCGGGACGGTTTTTCCCGCACAGGGTATCGGTCAAGCCACCGACTTCGACGTAGGTTGAAAACGCAGGCGGGTAAAGATCTTCCACATCCGGCGCAAATATAATATCGACATCAACGGAGCGTGCCCCTTCGCGATCATGCTCAAAATCCCGCGGATAAACGCTGAAATCATCCCCCTCGCCGAACTGAATCGGGTTGACGAAAATGGAAAGGACGAGAACATCCCCCTGCCTGCGCCCCTCGCGCAGCAAAGAGAGATGGCCGTCATGGAGATAACCCATGGTAGGGACAAAAGCGATTCGTTTGCCCTGCGAAACAAGCTCCGCGGCACAGGCCTGCATCTCCGCCGGATCATGAATAATCTTCATATCCGGATTCTGGTGTAAATCACTTGAAGCTGTGTTCGTCATCGGGGAAAGTTTCATTTCTGACGTCCTCGATATATTCACCGAAAGCCCGATGGAGCATCTCCGTCAGGTCGGCATATTTTTTAACAAATTTGGGCTCAAACTTGTCGCACAGCCCGAGCATATCGTAAGTTACCAGGACCTGGCCGTCACAGTGAACCCCGGCACCGATACCAATCGTGGGGATATTAAGCTCGGCTGTAATCTGTTTGGCCAGTCCTTTGGGCAGCCCCTCAAGAACAATGGAAAAAGCGCCGGCCTCTTCCACGGCCCGGGCATCGGCAAGAATCTTTTGCGCCTGCTCCTCCTGGCGCCCCTGAACCCGGTATCCGCCCATGCGGTGAACCGACTGGGGGGTAAGGCCGACATGACCCATGACCGGTACGTCCATGTCGACAATAGCCCGAATCGTCTCCTGGACATGGACACCCCCTTCGAGCTTGACGGCATGGGCACCCCCCTCTTTTACAAGGCGTCCGGCACTGCGTCGCGCCTCGGGGATATCGACCTGGTAGGATAAAAACGGGAGATCGGCGACGATGACGGCGTTCTGAGTTCCGCGCACGACAGACCGGGTATGGTAAATCATTTCCTCCAGGGTCACAGGGAGGGTCGTGTCATAACCGGCCATGACCGTGCCGAGCGAATCACCGATAAGTATAATATCAATACCGGCCTGGTCGAGAAGACGGGCGATAGGATAATCAAAGGCCGTCAACATGGTGATTTTTTCGCCTTCGGCATAAAGACGTTGAAGATCGAGAATGGTCTTGGGTTTACTCACAAACAACAATCCTTCCAATCGGAAAACAAATAACCCGGTTTAAAATAAAAAAGCCTTTCCGACAGAGTCTGAAAGGCACCGGTGTTCCACCCCGAAAAGAAGTTGCTCCAAGGGGTCTTTGGTCAGGCCTTCCGTCCCGGTCAGATGATCCAGGCGGCATGGGCTTCCGCTAAAAAAAATCAGCAAAAACTGGTTGCCGAATCGGGCTCCGGCACTGGTTCCGGGCCCCACGGCAATATAATTTCTAATGAATCTTTGGAAATGTACCACAAACTGGAAAGAATTTCCAGATGTGGTAAAAAAAATGCCCCCGATTCACTTTTGATTCCGACAGCCTCCTGCTCTCAACGCCCAAAATCTGAAGGGAGAACCTCCTCCAGGGCCTGGATCAGTACCGCAAAAGGGTTAAAGTTGAGGGAGTTGGTCCGGTTGAGCTCCACTTTCAGCTTGCGGTAAGCGTCGAACTGCTGGCGCCTTCGGGTCAGAAAACTTTCCAGGTTGCCGTTGGAATTTTCCCAGATCTCGGCGGTCAGCCGGTAACCCAGGGAGAGAACTTTTGAAACCAGGGTCTTTTTAGCCATCCGGTCCCAGTTATCACTCAGCGGTATCCCGTCCAGGCGGGTAAGAACATCGCCGATTTCAAAACGCTCATGAAGTTCATTGTACGTCTGGGCAATGGAATAGAAATCCATGCCGGTTTTTTCCACCAGGGTTGCCACCGGGAGGAAATCCTTCAGATAGGGGAGAAGGGAAATTGTGGCCGCCGCTTCCGCCGCTACCCCAGCCTCTTCCAGCTGTTCAGCTTCCTCTCTGGTCTTGCGCCACGCGCTCTCTTCCACCAGGGAAGCCAAGGATTTGAAATAGTCCTCTATTTCCACCTGATATTTTTCACAAACGGATGTCCTGAAGAGAAGCGACCGGCGGTACCTGAGAGCCCAGTGGCAGAGAAAATCGAGAATTTCTTCAAGCTGCAGAAGGATGTCGTACTGCCGCTCTGAAGGGAGCTTGTTGTCAAGTGAAAAGACCTGATTGCGAATACCCTCGCTTCCCAATGCTGTATCGAAAACAAGATAGGTGGATGCCGCCTCGAAAAGCGACGCACCGGTCTGAACAGCAGATCGGTACCCGAAAGTACATCCAGCCCGATCGGTCACATAATTGGTAACCATGGTAGCGGTGATCTCGCGGGCGAGGGGGTGATCACCGACCTGGGAGCCTGCGACCCGGCCAACGGGCTCTGGAAAATAAGCTTCCAGAAAATAAGGGGACTCCATAATATCGGCGAGGTCATTCTTAAGCAGTTCCTGGTAAAGATCCATCTTGCTGTAGGCCAGGAGAATGGAAAGCTCAGGACGACAGAGGACCCTCTCGGAACGGGACAGGACTATTTTACCGGCCGGGAGAAACTCCCCGTCGCGATCAAGCAGCCCTTTGTTGACCAGATAGTCGGTCAGATCCAGGAATGGATAGACATCCCTGGCACAGCGCAGTTGATCAAGGGAAAGGCACAGGCTCTGGTGATAATTGTTGCGAAGAACATCACCGCAGACTTCTTCAGTCACATCTTCGAGAAGGCGGTTACGCTCCTCAAGGAGCATCCCTTTCTTTCCCTGATAGCGGATCTGGCCAAGAAAAATTTTCAGATTGACCTCGTGGTCGGAACAGTCGACCCCGCCGGAGTTGTCGATAGCATCGGTATTGATACGCCCGCCCTGGAGGGCATATTCCAAACGCGCCAGCTGGGTAAAACCGAGATTGCCGCCCTCCCCGACCACCAGGGCCTTTAGCTCATTGGCATTGATGCGAGTCGCGGCGTTACTGCGATCTCCGACATCATCGTCATCCTCGACGCTCGCCTTGAAATAGGTCCCGATGCCGCCGTTCCAGAGCAGATCGGCTTCGGCCTTAAGAAGGAGGCGGACGAGACCGTCCCCATCGATGGTTTCGTGGCGTGTCCCCAGCCAGTTACGCACCTCTTCCGAAAGTTTGATTTCTTTGGCGCTCCGCTGAAAAACTCCCCCTCCGGGAGAAAACAGCCCCGGATCGTAATTGTCCCAGGAGGAGCGTGGAAGTTTGAAGAGCCGCACTCTTTCTTTATAGGAGACCTCGGGGTCAGGGTTCGGGTCGAGAAAAATATGGCGATGATTGAAGGCACCGAGAAGGCGGATTTTACGGGAACAGAGCATTCCGTTGCCGAACACGTCGCCGCTCATATCCCCAATTCCGACTACGCTGATCGGCTCTTTCTGGATATCCGTGCCGAGCTCGCGAAAATGGCGTTGTACGCATACCCAGGCTCCGCGGGCAGTAATGCCCAGTTTTTTGTGGTCATAGCCGTGAGTTCCGCCACTCGCGAAAGCGTCACCAAGCCAGAATTTGTAAGATTCGCTGACGGCATTGGCCACATCCGAAAGATGAGCGGTCCCTTTGTCTGCCGCGACCACAAGATAGGGATCTTCCTCGTCGTAAACAATAAGTGAGGCGGGACGCTTTATTTTGCCGCCCACGAGGTTGTCGGTAAGATCGAGAAGCCCGCGCATGAGGCGCTCATAAGCCCGGCGGGAAAGCTCAGCCCCCTCCTCACGTCCGGAAAATGGCAGTTTGACCGTAAATCCGCCTTTGGAGCCGACGGGAACGATGAGCGTGTTTTTCGTCATCTGGGTTTTCATCAGCCCGAGTATTTCCGTACGGAAATCATCCTGGCGGTCGGACCAGCGAATGCCACCACGGGCGACCTTTCCACCACGGAGGTGAATCCCCTCCATATCCCTGGCATGAACATAAACCTCGTAAAGGGGACGGGGGGCGGGCATGTCGATAATGCCCAAGGCGTTGATTTTGAAGGAAATGAAAAAATCGGCCGCATTCTCGCGTTGAAAAAAATTGCTCCTCACCGTGGAATCGATGAGGTTAAAAAGGGTGCGGATAATCTTATCCTCGGTTATATCGGCAATAGAATTGAGTTCTTCAAGAAATTCCAGACGCAGAGGAGAAAGGGCCTTTTCCTCGCGATCAAGCAAATCTTTCCACTCCGGTACGGGGCGGAAGCGAGCCTCAAAATAGCGAAACAAGAGTACGGCAGCCCGAAAATTGTTGACCAGGCTCATATCGACCCGGCGTTTGGAGTAAGGGGAGTCGAGTTGAGAATAGTAATTCCGGTAGCCTCGCAGGACGTCAACCTCTTTCCAGGAAAGACCGGTCAATACAATGAGACGGTTAAGGTAATCGTCTTCCAGGCGGTCCTCGCGCAGGGCCTGGAAGGCATCGAGAAGCCTCTGTCTCAATCCACCATTACTTTCTTCGGCATCTATATGGATGGAAAAGCTTTTAATAAAAACTTCCCGGTCCTCGGCCTCGACCTGGAAATCGACTTCGTTGAGGACGTGGAGGTTGAGATTCTCCAGTACCGGCATCAACTCATTGAGGTTAACCTCCCTGAAACTGTACACCTGGAGGCGAAAGAACCTGTCCTTGATCCTGAAGGGCCCCCAGAGGTCGGCGGTTTCCTCACCGTTGCGGAACAACCTTTCCATACTCTCCACATCCCGAACTGCAAAGCGGGGATGCACCAGCGGGTGGTAACCTTCAGAAAAGCTGTCAGCATATTTCATCGCCAACAGCGCACCATCTTTTTCCCCGAATCTCCGCGCTAGAAGGTGGCTGAATTTGGCGTTCCAAGGAAGCATAATGCGGGTCAGGGCACGCTCCAGGGATTCCATATCAAAGTTTTCATCAGGCTTCGCAGGCGTAATATAGCCGTGCATGCTCAAGTAGTCATCGGTCATGCGGACAATGTGTAAATGAGCGGATTCCGAATGAAAAAAGCGACACAGGTAGGTTTCCATGCGCTCCAAACGTTCGGACTGATAAAACTCACGGGCATGATGATAAGGACCGTCAGTGCCCTGGCTGACAGGTTTCGCGTCGCAATAACCTTGACCGTGCCGAAGCGAAATAAGAGCCTGAACGAGCGAACCATTTTCACATATTCTTCCGGCTCCATGAAAAACAATTCAACTTTGGGCAAAAGATTGAAGATTTCCGAGGTTTTGCGAAAATCGTACATCTCCTCGGAAA
>CAXXSG010000006.1:0-195181 GCA_963665915.2 Desulfuromonadales bacterium
GACTGAGGCTTTGCTGGAGAGGGGCATTGATCCCGAGAAGCTGGTAGTTGTGGAGCAGGACAAGCTGCTGGCTCGACATCTGAAAGACAGGTTTACGAATGCTTTGGTCATCCATGGCAATGCGGTCAAACTCTGCGAGTTGTGCAACAGATATGACCGCCGTGTCGGATGCGTAATTTCCAGTCTGCCGCTTCTTTCTCTCTCACCTGAAACGGTGGAAGCACTTGGCGAAACGCTGCGCAAACTGCTGGGCCGCGACGGTTCCCTTGTTCAATATACCTATCGACTGAATAACAACCCAAGTCCCCTGGCAGCTTATATGGAGCGGATTTCGACGCGAACCGTATGGGGTAATATCCCCCCGGCACGTGTCGAGGTTTTCAAGGCTCGAATCTGATCGATGCCCTGCCAGGAAGTCAACTATTTTGCTTCTCTCCCAGCCATAGTTTTAATAAGCACCGGGGAAATTATCCGGGTGCTTATTTCCTTTTCCAAAAGATTTCATCTCAATTTAAAATTGTTCTTGAAAGGACCTCAGATTTCATATAAATGACGTCGGATTGTTTTACCAGAAACCAACAATTGAAAAGGGCATCCGTTTGTTTTATGAGTAATCAAAGATGGGGAAAAAGATTCAACGCTGAACTGAAAGCCGGATTCGGAGTGGACGATTATGACGATATCGCCAATGTTCAGGACATTTCGCCTTTTGGATTGTTTTTGGTTACCCCCAAGGTTTTTACCATTGGCACTTTGTTGAATATTCAGATCATGATTAACGACAACCAGTTTATTCAACTGGAAGGGCGTGTTCATTGGAGCAAGGAAAGACCTCCCAACCTTACCTGGGAATCCCGGGACGCCGGCATGGGAATCAAGATTGAACGATTTTTGGATGGGCGTGAATATTATGAAAATATCTGCCAAAATCTTTGTATGGTAGCTACCACGGAACATCCGGCATCCATTCCGTCGGATCTCTCTCGCAGCCACGAAAAAAAGGGGCTCTTCAAAAAGTTGTTTCGATTCTAAAGAGAAATCTTCAGGCTCCGGAAATAAATTGAAAAAGCACTCGGAAAATAATCTGGGTGCTTTTTTTATTTCTGAGGGTAGAATTTAAATAATCCTCTCAGAGGAACATCTACTATTTTTATTTTTACGTCCAGAGTTGGAGGAAAAAAAGATGAATAAAATAAGAACTTTTGTTTTGCTAATGGGCATTGCTTTTACCGGATCAGTCCTTGTGCCGCTGCAGAATTCATATGCTCACTGCAACAGATCCCCTGTGGGATTTACGATGACCATGCCCGGGTTCAATCGATGCTTGAAGATGCCGCCACCGTAGAAAAATCAATGAAGTTAATTGCTGAGCTGTCAGGCAGGACCGATGCTCAATCCCAGAACCAACTGGTTCGTTGGGTAATGAATAAAGAAAAACATGCTCAATATATTATTTCTACTATAAGCGATTATTTTCTTACGCAACGTGTCAAGCCCACTCAAAAAGACTATACCGAACGCTTGATAAAGCACCATGCGGTGATTATTGCAGCAATGGAAGCCAAGCAAAATACCGATATGAAATATGTCAAAACCCTGAAGGATCGCATTGCGGCCCTTGCACCTTACTATCAACACTAGAATTCCTCAAAGTCCCTTTTAAACCCGCTGAAAGGATTTTCCAGGCTATAGACCTTTTGACCAGCCTTTCCTCCAGGAGTAAAGCAGGAGTGTTTTAATCTGATGGATTTTCCTGAAGGGGGGACGGGTGGACGAACCCGCAGGCAAAAATCCATATTTAAAAAGGGGTCATGACACCTTAAGCGCTCTCGAAGATGTGTTAACCTACTGTCATGACTATGAAAAATAAGTATGTTTGGCGTTCACGCATTTCGGAGCATCAATTTCGACAGATTGTGCGTCTCTTTTCTGTCGATTTGGACGCCTCACAAATTGCTCGTTTAACAGGTCTCAGTCGCAACACCGTCAATCGTTACTTGAAAGCGATTCGGCAGCGCCTGGTCGAATATTGCGGACTTCAATCTCCCTTTTCAGGGGAGGTTGAAGTCGACGAATCGTTCTTTGGCGCCCGTCGCATCAAAGGCAAAAGAGGCCGGGGTGCTTTTGGCAAAACCATAGTCTTCGGCATCTTTCAACGGAACGGTCACGTTTACACGGAAATCGTTCCAAATTGCTCGAAAGCCACGCTCCAAGCGGTGATCCGGGGCAGAGTCGAGTTGAAGAGCATCGTCTACTCTGACGGCTGGCGTGGCTACAATGGCCTGGTTGATGTAGGTTATGGCAAACATCTTCGCATCGATCACGGCCAGAACGAATTTGCCAAAGGGCACACTCACATCAATGGCATTGAAGGATTCTGGGGCTATGCGAAAACACGCCTGGTTCGGTTTCGCGGTATGGCCCCCAGCACCTTCAACTTGCATCTTAAAGAATGTGAGTTTAGGTTTAACCATAGAGCCAAGGATCTCTATAAACTGATCCTCAAAATTGTTCGGGACCGACCTCTTAAAGTGTCATGACCCTTAAAAAGAATTACAGACCGCTGTTGTCGGCATGATGCTGACCGGCGGTTTTTTATTTTTGTCAGCCCCCTTGTCAAAAGAAAAGCTTTTAACCATTACTACCAGATTCAAGACGGTATTGATTTTGCTTTTAGTTTCGGCGAAAGAACATTTACCGTTCGATGGATAGTTGCCCTGTCCCGGATTTCCTGGAATTTCCACATTATGACATTGCCCTGGAGAACTCCTCCAGTTTGTTGAAAGGCCACCGGACCCAGCAGAATCTCAACCGATTAGCGGAATTGGTCAAAGAGGATAGCGACAAGTTCAAATTTTGAGGAGGGGTGCCGCTCAAAGCGGTGCGAAAAGGAGAAACGACCCATGATCGCCCGTTGTCCAGCTTGTTTGGCGAAGTTTACTATCGAGGACTCGGAAATTGGCCCCAAAGGCATCAAACTGCCTTGCAGCAAGTGCGGGACCATGTTTCCGGTAATACCGCCCGGCGAGGAACCCGCTCCTCCGGCCCAGGCCCCGGAAGCCGCTCCGCCGGCCTCTGCTGAAACCGTCAAGGCCATGGTGCTGGTCGCTCACGATAGCCATGCGTTTTGCAAGGAGGCCCAGCGGGTTCTCTATGAGACACCCCACGACATCAAGATCGTGATCGCCCATGACGACGAAGAGTTGCTCTCGGTTCTCGAGTCCGAACCGCCCGATATCATCCTGGTCGACATGGCCCTGCCCGGCATGTTCGGTTTCGAGGTTACGGCCAAGATCAAAAAAAACAAGGCATTGAGCCACATCAAGGTAATTCTCGCCTCCAGCGTTTACCTGCCGATTGGGTATAAGCGAACGCCATCGTCGCTCTGCGGTGCGGACGACTACATCGAAGCCCACCGCATCCAGGACATGCTGGTGGCAAAGGTGGTAAGGTTACTCTCCGGAGAAGCCAAGGCCGCCGTAGCACCCAAACCGGTTCCAAAACCTGTACCCGTACCCACAGCCTCCGCTGCGGCTGAAGCACCCAAACCGGAAACCAAGCCGGCATCACCGAACCCCGATTCCACTAACCATCAGAGTGCTCAGCGTCTGGCCCGCCTTATTGTCAATGACATCGCCCTCTACAACAAGGAAACTATCGAAAAGGGGACCAAGGGCGGCAACGTCATGAAACTCCTTGAAAAGGACCTCAAGGAAGCACGCGACTTCTACGTCAAGCGCGTGGCGGAGGATATTCGCTTAACGACCAATTACCTCGAGGACGAACTGCAAATTCTTTTTAAAGCCAAGGCCGCTGCACCGCCCAACCCCGCACCCAAAACCACGGCCGAGACCCAAACTTCGGCAGAAGGCCCCAAACCGGCGGCCAAGCCGGGAGCACCGCCACCCGATGCCCACGACCATCAGAAGGCCCAGCGTTTGGCCCGCACGATCGTCAGTGACATCAACCTTTACAGCCAGGGGGCGATTGAAAAGGGGCTTAAGAGCGGCAATGTAATGAAATTTCTCAAGAGGGATCTAAAGGAAGCACGGGACCTCTACGTCAAGCGCGTGGCGGAGGATATTCGCTTAACGACCAATTACCTCGGAGACGAACTGCAGGCCCTTTTTGACAGAAAACGCAAAGAGCTCGGACTTTAGGAGTTTGTCGGACTTAGAAATGAATCTACTGCGAAATCGGTAAATCGGGCCATAATCCCGCAAATTTGTGACAAAAAGTCCTGCTATTCGTTCTCAAATTTGCAAAAATCTTTCATTGATCTCCCTATTTCTCACTATGATCTCCAGAGTCTGACGGACTCCTGGCAGCCGTTGAAAAACAGACCTTCAGCTGCGAGGTGGGGTGCGATATGCAAACATGGAAAATATTTTCTACGTTGACTATACCGATGCAGGAGATCAAGGACGTTTTATTCAAAAGGGTGAGACAAAAGGAATTGGGCCATTTATTAGTATTGGAGGAAGTTGGAAACTGCCTTTTGAATTTAGCCTGAATGCTATGTTAAATGCTGCACTTCTCAGTTGTAAAACAGATTTTTCAGTTGAGGATGATATTATCTATACATCCACTGAATATGATGAGATTTTTGAAGTTTTTTCATATCAAGTTGGTGCAGAATGGAAAGCCCGGATGCCATATGATTGGGTAGCAAAAGTTGGTATCGACTATGAATCTCAACCTTGGGTAAATGCCATCCATGACATCAGAATTATGGACGATGTTGATCCTTCTATAATTTCATATACTGAAAGCGACCTTACACTCCACGGTTTTGTTGGTACTGTCGGAATAGAAAAAAGATTTTAAAGTGCAGGATAGGGTAACAGGCTAAAGTCAACACTCAATATTTCGGAGTTCAATTCGTCTCTCAGCCACAGTTTTTAAAAGCACTCGGGAAATTCCCTGAATGCTTTTTTCTTTTCCAAGCTTTCCCATGAACTAGAAAATTTTTGACTACCCAGGTCGTGAAGAGTACATTGGAAGTGCTTTAATTTGGTGGATTTTCCGTAAGGGGAGGGGATGCAAAAACCCACAGATTCAAAATCCACACGTGAACAGAACGACAGATCGCTGTTGTCGGCATGATGCTGCCCGGCGGTTTTTTATTTTTGTCAGTCTGGGCGAGAAATAAATCTAGTCCTTTTTAATTGAAATGCAAACTGGGAGAAGTCATGGTGCAGCACCGTAAGTTCATGAATCTCGCGCTGGACGAAGAAGGGCTGCACACTTCCGACGGCGTTTTGGCGCTGCACAGGATCACGAAAGCCGACATTATCCTGAACTTCTCGCCAGACCACCGCGAGAGAGGCTCCGAAAACTCCGGGGCAGGGATTCTTGGTGGCGCGCTGATCGGTGGCGCTATTGGAGGTACCTTCGGAGCTATCGGAGGGGGTCTACTCGGGTCGGCTTCGAGTTACGAGAGTGGTGACGGGGATTGGCCGCGCGCGACATCCGCCACCCTCATCTTCGAGTCGCCGGATCTGGCATACTCCACCACGGTTTCGCGCAATCGGGTTGAGGAAGCTCAAGCCTTTGTTGCTGCTGTGCAGAAAGCAGTGGGGCTGTAATATTGAGTAAACTTTTAAGTTGAAAGAGTCAAACGGAGATTTGACCCCTTTATTCCGAGGAATAACACAATCTCATAACAAAGAATCCTGGTGATTTACTCCCATTTTTCGACAAAGAGATAAAAGTTTCCTTCGGTGCGGACACATTGATATTTCCCTGAAAAAATAAGGTGACGGATTCTTTTTTAAAAGGTTCGGTAATTCACGATCACTAGAATGCTATAAAAGGCCCTTCTGTTATCAGAAGGGCCTTTTATAGCAGCCCTGCAACCTTTGACAAAATACCTCTTACCTTCGGTTTTTTATAGTACATACTACGGCATTTTTCACCTCGGAAAAACCCATGCTAACCTATCTCAAATTATTCGTCACCATGGCCTTTTGGGGAGCCACTTTTGTCGCAGGGCGCATGCTTGCAGGGGTGGTCCCGCCAATACATGCTGCGTTTCTGCGCTTTACCATCGCGGGAATTATTTTAGTGCTCCTGCTGTACCGCTTTGAAGGCCGCCTTCCTTCCCTTGACTGCCGCCAGTTGGGTGCGGTGATGTTGCTGGGCCTGACCGGCGTATTGGGTTACAACGTCCTCTTTTTCAGCGGTCTGGAGACCGTTTCAGCCGGGCGAGCAGCGCTGATTATCGCCCTCAATCCGGTCGGGATCGCCTTGCTTTCGGCCCTGTTCGGTGGTGAGCCCCTGCGTTTTGTCCGTACTCTCGGCGTCGTTGTTTCCGTTACAGGGGCGATGTTGGTCATCAGCAACGGGCATTTCTTGTTCCTGACCGAGGGCATCGGAATAGGGGAGTTGGCACTCTTGGGCTGTGTCCTTTGCTGGGCTCTCTACTCGGTAATCGGTCGGCGAGCCATGCGTGGTCTTACACCCCTGACGGCAGTTACCTACTCGGCTGTGGCCGGCACCATCTTTCTTCTGCCGATAGCCGTGGTTCAGGGGGTGCTGACCAGAACTCTCAGTTACAGTCCTCAAGCCTGGGCAAGCATCCTCTACCTTGCGGTGTTTGGGACTGTCGTGGGTTTCCTCTGGTATTACCAATCGATCAACGAGATTGGCGCGGTCAGGTCCGGGGTATTCATCAACTTTGTTCCTATCTTTGCCATGCTGTTTGGCCTTCTGTTGCTTGACGAGCCATTGACCCCCACGTTGCTTCAGGGTGGTGCCCTGGTAATTGTCGGTGCCTGGATCACAAATAACAATGGACTTTGGAGGGAGAAGGCAATTTCCTGAGAAAAGTTTTTCCAAGGGGTGGTTTGAAAAATTCAAAACAAACAGGGCCATTTTTTGTCATTGGCAACCTTTTTTTTTGAAATTTGGTATACAAGTTGATTATAAGATGAGAATTTGCTTTCCTTGTTTGTGGAATCTTTCAGGTAAAATTATCCATTTACCACTTGAGACGCAGCAATAGACTTAAATGGAATTTCATTTAGTTAAGTCGTATTATCTAAGAAATTGAATGAGATTTAATCATGGACATAACGCTTCTGGATGGGGGCATGGGGCAGGAACTTCTGGCTCGTTCATCGGACAAGCCGACAGGGCTGTGGTCCACCCAGGTATTAATGGATGCGCCTGAGCTGGTTCGAGCAGTGCACAGCGATTATTTCTCTGCTGGATCGGATATCGCTACGACTAACAGCTATGCCATCCATCGCGATCGGTTGAAGTGCTTTGGAGTTGAGAATTGTTTTTCGGATTTACACCAACAGGCGTGCCGGATTGCAGTCGCTGCACGGGATGAGCATAGACGCGGTTTGGTGGCCGGGTGTATGGGGCCGACAGGGTGGTCCTACCGTCCCGATCTTGCCCCGCCCGCGGATGCAGCGGCTGAGCTATATGCCGAAATTGCACTGTTGCAGGAACCTTATGTTGATCTGATCCTGTGTGAGACCATGTCATCGGTAGAACAGGCGCGTGGGGCTGTGATGGGGGCAGGGGTCGCGAGCAAGCCGGTCTGGTTGGCTGTTACCGTTGATGACGAGGACGGTTCGAAGCTCCGTTCAGGAGAGCCGGTAACAGATATCCTACCGCTGATTGCAGAATTCAAGCTGGAAGCACTGCTGGTTAATTGCTCCGTACCTGAGGCCGTGGATCAGGCGATTCCTTTGTTGGTCAATCCCGAGGTTCCCATCGGCGGTTACGCCAACGGCTTTGTGAAGATTACGAAAGATTTCATGATCAAGGGGGCTACGGTCGATAGTCTGGAAAAACGCACCAATCTGTGCCCTGATACTTATGCCGACTTTGTGGAGGGTTGGATCAAGCATGGCGCAACCATTGTCGGAGGCTGTTGCGAAGTTGGCCTCGCTCATATCAAGGAACTTGCAAAACGTTTCAAGTGTAAATAAGCGACTGAGCCCGAGGTCTCAGAGTCCGAATAATCAAGACTCGAAGGAAAGGCAAGCTGAATTTCTCAGGTCCAAGTAATGATGCCCCGATATCCCCGACCCTTTTTCCAGTCACCAGTCCCATAAGTTCACCTTTGTCGGCAAAAGTTTCTGCGCCCGCGCGAAACCTATCGTTCCCAAAATCATGCAACTTTGTTAGAATATTTTGAATCTAATTACCGGAATATTCCTGGTCCTGTATGCTTGAGCAAAAAACAGGGGTCGGTTTTCTTAAAACGCCTGAAATCCAAGGAGAAACTGATGATACCTTTCAGCTTGGGGGATGTTCTTCTTATCTTCCTGGTCTGTCTTTTGACTGCAGGCCTAATCGCGCTTTCAAATTATTTTGCTAAAAAAAAGAAGCCTTGAACCGCAGGCATTCTCATAATGATTTTTTTAAGGCAATAGCGTGAAATACCGTTTTCAAAACCCTTTTTCGACGATTCTTTTCGCGCTTTTTCTCTGTCTTCTGATCTCCCCTGGTGCTTTTGCCGACGACGGGGTTTTCACCCTCTGGCCCCTTGTGGACTATCGCTATTCCTCGGAAGCTGATTTTCACAGCTGGAAATTTCTTGGTCCCTTAATCAAGTACGAAAAAAGGGGAGTAATACGTCAGCGTGCCTTCCGTCCTTTCTATTATCGCACCGACAATACGGAAGAGGATTCTTTCATAAGGGAAGTTCTTTACCCGATTTCCAAAAAAAAATCGACGAGTACGGATGAATCTTTCCACACCCTCAACCTTTTGAGCAACTACAAGATTTTCTCTGAGAATGACGAAAAGGATGTAGAGTATCATACCTTTACTCTTTTCCCTCTGATCTTTTACGGAAACGACCAGGACGACGGGAGCTATTTCGCATTTTTTCCTCTGGGTGGAAAAATGCGAAACCGTTTCCAGCGCGATGAAATCAATTTTTTTCTGTTTCCCCTGTATGGAAAAACCGAACGCAACGGGACCACGATCCGCAACTACCTCTGGCCGATCTACGCGAATATTGAAGGCGAAAATGAATCTGGCACCAAGGTCTGGCCCCTCTGGGGTGCCGGCGAAAAAACGGGGGTCTATAAAAAACAGTTTTTTCTCTGGCCGTTTTTTTTCAACTACGACCTGAAGCTTGACACAGAATTTCCCGAGCAGGTGCGGGCCTTTTTCCCTTTCTGGGTTCGCACCACCTCTCTCAAAGAATCCTCCACATATGTGCTATGGCCATTTTTCAGCCATATCCGCAATAAGGAAAAAGGCTTTGAAGAGTGGAACTATCCCTGGCCGCTCTTTAGGACAACCCGCGGAGAGTATAAGCGGTCCAAAAAGTATCTCCCTTTTTACGCCGATGAAAAAACCGGAGAATACCGAAAACGCTGGATTTTATGGCCTGTCTATAAAATTGAGGAACTTAACTCCAACGATTACCAACGGCGGCGGGATCGTATTCTTTTCTTTCTTTTTTCCAACATGGAAGAAAAACACCAGCTTGAACCCTTGAAGAACAAGAAAAGAATTGCTTTCTGGCCGTTTTTCACCTATGAAAAAAAACGCGGAGTTTCTGATTTTTACTTTTTGTCCCTTGCTGAGCCCTTTTTCCCTGAGAATGAGGCGATCGGCCGGATATGGGGGCCTTTGTGGCGGGTGTATCAACACCGTTATGATGAGACCCGGGACATTGAGGTCTCCACGTTTCTATGGAACCTGTACTGGAAGGAACGGCACCGTAAAGATCTGGCCTGGGAGCTTTTTCCGTTGGTTCGTTATCAACGCGAGGAGGGATCTACTGACCTGAAACTTCTCAAAGGGCTGTTAAGGTACCGCTCGACCCCCGAGAAAAAAAAACTCAGTTTTTTATTTCTCCCCTGGGGGATCAACTGGCAAAATCTTCCCAGATAACCTGGAAGGCTAAAAGGATTAATTCATGTTTGAATTTATCGGAAGGAAGCTTCTTCGGCTTTTCCAGGGCACTGGGGAAATCGTTGTCCTTCTCCTGCAAACGCTTTTTTATTTCAAGGAAATCCCCAGGAATTTCCCGTCCATTTTTAGGCAGTTGAGCGAAATTGGCATCGGCACCCTGCCGATAACGGCACTCATGGCTCTTTTCGTCGGTATGGTACTGGCCCTCCAGACCGGCTCTCAACTTGCTCTTTATGGCACCCAGGATGTCATCGGAGCGATTGTCGGCCTCTCCATGGTCAAGGAACTCGGGCCGGTGATGACGAGTCTCCTCGTTGCCGGGCGTGTCGGTTCGGCCATGGCCGCTGAGGTCGGAGCCATGGAGGTTTACGAGGAGATCGACGCCCTGAAGACCTTTCAGATCAGCCCGGTTCGCTATCTGGCCATGCCACGCCTGGTGGGCTGCCTTCTGGCAATGCCGGCACTGGTGGTGTTCGCCATGGTGGTCGGTGTGGTTGGCGGAGGTCTTGTCAGCAGCGTCAATCCGGTAATCAATGTCCCTGTCAATGTCTATTACGACAACCTGATTCAGGCCCTCAATTATATGGAAATCTTCAAAGGGCTTCTAAAAGCCACCGTTTTCGGCGGGATCATCGCCGTTGTCGGCTGTTACGTCGGCTTCAAAACCACGGGCGGCGCTAGGGGCATCGGACAGTCGACCACCCGGGCTGTGGTCCTTTCATTTCTGCTGATTTTTGTCGCCAACTATTTTCTTACGCGATTCATGCTTTGATATTGGTGCTTAATCGATTTAAACGAGTGATCCTTTGAATTCAATTTTTCGCAAAATACTCAGACAAGGCAACAACAAGGGGAGCGACACCAGTGGCCCCGGTGTGCAGTACGAAAAGCCGAAGGGTGTAGAGGTTCGCATTACCGGCCTGAACAAGTCGTTTGGCGAAAATCATGTCCTCAAAAACATCAATCTCGAGGTTAAGGCAAATGAAACTTTCGCCATTATTGGGCCTTCCGGAACCGGTAAGAGCGTCCTTCTGAAACATATTGTCAAGCTTATCGAACCGGACAGCGGGACGATACTCATCAACGGCGAGAACATTTTCAGTTCTGGTGAAAAGAAGTCCGGTTTTCGCTGTTCCATGGTTTTTCAGAGTTCGGCCCTTTTTAACTCCCTAACTGTGGGGGAAAACGTCGGACTCTGGCTGCGCGAGAACCGCATCTGTTCTGAGGCACGCATTCGCAGCATCATTCATGAAAAGCTGCGTCTTGTCGGGTTGGCCGGCAAAGAAGGCCTGCGCACCTCGGAAATTTCCGGTGGTATGAAAAAAAGAGTGGCGATTGCTCGCTCGCTGGCGGTTAATCCGGACCTCATCCTTTACGACGAGCCGACCGCGGAGCTTGATCCCGTGACATCTGACGAACTGGCCAGGGTCATGAAGAGTCTCAGGAAAGAACTCGACTTCACCACCATTATTGTCAGCCACGACCTCAATTTTGCACTGTATATTTCTGACCGGGTTGCCATGATCAATCAGGATGGCATCGTCGAGGTTGGAACCCCCGACAAAATAAAAAGCAGCCAGAACCCCATTGTCAGGAATTTCATTTATACTACAACCAAGGGAATCAAGGGAGAATGACCACATGGCCCTTTCAACTGAAAAGAAGGTAGGGATTTTTTTCCTGGCTGCACTGCTGCTTCTCGGCGTTATCATCGAATTCGTGGAAGGTTGGACGCCTTTTGAGAAAAAGGTTTCTTACCATGCTTATTTTGAGAGAGCTGTCGGCATCCGGCAGGGCGACCCGGTTCGTTTGTCGGGCGTGCCGGTCGGCAAGATCGAGAAGATCGGCATTGAAAAAAACATGGTTCGGGTCGATCTCAATGTTTTCGAAGGGACAGAAATCCGGCAGGATTCCATCGCTGAAATCAAGCAGACGAACTTTCTGGGCGGGCACTTTCTCGGTATTTCTTTCGGTACGCCCGAAAATCCGCTCCTACCACCGGAATCAGCCATCCCCACCCGCGAGTCTGTGTCTGTTAACGAGCTTATTTCCAATCTCAACAGAAACCAGGAAAAAGTTCTTGGTGAACTTGGAAATCTTCTCCAGGAGACCCGCGCCACTTTTTCGGACAGTATCCAAAAGCTGAATACTATCGTTACCAAAATCGACACAGGACAGGGAACGCTGGGCCGGCTCATCAATGACCCGGAACTTTATAATGACCTGCAGGGATCCCTCAGTGGCTTTCGCAAGGTTATGAGCCGCTTGTCGGCTGGAGAAGGTTCCCTCGGACGGCTTTTGGAAGACCCGAGCCTTTACGAGGATGCGAAGAAAACTTTTGCCAATTTCAAGACTATTTCCGATCAGATGGCCCAGGGAAAAGGGACTATTGGCCGCCTCCTGAGCGATGAAAAGCTTTACCGGCAAACCACGGAAGCTCTTGAGTCTCTCGCCAAATTTTCAAAAAAACTCAATTCCCAGGAAGGTACCCTCGGAAAGCTCATGAACGATCCGCAACTCTACGATGATGCCAAGATTGCCATGGAGCGTATAAAAAATATTGCCGGAAAAATCGATAAAGGGGAGGGCACCCTCGGCAAACTGGTCAATGACGAATCTCTTTACCGTGACGCCAAAATCACTCTTAAGAAAGTTGAAAAGACCGTCGACGGGCTCAGCGACACGGGTCCGCTCTCTGCTTTAGGGGTTGTGGTCGGGACACTTTTCTAATAGACTATCCGGCCATCTCTGCTGATGGCCGAAAGACTGTCAAAACTAAAACGGGATAACGCCGATTACCCGATAATAATATCCTGAGTAAAAGGGGGCAGAAGTATGAATCCACTTGCCATGGAGCTAAATGAAACACTTGCGGAAAAGAATCCTCATGTCCTGGAGATGTTGTCCGACATGGGGAAAGACTTTTTCTTTCCAAAAGGGATTCTTTCCCAATCCGCCGAAGCCAAAGTAAAGGCGCATAAGTTCAATGCCACCATCGGTATTGCCACCGAAAACGACAAGCCGATGTATCTCCCCTGCCTTCAGAAACATTTTCCGAATTTCGACCCCAGCCAGATTTTCCCCTACGCCCCTCCTGCAGGCAAGCCTGAACTACGCAAGCTTTGGCGTGAAAAAATGCTTAAGGAAAATCCGAGTCTCGTCGGCAAACATTTCAGCACGCCCATCGTCACCAATGCTCTCACCCATGGGCTTTCCATTGTCGGTGACCTGTTCCTCAATCCGGGCGATCACATCATCGCTCCGGCCCAGATGTGGGGTAATTACCGCTTGACGTATTCCGTTCGCAATAAAGGTTTTTTTAAACATTTTCCTTTTTTTACCGAACAGAACGGATTTAATATTGAAGCCTTCAGTGAAACCTTGAAATCAACTGCCGAGGAAAAAGGGAAGGCCCTGGTCCTCCTCAACTTCCCCAACAATCCCACCGGCTTCACCCCTTCGGTCGCGGAAGGGGAAGGGATTGTGGCGGTCATCCGTGAGGTTGCTGAATCTGGCTGTAATATTGTTGCCATGACCGATGACGCTTATTTCGGACTTTTCTACGAGGATTCCCTTAAGGAATCCCTTTTCGGACAGCTGGCCAACCTCCATCCGCGCATCCTGGCCGTCAAAATCGACGGCGCCACAAAAGAGGACTTTGTCTGGGGCTTCCGCACCGGCTTTATCACTTTTGCCGACGGTCATTCTGAGGAAAACCCCGTCGTCATCGACGCTCTGGAGCAAAAAACCATGGGCCTCATCCGAGCCACCATATCCAGTTCTCCCCATCCCTCACAGACATTAATTCTTGATGCCCTGCAAAACCCCGATTTTGCTGCGGAAAAAGAGCAAAAATTCAATGTTCTCAAAGAACGTGCCCTGGAGGTCAAGCGGGTCCTGAGTCAAGACAAATTCAAGGATGTATGGGAATACTATCCATTTAACAGCGGCTACTTTATGACCCTCAGATTCAATAATGTTGATGCTGAAACATTGCGGCTTCATCTCCTTGACAAGTACGGTGTCGGCGCCATTGCCACATGGAAACAGGATATGCGTGTTGCCTTTTCCTGCATCGCCCGCAGCGATATCGCCGAGTTGTTCGATATCATTTACCAAGGGGTCGTGGACCTTACCGAATTGGGGTAAAATTCCGACGTTCTCTCCGTTTTTAATAATCTCTGACCGGTCTCGTCAATGGACGAAATTAGCCGATTTTTATTCGGATATCCTCTCATTCAACGGTGCTTGTCTGAACTTTTGGTTGCTGAAAAGTGTTATCTGGTTGGCGGTGCTTTGAGAGATTTCCTTCTCGGCCGAGAAGGCAGCGATTATGATCTGATTACTCCTGGCGATCCGACGCTACTGGCCAAAGCTTTCGCTAAAAAGGCCGGAGGAAGCTGGTTCAGCCTTGACGTAGAGCGTCGCCATAGCTGCGTGGTTTTTAAAAAACCTGAGAGTAGTCTCTCCTTCGATTTTGCTCCTTTCAGATTTCCAGAACTCAGTGAAGACCTGCGGGACAGGGATTACACCATCAATGCACTCGCCTTGCCGCTTCACCCTTCAACAGCCCAGCAAAAAATCTTCGATCCTCTTTGCGGTGAGAATGACCTGAAGAACGGCATCCTTCGGTCCTGTTCCGAAAAAAGCTTTGAAAATGACCCCCTTCGTATTCTCAGAGGTGTACGGCTCGCTCTTCAACTCGGGCTGGTAGTCGAGAAGAATACCCTTCTTCAGATGCAAGAAGGCTCATGGCGCCTATCCAGCGTGGCCGCGGAAAGAATTAAAAAAGAGCTGGGGACGGTTTTTTCTCTTGATGCGACATCCAAAGCAATACCGCTTATGGAAGAGTTGGGGATTATCAAACAGCTCCTGGGGCATCCCTCTGGAGAAGGTTCCACTCAGAAAGGCGTTGCTCATCTTGAAAAAGCCCAAGGTTTGCTCGACGTACTTGTTGACACTGAAAAACAATCCTTTTCAAAAGAATATCTGGATGAATCCATAGAGGAGGGCTTTACCCGAAATACCCTGATTAAACTGGGCCTGTTCATGCGCGGTTATGATCCGGAAGACTGGCAGGGGCATTTAAAAATGCTTCGTCTCAGCAGGAAGAGCATCCATTTTATTCTGGATATCCATCGCATACCAGGAAGCCGTTTTCATGAATGGGCGGCCCTCAACTGCGGTGAGCGGGGGAGGGCGTTATGGGTTGAATCCCTCGGTCATCATCCCATGGAACTTCTTGTAGTTCTGGCTATTCTGGAGGCAGCGGATGCGTTCAGCGGCCTGCATTTTATTATGGAAGCCAGCGATGTTTTCCAGAATCAATCAGGAGGGAAACGACTTCCAGATATCATTGAACCAGCGGTCCTGATAGAAGAAGGGATTGAGGGTAAAAACCTTTCCAGGGTTTTGAACGCCATTCGCCTTCAAGAGATCTCCGGGCGGGTAAAAAACAGGGAAGAGGCTCTGTTCTTTGTCCGCAATCAAAGAAAAATAGATTGACAACAAAACGGACCCCCAATTATACTTTTTTTCGCTTCGCGGGAATAACTCAGTGGTAGAGTGTCAGCTTCCCAAGCTGAAGGTCGCGGGTTCAAATCCCGTTTCCCGCTCCAAGAATTTCAGGGGTTAGGTGAACAGCCTAACCCCTTTTTTATTTTAAAGGCACACCAAGACAAAATCTCGGGAAATATGTCCACTTATTGCTTTTGAGATTTACAGTGAGATATATCAATGATTCCCTGGAAACTACTTGATAAAGCAAAGATACCGGGTGAGGGAGGCGAACTGCAAATCCACCAACGCGATACTGAATTTTCGATCAGCATCGTCGGCGGTGCTGTCTTGATGAGCACGCGGGCTCATGGGTCCGAAGATGCTTTGGCTGAAATGACATGTCGCAGGATCGCTGATCGTCCACGACCGCGGGTTCTGATCGGTGGCTTAGGGATGGGTTTCACCCTGGCTGCCGCACTGCGCCATCTCGGGGCCAATGCGGAGGTTATCGTGGCGGAACTGGTACCGGCAGTGGTGACCTGGAATCGTGGTCCGCTTGGGGAGCATGCGGGCAATCCGCTACTGGATGAACGAACCACTGTTCGGGAGGGCGATGTCGCAAAATATATCAAGGCTGAACGGAAGGCTTATGATGCGATCCTGCTTGATGTCGATAATGGCCCCGAAGGTTTAACCCGCAAGAAAAATGACTGGCTATACACGATAGATGGTTTGACCGTCTCCTACTCAGCACTGCGGCCGAATGGCATATTGGCCGTGTGGTCGGCTGATCCCGACCGCGACTTCACCTCGCGACTACAAAAAATTGGTTTTAAGGTTCAGCAGACTCCGGTTCGGGCACACGGAAAAAAAGGCGAGATGCATACGATCTGGCTCGCTGAGCGGGGTCCTTAGGTCCTGTCTCCTTGGCTTAATTTTTTCATAAAAAAAGGGGTGGCCTCGAAGGTCCACCCCTTTTTTTTCAAATTTTTCAAGATTTACTTTTGCTTTTAACAGGCTGTCATTTTCAAATCAAGCTCTACTCTCGTCAAGAATCCGGCAGCCCTCCATGAGAACCGATTCCAATGGCATCGCGATATTCTGTTCCGGGAACTCCTCGGCCGGTTCGACGACGAATTCACCATCATCCAGCCAGGTTATGACTTCGTAAATGGCTTCCGGGCCTCGCAAATCGTCGCAGGCGGCATGTTCGAGTTGCCCCCGGTTGAGGAAGATGGTGGCTTTTTTCCCACTGCTCCGTACCAAGTCAACACGGACCGATTTAAGCCCCTGACTCAACCCCTGCAGCAGGTCGGTAAACGAGAAAGCGGCAAATGCGGCATGGAAGCTACCTGGTTGGCTGGGCTGTCTGGGCTGCTCGGCTTCTTTTGTAGTTTTGCGCAAACGAGCGGCAACAATATCCATATTGTGAGGAAATGAAAAGACATCATCAAACCCCGCATCAAAAAGATTGAGAGTTTTGGACGGATCATTTTCCATGGTGATCGCGTAAAGAGACACGCTGGCCTTCTTTTTAAAAAGTGAGGTGCTGAGCAATATCTCTTTCTGAAAGCTTGGTTCATGGATAAAAATAGCGGTTGGTGGTTGGCGTTCACTCATCCTGGCGGCTTCTTCAAGTGATTTGATCTGAATCGGATGATAGCCGAGGTGCCTCAGGCGGGTGGCAAATTTTATCAGATTGTGGTCGCTCTTTCCGACGATAAATAATTGATAATAAGCGGTTGCGCGGAGGTTTTCAGAACTTCTTTCGATGCTCCTCAGGTAGGCCTCAATCACCTCTGATTTGGCCAGAAGGCCGCTCTTTTTTCGTAGCTCGGTTTTGACGGTCAACGCATAACTTTCAGAATAGATCGGTTCCCTGCTGACGCCATAAAATTGATACCAGACGATGGCCATTATCTGAGCCGCCAAAGCCAGTTCCGGGTCCCTGGCGCTGAATTCCTTTAAATTGACCCGTTCAGAAAGAATTTCACGGAACGCCCTGATCACATCATCAATAGGCCATGGAAACTGAATAAATTTGGCCTGCTCCAGGGTCCGGTTCCAATCGATTCCGCCAAAGTCGTCCTCAGGCGTAGAAATAAAATTTTTGCTTGCTACATTGTTTTTGGTGGGAACGATAAGCAGGGCCGCCAGTTGAAGAGCGTCAATGGTTAAGCGGTTCATTTCAAGGGTCCTGGCCAGAATTCGAATATCGTCGCACAAAAGATCGTAGGGCGGGGTAAAAGCGGCCTGTGAACTATGACTCTCCGAAATGATCTTAAGGGCCCGGGTAAAGCTCTGATACATTTTTCTATAAGGGGCGAGGTTTTCCAGCAACGCCTCACTTATTGTGGTAAATTCCGTGATGTCCAGGCCAGGAAGGGGCCCTGAACGATGGCGACGCCAATTATCAACTTCATTGGCCATATTATTGGCAACCAGAACTTTTTCAACATGTCCCGAATTGAAATATTCGCGGACTTCGGTGCCTTCTGTGGGGGCAATAAGCTGAAAACCCTCGCGTTCGAAAACAGGGCCGAGATAATTTTTCAGAAATACTTCATTGGTGACCATTAAAACCTTGGGCAGCTTACTCTCTTCGACAGGATTCATCGACAGCTTTTCCTCCCCTGGCGAGGGGGCTTCAGGCTTGCCGAACAGGTCGGGAAGTTTTACCACATGAGATTCTCCTTCGATTTCATCCACCAGGCCAAGTTTTAGAACAAGATTGAAGAAGGTCGACTCAGGGGTCACAAACATCTGGATATTGGTGCATTTTATGACACGGCGTACCTCGGCAAGGCTTATGCTGTTTTGAGGATCCGTGACAACAAGGGTGAGAATGCCATTGCTTGCATCAAAATCGATGGGCAGAACCTCATTTTTGGTGATCAGGTCTATTGGAACGGTTTTGACAAAACCTTCGGAGATATGATGTTGAGTAGGGACAAAGGCCGGCACCTTGTGTTGAATCGCCAGTGCTTCGGCCAATTTTGCTTCGTCAATATCCTCATTTTTTAAAAGGTGGGAGCCGATTCGGCCACCAAAAATCCGTTGTTTATGAAGGGCCTCTGTAATCTGCTCCTCGGTTATGTATCCGAGGCGGATCAGTATTTGGTCAAGTCGATTTTCGTTCATGGCATCAGCAATTCACTCCTGCCGGAGAATGTTTTGGGTATTATTGACTCTGCGAACCGGGTTGAGGTTCCAGCATGTAACGCATTGCTTCATCTGGTGTTACACGTCCATCCGATACAAGTTCTTTCAGGTGCTGATCCATCAGCTGCATACCATTGGCGCGGTTGGTCAAAATGGCATTATTGATAAGGTGGCTTTTCTGATCACGAATAAGGTTGCGGATGGCGGGATTGCCCAACATGATTTCAAGTGCTGCGACACGCCCTTTTTTATCCGCAGTGCGGAGGAGCTGTTGTGAACAGATGCCGACCAGGACCTCAGCTAGCATATGGCGAATCTGGGTCTGCTGGCCTGCAGGGAAAGGATCAACGATGCGACTGATGGTCTGAGCTGCCGATCTCGTATGCAGGGTTCCGAGTACCAGTTGTCCGACTTCACTGGCAGTCAGGGCCAGGGAGATCGTCTCCAGATCCCGCATCTCCCCGACAAGGATGACGTTTGGATCCTCCCGCAATGAAGCCCGCAAGGCGGTGGCAAACGATTCACAGTGTTCACCAACCTGGCGCTGGTTGATAAGACATTTCTTGTTCGGGTGGATAAACTCGAGAGGGTCCTCTAAAGTGATGATGTGGTGGTTCATATTGTCATTGAGAAAGTCAACCATGGCCGCCAGTGTTGTGGACTTCCCGGAGTTGGTGGGGCCGGTCACCAGAACCAGACCTGATTTAACGGCAAGCATTTTTTTCAGGACTTCAGGCATTCCGAGGGAATCGAGGGTCGGCACCTGATTGGGAATTATGCGAAAAGCAGCTGCCAGACCGGGGTACTTTTTGTAGACGTTGATCCGGAACCGTGCCACGCCTGGAAGAGTGTAGGCGCAATCAAGGTCGCCCTTGTCTTCAAGATGGCTGATCTGCGTATCGGTAAGCAGTTCATAAATGATAATCTTGAGTTCATCTTCCGACAACTGGCGATGTTCGCCGCGCTGAAGGACACCGTTTATCCTCAGCATGGGTTCGGTGTTGGCGCTAAGATGAAGGTCGGAAACGTTATTTTCCTGCATGATTTTCAGAAATGTGTCGATGCGCGGCATTCTGTCCCCCCCAGGAACCGGACTACGGCCTTAAACAAGTATAAACACTGTCATTGAGCAATAACTATGCCTCCAAAACAGTCTATCTGGGGCGGACACACAGGTTGTTTTCCCAAAATCGGGTTTATCCTACTTACAGTTCCTGTCAAGTCCTGCCTACCCAACATTTTACAGCAGATTTAAATCCTTATCTTTTGTTTAAATAAATCTTCTCCAAATTTTGGTATGATTAATTCTATAAAAACTTGTCTTAAAAACAAAAATTTATTCCTGTTTATTTATAGGAAAGAAAGGGATTATCATGGCAAATCGCGCAAAGCTGTTAACGGTATTGTTCGCCATTTGTTTTTCACTTCTTTCAATCTCCTTGGCTTTTGCTGAGGTTTTCCCAAGCCATGTCGAATTGCGGGAAGTACTTCAGACGGTCGTCAAAGAGAAAAACGGTGGCTTCGGACTTCACATGTGGGCAACCATTGTCGATCGGGATGGTGTCGTAAAAACTGTGGTTTTCTCTGGCGATAACAGGGGCGATCAATGGCCTGGAAGCCGTGTGATTTCAGCGCAGAAGGCCAACACCGCCAACGCTTTCAGTCTTCCTGCCTTGGCTTTGTCAACAGCCAACCTCTATTATGCTGTCCAGCCAGGCGGCAGCCTTTACGGTCTTCAGCACAGCAATCCGGTCAATCCGGAAGTCGCTTACCATGGAAAATCAAAAAATATCGGAAGCGAAAAGGATCCGATGGTGGGTCTCAAGATCGGAGGTGTCAATGTATTCGGCGGCGGCTTGCCCCTCTATGATTCCCAAGGGCAGTTGATCGGTGCACTTGGGGTAAGCGGCGACAGTTCCTGCGCGGACCACAACATTGCCTGGAAAGTTCGCCACAAGCTGAACCTGGATTATGTTCCCGCAGGTGTCAGCCCGAGTGGAAATGATAATATCATCAACGACATGGTCGATGGCGTCAGCGCCGGTGGCTGGGGTCATCCCACCTGCTCCCCTGCAGCGGCCAACATTGCAAAAAAGCTTCCCATGACAAAATCGTCTAAAGCAAAGCAATAATGGATTCTAGGCGTCTGTTGGCTTGGGGGATCGTAATGAGGACATGAGAAATCGAGAAAAGATTTTCTCAAATTTGAGATCGAATAGCATGGTTATTTGTATAAAATTTGTGAAAATATTCTCCGGTTTGCCGATCTCGCAATAGATTCATTCCTGAGTCCGACAGGCTCCTGGGGGAAATTTTTTGATCAGTGAAATAGAACAATCTTTGACTTTTATTGGAGGGTTTGCCTCCCTTTGGGAATGACAATGAATTGCATAAAGATCCTGGTTTGTTTTCTTCTTCTGGTGTTTTTTATTCCCTTCAATCTCCCCGCCGGCGACAGTCCAATAGGGCTGGGGGATTCTTTTCCAGAAATCAGCCTGGAAAAACCTGTCAGTCCTGACTCGGCTGCTTATCTTGGTATTCCCGAGGGTGTTCAATTTTCCCTCAGCCATGTACAGGCGGATCTGGTACTGGTGGAACTCCTCAGTGTCTATTGCCTTCACTGCCAGATGCAGGTGGAACACTTTAATAAACTGCAAAAACTGATCGAAGAGAATCCCGACACCCGCGGACGGATCAAGCTCTTTGGAATTGCTGTCGCCAGCAGGATCGGCGAAGTGGAAAAGTTTGTCGAACGCTTTCAGGTCGGGTATCCCGTGATCCCCGATCCTGAATTCAAGGCCTATCACGCCCTCGGGGCCGGTGTGACCCCATTCTCCATTTACGTCCGTCAGACCATTCCCGGTCAGCCTGGTGTAGTGGCCGGCACCCATACCGGGCTGAACGAGGAATCCGTCATGCTCTATGGAGAATTGCGTCGCCTTGCCGGCTCCTACGCCGATGAACTTCGCCGGCAGGGGAAAGAAACGGAAAAAGTGCGCAAAGCCATTGAACCGATTTTTACCGATGAAAAACTTGAATTCAAGGTACGGACTGCTTTTACTCGAACCGGGGGAATCATCACTGCTTTTGCAAAGCTGGATCTTCCCAGCGGAAGGCGTGTTTATATGGCAGACATGCGCAAAGGGGAAGCTCAGAAACGACTCTTTGCCGAAGCGGCCAGCCGCTTTTCAATCTGTGACATCTGCCATGATGTCCATTTCATCTATCTTTTTGACAGCAGTGGGAAGGTATTTGGCTTCGAACCCCTCCAACTCACCAAGTGGGGTAACAAAAAATGGACTGCTAATGACATCATGAAGATGCAAGAAAGGTTGTTTGGGTCTGAGCTTCTCTCACCGCCGGTCTTTGACGCCGCGATCGATGCCGTTTCGTCCGCCACCATCACATCCTCGGTCATATTCGATGCCGTCGGCCGGGGCAAATCTCTATTGCAGGAATTGTCCGATAAAGGATATCTGAAAGATTGACACTCTTTCGAAGGTAATGCTATGAAAATTGAAGATTTGAGTCATTGCGTCTATCCCGATATGCCCGTATATCCCGGGGACAGGCCTCCTGAATTCAACGACCTCGCGACCATCGTTGCGGATGGATTCCGGGAAATGGAGATCACCTTCAATACCCATGTCGGCACCCATGTGGACGTTCCTGCCCATGTTTTGTCCCAGGGCAATGCCCTTGAGCAGATGTCGGCTGAACGTTTTTTCGGTCCCGGTTGTTGCATAGACCTGACCGCAGTTTCCAAGCCGGTGATAGACACGGGGGATCTGCGCCCATTCCGGGACCTGATAAAAGCGAATGAGTTCGTTCTTTTCAAAACCGGCTGGAGCCGTCTGTGGGGATCGGAGAACTATTTTAAGAATTTCCCAACCCTGTCGCCGGAAGCAGCATCATGGCTGGCCGATTACCCTTTAAAAGGGGTCGGGATCGATACGATTTCTGTTGACCGACTGAGTGACACCGACCTGCCCGTTCATCGAATTTTTCTGGAGCGGAACATCTGCTTGATCGAGAATCTGACCTGCCTTGATGATTTGCCACAGGAAGCGTTTTTGTTCTCTTGTCTTCCTGTGAAAGTAAAAAAGAGTGATGGATTCCCTGTTCGGGCGGTTGCTGTTTTTTTATAACCAATAAAATTGGAGTAACTCATGCTCGCTGATTTTGGTGTCCTGAAAGGAACCGTGTACAAAGGGGAAGAGGAAAGGCACGATTCCCAAAGCCCGCACTTTTATTGGACAGTGGCCGCGAATGAAAGGCATTGGACCGTTCCAGTCAACATCAAATCGTCCAAGGAACCTTATAATGTCCTTTTCCACGTCGAGACCGACTTCCGGCATCCGATCCTGGAAGACCTGAAAATTCTCAAAACCGGCTTTACCGGGACAAAGAAACATCCGCAACTTGGCATCGATTTTTTACGTAGCGAACTATTCGACCTGGGGAAACTCAAACCTGTGCCTTTTGACAAACCGGGAAGTCTGAATGATCTGTTCGATTTCTTCAAGTTTTATACAGAGAAGGCCAGCAGGGAAAAGGCCGAGGTCTTTATCTTCGGAGACAAGATTGAAGGGAAAGATATCCTCCACGACGTTCATATGAACCAGGGTAACGACGGATATTTCGAAAAATTCAACGGTATTTATCAGGATGGCGCCATTTTCTTTCGTTTTTCCAATGTCTGGACCTCCATTTTTCTCGCTTTTCAAACCCAGAGTGTCCCGACGGATAGCAACGGCCATCCTTTCCAGCATTCCAAACCGATCCTTCAGGCGGAAATCGACCTTTCAGCACCTCTCCCGAAGCCTGAACTGGAAGAATGCGATGTGGTTATCCTGGGGGCTTTGGTGAACCCCAAGGGCAAGGATTTCGGGGAAGAAATCGTTTATCTTTTCAACAGGGAAGAAGCCGACCTCTCCCTTGACGGTTGGAAGCTGGAAGACAAGTACGGCAAAACCCGCCTGCTGGACAACCTCGTTATCCAGGGGAGAAGCCTCTGTGCCGTTTCCCTGGATGGAAAAGGGGTGCAACTGCCCAACAAAGGGGGGGTTCTTTCCCTGATAACTCCACGAAATATCAAATGCCATGGCGTTTCTTATACGGCGGCGGAAGTGACCGGGGGGAAGATCCTGATTTTTAAAAATATCTAGATGAATGCCGTGATGTTCTGCTCTGCTGGAATATACATTCAGTTCCCATACCCATTTTTGTTGAAATAGTCACCAAGGATCTCATCAGTAATTCGATAGCCGATTTCGATCAGAGCATCGGCCCGGTCAAATTCCAGAAAAGTACAGGAGGATTTTGGAATATCAATGGTGACGTCGGGGCTATAGGAGGCCAGTTTGAAGCGTGTGATCGTGGCCTGCATGGTATCCATGGACTGGGATATCACATCAAAAAGTCCTATCTTCTCCTCTTTTTCGGGTACAATTCTCTGCTGAATATCTTCAACAAACTCCAGAATGGCGGCGTGATACTTTTTCCAGCCGTCAGGTACCCTTTTTTGGGTTGGTTTTTCAATATTGGGAATTTTCCCCTTGGCACTCAGGTTTACGGCAATGGTTAAATCGGTTCTGTCCCGGATAGTGGGAGCTATCGGGATGGGGTTGACTAAACCGCCGTCGATGAGAACCCTCCCCTGATGGTGAAAGGGCGTGAACAGGGTAGGAATTCCGATGGACGCGCGGATGGCATCAAAGAGGGGGCCTTCATTGAGCCAGACCTCTTTTTCAGCCTGAATATCGGTAGCCACTGCTGTAAATGAAATGGGGAGATCTTCAATATTGCGGTCCCCGATCAACTGCCGGAGAACCTCCATGATTTTTTCACCCTTCAAAAGTCCAGGGCTGCCGAAGGTGAAATCAAGAAGGCGAAGGACATCCTTTTTTTCCAGCGCTCGCACCCATTGGGTGTAGACATCGAGTTTTCCGGCCGCATAAATCCCGCCGATCAAAGCCCCCATTGAGGACCCGGAAATCGACTCGATTTTCAATCCATTTTCAGTCAGCCATTGAATCACCCCGATATGGGCAAATCCTCGGGCGCCGCCGCTGCCAAGGACAAGCGAAACGGAAGTATTTCTCTTTTTGCGTTTACCAGGGGCCATGAAAGAACTCCTTGATCAACCTAAATGTTGACGGTAGCCGAACGAAAATCGCCCGAAGTGATGCGATGAGCCCAGCGGGTCGTTTCCGGAAGGCGGTATCGGGTCAGGCATCTCAAAACCCATTCCCGGGCTGTCTCAAGCTCACCTTATGGCCAACGGAAACGTAAAGAGGTTTTTTCCCGTTTCGGGTCCCTAACACAATGCCGATTATCTCCTCATTGTCCAGCAGTGGAACCCAATTTCCCTTTTTCTATGGAAAGGTCCGGATGGCTGTCGCACAACCTGGACTTGGCCGCACAGATACTCGCCATGCCGAACAGAATTCCTATGTGGCAGGCCAGGCCCAGGCACCGGGGTTGAGCCCGGCCCTGGTCATCGCAACTCAGCAGGTCAGGAATAATAGGGGAATGTAACCGTCCGCTGGGCCGTGGCGTATGTCACCAGCTCAAGTCCAGGATATTTCGGCAAAGCGACAGCCGCCCGGGAAGTCAACCCTTCATCCACATATCCGACATCGACCCCGGAATCAGCCGGATCTTTTCGAGCCGATCCACCTGAATAACCGGGCTTTTTAATTCCTCTTGGATGACCCTGGCTTCTACAGGGAAAACGGCCCATGGGTGACTGACGAGTGTAACCAATCTTCAGACCTTGTCACTTTGAAACTTCAAACCTTATATATGCCAATAAGTTATTGATAACAGTTAAAGTAGTACAATAGTATCAGATTAATTTAGCTGTTTTTGCGGCTTTAAGCAAAAGATTGGGATAATCGCTTGTAATACCATCCACGCCCAAATTTAGAAGCACTTCCATATCTTCTACCTGGTTGATCGTCCAGACGTGGACCTCAACCCCGAGAGCGTGGGCAGCCTGGATAAGCTGACGCGAAATCAACGGCATGTCGCCATGGAACATCGGCAAGTGGAGAACGTTTCCAGGGACCCTGCACCCATGGATATCACCTTTTTGAACCGCCATGAAAAAAGCCGTCGCCTCGCAGCGAGTGCAGCTAGTGGGAATATTTGCACTAAGACCACGGATTTCAGGCAGAGCCTCGTCGATGGCCGAGGCGATAAGAACGGAATCTTCTTTGCCGCAACCGCGAATGGTATCGAGGAGTATGAGTGCAAGGGAAGGGCTGTCCTGCTTGATTTCGATGGTGAAAAAGGTCTCAGGGAAGGCGGTTAAAACTTCTTCCAGGGTCGGGATGGTTATTCCCTGACTCCGAAAGGGAAAAGTAATCCCCCGGTCCGGACAAAAGCCCCAGCCGGCGTCGAGAGTTTTGATTTCTGCAAGAGTCAAAGTGGTCAAACTGCGGTCATCGTTGCAGATTCTTTTACAGGTCTCGTCGTGATGGACTACCAGGTGATTGTCAAGGGTGAGCCAGATGTCAAGTTCAAGATAGCGGAGACCGAAATCCACCGCCGCCTGAAAAGCAGGAATTGTGTTTTCAGGGTAACAGCCGGAAAAACCGCGATGGGCAATCAGACGGGGGAGGGGAGGATCAAAAAATCGTGTTTTCATAAAAATTCACCCTGTCAGTTGTTTTCCGCTAGCTGCCGACCGCGCTCGACATTGACCGTTAAAAGGAGTATACCCCCGGTGATAAAAAAGAAGATCAGGGCCAGGATGGCGAGTCGGGTCGAATGGGTAATACCGGCAATGGTAGCAAAAATCAAGGGTCCGAAAATGGAAGAAAACTTGGAACTGATGGCATAAAATCCAAAAAATTCAGCACTTTTCTCTTTCGGAATCATCGATCCGAAAAGTGATCGGCTCATGGCCTGGCTTCCGCCAAGAATCAGGGCGACCACCAGGCCGAGAATCCAGAACTCCCAGCCGTGGGTCATAAAGCCGGCATAAATCGTCAAAAGGGAGAAAAGAACCAGACAGAGCAGGATGGAAATTTTCGTATTCCATCGGGCGGCAATTCGCTCAAACAGAAGAGCGCCGGGAACGGCCACAAACTGAATCATGAGAAAGCAGCCGATAATACCGACCTGCGTCATACCCAGTTCTTCACTGCCGAATATGGCGGACACGACTATAATGGTCTGAATCCCGTCGTTGAACAATAAAAAAGCCAGCAGGAAGCGCCACAGGTCTTTATAGGGACGGATTTCCAGAAAAGTCTGAAAAAAACCGCGAATACCCTTATGAAGGGTCGAGGCCTGACGACAAAAAGCACTTTCCCGAACAAAAACAAAAATCGGAAGGGCAAAAATAAGCCACCAGGTCCCTGTTAGCAGAAAACCGACGCGTGTAGCTGCCGCTTTGTCTGCCAGTCCGAAAAAATCCGGACTTTGAATCATGATAAAAACCAGGAGAAGGACCAGCCCTCCGCCGGCGTATCCCAAGGCGAAACCTCTGGCCGAGAGCTTGTCTATTTCATCATTTTCTGCAAGGGCCGGGAGAAAAGCATTGTAAAAGATATTTCCTCCGGCAAAACCGATATTTGCCAGGGTAAAGAAAAAAGCGGCGAGGAACCATTCTCCGGGGCCAACCAGGGATAACAAGCACGTCCCCAGAACACCGGTCAGGCAGAAAAAGATCAACATGGGACGGCGGGCGTTTCTGGAATCGGCAACAGCCCCAAGATAGGGGGCCATGATCGCCACCAGAAAAACGGATAGGCTGACCGTATAACCCCAAAGTGAGGCCCCCTTCAGTGTGATGCGAATCCAGGGAAGGGAAAACTCTAACCCGCCGGCCGGGACCAGAGAGAGGAAATAGACGGGCAGGACCGCAGCCAGGACCACAGTAGCAAAGGCGGAATTGGCCCAGTCGTAAAAACACCAGCCGATCCAGGCCAGCTTTTTTGACGGGGTTTTCATTCCTCCGCTTTGGTCTCGTCGGACGTGGGCTCTGGCGCCTCCGGCGCACTTGCCGGTGCCGGCGTGAGAAGTTTACTGATCAAGCGCAGGTTACTGCCTGAAATAAAAGTGCCGTTGATCCAGTAAGTGGGAGTGCTGTTTACGCCTAATGGCTCCAATGCTTTTTCCTGGCGTTCGAGCCAGCCGTTGTCCTTGAAAGGGGGAAGAGGCGTCTTATCGAATTTTCCAGAGAAGACGTCCTCATAAGCAGCTTGAGGGTTTGCGGAGGAAAGAATGTACTGAGCCTTGACCTTGGCTTGCGGGTGCATGTCCAGAGGCATGAGGAAAACATAGCGGGTCACATCGGTGCGATTGGAGAAAAACCTGGAACCTTTCCGACAGTATGAACAGTCGGGGTCGGTCACTTCAATAACCTGATTGGGACCGGTGCCGATCTTGATCCCCTGTTCGAGCGGAAGCTTGGCGATTCTTGCCGACATGATTTCAGCCATGCGTGCATTGGTCAGATTTTCCTTATTTTTGGAATAGAGATCTCCAACCAGAACATTACCGGAGGCCGGGGCGAAATAGATAATCCGATCACCGGAAACAACCTCCAGGACCCCGGAAATAGGAGAGTTCTGAACAGAGTCGACGCGCATATTGGGGAAGATGCTTTTCAGCTTTTGTGTGGCTTCCATCAGGTCAGGAGCTTCATTCCCGGCGGAAGCGAAAGAAACTGAAAAACAGAGAAACAGTATCAAGAATATCGGTTTTGAAAAAATCTTTTTCATGACTATCTCCTGGCTATGAAACTGATTAAAATTTTACGCGCATTCCGAGTAACCACAGGCGTGGCAGACCATGCAGCCCCCTTCATGCTCGACCGGCCCGCCGCAGTCAGGGCAGGCGCCGCCGTTGATGAGGGCCTGGGTCGCATGGTCACCTCTGGTCTGGGTGTGGTTCTGAATAGCCTTGGCTACTGCGTCGGCGCATGAGGTGATGCGGTTTTCACCAAAGCCGGAGTGCTTGTGACAGCTGATGCCGATGAGTTGCTTGACAGCCTGACGGGCCTGAACTCCGCTCCTCCATGCCAGGGAAACCAGCCGGCCGATGGCTTCGCACTGTGACGCTGCGCAGCCCCCCGCCTTGCCCATGGTGGTAAAAAGCTCAAAAAGACCGTCCGGATCCTCATTGATGGTGACATAAAGAGGGCCGCACCCGGTTTCCATCTGATAGGTGGTCCCGGTAAGGGCGCGGGGACGCTCACGCTTATGACCCACTTTCCCTTTTTCGAGAGGAACCGATTGTTCGGTTTTGGCGCCCAAGCTCAATACCTGCTGGTCCCGGGATCCGTCCCGATAAATTGTAACGCCCTTGCACCCCTCGTGATACGCCAGTCGATAGACCTTGTCCACCTCTTCCTGGGTAGCGCTCCCGGGAAAGTTGACGGTTTTGGACACGGCATTGTCGGTGTGCCTCTGAAAAGCTGCCTGCATCAGGATATGGTCCTCCGGCGTGATATCGTGCGCCGTCACGAAAATCTTGCGGATATCTTCCGGAATTTCATCCATATGCTGGATGGTTCCCTTTTCGGCAATTTTTTTCATCAGGTCGGATGAGTAAAAACCGCGCTCGCGGGCGATTTTTTCGAAAAGAGGATGAACCTCAATGAGAATATCATTGTCCAGGACCTGGCGGATATAGGATACCGCGAACAATGGCTCGATGCCGCTGGAAGTATTGGCAATAATGGAAATTGTCCCGGTCGGGGCGATAGTGGTGCTGGTAGCGTTGCGAACTGGTTTCTCGCCTTTCTGAAAAAAGAGGCTGCCTTCAAAATTGGGGAAAGGGCCTCGTTCAAGCGCCAGTTCCCGTGAAACGGCGCGGGACTCCTGAGTGATGAACTCCATAAGCGTTTCCCCAAGTTCGAGCGCTGCGTTGCTGTTGTAGGGGAGGCCTATGAGAATCAGCATATCCGCCCAACCCATAATGCCGAGCCCGATTTTGCGATTGGCGCGGGTCATATCCTCTATCTGCTGAAGGGGGTATTTGTTGACTTCTATAACGTTGTCCAGAAAGCGCGAGGCGACCCGCAGGGTATGGCGAAGCTTTTCCCAGTCGACCTGACCTTCCGGAGTTACCATATGGGCGAGATTGATAGAGCCGAGGTTGCAAGATTCGAACGGCAACAGAGGCTGTTCACCGCAAGGGTTGGTGGCTTCGATTTCCCCGACCTGGGGTGTGGGATTATCGCGGTTGAGGCGGTCGAGGAAGATGATCCCGGGCTCGCCGTTGGTCCAGGCCAACTCCACAATCTGATGAAAGACCTTGCAAGCCGGGAGTTTTTTCAGGGTTTCGCCGGTGCGAGGGTTAAAAATATCGTAATCCTCATCTTTTTCGACCGCTTCCATAAAAGCCTCGGTGATTCCCACCGAAAGATTGAAGTTGGTTAGAACCGTGGTGTCCCGTTTGGCCATGATGAAGTCCATGATATCCGGATGGTCGACCCGCAGGATACCCATGTTGGCACCACGACGGGTACCTCCCTGTTTGATGGTTTCCGTGGCCGCGTCAAAGACACGCATGAACGATATAGGACCAGAAGAGACCCCTTTTGTGGAGAGGACCACATCCTTGGCCGGGCGGATGCGGCTGAAGGAAAATCCGGTCCCGCCGCCACTCTTGTGAATGAGGGCCGTTTGTTTTATCGCCTCGAAGATGCTCTCCATGGAATCTTCCACCGGCAACACAAAGCAAGCGGACAACTGTCCAAGTTCCCTGCCGGCGTTCATCAATGTCGGAGAGTTGGGCAGAAAGTCGAGGTCGACCATCATATTTAAAAAAGCCTCTTCTATTTTCTTGGCTTTTTCAGGACCACCAAATTGTGTTTCAGGAGAGGCGATGGTTTTTGCAACCCGTTGAAACATATCCTGGGGTGTTTCAAGAACCTTCCCTTCGGAATCACGTTTCAGGTAGCGCCTTTCGAGGACTGTTTTTGCATTGATGGAAAGCTCGGAAATACTAAGGCTCATTTTTCGATCCTTTTTCGTGGGGTTAAATTTGTGTTCCAAAAACCATATAAAGTATGGTTCTGGAAATAAAAACACAATATCTAGTGGGTGTCAAGCCATCTGATCGGTTTCCGGGCAGTCCATTGAAATGACGACAAGGTCTAATTCGCAGCGATACACAGAGCGGAGATAAAATCGTACATCAAACCCGGTATCCATGTGTAAATAATATGTGAAAATATAAGTAAAATGTTACAAAAGTTCTGTGCCTTGTATTTCGAATGCTAACCGGGTGTGGCAAAATATGTCCAGAAGACTGACCTTCACTATTGGCGGATTACTTGAAGATACCGCAGGCCGTTATCCCGAAAACGACGCTCTGGTCTATCCCGACCGAAACCGGCGCTATTCCTACAAAGATTTAAACGCCACTTGTGACCGTTTGGCCAGAGGCCTGATGGCTATCGGCATTAAAAAGGGTGAACATGTGGCGATCTGGGCTACCAACGTCCCCGAGTGGGTCCTTCTTCAGTTTGCCACCGGTAAAATCGGTGCCGTCCTCGTGACGATCAATACCCTTTACAAAAGCAAGGAGCTTGAATACATCCTGCAACAATCGGAAGCCACCACTATTTTCATGATCAACGGGTTCAAGAACACTGATTATGTCGAGACTTTTAATCAGGCCGTCCCCGGTTTTAGAGCTGTTCATTCAGGAGATGCCAAGACTGAAAATCTTTCGTCACTGAAGCGTGCCATTTTTATTGGAAATGGAACCCCACAAGGCATGATGAATTTTACCGAAATCGAGAGCTTGGGGGTGGCTGTTTCCGACCAGGTATATGCCGCTCGTCAGGCCGAACTGGATGAGCACGATGTCGTCAACATGCAGTACACCTCCGGCACTACCGGATTTCCCAAGGGGGTTATGCTGAGCCATCACAATATCATTAATAACAGCTTCAACATCGGCGAGTGTATGAATTTCACGGAAAAAGACCGGCTCTGCATTCCTGTGCCCTTTTTCCACTGTTTTGGCTGTGTTTTAGGAGTCCTCGTTTGTGTAACCCACGGTTCCGCTATGGTACCCATCGAATTTTTCAGCCCCGAAAAGGTTCTCCAGACAATTGAAGTAGAAAAATGTACGGCTGTTCATGGCGTCCCGACCATGTTCATTGCTGAGTTGGAGTCTAAAAATTTTCACCGTTACGACCTCTCGACTCTGCGTACCGGCATTATGGCTGGCGCTCCCTGCCCGATCGAAATCATGCGCAGGGTTATGACTGAAATGCACGCCAATGAAATCACTATTGCCTATGGCCTGACCGAGGCATCGCCGGTCATAACCCAATCAAGTACCGAAGACTCGGTTGAAATGCGTGCAACAACTGTCGGCCGGCCCCTGCCGGACGTTGAAGTAAAAATTGTTGATATCAAAACCGGCTGTGAGCTTCTCCCTGGTCAGCAGGGGGAGCTCTGGACACGAGGATATCTGGTCATGAAAGGCTATTTCCGTATGCCCGAGGAGACTGCTCAAGCTATTGATTCCGAGGGTTGGCTCCACACGGGTGATTTGGCGGTCATGGATGAGAATGGTTGCTGCCGAATTACCGGAAGGCTGAAGGACATGATCATCCGTGGAGGAGAGAATATTTACCCCCGCGAAATCGAAGAGTTTCTCTATACTCATCCGAAAATCATGGAGGTGCAGGTCTATGGGGTCCCTGACAGCAAATATGGGGAACAGGTGATGGCAGCGGTAAAACTGCACATAGGCGTGGCGGCAACGGAGAAGGAAATCCGGAAATTTTGTCGAGGGCAAATTGCCAATCACAAAATTCCCCGCTATGTGCGTTTTGTCGATGACTACCCCATGACCGCAAGCGGCAAGGTTCAGAAGTTCAAGCTACGAGAAATAGCTATTCGTGAGCTGAAGCTGGAAGAAACCATTGAAAACTTAACGTAACTATGCCCTTTTTGTTTGATAGTCCAGCGCCACCCACTCCAAGGGCCGCATGAACCAATCCGTGGGACTTGGCTGGTGCCATCCAGGCGTCATACATCCTTTTCCAGATGCCGCTAGTTCCTTGCCGCTGAATAATTTTGACAAACTAAACAAAAAATGAATTTTGTGGTTTCTGGATATTCAAATTCATAAAAAATTTTTCTAAAGACCTTGTTAAAATATGGCCTTTTGCATTAGGATGTGACGGTTTTGAAAAGAAGAATGGATATTTGGAATTAGGGACATCCTTCCAGTTCGGCGGCAACTTTAAAACTTTTTGTTTTTAAAACGTAGCCATTTCAAACGGAAATAATTCATAAAAATGAAAACCGAAATTACTGAACAACTGGCATTCACCCTCGGCGGTCTGCTTGATGATACCACGAGGCGTTTCCCCGATAACGAAGCACTTGTTTACCCCGACCGAAACCTGCGCTATACATACAAAGAATTTAACGCCGCTTGCGACCGATTGGCCAAAGGTCTGATGGCTCTCGGCATTAAAAAAGGCGAGCATGTGGCCATCTGGGGCACCAATGTCCCTGAATGGGTTCTTCTGCAGTTTGCCACCGGAAAAATCGGTGCCGTTCTCGTTACAGTCAACACCCTGTACCGCACCAAGGAACTGGAGTATATCCTTCATCAATCGGACAGCACCACGCTCTTTCTTGTTCAGGGATTCAAGGATATCGACTACATAAAGACTTTTTACGAGGTCGCTCCTGTCTTTAATACTTCTACTTCCCGTGAAGTTCAGGTTGAAAACCTCCCCTATTTGAAACGCGCTGTCTTTATCGGCCAGGAAACGCCCACTGGAATGATGAATTTTTCCGAAATTGAAAAACTGGGTGTGTTTATTTCCGATGAGGAATATGTTGCCCGGCAGGCCGATCTGAATGAGCATGATGTCATCAACATGCAGTATACCTCCGGGACCACCGGCTTCCCGAAAGGGGTTATGCTGAGCCATTACAACGTTATCAATAACGGCTTCTGCATCGGTGAAGGCATGAAATTCACGGAAAAGGACCGCCTCTGCATCCCCGTTCCTTTTTTCCACTGTTTCGGCTGTGTCCTGGGAGTCCTCGTTTGTGTCACCCATGGTTCCACCATGGTCCCGGTCGAAACCTTCCGTCCCGAGACGGTTCTTAGAACCATCGAGGCTGAAAAATGCACTGCCGTTCACGGCGTGCCGACCATGTTCATTGCTGAAATGGAACACCCTAATTTCCTGAACTATGATCTCTCCTCGCTGCGCACCGGCATCATGGCCGGTTCTTTCTGCCCGGTCGATACCATGCGCAAGGTCATGTCCGACATGAATATGACCGAAGTGACCATTGTCTACGGGCAGACCGAGGCATCACCGGGCATGACCATGTCCAAAACCGACGATTCCGTTGAGATTCGCGCGACCACCGTGGGAAGGGCCATGCCGGGCGTTGAAATAAAAATCGTCAACATCGAAACAGGAGAGGAACTTGGTCCTGATCAGCAGGGAGAGATCTGCGGTCGGGGTTATATGGTTATGAAGGGCTATTATAAAATGCCCGAAGAGACCGCCCAGGCCATTGACAGGGAAGGGTGGCTCCACACAGGCGACCTGGCAGTCATGGACGAAAACGGTTACTTCAAAATCACCGGCCGCATCAAAAACATGATTATCCGTGGCGGCGAGAATATTTATCCTCGGGAAATCGAGGAGTTTTTATATGCCCACCCTAAAATTATGGATGTCCAGGTCCATGGCGTACCCGACCGTAAATTCGGTGAGCAGGTAATGGCTGCGGTTATGCTGAAAGACGGGGTCGACTGCACCGAACAAGAGATCAAAGATTTCTGCAAAGGCCAGATAGCCAATTACAAAACTCCCTACTATGTTCGCTTTGTGGATGAATACCCCATGACGGCCAGCGGCAAAATCCAGGTTTTTAAACTCCGGGAAATGGCAGTGCGCGAATTGAACCTGGAAGAACTTCCAAAAACTGGTCGATCGGGACATCGACATAGAACCCCGGAAGCCGTTTTTTCATGATCCCGTCTGCGGAGCTGAAAACCCGTTATCAAAATCTGCAGAAACTTCTACAAGAACAGGCCCTGGAAGGGGCTTTTCTCCTTCAGAACGCCGATCTCTATTATTTTTCAGGAACAATCCAGCAGGGGGTGCTGTACATACCCGCATCAGGATCTCCTCTTTACCTGGTCCGCAAAGATCTGAATCGAGCGCGGACGGAGTCGGGTCTTGAAAACATTCATCCTGTCCGGAGCCTGCGCGATATTCCTGCCATATTCGCTGAATTCGGTTTATCTCTCCCCTTAATCGTTGGAATGGAGCTTGACGTCCTGCCGGTCAACCACTATCAACGGTTCAGGAAAATACTGAAAGATTCCAGTATAGCGGATATCAGCCCGTTGGTCCGGGAAGTCCGGGCTATTAAGTCGGATTACGAACTCGAACGGATGAGAAAAGCTGCAGCTCAGTTGGACAGCCTTTTTCATTTCGCTAAGGAGATTGTCAGGGTAGGGCGCTTGGATATTGAGGTCGGAGCGGAACTAGACTATCAGGCTCGCCTCCTTGGCCACCAGGGTCTGGCCCGAATGCGCAGTTTCAACAGCGAGGCGGCTTTCGGTCACCTGATGTCAGGAAGCGATGCCGCTGTTGTCAGCTATTCCGATACGCCCTTGGGCGGCCCCGGTGGGAATCCTGCTGTAGGGCATGGAGGGGGAAGCAAAAAGATCGCAGCTGGGGAGTCGATCATCTTCGATTACATCGGAGCTTTCGACGGCTATCTCGTTGATATGACCCGAACTCTTTGTATCGGAAGCCTACCTGATTATCTTCGAAAGGCCTATGCTGACATGGTTGCAGTGCAGGAGAAGATGATGGTTATTGCACGTCCCGGCGTCAGTTGGGGGGAGGTTTACGAGGCATGCCTGAACCTTTCCTGCGAACTAGGTTACCAAGATAACTTCATGGGGGTGGCCGGGTCTCAGGTCGCTTTCATCGGCCATGGAATCGGTACTGAAATTGATGAGTATCCCTTTATTGCAAAGGGATTTATGGATATGAAGTTAAAGTCAAATATGACGTTTGCCTTTGAGCCCAAAGCGGTTTTTTCAGGAGGTGGGGCGGTAGGCATTGAAAATACTTTCAGGGTTACTGAGGACGGGGTTGAGGCTTTGACGTTTTCCAGTGAGGAATTGGTTTGCCTCTAAAACACTTCTTGGTTTGAAAAAGCATAGGGCCATTGTCCCTGTCTCGTCCCAACCATTTCACCTTTCTAAATCAAAACTTTTTTTCTGAATCTGTTAGAACTATTATTGAAAAAACTTCTCAATTTCGCTGAAATTTCAGAACAATTGTTTAGAATTTTAATAAGTTTTCAGTTTATAAAACATTCCATTGACCATCCTCAGTGACCGTGAATGATTGGCTGAGTATCGGCCGAAGTTATTTATTAATGAAAGGCAGGTGCATATGTCAGAGCAAATGACGGTTAAAGGTAAAATTGTGGAAGCTGAAACATTGGTCGGAGAAGAACCATCGCCAAACGCCGGGCTTTTCCTGAAAACTTCAGACGGGGAGCGACTGGCTCTGGTGGCGGGTAGCATGGAGGCTCAGGTGGGGACTGATATTCTGCACAGGCAGAGTCGACCTGCCTTTGAGCCTTTTCTCAGCCAGGTTGTAGCTGTCAGTGGTTTAATCAGCGGACACACGATCTGGAATGCCACAGTGGAAGAGGCTGAAAAGTGAACGGGGCAGGGTTGCCGGGAGGTGGTGTTTCACCCGGTTGCCTGCACAGAGACAGAAACTTAAATAAAATTTTCCGATCAAACGGATGGGGGATTTTATGACTTTGGAAGAAACCAGAAAGCAGATCATAGAAATTTTTGAGGGCTGGCCGACAGCAAAAATCATGCGCCGGAGTAATATGGCCGGTTTTAATTTTTTTGTATGGCTGCAATCCATCAACCACCCGATACTCAAGGATGGGAACTTTGGTGAAGCCAGTGACCCGCACAATGCCGTCAGTAGCTGGATTGACATATATCTCGAAGCTGAAAAATAACTCTTCTGTCGAGGAGTCCAGGGATGATCGCAGCAAATCGCTGTTCTTCATCCGCAGGATAAATCAAGTTATTCAAAATCCCCCTGGGTGAGAAACCGGACACCCATTTTCTGCATATCCTTTTCAGCCTTCTTGACGGAATCCGCTGCAATTCCTTTACAGAGTTCCGGGACAAGAAACGTCTCAAAACCTTTCCTGACACCGTCTATGGCAGACCAGGCGACGCAATAATCGAGAGCCAGACCACACAAGAATATCCTTTTAAGACCAGCATTCTCCAAATATCCCGCAAGCCCGGTATCGGTTTTCCGGTCATTTTCAGTGAAAGTTGAGTAGCTGTCCACTGATCTGCTGATTCCTTTGCGAATGATGAGGTGCGCTTTGCCGGTTTCGAGCTGACCACTGAAATCCGCCCCTTGGGTTTCCCGGACACAATGATCGGGCCACAAGACCGGACCGATACCAGCAACACCCTCGATAGGATCGAAGGGGTTTTTCCCCTCGTGCAGACTGGCAAAGGAAAGGTGATCCGGAGGATGCCAATCCTGAGTAAGAATGACACGGCCGCCATGATCATTGAATTTAACCATCAATTGGTTGACATAGGGGATGATCCGATCCCCCTCCGCTACTGCCAATGCACCTCCCGGAAGAAAATCGTTCTGAATATCGACCACGATCAGGGCATCTGTTGGCTGAATTAAAAATTCCATAATCTAACCTTTTTGGACGGTGGTTGGTTTAATTTTTCAATTTTGCTCCAACAGTATATCAAAGAAAGTCAGGATTCGACCACGGGAGATGTAAAACGGCCTCTCTAATTGAGAAACACCTGCGGAATGATATAAATATAATTAGCCTGAAGAGATTTTTCAGTATTTTTCGAAACTAACTAAAAATATTCGGAAAAATAACAATATAAAAGTTATGTCATGATGAAAAGGTTTTTACAGGAACAGATTCTTGATGTTGATCCGGATAAACTCTGGAGTTTTGTTTCCTCCCCTTCAAACCTGAGTTCTATAACCCCAAAGTGGCTGGATTTCAGGTTGGTTTCCAATTCGGAACCGGAAATTTTCAGCGGACAGTTAATCGAGTATGAAATCAAATTGCCCCTCCTGGGCCGGCGGCAATGGGTTTCTGAAATAAAGCATGTCGAACCAAGCCGCTGCTTTGTCGATGAACAGAAGATCGGACCTTACCGCTTCTGGCATCATTACCATGAACTTCAGAAGGTCGATGATACCCGTACCAGAATGATTGATCTTGTTTCCTATGATGTGGGATGGGGGGTTTTTGGAAGGATCGCCGACCATTTTTATGTGCAAAAAAATATCCTGAAGATCTTCACCTACCGGAAGGAAGGACTGGCACGCATGTTTAACGAGTCCTGACCTGAAAATATTCCCTTGCAGATGCCAACCATTGGCAAGCACTAATTCCGTTTAAACCTTTTCAGATAAAGTGAGGAGAAATGAACAACCAACAGAAAATCGCCACAATGTTTCCTGCTGAATATAGCATCCCTGAAGCATTCCGGATTTCCACTCCTGTGGAACAAAAAGAATTCTTGGTGAACGGGAAAATTGTCCAATGGGACGGTCCTTCTCAAGATGTCCATTCACCAATTTGCGTCGCCGAAGGTGCGGGTTTTGAACCCAAACGAATCGGGAGTTACCCGCTTTTGACCGAGAAGGAGTCCCTCGCCGCTCTCGATGCCGCCTGTAGAGCTTACGACAGTGGCCGTGGTGACTGGCCGACCATGGCCGTTGAAGACCGAATCCGCCATCTGGAAGCATTCGCTTATTGGATGAAGGAAAAGAGGGAGGAAGTAGTACGCCTGATCATGTGGGAAATAGGGAAAAGTCTGGTGGATTCGCGCAAGGAGTTTGACCGGACCGTGGACTATATTATGGACACGATAGATGCTCTCAAAGATCTGGATCGGGTGGGGTCACGATTTGTCATCGACCAGGGGGTCATCGGACAGATCCGACGGGCCCCCATGGGTGTGGTTCTTTGCATGGGCCCCTTCAATTATCCCCTCAACGAGACCTTCACCACCCTGATTCCCGCCCTGATTATGGGCAATGCCGTTATTTTCAAACCACCTAAACATGGTGTTCTCCTTCATCAACCTCTCCTGGAAGCTTTTCAGAAATCTTTCCCGCCCGGTGTCGTTAACACGGTTTATGGAGAAGGGGCGACAGTGGTCGGTCCGCTCATGGAATCGGGACGGATAGATGTGCTCGCTTTTATCGGGAGCAGTCACGTCGGCGACATCCTTAAGAAACAGCATCCAAGGCCCCACCGCCTTCGCAGTGTCCTTGGACTGGAAGCAAAAAACCCAGGGTTTATTCTGCCGGAAGCCGATCTCGACCTGACCGTTCAGGAATGTCTTCTCGGGGCGCTCTCCTATAACGGCCAGCGCTGTACAGCCCTGAAAATGCTGTTTGTTCACCAAAGTATTGCGGATGCATTTCTCGAGAAATTTTGTCGGGCGGTGGAAAACCTTCATCCTGGGATGCCGTGGGATGAGGGGGTGCAACTGACACCTTTGCCGGAAACAAACAAAACTGCCTATCTCACGGAATTGATCGAAGACGCTCGAAAATTAGGGGCTACGGTTCGGAATGATAGCGGCGGAGTGGTGAACCGTACCTTTATTTTCCCGGCGGTTCTTTATCCGGTCAATCCTGAGATGCGAGTTTTCAAAGAAGAGCAGTTCGGCCCGATTATCCCTGTCATCCCCTATGAGGATATCGATGAGCTGATGCAATATGTGACCGAGTCGGATTACGGACAGCAGATCAGCATTTTCGGTACCGACCCGGACCGGATTGCCGAACTGATTGACCCAATGGTGAATCAGGTCTGTCGGGTCAACATCAACAGTCAGTGCCAGCGCGGACCGGATACTTTTCCTTTTACCGGAAGGAAAAATTCAGCCGAAGGAACGCTTTCCGTTTCCGATGCCCTGCGCGTTTTTTCAATCCGGACCCTGGTCGCCTCCAAAGAAACGGACCTCAACAAACACATCATTTCAACGGTGGCAAGAGAGAGGAAATCGCGTTTTCTATCCACCAATTTTTTGCTTTAACCTGGTTTGTTTGTGGGACTTTGCTGTAAAACCGACAAGTGTGCTTCAGATCAAGCCAAGCACAGTTACGCGCTCCCGCCTGCCATAGCTCTGCGGCGGACAGGCTGCAGGCGTACCTTTAGTACGTCGAAGAGCAAGGAGCGAGCACGGCTTGAGATGGCGTGCAATGGACGGTGGCAGCAAAAGTCTTCATGAATAATCCAGGTTTTTATGGAGGTGCATTGGTTTACGACAGAAACAACAAACCTGAAAACCTGGACAAGAAATTCCAACATTATTTTCTGCGGGTCGGCTTTTTCACCGCTGCTGTAATTCTGGCCACATTAACAATTCTATTCGCGCTGGAAAAAGGGGGGCGCTTGACCCTAACCGCTTCCGAAGAGCAGGCAAATCTCGACCAACAGGAAATACTGATCTCAAAAACCTTTGAAACCATCACCTCTGACCTGAAAATCCTCGCAATGCAGAACGAATTGGAAATGTTCCTTGCCACTGGCGACAACCACTTCAGGGAATTAGCTGGGAGAGAATATCTCAATTTTATCCGCCACAAAGGCCTTTATGATCAGATCCGTTATCTGGATGAGCATGGCATGGAAATTTTCCGGGTAAATTACAATTCCGGAAATCCGTCTATTGTTCCCCGGGAGCAACTCCAGAATAAAAAACAACGCCCCTATTTTTTCAAAACCTTGGCTTTGAAAAAAGGGGCTATATATGTTTCCCCCTTTGATTTGAATTTTGAACATGGGGAAGTTGAAGTACCTCTTAAACCCGTCATTCGTTTCGCAACCCCGGTTTTTGACGACCAAAGGGGCAAAAGGGGTATTGTCATATTGAATTATCTTGGGGCCGCACTGATTGAAGCCCTCAGGGAATCCGGCCGCATTTCGGATGGGAACACACTTCTTCTTAATGCTGACGGTTTCTGGTTATGCGCCGTCGATCCGAACGACGAATGGGGGTTTGTCCTGCGGGAAAGGAAAGACTGCAATTTCGCCAACGAATTTCCCGCTGAATGGGAAAAGATTTCCAAAACCGATTTTTCTCAGTTTGTCAACCCGAACGGAATGTTCACTTCCAGAACTATTTTCCCCCTCTTTGAAACCCGGAAAAATAAAAAAAGCGCATCCCGGGCCGAAAAGCAAAAACCTGAAATGCGTGATCGCCACTGGAAACTGGTCTCCTATATTTCCTTCGATGCCCTGCATAAAGCCAATTCTGTTCTTTTAAAAGAACTTCTCATGATCGGGGTTATACTTCTTTTCAGTTCTCTCGTTCCGGTTTGGATGATTGCGAAAAGGCTGGTCCGGCGGCAAACCAGCCAGGAGGAATTATTTTACTCCGCAAATTACGATGAAGTGACAGGATTGTTGAAACGCACCCCGTTTATTGAAAAACTGGGAGACACCTATGAAGAATCCCGCCGTTATCAGCGAAAATTTGCTCTTCTGTTTATCGATCTGGACGATTTTAAATCAGTCAATGACAATTTCGGTCACGACACAGGTGACAAGTTTCTCAAAGAAACATCGAGAAGGTTGGTGGCGTCCATCCGCCAATCCGACACCGTCGGACGAATGGGTGGAGATGAATTCGTTGTACTGCTTACGGAAATTGATCAACCCCATGATGTCAGAGTGGTTGCTGAAAAAATAATCAAGAAATTGTCTACTCCCCATATCATTTCCAACCAATCGATCCGGCTCGGGGTCAGTATCGGAATCTGCCATTTCCCTCAGCATAAGGATGCTCCGGATATTCTATTAAAAAAAGCGGATGCAGCCATGTATGAAGCCAAAAAGGCCGGTAAAAATACATACCGCCTGGCCAGCTGAAACGAGCTGTTTTTTGACGGACTTTCAATGGTAAAGTGCCTACGTTTTTTGCTTTAAAAGTACAGCCATAAAATTGAGCGAAAAATGGGTTGGAACATGGGAAGTCGAGCGCAACTGGAAAATATTGTCAGGGGTGATAATTTTCGGATTTCAGATGGATCAAACCTCAAGACATTGCCGTTTCCCAATGGAGCCGAATGAAATGCATCTTCGGGTACACACTTATGGGAAAAAAAGGGCATGCCCTCCTAATACCCGTCTGTAACGGAATGCGGGAGTTTTTTTAGAATACAGCCAGGCCTTGAGGGCATGAAAAGCGAAAGTGAATGGATATGAAGGAGATTGGTTGTCAATAATAATAGCGACCAGGTCCAAAGGCTAGTTGGGATGCGGTTCTGAAAATCAAAGAGCCGGTTTTTCAAGCTCCACTTCTTTGCTTTTTTCATTGCGACTGGCTTCGGCAGCTGACTGGGCCAGATGCAGCAACATGACCAAACGGTCAAGAGTACATTCTCCGGCAAGATTTCCAATCTGTTGAACAATTTTTGAGGTTTCGTCCGAAATCGCTTTTTCCGTTTTTCCTAAAACCAGGAAATCGACGGTTACACCAAAGTATCTGGAAAGTTGAGATAGCTCCCAGGGAGTGAAATCTGTTATTCCTTGTTCCCGATTACTAATACTGCTTGGTTGTCCCAAGCCGAGAACTTTAGCAAGCTTTTCCTGGCAAAGTCCCGCACGGTGCCGCAAATCCGCAACTCTTCTTCCAAGTTGATAACTTATTTCATTATGCTTTTCGTTTAATTTCATTTGCTGTTTTCCCTTTCCAAAGGAAATAGGATGCTTCCAGCCATTCTGAATGGGAATAACGCTAAAACCTCCAGTGACAAGCCACTAACATTAATATAAGAATGCTCAAAGCTTCAGATGGACTCAGGTATGGCTCAACTCCAACGAAAAGACGTTAAATATTCGCAAAGATTTTTAAATTTTATAAAAATATAACATCGTTTTATTTTTTATTCAAGCAAACTGTTTTCATTGTCGAAATTTTTGCCCAGTGAGAAAAACAACTTTTATAATAGAAATAGAATCTCTTTAATAACCATAATATTGAGGTTAAGAAGCAGTGCATACCTTGTTTAAATAGAAATTAATATTTCATGAATTGTGAATATAACAGGGTTTTGTAAAAAAAATCTTAGAAAATCTTCCCGGTTCAGAGAATCGAAACTGAAATTATTTCGCTGATACTTAAAATTATCCATATAAAAAAACCTGTGATAATTTCGGACCCCTTTGGCCCAAAAAAGGCTGTTCAACAGGAATAGAATGCTTGATTTGGTAACTTTTTATCGGAAATTTTTTCTAATGTTAATTGAATACACTGTGAAAAACGAAAACTTCAACATGTCAGAAAAAAAACGAGGCCTTGTTTTTAGCGGCTTATAATCGTGTTGATAAATAAAAACTAATTTCCAAGCTGAGGCAGCTATATCGTTTAGAGGTTTTTTGGTATCAGAATTGAAAGTAAAACGATAAGTTCCAAGTGGACCTACAATTAAATACCAGGTTTACTTTCGGCAGTTTTTTACCAGGGCGGATTTCGATATTTACTAACTACCACATATGTTGGCGGTTATTAAAAGAACGTCCTGGCATTATTTTGAGATTTTTTTATGAAAGACATGAAGCAAATTTTTATTTTAGGGCTGGTAGTTGGAATGATTCTCGGCGGGATGATTATTGTTCTTTCCTTTTTCCTGGGGAATTCTTTTCTTGGCTTCAACACCATGTGGACAAAACAGGAACTTGCCCCTTATTTCCGAAAAAACAACAAAAATTTTCTTTCAGCCAACGCAAATCAGCCTCCATACCGAATTAAAAAGATTGACCGGGATGGGAAAAATTATGTGTATATCCTTAAAGGAGGTGAGAAAGAAAACCAAGTAAAAGATAAAATGCATCCAAATAAAAGTCCTATCAAAGTAGCACCGCTCTAATATTCCACTTTCTTTAACTCTCCAGTTGACTGCGTGAAGCTTTTCCGCTTTTACAGTACGCATCACGTTTTCCGTCCCACCAGCTTTTTCTTCTCTATTCACTGCTATTTCATCGCCTTGTTGTTTTTAACATCCGCTGACGGGGTCCATCACTTCCACCCAATTGCTGCTCGCACAAAGCACCGTTGATTCTGGAAATCGCGTTTTTTACCATAAAAACACCTTTCGCAATCCTTATGATCTGGCGCTCAAAAACTGTCCCGGTTTTAATGATGTGCTACTCTGGAATAAAAAGGTGGAGATTACCAAATCCTGCAATGCAAATGTGGTGGCTGAACTGGACGGTAAACTTCCTACTCCTCCCATTGAGTGCGGGTTGTTGGCAGGCACCTTCCGGTCTCTTCTGCTTGAACAGGGGGTGCTCCGTGAGGTAAATCATCCGGGTGCGGGATCTTGATTCCTGCAAAGCTACCTTTCTGATCAATTCAGTGCGAAAAGAATGGGCGATCGAACTGGAAGCAATGGGTGGGTAAATGAACCGGTCAAAAAGGGATTGTAGCGACTCATTCGACTAAAAGAGTTGCAAACCCCATGTGAGTTCGAAAAAAAACCTCATTCGGTTTGACAAACCAGTTTTGAAGATTACAAATTTAAAAATAAAGTTTTAACCGTGAAACTTTTGAATTGGGATTCAGGTTTAAATAGCCATATTCATCATTTTAATTATGTTCATTGAGGGGGCGTCATGGAAATAGAATTTCATTACTGGTTGACTGGATTGATTGCCAAAGAGGCGGGTTTCGATTCAAAAGCCGCTGCAAAAATCGCTTTTTCATCTCAATATGTGGATGAAAATGATGTCATATTTGAAATTGAAGACAGACAGAAAGGCGAAATTTACCAGAATTACATCAGTCAAACCATGAATATTCTCAAACCAAAAAATGACCTCATGCGTATTTATCCTGTGTTTCATTTTATTCCAGGTCAACCTGATGCTCCATCAGCGCGCCGTAAAGACGGCAAACGGCATATCCTGAATACGACTCCAAACAGCGAAAACGCCAATGTGATTATGGACAGCGCCTTCAAGTCTGATGAGCAATTCAGATTGTATCGGATCGGCATTTCAACCCACAGCTATGTGGACACGTGGGCTCATCAAAATTTTGTGGGTTGGTATGATCACTTCAATCATATCGATCTGGATATCAAACCGAATATCGGCCATGCGGACGCCGAGCATCACCCGGACTGGATCAGTCACCGCTGGATCGACAACCGGCTGGTCGACCCGATTGTAAACAATAAACTCCGCTTCCTCTCTGCCTCAAAAGAGTTATTCCGAAAATATTGCGATTATCTCGAAACCCAGGGAAAAACCAATAAGTTTTCCAAATGGCCCACTCTGGAAAAGAAAATCAACGGGTTCTGCGGTGCGACTTACACAGGTAACTTTTCAAAATATGCGGACAGCAGAATCGCCGGTTATCAAAAAGCCATGCCCTGGCTGCCCGTATTTAATGAACGTAAGTGGTTTGACGAAGCCATTGATACTGAAATCAGGGGCGGAAAAGATTCTCACGAAGGCCTTAAAGCCAGGTTCACACTGTTTGAGGATAAGTATTTCTGGAAAGAAGAGGTTGAAATAGAATGTTCCAATTGGTTCAAATTTCAGGAAGCCGTCAAAGACCACCAGAAAATAGCTATGGAACAGATAACCCCCGTGTTTAAGGAAATGGGGCTGGAATTGAACAAGGTATAACGAGGGGAAATGTCTATTTCAAACTGGTTTTTTTAAGGATTTCAGGATTCTTTCAAGAGTGCCAAAGGATTTTATGATCTGATTCGATCAATTCCAAAAAATAGGGAATAAAAAAAGGCCGTTTGGTAATTTCTCGAAATTTTCCAAACGGCCTTTTTGAATTTATGCTGCAGAGGATAATTTTTCTTCTCCAAACACCAGTTTATCTACAAGTTCAATCAGCTCATGGATCTCTGGTTTGCTCATATAACCATTTGCACCGACGGAGTCGCACTTGTGAGCCATTTGGTCGGAGATCAGCGAAGAAAACATGACTATTTTCAGTTTTTTCAAGCCCAATTCTTCGCGGATTTTCCGGCAGAGAGTCAGGCCATCCATTTTAGGCATTTCAATATCCGTTATCAGCAGATCCAGATGTTTCAAGAGCTCGTCCTCGGACCCGCCACAATCTTTCAGCATTTTCTCAATGGCCATATAGCAGTCCAGTCCATCTGGAAATATTTCGGTTTTGATGTAACCGGATTCTTTCAGTACCTTATTTATGGATAGCCGGATGATCGATGAATCTTCCGCCAGCATCAGGCCGATATCCCCTCTCGAATTCTTCTGGTTTTCTTGTACATCAGTAGCCTCTGAATTTTCGAAGCCAATTTGATTTAAACTTAACTCAGGGTCTATTTCAGAGACTACATGCTCAAGATCGACAATCAGAATTTCCCTTTTATCAATACTTACGCTGCCTGTAAAACGTGGTTGGTATTGATCGAGATAAAAAGCCATGGGAATTACGTCAGTCCATGAGCGGCGATGGATCTGGTTTACCCCATCCACCAAAAATGCATTAGTGGTCTGGTTAAATTTGCAGACTAATACAATTCTGCGGAATTCCTCCTGCAGATCTTCTTCCGGAGTTCGCTGAAGATGGATACTCAGATCGATCAGGGGTATGGATTCGCCACGGACTTCGAAAATGCCCATGACTGAATGATGACTTTCGGGAAGGGCCGTTCTCTTTTTTTCGTCGTATGGAATGATTTCAATCAGCTTTTGAACGTTGAGCCCAAAAGATTGTTTACCAAGATAAAATTCGAGAATTTCCATCTCGTTTGTTCCGCTTTCCAAAAGTATCTCCTGGCTGGCACTTTCTTTCATTTTTCCTCCGGTCTGGTTTGATATAACAGAACAGAATTTTGACATTCGGATATCTGAAATGTCATCTGTTCAGTTTAAAATATCGCTAATAACTATGCCGCCTTAATGACACTGGCATACAGCAAGAGATGTTCCAAAATCATGTTTTAAAAAGGAAATGCTGTGTACGGCGGTGATGTTTTGTATTTTGTGAATATGTGAAGGGAAAATTTTCTGCTATCCTCTTGTGTATGCAGAAGAATTGAATTGCCAGGTTGATTTATGGCTGTAAATTATGGCTTGGACAAGTAGAAAGATATTGTTTGTCGCCCTAGGAAGCTTTTTTGCCTCGAAAAATAAGTAGGGACAACTTTTTAAAAAACTTGATTTAAACAGGCAATCGTTATTAAACACCTTAATTTTCTTTATAAAAATTCAGGATATAATTTAATAAGGAAAAACTCCGAAATAATAGCCAAGGCCAAATAAATGAAAAAAGGACAACTTTCAGGAAAAAATGTCAAAGAAGTATTCGACAGGTTTGCGACCATCTACGACCAGACCCGTCAACAACTGGTCCCCTGTTTTGATGATTTTTATGAAACGGTTTTGACTCTTATCCCGCACCAAGTATCAGATGAATTTTCAGTTTTGGACCTGGGAGCTGGTACCGGACTGCTCTCGGCACTTGTCGCCGACAGTTTCCCCAAGGCCAGATTCCAACTGTACGATATATCCGAAAAGATGATGGGGCAGGCGCAAAAGCTTTTTTCCCATCAAGGTGCCAGATTCCAGTTCATTATAGGGGATTATTGCGAGGATAAACCTTTCGACCAGGTTGACATGGTTATCTCCGCTCTTTCAATCCACCACCTCCCGGACCCGGCAAAGCAAGCTCTTTTTCAAAAAATTTTCGCTGCACTTTTACCTGGTGGTTTTTTTATTAATGCGGACCAGGTTCAGGGTTCAACACTTGCGATTGAGGAAAAATATCAAAACCTTTGGTTCCGTCAGGTTCGTTCTAGTCGGATTGACGAAGCTGATTTTGTTGCCGCTCTGGAACGAAAAAAAGAGGACAGGACAGCGACCCTCGAAAACCAGCTGCGCTGGCTCAAGGAAGCTGGTTTTGTGGATGTCAACTGCTGGTATAAAAACTTCAGTTTTGCCGTTTATTCGGGGCAAAAAGAGCTTTCCGGGTAGGAAAGCAGATACCAAAAAATGGGAACTAACACCATTCTCCCCTGGCCACCAAAATAACCTTTCCCCCGACACGGATATCTATTTTTCCGTCTCTTTCTTCACCTTGAAGAAACAGCTCGGAAGGCCGTCCGATCTCATAGCCCTGTCCAACGGTTGCCTCAATCCGTTTTTGCCCGAGATCCCCATTCTTAACGAGGTAGCCGGCCAGGCAGCCATTTGCACTTCCAGTCGCAGGATCTTCCGGGACACCCAGGCAGGGGACAAAGACTCTGACAGCAAGATCCTGCTTAGCCGTGTAGCCCTGCGCACAGAATATAAGAATCCCTTTGGCGGAGGTTTTCTCGAGAAATTTATCGTAATGACCGATTTGAATAAATGCCTGTTTCAAGTACTCCATGGATTTAAGGGGGACGATCAGAAAGGGGAGGCCGGTGGAAACCTCTTCGATTGGGATGCGATCATGGAAAGCTGTTTCTGGTAGAGAGAGAACCGGAGCCAGGTCTTCCGGCTGAAACGTTCGGCCGAAGCGAGGTTCAATCTGCTTCATCCACAAGAGTTCAGCCATGTTATCTTCAGGAAAGAAAACCGGAACCTGTCCAACTTTCAGGTTAAGGCGAACCGCATCGGTCGGTTCCCTCTGAAGAATTTGGCGAATAATAAAGGCGGTGCCCAAAGTCGGATGGCCGGCAAAATCGAGTTCACTTTCTGGAGTGAAAATACGCACATCATAGCCGTCGTTTTTAAGATCGGAAAGGATAAAGGTTGTTTCGGAAAAATTGAATTCTCGGGCGATCTGCTGCATTTCCTTATCAGAAAAATGGCTGCAGTTCACAAAGGTGGCAAGCTGGTTGCCCGTGTATTTTTCTATCCCGAAGACATCGGTAATAAAAAATGTGGCTGTATTCATAGGCTTGTCCATTCCCTGAAATTAAAAGAGCCCGGCTTCAGGAATTACCCTTGCCCAAACTGAAGGTTCCTGCCAGAGAGGCGAGACGCTGACCCAACTGGATGGCATCTTCAAGATCGCTGGGACTGGGGGATCCTGAAGATGCCACTCCGTAGTGACCGCCTGCTTTTATGGGATCACCGACGACAATCATTCCATAAATGAGCATGGCCTGGAGAATTGCAAGGATAGTGGTCTCCTTGCCGCCGGTGGGATGATAAGAGGAGGCAAAGGCCGCTCCGAGTTTGTTTTCCATCTTCGGGCGGATATCAACAAAATCGTCCAGAACCTTTTTGAGTTCCGCCGCCATTCCGCCGAAATAGACAGGCGATCCTATAATGATTCCCTCGCTCCGAAGGAAGTCTTCGCGGGTCACCTCCGAGGGAGTTTTGATCAGGGCCTGAAATGTATCGATGGAGTTGACGCCTTCAGCAATTTTTTCCGCAAGATGTTGGGTATTTCCTGTCCGGGAATAATAAAGAACAAGTATCTGCATCGTTCCTCCTCCGACTTGTTGATTTGTTTAAAACATTTTTTGTAAAAATTATTACCTTCTATTCAAATTGTCCAATGTAAAGTGAAACTCATTCCGACTGAACTCCGGTTTAAGTTCAGAATTTGTTAACTCCTGGAGAGAATCTGGAAGTCATGATACGCAACAGGGTCAGAAGAACAATGACGCTGAGACTCAACACAACATCCTGAAAAATGTATTCTTCATACCAGAGTCCGATCAACTCGCCTATGAGGACAACCAGAGCCGCATCAAGAATAAAAGTAACTCGGACCCTGCCAATTTTCAGGTACGATTGCAAGGTACGGATCAGCTCAAAAGTTGCCAGCAGTGTTACCGTATGGGTGATCATCTGCTCCGCAGCCCCATGCCAGCCCTTGGCAAAAGAACAAAAGAGCTGGAGAAAAAGGTCCATAATGGCGACGACAATCCAGAGATAAAGAACGACCATCATGGTTCCTGTCACCGCCCGCACGGCCAGTGCATGCCAATGACTGTCGATGAGAAAGAGCCGTCTTGACTTTTGACTCCTCCCTGAAACTTTTTTCCAAGGGATGATGTGACAACTCATGTTGTGATCACTCTTTCTGGTTGAAAAGTTTGTAATTTCATATTTGCTAATATACTTATGTACGGGTTTTAAGAGAATTGGACTAATTTTTCTTCAGTTAATTTTCTTTACATGCAAAATCGACCTTAATAATGAAGATTCAGTTTTGACCCGAAAGGTTGTGGGTTTCATTAATTTTGTTTATGAATTTTTCTCACCTCGCTTCGTTATTCAAGTCTGTTAAAATAAAGTCCTGGAAAAAGAGCATCCAGCATATTGAAAAAAGAAAGTAATGACGGTTTCAAGGAGAGCATACCCTGCTCGCGGAATTCAGAATTTACAAGGGGGCCGATCAGCCGGATCATAGACATCCTCATGAGCAGATCGAATATCTGATTTCCGGCAGGGTTAAACTGAAGGTATAAAAGGAGACATGGCTGGTTGAAACCGACGGAGGTTGGGCCTTACGCGGCAATGTTGTGCACTGTGCAAGTCCGTAGCGGTGGAGGTTTTTTTACCGGCGCGGGAGGAGTATCTCCTTAAAAATGAGTTTTCCTGACTCCATTCGACTCTGATAATCAAAGGATCAGCAATGAATATCCACTTTAAACACACCAATCTTGTAGCTAAGGACTGGCGCAAACTCGCCGAATTTTACCAGGAAGTCTTTTCTTGTGTTCCGGTACCGCCGGAACGTCATTTATCCGGAGACTGGCTGGCACAGGGGACAGGAGTAAAGGATGCGGAATTTTCCGGTATCCACCTCCTTCTTCCCGGTTTCGGAAAGGGTGGGCCGACCCTGGAAATTTATCAATACAAAAGTAACGAACCCAAGCCTTTGCCTGCGGCCAACAGGGAGGGGTATGCCCATATCGCTTTTGAAGTTGAGGATGTTGCAAAAGTACTTGAGGGCATGATCAAATATGGTGGATGCGTTGTCGGCAAGATGGTCTCGCAGGATGTCAAGGATGTGGGAAAATTGACCTTTGTCTATGCTGCAGACCCTGAAGGAAATATCATTAAGCTTCAAAACTGGATCTGATTCAAAAATCACGATATTCCAGCTTGTTAGACTGTATTATTTCAACTTCTTTGGAGGTCTGAATGGACAAGTTGAAAGATCTGACCCAAAAAAGAAAACGGGCCCACTCCAAACTTCTCTCCCTTGAATCAAATGTCTACAAAGCTTTTCTTGAAATGGAAAGAGTGACCTTCAGTAACGGGGCGCTTAAAAAAAACAGAAAGAGCTCATAGCTGTCGGTATCTCCGTGGTCATCAATTGTGAGTCGTGCATGCAGTGGCACATTGAACAGGCGGTACAAGCCGGAGCTGATGAACATGAATTGCTTGAAGCCGTAGAGGTCGGTATCGAGATGGGAGGCGGACCTGCGACGGTATCGGCTCGCTTTGCTCTGGACGTGATGGAATCCGTATTCGGGCAATAAAATGAAACGGAACAGAACCATGGAATTACTCTGGTTATCGACTATGCTTGGGCTCGCCTATACGGCCCTGTGCGGCTACACCTACCTCAAGCAGGATCAATTGCTCTATTATCCCGACTCTCGCCAACCCACCGTAACACAGCTAGACTCTGTCGGGCTCGAGCAATGGCGCCCAAACAATAGTTCCTTTCGCGGTTATGTCAGCACCAGAGAAATAGGTGAAAAATCCGGACTGGTTATCGTCTTTCACGGCAATGCAGGATCGGCCTGGCATCGCAGCTATTATGCTGAGCTTCTGGGACCTCTCGGTTTTCGAGTCATCCTGGTGGAATATCCCGGTTATGGCGGTCGTGGCGGGAACTTGGGGGAAAAAAGTTTTGTCGGTGACGCCATGGAAACCGTGCGCCTCGCTCATGCGGAATTCGGGGAACCGATCTATCTCTGCGGTGAATCCCTTGGGGCAGGAGTTGCCACTGCCGTCGCAGCAGATCCACCGGTAGCTATTGACGGCCTGATTCTGATTACACCCTGGGATTCTTTGGCAGACATCGCAGCACGCCATTACTGGTATCTTCCTGTCCGATTGTTGGCTAAGGATCGTTTTGACAATGTCAACAATCTTACCAACTTTTCCGGACGGGCTGCCGTGGTTCTTGCCGGGAAAGATGAAATCGTTCCTGCACCGCATGGGCAAAGGCTATTTGAATCAATTGAGACACTGAAAAAGATGTGGCGCCTCCCTGGGGCGGGCCACAATACCTGGACGACATTTCTTTCCTCCGAACATTGGTCGGAGATTATGGGATTTTTAAACAATAAAACAGGGTGATATGGAAAAATTGAAAATACTTATTTATGGCGCCGGTGCCGTTGGTCTTGGAGTTGCCAGCTGTCTGCTTAATACCGGACATGAGGTTACGATTCTCGGCCGCGAGGAAACCATTTCCCTGCTGAAAAGAAAAGGGCTGAAAAGGACAGGGATATTCGGCGATACCACAGCTTTGCCTGAGAGCTTCGAAGCTGTTACTTCCCTGACGGATATCGTAAATGGAGTTTTTGATTTTATCCTGGTCTGCATCAAATCTTTCGATTCGGAAAAAGCAGCCCGGGATATTCATGCCTACCAACGCCTGCTGAGCCAGAAGAGCTGTCTTATCCTCTTTCAGAACGGTTGGGGGAATGCGGAAATATTTATTCATTACTTTGATAAAAAAATGGTTTGCAACGCCCGCGTCATTACCGGCTTCATTCGCCCTGAACCAAACCATGTAGATATTACCGTCCACGCCGATGCTATTCATATCGGCAGTCTCTTTGCGGGAAATTCAGACAAAATCGTTTCTCTCTGCGCGGCCATTGCCCTGGGGGGCATCCCTTGTGATCTGACAGAGGATATTTCAGGGGATCTGTGGGCCAAAATGTTGTTCAATTGCCCCCTTAATTCTGTGGGCGCGGTATGTGGTGTCCCTTATGGCGCCCTTGGAAAAAGCTCCTGGTCGAGAAAAACAATGGAAAGAATTATTCGGGAAGTTTTTCTCATCATAAAAGCTGGAGGTTTTTCTACCTCCTGGGAGTCTCCGGAGGCCTACATCAAATTCTTGTACAGTACCCTGATTCCGCGTACGGCTGAACACTTTTCATCCACACTTCAGGACCTGCGAGCCGGGAAAGCGACAGAAATCGATGCGCTAAACGGCGCCGTGGTCAGGTTGGCAAAGAGTTGCGGTGTGGATGTTCCCGCCAATGAAACAATTTATAACCTCATTAAATTTATCGAGGGAAATCAGGAAAAGTCATAATGACAATGGGGAATTAAACAAAATTTTTGTTATCTGACTCCTATTACAAGAAGGGAAATATTGAAATGAGAAAAATTATACTATTCGCGTTTAATAGTGAGCCGGGATGCTTTGCCCATGTCCTGCTCCACGCATTGGATCTCACCGAAAAAGGTTTTGAAGCTCGAATTGTTATCGAGGGGAGCGCCACCAGCCTTGTCAAAGAGCTGGAGGAAGAAGGGAAGCCTTTCGCAACCCTTTACCGGGCGGTCAGGGAAAAAGGTTTGATCGAATGCGTCTGTGAAGCCTGTGCCAGAAAAACTGGGGCTCTGGGATATGCTAAAGGCCAGGGGTTGAGAATTGCCGGCGAGATGAAAGGGCATCCTTCCCTTGATACATATATCCGGGAAGGGTATGAAATACTCATTTTTTAAATTATTTTGTCTCTCTGCGATGTGAAAGCAAAATTTTTTCCTTTAAAATCTGTCCGAAACTGAACTTTTATTCAGGTCCTTTTTCACCAGATATGACGGTCATTTTTCCCCCATTTTTTTGTTTCCATATGTTTTTCAGCTGATGTTTTAATTAATGGGGAACCGTTTTCTTTATTTTGAAAGTGTTTTGATGGGAATTGCAGCAGACATTGTATTAATCGTCCTCGCCGCCCTAGTCGGTGGTCTGATTGCTCAACGCCTGAAACAGCCGCTGATTCTCGGCTATCTTCTGGCAGGGATACTGATCGGCCCCAAAACAGGCCTGGTAACGGTGACCGATATCCATGATATCGAGCTCCTGGCGGAAATCGGCGTCGCTCTTCTACTGTTTGCCTTGGGTCTCGAGTTTTCCCTTAAAAAGCTCCAGCCTGTTCGAAAAATTGCCCTGATTGGTACCCCCATACAGATGCTTCTGACCATTGGGTTGGGATGGGCCATAGGCAAACTGCTTGGCTGGGACTGGAACTCATCGCTGTGGCTGGGAGCGCTGATATCCCTTTCCAGCACCATGGTGGTCCTGAAAACCATTATGAATCAAGGCTTTCTCGGAACCCTCTCAAGCCGGGTAATGATCGGCATGCTGATCGTCCAGGATCTCGCATTCGTGCCCCTCATGATCATTCTTCCAAAAATCAATGATCCGGGATCTGGTCTGCCGCTTCTTGGACTAGCGGCACTCAAGGCTGCCGCATTTCTTATCATGATGATTTTTCTCGGGACCAAGGTACTTCCCAGGCTCATGGCTCGCATTGCACGCTGGAACTCCAGAGAGCTTTTTGTTTTGGCCGTCACGTCCATAGGTCTGGGCGTTGGATATGTCACCTATCTTTTTGGGCTCTCTTTCGCTTTTGGAGCATTTATCGCCGGCATGGTTCTGTCCGAATCGGATTACAGCTATCAGGCCCTGAGCGACATAATTCCCCTGCGGGATTTATTCGGCCTGCTGTTTTTCGTTTCCGTCGGCATGCTTCTCGACCCGGCCTTCCTGTTTTCACATTGGGACCAGGAAGTGATTCTCGTTCTTACGGTTGCCCTCGGAAAAGGAATTATTTTTTCATCCATGGCTAAACTTTTTGGTTATGGCAATGTTGTTCCTCTGGCGGTAGGCCTCGGCCTTTTTCAGGTCGGTGAGTTCTCTTTTGTGCTGGGGAGGGTCGGAGTTCAGACCAACTCCATCAGCCAGGAGGTTTTCTCACTGGTCTTGACTGCGGCCATTGTGACCATGATAATGACCCCTTTTATCTCCGGTCTTGCCAGACCCCTTTACGCCTTGCGAAAACGATGGTTCAGGCATGAGGCCCTGGAAACCATCAACCTGCCAAAAAAGGAGCTCAAGGACCATTTGGTTATTGCTGGATGGGGTCGCATCGGCCAACATGTCTCCCGTATTCTAAGGCGCCTTGGACTCCCTTTTATCATCGTCGAACTCGACCATCACCGAATGGAGATGGCTAAAAATGAGGGTTTTCCTCTTATCTACGGAGATGCCAGCCAGGAGGTTGTCCTTGAGGCTGCCAAGATTCATGATGCCCAACTTCTGATTGTGACCGTTCCGGAGTTTCTGGTTTCAAGGTCAATTACGCAGCAGGCCCGTCACCTGAATTCTGGTCTGAATATTGTGGCCAGAGCCGAAGGAATGGAGCAAATGAAAGCCTTGTATGAAGGCGGCGTTTATGAAGTTGTGCAGCCGGAGTTTGAAGCCGGGCTCGAGTTTACCCGCCAGACCCTCCTCCACCTGAAAGTGCCCATGACTGAAATCCAGAAATACACCGATACTGCCCGCCAGGAACTCTATGCACCCCTTTATGAAAAGCATTACGATTATCGGGCGCTGGCCCAGTTGCAAAGTGCCGGCAATCTACTCGAACTGACCTGGGTAAGTCTGATCCTGGGAAGCCCCCTTCACAACAGGTCCCTTCGTGAGATGGATATCCGCCGCCGGACGGGAGCTTCCGTGGTCGGGGTCATGCGAGAAGGTACATTGAATACTAATCCTGGGCCAGAGTTCCAATTTCAGGAAGGTGACCTCGTTGCAGTCATTGGGAAGGTCGTGGAAAGCATGGCTTTTAAAAAAATGGCCAGAGGTACACTGCCTCTAAACGACCAGTCAGCTGAAGATATCGAAGGACCGTATTAACAGGCGCCTTAAAATTTATCCCCTTTTATGTCCTTATGTTCGTGCCATGAAAAAACTTATAAAAATTTCAGTATCGATTTTCACCGGAATACTCTTTTCAGGGACAGCAATCGCTTTTTTCCTGGCTTCCTGCACAACCTCCACCCATTTTGACGAAAACCGTTGGCAACAATCTGTAGCAGATACACAGGTCGAGAGGCTGTATTCCCTTCACAATAGCGATCAGAAATATTTTAATCCATGGATGCCATCCAAGAGAAAATTCACGGAATTTCTGAGATGGAAATTTTTCCCTAAAACAAATGACTACACCGAAGATGAGGAAACTTATCTTCCCGCCGTCATTCCGGACACGATGGCACGCATCCGTAAGCTGGACGGCAAGGATTTCATCCTCTGGGTTGGTCATAACACCTTTCTGATCCGCATTGACGGCGATTACTGGCTGACGGATCCGATGTTTTCGGAACGGGCTCTGCTCCCCAAGCGGAAGACTCCACCCGCTCTGACCGCTGAGGACGTCAACACCCTGGAAGGAAATCTCAACATCATTATCACCCACAACCATTACGACCACCTGGATGATGAAAGTGTCACCAGTCTCCGGCCTGATTCTGCAGTATATATCCCCCTTGGACTCGAAAATCTCATACGAGAACTCGACAAAACACAGGTTTTTGAAATGGACTGGTGGCAGGAACACGATCTCGGGGGAGGGAAAAGACTGGTCTGTCTGCCGGCCCAGCATTGGTCGCGACGCATCGGTCAGGGTCGGAACACGACGCTGTGGGCCAGCTTTCTTCTGAAAACCCCTTCGGTCACCCTTTATTTCGGGGGTGATAGCGGTTATTTTATCGGGTACAGGGAAATCGGCAGACGTTATCCGGACATCGACTTTGCCTTTCTTCCCACCACGGCTTATCATCCCCGCTGGTTCATGCATTATGCGCACATGAATATCGAGGAGAATATACAGGCCTATGAGGACCTTGGCGCCGGCTTTTTCATTCCCACTCAGTGGGGAGCCTTCCACTTGGGGGACGAGCCGCCCGGCTATCCGGCACTGGATATGAAACGCGAAATTGTGAGATTACAAAAAGACCCTTCCCATTATATGATCATGAATATCGGTCAACTCATCGATATCGAACTTTTATTGAAGAAGAACAAAAAACCATAGTTGCTATATTATCTGAAGATATCTTGAATAATCTCCTGGTCGACTCAATTTTTTAAAGGAAGTTTGCATCATGAAGCATGCCAGTATCAGAGTCTATGGCCGGGTTCAGGGCGTCTGTTTTCGAGCCTATGCTCAGGACAGGGCTGAAAGTCTGGGCCTGGCTGGATTCGTCAAAAATATGTCTGATCGGAGCGTTTATATGGAAGCGGAAGGGGCGGAGGAAAGTTTGGAAAAGTTTGTCGACTGGGCCCGTCAGGGTCCACCCGCCGCCAAGGTGACTGACATACAGGTGAACTACTCTGATTATCCGCGAAAATTCGAAGGTTTTGAAATCCGATACTGGTAGGGTCTGACACTCATGCATATTCATTATCTGCAGCACGTATCTTTTGAAGGGCCCAGCATCATTGCGGACTATGCCGAATCAAACGGTTTCACTCTCACCGCCACCCGGCTGTTTTCATCCGAGACTTTCCCGGATTTGAATGAAATTGACCTGCTGGTGGTGATGGGCGGCCCCATGAACATTTACGAGGAAGAAAAATATCCCTGGCTGCCGGGGGAAAAGAAGTTCATCCGGGACGCCATCGATGCCGGGAAGGCTGTCCTGGGAATATGCCTCGGGGCTCAACTGATTGCCGATGTGCTGGGTGCCCGCGTATTTCCCGGCGATGTCAAAGAGATTGGCTGGTTTCCGATTACCCTGACCGAGGACGGGCGTCAAGCGGATATTTTCCGCTTTCTTCCGTGGAAGTTCAAGGTTTTTCACTGGCATGGAGATACCTTTTCCATACCGGAAAGGTCGGTGCACCTGGCACGAAGTGCCGGCTGTCCTAATCAGGGCTTCATCTATGATGGTCGCGTCCTCGGCCTGCAGTTTCATCTGGAGTCGACAGAGGTGAGCATTCAGAAGCTTGTGGAAAACTGCAAAAACGACATTGTAGAAGGCAAGTACATTCAGAGTGCCGAAGAGATGATCTTCCCTGGGATTGGCAATTTCTGCCAGATCAACGACGCCATGTTTGGCATCCTGGATTACCTGGTTCAGGCCGGCAAGTCCAGCAGGCCTACCTGATATCCAGTCATTTATTCAGGGGGAAAAAGGTCTATATTCAGGCAGAAGAATTCCCCTTGGCGTGACAAACTTCATCCGTGCAACTTTTGAAAAATACACTTTCCCCATTCAGAAAAATTTTCCTTTGGCGGCAGATTTTCATGGGCGCCGATCACTAGAAATCCTCCCGGGACCAGTATCTTTTTCAGACCTGTCAGCACCTCCATTTGGAGTGACTCTTCAAAATAGGTAAAAACCAGATTCCTGCAAAGAATAAGATGAAAAGGCCCCTCGGGTAAACTCTTGAGAATGTCCTTCTTTTCGAAGGTGACAAGGTCACGAAATTCCGGCCGCAAACAGTAATTACCGTTTCTCAGGACGAATCCATTGCTTTTCAGATCTTCGGGCAATTCTCTGATGGAGCTCGAAGCATAACAGGCTTCTTTGGTTCGTTTCAGGACATCACTGCTGGTATCCGTAGCCTGAATCCGGAAATCAATCAAAGATGCTCTCTTTTTTGTCCGTATAGCCCAGAGAAGAGCAAGTGTATAGGGCTCCTCTCCCGAGGAACATCCGGCACTCCAGCACCACAGTTTGTTTTCCTTACTTTTCATAACTGTTTCAGTCAAAAAAGGTAGAACCTGCTTTTCTAAAACCTCAAATACCACCCTGTCACGGTAGAACCTGGAAATAGTAATCCGGCAGAATTCCTTCAGTAGTTCCAACTCGGCGGGGTGTTCTTCCAAGTAGGACTGGTAGCACCTGATATCAGTCAGGTGCAGCTCCTGAATACGGCGATTGATTCTTTTACACACCTGTCCGTACACTTTTCTGTAACCGGACCAGCGAAATGAAAGTCGGGGTAATATGTTTTGGAGAAACTGGATAGAATCGCGATCTTTCACGGTTTCCTTAAGTGGGAGTGCTAATATAAATAAAACCTGATTATCGGGGTCGCATTCCCCCCAGAGGTAATTAGTCCTGCCTTTGGCCATCTGGCTACGGTAGGAGTTGCCGTTACATAAGGACAGAATTCGAAACTTTTTTGCCATGGACATCCTCTGGAAAAAGGTTAATGCCATTTACCCGAAGCGGCAGCAATGAAAATTATTTAGAATGAAATTCCTACCATGAAAGAATGACACCTTGAGTTGTAAGGTTCTGATGAGGGAAATTCTTGGATGGTTTGAGTTAACCATATAGCAGTTAACTGCGCTGACGAAACAACAGAGCATATGATCATCCAGGCACTGCAGCAAAAACTCTTGAGGTTCCTTGAACAGAAACTGACTTGCAGAGAACGGCACTACAATCAGAAATTTTTCCACCATTTTCTTGAGTTCACGGACTTAGCCAGCTATCCGATTTAACCTCTTGATGTTACCTTCATTATCGTGATCTGTTCCACACAGGCTCATGAGCAACTCTCCTTAAACAAAATATGGCAAGCAATGGAAATAGAGAATTTTTCAGGGTGAAATATGTCGTTTTTTGATTATTTTTCTTCGAAAAAAAAGCTAGTTATGATGAGGGATCTATTGATTTTAATGATAATTGTTAAAAAAAAGGGCCACTTTTTGTGAACAAAGAGATATAGGTTGTTACATTAAAAAATAGAAATACCTTGTAAGGGCTCTGAACAAAGGGTTTTCAGGTGGAATAACAAACAAAAACCTTAAAATTTTATTTTTTATAAACAATTGAATTCCATAGAAATTATCACTAAAACAGGCTAATCTATGAAAAGATTTTCCCGGCAGACTTTACAGTAGGGTTGAGTTGTCTTTTTTTGGTCTGTATCCTGCATCAAAAATAAAAAATATTAATGTTTTTAAGCTCGTTGCCGTCTCTTTGACGAAAAGTCCAAATGGGATCGAAATGCAGAAATTATTCATAAAAACTTTCAAAATTTCCATAGTCACTCCTGATAAAAAATTCGGGACACTCCTGAAATTTCAAGATGGCCTGAATGTTGTTCGCGCGGATAAATCCTCCGGGAAAAGCGCCTGTTTGAATGCCATTCTGTATGCCCTTGGACTTGAAAAGATGTTGGGACATACGGGGGTTTCTATTTTAAAACCGGTTTTCAAAAAAGAAGTCCTTTATGAAGAAAAAACGCACAATGTTCTTGAATCTTTTGTAGAACTGGAAATCAGGAATTCTAAAAATCAATTTTTGACTCTCAAAAGACAAATCGTTGGTGAAACCGACACCAATATCATTTCTGTTTTTGAAGGGGCCAAGCTTTCGAGTCCTCACGAACAAATGTACCAAGAGCAGATCTGTGTAGTCGAAAGTCCGGATGATGACCCTGAAAAAATCTCTTTTTCCAAAAAACTTGCCGATTTTCTTAATTGGAAACTTCCTCTGGTAAGCACATATCAGGGCGGCGAAACCCGTTTGCCATTGGAATCAATCTTTTCGCTGATTTTTATTGACCAGTGTCAAGGCTGGAATTTTGATCAGAACCGACTTCCTTCCAACTTCAGTTTACAGCAACCCCGCCAAGCTGCTTTCGAGTTTATGTTCAACCTGGATGTCAGCGACATTTCCAGGAAAAAAAGAAAACTTACTCAGGCCATTGGTGAATTGAAAAATCAGTGGGCTGAAATGGAAGACTTTTTTCAGGGAATGGCTGTTGAAGCTGGAGGGAAGCTTCACAACTTTCCGAGAAAGCCGACAATTACTTACGATCCTCACATGCCGCCCCTGGTGATGGTTTCGCAGAAACAGAGCTGGGTTTCTCTCGAAAAACTAGTCTCTTCCCTTAAGCAAGAATTTTCAAGCATGGAAGGGAAGAGCATTCCTGTATTTGAACCTCAACATGACCAGTCAGTTGAAGCCGAAACCCATCTCCTGGAAAAAAAATATACTGCAGAACAGATGGCTTTAACGGAAATACGAGACAATTTTTTTGATGAAAGGGAAAATGTCAAATTTCTTCAGGAAAAGGTTTTGGCCCTGGAAAAAGATCTGAATGCAATCGATAAAAGAGTTGAGGAAGAGGAAACTGAATATGAACTCGACGCGGTTTTCCCTGACAAGTATGGTTTACTGGGTGAAAAGAAAGGGCGAAACTTTAGTGGTCTCAACGATTCTTCTGCGATCATATTTTCACTAAAAGACAAAAGAGAAAAAACTGAAAAACAAAAGCTGGCAGCAGCCATTCTCTTGGAAGCCGCCCAGAGTAATCTTGAAGAAACCGGACGCCTTTTTGAGCAGAGGAGTTTCAAAGTTTCCGAGTTAAGGAAACGAATTCAGCATATGAAGAAAAACACCCCTTCTGATGAGGACAGTCAAAGACTTGAGGTGAGAGAACTATTACAACGAAAGGAAAAAATTCGCGAATTTGAATCCTTGGTTGGGAAAATTGACAGAAAAACCGGTGAAATAAGCAGACTTTCCAAACGTTGGAAGGAACTGCTGGCCGAGCAGGCGACCCTCCGAAAAGAGTATCACACCCAAAAAGACAAGCAGAAACTTAAAAAATATCTCAGTCTGCTGATCGAAAACCTCAGGAGTTTTGGTTTTTCAAGTGCAGATGCCAGTAAACTGAAATTGTCCCTTGAAACCTACTGTCCTGGTCTCGAAGGGATGGATATTCACTATGATTTATCTGCCAGTGACCGTATTCGCCTGTCGCTGGGCTGTGTCATTGCGCTTCAGCAGACCCAAGCTTTTTATCCTTTAAATCATCCACAAATCAGTTTTATTGACGAACCTGCTCAACAGAATATCAGCCTGGAAGACAAAAAGTCTTTTTATTCCCGCCTCCAAAAACTCGAACCTTCTGCGAGCCAGATTCTTGTTGCTACTAGTGAACCCATTGAAAACATGATGCTTCTTGTCGATACGGAGGAGACAAATTTAATGGATTTCGGGGCGAAATTAATTTCCTCGCTTGATATTTGAACACAGGTTTCATAGCCTCCCTGCTTCCGAGCCAACCCTGCAAAACATTTCAGACTTCATTCAGGCATTCCTGTTTTCGTTTTATCCATCCGGCAAATTCCCAAAAATTTAATAAATTAATTTAAAATATAAATAGGATGAGGACCCGATTCTTTTTTTACGGGAGGGAAAAATGATTGAAGTCGTGCTGGGGGACATTACCAAATTACAGGTCGACGCCGTTGTCAATGCTGCCAACACTTCTCTTCTCGGCGGGGGAGGGGTTGATGGCGCTATCCACCGCGCGGCGGGTGCGGAGCTTCTTGAAGAATGTCGTTACCTCGGAGGGTGCCCAACCGGAGAAGCCAGGATCACTGGAGGATATCAGCTTCCCAGCCGTTTTGTTATCCATACCGTTGGTCCGGTCTGGAATGGCGGAAGCCACGGGGAGGATGAAAAACTTGCTTCATGTTATCGCAACAGCCTCAACCTAGCTGCCCAACATGACGTCAAAACAATCGCCTTCCCTTCAATAAGCACCGGGGTTTACCGCTTCCCCATAAAGCGCGCCAGCCGCATCGCCATTCGGGAAGTGAAGGCATTTCTGCAATGCTCTAAAATTATCGCAAAAGTCTATTTCGTCTGCTTTTCCGAGCGGGATCAAGAAGTTTATCAACAAACACTTAAGGAATTTGTCGCGAGCAGTTAGGGTCGCCCGCTAATCACCACATCCATTATTTCTCATGAAGTTTTCGCAGGCATTTCTCAGCCGGGCTGACGCCCTTTTTCCTGGCCACGGGGCAGACGGCCGGGCCACGACATGGACTCTCCTCACACGGCTCCAGGTGAATCGTAACATCCGCTCCCTGGAGTGAATCCTCAATTCTTTTTTCCAGGGAATCTGCTATGTTATGTGCTTCCTCCATGGTGATCTTGCGGCAAACGACAAGGTGAAAATCCATTATTTTCTGCGACCCGGCCCGTCGGGTCCTGAGATTATGATAGCCGACAAACCCTCCATCAAAGCTTTCAATTAAATGAATGATTTTATTGCGTAACGGTTCCGGCAGTTCAACGTCGAGGATATCCCGCATCACATGCCGCAACAGACGGAAGGATTCAATCAGTATATAGACCGCCACCAGTATGGAAAGAACCGGGTCCAGCCACACAATCCCGAAAAGGGAAATAGCCAGCAGCCCGGCAAACAAAGCTCCATTGGTATAGACATCCATAGAAAAATGGATGGCATCCGCTTTCAGAGCCGCGGAATCAGTTTCGCGGGCGACTTTTTTAAGCATGCGGCTGGTCCCTAGAGAAACGACCGCGCCGACGATAAGAACTGCCATCCCTCCACCCAGACCGCTGAGATGCACGCCGCTGCGAAGACGGCGGTAGGATTCAAACAGTATCCAGGCGCCTGACCCGGCAATAAATAATGACTGAAGCAACGTTGCGACCGTTTCAAATTTGCCGTGGCCAAAGGGGTGCTCTTTGTCGGGCGGTTTCTCGGCCCTGCGAATGGCGATAAAATTTATGGCAGACATGGCAATATCGAGAAGAGAATCTATCCCGGAAGAGAGAACAGCAAGAGAGCCGGTGGCAATACCGGTCGAAAGCTTCAGGGCGCAAAGAAAAGTCGCCGCCAGAAGCGACCATAAAGCGGCTCTGATTTTGGGGTTGGCGTGCATCATGAACAGCCGAAGGGGAAAAATACAAAGAATAAAATCACTGCGTTTTCATCTCAGGGAGCACTCCGCGTCCCAGGCGAAAAACCCATCATCCTCGATGGCCCAGAAGGAATCGATGCGTTGTTCGTAATAATCAAGCCTGTCGCAATTAAGGGCAATTTCCTCGAATAGAACAGACTCCACCTTCCCCAAATTTGTGCAGAAAGCGTAAAATGCCCTGATCCCCTCCAGAATATGTCCGAGTTCCTTGGGGTTGGGATCGAGTGTTTTGACGATATACCAGTTTCCTGCGAATTGGAGAACCCGTTTGGGAGGAATGGCAAAAATGTTCTCACACTGCTCGGGAATAATGAATTCACGCAGAAAATGATCCGCTCCTCTGGCCATCCGGCCGGCCACGAGAGGTGCAATCCGTTTTTCATGAACCAGGTGGTGATAAAAGGTTTCCACAAGCAGAGCGCAGAGCTGATCTACTTTGACTTCATCCTGCAAACTGCGAATATGGAAATTTTCGGGTTCAAAGGCTTTATCCGATGCTTGCAATGGTGTTTTGGTGCTCATTTATCCTCCTGAAGGCGCCAGTCTAATATCTAAGAACCAAGGAATCAAGGACTGATGTTTTATACATTTTTAGGAGTGTAGATATTTAAATTGAAAAACTTCCACAGGGAGTCGCCGGCTCCGGGAACATTTCGCCGAAATTTTACATAATTTCAATGCTGTAAGATGTTTACTTAGAAATAGGTGTTTGTTAACATAATCCGGGAAATGGTTTTCGATAATATACTCCGAGCCATTCTGGTTTTACTGAGACCGGTGACTTGGTAAGAAGGATTTTCACCACCATGACCTCAACAACCCCCATGATGCGCCAATATCTGGAAATCAAGGAGAAACACCCCGACTCAATCCTTTTTTTCCGTATGGGGGATTTTTATGAAATGTTTCTCGAAGATGCCGTCAAAGCATCCAAAATTCTCGATATTACCCTGACAGCACGTAACCGGGGCGAGCGCGACGAGATCCCCATGTGCGGGGTGCCCTTTCACAGCAGTCAGCCGTACGTTAGCAAACTCGTCGATTGCGGCTTTAAGGTCGCGATCTGCGAACAGGTTGAAGACCCCAAAAAAGCCAAGGGACTTGTCCGGAGGGATGTTGTCAAGGTAGTCACTCCTGGTCTCAATACCGACACCGATGCCCTCAATCCCAAAGAAAACAACTATCTCATGAGTCTTGCCAACGGCTCCGGTGAACGTTGTGGAGCGGCCTGGCTCGATTTGACAACTGGCGAATTCCAGGTGGCGGAATTTAATGACATTGAAAGAATTCGCAGCGAAATCGCCTCTATCAGACCTGGCGAGATCCTTATTCCCGAAGGGGAGGAAGGAGACGGTCTGCGGAAAAAATTCGCCACCATGATTCAGGACACGGCCATCAGCACTCTCCCAGACTGGACCTTCGAGCACAAAAATGCAGCAAATATCATCCTCGATTATTTTTCCTGCGCTTCTTTGGATGTTTTCGGCTGCACACGTCTTCCCGATGCCGTTCGGGCTGCCGGGGCCGTTCTACATTATCTCCAGGACACTCAGAAGGGGATAGTCGGTCACGTCCGTCCTCCGCGCACAGTTCAGGCCGCTGATCACATGATGCTTGATGAAGCCACCCGCCGCAACCTCGAGCTGCTTTCAACGATGCAGAGAGGTGTTCGAAAAGGTTCTCTGCTCGGTGAACTGGACCGAACCCTGACCGCCATGGGTGGCAGAAAACTTTTTAAATGGATCAATTATCCCCTGATTGATGCTGCAAAGATTATCCATCGCCAGCAAGCGGTTGCCGAATTAGCTGACAACTTCCAGCTACGTCAGGAAATTCGCGAGCGGCTTGAGGGGGTTTACGATCTTGAGAGGCTTAACGCCAAGATTTCCCTGGGTAACGCCAATGCCAGAGACCTTATGGCATTGAAGAACTCGCTGGAGAGAATCCCTGCCATCAGGGAGTTGCTGACAGGGTGCAGTGCCAAAATCCTGAAGGACCTGGATGTATCTATCGATTCACTTCAGGATATACAGGATCTCATTCAGCGCGGGATAGCCGAAAATCCCCCTTTTGTGCTGCGCGATGGGGGCATGATTCGGGATGGATTCCACTGCGAAATCGATGAGCTTCGACAGATCAGCCGCGACGGCAAAGGCTGGATCAGCCGACTGGAAAAACAGGAAAAGGAGAGGACGGGGATATCCTCCCTGAAAATCCGTTTTAATAAAGTTTTCGGATACTATATCGAGGTGACCCGCAGTAATTTGAAGCAGGTGCCTGAGGACTATCAGCGCAAGCAGACCCTCGCAAACGCCGAACGCTACATTACGCCCACCCTCAAGGAATATGAAGAGAAGGTTTTACGAGCCGATGAGCGGATTGTTGAGTTGGAATATGAGGTTTTCCAGGAGATCCGCATTCAGGTCGCCTCCCAGGGGGAACGGATTCAGACGACCGCTGATGCTCTGGCCAACCTCGATGTCCTTGCGAGTCTCGGCGACGTGGCTCATGAACGGAATTATGTCTGCCCGGAGATTGATGACAGCGAAAGACTTGTCATCCTGGACGGGCGGCATCCGGTCATTGAAAACATGGCTCTCGGTGAACGCTTCGTCCCCAACGACGTGGAGATGGACACCTGTGATAATCAGATACTGATCATCACAGGGCCAAACATGGCTGGGAAATCGACGTACATGAGGCAGGTCGCCCTGATTGTCCTGATGGCCCAGATCGGTTCATTTGTGCCGGCCAGAGAGGCTTATATCGGGGTAGTTGATCGGATTTTCACCCGCGTCGGTGCCAGCGATAACCTCGCTCGGGGGCAATCAACTTTTATGGTTGAGATGACGGAAACAGCCCATATTCTGAATCATGCCACATCCAGGAGCCTCATTGTGCTGGACGAAATCGGCCGTGGGACCTCCACTTTTGACGGTATCAGCATTGCATGGTCAGTAGTAGAGTTTCTTCATGATTCCAGTGAGATGGGTGCGAAAACCCTGTTCGCAACCCATTATCATGAATTGACCGACCTCGCCTTAACCTGTGAAAGAGTGCAGAATTTCAACATCGCTGTCAAAGAATGGGACGATCAGATTATTTTTCTGCGCCGTATCGTTAAAGGCGGGGCGAGCCATTCCTACGGCATTCAGGTGGCGCGGCTCGCCGGGCTCCCGCATGCGGTGGTTGAAAGAGCCCGGGAAGTTCTGACCAATCTCGAAGCGGGCGAGCTTTCCAAGGAAGGGGAGCCAAAACTAGCCCACAGCCGGAAGAACTCCGGGTTCAAGAGTTCCCATAATCAACTTGCCCTTTTTTCTGAAAAAGAGGATAAACTGCGGGAAAAGCTTGAAAATGTCGACATTTCGGTACTGACCCCGCTGGAAGCTTTAAATCTTTTGGATCAACTAAAAAAAATGGTGTAATAAATGGTTTTGAGAATCGTTGCTGTATTTCTGGGTTTATTAATAACTGCTTCGGCTCCCGCATTCGGGGACCAGGCGTCTCTTCAGTTTCAGAGAATTCGTGGGGATTATTCCAGCCTCATGAAATCAACCCGGGATAAACTTTACCGGGATAATTGGTTGCGGATTATTGATGAATTCCAACGTTTCACCAATGACTATCCTTCCCATAGAAAAAGCCCTGCCGCACTTTACATGGCTGGGCGCGCCTGCGAGGAGTTACATCGGATTTCCTTTGCTAAAACTGACGCTCTCCAGGCTGCTGAAATTTACGATTATGTGGACGTCAAATTTCCTCAAAGCAGTCTCGCTGATGATGCTCTGGTTCTCTCGGCCAAAATTTACGATTCGATCCTGAAGGACACTCAGGAGGCGGTCAACCGTTACGCAAAGATTATCAAAAAATATCCCTTTGGCGACCAGGTCAAACCGGCTAAAGAGGCATTAACCCGACTTTCCCCGTATGCCCTGGAGGCTGCCTCCAGGCCTGAACCCGAACCAATTGCACAAACCCAACCTAAAGGTCCCAGTCGGCTGACAGAAATCCGGTCCGAGTCCCGGTCAGGGTATTCCCGGGTGGTTCTGGACCTAACCGGTCCCGCCGATTTTTCATACAATACCCTTCCTGGGAATACGAAAAAGAAGGTCTCTCCCCGTCTTTATGTCGATCTTCGCGATACGACTCCCAGCCCAAAAATCAGATCGAGACAGGATGTCCAGGATCCCATTCTAAAGCGGGTTCGAACCGGCCAGCCAGGCACCGGGCAAACCAGGGTGGTGCTTGACCTTCACGCCCTTCAAAGTTACAGGATATTTGCCCTACAAAATCCCGCCCGGATCGTGATTGATATCGCCGCCAAAAAAATTGCCTGGGATGATTCCGCATCCTCTCCTCAGTCGCCGCGGCCACCCCCGCAACCGGACCATATTTCAAAGGTTTTGGGAAAGATTCCTGCAGAAAAAAGTCCGGCTATCGATTTTGCTTCCACAATTCCAAACGGCGAACTGAAACTGATTGTGGTGGACCCTGGACATGGTGGAAAAGATCCGGGCGCCGTAGGACCGAACGGTGTCAAAGAAAAAAATGTCGTCCTCGCCATTGCCAAAATTCTGGCTAAACGCCTGAAAGATGAACTTCATTGTAAAGTTGTTTTGACCCGCAATAACGACAAGTTTCTTCCTTTGGAAGAAAGGACGGGACTTGCAAACCGTTTGAACGCGGATCTTTTTATTTCCATTCACGCCAACGCCAGCCCGAACAGAAAAGCAAACGGTATTGAAACCTACTATCTGAATTTTTCCAAGAATAATGCTGCAGCCTCTGTAGCGGCCCGTGAAAATGGGACGACCCTGAAGGAGGTCAGCGATTTGGAATTGATCCTGTTCGATCTTATGGCCAACTCCAAAATCAATGAATCGAGCCTCCTGGCTAACAAGGTCCAGAAAAGTGTGGTCCGGGAACTGACCAACAATTATTCCAAAATCAGAGATCACGGGGTCCGGCAAGGACCATTTCATGTTCTGGTCGGCGCAACCATGCCCTCTATTCTGGTTGAGACAGCCTACATCAGTAACCGCAAGGAGGAAGGTCGTCTTATCAGCCGTAACTACCAGGAGCGCGTGGCCAAAGGAATCGTGACCGGAGTTCGTAATTTTGCCTCCACCCTTGATATGGTTGCCAAAAGATGAAATTAAGCCAATTTGCAGACGAAGTTTTTCCTCCGGCATTTTCTGGGACAAAGGAGCCTTTACCCTTTGACGACTCCAGAGACCAGTTGTTGAAAAAGAGGCGGGAGGGCTGGGAAAAAAGCCACGAATATATTCTTTCAAGGCACCGCCTTGGTGAAGGCGGCGCCTTGGTCGTTGAGGCCCTCACCGTTGTTACGGATGCGCTCTTGTCGCGACTTTTCCGTGATGTTGCCCATGGGATCTCCGGTGCCGACAAAGCCTCGATCACCCTAGTTGCGCTAGGGGGGTATGGGCGACGAGAACTTAATCCTTTTTCCGATATCGATCTCATGTTCCTCTATCAGGGTAAATCTCGGGATATTGCTGAAAAGGTTGCAAATCGGATGCTTTACCTGATGTGGGATATGAATCTCGATGTCGGATACAGCGTGCGCACCCAGGAAGATTGTCTCGAACTCGCGGATAAAGACAGCACTGTGCACACCGCTCTGCTGGACTCCCGATTTCTAACAGGTGATGAAGGTCTCTACCATTATTTCGAGAAAAACGTTCTGGAAGTACTGCGCGCCCGCAGCACCCAGGCATTTATCCGCAACAAACTATCTGAAACCGGGGCACGTCACCACAAGTATGGATCGTCGGTTTATCTTCTTGAACCCAATATCAAGGAAGGAAAAGGTGGCCTGCGGGAACTTCATACCGCGCTCTGGGTCGCCAAGGTCAAATTCAAAGTCAACTCCCTACAGGAACTGGTGCTGAAAGGAGTGCTTTCCGAGAGAGAAAAAGAGGACTGGGAAGCGGCCTTCAGCTATCTCTGGCATATCCGAAACGAACTTCACTTCCAGTCCCAGCGTAAGAACGATCAAATCCGTTTCATCCACCAGGAAAAGATTGCCCGTTTTCTGGGTTATAAAAACAATAAAAAGGGGCTGGCTGTCGAACAGTTCATGCAGGACTACTATACCCATGCCACCCACGTGATAGACCTGGCATCCTCTCTTATCGGCAAAGCAGCAAATCTTGCCGATGCCCCGAAAGCTTTTCTCAATATATCCAGGAAACGGAAAATCGACGATTTTTTCTATGTACTCCGCGGGGAATTGAGAACCAGCCGCCAGGAAGCGTTTAGAGATGACCCGACCCTATTGATGAAATCGTTCTGGCTTTCCCAGCGCCACAATGCCGACTTGAGCTTTCAGCTGCAACAGCTTATCCGCCAGAATGTTCATCGCATTAACGACCGGGTTCGCAGGTCACATGAAGTCATTGAATGGTTTCTTGACATCCTGCGTTATCCAAAAAGAGTTTCTGAAACCCTCCGGGCCATGCACGGACTTCATTTTCTCAACCATTTTTTGCCGGAGTTTTCGCGAATTTTCTGCAAAGTCCAGCACGATGTCTATCATACTTATACGGTGGATATTCATTCGCTGTTCGCGGTTGAGGAATTCATTAAACTCTCCCAAGGGGAATACCGGGAGACATACCCTGTTCTCAGCAGGGTTTCCCAAGAAATTGAAAAGCGCGAACTTCTGCTGCTTGCGATTCTTTTTCACGATGTCGGCAAAGGGGAGGGGAAAAACCATTCCGAAAAAGGGGCGGAAATGACCCGAACCGTCTCACGCCGGCTTGGCCTCGGCAAGGAAGACAGTCAACGACTCGAATTTCTGGTCCGTCATCACCTGGAGATGGCTCATATCGCCCAGCGCCGTGACCTGAGTGACGATCGCTTGATCGTCGACTTTGCACGCCAGATGGGAATGAGCGAAAACCTGCGCATGCTCTATCTTTTAACTTTTGCCGACCTGATGGCCGTCGGGCCGGACGTCATGACCCCCTGGAAAGCTTACCTCCTCGCCGAGTTGTATGAAAAATCCTTTCTGGTTCTGGAAAAAGGTGAATTTGCTTTGGAAAAAAGATCGGATAAAGTTCGCAAACGCAAAAAAATTGTGGCCGATCTTCTGTCCGATGACTTTGAAGAAAAACGAATCAAAGAGGAACTGAAATATCTCGGCACCCGTTATGTACTTTCCCACCCGGCCAAAGATATCTCCAATCACCTGCGCATAGTTCTTGGAAGAGGAGACAGGACTCTGGCCATGAAGGTTGAACATGAACCGGAGGCTGACTGTTCCCGACTGATTATTTCAACGCTTGATGTTCCCGGGCTTTTTTCCCGAATAGCCGGCGTTCTCGCGGCTGCCGGGATCAATATCCTCGCAGCTCAGATTTTTACGCTTAAGAACGGCATTGCCCTCGATATTCTTCAGGTTAATGGGAGTGGTGGCAAAATTATCAATGATGTTCAAAAATGGCACCGGGTAGAGGAAACCCTTGCAGCGGTTATCGAAGGGCGTACTCAGGTTCACGGTCTTGTTCGGAAGCGCAAACGAACCCCTTTATATCCGGCTCCCCATCGGCCCCGCTTTTCAGCCCGGGTAGAGATCGACAATGAAATTTCCCAAGATTACACGGTTATCGATCTTTTTGCCGATGACCGAATCGGCCTTTTATACGATATCACCCGCACCCTTGCTGCCCTGAGCCTAACTATTGGAGTATCTAAGATATCGACCAAAGTCGATCAGGTCGCGGATACCTTTTATGTTCAGGATATTTTCAGAGACAAGATCACCAGTCCTGAAAAAATCAAAGAACTTCGGCTCAAACTTCTCAATGTTCTTCAAGAGAATCCGGAAAACTGAAGATGGATCGCTGTCTTGACCTTTTTCTCAATTACCTCACCGTTGAACGTGGCCTCTCCCGCAACACGCTTGATGCCTACTGCCGGGACCTGACACGTTATCTCGGTTTCCTCGACTCGGAAGGGATTACTTCGCTTGAGGAAGTAACCCCCTCCCGGGTTCTGCATTTCCTCGCTTGTCTGCAGAAAGATGGGCTTTCGCCTCGGAGCCGGGCCAGGGCTCTTGTTGCTTTGCGCATGTTCCACAAATTCCTTCTTGCCGAGGGGATCATTTCCGAAAATCCGGCTTCCAGAATAGAATCCCCCCAGACCGTTCAGGCTCTTCCGAATGTTCTGTCGACCAGCGAAGTAGATCGTTTGCTGAATGCGGCCGGGCAGGATTCCCCTTTGAGCCTTCGCGACCGGGCCATGCTTGAGGTTCTTTATGCAACTGGCCTTCGGGTTTCAGAGTTGATAGCCCTTAAGTTCAAGGATCTTCAACTGGATGTTGGTTACCTCGTGGCCTTTGGAAAACGGAATAAACAGCGAATTGTGCCGATTGGCGAATCGGCGGTGGATGCTTTAAAGCAATATCTGGATGACGGAAGAGGACAACTCTGTAAAACCAAACAGAGTGATTTTGTTTTTTTAAACCTGTTTGGGAAAAGCTTGACACGACAGGGTTTCTGGAAGATGATTAAACGCCGTGCCAACCAGGCCGGAATTTCAAAAAACATCATGCCGCATACCCTACGCCACTCCTTTGCAACCCACCTTCTTGAGAACGGGGCCGACCTGCGTTCCGTCCAGACCATGCTGGGTCATGCGGATATTTCCACCGTACAGATTTATACCCACGTCACCAGGGAGCGCCTCAGGCAGATCCATGAAGAGTTTCACCCGCGGGGATAATCAATCGTCCGAGACAAACATTGATTGCAATTTGTCGTAAGAGGAATTTATGAAATTTATTGTGTTGCTTGGCGACGGGATGGCTGATGAGCCTCTTCCGCAACTTGATGGAAAAACTCCGTTGGAGTATGCAACTACCCCTTTTATGGACAAGCTGGCCTGTTCCGGCGAAACCGGCCTGGTCCATACCATTCCCGGGGGGTTTCACCCTGGAAGCGATGTCGCCAATCTTTCTGTTTTCGGGTACGATCCCCGTTCCTGCTATACCGGACGTTCACCTCTGGAAGCCGCCAGTATGGGCGTCAAGCTGGAACCAGAGGATGTCGCCTTTCGTCTCAACCTGGTCTATCTTGAAGCCGTGGACGAAGAAATCCGCATGGGAGATTTTTCAGCCGGACACATCAGCACCAAGGAAGCGGCCGAACTTATCCAGATGATGCAGGACGAATTCGGTGGTGGACAGTTCAACTTTTATCCGGGCATCAGTTACCGACACCTCATGGTCTGGAAAAATGGTATTAATGACCTGCAGCTGACGCCTCCTCATGATATCATCGGCGAAAATATCCTCTCCTACCTGCCTCATACCGATGCAGCCAAAAAACTGATTCTTTTGATGAATTCCTCCCAGCTTTTGTTCGGCACTCATCCGGTTAATCTGGAAAGGATGGTTAGCGGCCAGTTGCCGGCTAATTCCATCTGGCTGTGGGGCCAGGGACGGTCACCCGTAATGTCCACAATGCCTGAAAAGTTCGGCATTTCAGGTGCCGTTATTTCAGCTGTTGATCTTATCAAGGGTATTGGCATTTATGCCGGTCTTGACATAATCGACGTCCCCGGTGCCACAGGATATCTGGACACCGATTTTCAAGGAAAAGCACAAGCTGCACTGGAGGCTTTGAAAACCAGGGATTTTGTTTACCTTCATGTGGAAGCTCCTGACGAAGCAGGCCATGAAGGTAGCGTTGAAAAGAAAATCCAGGCTATTGAGGATTTTGACCGTCTTACGGTCGGAACGGTCGTTGAGAATATTGAGTCGCTGGGAGAATATCGCATTCTGTTACTTCCGGACCATCCGACACCTGTCGCGAAAAGAACCCATACTGCTGATCCTGTGCCCTACGTTCTTTTCGGTTCAGCCGGTGAATTTTCCTCGCCCACTCCCGTAGCGGGCTACAATGAAATAGCGGCGGCCTCCACCAAACTGGTGCGGGAGGCAGGCCATTTGTTAATTGATGATGTGTTCAAAAGAATTATAAAAAACAAAGTTATTTGATATCTTTTTAATGTTTTAGTTTAAGTTTTTATCCCCCTGCATTCATAAGCTTTGTGAAGGTTCTTTGCTCCACAAATCTCAAGGGCTTTAGTGTCCCTGCTTTCAATTTTTCTTGCCCAAGGGATGAAGGTTAAGAGATTTTTTCAGTCGTACTTGATATTCGTGACAAATTAGATTATTTTTAATAGGATTCTGGGACACAGCTATTTTTGAGCCTTTTAAGAATTGGGGAGAATGCTATGACGTTTGTTGCCTTTTTGATCTGGGTCGTGATTGTGGCAGGTACCGGTTATATGCTCTGGAAACTGGTTTTTCAAGGTCGTATCGGAAAAAAGGAAGAGCAGGAGCCTATGGCGGTAAAAACATCTGAACCCGAGTCCGAGGGTACCGAGAAGAAAGAGGAAGAAGAATTCCACAGCGATGTGGTTGAGGCTCAGGAAGAACCGGTTGCCGAGGAAGAGGAAGAAGCCCTCGATGAGCCGGAAATAGTTGAGGGGGCAGAAGAGGAGGAAACACCTGCCGAAGAAGAAGCGAAAGAACCTGAAAAAGAGAAATGACGCTTCAAAAATTCTGGAACCCGCTTCGGCGGGTTTTTTTATGCCTTTGTTTATTGAAAAAGAAACAATCTTTGATAGGTTGGAGGGTCACTTTCCATTCGGTTGCGAACCCTTAAACAGATTCCATGTCTTCGTAACGATCAAACTTTACAGACAGTGTGCACCGGCAACAAAGAAATCTTAACCAACCTTCTGATTTCCATTATCGACTATCCTTGATGACACATTTTTCTGCACCAGATCAGGAGTTCCCCAGGCTTACTTTGTTCAGCAGCTTAGGGTCCGGAGTGACGAAATCCATTGATATTTATCTTCAAATCCTGTATTTACCCTACCTGAAAAAGAAGATACCTGATAGTAATGGAGGACCTTTTTATTCCAGTCAGAATTTCTCTTTAGTCAATGCCAAAAACTGAAACGGAAAAACACATGGACAAAAAAATACTTTCAGGAAACGAGGCCTTTGCCAGAGGTGCCTATGAGGCGGGAATCAACCTCGCCGCCGGCTATCCGGGCACTCCTTCAACGGAGATACTGGAAGCATTGGTTCAGTATAAAAACGATATTTACTGCGAATGGTCACCCAATGAAAAGGTGGCATTTGAAGTTGCTGCAGGAGCTTCCCTGACCGGCGCAAGAAGTTTGGTGACAATGAAACATGTCGGCCTCAATGTTGCCGCCGACCCGCTAATGACACTTGCTTACACTGGCGTGGTCGGAGGGTTTGTTGCCTGTGTTGCTGACGATCCGGGAATGCATTCTTCCCAGAACGAGCAGGATACCCGCCATTTTGCCCGCTTTGCCAAGGTTCCACTACTGGAGCCTGCCGATTCCCAGGAAGCTCTCGATTTCATGAAACTTGGAATCGACATATCCGAAAAATACAATACCCCTGTGATACTCCGCTCCACGACTCGCATCAGCCACTCCCGCAGCCCGGTTTCCCTCTCGGAACGTTTCCCCTCTTCCCGTACAATCGGCTTTGAAAAAGACCCGCCCCGTTTTGTTCCGGTGCCTGTCTGGGGGAGAAAAATGCGGCTTCGCCTGGAGGAAAAACTGCTTGAAATGAGCAGTGAGGTGAATCACAGTTTCGCCAATCGGATTGAATGGCGGGACAGAAAGCTTGGAATTATCGCCGAAGGGATTGCCTACCAGTATGTGCGGGAGGTTTTTCCCGAGGCATCCGTGCTTAAAATCGGCTGGTTTTATCCGTTCCCTGACCAGTTGATCAGCGAATTTGCTGCAGGCGTTGATCGGGTGCTGGTAGTTGAAGAGCTGGAGGATATTCTCGAAGAACATATCCGGGCCCTTGGAGTCGAATGTATCGGCAAGGAGGTGATCCCCTCAATTGGTGAACTTTCCACGGACGTTCTGACCTATAGCCGCGCCCGCCTTGAGGGGTTGCCCGCACCTCAAAAGGAAGAAACGCCGGCTGAAGTCGATGACCTTCCGGCCCGTCCTCCGGTTCTCTGTGCCGGATGCCCGCACCGGGCCATTTTTTACGCGCTGGGTCGTTTTGATGTGGTCGTTACCGGCGACATCGGCTGCTACAGTCTCGGGACATTCGCTCCCCTCAACCGGATCGACACTATTCTGTGCATGGGTGGAGGAGTCTCTATGGCTCATGGCATGGATCGGGCCGGAGAACCGCGCAAGGTTGTCGGCATGGTGGGCGATTCCACCTTTTTTCATTCAGGCATCACTGGACTCCTCGATATAGCCTATAACCGCGGCAGTTCCACTACAATTGTGCTCGACAACAGGACTACGGCCATGACCGGGCATCAGTGCCATCCCGGAACCGGCGAAACCCTCATGGGTGAAAAATCCATTTCGGCCTCCATCGAGGACATCGGTAAAGCTTGCGGAATTGCCAACGTTGCGACCCTTGATCCCTACCAGATCGAGGAATGCATCAAAACCCTGGGGGAAGCAATCGAATCCCCCGAACCCTGGCTGCTTGTATCCCGTGCCGTATGCCCACTTCACGTCCGCAAAAAATTGGGCCCTATATTGTCTGTCGATTCGGAGTGTTGCGTGGACTGCGGCAAATGCCTTAATCTCGGCTGCCCGGCTATAGAAGGCGGGAGCGGCAAGCCCAGGGTCAACCCCCTCTTGTGCAGCGGCTGCGGGATGTGTCTCCAGGTCTGTCCTGTGGGGGCTTTTAAGAGAGATGAGGAGACCTGTGATGACTAGTCAGGCAGTTACCAGTGTTGTTCTCGTTGGCGTCGGCGGCCAGGGAATTCTGCTCGGCAGCGAAATTATTGCCGAGGCAGCACTCCTGAGCGGATATGAGGTCAAAACCAACGAAGTCCACGGCATGGCCCAGAGAGGCGGGTCAGTCATTGCACAGATCCGTTTTGGTTCAGAAGTGTTTGGCCCCCTGGTCCCTGAAGGAACAGCTCAGATCCTGGCGAGCCTTGAAAAAATTGAAGCCCTGCGTTTTTACCGTTACCTGGCTCCGAATGGAGTGACCGTAGTTTCCACCCAGGAAATTGTACCGGTTACGGTTTCAGCCGGCAAAGCAGCCTATCCCCAGGATGCCGAAAAACGCCTGGAACATATATTCCCCCGTCTTCTCTGTGTGGATGCCCTGGCTATGGCCAATCGCCTGGATAGTCCGCGTTCCGCCAATGTCGTGATTCTTGGGGCGGTATCAAACTTTTTAAAGCTGGAAAATGATATCTGGGAAGAAGCACTGCGCCGACGGGTCAAACCGCAATTTCTGGAAGTGAACCTTCAGGCTTTTAAACAGGGTCGAGAATTGGCTCAGGACAGTGGTCCTAAATAGAAAACCTCTATCAGATCGGCAGACAATGATTCCGATCGAATTCGTCAAACTCGAAAAACCTGAAAAGGCCCATTACTGCTGTCTCCTGGCGGAAACGTATTTCAACCAGGAGAAACAGATCCTGATTGCGGTCAAGGATGAAGAGCAGGGGAGAGCCCTTGATCGGTTCATGTGGACGTGGCGGAAGACCTCATTTATCCCCCACGCACTTCTGCTTGAAAAGGGAGATGAAGCGGACGAGCCGGTGCTTATTTCTGATGATATTAACCGGGATTATGATAGCGATATTCTGATCATGGCGCACCCCTGCCCGGTTGAGTTTATTCGCCGCTTCGCGCACGCCGTTGATTTCGCCGAACTGCATGACTCGGCGTTACACGAAGAGGCGCGGAAACGCTTTGCGCTGTACAGGGAGGAGGGCTTTGAACCCCGTATGCGTTAACAGGGGAGGGGTAGAGAGCCTGATCCTTTTGGAAGAGGTTCCAGTTCCGGACCAGGAGATCACACTCTCCTTACAGGCGGTGGAAAGGCTCAACCGCTGGCAGGCCCGGATCGGCGAAATCATGACCGTCTGCGATCCGCACCAGTGCTTTTACCGGGCACGCATTTCCGAACTGAGAAAAAAGACCGGGAAAGCCATTGTCTTTCAAACACTCCCTTTTCCACCTGAATCGCCTCTCAGGTTGGACGTTTATCAGGCGCTTCCTGAAAAAGAACGTTTTGAACTGATTCTGCAGAAACTGACGGAAATTGGCGTATTCCGGATTGTTCCCTTCCTGTCCGAACGCTCCACCACCCTGCGGGAGCGGGACGCCGGACAGAAAAAATCTCACCGCTGGCCCAACGTGCTCCTGCGTGCCGCAAAACAGTGCCGAAGAGGGATGATCCCCGAGCTTTCTCCGGTACTTGGGTGGCAGGAAGCCCTTATTGAAAGTAGTCTGGTTGCAACACGCCTGGTTTTTTCTGAAAAGGAGCATGCAAAGGGGCTGAAGGAGTTTCTTGCCGAAAGAAAGAAGAGTAAGCATATCGCTCTCTTTGTCGGCCCCGAGGGTGGTTTTACGCCTCGGGAAATTGCCGAAATGACTGCATCCGGCCTTTCACCTCTCTCCCTGGGACCCAGGATTCTGCGCACGGAAACCGCCGCAATTGTCGGCGCTGCCCTCATTCAATCGACTTATGGGGATCTCGGTTAGTATATTCCTTTGAGGTACCATTCTTTTGCGTGTCACACTTTTTTGTTTTCAGCAAAGCGTTTGTATGTAGGTTATTTTAAAAGTGCCCATTAATCTTGAAAATATTTCAATTGTCCTGGTGGAACCGCAGGGGCCACTGAATATCGGTTCAACCTGCCGAGCCATGATGAACTTTGGGTTTTCCGACCTCCGCCTGGTTAATCCCATGACGGACCATCTCTGCGATGACGCCCGCCGCATGGCTCTCAAAGCTACTGACATCCTGGAGCGGTCACCCATCTTTGAAAGCCTTGAGGAAGCTTTGGGTGATTGTCACCTGACTCTCGGAACAACCCGCAGATTCGGCAAATACCGTCAGGATTTTTTGCATCCAGACCAGGCGGGACAGCTCCTGGTCCCATGGCTGGAGACAGGACGGGTCGCATTGGTCTTCGGACGGGAAGACAAGGGCCTGCGCACCGCCGAACTGGACCAATGCCAGCGCCTGATCACAATTCCAACCAGTCGTGAATTTCCGTCCATGAATTTAGCCCAATCCGTTACTATCTGTCTTTACGAAACGTCCAAAGCCATTTTTGAAAGTAATAAAAAAGAGGATGGACGCCGGCAGATGGCTTCGGGAAGCCTCCTGGAGGAAATGTATATCCACATGAAGGGGTCCCTTCTGAAGTGTGGTTACCTCAACCACCAGAATCCCGACCACATCATGCATACTTTCCGGCGCATATTCGGCCGTTCCGGCCTTGACAATCGCGAGGTCCATGTCTTGCGCGGGCTCTGGCACAAGCTCGAATGGCTGGAAAACGAGCGCCGCAAATTATCCGGCGGGGACAAGGATTGAAGCCCATGACTGACGGCGAAACATCAAACACCCTTTCAACCGCCCCGGGAACTCTCCATCAACTCGACATCGAATCTCTGGCATACAATGGCTACGGAGTCGGCCGCCTTGACGGCAGAGTGTTTTTTATCCCATTTACAGCCCCGGGTGACCGGGTTGAATGTCGCGTTGTGCGAAGCAGAAAAAACTGCTTTTTCGGCGAGGCTACTCACATACTGGCAGCCTCCCCTGACAGGAGGGAGCCTCTCTGTCCTGTTTTCGCTACTTGCGGTGGCTGTCATTGGCAACATCTTCCTTACGCCGATCAAACCTCCTGGAAAACGACCATCTTTACGGATATGCTGCAACGCCAGGCAAACGTTCAAGATAATATCCTCGAACCTATCATTCCCTCTCCCTCCGAGTTTCATTACAGGAGCCGTGCACAATTCAAATGCCGACAGACGGAACAGGGTTTTGCCATGGGCTTTTACCGCAGGGAAAGCCACTATGTAATCGATATCCAGGAGTGCCCGCTCATGGCGCCAAAGATTAATGAGGTTTTCAAACTGTTGCGTTCGTGGTTGAGCCATTCGCCACATTCATCCAAAATCCCCCAGATTGATATCTCTGTTGACGATTCCGGAAGCGTCAGGACAGTTGTTCACTTTCTCGGAAACATCGGAAAAGCACTCGCTGCAGCTTTGCGGCCATTGGCTGAAAAAGAAAAATTCAGCCTTTTTTTTCAGTCCGGACGCAACCACACCTTGCGGAAAATCTGGGGTGAGGATAATTTGCTTCTTTTCCCTCTGAACTCAGGAAAACAGATGTCTTTGGCTTACGGTCCGGGCAGTTTTTCCCAGGTCCATCTCAACCAGAACCGAAACCTTGTTCGCGAGGTTATAGCGGCTGCTCGCTTGTCGGGCCGGGAAAAGGTTCTCGATCTCTTTTGCGGAGTCGGCAATTTATCGCTTCCCTTGGCAAAGGGTGCGGCGGAGGTAGTCGGGATAGAAAATTATTCTCCCGCGGTAAACCAGGCAAGGGTTAATGCGCGCACAAACGGTCTTGAAAACATAAGATTTAAAGCTTGCTCAGCAGAAAAGGCAAGTTTTGAGTTGAGCAACGAAAAAAAATTCGATTTGGTTGTTCTTGACCCTCCGAGGGAAGGGGCTTACCAGGCAATAAAAGGCATTTTAAACCTGGATACTGAAAGGATCATCTATGTTTCCTGCAACCCTGCAACCCTGGCCAGGGACCTGGTCCCTCTGATTCACAACGGATACCGGGTCACACGTGCCCAACTGTTCGATTTCTTCCCTCAGACTTTTCATGTGGAAAGTATGACCCTCCTGGAAAAAACCTGAATTCTTTGACGGAAAATGATTTTTACTCAGGCTCTGTTATAATCAAGCAGGGAACTTTCATCGAAAGGAGGAGGAAATGAAGGATAGTCTATTCCTGTTCGTTGGGATATTGGTTTTATTTTCAGCTTCCTGTGCCCGTCCACCGGCACCCGCTCAGTTGGTTCTCGTAACTCCAGAATATTCTCTGGGAATGGACCTTTCCGACGAGCGCTGGAAAATCGGGAAAAAGGCCCCTGAGTTCTTGATTGAGGAAATGGCTGAGCACCTTGGACACGAGATGGAGGAGACTCATCCGGAAATTACTCCCGCCCAGGTGCGGAAGGCTACTGAAAAACGCCTGAACGTCAATGAACTGTTTATTTTCAACCCGCAAAGCCATGCACGCCTGGTGATTGATTTTAGTGCTCTGCGAGAAGGGGAACCTACTCCTTCCCGAAAAATCATTGCCGCCTCGGCGGATTTCGCCGGACAGGGTTTGACCAACGAGGAGGGCATCACTCAAGTCGTTTACAGAACGTCCAGGACCCAGTTGCCCGGCGCATCATCCGCTTACAGGCTGGAAGCGGACTTCAACCATCATGATGAGAAGATCAAACTGTTAGGGATTGTCGGTTTTTCTGATCCCTATTGGTTTTATTTTTACTACACCGACCCCTTGAATGACCCAAGCGATCTTTTATCCATGGAAAACCTTTTTAGGTCGTTCATACTGATTCCGACGACCGCAAAATAGGTCAGGAATCCACATTTTCCTCTTGCCTTTTTTTTCTGCCCATGATAACAAAAGATGTTTTCTGTTTTACTCGGAAAGTGAGTTGCCCGCTCACTTTTTTTTATTTCTTCCATAGTTTTGAAGTATTGGAAAAACCATGGTTCCCCAGGATATAAAAGATCGTGTCCAGAAAATCATCATCCCTGTGCTTGACGATTTAGGCTTTGAACTTGTGGATATTGAGCTGAGAGGGCAGCGGAAAGATCTGGTCCTGACCATTTATGTCGACAAAGAGGGGGGCGTTAATCTTGACGATTGTGCCGAAGCAAGTCGTGAAGTAGGGACTCTTCTTGATGTAGAGGATGTGATTCAGGGTTTCTACAGGCTGGAAGTTTCTTCACCCGGGCTGGAACGTGCACTTAAAAAAGCCGGAGACTTCAACAAATTCTCAGGAAAATTGATTAAAATTAAAACCCGGAACAAGTGCGACCCGGATCAGTCCGGGCAGGAACGCAAAACTTTCCGGGGGAAGCTCCTTGGACTTGAGAACAGTTCTGTTCGCATTGAAATCGAAGATAAAGAGGGTTTGATCGTTGCTATTCCCTTGGAAAATATTGAAAAGGCAAATCTGGAGCTGGAACTTTAGCAAAATCAAGATATTTGCCCGGATTCAGTCTTTTGGTGATATCTTAATAGAAAATGTAAAATCGCTAACCACAGATTAATCGGTGAGGACACGGGGATGACAACAAATCTGAACCATATTATTGACCAGGTTGTTAAAGATAAAGGGGTTGACCGTCAGGTCTTGATCGAGGCTCTGGAGTCGGCGGTTCTATCCGCCGCCAACAAAAAGTACCGTAACACCAGAGATCTTGAAGCTCATTACAATGACGAGATGGGCGAGGTTGAGGTCTTCGAGTTTGTCACCGTGGTGGACGAGGTTGAAGATTCCTACAAGGAGATTGAAGTCGACGAAGCTCGCGAGTCCGATCCCGAAGTTGTTGTGGGAGATGAACTGGGCATGAAAATGGACGCTTCCAATTTCAGCCGCATTGCCGCCCAGACGGCCAAGCAGGTAATTATCCAGAAAGTGCGCGAAGCCGAAAGGGAAGGGGTTTATAACGATTTCAAAGACCGGGTCGGTGAACTGGTCAACGGTATTGTGCGACGCTATGAACGAGGGGACCTTATTATCGACTTGGGCAAAGCTGAAGCTATTCTTCCTCATCGCGAACAGGTTTTTCGTGAGAGCTACCGTCAGGGAGATCGGGTTCGTGCTTATATTTCTGATGTCAAGTTGTCGACCAAAGGGCCTCAGATTGTTTTATCCAGAACCCATGAAGGCTTAGTGGCCGCGCTGTTTGTTTATGAAGTCCCTGAAATTGCCGAGGGTATTGTGGAGCTGCGAGGGGTCTCACGGGAACCTGGGAGTCGAAGTAAAATTGCTGTTTTCTCCAACGACTCTGATGTTGATCCCGTCGGAGCATGTGTCGGGATGCGCGGAGCTCGGGTCCAAAATGTTGTGACCGAACTCCGCGGTGAAAAAATCGACATTATCCCCTGGTCTGACGACATTGCTCAGTTTGCCTGCTCTGCTTTAGCCCCTGCAGAAGTGACGCGAGTTTACGTTGACAATGATGGGAATTCCCTTGAGATTATTGTTCCGGACGACCAGCTTTCCCTTGCAATCGGCAAAAAAGGGCAGAACGTGCGCCTAGCTGCAAAATTGACCAACTGGAGGATCGACATTAAAAGCGAGAGCCAGGCTGCAGGCGTTGATGTTGAAGAAAAAGACGAAGAACGAGCCGAGGGCAACATTGTCGACCCTGATACCGGTGTAGAAGATGAAGCAGGCAAGAATGCTGCTTCCCCTGAGGATGAAAATGAAACAATACCCACAGAGGAAGTGCCACCGGAAGATGTCGAACCGTCGGTAGTTGATGCCGATACGAGCGAAACGAACTGAAGGTTACAACGTTGGAACCGGCCAAGCGTCGTGCTGAGAGAACCTGTCTCGGGTGCCGACAGGTTCTTAGACAAGATAAACTGATCCGATTTGTTCTTTCGCCAGCCGGGGAAGTCTTGGTGGATTACCGCAGAAAACTTCCGGGCAGAGGAGCTTATACCTGTCTGAACCCCGAATGCATCAGGCTTGCGATAGAAAAAAAACAATTTAAAAGAACCTTCAGGACATCTGCTGTTAACATTGACCGGTTCCAGATTTTTGAAAGCCTGAAAAACCAGATTTTGGATCGTGTCTTAAGCCTCCTGGGGATGGCTCGGAAATCCTCCAATGCTATTTCTGGAAGCAATTTAGTTCTAACTGCTCTTGGTGGTAAAGAAAAAATTTTTTTGATTTTTCTGGCAACGGACATATCCGCAGGGATTGGCGAAAAAATCGCAAAAATATCGGCGGCTAAATCGGTTCCTTGCCTGAGTCATTTTGATAAAAACGTTATGGGGCAACTAATGGGCCGTAGCGAGAGAAGTGTTATTGCCATTAAAAATCAATTGTTAGCCGATTCAATCAAGACCGAATTTTGTAGGCTGGAGTCAATCGCGGGGGAAGGTTAATGGGCAAAACTAGAGTATACGAACTTGCACAAAAGCTTGGAATGGAAAACAAAACCTTGCTTGAAAAGCTCAAACAGGTCGGTGTCGACGCAAAAAGCCACATGAGCGTCCTGGATGAGGATGAGATCAAGAAAATTGATGTTGCTCCAGAAGAGAAGAGTTCTGAAGAAAATTATGACGAAAAACGGATTACCCCCGGCGTCATCAGAAGACGCCGCAAAGAAGCACCCCAGCCATCAGCTGAAGCTGTCCCCCCTGAAGAGACTGCGGTAGCAGAAGAACCTTCTGCTGAGGAGGTGGAACCCTCAGCAGAACCCATGGAAGAAACTTCAGTCGCAGTGGAAAGCTCGGGTACTGAAGCCACTGAACCACCCGATGAGGTAGTTGCAATTGCATCTGAAGAGGGTATGACGGAGGAGAAACAAGCGCAGATTTCCGCCGATGAGGTTCTGCCTGAGCTGGCGACCGAAGCCGAGGGATCTGCAGCAGAGGAAACTGTAAAAGAGACCCCTGAAAAGAGAACATCAGTTGCTAGGAAATCCGCAAAATCGAGCCAGCCACAGGCCAAGATCCTTGGCCACGTTGATATCGAAGTCCCCCGAAAAAAAGCTGTTGAGGCTCCGTCTAAGGCTCCCGTAAAACCAAAGCCAAAACCAGTGACTCCGAAAGAACCTGTTGCCGATAAAAAACCCCTGGGAAAACCTGTTTCTGTTCCGCCTCGACCCGTTTTGGATTCCGAACAAGCCAAAAAGAAAGGGACCCCAAAAGAGGTTCGTGGTCCCTGGAAAAAACAGAAACTCCGCGTCGCTGACCTGTCCGAGGATAATGAGCTTGTCGAAAGCAAAGCCAAACGGCCCGGTAAACGGGAAGTATTTGAGCCCAAACGATCCGACAAACATTCCAAAGGTCGCAAAGCTTCAAAACAACAGAAAAAAACTGAAGTTACGGTTCCCAAGGCGATCAAGCGTATCATCCGGATCAGCGAAAGCATCACCGTTGGTGAACTGGCTAAAAGAATGGGCGTCAAAGCCAATGAAATAATCAAGGAGTTAATGAAGCAGGGAACCATGGCTACAATCAACCATCCTCTGGATTTTGATTCCGCCGTTATTATTGCTTCCGACTTCGATTATGAGGTTGAAAATATTGCCTTTGACGAGGAAACCGTACTTCACCATCACCGCGAAGCCAATAAACAGGAGTCCGAGGAAGCAGACCTCAAGCCCCGGCCTCCGGTTGTAACCATCATGGGACATGTTGATCACGGCAAAACCAGTCTTCTTGACGCTATCCGGACGACCAATGTGATTGCCGGCGAAGCTGGAGGGATTACCCAGCACATTGGCGCTTATGAAGTTGAACTCGACGGCAAGAAAATCTGTTTTCTCGATACCCCCGGCCATGAGGCTTTTACCTCCATGCGGGCAAGAGGAGCACAGGTCACGGACATCGTGATTCTGGTTGTCGCAGCCGATGACGGTGTGATGCCACAGACAAAAGAGGCGATAAACCATTCTAAGGCCGCCGAAGTGCCGATCATTGTCGCTATTAATAAAATGGACAAACCCCAGGCCAACGCCGATAAGGTAAAGCAGGAGCTCACTGAGTTCGGCCTTATACCGGAGGATTGGGGTGGCGATACCATCTTTGTGGAAGTTTCCGCCAAACAGGAAATGAACCTCGATGTACTGCTCGAGATGATCCTTCTGCAGGCTGAGGTAATGGAACTCAAAGCCAATCCTGACAAACTCGCTATCGGCACTATTGTCGAAGCCAGACTTGACAGAGGGCGGGGACCGATTGCAACCGTTCTCATTCAGGAGGGGACCCTCAAGGTCGGCGATCCGATTGTCACCGGAACCTATTACGGCAGTGTTCGCTCCATGGCCAATGATCGCGGCATGCGCATTAAAACCGCCGGTCCTTCCGATCCTGTCGAAATCACTGGGCTTTCCGGTGTCCCCGACGCCGGAGACAATTTATATTCTCTGGTTGATGAAAGAGCTGCCCGGGATGTTGCTCAACACCGCCTTCAGAAAATCCGCGAAGCTGAACTTGCAAAATCTTCAAAAATTTCCCTGGATCAGCTCTACGCCCGGATCCAGGAAGGAGATGTCAAGGAACTCAACGTCATTATTAAAGGGGATGTTCAAGGCTCGGTCGAAGCTGTTCGCGATTCGCTGAACAAACTCTCTACGGATTCCTGCCGACTGATCGTCATTCATTCCGCCGTTGGCGGAATTACCGAAAGCGACGTCAGTCTGGCTTCAGCTTCCGATGCCATTATTCTTGGATTTAATGTTCGGCCTGCATCCAAAGCTTCCAGCCTTGCTGAAAGTGAAGGCGTAGATATTCGTCTCTATAACATTATTTACGATGCCGTGGCCGATATTCGTGACGCCATGGAAGGTCTGCTGGCCCCCACATTTAAAGAAAAGGCCTTGGGCCGTGTAGAAATCCGAGAAACCTTCAATATTTCTAAAATTGGCACGATAGCCGGTTGTTACGTTCTTGACGGAAAAATTCAGCGCAACGCTCAGGTGCGACTGGTGCGTGACAGCGTGGTGGTATGGCAGGGGAAATTGAACTCTCTCAAGCGATTCAAAGATGATGTCCGCGAAGTTGCCTCCGGTTATGAGTGCGGCATCGCTTTGGAAGGCTACAACGACATTAAACCCGGAGATATCCTTGAAGCCTTCGAAATGGAAGAATTTAAATCCAAGCTTGGCTGATAGGTTCACTGATGGTTGTAGGAATTTTGAGAATTGAGTTGTTTCTCCCACTCCCGCAGAGCCTCAAAGAAAAGCGCAGCATAGTCAAAAGAGTTCTAAACCGAATCAGGGTTCGTTTTCCGGTATCCGCAGCGGAAGTGGACTATCACGATTTATGGCAGCGGGCAATGTTGGGAATTGTCATGGTGGACCAGAATGAAGCCAATATTCATTCCGTCTTCACCAAACTGGAAAATGAAATCCTCGAATCTGCCGAAGTCGAAATCAACAACCGGGAACTCGAATTCCAGCATTTCTGACAGGAGAGCCGTTGGCCTATCAACGTTCGCACCGCATTGGTGATCAGATTCAAAAGGAAATATCCGAACTTCTAGCCAGAGGCTTGAAAGATCCACGAATCGGTTTTGTAACAATCACCAGTGTGGAAGTCACCTCCGATCTCCATCTGGCCAGGATCTATTATACGGTCATGGGCGATGATGAAGCCCGCGCCAGCACTGCCAAAGGACTCGAAAAAGCGACATCTTTTATTCGCAGAGAACTGGGCCGCAGGATGCGAATTCGCTATATCCCCGATCTTCTTTTCAATTATGACTCCACCCTTGACCACAGTGAACATATCAACAAACTTCTGCGGGAAGCCAATTTAGGAAGGCCGGATGATAGCGAAGATCAAGAAACTGATTGAAGAGAACGAACGTTTTCTGATTGCCGCCCACATGAATCCGGATGGTGATGCTATCTCTTCCACCCTTGCCTTGGGAAACGCCCTGGCTGAGATGGGGAAGGACGTTGCGTTATACAATGCCGATCCAATCCCTCAGATTTACCGTTTTCTTCCCGGCGCAGCCAAGCTCGTCAACATTCTCAATCATCCTGCCGCAGATATTTTTGATGTCGGCTTCATTCTCGATAGCGGTGAACTGCGTCGCGCCGGGGAGCACCTCAAAGAAAAGTGTCGTGTCTTGGTGAATATCGATCACCACACCAACTCGGAACGTTTTACTGATTATTTCTGGGTTGATGAAAGTGCCAGTTCCACAGGCACCATGATTTATCGTTTGCTGAAAGCCTTTAACGGATACCAATTGTCGCTACCAGTGTCCACCTGTCTTTACACGGCACTTATTTCCGATACAGGTTCCTTCCGCTTCGCCAATACGGATACGGAAACATTCCGGATTGCTTCAGAACTCCTTGAGGTCGGTGTCGATCCCGCAGAGATTTCCGCACAGCTTTTTGAAAATCAGGAGGAGAAGGTCCTGCATCTTCTCGCAGAAGTACTGACGACCTTGAAGGTTTCCGAATGTGGGCGGATTGCTTCCATTAGTGTCACGGCTGCACAAATGAAAAAAACCGCTACCGGCCCTGAGCATACGGACGGATTCATAAACTATCCACGCTCCATTCGGGGTGTTGAGATTGCTCTCCTGTTTCGAGAAGCCGGCAGCGATCTCTTTAAAGTGGGGCTCCGCTCCCAAGGGAATTTAGATGTTGCCCGCGTCGCCCGAAATTTTGGAGGCGGTGGTCATTCCAGGGCGGCAGGAGCAACCCTGAACGGCACTCTGGAGGACGTTACCTGCAGAATATTTAATCACCTGGAGCAACTTCTTCCCTGATATCTATGAATGGTTTTCTGATCATTGACAAGCCGAGAGGTCTCAGTTCCCACGATGTTGTAAGGAAGATGCGCCATTTGCTTAAAATGCGACGCGTTGGGCATGTCGGCACTCTTGATCCGATGGCCACCGGGGTTCTTCCGATAGCTTTTGGTTTTGCGACACGCTTGGTGGAGTTTCTTGCGGTTCAGGACAAGTCCTACCTTGCGACCATGAAACTAGGAGCATTCACCAATACCCAGGATGCTGAGGGTGAAATAACCGCTACTCTTCCTTATGATGGGTTGGAACGAAGCCATATTGAAGCTGTTGCCCGGAAGTTCCTCGGTACCATTAAACAGATTCCACCCATGTTTTCCGCAATCAAAGTCCAGGGCACGCCGCTATACCGACTGGCACGACAAGGGTTGGAAATAGAACGCAAACCGCGCCCTGTTACTATTCATCAGCTCAATATATTGAGCGTTGAGCTCCCTTTTGTAACCTTTGATGTGGTTTGTTCTAAAGGCACCTATGTTCGGACGTTGAGCAAAGACATGGCTGAAGCTCTGGGCACTGCCGGCCACCTCACCTCTCTGCGCCGGACACGAAGCGGCGATTTTTCTCTGGCGGACGCAATTTCTCTTGAGGAACTTCAAAAAAAACCGCCCGGAACTATTCCGGAAAATATCCTCTCCATGGCAGATGGGATGAAAAATTTCCCGCATTATGAAATCACCCAGGCCGCAGCCGAACGACTGGAATATGGAATTCCTCCGGCAGCCTCTAATCTTCAAGAAGCTGTCTGTTGCGAAGCTGGGGAAACCGTCACTTTTCGAAAAGGAGACAAGTTGTTGGCCGTAGCACGTTTCGCTCCGGAAAGGGAAAAGGAAAAACGCGGTGATTTTGAACTTTTAAAGGTCTTTAATCAGGGGTGATTAGACCTTTACTTATGCATGATTTCATGCTAATAAATTTCACAAGTGTAATTATTACAGTCTTTTATATTAATCTAACAAAACTTCGGCAAGAAAGGTTTAAGGAGGCAAAAAAAGTGCTGGCCACAGATCGCAAAAAGGAAATCATTGAAAAATATAAAACCCACGATGGCGATACCGGATCACCTGAGGTTCAGGTTGCTCTTCTTTCGGAACGCATTACTTATCTTACCGACCACTTTCGCACCCACAAAAAAGACCACCACTCCCGCCGTGGGCTTTTGAAGATTGTTGGTCAGAGACGTCGGCTCCTTGATTATCTCAAGAGCAAGAACGTTGAGCGCTACCGGAACCTGATACAAGCTTTAGGAATCCGGAGATAGCGAACGGATGTCGAGCGGTTCTTTTCAATACCATGAAGAACCGCTTTTTCAATCCTTGTTTTTTCTGCTGTGGGAGGTTGTCCAGAGAGAAAACCCGCATTTCCTTGAATGGGGAATTGGGCTTTGTCTCAGGCCATCCTCCTTCAGCGTTTCTGGGCATCATTTTTTTGATGTCCGGCACTCTTATCTGAAGGGATAAAATTATGGCCTTTTTTAAGGAAGAAATTGAATTTAACGGCGAAACCCTCAGCATAGAAACTGGGAAAATGGCCCGCCAAGCCGATGGCGCTGTGGTTGTCAGCTATGGAGGAACCAAAATCCTCTGTACGGCGGTTTCTGCCAAAAACATGCGGGAAGGACAGGATTTTTTTCCGCTGACCGTCAACTACCAGGAAAAATTTTATGGCGGCGGTAAAATTCCCGGCTCCTTTTTTAGACGGGAAAGAGGTTCCACTGAACGTGAAACCCTCATCTGCCGTCTGATTGACAGACCGATGAGACCTTTGTTCCCCAAAGGTTTTCTTTACGAGACACAGATCATTCCTGCCGTTATTTCTATTGACCGGGTCAACGACCCTGATACTCTCGCAATTGTGGCTGCATCCGCAGCCGTGGTCGTCTCCGATATACCTTTTGCCGGCCCCATCGCCGCTGTTCGGGTAGGACGTGTTGACGGACAGTTCCTGGCCAACCCGACCATAGAGCAGATAGGAGAGGCTGATCTGGATATCGTGGTAGCCGGCTCCAAGGACGCCGTTTTAATGGTCGAGGGGGAAGCGCAATTCGTTTCTGAAAAAGATATGCTCGAAGCGGTCTTTTTTGGTCATCAGGCCATGCAACCGTTGATCGATATGCAGCGCAAACTGGCTGAAGCAGCTGGAAAAGCAAAGCGGGAATTCGCTGGGCCTGAGAAAGACCTCGAACTGGATAATAAAGTTATTGAACTGGCCGAAGAAAAAATTGCAGCCGCCATCAGGATTCAGACCAAACAGGAACGCTACAGCGCCCTTGACCAGACCAAGGCTGATCTTATCGAGGCCCTTGGTGAGGAAATCGTGGATCGGGAAAAGGAAGCTCTGGAATACTTCAGTTCGCTGCACAAAAAGATGGTCAGACAAATGATCCTGAAAGAGGGTGTCCGTATTGACGGACGCGACATGAACACGGTTCGTTCTATTTCCGGCGAAGTCGGCCTTCTTCCCTGTTCACATGGCAGCGCCCTTTTTACCAGGGGAGAGACCCAGGCTCTGGTAGCCGTAGCTCTTGGTACCGGAGGAGATGAGCAGCGGATAGACAATGTCCAGGAGCTTTCATTTAAAAAGTTCCTGCTGCACTATAATTTCCCTCCGTTCAGCGTCGGAGAAACCAGCAACCGCCTCTTCCCGGGCCGACGTGAGATCGGTCACGGCATGCTCGCTGAGCGCGCCGTGACCAAGGTTGTTCCCGCGCATGAGGATTTTCCCTATACCATCCGCATCGTTTCCGACATTCTTGAATCCAATGGTTCTTCTTCCATGGCTACGGTTTGCGGGTCTTCGATGGCCTTGATGGATGCCGGTGTTCCGCTCTCCGAAGCGGTCTCCGGAATCGCCATGGGACTGATCAAGGAGGGTGACGAGATTGCGATTCTTTCCGATATCCTGGGCGACGAGGATCATCTTGGAGATATGGACTTCAAGGTTGCTGGAAGCCGCAACGGAGTCACGGCCCTGCAGATGGATATCAAAATCGCCGGTGTCAGCCGCGAAATTATGGAAAAAGCTCTCGCCCAGGCCCTTGAAGGACGTCTCCACATACTCGATCGGATGGAGGAAACCATCACCTCATCCCGTGACGAACTTTCCCCATATGCGCCACGGATTACCACTATTCATGTTAAGTCCGACCAGGTGAGGACCGTCATTGGAAGCGGCGGGAAAAATATCCGTGGGATTATTGAAGCCACGGGCTGTACTATCGATATCGAGGATGACGGCAGAATCAATATCGCTTCATCTGACGGCGAAGCCTGCAAAGAGGCCATCAGGATGATTCGCAACCTGACCCAAGAAGCGGAAGTGGGCAAACTCTACATGGGGACTGTTAAAAAGATCATGGAATTCGGGGCTTTTGTGGAAATTTTTCCTGGAACTGAGGGCCTTGTCCATATTTCTGAACTTGAAAAAGAGCGCGTCCGCAAGGTAACTGATGTCCTTAACGAAGGGGATCAGGTCTTGGTTAAATGCCTTGAAATCGACCGACAGGGGAAAATCAGATTATCCAGGAAACAAGCTCTGGGTGAAACTTTATCCGAAGAATAACAGGGTAAGATAGATACTTTTCAAACAAAACAACACCCCCCGTCACATGACGGGGGGTGTTGTTTTACCAGCTCCTTTTTCGCCAGCATAATATCTGCCTGCCTCAACCTTTTCCCGTATGTCCCAATCCGCCCGCACCTCTAGTGGAGGTGTTGGTGAATTCTTCCACCAGTTCAAGTTCCACTTGAACGACCGGTACAAACACCATCTGACAGATCCTGTCATTCGGCTCGATGGTAAATTTTTCCTTGCCACGATTCCACAGACCAATTTTAATTTCTCCGTGATAATCGCTGTCAATTATGCCGATAAGGTTGGCCAGAACAATGCCATGCTTTATCCCAAGACCAGATCGGGGCGCCAGAACCGCCATGAGGCCAGGGTCATGGATGCTGATGGCCATACCACTTGGAATAATAGAGGTATCTCCAGGTTCAATAGTAACGGGATTCTGAATGCAGGCTCTCAGGTCCATTCCTGCAGCCCCCTCGGTGACATAGTTGGGTAATGAAATCCTGGGTCCAAGAAGGGGGTTGATAATTTTTGCCTCGACTGATCTTTTCATTTGAATTAGAATCCTCCATTAATTTCGCGAAAGGTTCAGGATCGTTTTGTTTCACAGACTAAAGTGTGATTCCGGAGCTTTGGACGCCCACTATAAGCCGTGTTCAACATCGCTCCCTTTTTTCACGGTTCTGCAAAGATTTCAATTTGGGACCGTTGAGTCAATCTTTTTCTGATAAAATTGGCTGAAGGGTTATAAAAAGCAGTTCGTTTTTTCATGTTGTGAAGGATTTAAGATGTTATTGAGTATAAACCCTCATAACCCGCAAGTGCGGCTGGTTAATAAGGTCGTGGGGTGCCTTGAAAATGGGGGTGTGATTGCCTATCCAACGGATACAATTTATGGCGTAGGATGCGATATTTTTAACAAGAAGGCGGTTAAGAAAATTTACCAACTCAAAAGTCGCGACGTCCGGAAACCTTTTTCATTTATTTGCTTCGACCTTTCAGATGTCACCAAATATGCCCAAGTCAGCAACTTTGCCTTCAAGATTATGAAGAGACGGCTTCCAGGTCCCTACACCTTTGTTCTGGAAGCTACCCGGCTGGTTCCTGATCTTCTCATGACCAAGCAAAGAACGGTTGGCATCAGAATTCCCGAGAACAATATTGCCGAAATGGTTGTCAAAAGCCTTGGACACCCACTTGTAACCACCAGTGCCAACATTTCCGGGGAGGATGCGCTTGGTGATCCGCATGAAATAGAGACTGTTCTCGGCAAACAGCTTGATATGGTCGTTGATGGGGGAATCATTTTCAGCGAGCCGTCTACAGTTATCAGCCTGGTCGATGACAAAATTGAAATTCTGCGAGAAGGTTGTGGTGACATTTCCTGGATAGATTAACTAAGCTTCCTGATTTCGGTGCACCGGTCTTTTTCCATGAATCGTCAAAAAAACATGAGGCAGATTGAGATGTTATTAACTTATTCAAAGGAATCAGTAATGCTGTGGTGCCGATATTTGTCGGCTTTTTTATTGCTCTTCTTGTTGATCCATAGCGCAAATCCTGTTGCTGCCGAAAAAAGTCATGGCAGCATCGGAACTTCGGTTGTACCTACGACCGCTGGCCACTTGGTGGTTCTCAAGGTCATTAAAGGGTCACCAGCCGCCCAAAAAGGGATTCTTCCAGGAGATCTGATTTTTGAAGTAAACAGCTTTGATCTGACAGGTAGTGAGTTCGCAAAGGTAGTGACCAACCATCTTTGGGGGGAAGTCGGAACCGAAGTGGATCTTAAATTATTGCGTCCTGGGAAAGAAGGTGTCATTTCACTCCGCCTGAAAAGGGTCAAAAATCTCGAAAAAGCCACCGATTTGCAGGGGGTTAAAATGATTCTCCCAGAAAATAGATCACCCTGAAAATGACCGAACTAGCGTCAAAACAAGGTGAGTTTTCTGGACTTTTAAAAAACTTGGAAACTGTAAAAAGAAAAGGTGAAATTATTTTTTAAAATTTAACCCTTTTTTGCTTTTTTCCTGGAAATGGCTGAAAGAGAGATTGGCCAGATAAAAGATGAGGAAAAAAAATGACCCGCAGATAAAAATAATTTGCACCGATTCTGAATAGGGCATCCAGCTCAGAACAAATAACACAGAACAAAGCACCATAGCCATTCCTGCTTTTTTGGCCTGTCTTTTTTTGATCAATCGGACTTTACGGTCGTGGCTCGATGTATGGCTTGAGACTTCATAAAATAAAGCAGAGAGGAAAAAGATATAAAAAATGACCGCCATGAGACAAAAAATGGCAGCCACTTTGTGCTGGGAAATTGCCGGCCACTCAATCGCGGCCAATAAAAGGCAGAAAAAAACGCCATGATAGGTCAAATTGGTCATCTGCCACCCCAGAAAAGTAGGAAGTTTGATATTTATATGGAAGATTGAGCAATCTTTATGCCCGTTCTTTTTTTCAGATACCATCTTGAAACCATAGGAAAAAAATGCGCCATAACTGAAAAAATTTGGCATAGTCGTTTTTTTCCACTTTCTGCCAAAGAGTGGATTTCTCCCACATTCTTTTGAATATCAATTTCCCATTCTGAGAAATTTGTTATTTTTTCTAATTAAGTGTAACCAATGCCTGAAATGACCCATTTACTAACAAACACCCTCTTCAAACCTTGCTTTTCTTATATAAAGCTTCAGGATGTTCCGTACTTTGAAAATCGTTTATAACCAAATAAGTTGGCGTTATCGACTTCCGCACATAGGCAGGGGGGGAATGAGAGAGACTATTTTTCGAACATGACCCAAGTGTGACCATCTTTTTATAAGTTTTCTTTTGATCTTGACGGAATACAAAGGTCATTGTATTCATTATTAATATTCATTTATAAACATATTTGAAGGGGAGTATTTTTTTCTTTGATGTCTGAACCCAAACTGGTTTCTTTCAATTCAATGAATGGAGGTGAAGAATGAAAGTTTTTCGTTTCTGTCTTCCGGCCCTGATAATTCTGCTTCTGGCAGCGTCACCAGCCTTCTCGGATCTCAATAAGGGGAGGTGTCAAGATTTCTGCAAAAGCGACAAGGAATGTAAAAAATGCAGCAAGCTTCCAGGCTGCGGCTCAGGCTATAGCCCAATGGCGACCTTTAAATTCCACAAGACGGATTACTGGTATGCCTGCAGGAAAAACGCATGGGGGAATTTATCCGAGCGCAACAAACAAGCTTGCCTGGAGTATTGTGAGGAACATGATCAATGTAAAAAGTGCTCCAAACATGTTGGCTGTGGCCAAGGATACGAAAAGATTATGAGTTTCGTTGGCGAGGGAAAAAACTGGCATGCTTGCAAAAAAACTTTACACCAACGACTTTCAGACCGGAATAAAGCCGAGTGTGAAGAGTGGTGCGGCAACAATGAACTGTGCGAAAAATGTTCAACCCTGAATGAATGCGGCCAGGGGTACACCTCCATGAAGCATTGGACCGGCACTGGCAAAAATTGGCATGCCTGCAGAAAAGCAGGTGCAGCATCCAACCGCGATGCTTGTCTCCAGTGGTGTGGAAAAAACGGAAATTGCAAAAAATGTTCGAAAAAACCCGGTTGCGGCTTGGGCTACAAACCAATGAAAATGTTTAAGGGTCCCGGGAAAAACTGGTTCGCCTGTGAAAAAAGGTGACTTCCTATCCTGATAAACATAGACCTGCTTAGAAGAATCTTTCGCTAATGTTAAAAACAAAAAGCCTGGAACTTTAACAGTTCCAGGCTTTTTGTTTTTATGGTGCCGAAGGCGAGACTCGAACTCGCACGAGCTATTAGCTCACCAGCCCCTCAAGCTGGCGCGTCTACCAGTTCCACCACTTCGGCATAATTGAAGACTATATATATCTAGACAGATCAGAGCTGTCAAGAGATAAATATCCGGATTCAGTTGGACTTTTTGGGTTGAGGAGTTTCCGTTGCAGCTGCAGGTTTCTGTGAACTCTCCTCAGCTTTCTGCTCAGGAACAGCCACCGCTTCCTGTTGTTCGGCAGTAACCTGCGTCGGCATAACACTGGTGGCACCGGGACGGGCGTACAGGTAGGTCAGTCCAAGACTGGTCAGCATAAAAACAACAGCAACCATTGTGGTCATTCTGCTTGCGAAACTTTTACCGCCGGTGGCACCGAAAACAGTCTGGCTGGCTCCGGCTCCGAAAGTCGCGCCCATTTCAGCCCCTTTTCCCCCTTGAATAAGAACAATAGCGATAAGGGCAATAGAAACCAGAATATGGACAATCAGCAAAAAGGTAATCATTCTTTTTTCCTTCTAGGTAAGCGAATGAATTAAAACCTTAGATTTCTAACATAGTTTCAAAGAGGTGGAAAGGGAAAAATCAACTGTTATTTTTGAAAATTGACGATGCGAATAAAATCCTCGCTTTTAAGGCTTGCTCCGCCGACTAAAGCACCGTCAAGATTAGGTTTGGACATGAGATTTTCAACATTATCAGGCTTGACACTGCCACCGTAGAGAATGCGGGTGCCCTGGGCAACATCCGCATTGAACATATCGGCCAAAAGGTTGCGGATAAAAGCATGGACTTCTTCTGCCTGTTCAGGGGTCGCGGTTTTGCCGGTACCGATAGCCCAGACCGGCTCATAAGCGATGACCACCTGCTTCATTATTGCAACGGAGACGTCCTTGAGTCCTTCTTTAATCTGACTGGTCAGAATATCAAAGGTCGTATCGGCCTGGCGCTCCCCCAAAGTTTCACCCACACAGAGGATAACTTCGAGGCCCTCCTGAAGAACAGCTTTTACTTTGCGGTTAATAAAAGCGCTGTTCTCACCGAAAAGCTGACGCCGTTCAGAATGACCAACAATGATATACCGGCAGCCGATATCCTTCAACAGGGCAGGGGAGACCTCACCGGTAAAAGCGCCCTTGTTTTCCGGATAACAGTTCTGCGCAGCCAAGGCAACCCGGCTTCCGGCAAGAGCAGCCCTGGCGACGGAAAGAGCCGTGAAAACCGGGGCAACAGCAATGTCGACATCTCTGATGCTTTCGGTCCCTAGTTTGATTTCATTTAAAAGTTCCAAAGCTTCTTCAAGAGTTTTGTGAAGCTTCCAGTTGCCGGCAATCAAAGGTCTGCGCATATTAAACCTCCATTACATGATAATTTACATTATTTTTTATCATTTAACGTCTGGATTCCAGGGAGTTTTCTCCCCTCAAGAAACTCAAGAGATGCGCCCCCTCCCGTAGAAATGTGCGTCATGTGATCCTGAAGCCCGGATTTTTTTACTGCTGCCATGGAGTCACCTCCACCGATAATGGAAACTGCGGAGGAGTCAGCAATGGCACGGGCCACAGCCAAGGTCCCTGCGGCAAAATCATCCATTTCAAAAACACCCATGGGGCCGTTCCAAACCACGGTTCCTGCTGCGGCAAGAACCGTTGAATAACGCTTAATGGTCTCAGGCCCGATGTCAAGCCCCATCCAGGTGGCGGGGAAATCGTCGTTCCGGCATACCTTGTGTTCAATTCCGTTTTCCATGGCAGGAGCTACAACATGGTCGTCCGGGAGAAGGAGTCTTACCCCTTTGATCTCCGCCTCGGCGAGGAGTTCTTTAGCCAACTCGAGCTGTTCTTCCTGAACCAGTGATTTCCCGACCTCGATACCCTGCGCCTTGAGAAAAGTGTAAGCCATGCCGCCGCCTATAAGAATGACATTAACCTTGGTCAGAAGGCTGCGGATAACTGGAATTTTGTCCTGGGCTTTGGCCCCGCCGAGAACAGCCACAAACGGCCGGGCCGGTTGGGCAAGGGCATTGCCCAAATAGCGGATTTCATCCTCCATCAGAAAACCGGCCACAGCCGGGTTCAGCATCTGGGCAACTCCTACAGTAGAGGCATGGGCTCTGTGGGCTGTGCCAAAAGCATCGTTGACATAAACGTCTGCAAGATTGGCCATTTTGCGGCTGAAAACATGATCATTTTTTTCTTCTTCCGCGTGGAAGCGAACATTTTCCAGAAGAAGGACGTCACCTTCCCTGAGGGAGTCGACCATGTTTTTAACCTCCATACCGATACAGTCCGGGGCAAATTTCACCTCTTTTCCCAGGAGCTTGCTCAGGTGTGGGGCTATTGAGGCCAAGCTGTATTTAGGATTTGGAGCCCCCTTGGGGCGGCCAAGGTGGGAAACGAGAATCAGTTTTCCACCCTGATCGAGGATATAATGGATGGTTTTAAGAGCCGCAACAATGCGGGTATCGTCTGTAATATGCCCCTCGTCATCCATAGGGACATTGAAGTCGACTCTGCAGAAGACCCTTTCACCTTTCAGGTCAACATCTTTCAGACTCATCTTGTTATACATAGATTCCACTCCGTAATAGTGAGCCGCCAGTGAGGTTGAAGGACTTGGGTTCTTGTAACAGAAAAATGGGACTTCGAAAATTCCCTCCTGTCCCCGACCGCCTTCCGGAAAAACGAAAGAAGGCAGGTTGAAAATCCTGCCTTCTTTCGTTCAGCTTCATCGTGACGCGATATACTGAATCAGGTCACAAATTCTACACGAGTAGCCCCATTCATTGTCATACCAGGAGAGGACTTTGACCATGTTCCCGTCGATAACACGGGTGACGTCTGCATCAAAAATAGATGAATGGGGATTGCCGTTGAAATCAACTGACACAAGGGGAAGATCGGAATATTGAAGGACTCCCTTGAGCTCGTTATCCGCGGCCTTTTTGATGGCGGCATTGACCTCCTCAACGCTCGTTTTTTTCTCGGTTTGCACCACCAGGTCCACAACCGATACGTTAGGAGTCGGGACCCGGATTGCCATCCCGTCAAGTTTCCCTTGAAGGTGAGGAAGTACAAGGGAAACGGCCTTGGCCGCGCCTGTCGTGGTCGGGATCATGGAAACAGCGGCGGCGCGTGCGCGGCGCAGATCCTTGTGAGGGAGGTCAAGAAGCTGCTGGTCATTGGTGTAGGAATGGATGGTCGTCATCAGGCCCTTGACAATGTTGAAGGATTCGTCCAGGACTTTGGCAACCGGAGCCAGGCAGTTGGTTGTGCAGGAAGCATTGGAGATAACAAAATGCTTTTCGGGATCATAATCGGTATGATTGACTCCCACGGCGAATGTAGCATCAACATCTTTACCGGGGGCGCTGATGATGACCCTTTTTGCACCGGCTTCAAGGTGTTTCGAGGCATCCTCCCGCTTGGTAAAACGGCCGGTTGATTCAATGACAATGTCTACGCCCAGTTCTTGCCAGGGCAGGGCGGCGGGATTTGTTTCTTTTGTGATTTGAATTTTTTTACCGTTTACAATGATGCTGTCATCGGCCGCTTCCACGGACGCGTCGAATATGCCGTGGACGGAATCATACTTGAGAAGATGAGCCAGGGTTGGAGCGTCGGTCAGGTCGTTAATCCCAACAACCTCCATGTCCGGGGTTTTCTGGGCGATGCGAAAAACAAGACGTCCGATGCGACCGAAACCGTTAATTGCAACCTTCGTAGCCATTCATTTGCCTCCTGACGTTAACTGATCCACAAAAAAACCACAACCGCCTGAAAAAATTAGAACTTTATTAAAGAATTAAGGGCATGATAGCCAAATTGCAAATAGACGTCAATAGATGATGATTCGGTTGTTTCCCGGGGAATGACATGTTGCCCTTTTTTTGCTGATGTGGTATCAAGGTGCCGGGCGATAGGGTGGTAAAAAGCTTTCCTGCAAAGACTTAAACCACAGGTAAAACTAACATACCGTACCTTTTGAAAAATGCAAATCAGGCAGGGACTTATTGTCTATTTGTCCTACCTGAAAAACAGACTTTTTTCGTCTGGTTGGTTCCCTTTACATTTTGAATCAGGAGAATCAGGATTTGCGCGTCTGCCTTCTGGCCAGTGGAAGTAAAGGCAATTCAATATTCGTTGAAACGAAAGAGAGCCGTATCCTGATTGATGCGGGCCTTTCCGGCAAGGAAATTCAAAAAAGACTGGCTTCCATTTCCGTTGAACCCGCAGATATCGACGCTCTCTTTGTAACCCACGAGCATTCTGATCATGTGCGCGGCGTAATCCCATTTTCCAATCGTTTCAAGACCCCGGTTTTTCTTCACTATAAAACCAGTGGGGTGTTTCCGGATAAAGACCGTTTGAAAATTCATCGGGAATTCGACAGCGGAGAACCCATTGAATTGAAAGACATGGTGATCACTCCTTTTCCCCTGACCCATGACGCTGCTGCACCGGTCGGGTTTACCCTGGAAACGGCTCAAGGAAAGATCGGGATGGCCACGGACCTTGGAATCGCGACCCGCCTTGTTGCAGACCAGTTAAAAAACTGCCGAATTCTTGTACTTGAATCGAACCATGATGAGGAAATGCTGCGGGATGGCCCTTATCCCTGGTATTTGAAGCAACGCATTCGCAGCCGCCATGGCCATCTTTCCAACACGGCCTCCGCAGAACTGCTTGAGACTTTGCTATGGGATAAGCTGGAGGCTGTTTTTCTGGCCCATCTGAGCGAACAGAATAACAGCCCAGGGTTGGCTGAAAGTGCTGCCCGCGCCGTCCTGGAGAGGAGCAACCTTTGTTCACCCCAGATAACGGTCGGCTGCCAGGCTTTTCCAAGTATATGCTTTAATCTTTCCAATTAGGAAGAGAACCCATAGGTTGCGCCTCCGACAATATAGCAGGTTGTGGAAAACCCGTAGAGAATATAGAGCTGGTATTTTCAACCTGATTAATAACAGGAGCTTGAGTTGTGATTGAACGCTACACCCGCAAGGAAATGTCTCAAATCTGGGAGTCGGAAAATCGTTTCCGCATCTGGCTTGAAATTGAAACCCTGGCCTGTGAGCGCCAGGCCGAGCTCGGAATTATCCCTAAGGATGCGGTTCGCGTCATCCGTGAGAAGGGGAATTTCGATATCGTTCGGATCCTCGAGATCGAAGAAGAAGTTAAGCATGACGTGATCGCGTTCCTGACCTCGGTAGCAGAATTCGTTGGTCCGGAAGCCCGTTTCATTCATCAGGGCATGACCTCCTCCGATATTCTCGACACCTGTTTTTCCGTTCAGATGAAACAGGCCGCGGAAGAGTTGATTCAGGATGTGACCATGCTTCTCGAGTCAATTCGAGAACGCGCCTGGGAGCACAAAGACACGGTCTGCATCGGCCGCTCTCACGGTATTCATGCTGAGCCAATTACCTTCGGCCTCAAGCTCGCCAGTTGGTATGCCGAAATGCAGCGCAACCGGGAAAGGCTGCGTCTGGCCCGGGACAATATTGCCACCGGTGCTATCTCCGGAGCTGTCGGGACGTTCGCCAATATTGATCCGAGCGTCGAAACCTATGTCTGCGAAAAGATGGGACTTCAGCCTGAACCGATCTCAACCCAGGTCATACCGCGAGACCGGCATGCTGAATACTTCTGCACCCTGGCGGTCATCGCCTCTTCCGTTGAAAGAATCTCTGTCGAAATCCGCCATTTGCAGCGTACAGAGGTGCTCGAAGCTGAGGAATTTTTTTCCAAGGGACAGAAGGGCTCCTCCGCCATGCCCCACAAGCGCAATCCGATTCTGACTGAAAATCTGACCGGCCTTGCTCGCCTAGTGCGCGGTTTTGCCATTCCCGCCCTCGAAAATGTCGCTTTATGGCATGAGCGGGACATTTCTCACTCTTCGGTAGAGCGCAACATCGGTCCCGACGCAACTGTCACCCTCGATTTTGCCCTTCGCAGGCTGAACAGCGTGGTTAAAAACCTTTTGGTTTACCCTGAGCGCATGGAAGAGAACATGAATCGCACCCACGGCCTGATCTTTTCCCAGCGGGTTCTGCTCGCTCTCACCCAGGCCGGGACATCTAGGGAGGTCGCTTACCGCCTTGTGCAGCGTAACGCCATGCGGGTCTGGCAAGAAGGTAAGGATTTTCTTCAAGAACTTCTCCATGATGAAGAGGTGGTAACCGCCCTTGGTGAACAAGGCATCCGTGAGGTTTTTGACATGAAATATCATCTTGCCCATGTCGATACCATCTTCGAGCGCGTCTTCGGCAAACGTCAGGTTGCGGAGTAGGAGAGCCATGATCTCGAGAATTGAAGTCGGCCTCAAAGAAAATGTCATGGATCCTCGCGGCGACCGCGTCAGGCGCGAGCTCGAACAGCATTTCGGCCTTCGCCTGGAGAGTGTCCGGACAATCGATATCTATACGGTCGAAGCGAACCTTTTGCAAAAGGAAATTGATAACGCGGCCCAGGGCCCATTCTGTGATCCCGTCATTCAGGAAGCCACGGTCAATACCCCTCTGGCAATGGACTTCGACGTCCTCATTGAAGTCGGGTTTCGGCCTGGCGTAACCGACAATGTCGGCCGTACCGCTCGGGAAGCTATTCAATATCTGATCGGCCGGGCCTTCGATTCCGGCGAGGCCGTCTATACCTCGGTGCAATATCTGATAAAAGGGGACTTGACCCCCGAAAAAGCCCATCAAATCGCAGGCGATTACCTGGCAAACGAATTAATTCAGACCTTTCAGATCATTCCTCGTTCCGAATACGATCCCAACTCCGGGGTTCAGGTGCGAATTCCAAAAGTTACTTCCGGTGCGGAAATCCGTGTCGACGCGGTCGACCTCAATGTCTCCGAACAGGAGTTGCTTGAGATAAGTCGTAATCGCATGCTCGCCCTCAATCTCCAGGAAATGCAGGAAATCAAAGCCTACATCGAATCCGAAGAGGTGAAAAGTAGTCGCCTTAAGGTCGGTCTCGGAAATGTTCTGACCGATGCCGAACTCGAAGCCCTGGCTCAGACCTGGAGCGAGCACTGTAAGCATAAGATATTCGCTTCACGAATCGAATACACCGACGAAACCGGAAAAACAGAAGAGATCGACTCCATCTTTAAAACCTACGTTGTGGGAGCCACAGAAACGGTTCGAAAGATTAAGGGAGGCCGCGACATCTGCCTTTCGGTATTCAAGGACAACGCCGGTGTGATCCGTTTCAATGACGACTGGAGTCTGGTCTTCAAGGTTGAAACCCACAATTCACCGAGCGCTCTCGATCCCTACGGCGGCGCCCTGACCGGCATTGTCGGTGTCAACCGTGACGCATTCGGTACCGGGCAGGGGGCGAGCCTCCTTTTCAATACCGATGTTTTCTGTTTTGCATCACCTTTTCATGCGGACAAACTGCCGTCGCGACTCCTTCATCCCCGGCGGATTTTCGAAGGCGTCGTATTGGGCGTAGAGCACGGCGGCAACAAAAGCGGTATACCCACGGTCAACGGATCGCTCGTCTTTCATCCCCGTTTCCTCGGTAAGCCGCTGGTCTATTGCGGAACGGGAGCGCTTATGCCGGCATTTATCAACGGCCAGCCAGGGCATGTGAAAAAGGCCCACACAGGGGACCGGATTGTCATGGTCGGTGGCCGCATCGGTAAGGACGGCATCCACGGCGCGACCTTCTCTTCAGAAGAACTTCATGAAGGCTCTCCCGTTACGGCGGTACAGATCGGAGATCCAATCACCCAGCGACGCATGTTCGATTTTCTTTTGATTGCCAGGGACCGCGGCCTTTATCGGTCCATTACCGATAACGGCGCCGGAGGTCTCTCTTCCTCAGTTGGGGAGATGGCCGAGGATACCGGCGGTTTTGAACTCCATCTCGATCGCTGTCCGCTCAAATATTCCGGCCTCCAGCCATGGGAAATTCTGATTTCCGAGGCCCAGGAACGCATGACGCTGGCTGTTCCTCCAAAAAGCATCGATACCTTTCTCCAGCTTGCCAGGGAAATGGACGTTGAAGCCAGCGACCTCGGTGAATTTACCGATTCCGGTTACTTCCACTGCCTCTACAAGGGCAAGACTGTCACTTATCTGGGCATGGATTTTCTTCATGAGGGGGTCCCCCAACTGCAGGTTGAAGCCCGCTGGCGGCCCTGCTCCGAAGTTGAACCGGAATTTGCGCAGCCCGATGATATGAACGCCACTCTTTGCGCCATGTTGGGACGTCTCAATATCTGCTCCAAGGAAAGCGTGGTGCGACGCTATGACCATGAGGTGAAGGCCGGGACGGTGATCAAGCCTCTGGTTGGAGAAGACAATGACGGCCCCTCCGATGCCGCCGTTATTCGCCCCTTGGCCGACACTTTCGAAGGGGTTGTGGTCGCCCACGGCATCTGCCCCCGCTACAGCGATATCGACTCCTATCACATGATGGCCAATGCCATAGACGAAGCTCTGCGCAACTATGTCGCCGTTGGCGGTGATATTGACCATGTGGCCGGGCTCGATAATTTCTGTTGGTGCGATCCGATCAAAAGCGACAAGACCCCGGATGGCGATTACAAGGCGGCGCAACTGGTACGCACCAACAAAGCCCTTTATAACTACTGCGTCAACTTCGAAGTGCCGCTGATTTCCGGCAAGGATTCGATGAAAAACGATTACCAGATCGGCGAGACCAAGATATCCATCCCGCCGACGGTTCTCTTTTCCGTGATTGGAAAAATTCCCGATGTGCGCCGGGCTGTGAGTATGGATGTCAAACAGCCGGGGGACCACGTATATCTCCTGGGACGGACGCGCCATGAACTGGGGGGGTCCGAATACTACGACATGCTTGGCCATCTCGGCAGGAGCGTTCCAGAAGTTGATGCTCGCTACGCGCGTAATCTTTTTACCCTGATCAACCGGGCTATGCAGGAAGGCCTCATCGCTTCCTGCCATGACCTTTCCGATGGCGGATTGGGTGTTGCTCTGGCGGAGTCCTCTTTCTCGGGTGGCTTCGGATTCGAAATCGATCTTGCAAAAATTAAAACCGGCAGCCCACTGCGAGATGATTTTCTGCTCTTCTCTGAAACTCCCAGCCGTTTTGTTGTCACGATCCAATCTCAAAATCACCGGCGCTTCGAATCTCTTTTCAGTCGAACGGATTGCTTCGGAATCGGCCAGGTTCTCAGCAACCGCGATTTCATTATTCACGGGACCGATGGCAATATACTGGTCCAGACAGAGATTGACACCTTAAAGCAGGCATGGCAAACGCCGTTGAAAGGACTCTGAAAATGTCAAAAAAAGTCCGCGCCATTATAATTTCCGGAAACGGCGTCAACTGCGAACAGGAAATGGCCCTCGCCTGTAAACAGGGCGGCGCTGAAATTGCGGATATCGTTCATACTGGCGAACTCCTGGCAGGTCGGGTTCGGCTCGAAGATTACCATTTTCTCAATTTTCCTGGCGGATTCCTGGATGGTGACGACCTTGGAAGTGCTAAGGCCGGAGCGAACCGGCTTCTCCAGGCCGCTGTTCGCGACCAGAAGGAGCATCTTGTCGAACAGATTCGTGGTTTCATTGCTGACGGGAAACTTATTCTCGGGGTTTGCAATGGTTTCCAGTTAATGGTTAAAATGGGATTGTTGCCTGCACTTGTCGACCGCTATGGAAATCAGAGTGCGACTCTGACTTTCAACGACGGGGGCCGGTTTGAAGATCGCTGGACCTACCTGAAAGTGGATCCCTTGTCGCCCTGCGTTTTTACCCGCAACCTTGAAAACATCTATTTCCCGGTGCGGCATGGAGAGGGAAAATTTGTGGTCCAATCTTCACAAATACTCGAACAAATCGAAAACAAACACTTGGCGCCACTGAAATATTGTGATCCGAATTACCAGTCGCCGACCATGGAGTATCCCCTGAATCCCAACGGTTCCGTAGCGGCAATTGCAGGCGTCTGTGACGAGAGTGGACGGCTTTTCGGATTAATGCCTCACCCGGAAGCCTACCTCCACCGTACGCATCATCCGCGTTGGACCCGTGAACCCAACCTGGCCGAGGAGGGCACAGGTGTATGGATATTCCGCAACGCCGTCGACTATATCCGCCACAAGCTTCTTTGATGGCAATTAAATGGGGAAAACGTTCCGCGTAAAAGGCGGGACATGGAAGGGGTCGCAACCTCTTCATCACCAGGTACAGGACCTAAAAGAAGACCACTATGCAGGAAAAATTTCACCACGAATGCGGTATCTTCGGAATTTACGGTCATCCGGAGGCGGCCAATCTGACCTATCTCGGCCTCTATGCTCTGCAGCACCGAGGCCAGGAAAGTTGCGGGATAGTCGCCTCTGACAATAAACAGCTGACTTCCATCTTAGGGACCGGCCTCGTCGCCGATGTTTTTCGGGATGATGAGATCTTTCAGCAGTTGCCCGGCCAGAGCGCCATTGGCCATGTCCGTTATTCTACCGCCGGCGGCACCGGCATTAAGGGGTGTCAGCCTATTCTGGTTGATTACTCGCGGGGCAGCCTGGCCCTGGCCCACAACGGCAACCTCGTCAATGCTCTGGAACTGCGCAATGAACTCGAAGCCGAAGGTTCCATTTTTCGCAGCGTTACTGACACCGAAGTGATCATTCATCTACTCGCCAGGGATCAGACAAATTCTCTGGTAAAGCGGGTGCAAAATGTTGCCGGCGTCATCAAAGGAGCCTATTGCCTGGTTCTGTTGACGGAGACCCGCATGATTGCGGCCCGTGATCCAAATGGCTTTCATCCTCTTGTGCTTGGAAAACTCGACGGTTCTTATGTTGTAGCTTCGGAAACCTGCGCTCTTGATCTGATTGAAGCCGAATTTGTCCGTGAAATCGAACCGGGTGAGATGATCGAAGTCAGCAGCAGAGGAGTGGAGTCTTATCGACTAGGCCCTGAAAAAAAACCTTCACCCTGTATTTTTGAGTTTATCTATTTTGCCCGTCCGGACAGCGTCATTTTCGGTCATCAGGTCTATACCATGCGCAAGGAATTCGGACGCGAGCTGGCCAAGATACACCCTGTTGAGGCGGATGTGGTCATACCTGTTCCCGACTCTGGAACCGCCTCTGCCATCGGCTATGCCGAGGAAGCCGGCATTCCTTTTCAGCTCGGGCTGATGCGCAATCATTATGTTGGCCGGACCTTTATCGAGCCGCAGCAATCGATTCGCCATTTCGGTGTGAAGATTAAGCTCAATGCCGTCCGCGAGGTCATTGAAGGAAAGCGAGTCGTAATAGTGGATGATTCCATTGTGCGCGGAACGACCTCGCGAAAAATCATCAAAATGATTCGTAATGCCGGTGCGCGTGAGGTCCATATGCGAATTTCGAGTCCGCCCACCAGTTTCCCCTGTTTCTACGGCATCGACACACCGACCCGCAAAGAGCTGATTTCCTCTTCTCATTCCGTGGAAGAAATTAACCGCTATATCACTTCCGATTCACTCGGTTATCTTTCCCTGGACGGAATACGCAAGGCAGCCGGCAACCAGGATCTCGATATGTTCCATTTCTGCGATGCCTGTTTCAGTGGCCACTACCCTGTCAAATTTCCCCGTCTGGCGGAAGGTCTGCAGCTGGATCTTTTCTGATACGGGCGCCACTAGTGCCCTGTTTGGTAACTACGGTCTATTAATTCCAAGGCATTTTGGTTGCTGCCAAGGCGTACCGACATAGGTGGCTAAGCCGAGGTGTTGGAACCACAGCAGTGGGCAAAAGGGCCAGAATTAGGGAATAGGATTTACTGCACAGGGCACCAGCCCGGGTTATTCATGAGGCTTTGTCGCAAAACCGGTAAGTGTGCGTCAGATCAGGCCGGGCACAGTGATGCGCGATGCAGGCGTACTTGCAGTACGTTGAAGAGTAAGGCGCGAACACAGCTTGAAATAGCGTGAAATTGACGGTTGCAGCAGCAAGTTTTCATGAATAACCCGGGCTAGCTTAAACACTATTTAAAAAATATCTGCTAAGGGAAAGGGCATCAGATGACGGAACGGGAAGAATTGATGCAACTGGTAAGGGAACTCTCCTATGAAGAAAGGGAAGTTACCCTGGCGTCCGGGCGAAAAAGCAATTTTTATTTCGACGGCAAACAGACCACTCTTCATGCCCGTGGCGCTGTACTGACGGGCCGACTCTTTTATGAAGAAGTGAAAAAATTTGAGGGGCCTGTGGAGGGAGTTGGCGGACCGACCATGGGGGCAGATCCCATTGCCACGGCAACAGCTATGGTCAGCAGCCTGAAGGACGACCCCATCCCGGCCTTTATCATTCGCAAGGAACCGAAGAAACATGGAACCGGTCAGTGGGTCGAGGGACGCAAAAATCTCCGCAGTGGCGCCCGGGTAGTGATTGTCGAGGATGTCGTCACTACCGGCGGATCTTCCCTGAAGGCCGTTGAGCGAGCCCGCGAAGAAGGCCTCGAAGTCCTCGGTATCATTGTCCTTGTGGACCGCGAGGAGGGCGGACGGGAGTCTGTGGAAGCTCAGGGGATCCCAATGCGGGCGATTTTCACTAAAAGTGACGTGGTCGGAAGCAGCTGAATCCCGGAGGCGTCCTAACAGGGCGCCTCATCCATTTCAAATGGAAGCCCCTTGGAAAGACACGTGCCTTTTAATCTTCCGAAGGAATCTTGAAAACTTCCAAAACCCCCGGAAGAGGGCGTAGATGTTCGAGTTTAACCTTTGAGGTGTCGCCGATCACCCCCAGAATGGTTCTCTCCGACCCTGTGGATTGATGAAAATCAAGATCCAGGTTGCTCAATGCTTCCTTGACCTGGCGCAAATCCTCTTCGCTGGCTGTTTTTCGCATTACGATCAGCATGGTGTCTGCTTACTTTCCGGATAAAGTTCTTTCGAGACTTCGTGATTCATCGATGACCCTTTCAAACAGGCGTACAATGGCCTGATTGTCCAGCGGACCGGGATTGTTAGCCTTGATCCGTCGAAAAATTTTCTGTTCTCTCGATGGGTCATAAATACGCAGTCCTTCCCGCTTTTTGATCTCACCGATTTTTACCGCCAGCGCCGAGCGCTCATTGAAGATGCGCAGAAGTTCGTCGTCCAGGCGGTCAATCTCCTCTCTGATCTCATGAATATCCAATTTCAGGTTCTCCCGTCACACGGTTTTTTTTAATCAAGGTATCTTTTTTCCAATGCACGTCATCCCTCTTGGGATAGTCAAGATTGTAATGCAGTCCGCGGCTCTCACGGCGGGCGAGGGCGCAGCGGATGATCAGTTCGGCCACGGTGGTAATGTTCCTTAGCTCCAGAAGGTCGGAAGTTGGGAGAAAGTTCCAGTAATATTCGTGGATTTCCTCCTGAATCAGGTGTATCCGCCTGAGAGCCCGATTAAGGCGTTTTTCGGTGCGCACGATACCGACATAATTCCACATCGAAAGACGCACCTCGTGCCAGTTGTGTGCTACCACCACATCCTCGTCGCTGTCCCGGGCGCTTCCGGAATCCCAGGAGCGGATATAAGGGGTGGGGTCCAAAGTATCCGGAAGGCGCTCAAGGGCCTTCCGCGCCGCCTGGTCGCTGAAAACGATCCCTTCCAGCAGGCCGTTGCTGGCCAGACGATTGGCACCATGCAGTCCGGTCCAGGCGGTCTCACCAATAGCAAACAGATTGCGAATATCCGTTTCTCCCCACTGATTCACTCGGATCCCGCCGCACAGATAATGGGCAGCAGGTACCACCGGAATCATCTCACACGTCATATCGATGCCATAGGATAAACAGGTCTGATAAATATTGGGAAAGCGCTCCTTGATAAAATCCGAGTCCTTGGCGGTCATGTCGAGAAAAACACAATCCTCACCCGAGGTTTTCATTTCATTGTCAATGGCCCGAGCAACGATATCGCGTGGGGCCAGGTCTTTCCGCTCATGATAGTCTTCCATAAAGGCGCGCCCCTCCTTGTTGCGGAGAACCGCCCCCTCGCCGCGAACCGCCTCGGAAATGAGGAAAGGTTTGGCGTGAGGATGAAAAAGGGTCGTGGGATGAAACTGCATGAACTCCATGTCGGCGATGGTTGCACCGGCACGGTAGGCCATGGCGATCCCGTCCCCTGTTGCGACATCTGGATTACAGGTATAGAGGTAAACCTTACCAACCCCTCCTGTGGCCAAAGCGGTGATACGAGCTCCGTAAGAATGGACCCGGTTGTTCGTGATATCGAGAATATAGGCACCTAGACAGCGGTCCTGCTGAAGAGTTTTGTTGCGGGTGGCTTTGGCTTCGGTAATCAGATCGACAGCAATGTGGTATTCACGGACAGATATATCAGGATGGTTGTGAACCGCTTTGACAAGAGCCCTTTCAATTTCGTGGCCGGTAATGTCCCTGGCGTGAAGGACACGCCTTTTGCTGTGTCCGCCTTCTCGGGTCAGGTCAAAGCTGTCATCATCTCGTTTGGTAAACTGGACACCCCATTTGACCAGATCCTGGACCGCCTTGGGACCACTTTCCACGACCATTTGGACTACATTTTCATGGGAAAGAAAAACTCCCGCTTTCATGGTGTCCTGAAAATGCGAGGCAAACGAATCTTCAGCGGAATTGACGCTGGCAATCCCCCCTTGAGCGAGGTTGGTGGCAGTCTCGGAAATTTCCCGCTTGGTTATAAGGGCAACGGTACCGTATTCAGCGACCTTGAGGGCATATGAAAGTCCGGCTATACCACTACCAATAACGAGAAAATCCGACGTATATTCCATACAACGTTCCCTGCGTCAGCATCAAAAGACCGAGAATTGGTACTTTCCTTGCTGAACTTAAAGAAGATGGGACGCAATTATCAGACCTGGCTTTAGTAATGTCAAGGTTTAGCCCGGATTATTAATGAAGACTTCTGCTCCAACCGACAATTGCACGCCATCTCAGGCCGTGCTCGCTCCTTGCTCTTCGACGTACTGCAAGTACGCCTGCATCGCGTGTCAATGTGCTTTACCTGATCTGATGCACACTTACCAGTTTCGCGACAATGCTTCATGAATAAGCCAGGCTGGCAAGGTCTTACGGTTGAAATACATTAACTTTTGAATTATAGTTCGAGCTGGTGTAAGGAAATGATAATGTCTGTAAATAAATATATGCGGTTTTTAATAGCCGTTCTGATTTTTTGGGCGGGGTTTCTTTCCCTCCACCAGTCGGCGCTGGGAGATATTTACCGTTACGTTGATGAGCGGGGTGTCATTCATTTTTCCAATACTCCGACCGGTCCGGAATATGTCTTCTTTATGAAAGAAGAGCCGCTAGAAGGGGATATTGACAGTTTTATACGCCGCTACGCTTCACGCTTCAACCTTGAAAAAGAACTTGTATGTGCCGTTATCAAGGCTGAAAGCGATTACGACCCCAAAGCCGTTTCCACCAAGGGAGCACAGGGGCTGATGCAGCTCATTCCTGAAACAGCCCGGGATCTTAAGGTCAGTGATCCTTTCGACATCCAGGAGAATATCCGCGGCGGCAGCCAGTACCTGCGCATGATGCTCGACCAGTTTTCCGGTAATCTCGACCTGGCATTGGCCGCCTACAACGCAGGGCCTGGCGCAGTTCAGCAGTATGGCGGGATCCCCCCCTACAGTGAAACAGTCCGTTATGTTGAAAAGGTCAAAACATATCTGGACCAATATCGTAAAGAGAAAGAAAAGTCCTTATGAATTTGCGGACAGGCCTGCTTAATCTCCCAAACCTTCTTACCCTGGGGCGCATTGCAGCTATCCCGATCCTGGTTATCCTGCTTCTCTTCGACAACCGTACCTGCGGTCTGTGGGCGGCGGGAATTTTTGGCATTGCTGCAATTACCGACTGGCTTGACGGTTATCTGGCGAGAAAATGGGAAGTGGTTACCGTTCTCGGCAAATTCCTGGACCCCCTGGCGGATAAACTGCTCGTCATGGCCGCGTTCATCATGATGATTCCTCTAGGCCGTGTACCGGCCTGGGCTGTGTTCCTGATCCTGACACGGGAGCTGGTGGTTACCGGATTGCGCTCCATTGCTTCTTCTGAAGGGATCGTTATTGACGCCAGCAACCTCGGAAAATACAAAACCATTTTTCAGATGACAGCCATCCCCGGCCTGCTTCTTCATTATGATTACTACTGGCTTTTTGGCCTCAAAATCGAGCTTTTTCACGTATCCATGCACAATTTTGGGATTTTCTTTTTCTATGTCGCCCTGATAATGGCTCTCTGGTCCGGCATCGATTACATGCAAAAATTTTTCAGGGTTTTTGCCCGCTAAAATCAAAACAGGTTTAATAAATTTGTATTGACTTGGAAAAGGCCATTTGCTATTAATATTGCCCGTTGACATAAAAAAACACGTCGCTACGCGGGAATAACTCAGTGGTAGAGTGCGACCTTGCCAAGGTCGAAGTCGCGGGTTCGAATCCCGTTTCCCGCTCCACTAAAAAAGATAGGCCGGACTTTGAGTCCGGTCTTTTTTTTTCACTAATCCTAAAATAAAAAAGATGGGTAGGGGAGGGACGTTCGTTTTCCATGAAGGCCTTCGGTGCTTCTAATAAAAAAGAGTAAAAAAAACCTCCTCCCTATAACAGGAAAAAAATGAGCCTTTTTTGAATCTGGTTCTTTTGTCCCCGTCAATTTCATGTTTTAAAGCAAACAACACCAACCTACAGAAAAAAACACAGCAATTTTCCTTAAAACAATTAAAACTTTCACCAGTAAAAACTATTTGCTGAAGAAGTTGGGAGCAACTCTGTGCTTGCGGTGGGGATGGTTGAACTTTCAGATGGGAATGCTGCCTAATTACAATGTGGTTATAAAAAGGAAATTACCAGTATTTGAAAAAAAAAGGTTCCCTAAAGGAGAACCGAGTGATGGTAATGATAAAACAAAAGGATCAAAAAGCTGTCAGCCCTGCCAAAGGGTCCAGCCGAGATCATTCTTGTTAGTGCTGTGGGTAAGTCTTGCCTGACAGCGCTGGCATTGAAAATCTTGCTCAACGAAGTCACCACCCACCCGAGTACTCCGAAAGGTCCGTAGCTCAGAAATTTCTGACAAGAACTGGTGGGGTTTTGCGCTGGCGGGCTTATTTTCCATGGTTGAACAAAGGTCACATATTTTCATTAATGTTGGCTCCGCAGACTGCAGCCAGGCAGGCCACAGCCTAATTAATTATGATTGAAGCTGTATTATGCACAGCGCAGCAGCTTCTTGCCTTCCTGAAAGAGAACGAAGATTTTCCTGGGACCACCCACCTGCTGTACCATTCCCAAACCAAAGACAGAATGATTGATTACTGAACCGACTGTAAATTTTCCATCCATTGCATAATCAAGGGCCTGACCATTAATCATTTTCGGTTGCAACCCTTCCCATTCCTCGAGTTCAGCCTCTCGCAGGTCTATTTTTGCTTTGGCTACCCTTGATATTTTTTTTGGTGCGGCCTTGGTCACCTTGGCCTTAGGTTCGGCAGGTTTTCTATACTTGTGCTCGCCACCACAGGTGTTGCACTTAACTTGAGCAGGTCGCTCTTCGACCAGGGCAACGATCGTGTGGTTCAATATTTTTCGGCATTTGGTGCACCGGGCGTCGATCCGGTCGCCCACTGATAATATTTTATCTTCCATATTTATAATACTCCATTTGAGGAAAAGTCTAAACACACCCGGAAAGCATGCAAGGACTTGATTGAAAAGGATGGGAGAGAATTCAGAAGGAGGATAGGAGGAGGGCCTTACTCATCAACATTTTCCGAATCAACATTTTCCGAAGTAGACTTGGCAGCTTCCTCCTCTTTGTTTTTTCTCTTCTCTTCTTTTTTAGCTTTTCTAGCGAGCTCTTTCTGACGTTTTTGATAATCATAATTCGGTTTTCTGGCCATAAATTTCTCCTTTTAGGGTGGAAGATAACTGTTGTCAACCCTGCAACTTGGCAATAGGTTCTGCAGAAAAACCGTTTTCAAAAAAAGAAGCCCCACGAAAGTTCGCGAGGCTCCTTGGGATTTGCAACAATTTTTTGATCAGATTTTCCGCACGTTAGCCGACTGCGGACCTTTCTGACCTTCCGTTACCTCGAAAGTCACGCGATCCCCTTCAGCGAGTGATTTAAAACCATCGCCCTCGATCGCCGAAAAATGAACAAACACATCCGGTCCATTGTCCTGTTCGATAAAACCAAACCCCTTGCTGTCATTAAACCATTTTACAGTTCCTTCTGCCACTGTTCTCTCCTTGTTTCCCTGTGGGGACATTTTTTGTGAAAATCGCTGTCGCACTAAAACGGGAAAAACACCCAGTCCAAGTTGGTCTGCGTGTTAAATTCCAGGTTGGCACTGTGCCAACCTAACGAGCGAAAAATCTCCACAAACGTACTTTAGAAATTGGAGGATAACACAAAAGAATATCGTGGCACAATGCAAATTTTTAAAAAATGGAAACTAAAAATCATTTAGCAAGCAAAATAGTGCCATCAAAGCCGAATCCTTAATGGTCAGTTAAGGATATCCCAAAGTAAAGACCAGACAAACAAAAAAACTGGGTACTTGGGAAAATACCAAAAAAATATTGGCATTCAAAATGCTAATAAAGACAGCGAAGTATAAATCTCTCAAAAGGAGAACCCGGTAAATGTTGGAAAATAGCCGTTGGGTCGAAAGATTTAGGACAAATTTGAAAGTCAGATTCGGACAGGAGTGCTTTTCCGACAACGGAAGCGTCAAGGACATTTCAATGTTCGGTTTTTTTATAAAAACAACGGAAGTTTTACCTGCTGGGAACCTTTTAAATATTCAATTATTGACGCCCAAGAAGCAGTTTATTAAAGTTAAGGGTCTCGTACAGTGGAGTGTGGGTGTAAGCGAAACCGACAACGCTACAAATAAAGAGAATGGAATGGGTATAAAAATAACATGTTTTGAAGAGGGGCGTGGAATCTACAAAAGACTCTGCCAGGAGTACTGGAAAAAGGGGGAGAACCAATTGCAACAACAGGATTTGACAAAAGCAAATAATGTCAACGAACTTTCAGGAGATTGAACTTCTGATGTTCGAAATCACCAAGAAAACTAACTACTTGTTGGCAGAATTTAAAACTGACTTAACATTTAATGAAATTTTTAATGCAATTATTTTAATTATAAAACACCCTGACTATAAAAATACAAACGACATATTTGTTTTTGGAAATCTTTCTTCCCATCTTGCTTTTGAAGATTTGGAAGAAATTTCTCAGATGGTTAAAAAACTTTATCCTGCGAAGGCAACGAGAAATAAAACTGCACTGGTTGTAACTTCAAGCTTTGGAAAAGCATTGGCTGAAATGTGGAAGGTGATGGCGAGCAAACTTCCATATGAAATTGAAATATTTTCTGAATTAGAAAGCGCAGTAAAATGGGTGACACATAAATAATCAAGCAAAAAGCCTTCAGCTAGCTATCGACCTTATCCAGACCTTTTTTTCTCACCATCTCATCAAATTACAAAAAACACCTGATCCTACAGCAGGGGCCACTTGGTTTTAAAAAGAGGTTTGCTGCATAGACGATCTTTCTAAATATTCTCGATACATATAACGTCGGATAATATATATTATGTAAACTTAAAATTATTATTTGGTATTTTAGTCAGCCGACACTGGCTAATTCCAATCGTCCCCCCCAACGATCATGGAGGGCCTCTCGCAACTCCTCATACTCAGGACTGGTTAAAAAGTTATCTTTTCCAACCAACTTGAAAGCCTCTTTTCTCGCCTCTTCAAGAATCCTTCCGTGGCGAAGGATATTTGCTACCCGGAAATCAGGCATACCCGACTGACGTGTTCCTAGAAATTCTCCCGGTCCACGAATCTCCAGATCCGCTTCAGCGATTCGGAAACCATCATTGGTCTCCTGCATGACCTTCAGGCGTGCGAAACCTTCGGCGCTGCACTTTTGGGAACGGATAAGAAAACAATAACTCTTATCGGTACCCCTGCCGACCCGACCCCGCAACTGGTGAAGCTGTGCAAGACCGAAACGTTCTGAATTTTCGACCATCATCACCGTAGCGTTGGGGATATCGATCCCCACTTCAATAACGGTAGTCGCCACGAGAACATCAATATCGCCGTTTTTGAACCGACTCATGACCGTTTCCTTCTCATCAGGCTTCAGACGCCCGTGCAGCAACCCAAGGCGGTATCCAGAAAAAACCTCTTTCTCGAGGATTTCAAAATTCTGCTCAGCGGCCATCAGGTCAACCTTTTCTGACTCTTCTATCAGTGGATAAACAATAAAAGCCTGGCGTCCTTTTCCTAGCTCTTCGCTAATAAAATGCAAAACTCGCCCACGCTCCTTTTCAGAATGAACTAGGGTCTGAACAGGCGTTCTTCCCGGCGGCAGCTCGTCGATCACCGACAGGCTCAGGTCTCCGTAGGCGGTAAGAAAAAGTGTTCTGGGTATGGGTGTTGCCGTCATCACCAGAATATCGGGATGCAGGCCCTTGCGGCGCAGATTAGCTCTCTGATGAACTCCGAACCGATGTTGCTCATCAATGATCCCCAAACCCAGCTTTTGGAATTCAACCCCCTCTTCAAGTAAGGTATGGGTGCCGACCAGCATGTGGATATCGCCGTTAAGCACACCGGCAAGTATGTCCCTTCTTTCTTTTTTCGGGGTTGAGCCGACCAGCATCGCCACCCGCAAGCCGAGAGTTTCCAGATGACGATGAAACTGGAGAAAATGCTGCTCCGCAAGAACCTCGGTCGGCGCGAGAATCGCCACCTGGGTATTATTTTCTATGGCAACAAGGGCCGCCATAAGAGCCACAATCGTCTTTCCGCAGCCTACGTCACCCTGGATCAGGCGATTCATGGGCACCGCCTTCATCATGTCCGACTTGATCTCCCCGAGCACCCTGCGCTGCGCCCCCGTCAGTCTGAATGAAAGCATTTTAGCTAATGGTTTCGTATACTTATGGGTAACATCGAAGGATATCCCCTGTTCCTGAGCGATCCCTCTCCTTTTCAAAGCAAGACCTAACTCTAAAAAGAAAAATTCATCAAAAATGATAGTTCTTCGTCCCCGATCAGAAAAACTGCCAAGCTCTTCTAATGAAGCAGCGTTTTCCGGCCAATGCACCATCTGATAAGCACGACTCAGAGGAACAAGTTGATGGCGTTTCAACACATCCGAGGGAATTGGGGAAAAGGCCAGAGGTGCATAGTGTTGGACGACAACCTTGAATAACTTGCGGATGGCTTTCTGGCTTAGCCCTTCGGTCAGCGGATAAACCGGAAGGATCCGTCCAAAATCCAATGTAGTAGATGAGATTATTTCATCTATCTTACTGTTTTTTTCAATAAAATCATATTCAGGGTGGTGAATTTCTCGTACCCCGCCGAAAAACCGCACCTCCCCGCTAAAAAGGGCGACACGCCCTGGTGCGAACTGGTTTTTCAGCCAGTTTTTGCGATATTGAAACCATTTGAGATGGATTTTCCCACTGCCGTCCGCAACCACCACTTCGAAAATACGTTTACGAGTGCGGTTGCTTACGGTTTCGCCACAGAGCAGCACTTCACCGCAAAAGACCTCCTGAAGCCCTTCCCGAAGTTCGACAATTTTACGGATGGTGCGCCGGTCCTCATATCGAAACGGTAATGTGTAGAGAGCGTCTTCGACAGTGGTAATGCCTATTTTGGAGAGTTTCTGGAAAATACGCGGTCCGACGCCGTAGACATTTTCCATGGAGGTGGAGAGATGTTCCCGGCTGCGCCGGTAGGAGGGGGATAAAGGCATCTGCCCTACCCTTTAAGTCGGATTTTGGAAGCAACTGGCCTTGTCCCGGCCGCTCCGGAATTCAGAATGGTGATGTTTATTCGAAACGGATGTCTACAATTTCATAAAAACGGGTACCCGAAGGCACCTCGACCTGAATCTCATCATCCAGACGATGCCCGATAAGGGCCTTTCCCACGGGAGAGGTCACAGAAATCTTGCCGTCTTTGATGTCGGCCTCATCCTCGCCCACTATCTGATAGGTCACCTCATTTTCCGCGTTGACATCAAAAACCGTAACCTTGGCTCCGAAAACAACCTTTTCCAAGTTTTTGAAATCCGCCGGATTAATGACCTGAGCACGGGCGATCTTATCATTCAATTCCTTGATTCGTCCTTCAACAAAACTCTGATGATCCTTGGCAGCATCGTATTCCGCATTTTCAGACAAATCTCCATGTCCACGGGCTTCTGCAATGGCCTGAACAGCCTTAGGACGTTCAACACGAAGAAAATGCTTCAATTCTTCCTGCAGACGTTGATGGCCCTCGCGAGTCATGGGGACAGAATCATCCATAGTATCTCTCCAAAAAATTGATTGGGCGGGTTACCCCGCCCGATTCGTGATTTAAATTATGGTAGCCGACAAAAAAATATCCTGTCCAAATCCAAAGGGGTTTAAACAGAACGGGTTAATAATACTCTTGGAGAGGTTTGACGTCAAGGTTTTCTTTACGCAGACATTCAATAGCATCCACGGCGGCGTTCATGCCGGCCACAGTGGTGAAATAGGCGATGTTGTAGACCAGGGCTGTACGCCGAATCGAATAGGAGTCCTTGACGGATTGAGCACCGAAGGTTGTATTGAAAACCATGTCAACCTCACGATTTTTGAGCGCATCCACACAGTGAGGCCTTCCTTCGGAAACCCTGTTGATACGGGCAGCAGGCACCCCCTGGTTGAGAAGATAGGCGGCGGTTCCGCTCGTCGCTAGGATCTCCCAGCCCATTTCAGTCAACCTCCGAGCCGACTCTACCATAAAAGCCTTGTCGCCGTCCTTGATGCTGATAAAGACTTTGCCCTGCAGCTTAAGATGAACGCCAACGGCCAACTGGGCCTTGGCAAAAGCCTTTCCGAAATCAAAATCAATACCCATAACCTCGCCTGTCGATTTCATCTCAGGGCCGAGTATGGTGTCCACACCGGGGAATTTAATAAATGGGAAGATCGATTCTTTCACGGCAATGTGCTTGGGGACCAGATCATGAAGTATCCCCAGTTCTTTGAGCTTTCTGCCAACCATGAGCTGAGCGGCGATTTTAGCCAGTGGCCGCCCGGTGGCCTTGGAAACAAAGGGGGCCGTGCGGCTGGCACGGGGGTTGACTTCGAGAAGGTAAACCGTGTCATCTTTGATGGCGAACTGAATGTTCATCAGGCCGATAACCTGCAGCTCGAGAGCGAGGGCCACGGTCTGCCGCCGGATCTCCGCCGTCAGTTCCGGGCTAATCGACAGGGCTGGAAGAGAGCAGGCCGAATCGCCGGAGTGAATGCCGGCCTCTTCAATATGCTGCATGATTCCGCCGACGATCACATCCGTGCCGTCGCAAAGTGCGTCGACATCGATTTCAATGGCAGATTCAAGGAACTTGTCAACCAGAACCGGGTGTTCCGGTGAGGCCTTAACAGCGTATTTCATGTAGGTCTGAAGTTGTTCTGGAGAATAGACAACCTCCATGGCCCTCCCGCCGAGGACGTAGGAAGGCCGGACCACCACAGGGTAGCCGATATGGGCTGCGATTTTCTCGGCCTCAGCGGGTGTCCGGGCAATACCGTTATCCGGCTGCTTCAGTTCAAGCTTATGAAGCAGGGACTGGAAGCGCTCACGGTCTTCGGCCCGATCGATGGCGTCAGGAGATGTGCCGACAATAGGAACCCCTGCTTTTTCCAGGGCATATGCCAGTTTAAGAGGTGTCTGGCCGCCAAACTGGACAATAACCCCCTTGGGCTTCTCCTTATCAACGATTTCCAGGACATCCTCTAGGGTCAAAGGTTCAAAATAGAGCCGGTCGGCGGTATCGTAATCAGTAGAAACCGTCTCCGGGTTGCAATTGACCATAATCGTTTCGTACCCCTCCTTGGAGAGGGAAAATGCCGCATGGACACAACAATAGTCGAATTCAATCCCCTGGCCGATACGATTGGGCCCGCCGCCCAGGATCATGATCTTATCCCGATCAGTTGGGGCAGCTTCGCATTCCTCTTCATAGGTGGAATAAAGATAAGGGGTGAAAGCTTCGAATTCGCCCCCACAGGTGTCGACACGTTTGTAGACAGGACGGATGCCACTTTTCCAGCGAAAGTCGCGGATGCATACTTCGCTTACATTGAGAAGTTGAGCCAGGCGCTGGTCAGAAAAGCCATATTTTTTCGCCGCGAGAATCTCCTCCCGAATCTTATCGAGATTGCCACAGTGGGCATTTCCAGCTGCAATGAGTTCTTGCTCCATTTCGATAATCTGCCGCAGATTGAAGAGAAACCACGGATCTATGTTGGTAATCTCGTGAATCTCCTCAAGAGACAGGCCGGCTCGCAGAGCGTCGCCAAGGTACCACAACCGCTCCCAGTTGGGCGTCTGAAGTCGCTCCTTAAGATGGCTCAGTTCCACCGCCGTCAGTTCCATGGGATTTTTATCGTGAAAAAAGCGGCTTTCAAATCCGCAGGAGTCAATCTCAAGAGAGCGCATGGCTTTCTGCAGGCTCTCCTTGAAGGTCCGTCCCATGGCCATGGCTTCGCCGACAGATTTCATCTGGGTGGTCAGAGTCGCTTCGGCCTGAGGAAATTTTTCGAAGGTGAAACGCGGTAATTTGGTGACTACATAATCGATGGTCGGTTCGAAAGAGGCATAGGTCTCTCTGGTGATATCATTGCGAATCTCATCCAGGGTGTAGCCAACCGAAAGTTTGGCGGCAATCTTGGCAATCGGGAATCCGGTCGCTTTGGAAGCCAGGGCCGAGGACCTGGAAACCCTTGGGTTCATTTCTATAACCGCCATGCGTCCATTATCCGGGTTGATGGCGAACTGGATGTTGGAGCCCCCCGTATCGACGCCGATCTCACGGATGATCTTGATGGCGGCATCGCGCATGATCTGGTATTCCTTGTCGGTCAGGGTCTGGGCCGGAGCCACGGTAATGGAATCGCCGGTGTGCACCCCCATAGGGTCGAAGTTTTCAATGGAACAGATGATGACCACGTTGTCGGCCACATCCCGCATAACTTCCAGTTCGAACTCCTTCCAGCCGATGACAGATTCCTCCACCAAAATTTCACTGGTCGGCGAAGCATCCAGTCCTGCCTGAGCAAGGGCATTGTACTCCTCGCGATTGTAAGCGATGCCGCCGCCGGTCCCACCAAGCGTAAAAGAGGGGCGAATAATGGCTGGAAATCCGACGGAATCAACAATTTGCTGGGCCTCTTCAAAGGTATGCGCCAAACCGGAACGCGGGACATCAAGGCCGATCTGTTTCATGGCGTTTTTGAAAAGTGTCCGGTCCTCTGCCTTTTCAATGGAAGGGAGTTTAGCGCCGATAAGCTCGACACCATATTTATCCAGAACACCTTGTTTTGCGACAGCAACCGCCGTATTAAGAGCCGTCTGGCCGCCCAGGGTGGGAAGAATAGCGTCAGGTCGTTCCTTTTCAATAATCTTTGTCAGGGTTTCAGGGGTGACCGGCTCGACATAGGTCAGATCGGCAAAATCAGGATCAGTCATGATCGTGGCCGGATTTGAATTGAGCAGAATAATCTTATACCCTTCCTGCTTCAGCGCTTTACAGGCCTGGGTTCCGGAATAGTCAAATTCGCAGGCCTGCCCAATGATAATGGGCCCTGCTCCGATTATCAGTATTTTCTCAATGTCTGTACGTTTCGGCATTAGGTTTTTCCAGGAGCAAAAGGTTTTTGAATAGCGATTTAAAACCGGTGGGAAATGTTCAGGCTTGCCGGTTTTTTTCCATCATTTCAATAAAATGGTCAAACAGGTAGCGGGCATCGTGGGGACCTGGAGATGCCTCGGGGTGATACTGCACAGAAAAAACCGGAACTTTCTGATGAATCAGCCCTTCCACCGTATTATCGTTCAGGTTGACGTGGGTGAGGATAGCAATATCCCGAAGGCTTTCGCCATCCACCGCAAAACCATGGTTTTGAGAAGTAATTTCGACATTATTTCCTTTTCCCCGCTGAACCGGCTGGTTGCCTCCCCGATGGCCGAATTTCAGCTTGTAGGTCTTTCCGCCGATGGCCAGGGCAATAAGCTGATGCCCGAGGCAGATACCGAAAACGGGAGCTTTGCCGAGCAGCTTACGAATATTTTCCTGGGCATAGGTGATAGGCTCGGGATCGCCAGGGCCGTTGCTGAGAAAAACACCGTCAGGTTTCATGGCGAGAACTTCTTCGGCCGAGGTTGTTGCTGGGACCACGGTAACCGCGCACCCCAAGGAAACCAAGTTGCGGAGGATGTTGCGCTTGATTCCAAAATCGTAAGCCACAACCTTGTACCGGGGCGGCCAGATTGCTTTGGCGTAGCCATGTTCGAGATCCCACAGCCCCTCGTTCCAATCATAGGGCTCTTTGCAGGTAACCTCCCGGACCAGATCGCGACCCACCAGGCTTGGCGCCTGGCGGGCTTTTTCCACCAGACTTTGAGGATCAGCATCGACGGTCGAAATGATGCCGTTCTGAGCGCCCCGTGAGCGGATATGCAGAACCAGGGCACGGGTATCGATTCCGTGTATTCCGATGATTCCATTTTTTTTCAGGTAGGCATCAAGGGTCATTTCACAGCGCCAGTTGCAGGGAAACTCACTGTATTCCTTGACCACAAAACCTGAAAGAAAGGGTCGCGAGGATTCGACATCCTCGGTATTGACACCATAATTTCCGATCAACGGATAGGTCATGGTAACGATCTCCCCGCAGTAGGAGGGATCGGTTAAAATTTCCTGGTAGCCGGTCATGCTGGTATTAAAAACAACTTCACCGGAAACTTCTCCAGTAGCGCCGAAAGAGAGGCCGTTAAAAAATTTTCCATCTGCCAGAGCAAGGATTGCTTTCATAATGTTTAAAACTCACTACCTTTCAGAGTTGGATCAGACATAAGAGTCCTCATAAACGGATTTTCCGGCCACCAGGGTCTGAGTGACCCGGCCTTTCACGCTCCATCCGTTAAAGGGTGTATTCCTGCTTTTGGACAGAAAACGTTCAGCAGTAACCACCCATTGTTTATCCGGATTAAAAATGGTGATATCCGCGGCCGAACCTTTAGCCAGCGAACCGCGGGGAAGAGACAGAGCCCGGGCCGGACCGACAGTAAGTTTCGCCACGGCCTGCTGCAGGGAAAGGACCCCTTTTTGTACCAGCTTCAAGATCAAAGGTAGAGCCGTTTCCAAACCCACGATGCCGTTGAGGGCGAGATCGAATTCGACATTTTTTTCATCTTTATGATGGGGCGCATGATCGGTGGCAATCGCATCGATCGTACCATCTCTGAGCCCCTGGTACAGTGCCTCGAGGTCATCCGAAGTGCGCAGGGGTGGATTCATCTTGGCGTTGGTATTGTAGCCGCGGACAGCTTCTTCATCCAGCGTCAGGTGGTGAGGAGTGACATCACAACTGACCCGGACACCTCTTTTTTTTGCTTCGTGGATGATATCGACGGTTCCCCGCGTAGAGATATGGCAGATATGCAACCGTGAACCGGTAAATTCAGAGAGCATGACATCGCGGTAAACCGCTGCATCTTCCGCCACACGCGGGATCCCTTTGAGACCCAGTTCGGTAGCAACGAAACCTTCGTTCATGACCCCTTTCCCAGAAAGACTGAAATCCTCAGCATGGGAGATGAGGGGCATGTCAAAGAGTCCGGCATATTCCAGAGCACGACGCATAAGATCACCATTGGTGACCCAACGGCCGTCATCGGAAAAGGCAACGCAGCCGCCTTCTTTAAGCTCCCCCATTTCGGCCAGGGATTCACCTTTGAGGCCTTTTGAAATAGCCGCAACGGGAAAGACATTGACAACACCACAGGCATGAGCTTTTTGCAGAATATAGTCGGTGACGGCGATATTGTCATTGACCGGCGAGGTGTTCGGCATACAGACAACGGAGGTAAAACCACCGGCCGCGGCGGCGCGGGTGCCGCTGGCGATGTCTTCTTTGTATTCCTGGCCGGGATCCCGGAGATGAACGTGCATGTCGATCAGACCAGGCGTGACTACCCTCCCCTGCGCATCTATTACTTCGCCATCCGTGACCTGAATATGGCGGTCGATGGCGCTGATCACCCCCTCCTCTACAAGGACATCCAGATTTTCGTCCAGATTTTGAGCCGGGTCGATAACCCTGCCGTTTTTTATCAGCATCTTCATAACGTTGTCCTGCTCAGTTTTCGGAGATAGGTCCTCCGCTGATCAGATAGAGCAAAGCCATACGTACTGCGACCCCGTTTTCAACCTGATCGAGAATGACATTCTGACTGCCGTCCGCCACATCGGACATGATCTCTACCCCTCGGTTCATCGGTCCCGGATGCATGACCAGGGCATCCGCTCGAGCATTTGTGAGCTTTTCCCGGCTGAGGCCGAAAAATCGCGCATACTCCCTGGACGAAGGAATCAGGTAATGCCCCTGCCGTTCCAGCTGAATGCGCAGCATCATCACTACATCAGCCCCCTCAAGCCCCTCTTCCATGCGCGTGAAGACTTTTGCGCCCATCTTTTCGATCCCCGGCGGGATCATGGTTCCTGGGCCGACAAGGCGAACTGAAGCCCCCATTCTATTCAGAGCCAGAATGTTGGAGCGGGCCACGCGACTGTGGGTTATATCGCCGATAATAGTGACAGTCAACCCTTCGAGGGTTCCTTTGTTCTCACGAATTGTCATCAGGTCGAGAAGGGCCTGACTCGGATGTTCATGAGCGCCGTCGCCGGCATTGATGATCGATGCATCGAGACGTTCGGCCAGAAAGTGGGGTGCACCGGAAGCTGAATGGCGAATGACGATGATGTCCGGCCGCATCGCTTCAATATTTCTGGCCGTATCTTCAAGAGTTTCCCCTTTTACAACCGAGGAAGCACTGGCAGAAATATTGATGGAATCCGCTGAAAGGCGTTTTTCTGCAATTTCAAAAGAGACTCTGGTCCGGGTGGAAGCCTCGTAAAAAAGATTTATAATCGTCTTGCCCCTGAGAGTGGGAACTTTTTTGATTTCCCGCCGGTTAATTTCTTTGAAACTCTCGGCTGTGTCGAGAATCATATTGATGTCACCAGCCGTCAATTGGGCGGTTCCGAGAATATGTTTATGACTAAATGTCATGGCCGACCCCCACTGGCAATTTATGATTTTGAAAGACACACAGAGACAGCTGCATTATCCGAGTCAAACTCAACAACGATAGCCTCATCCCGAGAGGTGGGAACGTTACGGCCGACATAGTCAGGACGGATGGGGAGCTCCCGGTGCCCCCGGTCAACAAGGACTGCCAACTGGATATTTCTCGGCCGTCCAAGATCGATGAGCGCGTCCATGGCAGCACGGATGGTGCGTCCGGTGAAGAGAACATCATCCACCAGCACCACCTGCCTGTCATCAAGCGAAAAAGGGAGACTAGTCTTTTCAATGGGACGAATTTCACGGTGGCCCAGATCATCGCGGTAGAGGGTGATATCGATCACCCCAACGGGAATTACGACATTCTCTATCCTGCCGATCATATCAGCTAACTGCAGGGCGAGGAAATCGCCGCCGGTACGGATGCCGACCAGAGCGAGGTCAGCAGTCCCCTTGTTTCTCTCAAGTATTTCGTGTGAAACCCGGGTTAAAGCTCGGTGAATCCCGGCTTTATCGAGAATGAGAGTGCTGGATTCGGCCATAAGCATTCTCCACATTTTTAATTTGGTTTATTCATGAGAAGTATTTATGGATAAACCGGGCAGACAAAAAAAGACCTTCCCAGCGGATGCCGGGAAGGTCCTGAAAGCGAGAGTAAATAGACTTTTTTGAGATTTCTGCCACCCTTGCTAACCTCTCTGGATTAACTTAAAAGGGACAATTCACAGATTGTATTTTGAAGTGCAGCTACTGTAACAAGGTTAATCGGGTTGAGCAACAGAAAATTAATCTCTAGTTTCTGTCAGGTTCTTTCTCAATAGATCGGTCGCCCGATCCGCCCCCAGCGGGGCCAGTGTTTATGGTTGTCCCAGGACCAGTATTTAATAAAAGCCAGCCCTTTGATTTTTTTGCGATCAACAAAACCCCAAAAACGGCTGTCATAGGAATGGTCACGGTTATCACCCATAACAAAATACATCCCTTCAGGGACCCTCACGGGTTTCATGAAATCCCTGGGGGCTTTATCCGCGGGAAGAACAGCGGCGTCCTTATGAACCTCCTGGGGCACGCGGAGGACCTGACCATTAACAAAGACCTTTTTATTACGCACTTCCACGAGATCTCCCGGAACTCCGATCACTCTTTTTATAAAATCCCTGCGATCAAAATAGGATTTCTCTGCGTCCTCAGGAAATTCGAAAACAATGATGTCTCCCCGGCCGGGATCCCGTAAGGGAAGCACCCAGGAATCCGTGAAAGGAATATGGCTTCCGTAAATGAATTTGTTCACCAGTAGATGATCGCCAATTAGCAGGGTGTCTTCCATGGACCCGGATGGGATTTTAAAGGCCTGAACCACAAAGGTTCGAATCAGGAGAGCAAGAATTGCGGCGACGATAAGGGCTTCGAGATATTCCCTGTACCACGGCTTTTTACGGGATTTACTTTTAGGGACCACAGCATCTACTTTATCGGATTTTTTCATTGTTTCGGCTCTTTTACTTTAAGAATTGCAAGAAAAGCTTCCTGAGGAATCTCAACCCGGCCAACCTGCTTCATCCGTTTCTTTCCTTCCTTCTGTTTTTCCAGCAGTTTGCGTTTGCGGGTGATATCACCACCATAACATTTAGCCGTAACATCTTTCCGAAGGGCCTTGACATTAACCCTGGCAATAACCTTGTTGCCAATGGCCGCCTGAATTGCCACTTCATATTGCTGACGGGGAATGAACTCTTTCATTTTCGAAGTCAACTCCCGTCCCTGCTGAGCAGCCTTGTCACGGTGGACAATCAAGGACAGAGCATCGACTGCTTCGCCGTTAATGAGAATATTAAGACGCACCAGCTTACTGGCCCGATAGTCCAGAAGATCGTAATCGAGAGAGGCATAACCCCGGGTGATGGTTTTCAAGCGATCGTAAAAGTCAAGCACAACCTCGTTAAGGGGCAGCTCATAAACCACCATGACCCGATCGGAGGTAAGATATCTGATTTCATCCTGAATGCCGCGCTTCTCTTCGCACAGCGCCAGAACCGCACCGACAAATTCATGGGGAAGGTGGATGGAGGCCTTGATAAAAGGCTCTTCAATGGTTTCGATCGCCTGCTCTTCGGGCAGCTTGGTGGCGCTGTCCACTGTCAACACGACACCGTCGGTAGTATGCACGTGGTAGACAACCGTAGGTGCCGTGGTTATAAGCCCGACATCAAATTCACGTTCAAGGCGCTCCTGAATAATCTCCATGTGCAGCAATCCGAGAAACCCACAGCGAAAACCGAAGCCAAGGGCCACCGATGTTTCAGGCTCGAAGGAAAAGGATGAGTCGTTCAGCTGAAGTTTTTCCATGGCATCCCGCAGATCATCATACTCACCAGGATCAATGGGGTAAAGCCCCGAAAAAACCATGGGCTTGACCACCTGATAACCAGGCAGCGGTTTGTCCGCGGGACGATGGAACTGGGTAATGGTCTCCCCCACTCTGGCATCACCAACAATTTTGATGCTGGCAATAATAAAACCAACTTCCCCGGCCTGGAGGGCGGGTGTTTCAAAGGGATGAGGGCTGAAGACCCCTACTTTAACAACTTCGAAGGATTTGCGGTTGGACATTAAAAGGATTTTATCCCCTTTGGAGATTTTCCCGTCCACAACTCTGGCAAGGATGATAACCCCCTGGTACGAATCATACCAGGAATCAAAAATAAGTGCCTTGAGGGGCGCATCCAGGTTGCCGCCCGGAGGGGGAATCTTTTGAACCAGAGCCTCAAGAAGGTCGTGAATACCAATCCCTTCCTTGGCACTGGCTTCAATAGCATCCGATGCATCGAGACCTATAATTTCTTCAATTTCCTCTTTGACCCGTTCCGGATCAGCGCTGGGAAGGTCGATCTTATTCAGAACAGGAAAAACTTCAAGATTTTGATCGATCGCCAGATATACATTTGCCAAGGTCTGGGCTTGGACCCCTTGGGAAGCATCCACAACCAGCAAGGCACCTTCGCAAGCGCTGAGAGAACGGCTAACTTCGTAGGAAAAATCGACATGCCCAGGGGTATCAATCAGGTTAAGAATATAATCCTGGCCATCATCCGCCTTGTATTTAAGCCTTACAGACTGGGCCTTTATAGTAATCCCACGTTCTTTTTCAAGTTCCATCTTATCCAGAAACTGATCGGTTTTCTCCCGCTGAGTCAGCGCACCCGTTTCTTCAAGAAGGCGGTCTGCAAGGGTAGATTTGCCGTGATCAATGTGGGCGATGATTGAAAAATTCCGAATGTATTTTTTATCCATTTTCAGGTCTGCATCAATTTCGACAGGGATGTAATTTGTTAACAGCTAAAATTACTAGAAAGGAAGAGCGATGTAAAGGAATATTAAGACTTTTCAAGGACGCGATAAAATTGTAAAATCATAATGAATTACAGACGTTTTTTCTGATACATTGAAACATCGGGCTCCTGCAGGGTTCATGAAAAATTCCCGAAAGTTTTACACTCAAACTGAATCCTCGTCTTTTTATAAGCTCAGTTTTTCTAACCGGATTGTTTTTAATTTTTATTAGAAATTATTCTATAATTGTTTCGCTTGAGTTTAAAAAGCGATTTCTTGCGGCACCAAGTGCCTGTTGTTGAATTTTACTTCAAGGTGGTTTTGGATGAAAACAATCGACGGCCAGATCATGGAAACCTGCTTCAAGCAAGGTGGGAAAAACGCCCTGGAAAAGAAAATTGGTGATTCGTGGCAATCTTTAAGCTACAGCGCCTTATGGCTGAAATCGGAGTTGATTTCCTCGGGACTCCAGCATTTCGGCATTAAAAAGGGGGAACGGGCTGCCCTCCTTGCCGGCCCTTCACCGGAATGGGTTACCACTTACCTTGGAATCCTAAGAAGCGATGCCGTTGTTGTCCCCGTAGACAAGGATCTGAAAGGTGGAGAGATCCGGCATATTCTCGCGGACTGTGGTGCCAGGGTCATTTTTACTGAAGAGGCCTATCTGGATACCATTGTTTCACTGACATCCGATCTGCACGACCTTCAAAAAATTATTATAATTTACCCTGAAACAGCGACAGGGGTGGCCGATCCATCTCTCGAACTGATGCTGGATGAAATTGTTTCCGAGTGGCGCCGTCTCACAAAAAAATACAATCTTCCGGAAGAAGAGGCCGGCAACCTGGAACACCTGGCGGAAAGTTTTCACTCTTCCCTGTTAACAAAATTCCACAAACCGGAAAAACCGGGCAAGCCGATTCCCCACCTTCTCTCCGACGTAGATGTTCTCAGACGGCAGCTGGTTAAAAAGAAACGTCTGGTATACCTGGCTGACTTCACCCGTAAGGAGCCACCTTCACCCCCGACCCATGAACCCCAGGAACCGGCCGTTATCATCTATACCTCGGGAACGACCGGACGTTCCAAAGGTGCCCTTCTCAGTCACGCTAATATCATGTCGAACGTTCATGCGGGCATTCAGCTCTATAACCTCACCCCTGACATCCATATGCTTTCCATTCTCCCCATTCACCACATTTTTGAGCAGGTATTAGGGATACTTCTTCCCCTTTCAGCAGGTGGAACCGTTTCATTTGTTGAATCTCTAAAAAAAATCGGCCCCAACCTGGAGGAGCTTAAACCTAACTTTCTCCTTGGTGTTCCAGCACTTTACAGGGTCTTTTTCAACCGCATCCATAAAAAGATAAGTGAAAATTTCCTTTCCAGAGCTCTTTTTAACCTCCCTGCCACGAGAGGTCTGATCCAGAACAAAATCCGCAAATCGATGGGTGGGGACCAGGCCGTTTTTATTAGCGGCGGAGCGGCTCTTGACCCTGAAATTGCTGACGGCCTCCGGCAATATGGCCTTAAAATTTTTCAGGGCTACGGCATCACTGAAACCTCACCTGTGATTACCGCTGAAACACCCACGGAGCAACGCCTCGGGTCGGTCGGAAAGCCGTTGCCCGGGGTGGATGTCAAAATTTCCAATCCAAATAATGAAGGCGTCGGCGAAATTCTTGTCAAAGGCCCCAACGTCATGATCGGTTATTTTAACAGCCCCGACGCCACCGGAGACGTGCTTGTGGATGGCTGGTACCACTCAGGAGATCTTGGTCGTCTGGATAATGACGGTTTCCTCTACGTCTGCGGACGCATGAAAAACCTAATAGTCACTCCCAACGGCAAGAACGTCTATCCGGAAGAGATTGAAAATGAACTTCTTAAAAGCGACCTCATTGCCGAAGTCATGATTTACGGCCACAAAGTTGACAATACCGCTGAAGAAGTTCATGCCCAGATCTACCCTAATCAAGACGCAATTGACAAATTAGCAGCAGCCAAAGGCAAGACTTCATTCAGTATTGAGGACGTGGAAAAACTGATCCGTGATGAAGTCCAGGCAAGAGGCAAAAATCTGGCTGACTTTAAACGCGTCAAAAAGTTCACCCTGCGCGAAGATGAATTCCCAAAAACCACCACCAGAAAGATCAAACGTTTTGCGGTAGAGGCCGGTATTCCCGCCTCCGAATAAAGAGCTCTGGTTTAACTTTAGGGATAAAAAAAAGCGCCTCTTTTCCTGCTGAGGCGCTTTTTCCGGGCTGACTTCCAGTCAAATAATTTTTGCCCCTTTTTCCTTAAATTCCTTTTCAGAACCACCAGCCAAAAGCCAGATAATTTGGGCCATGTGTGCGGTTTTGATTATTATGCTGGTAATTTACGTGGCCTTTTCTGTGTTGCTTGTGATCATCCTTGTACCCGTAATGCTTTTGTTGTTGGTAATTCCGCTTGATCTTCCTGACATCATGTTTGTAGTTCTGCCAATCAGCAACCATGTTTCGATGAATTCTTTTTTGTTCGCGGCGTGAATCTGCTTGTTTCATGGCCTGTTTATTGTGCTTTCTGTCTTTCTGGAATTCCCGCCACTCACTGTTTAAATCTTTCTTGTAAGCACGGCGACCGTTATCATACTTCTTATCAGAGTGCCTATATTGGGATTGTTTGCCGGCTTTATAACCATCTCCACGATTCCTGTCACCTCTATCCGCCGCTGCCGGCATAGCCATCAGCGTCACCATAACCAAACCGAGTCCTGATATAATAATTTTTTTCATTGGTGCCTCCTTTTTTATTTTGTAGTCCGTTCTTATCAGGTAAATGAAGATCGAACAGCAAAAGGTTACAGCCAATTTCTTTTTTTTTTAAAACTGCCAAAGCCCTCCTTGAGAATGTATCTTGCATATTAATTTGTAGAGAAGTGAAAGTAGGCCTCCTGAAAAACATTTTCTCTGCAGAAGTAGAAAATTCATTATATTATTTAATAGGATGGAGAAAACATTAATGGTCGAAAGAAGATGGGGCAAAAGGTTTAACACTGAAATCAAAGCCCGGTTTGGTGAAAAAGAACTCGACCACTTCGGCTGGGTTCAGGACATGTCCATCTTTGGTTTTTTTATCGTAACCTCCAAATCTTATCCGATTGGAACCCTTTTAAATATTGTGATAACAACCAAGGGCCAAAAGCCATCAATCCTCCAGGGGACAGTTCAATGGAGCAAAGAAAAACCCCAAGCAAGTGTTTGGCTAACCCAGGATGGAGGTTTGGGGATACAGATAAAAACATTTTTCCAAGGTCAGGAATATTTTGAAGACCAGTGCCAGAAGCTTTGCAGGGAGTGTGCAACGGAAATAAAGACCATCTGCCCTATCCAAAACGAAGAACCTGAAAAAAAGAGTCTCGCATTTCTGAGGAATATTTTCACAACAAGGGATTAATTTTCTTGAAATAGAGACAAACCTTTAGCAGCAAGATTATAAGTTAATAAATAAGTATTTAAGGAAATATGACCCAGTCATTAACAATTTTTGGCAGATTATTTGTCGTTAAAAGTAAACAAAACATGGCTGCCAGCCCTGAATTAAAGAAACTTACCTCCCAGTTAAAAGGTTCTCCAACGATCCAAGACCAGGACGTTCTGATTCTTTAAAAAGTATTCCACTTATAATATTTTAACCCCCTGTTTTTATGTACTAATTTAAGGACACCAAAATTAGGTTTTGAAAACATGGAAGGTTTCAATTTCAATGGCATGGTAATTGCTTTCTAAATATGTTAACCACTATTAAAACATAATTCCCTGGAGGCCTCCTGGGGAAGCGATAAGGCCCTGCCCATTAATTTGGCGGGGCCTTTTTTTGTTCAGGAAAAAGGACTTTATCACGGAAACTTTTTTCTTTTAACAGGTGGTCAAGAAAGATCAGTTATGAGAGGATAGAACGCCTTATCCGCTGTTTTGCATGCTATTATTGAAAAACCGGGAAGTGTACATCAGGTCGTTTTAAAAAGGAGGATGGTATGGAAAGTTACGATTATTTCAATGGATTCCAGCCTGTTTTTTTTAAAGGGGAAATTCTTTTCGAAGAGCCTTATCCCCACGGAGGGAACGAGCGTCGGGAGCTTTATCGCCTGCCCAACGGCAACTATCTCAGTGGAACCCGATACCGGGACCGAGGGGATGTGTTGATCGAAATCAAAATTACTGAAACCCGCCCCGAAGGTTTTTGATACCCCTTACGGTTGATTATTGCATGTATTAAAAGGAAGAGAAGAGCAGCACCGCAAAGCACTGGCGGATCGTTTTCTCAAACGAATAATTAAATTTATTGTCCAAGAGGCCTGCCTGAATATGTTGGGGACTTCATTGTCAGGTCATTCAAAACGTTCAGGAATACCAATCGGAACGGGTTAGCGGCAGGCCGCTGTCGCCTTTTTCGGGTTTCACGAGAAGAGTCTGGTGGAGATTGAGTATACCCTTTCCAAACTGGTGTGCCGAACCCGCCAAAAAAAGCCGCCAAATTCGATAGGTCGCCTCATCAGTCAAGCGTTTGGCCTCATCATGCACTCTTTCCAATCGCCGGTACCATTGTTGAAGGGTGAGTCTGTAATGTTCACGAAGCGACTCTACATCACGAACTTCGAACCCGGATTTTTCAGCGGAATGCAGCGTTGTGGAAATAGGGAACAGTTCTCCGTCGGGGAAAACATAATGATCGATAAACGATGGGCCTGAATAGATTGTTGAGCCGTACTGTTGAGAAATTCCATGGTTAAGAAAGACCCCCCTGGGTTTCAGAAGAGCGTAGGCACGCCTGAAGTAGTCGTCGAGGTGCTTCAACCCGACATGTTCGAACATGCCCACACTAACCAGTTTATCGAACGCTTCCCAATCATCGATGTCCCTGTAATCCGCCACTTCCACACGGCACCGTTTTTCCAGGCCCGCTTCCCTAATGCGTTCATTGGCCCATTCAGCCTGGGGGCCACTGAGTGTAATTCCCAGGGCCGTTACACCGAAATCCCGGGCCGCATTCAAGACCAACGATCCCCATCCACAGCCGATATCCAGAAGCCGCTCCCCAGGACGCAACCGGAGCTTTCGACAGATGTACTCCATCTTCTTCGCCTGTGCTTCATCGAGATTCTCATCTGGAGACTGAAAATAACCGCAGGAATAACACATCCTTCTGTCAAGCCAGAGCCTGTAAAACTCACCCTTGATATTGTAGTGATAAGTTACCGCCTCAGCATCCCGTCTGCGGGAATGCAACCAACCTACAGGTCGAGCCCGAGAATGTCGGCCTTCCGCTTGCAATCCGCCAGGCATCCGCAAGACTTGTCGTCCAAGGCGTAGTCTGTCCCCTATTCTTAAAGACCGCCGATGGAGGTAATCCGCAAATCGGAAACTGGCCTCCATGTCTCCTTCCACATCAAAGTCGTCGTAAATAAAAGCTTCTCCGAGGGATAACTGGTTCCCTTTCAGAAACATCCGCCGTAATGAGCCCGGATGTTTTATCACCAGAGTGAAATCAGGCCGTTCAGCTTCCGAAAGCCCCCAGGTAGTCCCTTCCCAAAAACGCACAGAAAAATCAAGGGGATCATAATCGACAAACAGATTTCCAATAAAATCCAAGGCCGTCTGCAACAAAGCATCTTTTTTCTCGCAGGTGGATACTTTCATAATCCGCTCTCTGACTTGGCTTTGACATCCATTCAAAAGATTTAGATGCCCAGCTTTTCCCAAAAGGAAAAACCACGGTAACTAGCTGAGAGAACACATAGTATTATTTTATCAGAGTTTACTGAATACACATTCAGGCTTTTTGTTCAATGCTTTTCAAGGATTAAAAAAGTTGCTAATAAAATAAAATCCGATAGGCTTGAAGCGTATTTCGAATCGCACCCCGCCATTAAATGTTAGCAGGGAAGCTTAATCTGATTCTTTGAATATTGTGATTGACTAGCTCTGTGGGGGCCTGAACAAAACCACATAAACATGGAGGGTCTTGATGAGCGTTTTGGACAATCTTCGAAAAGACCACCAAAGAAGCCTGATACAACTCAAAACTGCCGAAAAGTTCGTCCGTCACATCGAGAAAACAAACCATCTGGACCTGAACAAATTAAATACTATCGTCGATTCGATCCTTGGTTATTTTACAAGTGACATTCATGCTCGGGAAGAAGCCATCTTTGCCTGCTTGAAAGAGACGGATACTTCTCCCGAAAAGATTCAACTATTTTTGGAACTCCAAGCGGAACACAAAGCCTGCCACGAGTTACTGAAAAATATTTTCAAACAAATTCAACCGCCAATCAGCGAAATTGACATCCTCAAGACCAGACTTGTTGAACATGTCTGGACAGTTATTGAACTTCGGCGACGGCATATCGAAAAGGTTCAACAACGGGTTTATCCGCTGCTGGACGGCTATACCCCCAGAACAACTCCCAGAAGAGCAATAAATTTGGGGACCTTACAAGAGACGACTAACTTCAACTGATCAAGATAGGGTTGGAATATTTTTTTAAAGGGAACGTTTACCTCGTTTGATAAATTTTTTCTTTTTGTTCCGGCGTAAGAATGTCCAGTGACTCCCGAACCGCCCTGAGATAACGGACCTGCATATCTCCCTGAACCTGATGAATTCTCCGAACCATACTTTTACCCTGCTCCAGGCTCCAATCCTTCTCCAGCACTTCTCTCAATTCAAGTTCTGCAATCCTCAACTCCGCCCCCAACCGAATGCTGTCTCGGTGATATTCATTGCGTTTTCTCTTCAATGCAGAAACCTGCTTGGAGGAAAGTTTCAATTCTTCCGCTCGATCAAGAAAAAACGCCCTGTCGAGATGCTGGTCTAAAGGGACGTTATCCAGAATATATTCCAGACTCTCATCATCCCCCGATGGCCCCCTGCCCTCCTCAACTACCTGGTGTTCCAGCTTGTCCATGGCTTGCTGCAAAGTTCGCAAAAGCTGTTGAAACATCTGCTGGGCGGCTTCGTCGACTTCATCGACTGCAGGAGGAGAGCCCTGGTCCGAAGCGAAAACTTCCCCAGTACCAACAAATCCGGAAAAATCACCTGGGAAGAGGGTCAAACTTACGACTAGAATCAGAAAAAATTTCACTTTTTCCATGAGTCCTCTCAGCGCACCGAATGGCTAAGTATAACATTATCTTCGAGGATTTTACTTCAGTGTGTAATCAAAATGAAATTGTCGTTTCTGCCCATCCCCAAGCTTGGTCCCTACTAGAAAGTGATACTCTCCTGTTTCTTTGAGGGTAATGTCAGCACCAAAATGGCCGTCCATGCCAATCAATTTGACAGGAGCCAACGTCTCTCCAGCCGGGGTCTGTACTTTCAGGGCCGCAGTCCCAGTGTCAATGGGCTGCCCGGTTTTTGTATCACTGAACATCATCATAAAATGGTTGGTTTCACTGCGCCCCATGGCTGTCATCTGCTTTCTGACATCACTCAGGTGCGCCATGCCTTTTATGCCGCTTACCTCTGCCTGCCCGAGTATGACCATGGATTCGCCCATCATCATGCCGGAGTGCTGATTATGGCCCGTGTCATAAGTTTTCTCATGGTTCATTGCCCAAGCCCCTGAACCACAAAGGATAAAAGAGATAATAAAGACTGAAAAAAAACCTATTTTCCTGTTCATAAGTTACTCCTTCAATCTGCCAGCCTTATTGCTGACTGTAATGGTTGTATTTTATCATTTTTCCTCGTTATCGCCAGCAGCAGTCGAAAAGTGCCATTTCACAAGGCGGGATCAGTTGTGGATATCCCCTTCCGAGGTAGCAGTCATCGACTTGTCAAGATTCATCTGCCTCCAGATAAAATAGATAACCGGAAAAACCAGAAGTTCCATGGCTCCCGAAGTAATCACTCCGCCGATCATCGGTGCGGCGATGCGCTTCATCACGTCGGCGCCGGCACCGTGGCTCCACATGATCGGAATCAGACCGGCGATGATGACGGCAATCGTCATGATCTTGGGGCGGATACGTTTAACCGCGCCATGGTGGATGGCCTGCACCAGGTCCCCCCGGTTGTTCATACGGTGCTTATCCTTCCACTGGTCAAAGGCCAGGTCGAGGTAGAGGAGCATGACCACCCCGGTTTCGGCGGAGATCCCAGCCAGGGCGATAACCCCGACCCAGACCGCCACCGACATGTTGAAATCAAGCATATAGAGAAACCAGAAGCAGCCGACTAATGAGAGCGGCAGGGCAATAAAGATGATGCCGGTCTTGACCAGCGACTTGGTGTTCACGTAGATGATGAGGAAAATAATCAAAATGGTCAGAGGGATCACCACCTTCAGCTTAGCTGCGGCTGCCTGCATGTATTCGTACTGACCGCTCCAGACGATGTTGTAACCGGCCGGCAGTTGGACTTTTTCCGCTATGACCTGCTGGGCGTTTTCCACATAGGTTCCGACATCGATGTCCTTCAGATCGACGAAAATCCAGGCCGTACGGCGGGCATTTTCGCTCTTAATCCCAGGAGGGCCCTTTTTGATTCTGATTGACGCAACCTGGGAAATCGGGATGTGCTTGCCGCCGGCGATCGGCACCAGCACTCGTTCCAGGGCCTGCAGGTCATTGCGATAATCTCGCTGGTAGCGAATATTGACCGAGTAGCGTTCTAACCCTTCTACGGTCTGGGTGACGTTCATGCCGCCGATTGCGCTCTTGATGATGTCCTGAACATCGCCGACAGTCAGCCCGTAGCGGCCCACCGCCTCGCGATCGATCTCAAAATCAAGATAGTTGCCTCCGACCACCCTCTCGGAAAAGGCGCTCAGGGTGCCGGGAATCTCCCGCACGATCGCCTCGACCTTCTCACCAAGTGCCGACAGGATTTCCAGGTCATCCCCCATGATTTTGATCCCGACAGGGGTCTTGATGCCGGTTGCCAGCATATCGATCCGGGTTTTGATCGGCATGGTCCAGGCGTTGGTCAGGCCAGGGAATTGTATCGCGTTGTTCAGCTCGGTTTTCAGCTTTTCAATGCTGATCGTTCCTTTTTCGGGCCAAACCCAGCGCAGCGGCTTTTTCAAAAGCTCCCAGGACTCAGACCAGCCGCTATAGAAACGTTCTTTGGGGATCATGCGCCATTCTTCTTCCGGCTTGAGCATAATGGTCGTCTCAAGCATGGAAAGCGGAGCCGGATCGGTAGCGGTCTCGGCCCGGCCGACCTTGCCGAAAACATGGTGCACCTCCGGGAACTGGCGGATGATTCGGTCGGTCTGCTGCAGCAGTTCTTTCGCCTTGGTGATTGAAATCCCCGGCAAGGTTGTCGGCATGTAGAGCAGATCCCCCTCGTTAAGTGGGGGCATGAATTCGCTTCCCATCCTCTTCAGCGGGATGATGCTGGTCAGGGTAATGACCAGAGCTGCAATCAAGACCGTCCAGCGCCACTTCAGGACAAAATCGACGACCGGATGGTAGATGCGGATCATGATTCGGTTAAGCGGATTTTTGTCTTCGTCAGGAATCTTCCCCCTAATGAACCAGCCCATCAGCACCGGAACCAGGGTGACTGACAACAGGGCTGCGCCAGCCATGGCATAGGTCTTGGTATAGGCCAGCGGCTTGAACAGGCGTCCCGACTGTTCGCCGAGGGTAAAAACCGGAAAGAAGGAGACGGTGATTACCAGCAGTGAATAGAACAGCGCCGGACCAACTTCCTTGGATGCAGCGGCAATGATCTCCCAGTGCGGCTTCTTCCCCCGATCCCGCTCCAGGTGTTTGTGGGCGTTCTCAATCATGATAATCGCCGCGTCGATCATGGCGCCAATGGCGATGGCAATGCCACCCAGGCTCATAATATTGGCGTTGATCCCCTGCGCGTACATGATCATGAAGGCGATCAGGATGGCGATTGGCAGGGTCAGGATCGCCACCAGGGCACTGGAAAAATGGAACAGGAACAGGGCCGTGACGACCGCCACGACAATACTTTCCTCGATCAACTTCTCCTTGAGGGTATCAACCGCCCGCTCGATCAACCCGGAACGATCGTAGACCGTCTTGATACGCACCCCCTCGGGCAGCCCCTGCTTGAGCTGTTCCAGCTTATTTTTGACGGCTTCAATGGTTTTCAGGGCGTTTTCACCGACCCGCATAACGACCACTCCGCCGACCGCCTCACCCTTGCCGTCGAGTTCAGCCAGGCCTCGGCGGAGTTCAGGACCGATGGTCACCCGTGCCAGATCGCGCACCTGGATCGGAGTACCGCGGCTGTCGGTGCCGACCACCACGCTTTCGATATCCTGGCGTGACTTCAGGTAGCCGAGTCCCCGGACCATGAATTCAGTCTCTGCCATTTCAACCAGCCGACCACCTACATCGTTGTTGGAGCGCTGAATAGCATTTTTGATCTGCGGGATGGTGATGTGATAGGCCAGAAGTCGGTCGGGATCGATTTCGATCTGGTACTGCTTGACATAACCGCCAATGGCGGCCACCTCTGCAACGCCTTCGACACTGGTCAGTTCATAGCGCAGAAACCAGTCCTGCATCGAGCGCAGCTGCTGCAGGTCATGGCGGTCACTCTCGAGGACATATTCATAAATCCAACCGACCCCGGTGGCATCGGGGCCAAGACTCGGCGTCACCCCGGGGGGCAGCCGGCCGGCCGCGTAATTGAGGTATTCCAGGACCCGTGAACGGGCCCAGTAGAGATCTGTGCCATCCTCAAAAATGATATAGACGAAGGAGAGCCCGAAGAAGGAGTAGCCGCGCACCACCTTGGCTCCGGGAACCGCCAGCATCTGGGTGGTCAAAGGATAGGTCACCTGGTCTTCTATCACTTGTGGTGCCTGCCCCGGATACTCGGTGAAGATGATAACCTGGACATCCGACAGATCAGGAATGGCATCGATCGGGGTTTTAAACATGGAGTACAACCCGCCAACGATAACGAAGAAGGTCATCAGCACTACCATGAACTTGTTTTTGATCGACCAGTCGATTAATTTTTCTAACATGCCCGTCCCTAGCCTGGGAAAAAGGCTGTTGTTGCAGCAAAGTTACTTGAAGAGGTCGTCCAGCTTTTCCTTGTCATCTGTAAAGAGGTCTTCCATCTTCTCGCCACCGGCGTGTTCATGTGCCTCCTGGGTCGGGGTGGTCTTCGGTTCCAACATCTTTTGAATCGCCTCGCGCAGCTTGCTTTCCGAATCGAACATGAACTGGGCAGAGGTAACCACCTTTTCCCCTTCCAGAAGGCCCTGCGCCACATGGACATACCCATCCTCATCCTGCATGCCAATTTTGACCGGTCGCGGCTCGAACTTGCCGTCACCCAGGGCAATAAAAACGGTTTTCTTCTCGCCTGAATACAGAACCGCCTCAGCTGGAATTGCCAGGGCATCATGAATTTCCTGGGCTTTCAGACGAATGTTGACATACATGTCCGGTTTGAGGTCAAAGTCAGGGTTTTCAAGTTCAAAGCGAGCCTTTACAGTACGGGTTTTCGGCTCCACATAGGGATAGAGATAAGCAACCTTGGCTTTGAGATGCTTTTCGCCGATGAAAGGCAGGATAATTTCGGCCTCCTGTCCGACCTTGACCCAGGGGAGCTCGTATTCGTAGATATCGGCATAGACCCACACTTTGGATATATCAGAAATTTGGAATAGTTCCATGCCGGCCTTGGCGTACATCCCTTCGAAAGCCATCTTCATGCTGACGATGCCGTCGTAAGGTGAATAAAGCGTCATGGTTTTCTGAACCGTACCGGTTTTTTCCAGATGTTTTATCTGCCCATCGGAGATATCCCAAAGTTTTAGCCTCCGCCGAGAGGACTCGAGAAGCCTTCTCCCACTTTCAGCTGTTTCCGCAAACCCGCTCTTTTCAAACTTGGTTTTATTTCGAAACGCCAGGAGAAATTCATTCTGAGCTGAAACCAGATCCGGGCTATAGATATTCAGCAGTGGTTGGCCTTTTTTCACCTGCCGACCCGTTTCATTGACATAAAGTTTTTCGATCCAGCCGTTGATCTTGCTGTTGATCAAATACTGGCGGGGTTCGTCGTAGCTCACCAGGCCGACCGTGCGAATGGTGCGGTGGAGGTGGCGACGGGTTACGAGTGCGGTCCGGACTCCCATGTTTTGTGAAATCACAGGGTCAATGCGAATGGTAGAACCGCTGGAAGCGGCGTCTTCGTAGACCGGCACCAGATCCATTCCCATGGGGGATTTTCCCGGTTCGTTGCGGATATAGGTGGGGTCCATCGGAGCGGCCCAATATTTAATCTTTCGCTCGCCGGTAGTTTTGGCGGCTTCTTTGTCCGTCCCTTCTTTGATAGGCGTGAGCTCCATTCCGCAGATGGGGCAGTTGCCTGGCTTATCCTTAACCACAAAGGGATGCATTCCGCAGGTGTACTTGATAACCTCTGCAACCGTGACAGGGTCGGTAACAGGTCCAACGGCCTCCCGCTTCCTTTCGGCCGCAAACTGTCGTTCGAACAAGAAAAGACCCGCAAGAACAGCCAAAAGAATCAAAAGTGTTGAAAAGATAACGGTTCGTTTTTTCATCTTTTAGAAACCTTTATGGAGCCTGATGAAAATTGTTAATTTTCTTTAGACTCAGATGGAATATGTGGTTTCAAAAGCATGCTTCCGGTTCTTTTCTTTTTTCAGAAGATCCTTGAAAGTGGTGCGGTTAAAAACCTCCATCTGGGCCTTACCGGCAGCCTCCCATAAGGGAAGAAAAAGACATTCGGGTCCTAAAGGGCAGCGATTGAGTTCCATGCTGGAAAGACAATCGACAACATCGAGAGGACCCTGTACAAGGCGTATTACTTCTCCAATGGAAAGGCTTTCCACATCTCTGAGCAGGAGATAGCCACCTTCTCTGCCACGCCTCGACTCAACAATCCCGGCTCCTCTCAGCTGCAGAAGGATGTTCTCGAGAAACCGCTTAGGAATGGCCTGGGCCTCTGCAATCGATCCGATTTTTACCGGCCCGTCTCCCTGAAGTTTGGCCAGTTCGAATACTGCCCGCAAGGCATATTTAGTTTTTTGTGATATAACCGCCATTTTTTAATCTCGACTTTATCTATCGACATTATGATGTATAATATGATTCTGTCAAGAAACTAAATCCCCACTTTCAATGTCCCTGAACTTTAGAGAAGGCTTTCTTGCATCCCCCTTTTCGTTTGTTAACTTGTAGGTAGAAAATGAGTTTTCTATTTAAACCTTTCGCATAGTGGAGAGATCAATGGTTGTTCACCAAAAGAATGTAATCATCAATCTCTTTCTCCTTTTTCTGGCTGCCAGCTTTTTCCTGTTCCCTTCCCTTTTGTTCGCCAAAGGGCCTGCCTTAAACCTGGAAGCGCTGATCCAAGAGGCCGTAGTGAACAACCCAGCTATTATGGCAGCTCGCAACAATTGGGAAAGCGCCCAGGCGATTGTCGCCGCCCGCGGAGCTATGCCGGACCCGCAATTCTCCTACACGTATTTCATTGAAAACGTCGAGACCCGGGTTGGCCCGCAGGAACAGATTTTCGGGCTCCAACAAAAGTTCCCTTTTTACGGGAAACGGGGTCTCAACGCGGAAATGGCCAAGAGCGAGGCCGCAACTTTCGGATTTTCCCATGATGCCTTGAAGAAAGAGATCATTCTTCAAGTCAAAAAAACCTTTTTCCACCTTTTTTACCTGAACAGGACGATTGAGGTTACTGAACGGGAAAAAGAGCTGTTGACAAGGGTTGAAGAGTCAGCCCTGACAAAATATGAGACGGGTGCAGGAAACCAGCAAAACGTTCTGAAAGTTCAGGTGGAGATGACCACTCTGACGGAAAAGCTTTTTGGGCTGGAGTCCCAAAAGAGGACAACCGAAGAAAGACTCAACAAGCTGCTCGGCAGACCTTCTGGGATTTCTCCCGGAAAACCGGAACAACCCCGACTCAGAACCCTGAAAATGAACAACAAAGAATTATCAAAACTGGCCCTCACTCACCGTCCCGAACTGAAAGCCAATCTTGCGGCTATGGAGAAAAGTCAAGACGCGTTACGCCTGTCCAAAAAAGACTACTTTCCTGACTTGTCAGTCGGTTTCAACTACATCCAGGTAGATGACGGTCCCCTGAATGTAAGTGGCAACGGACAGGATGCCTACAATGTCATGTTAAGTATCAATCTGCCCATCTGGCGCAGCAAACTATCCTCCCAGGTTAAAAGTGCCGCACAAACTGCCGCAGCGCGAAAAAGCAGTTACCAGGATGCCTTGAATCAGGTCCTTTTCGAGGTTGAGGATAATTACATCAAAACCCGCACTAGTTCAGAAACGGTTACCCTGTATGAAAAGGTTCTGATGCCCCAGGCTGAACAATCGCTACAATCAGCCGAAGCCGGTTACGAGACGGGAAGTATCAGTTTTCTCGACTTTCTGGACGCGGAAAGAACACTTTTAAAAATCCAGTACGGCTACTGGAAGGTATATTCAGACTATCTGAAATATTATGCCGATCTGGAACGTGCTATCGGGATGGCGTTGCCCGAAGAACCGTGAATCCAAATTTCCCTTGAATTTCCCCTTGAAAGGACAGTCAAAGATAGATCCTGTTGGCGGAATAAATGTTTATCAGAAAAAAGCCGCGGCCATAAGTTTCAACTGTGGTTCCATCGTTGCCAATAACCTCAGGCTCAGAACTTTAAAACTATATAAAGCTTCTTTTGATATAATTAAGACATAGCCCGTCATAATTCAACCAAAGGAGGCTACCATGGCAAAGGATCCTGTCTGCGGAATGGAAGTACTGGAAAAAGGGGCCAATTTTATGGTCCACCTTGACCATGAGACTTTCTATTTCTGCTCTGAAAAATGCAAGGAAGCTTATGAATTGGACACGGGTTTAAAAAAACCTGCGACAAAGGGAATAAAAAGGTTTCTGGATTGGATCGCAAAGGGAACCGAGAAAAGCTATGGGAAAACGCCGCCAAAATGTCATTAAACTTAAGTATTAACTTTTTGTAGCAAAGAGGACGGCAAATAAATGTTTTTCCCTTTGAGAGAATTTACAATTGCGGTATTTCTGGTTGGGACAACTCTCCTCGGAGCGCAAAGTCCTCCGTGAGCCCATGGCGCTGAGCATCCGATGATAGAGCACATGAAAGCGATGTTCCAGGTAATAGAAAGCATCCCCTCGGAATTCCAAATTATGGACCGAACTCCGGTTGCTCCCACCTTGGAGTCCCTGTCAAAAGGGAAAAATATTTTTCCGATGAACTGCGCTGTCTGCCATGGCCCAACCGGAAAAGAGGACGGGCCGGCAGCGGTGGCCATGAGGACTCCACCCGCCAACTTTCAGGACACGATGCATAGCGGCATCTATGGCCCCGGGGAAAAATACTGGATCATTGGCAACGGTTCAGGGGATACGGGCATGGCGGGATTTGCCGCCCAGCTAGAACCTCTCGACCGCTGGCACTTGGTCAATTTCATTTATTCCCTGCAAAATAAAGGGGCCGCGGACAAAGGGCATTCCGGGCATGAACATAAACCGAAGTAAAACAATTGGGTTTTGAAGTTCTCTGCTTATTCAAAGGGATAAAAACATAAAAAAACAGATCTTCAAGTTTGGTGTTCTACTCCTTGTGTTGTTTTTTAACCTTCAAACAGGCCTTGCCATGGATAAGGCCCAACAGAAAGGGTTCGACCGTATTTTCAATCTTCCAATGGGGGAATTAACCAGTAAGGCAGGCGAAGTCCTTGAAAAAAAATATCCCAAGGAAAATTGGGATCCCTACAATTTCCCCGCTTATGTCTACACCAGTGATTCTGTAGAAGTCGGCTATAAAATAGCGGTCAAGGAGTATGACTTTTTCGGCGGGTTAAAAGCGGAGGAAAGGAAGCCCGGTTTGTTGGGGACAGTAAAATGCTATTGCTTCTGCGATGTCATGGGCCATAAAAATCTTCTTCATTGTTTCTGGAAGGATGGAAAAGTCGACGACAAATTCGATGACCATGCGGCGAACTGCAACATCTTCTACGGCCAGGCCATGCTGGCATTTCTCTTGGCAGAGGTGGGTGCCAATGAGGAAGAAATCATAAAAGGGATGGAAAAGAATTTTGAGAGACTGGTTAAAGCCAGAAAAAAAATAGTATTCGCCCTTAGTGCAAAACCCAATTTTTTGAAATTGGGGGCGCTAAAATGCCTGGCTGAGGCACCTCCCCTTTCAGCGTCCTTGTGTCGACTCTCCGACACTAAGGGAAAATTTTCGTCCCTTAAAAGAGAAGAGAATCTGGTCTTCCAGGATATCCTCAACCCTTACACCTTCGATGGTCTCCCCTACGACAAGCGGCTCGCCGTTTACGATGGCCAGACGTGAACTGCGATCCTCCCTGAAAGCAATCCCGGTCACTGACAACCTCGGAAGAGGCTGACTGGCGGCTTTCTGTTGTTTCTGAGGAGTCGCAGCAGGCGTAGCGGGTTTCACCGCAGGGGCGGGTTTTGCAGCCGGAGCCGGTTTGACAGGAACGGCAGCAGGAACTTCCCGGGCAGGTTTGGGAGGGGACTGGGAGGTTGGGCTTTTCATTTTCCGCTCTTTATCCGCCAAAGACGGCCTGGGGACAGCGTCACCCTGATGAAGGCTAGAAGCCGGCTCCTGTTTTCCCACAGTCGGAGGTCTGGACGTCGGCTGTGGCATCGGCAGACGGCCGGTTTTCGAAGAATCGGGGACAGGGACTTTCTGCCTTACGACGAGGGTTCCACTGGAGCTGTCAACAGTTGTGAAAGGGCGCCACCAAACAAAAATCAGAAGAAGGCACAGGATTATTACTGAACAAAAAAGCGTCAGAAGAAGCGCCAGATATCTGCGCCCGCCAACAACACCCTGAGAAGGAGACTTAAGAATTTCCCGCTCGATGTTGACAACCCCTTCCCTGCGTTCAGTACGCTCCCGATCCAGTTTTCTCAGGGCTTCGAGAATGGAACTCATGGCTGACCTCTTCCTGCTCCCTCCTGCTTCAAACGCACGGGATTATAATCTGCAGACTCCTGATAGAGAAGCAAGAGGGTCTTAGGCCCTACCTTTCCGTCCTGTGGAATCCGGTGAAGTTCCTGAAAACGGGTGACAGCTTCCACAGTTTCCCGATCATAGATCGAATTCATATCCCCAATACTCAAACCGGCGCTACGCAGAAGTTTTTTCAGGTTTCCCACTTCCCTGGCATTTAATCCTGGGTCTTCGATATTCGGAATATCGAGATAGTTTTTCCAGTAAATCAGTGCTTTTCCGGACCAGAGGGAGCGCAATTCCTCCCTTTGGATCGATTCTTTGCCTGGGAAAGAAGGTACAATAGAAAACCGCTCGCCCTTCAGGGCACTGATTGCCAGAAAGCGTTTATCCGTAAGACCGGGAAGAGACACTTCCAGAATGGCAGGCGTGTTGAGATTGACCAGGGCTTCCGGCCCGTCGCGAAAGATGATAATCCGCAAGCCTCTGTTATAAGCAACATTAACCAGACTTCTGGAAACCTCTGGGGAAAGAGTTTTCACCAGAGGTTTCACCTTCCATTTTTGCGCTAGAGCGTTAAATGCGGAAAAAGCCGTCTCTTTTTCGCTCACTCCAGCCAGGGAGGCCTGCAAGGTCCGAAGCTCTTCACTAAAATCGATTTTCACGGGTTGTTCGACCTCGGCCTGGACCTCGACCGGGGGCGGGACCTGAATTTTCTGCCTTATGGGGCTCTCCTGTGCCGGAGAAGATGTCAAGGGAAAATCAAGCTGCAGATACCCGAAAAAAATCCCGCCACCAAAAAAGACAGCTGCGATTAATATCGCAACCAGGAGGATATGGATTAACCGGGCTCTTGAAAAAAAACCACCGCCAATTTCCCTACCAGCTTGGCCTACCATTCTCCCGGAAATTTTATGGGAATTGCGCGTGTATCCGATTAAAAGAGCACGGTCGCAAAGAATATTGATCAGACGGGGGCAGCCTCTGGAAAAGCGAAACAATTTTCTGAATGCGGTGTGAGTAAAGGGGCACAGGCCGTTGTAGCCGGCCACCTTCAGGCGATGACGGACATAGTGACAGGTATCGTCATAATCAAGGGCTTTCAGGGTGAATCGCACGGAAACCCTCTGGTTCAACTGGCGCAGTTCGGGAGTGGCAAGAAGCCGCTCAAGTTCAGGCTGTCCGACGAGGATAACCTGAATCAATTTTTCTTTTTCGGTTTCGAGGTTGGAAATGAGACGGATCTGTTCAAGAACCTCGCGCCCAAGATTCTGAGCCTCGTCGATTACCAGAACAACCGTACGGCCATCTCCATTTTCTTTGAGAAGAAACTGGTTAAGTCCTTCGAATAGCTCGGCCTGGCTGAGTCCTTCATATTTAAGACCGAATTCCTGGCAGATCAAGCTCAGGATTTCATCGGGAGAAACCGAGGGGTTGAAAAGATAGGCCAGACGGTGGGTATCCGCGCTCAGTTGCGTAAAAAGAGACCGCAAGATTGTCGTCTTGCCGGTTCCGACCTCTCCGGTCATGGCCGCAAAACCGGAGTGGTCCTTGACCGCATAGAGAAGATGGGCAAAAGCCTCCTTGTGAATCCGGCTCAGATAGAGAAACACAGGATCCGGAGTGATGCTGAAGGGTTTTTCCCGAAAACCGAAGAATTCCTGATACATGGAGTCCTTTTAAGCCCTTGATAAAATGGCACTAAGATAAAAAAATATCTTTAGTGTTGGACTGATTTTTAACGCAAGTTCACCTGACACTATATCTTTCCTGAAGTTACTCAAACCCTCTCGAATGGCTCAAAAAGCCTCCTGTACTGATCCATTGCATAGCGGTCGGTCATCCCGGCGATATAATCACAGATAACCCTTTCAGTTCCCGTTTCTGGAATTTTATTCTGAAAATCGTGGGGCAGCAGCGATGGATTATCGCGATAGCTCTCGAAAATTCGGGTCAGAAAATATTCCGCTTTAATCCTCATCCGCTCGACCTTGAAATGGCGATAAAGATTCTTGCAAAGAAACGTTTTCAAGGTTTTATTTTTCCCCTGTGCCTCGGAGCTGAAGGCGATAAGGCGCTGGGGAGCATTGCGCACGTCGGAAAGTGTTTTGACCCCCATGGAGCGAATCTGTTCAGCGGATGTGTTTACCACGTCGTCGATGAGAATCCCGATCAGATGGCTGATGGTCTGGTAAATCTGCCTGGCTTCATCAAGCCCGGGATATTTGCGCTGAACACTTTCATAGGTTTCCTGCCAGAGTTCTACCTCCCGCAGATCATGAAAGCTAATGTAGCCAGCCTTCAAACCATCGTCAATGTCGTGATTATTGTAAGCGATTTCATCGGCCAGATCGATAATCTGGGCCTCCAGGGTGGGACGTTTGCCACGGAAATATTCATCATCTACCAGCAGTTCGGAATCCTCGTAGCGGGGAGAATGTTTGATGATCCCCTCACGGGCCTCCCAAGTAAGATTCAGGCCGTTGAATCCGGGATAGCGCTCTTCAAGCTCCTCTACGATTCGCAGCGACTGGCGGTTATGATCGAACCCCCCGAAATCGGCCAGGAGCCGGTTAAGAACCTCCTCGCCCGTATGGCCAAAAGGGGTGTGGCCAAGGTCATGGGACAGAGAAAGGGCTTCGACAAGATCCTCATTCAAATTGAGACGATTGGCGATGCCGCGGGCAATCTGGGAAACCTCCAGGGAATGCGTCAGCCGGGTGCGGTAGTAATCCCCTTCGTGATTGACAAAAACCTGGGTCTTGTATTCGAGTCGACGGAAGGCGGCGCAATGAATAATGCGATCCCGGTCGCGCTGGAAAGCCGGCCGCTCATCTTTAAAAGCTTCAGGGTGCCGGCGCCCAAGACTTTCTGCGCTTCTGGCCGCGTAAGATGCGAGACGTTTTACTTCCATGCCCTTCTCAGTTTCAAATCCTTGCAAAGAACATCATCTTTTTTTAACAAAAATAATGTAATACTATAACATCAAGAAAGCTGCTCTTGAAAGCAGGGAATTAATCTTGACGCTCTTTTCTCTTCATGATAGCGTTTCCGTGTATTTTCATGATGTTAACTCTTTTAAGCCAGCTACTCAGGGGACAAAAAAGTGCGAATCGTCAGCGGTTCCGCCCGCGGGAAAAAGCTTGTCCCTTTTTCAGGACAAAAAATCCGCCCCACCAGCGACCTGATTCGTGAGGCTGTCTTCAGCAGCCTTTTCAGCCGCATTGGACCTCTTCATGGGTGCAGGGTTCTCGATCTGTTTGCTGGAACCGGGGCCATGGGTATTGAGGCCCTCAGCCGGGGTGCCTCATTCGCTATTTTCGTGGACAACAGCATCCAGGCCGTCCAGGTAATCCGCAAAAACCTTGAAAACTGCGGATTTCCTGAAAAGGCCAAAATTATTCACCGGGAGGTTTTTGACTGCTGGCCCCAACTGCACAATGAGGGGCCTTTCGATCTCATATTCCTGGACCCTCCCTATGGGAAGGGCCTGGTTGAAAAAACGCTTAAAAGCATTTTGGAAACAGAGTTGCTGGCGCCACAGGGCATTCTTTATGCCGAGACTCCGACTGTAGAGGGCCTTCCGGAGGAGATTCTTCCTTCAATGCTATTAAAAAAGAGCCGTTATGGTTCAACCATGGTGCATTTATTTCAGTTTTCCAACGAGGGAGGGAAAAATTGAATCAGAAAACCGCCGTCTACCCAGGCTCATTCGACCCCATCACCAATGGACACCTCGACATCGTTAATCGCGGTTTGAATGCTTTTGACCGGATAATTATCGCCGTAGCCCGAAACTCGCAAAAAAGTTCCCTCTTCTCTATTGAAGAGAGAGTCGGCATGATTCGCGAGGCTGTGGGCCATGAGCCGCGAATCGAAGTTGACACATTCGACGGCCTGCTGGTCAATTATGTCTTTTCCAAAGGTGCCCGCATCATTCTGCGGGGCCTGCGTGCCATCTCGGACTTCGAATACGAATTCCAGGTAGCACAAACCAACCGCACCATCAATGAAGAGATCGAGACCATTTTCATGATGACCTCCCTCCCATGCAGCTACCTGAGTTCATCCGTAGTCCGGGAAGTAGCAGCTCTGAACGGTCCGGTCGGCTCTTTTGTTCCGGAAATTGTTAAGGATGCACTGGAAAAAAAATTTGCAAAGAAAGAATAACCTGAAGGGATTGAAAGATGATTTACAAGGAAATGACTCTCGAAGATATAATCCGCCAATACCCCCAGACCATTCCGGTCTTCCTGAAATTCGGGCTTGACTGCCAGGATTGTCAACTGGCCTCTTACAAATCAGTCGATCATTGTGCCGAATTTCACGATCTGGATATTGATATTCTCATTCAGGAACTCAACAGGGCCATATCCGAATCATAGAAATTTTTCTTCACTCTTCCCACTGTTCCAGCTTATCGACAAAACGGTCCAGCGCACTGACGACTATTTCCTCGATTTTTTTTCCTTTTTCGGCACTCGCAACTTCCGGGTTGCCCCACACACCGCCAGGCCAGAAGCGCCGCTTGTCACGCACCAGTATTCCAGTTGGAAAAGCGGGGTACTCCTTCTTCCCCTCCCCTTTCACCAGGTGGGGATGAGAAAACATGATCCTTGATGTTTCAATCTCCCCGGCATGAGAATCGTCGGGAGTTTCAATAATCTTCTTCCCTTCTTTCATAGCCAGTTGATATTCGGTAACAATCGCCAGTTTTATATCCTGAAATACATCAATCAGCTTTTCTCCGGCATCCTGCAGGCAAGCGACATGAGTTCCCCCGGCATGCCCGGTCAGGAAGATGAAATTTCTGAGCCCCTGTTTCCTGAGGGAAGTGACAATATCGACAGCCAGCCCCTTGAGGGTTTCGGTGGTAATGGAAACCGTTCCCGGATGGTTGGAAGAAGAGCGGCAAACACCGTAGTGAATCGGTGGGGCAACAAAAATATCTCTTTTTTCCGCTAGTTTGCAACCAACCTCGACGGCATGAAGCGTGTCCGTGGAAAGAGGAAGATGGCTACCATGCTCTTCCGTCGAGCCAAAAGGTATCAGGACCGTCCGGGTCCTGGTCAAACCCTCCTCAAATTCACTCATGGTTAAATTTTCCAGCAACAAATTGGGTTACTCCTATATTTGTTAACTCTTTGTGAAAAATCAGGTGCTTTTATATTGAAAAACAGATTTTCTGATATAATTACCAAGAAGGTAATAGTTTCTTCATTCCTGCCACGGAAGGGGGGGGAATGAAAACTCTTTTAATATCATTTATTTCCACATCATTATTTCTGGGCATCTTTTCAACAATATTGGCCATTCCGTGCCATACCCAGAATGATCACTGCAAGGGATATGAAAAGTTGCCAGTTCGGCATTTCGTCCCATCGTTTTCTGAATCCAGCAACTTTACTTCCAATAATTTATCTCGGTCTTCAGAGGAATATGGCCCCAGAAATGGAGAAACACTCTTTAATTCTGCCGATACCCGAAGGAACATTTCATGGCTTGACACCAGAGGACCTCAAAACAAAGATTTCGGATACCAGAACGGACCCCAAACTATTTACCCCAACAAAAATTCAGAAAAGTTACGGAGCCGGGGTACCAGTCCTCTAGGCCCGGTGGTTTTTAACTGGAATTTCCCAACTGAGGGAACAGGCGGAGCAGGAAGACCAGGCAGCCAGCAGCCAGAAATCCTTGTTTTGGCTGAAGTTTTCCCGAATCAGGAGTTCGATGGGCCGTGGAAAACCCGGGGGCCGGACAACCAAAACCCCAAAGCCAACAGCACCGCGAATACTCCTGTACCTGAACCTTCCACTTTTCTCCTCCTAGGCTCCGGGTTTTTGGGCATGGCAGTTTACCTACGAAAAAGGGGAAAAAAGTAACTCATGTAATTAAAGAGTTTATATAAAAGAAATTGAGGCGGATTCTAAACCGCCTTTTTTTCTGTTCAGCGTTTCTCTCCGGTCACATGCCCACGAGGGTTCGGAAAGATTTTTTCCAGACAAACGTTACAGAAGATTCAAAAAACGGTGATTCTGAGGGATGACACGGACATCCGGATGAATTCCGGCGGCGAGTTCCTGCATCCGCAACAGCTTATCAGCAGGAATAGCAACCCCTGCCTCATCGGAAAGAGGTTGAAGAATGAGCGGTATTTCAGGTGCTGTTGTCCGCACCAACGTGGCCGCGCGGATGAGCTCATCCTCACAAGTCCCCTGGCTCACGACGACTTTTACGCAGCAGCCACACTGTGAGGCAAGTTCAAGGAACTCTTGATGCTCTTGCCACGGGGTGGGCCTTCCGGTCATGGATGACAACTTGATATCCATGGCCACAAAACCAAGATAAGGAAGCACCTTTTTCAATGCGTCCGGGAGAGTGCCGTTGGTTTCCAAATAGAGCGGCAGAAATTCCCGCAGTCGTGGAAGCCAATCAACCAGGACCTTTTCATGAAGAAGCGGCTCACCGCCGGTCAGGCTGATGGAATGGTAGGCCCGGGGATGAGCCACTTTCCAGGTCGCAACCAGTTCCGCTGCGAAAGCAAGAGAAACCGGATTTGGCACTTCCTCGAATCGTCCGCTCCCAGGCTCCCGTTCGAACCGGCAGAATTCCCCAGCTTCGACCCCGGTGTCGCAATAGGAGCAGGTCCAGTTACAGCCACCAAAGCGGATAAATATCTGCCGAACTCCGACCCAGGGGCCCTCTCCCTGGATAGATGAAAAAATTTCGATAAGCCGGGCTTCACTCCCGGGTAAAGGCGGCGCAGGCATTATCCGACTCCCAGACACGAACCTTTTCAAGAGCAACCTGGTGGGCAGTAAAGACTTTCTCCAGTTCCTCAAACAGATAACGGGCAATATTTTCCGAGGAAGGGCTGAGGTCAGTAAATGCCGGCAGATCATTCAGATATTTGTGATCCAGAGTTTCAAGAAGCGCTTTGGTTTCTTTTTTAAGAACTTTAAAGTCAATCCCGAGGCCGGATTTATTAAGGGATTCAGCCTTTACCGTGACTTCGACTTTCCAGTTGTGTCCATGCAGATTCTCACAATCCCCCTGATAGTGGAGAAGATTGTGGGCTGCGGCAAATGAAGTCTCAATCGTTAAATGGTACATGTCTGTCCTTTTTTATTGCGAATGGTGCTCATCAGCATCATCTTCAGGCTTCTTATCCCCTTCGATGCGATACCCCTCATCCGCCCATTTGCCCAAGTCGATTAAACGGCACCTGTCACAGCAAAAAGGACGCGTCGGAGTTGTATGCCAGTTGACATCCTTTCGGCAAGTGGGGCATTTGACTGTCAGGGTTTTTTTTTGAGCCATAGCGTTGCTGGTTTCAGGGCCTTTCCTAGTGATACATTCGATCATATCATACCCGAAAATTCATTTTGGAGGAAAATAGTGATTAACTGTAAGGCCGATCTCTTCGAGCCACTCTTTCCTTTGTTTCTCGGAACTAAGAACCAATATGTTGAACATCCGTCGATAAAACCCGGGTACACCGCAAAATTCAAAAATACAGTTCTTCCACAGGGTCTCAAGTGGATCCCCAAAAACATCATTCTCTCTTTCCGTCGAAGTGTTGAATACCACGGCTGTCCGGGCTCGCAGAAGACCCTTTGGAATCCCTTCCCCTTGGTCGCCCTCAATAAATTAATAGGCAACGCCGGGTCGGATAACCCTGTCCACCCATCCTTTCAGTAGTGCGGGCGGTTGACCCCACCAGTTGGGATGAATAATGATGAACCCATCCGCCTCGGAAAGCTCCCTGCAATGAACAACAATTTCCGGCGGCAAAGACGCATCCCTGGGAATTTCTCCGGAAGCCAGAAGGGGGTCGAACTTCTCCTCATATAAATCATGGAAATTAACTTCATGACCGTTCCCCTCAAGTGTGGCTACGGCAGTCACGGCGATGGCATGATTGAAACTCGTTTTATCAGGATGTGCCAGAATGATGGAAATTTTCATGTGTTTTCAACTCCAATAAAACAATCCAGGAGACCTTGAGGAGCCAATTGTGTCCCTGATAGTAAAAAGGCCTATCCTTTTTCAGGTAGGCCTTTTGCCGGTTTGCGAAAACAAGGAAGCTCTCAATACATTGTAAAGTCGCATTCCAAAGAAACGAAAAGACTTTCGTTACAAAGCCCCAGAGGCAACAGACTCCTAATGATGTTTCACATGAGCTAAAAAGTCCTTCAGGCGTTCCGACTTCGGGTTTTTCATCACAACTTCAGGCTTGCCTTCCTCTACTATTCTGCCTTCATCCATAAAAATAAGCCTGCTCCCAACCTGGGAAGCAAATCCCATTTCATGAGTGACAACAATCATGGTCATACCGCTGTCCTTGGCAATGTTTTTCATAACATCCAAAACTTCACCAATCATTTCGGGGTCCAGAGCCGATGTCGGCTCATCAAACAACATGACTTTGGGGTTGACGGCAAGGGCACGGGCTATGGCGACACGTTGCTGCTGCCCTCCGGAAAGCTGGCCGGGAAGTTTGTTTTCAAATTCAGCCAAGCCGACCTTGTCCAGCAGGTCACTGGCAATCTCTTCAGCCTCGGCCTTTTTCATGCTTCTCGCCTTACGGGGACCGAAAGCAACATTTTCAAGCGCAGTCATGTGCGGGAAAAGATTGAATTGCTGAAAAACCATCCCAACTTCCAACCGGACTTGACGAACTCTACGTCTTTCAGCAGGGATCTTGATACTGTCAACAACCAACTCTCCGCTGCTAATCATTTCCAGACAATTAATGCAGCGGATAAGGGTTGATTTTCCGGACCCGGACGGACCGATGACGACGACAACCTCGCCCTCATCAACATGAAAGTTTATGTTGTGCAGGACTTCCGTATCACCAAATGATTTGCATACATTTTTCAGTTCAATAATGCTCGATCTCATTTTCAACTTTCTATTTAGGCTCGCGGCCTGCCCTTCTTAAAAAAGCAGACAAATCAATCCTCCCTGTGGCTTCTGAAAAGAAAAAAGCTGACGCCTTTTTTATCATTTGCAGCCAGCTAGAATATTTTCATTCTTTTTTCGAGATGTCTTAATGTCATGGCGAGAACGGTTGTCATGATCATGTACATAATTGCCACAGTCAACCAGACCTCCAACGCTCTGAAGTTGCTGGCCATAATTTCCTGCCCCTGCCGGGTTAATTCACCGACCCCGATAACAATGAACAGAGAAGTGTCCTTGAGGCTGATAATAAACTGATTACCGAGCGGAGGGATCATCCTTCTGAAAGCTATCGGACCAATAACGTGCAAGATCAGTTGAGCACGACTGATCCCCAGGGACATTCCAGCTTCCAAAAGCCCCTTGTCCACAGAAATGACCGAGCCACGAACAATTTCGGCAATATAGGCGCCCGCGTTGATGATAATTGTGATGACAGCGGCAGTGAGAGCTTCTATTCGAAACCGTTCAATATCAGTGACAACTTTTACGAGCATTGGGAAGGCAAAATAGATAAACATCGCCTGAACTATAATCGGGGTGCCACGAATTGTCTCGACATAACCACCGGAAACATAACGGATCAGGACAGAGATTGTTCGGTAAATCCCGTGCGGTGCTTCACCAAGGGAAGGAGTCCCTGCTAAGCGCCCCAAGCCAGCTAAAATACCACAGATCATGCCACCGATAATCCCCAGGATGGTAATCACCCAGGTTAATTTGGCGCCAATAAGAAGAGCCGGAATAGATTCGAGAATAACTGAAAATTCAAAACCCATTAATTTATCTCACCTGTTAGGAGATATTTCAAGAAAACAGGGGGCTTTTCTGTGTAAACTATTTCAGAGAAGCCCCCTGTTCCTCCAACTTAAAGAGGTGTTTCTTGCAAAATTATTCAGGGTCTGAATCAAACCATTTTCGGTACAGATCGGCGTAAGCACCATCTTCCATCATCTCAAGGAGAGCTACATTGGTCTTTTCGCGCAATTTACTTCCCTGGGGAAAAGCAATCCCGTACTGGGCCGCTTTGACATCGGGCCCGACGGCTTTGACCTTGCCGTTGCCAGCGGTCTTGATGTAGTAGAGCACGTTCGGGGTGTCATGCATTGCGGCATCAGCCCCGCCTGTTGCAACTTCAAGATAGGCCTGGTCAATATTCGGGAACTTGACAACTTTCTTCGCGCCGAGGGTTTCAACATATTCAACAGTTGCCGTCCCGAGCTTGACTGCAACAACTTTGCCCTTCAGATCCGCCGGAACCTTGATATCGCTGTTTTCTGTTCGAACCATGACCTTCAGACCTGCTCTGAAGTAGGGGTGAGAAAAGTCAATTGCCTTTTCCCTGGAAGACTTGATGAAAATGGCCGCAAGGGCAACGTCCAGATTGCCGGTTGTCAGTCCAGGAATCAAGCCATTGAAGTCCATGGGTTTGAGTTCATATTCAACACCGATGCGTTTGGCAATTTCCGCCCAGAGATCAATATCGAACCCCGTGTATTTTCCATCCTTGCCTTTGTATTCAAAGGGGACAAAAGCCGTGTCAACACCGACATACAACTTTTCAGCAAATGCTGCTCCAGACGCAAAAATCATGATACTTACAAGAACCAATACCGCCAGTTTTTTCATAATGTTTCCTCCTCTTTGAGTTAAGTTTCCAGAAAATTAAAAGAAAATCTCAATGTCGAGAATGGAACCAGTCTTCTTCCTCCCGAACCTGCCAATGGAGCCGGAGGTAAAGCAAAGCCTCAGGTGTACTCGTCTGGATGTATCCTGTTGCTACTTTATACTACTGAAATTAATAGTCTATTACATTTTTGGATGAATGCAAAATCAGTACAGTGGGACCTCCGGCAGATCATCGAGCCAACCGCCATCTTCAGTGAGTTGCCTGACCAGAATGCGAGAGGATTCCTCTTCGTGCCCGGGTCGAGCGTGCAACTGCTTGAGAATCAGTTTGCCGTCGAGCTGACCGCAGATCTCGAGTTTGCCGATGTCGTGGCCAATGATGAACTTGAACCGCTTGGCGTATCCATCCATAAGCTGCCGGGCCGCGTCGACAATCTCGACTCCTTCCTTGAGCGGCACCTGGAAATGATGCCGAACCCTCTCCACCGGCATACACTGGTAGAGATAATAAGGGTTAACGCCGATCTTGAGAAGGCCACTCATCAGTTTAACCAGGGTTTTAACATCGTCATTAACTCCGCGCAGGAAAACCGCCTGGTTGTTGACGGTGATTCCGGCCTGTCGCAGGCGCAGCAGAGCTTCGCTTGCGAGCGGCGTAATCTCTTTAGGATGATTGAAATGGGTCGGAACAAACAAGGCCTTGTGCTGATTGAACTCGGTCAGCATCTCAATCAGTTCATTATCAAAAAAACGGATCGGGTAGACTACCGGAGTTCGTGAGCCAATGCGCACGTAATCGAGATGTGGAATATCTTTAAGAGCGGCAAGCATCCGGCGTAAAGTATCGGTCGGCAGCATGAAGGGATCACCGCCGGAAATCACGACATTCGTGATCTGAGGATTGTCTGCGATATAGGCGGCTGCGCCCTGGAAGTTCTTGACCGTCTGCTCATTGGGCAGGCCGACCATCCGTTTGCGGAAACAATGCCGACAGTACATCGCACAATATTCAGTGGCAACGACAAGCGCAGTGTAGGAATACTTATGCAGAACCCCATTGCCCTTGTCATGCTTATCGTCGCCGTAAGGGTCTTTGGTCGTATCACCCATAGCACCGGCGACGATCAGCTCTTCACTTTGCGGTATGCAGAGTTTACGAATAGGGTCTAGCGGATCATCCCGGTCGATAAGGCTCAAATAATAACGAGGGATGTTCATCGGATGCAAATCAACCACCTGACGCAAGTCCCCAAAATCCTCAGGGGGCAGTTGCAAGGTTTCGGCAAGCTGGTCAATACTCGTGATATTGTTTTTTAGTTCCTGCTGCCAGTCAAGATTGGCCCACTCGACAGCGTCAAGGTCACTTTTCTTGTTAGCAATTACTTCAGATTTTTCAAACATTGATTTCTTTCGGTTTTGGGTAGTAAGCGAGCCGAGGCCCGGCTTGATGTAATCAGCCAATCAACACAATGTTGTTAATCAGGTACGTTCGGGATGGTTGTATGTTCCCCCTTGTGGTTGCGCAGGGTGTACTCAGATTCATTTTTGTCTGTGATGTAATAATCCGGCATAAGCGGAACCTTGCCGATATTGGTGGCAACCACATACATCGGCTGGGCAAGACCGGTGGTATGTCCACGCAGGGCGTCACGAATCAATTCAGCCCCTTTTTCAACCGGGGTGCGGAAGTGGTCGATCCCCGGTGCGGCTTCGCAATAAAAAACGTAATAGGGCCTGATCCGGACTGTAAGCAGCTTCTGGTGCAGACTGCGAAAGGTATCAACATCATCGTTGATCCCTTTAAGCAGCACCGCCTGGTTGCCGACATTGATGCCGCAACTGAGCAGATCGAATACGCACCGGGCCGTTTCCTCGGTGATTTCCTTGGGATGGTTGCATTGAGTATTGATCCAGATCGGAACCTTGTGATAGCCGCCGAGCACTTTCTTGAGTTTGGCATCGATCCTTTGCGGCAGCACGATCGGTGTCCGGGTACCGAAACGGATCATTTCAACATGCGGCAGTTCGCGTAGCTTTCGGATAAGATATTCCAGCTGATCATCAGCGAGAAGGAAGGGGTCACCGCCGGTTACCAGCACATCACGCACCTCGGGGTGTTCAACCAGCCACTGCAAACCTTCATCGACGTTGAAATCGAGCTTCAGATCACCGTCAACCACCAGCTCCTTGCGAAAACAGTGGCGGCAATAGATGCCGCAGACCTGGGTGACGGTAAAGGCGACCCGGTCCCTGTACTGGCGGGCGATGCTGTCCGGTCGTATCTCATCCGTGGCCCGGTTCTCCTTCCAGACCAGGTAATTCTCCATGCCGTATTTGTTAACCTTTTCAAGGGCTGAGGGGATAACCTGCTTGCGAATCGGGCAGTTCGGATCGTCGCGGTCCATTAGCGATGCAAAATAGGGTGTGGTTCCCCATGTAGTCCGATTGTTTTTAAGCACGGTACGTTCATCGTTTGTCAGATTGATGTAGTTTTCAAGCTTTTCAATACTGTTAACAAATTGTTTAAGTTGCTCTTGCCAAGTCATGATTTCAAGGTTTCTTTCGGGGTTATTGGGTACTGATTTTCATCGGGGGATAAAGAAAATACTCATCGGTCTGAATGTAAACGACTCCTGGTGCAAAATCATCGTAATGTCTAAACAGCACAAAAAAATGCATGCCATTCAAACTAGCACGATGCATATATTTAGGGCTATAAAAAACGGGGCATAGTAGTTAAAGGATCTGTAGCTGTCAAGCGATAAAAACTAATGATTTTTAAAGTTTTTTAATCGTGATGGGAAAAGCCTTTCGCGGCAACTTTCCGCAAAACAAATACCGGTTTAGAACAGGGAAAATCTCGGTTCCTCTATAGAACTTCCCTTGCACAGAGGACACTTTCCCGGTTTGGTCAACCGAGTGCGTTTTTTAAAAATAAATCCGCACAGTTTGCAGATAGCAGGTTCGACGATGAGTTGGCACGTCTCCTGGCGAAGTGTCTGTTGAATATGCTCCAGATGCTGATAAACATCTTTTTCTCGAATACCGATATCCATTGAAATCTCTTTGGCGGACAGATGTCCCTCACTTAACAAAGCCATCACCTGGCGCCGAAGGGTTTCCTTTTTTTCGGTAGAAACGGGTGGAAATTTTGGTTTCAATATTCAACTCCTGAAGAATTGAATTTACCGAAAGGAACTTGTGTTGAAAAAATCTGCACTGGACAAAAAACATGCCTCCCGCATGAAACTTTGGATATTTATTTAAGCCATTAAATTTGTAGCATTTTTTTGATTTTCTTACATCACTTGAGCCGCTTTTCCACTTTCTAAAGTACCTCACTTTTCATTAGTAAACTATCTTTCTTTTTAGCCCATTTTGAAATCATATGGTTTCCTCCGGCCATATTTCTGGCGGTCATCTGTGGGTACAAATAAACCTCATCTTCAAGGTTGATTTATAGGCTTTTTTTAATTAAGGTAGCAGTTCGAATTCTTGGAGAATTAATTTTGCCCTTAAAGGAGAAAGACAAAATGACCAAAAAATTCACTGTAATGTTCGTATTGTTAACCCTCGGCTTTTTCACCGTCAGTTGTCAGTCGGAACCGAAAATCAATCTCCAGGAAGGCCAGTGGAAAATAACCACTGATGTCAAAATGAAGGGAATACCCGCCCAAATGCCGCCAATTACGCACACCCAGTGCATCACCAAGGACGATATGATTCCTCAAACAGGCCAAGCCGGCCAGTCAGAACAGAAATTCGAAATATCTAACTTGAAAATTGACGGCAACACGGTCAGCTATGATATCCTTTCTTCCAATCAGGGAGGAAAAATGAAAGGCCACAGTTCCATCACCTATGATGGGGACAAAATGAAGGGCTCCATGTCCGCCACCATCCAGCCTGGAAACATGGAAATGACATACAACATGTCGGGCAAGCGGATAGGCGACTGCCCCAAATAGCAAGCCATGTTTTTTTAATAAATCCCAAGGCCGGAGGAATCGATTATTATCCTCCGGCCTTTTTTCCATAAAGTTTGACCTTCAGCTGAAGCTTTCCCAAGTGCCGGATTTCGACATACACTAATCGGAAGATACAAAACCGGCCAACCCCGGAGATATTTGTGTCCCAGTTCAACCCTGACAAGCCCTTTTGGGATATTCCCCTTTACCAACCTCCCTGGTGGCTTCCATCAGCACACCTCCAGACCATTTATCCCGTTTTGTTTCGGAGCCGCTTTCAGCCACCCTATGTCAGGCAAAAACTTGAATTGCCCGATGGAGATTTTCTTGATCTGGACTGGTGGACCCAGGGGCACAAACGCCTGGTGGTTATTTCTCACGGGCTTGAAGGACACTCCGAGCGGGCTTACGTAACTGGAATGGCCCGCATGGCCACCGAAGAAGGATGGGATGTTCTAGCCTGGAATTTTCGGGGCTGCGGCGGAAGTATCAACCGGCTGCCGCGCCTTTACTGCAATGCCGATACTGATGATCTCCATGCCATCGTCAGCTGTGCTGCATCCAAAGGCTATTCCAGCATTGTCCTGGTCGGATTCAGCATGGGCGGCAATGTCAGCCTCCTCTATCTTGGCCGGGAAGCTGACCGGGTTCCCGAGGTGGTACGCGGTTGCATCTGCTTTTCCGTTCCCTGCGACCTGAAAGGCTGCGCTCTGGCCCTCGCCCGTCCTCAGTGCAGAATATATATGAAGCGTTTTCTGATCGACCTGAGAAAAAAGCTGCAAATGAAACAGAAGGAATTCCCTGACATAATCAACCTGGAGGGATACGAAGAAATCCGGGATTTTCAAGTGTTTGATGATCGTTATACTGCTGTCTTCCACGGTTTTAGGGATGCAGAAGATTACTGGGAACGTTGCAGCAGCTTACCCTGGCTTGAATTCATCCTGGTTCCGACACTCCTGATCAACGCTCGTAATGATCCTTTTCTGAGTGAAGGCTCCTTTCCCTTTTCCTTAAAAAATCCTCTGGTCAAGCTGAAAACTCCTGCCAAGGGCGGCCATTGCGGATTCCCCTCTTATTGGACCCCTGGCCGTTACTGGTCTGAAGAAGCTGCTGCCGTATTTCTTTCAGCCTTTAAGCGAGGGTAAAGTTCATTTACCTCACGCAAAGGAAGAAAACGCTTTATTTTAAAACCCTTTCGCCTCTTCCCAGTCGTCAGCGACAATATCCTTGAGGTCAAGTGACAGGTCATTTTCACCCGAAACTCCGCTTCCATTATCGACCAGGGTTTCATTTATCAGAATCTGTCTGATCACCCCATCGCGAAAAATGACTTTGATGACGTCACCGTTTTTCCGGGTTCTAAAAATCATCCCGGTAGTAATATTTTCCAACGCCTTATCTATAAGCATAAATTCACCTGATCCAATCCAGGCCCGAATTATTCATGAAGTCTTATGCTGCAACCGTCAATTGCACGCCATCTTAAGGAAGCTATCGCATTTGTAATGAATCTACTGGGAACCGGCAAATCGGGCCATATTCCAGCAAAATTTCGACAAATGGTCCTGCTATTCGTTCTCAACTTTGTGGAAATCTGTCCTCTATTTGCCATTTTCTCGTGACGATTTGCCAAGTTCGACAGCTTCCTGGCCGTGCTCGCTCATTGCTCTTCGACGTACTACCAATACGCCTGAAGGGCGCGTCACTGTGCTTGGCTTGATCTGACGCACACTTGCCGGTTTCACATTAAAGCCTCACGTATAAACCGAGCCAGTTTTCAATTCTTCCCTATACTTTAATTGTCCCTTTGTCCCGCCCGGATGCAAGCAGGAAAGACATAAAAAAACACAGCCCTTTTACAAGGACTGTGTTTTATCGTTACCAAAAAAAATTCAGGATTTCCTTAAAGCTCCTTGTTTTTTACCGGGAACCAGAATTTTGTTTTCTTTTCTTTCTGTTCGCTGGCCAGGTCAAGAGTCTCCCGTATTCGGGAACCCGGCTCCACGACAGCGAAATCTAGGCTCGGGTTTGCTGCGCTGAGTATGCCTACGAGCTGAGGATTGTAAAAAATCGAATTGTGGTTTAGAATCGGACTGCCACTGTTTCCCGGAAAAGCTTCGAGGTCAACCAGATAACAGCGCTCCTCCGCAAACCTTTTACCGCTGGCAAAGGTGAGTTTGAGGAATTTTTTCCCCGTCTTCATTGAAATAATCCCCGCCCTGCCCAATGGCCTTTGCTCCGCAAGCTCAAAACCTATATTCAAGGGAAAACCAAACGCAAGAACGCTCATAGGCGGATTCGGATCCTCAAAGGGGATCTGGTTAAGAGCTTTGCCTTCGCCTGTCTCAGGTTCATAGCGAAAATACATGAGGGTTTTGTCCTCCGGCCACACAATTTTCATAGCCGCCACATCAACAAAATAGGTTTCTTTGTCCCCTTTTGTCGGATGAAACACCCATCCTTTCCGTGGAAGCTTGAGCAAAAGCCTTTCCTTTTCACCGGTTTCAATATTCAGGCATTCAACCCGTGCATGGAGGTCATAAGGTCTTTCCACCACATGCCGGACAGAGACAACAAACAGGTCGTCCCCGTTGCGAACAAAAAACCCCGTTCCATCCGATTTATTTTTCCAGTCAACTTTTTTCGACCCTTCCCGGATGGTTTTTTCAAAATGTTCGAGACGAATGACTGTGCGGCTGATCTGGGAATAAAAATTTTCCGCACCAAGCGGCATTGCAAACCACCACGAAAAAAGGAGGCCAAACATTAATACGGGTTTGAGTCGTTTCATTTGATAGCCCTCATTGAATGTCGTTTTCTGATAAAAAAGCCTTGGAGGATGTTCCTAAACAGTCAACTGAATCTCGCCTGGCCCCGCAAGTGATCAGGATCTCAGCGATCTCGGAATTCCCCATCCGAACCGCAATCAGCAGTGCCGTGGTTCCACAATCATTCTCAACATTCGGGTCGGCACCGTTCTCCAGCAACCAGGAAGCCACTTTAGAATGGCCATGAGCCACCGCAGCCATCAGGGGTGTGTACTGCTCTTTTCGGTCAGCCTGAATATGAATATTCCCTCCGTTGGAAACCATTTCCTTCAAAATATCGAGTTCGCCGTCAGAAGCGACGCCAATGATGATTTTGGGTGCAAACGAGAGGACGTTTTTGAAGACATTTTGGGATTCTTTCTTTAGGCCCAGATTTTTAAGACACCAGGCACCGCCGATCAAGGCTCTGGGATAGCGCGGCAATATTTTCAGCGCCTGTTCAAAAAACCCAATGGCTTCTTCACAATTACCCGCCAGGCGGAGCAGCTCCCCCTTTTCTTTCAGCATCATGGCATGCTGTAGGGTATCCCTCTCAACAGTCACATGGGCAAGAGCCAGGGTATAATTTTCCAGGGCTGCTTGCGAAAACCCCATTTCTTTCAGAACTATACCCATCTTACGGTAAACAGGCGGATAGTACTGGTTGAGTTCGATCGTTTTCCGGTATTCCAGAACCGCCTCCGGCCATTTTTTCTCTCTTGCCAGAGTATTTCCCATTTCGTAATGGGCCTCCCACAATTCCGGCGCCATCTGTGTTGCAAAGCGAAACTCATCAAGGGCTTTCTCGTTTTGGCCCCTGGCACTCAATTCGAGCCCTTTTTGCATATGAGCAAAAAGACGCTCTTCATCGAGTTTGGAAGCACATCCAAAACAAATAATCAGGACACCAACAAAGAGGATCCGCCAAAAGGTTTTTATAATTATCAGAAAAAATGGGGAATTGTTTTTCATACGCCCCTTTCCTTCGATTCAAGAAACAGATCGGTATCAGAGTTATCAAGCACTATGAGCCGGGATCTCGTTTAGAAAAACTGAACCCGCATTATTCATGAAGGCTTCTGCTGTTACCTCCGATTCTACCCCATCTCAAGCCGTGCTCACTCCTTGCGCTTCGGCCTACTAGCCAGTACGCCTGTAGAGCGCGTCACTGTGCTTGGCTTGATCTGACGCACACTTGGCGGTTTCGCGACAAAGCCTCATGAATAAACCGCGTTACAAAATGAGCAATTTTTGTTCCTCTGCCGACAAAAGGCTAAAAAAAAGCACACGCCCGAAGGCGTGTGCTTAACCTAGTGTTTCTGACCTATTCGAATAGTTTATCGTAATTCCTTATCCAGGTTATTCGCCGGAAAGAGCGACAGGGTCAAAGGGAGAACCTGCGGGAAAAGCACGAGCCCCAAGCTCACGATCAATCAGTAGCAGGGCTGATTTATTTTCCTCAACCATCTCTAATTGATCCGCGATCTTGCCGGTGCTCGATTCCTCCTCGACCTGCTCATCGGCAAACCAGCTCAGCATGGGCTCAGAAGCATATTCCTTCTCTTCCCTAGCAATGGTCGTCAAATCGTTGATTTTTGACGAGATAAACTGCTCGTGCTCATAGGCGTCCTTGAACGCCTCCAGCGGCGAAGCCCACTCAGTCTTGAGCTGCTTGAGATCCTGCAGAACAACCTTGCCTCCCCGATCAACGATGTGAGCAAAAAATTTCATGGCGTGGATCATTTCCTCGTGCGCCTGACAGCGCATCCAATGCCCCATGCCGTCAAGGCTGTTGGATTCGAAATATGCCGCCATGGAAAGGTAAATATAATAGGATTCGAGTTCATGCTTAACCTGATCATTCATGGCCTTGCCAAGTCTTTCGCCAATCATACTTTTATTCCTTTCTAGTCAATAAAGTTGTTTTTGCAATGATTACAACTAATATTTTACCATCTTCAAAGGAAGTTTTCTGACTTAGGAAAGAATCTACTCAGCTTCTAACAGGGAAACCCCTTATTTCAGTCCGGCGGTCTTTATGAATTCGTCGGTATAAACCTCCGTAAACTGAGAGAATTCATTTTCGCATTTCCCGCACGCCCGGCAGTTTTTACTGCAGGAGGAAATCGTCTCATAAAAATTTCCCGGCAGCTTGCTGTTGGGAATATAGACATCCTTGGATACGATCTGCATGGCGTCGAGGAGATCGAGAAGGTTGCCGTTGTAGTGACGATTGAAGTAAGCCTGGCAGATGCTTTTCATACGCCCTACCCCCAAAGTTTTCCCTGCCAGTTTAATGATGTCGGCATAGGGTTCGACATGATGAAGGTCTTCGGGACGGATGAAAGGAGAGCGAAGGATGTTGGCGGGGTTTTCCCGGTTGCTTTTCTGGCAGCCGTAGAGTTTATTCAGGTTGAAGTCGTCATAATCAGTATTGGAATGTACCCGGCGCTCAGCCTGGTGATCGTTGGACATGGAAATGAAAATATCGTGGTTAATTTTGAACGGACAGTTGAGCATACACCCTTCATTTACCAGGATCTCAATCTTAAGGGTCGGATCATAGGCCTTGATTTGACCGATAAAATTCTGAAGCTGCTTCAGATCGCGGTTGAGGCTGCGGTCCAGAATCACCTTTTTGGCTCTGTAGGAACCGCAGGCATCTTCAAGATAACGGCGCATGGTGTGGAACTTTCCGATGGTATCGGTGAAATGGTTGATACTCGGCACCAGTTCAAGATCGGCAATGCGCGGTTCAACAGCAATCAGGCGTTTAATGTAAAAAAAGTCGAGAAAGATGATGCCGTGCAGCAACCCTTGATCGTGCATCTCCAACATCATGCGGGCATTGGCCCCGGCGTTTTCTTCGGAATAATGGGTCGGAGGATTGTAGCGTCCGTTGAGGGTGACGTACTTCTTGATGCAATCGGGGACTTTCTTCAGGGCATTGCATACCTGTTCGTAGGTCGGCTTGTCGTAGATGACACGGGCATCGTTCATATAAGGACTCGCCAGGGTGAAAAATACCGAGTAGATCTTTTCCTTATTTTCCTGAATAACGGTGGTTATAAAGTCATCGTTGATTTTCAGGGGGATATCGAACTGCATGTTCACTCCTTGCATCGCCCATATGGACCGGCGATTTTTTATTAAGCTCGGCCTTCTTCAGATAACCTGTGCCTCTGACAAAAGCCGGACGGTCTGTAAATATACTCCTTCCGCATAATAATTATCAAGAGAGATATTCACTCTTAGACAGTTCAAAATTGCATTTTTTTCGCTGTTTTGAAAAGTAAAACAAGGTCCGTTTCTCCCTCTGTGTTCACGACCCATCCTCCATTATAGAAACCGACGGCACTTCCTGGGTAACAACTCCAAACCTAAAAGGTTTGCCCAGCAGGGCAAACTTTTTAGGTTATCCAAACAAACCGATTATTTCTCTGACAATTACGCTATCGGATTTAAAATTTCGGCGACCCCCCTTGCCTTCACTAAAAGGTACCTGTCCACGCTGTGAACTTTTCACAGGATTTATCAGTTTTATTTGTAAAAAAACAATAAAACTATTTTTATTTGATAACATTTATTAAAGAGTGTAAGGATGCTACCCCCCAACAGCGTCCGTAATTTAAATGGGAAGGTCTCTCCACCTTCCCATTTTTTTATAAAACACCCTAGAAGAACCTTTTCAGATGGCCTCAAAATTGCTTATTTAGAACAACTTCAGGATGTAGAGTTCTTATGTTATCAGGAGGGGATGGTCCCCTCCTTTTTTTTGTTTAAATTTTCCTCAAGTCAATTACTCAATGGCTGGTTCCTCCCACCGCAGCAAGTTGCAATCTTTCAATCCTGATCCTGGAGTTTGACTCTGGATTTTCCCTAATTTTCAACTGCTCCGCCTTGATCGACTGGTTCAGTTTTCTGCCACTTTGCTTCTGCACACGAAACCAGCCATAAATCGATTTGTTGGACATTGCTGACAGCAAGCGAACTTATTATGGCTTTATCTTCTTGGCTTAGCACTGCCACTGTCTCGAATTTATCGGGTGCCAAAAGGTTTGATCCTCGACTTTATGAAAAACCGGACAGTGTGGCTAGGTAGAAATTTTTCCACCCTAAATAGCGCTATGGGTGGACATTTTTCCCATCTATTACGCTAATACTTATTAAAAGCTGGGAGATCCAACCACTAACCCACGCTCCCCTATTCGCACCCTAGCATATTAAATTATTCAAATTCTTTCCATCAGAAAATCCCCTTGGCATCACTTTAAACAACTCGCTCAAAAAAGAAGGCCCGCCTTCGCAGGCGAGCCTTCTTTCGTTGGAGGGTGGGGTGGTGGTTAACAGTTGTTTTAATTTTTACTATTCAGGAGTCGATCTATAGGGAGGTCCCCCCCCTGCCCCCCAAGGTTTCAGCCCACAAAAACAGTTATGATACCCGCATGAAGAATGAGGGCGACCAGAACAAAAATCCAAATCTGCCCATACTCCATTATGAGGTTAACTGTTTTTCGGCCGAAGCCCCCCAATTGATCATCTGAGACTAATCTATTGTTCGGGGTCATCTCTTACCTTTGTTGTGCTTTAATTTGATGGGCCTAATTTGCGGAAACAGTGCCAAGTATCCTCATGCTTTACCACATCACCCGCTTCCAGTTATGCCGACTACCTCCCACTCAATTTCGTAAAAATATTGGCAATCAGTAAGTTACAATGATTTCTGTCATCTGTATTTTACAGTTCCAATAAACGTATTTGCTTCAAGAGACGTGTGTTTTGTTCCGCAACTGGTATACTTTTGCGGCTGATCTGGAAACAAAGGTGCCTTTTTCGGGTTCCAGGGCGTCCCAAAATGGGCAGCACAAAACCCTCCAGAAGTTTTTTCCGGACGATTCCTGGTTCCTTTTGAAATTTTCTAAAAGTTTCTTTAATTATTATTTTTCAGCGGTTTCAAAAACGTACTTTGTAAATGCAGACACTAACTTGTTAAAATGCTCCTTGTGGGGTGCGCAAAATGCATTCTCCTGCAATTCGCTAATCGCAGCCAAATTTTCCCCAGGTATGAAAGGTTCATCTTAGGCTTTTTTTGCCCGATGAGGTCTCTATGAAAAATAATTCGAAATTATGTTGGCTCTAGACCATCAGCATAGGGTTTTGACGGATCATTTGACGGAGTTCCTGGTGTAATTTCTGAGTTGACTTGTTGTAACGCCACTCACACTCTTTGAGGTGCAATACAAAGTTTTTCTTCACCCCATTGAACTTTGTCAGCCGTCGTTTCGTAAAGCTCCAGAAGATCCCATTGATATGGACGTCTTTGGAAACAAAATGTTTGCTGATCCGTAAGTGCTTTGTTTTTGCCAACCGTCGGTCAAAACAACACTTTCGGGACTGACTCTGCCTCGAATGATTTTTTGTAAGGTCTTAGAACAGAGTTCCGTGTAAATAACGATCGAAACGGGTTGCTTGGTTGTTCCTCGCCTCGTTTTCGATCCAGGCCGGCCGCGAACACGAGTTGGTAATACCGAAGAAGCTTTCATCGAGTTCAACAACACCAACGAAATGATCCATTTCTCGGGACTGGTACTCATGGATCAGTTGTCGGAAAGTACCATAATAACGGTTGATCGTCTTACGATTATGACGTAAAAGTTGGGCCGTTTTTGTGGCATCAATATCGATGCAGAAACACTCTATGAACTTGCTGTTCTTAAATAATTTCCAGAAGAAATTTTCTGATGGTCTAGAGCCTTATGTTTTGCGATAATGGGTAATAAATTCCCCAACAGACCTGCCTACTATGAATTTTTGAAGGAAAACAAAGGCATTTATTTAGGAGAAAAAGAAAGGTTCGGCCCTTATGTGGAACCGGAATTTTTCAAAACACGCGAGGAAGCAAAGTTGTGGGTTAAAAACTTTTTAAGCAAACAACCTGATGCTGAAGAATTTGAACTTAAAATTGTCGAATGCGAACTCCAGCAGGAGGCTTACGATAGCCGTTTTAAAGAAAAAAACTTTTATATCAAAATCAGGAAAATGCCTCATGAAATACTTGAGACCCGGCCGAACCTGAAACCTGACTACCTTCGTGAAGATCTTGTCCTGGGGCGTGGCAATACAATCGCCAAAGCAGGAAACCAGAAATGGTTTGAAACGGAAAAAGAAGCAAAAAATCATATCGAGCAGGCGCTGGAAGGCAATGCCTTCCAGAATTTCGAGTTTAAAATCGTAGGGAGAAATTAACTGTTAAAAAACTTGATGGGGCTTGATCTGAAAAGGCCTATCGTGCAATTGCTTTCCAATCATTCCAGCACTGTGATAAATTATCCTCATTCCCATTGCAAACAAACCACCAGTGTACTAATTAGCTAATCGGCATTCTATTAGTTTATAGTTTATTATTTTTCGGATAGTTGAGAATTAATTTTCAAGGTTTTACATTAATTTTTTATGATTGAGTTAAGCTTTAACAAACTAATGCTTTCAACGTTCATTCGCAAGACCCTAGGGTGCGGCTGCCCCGCAGACGTTTTTGAAAAGATGACCTGCCGCACGGAAACCCTTGGAGGCATTACTGGAACATCCATTGATGTCGGAGGGAGGCTGCTGGTCTTCCTGACCGCTCCGAAAAAAGCGGAAGACGCTGCAATCAAATTAGATTCACTTCTAAAGGCGGGAATAGGCAAGCGGGATGAGTGCAACTTTAACCGTTTGCGCCTGGTAGTGCCGATTGACCCGGCCAAAGCTCAGGCCGCTGATCTCCAGAACCGTTTCGAGGAGCTTCGTGGGGAGGATGAAAAAGTTCACCTTCATGTTCTCCACCCGTCGACTATACCAACGTTTTTAACAGGGGAAAAGCTCTAGCCCGGTTTATTCATGAAGCTTTGTCGCGAAACCGGCAAGTGTACGTCAGATCAAGCCAAGCACAGGGACGCACTCTGCAGGCGTACTGGCAGTAAGTCGAAGAGCAAGGGGCGAGCACCGCTTGAAATGGCGTGCAATTGACGGTTACAGCAGAAGATTTTATGAATAATCCGAGCTAAAAAAAACGAGACCTTTTCAGCAATATGGAGGGTTCAACTGGAGGGTCTTCCATTTCTTGCAGACCAGCTCCAGAGTTTTGTCGCTGATATCCATGGACGACATCTCCGCCGGGGAAACCCAACGCACGTCCTCCGCGTCATCGCCGGGACAAAGTTCGCCCCCCACGACCTCGGCTTTCAGATCGATGACAACATAGTGAAAGCGCACCCTCCCCTGTTCATCTTTTTCGATAATTTCAAAGGCATAAAACGGCTCGCCGGCCTTGATTCTCAAGCCGGTTTCTTCAAAAATTTCCCGCTCTGCTGCCTCCTGAAGAGTTTCACCAATTTCAACACCGCCGCCGGGAATGGCCCAGACCCCTGGGTTGGGAGCCTTGCCCCGGCAGATCATTAATAATTTACCGGCTTCAACTACCAGCGCGCCCACCGCAACACGGGGAACAGCAGGGAACTCTCGTCTTTTGTGTGCATCCGTCATGCAATTTTTCCTTTTTGAAAAACACTCGGTAAAATTAATAATATCTTAAAGCATTTGGCTGAAAAGAAACAGGGGGTTCAAACATCAATTGAAAGTTGCAGGGTTTTTCTGTCCGGAACAAAAGTTTTCCTTTAAACATTCTCATAAATATCTTATAAAAACTCATTCGAAAAGGGTAAGGAAAAGGTGTAATTCACTTTCAGAACACAGTACTAAGAGAGGCTTGCTATGCTCACCGACATTGAAATCGCCCAAAAAAGCCAGCTCAAGCACATTCGTGAAATTGCCCAAAAACTCCATATTTCCAGAGACCTTCTGGAATATTATGGGAAATACAAGTGCAAGCTACCCCTCTCTTTGATTGATCAGACGAAAGCCGAGACCTCCAATCTGATCCTGGTCTCCGCTATCACCCCGACCCCTGCCGGAGAGGGAAAAACCACCATGTCCATCGGCCTCGCCCAGGGCTTGGAGCGTATCGGAAAAAAATCGATGGTGGTGCTCAGAGAACCATCTCTCGGTCCGGTGTTCGGCATCAAAGGTGGAGCTGCCGGTGGAGGCTATTCCCAGGTCCTACCCATGGAAGACATCAACCTTCACTTCACAGGTGATTTTTCGGCAGTTGAAAAAGCCCACAATCTCCTTGCAGCTCTGATCGACAACAATGTTCAGAACAAGGAATATTCCCTTGGCATCGACCCCCGCACTGTCATGTGGAAAAGAGTTGTTGACCTCAACGACCGAGCTTTGCGCAACACGGTAATCGGCCTCGGTGGTCCGAAAAATGGAGTTCCCCGGGAAACCGGATTCGACATCACCGCAGCTTCTGAAATCATGGCGATTCTCTGTTTGGCCGAGAATCTTCCCGACCTGAAAAAACGTATGGGAAATATTTATATCGGCAAGACCTTTGATGGACGTTCAGTTTACACCCATGAGCTGAAAGCTAACGGCGCCATGGCCGCATTGCTGAAAGATGCCATCAAGCCCAATCTTGTCCAGACCATCGAGGGAACCCCGGCCCTCATTCATGGAGGACCTTTCGCCAATATTGCCCAGGGGACGAACTCGGTGATCGCCACCCGCATGGGGCTCAGTCTCGTTGACTATGTCGTCACCGAGGCCGGATTCGGTTTTGATCTCGGCGCTGAAAAATTCTTCCATATCAAGTGCGGCTATTCCGGCCTGAAACCCAAGGCCATAGTGTTGGTCGTAACCGCCCGCGCCCTGAAATACCACGGCAAGGGAACAACTGAAACCTTGACGCAGCCCGATGTCCGGACCCTGGAAAAAGGGCTCTGCAATCTGGAGAAACACCTCGAAAGCATTCAGGCCTTCAGTGTCTGCCCGGTAGTGGCGATCAACCGTTTCACCCACGATTCAGACGATGAAATCGCGGTTATCCGCGAAAAATGTCGGGAACTCGGTGTTCAGGTCGCCACTGTGGACGCCTGGGAAAAAGGGGGTGAAGGAGCCGTTGAACTGGCTGAGATGGTCACAAAAACCGTCCATGACTGCCGGACAACCTTCAAGCCTCTCTATCAATGGGACTGGAATATCGAAAAAAAGATCGAGACCATCGCCACTCAGGTGTATGGCGCCGGCAAGGTCGTGTATCGCGAAACCGCCAAAAAGGACCTTGAAAATATCAAAGGCCTTGGCATGGACAAACTTCCGATCTGCATTGCCAAAACCGCCAAATCCCTTTCCGATGATCCCAAAAGATATGGCCGGCCAAAAGATTTCACCCTCACGGTCCGAGAGATTGAGCTGGCGGCAGGGGCCGGCTTCATCGTCCCCAAAACAGGCGAAATAACCCGCATGCCCGGCCTGCCTTTGAAGCCCGCGGCTGAAAATATTGACATTGACGACAACGGAAAAATTTCAGGATTGTTCTGACAAACTGCTCATCCACCACTGAAGTTTGACTGCTGCACGACAAATGGAGGCCTAATGCCTGAGAAAAGTCATAAAATCATTACCACCACAAAAGCACCCCAGGCCATCGGTCCTTATTCCCAAGCGGTCCTTTCCGGAAACCAGCTCTTTATTTCAGGGCAGATCGGACTCGATGCGGCCACCGGCGAAATGGTTCCAGGGGGTATTGAAGCCCAGACCCGGCAGGTATTCGCCAATCTCCATGTTATCCTGGAAGCAGCGGGGTTTGCGCTTTGCGATGTGGTGTATGTCCAGGTTTTCCTGGCGGACATGAACGATTTTGCACAAATGAACAACATTTACAGCGAATTTTTTCAGACCGCGCCCCCGGCCCGTGCCGCCATTGAAGCTGCGGCCCTGCCAAAAAAAGCCCGCATCGAAATCACGCTACAAGCTGTCGGAACATCCTGATTTCTAACTTTACCCTTTCCCCTGCCAGGATTTGAGGAGAGGTGACTTTTAAATTATCTCGCCGGGGGTAGTATTAAGGTATTGCCCTTGACAGTTCTCAAAAATTTTTCCTATTCTTTCATTAAATATACCTAACAGCCTTTAACAGGAGGACGCCATGAAAATTTTAATTACCGGTGGATGCGGAAATATGGGCCCCCACGTAGCCAAAGTTTTTTCGGAGGAGGGTCACGATGTCCGAGTCCTCGATAAAAATATCGAAGGGCTGAAAAAGCTGGCGGATCTTTCAGTGGAAACCTTCGCGGGCGAAATTACCGACAAGGCTCTGGTAGCCAAAGCGATGAAAGATGTCGATGCCCTTATTCACCTGGCATGGAGTTTTTCCGCAGACCTCAACGATCTCCTCGATATCGATGTCAAAGGCTACAGAAATCTCCTGGATGCCGCCGTTGAGAACGGCACCCAGCACGTCATCAATGCCACCACCGCTGTCGCTTACGGCAAACCTTTGAGCAGCCCTGTAGATGAAACCCATCCCCACATCGTCGAAAAAGCCCGTAAACCTCCCTACGCCCTTGCCAAACTTATCACCGAGGAATTAAGTAAAATTTATGCGGAAAAGCACAAAATCGCTGCCAACAGTGTCATGATCTGGTATGCCTACGGCGATGAAATCGGCGGAAAACATATTCGCGGTATGGTTAAAGAAGCTATACAGAACGGGGCTATCGAGGTTCCAGCCGGTTCCGGAGGGAGCTTTCTGCAACTCGATGATTTTGTAACCGGACTGAAAGGAATCCTCGCGGCCAAACCGCAGGGTGAACTTTTCAATCTTGCCACCGTTTACCTGACCTGGGAAGAATTAGCCGGGCTTATCGTCGCCAAGGCGAACCCTGCCGCAAAGGTTGTCGCCATCCCCAAGGAAGAATGGAAAGGGAGCAGCTTCCTGACGGATGACTGGAACTTCAGTACCCGCAAAGCCGAAAAAATTCTTCACTACCGTACTAAATTGAGCCGGGAAAAAGCGGTTGCACACCTCAGCAGAGCTCTCGATGCCTGTGTGGCCGAAGTCAAGGCATCCCTTTGAAAATTGGTAGGTTTTCCCCGTTCCAGGGCGATTATGCGTTACAAAACTTAAATAAACTTTACAGTCCTCTTCCTTGACAAAACAGCACTTAATAATTAAAAGAAGGGATAAAAAACAATTTATGGAGGCATTCATGAGACGATATTCTTCCCTTCTTTTTTCCCTCACCCTGTTCTGCAGTGTTCTACTTTTGGCACAGACTTCAGAAGCTTCGAATTTTCCGGATTTTGCTGAGTTGTCCATGAAAATCAAACCCTCTGTGGTCAATATCAGGACATCCAAAACGGTTCAACGCCGCAGTCCGACAATTCCAAGGCAACAGGACGATCTTTTTAATGAATTTTTCGAGCGTTTTTTTCGGGGAACGCCCAATGTCCCACGGAAGGAGCGCTCTCTCGGCTCCGGATTCATCATTTCGGAGGACGGCCTGATACTCACCAATGATCATGTTGTGGATGGGGCCGATGAGATCAAGGTCCGGCTTGCTGACGGCCGGATTTTCAAGGGTAAGGTTAAAGGTGTCGACACCAAACTGGACTTGGCCCTTCTAAAAATCGATGTCGGGGATGAGGAATTGCCTGTTGCCAAACTCGGCGACAGCGATTCCCTGCGCATCGGCGAATGGGTTGTCGCCATCGGCAATCCTTTCGGACTCGAACAGACAGTCACCGTCGGCATCGTCTCCGCCAAGGGAAGGGTCATCGGAGCGGGGCCCTATGATGATTTCATCCAGACCGATGCCTCCATCAACCCGGGCAACTCAGGGGGACCACTGTTCAATACCGAGGGCGCGGTCATCGGCATCAACACAGCTATAGTTCAGGGCGGCCAGGGGATCGGGTTCGCCATCCCTATCAATACCGCCAAAAATATCGTTCCCCAATTGCGTGAAAAAGGAAAAGTCACCCGTGGCTGGCTGGGAGTAACGGTGCAGGACATTTCTGAAGACCTGGCCAAATCTTTTAGCCTTGAAAACACGGAAGGTGCCCTGGTATCTGAGGTTGCTAAAGATTCCCCAGCAGCCAAGGCCGGAATCAAGCGTGGGGATATCATCCTCTCTTTTGATGGCAAAAAAATAAAAACCTTGAGTGATTTGCCAAGGCTGGTAGCCGCCACCAAAGTCGGCGAAACCGCTGAAGTCGTTATTTTCCGCAATCAAAAGGAAAAAACCTATTCTGTAAAACTCGGAGAAATGGCCGATGAAAAAACGGTCGCTGCTCTCAATGGCGATCCTGAAAAAAAATTCGGCCTCGCACTCATGGACCTGTCCCCTGAGGCAATCCAACGTTACGGCCTGAAAAACAATCAAGGTGTTCTTATTACCAGAGTCGACCCTAATGGCCCCGGGGCATCTTCCAACCTGCGAGCGGGCGATTTGATCCTGGAAATCAATAACACGGAGACCCCGGACCTCAAGACTTTCCTGGAAGCCGTCAAAAGCATTAAAAAAGACCAGATCATACGTTTCCTGGTCCAGAGAGGGGATTACCTCTCGTACACTACGGTTAAGGCCAAATAAAAAGCCTCTCGTGCACAGAGCCCCGCTGAATCGGGGCTCTGTTTTTTTCTGTTCTCCTAACCCCAACCCATCGGAAAACAGTGTGAGGTCTGTTTTTTACCCTGAATTGGCAAACGGTCCTCACGGCGACCCGGCTCTCTATGTTCGCATCGCCCACCGGGGAAACGCCTTTCTATTCGACTGCGGCGACCTCCATTCCCTGACGCCAAAAGAGGCTATTAAAATTCAGGCCCTGTTCATATCCCACGCCCACATCGACCACATGGTTGGGTTCGGCGCTCTGCTCCGTTTTTTTCTCTACCGGGAAAACCCGCTCTGCATATATGGCCCCTCGGGTATTACTGACAGAATCACAGGTCAGTTGGGCGGGTACACATGGAACCTGATCCGCGATTATCCGATCCACATAAGCGTTCATGAACTTGGCGAGGGGATCATCCGCCGCACCGACTTTTCGGGCCGAAAGGTTTTTAAACCTGAAAACGAACACGAATACCCCTGCACTGACAATGTTCTCCTCAAGCTCCCGTACGGCCATATCAGTGCTCTCCCCCTGACCCATGGGGATATCACCTCGCTGGCTTTTTCCCTTGAAGAACCCCGGCATATCGGTATTCACAAGGATGCCCTGGAAAAGCATGGCTACCTGCCAGGCCCCTGGCTGACTCATTTCAAGGATTTAATCCGTGCAGATAGCGATCAGGGAACAAGGCTGAGGGTTCCCTGCGCTGGAGGCATAAAAAAAGACCTCGACCTTTGTCTGCTCTTCGATCAGATCGCGCATACTGAAAGAGGAATGAAAATCTCTTATGTAACCGACGTATCCCCTACTCCGGAAAACATTAAAAAAATAATCTCTTTTGTTCGCGATTCCCATTTTCTTGCCATTGAAGCAGTTTTTTCTCACCAGGACCTGGAAAAAGCGCGAGCAAGGAATCATCTGACAGCACACCTGGCAGGAACTATTGCCCGCCGTGCAGGTTGCGCCCGTTTTCTCACCTTTCACCATTCTCCCCGCTATGAAGACCACCCCGACCTCCTGGTTGAAGAGGCCCGACAGGCTTTTCTTGGCGCCAAGGAAGCAACTAGCCCGGATTCTTCATGAAAACTTTTGCTGTAACCGTCAATTGCACGCCATCTCAGGCCGTGCTCGCTCCTTGCTCTTCGACGTGCCGCTGGTACGCCTGCATCGCGCGTCACTATGCTCACCTCGAAATGACTCACACTTACCGGTTCCGCGACAAAACATTATGAACAACCCGGGGTAATCCCTCTGATTCATAAATTCATTTTCTCCCTTTTGTTATTACCCTTTGTCATCCGGAATGCGCGCAGTAATTTGTGATAAAATTTATAGTAAGAAACTTTTCATTTTGAATCTGCTTGTCGAGTTTTGAATTATTTTTAAAAAGGTTAATTCAATGATATTGGTCACCGGCGCCAAGGGACAAATTGGAAGCGATCTGGTCCCGGCTCTCATCGATTATTATGGGAAAGAAAAGGTCATACCTACAGGCATCAGAAAACCGTCTATTGTCCCGCCAGGCTACGGAAAATTCCAAATTCTCGACGTGACGGACATGGAGGCCGTTTCAACTTTATTTGACAACTATCCAATACGGAAAGTTTTTCATCTGGCTGGTATCCTGTCAGCCCGTGGCGAGGAGAACCCTGCTGCGTGCTGGAACATCAATATCAACGGCCTGAAAAATATACTCGCCATAGCCCGACAGAAAAACTGTCAGATCTTCTGGCCTAGCTCCATTGCTGTTTTCGGCCCCCATACCCCTAAAAAGAACACTCCGCAGCAGACGATCCTCGACCCTACCACCATGTACGGTATCACCAAAGTCACAGGAGAGCTCCTCTGTCAGTACTATGGCACTCACTATGGTGTTGATGTTCGCAGCCTTCGCTTCCCAGGCATTATCAGCTATCGAACCCATCCAGGCGGCGGTACTACCGACTATGCCGTGGAAATCTTCCATGAAGCACTGAAAAAAGGAAGCTATCAATGTTTTGTCGGCCCCCGGACCTGCCTTCCGATGATGTACATGCCGGACGCTATCCAATCGGTACTCCGTCTGATGAATGCACCGACAGAAGATATCCGAGTCAGAACCAGCTACAACATTACCGGTGTCAGCTTCAGCGCAGAAGAACTTGTTACGGAAATCCGTCTTCGAATGCCATCCTTTAAATGTTTTTATAAACCGGATTTCAGGCAGCAAATTGCCGATTCATGGCCTTCCGAGATCGACGATTCTCAGGCTCGCAAGGACTGGGGATGGAAACACCATTTCAATCTCCCGGCCATTGTCATCGATATGCTGGAAAAACTTGGGAAAAGGATGAACTCATCCCAAAGCTCGTGAAGAAAAAGAAACTCCCCAAACCTTATGAGGAACTGAAAACCTGGAGGAGGAAAACCAATGAGGGAAGGCTCAAAAAAAACTTTTCGATCGGCTCTGAAAGAAATCAGCAACTCGGGCCTTCTGAAGGAAGAACGCATACTGACTTCACCGCAAAGCGCAGTCATTCGTTTGCAGGACGGCAGGAAGGTGGTGAACTTTTGCGCCAACAATTACCTGGGACTGGCCAACCACCCCCAATTGATCAGGACCGCCAGGGAAGGTCTCGAAAAATATGGTTTCGGACTCTCTTCGGTTCGTTTCATTTGTGGAACCCAGGATATTCACCGTCAATTAGAAAAAGGAATTGCGGCTTTTCTCGGCACCGAGGATGCCATTCTCTATTCATCCTGTTTCGACGCCAACGGCGGACTTTTTGAAACCATTCTCGACGCGGACTGTGCCGTCATCAGCGATGCTCTGAACCACGCCAGCATTATTGACGGCATCCGTCTCTGCAGGGCCAGACGCATGGTCTACGCTCATGGCGACATGGACGAGCTGGAGGCCTGCCTTAAAAATGCAAGCGCTTGCAAAATTCGCCTGATCGCAACTGACGGCATCTTCAGTATGGACGGCGACATCGCCCAGCTCGGGACCATTTGTGACCTGGCGGACAAATACGACGCTCTCGTCATGGTCGATGACAGTCATGCGACCGGATTTTTTGGCGGGACGGGCAGAGGCTCCATTGAACACTGCGGTGTCATGTCCCGCGTGGATATCATTACCAGCACTCTCGGCAAGGCCATGGGGGGTGCCTCCGGAGGCTTTACCGCAAGCAGCAAAGAGATCGTCTCTCTCCTGCGGCAGAAATCCCGGCCCTATCTTTTTTCCAACTCCCTTGCTCCGGTCATCGTATACACTTGCCTGAAGGTTCTCGAAATTCTCGACCAGACCCCTGAATTGCGGACCCGTTTACGGGAAAACAGCGACTATTTCAGAAGCCGGATCAGCGCAGCAGGATTCGACATCAGACCGGGAATTCACCCCATTGTTCCCATCATGCTGTATGATGCAGTCCTGGCAAAAAACATGGCTGAGGATCTACTTGAAAAGGGAATCTACGTCATCGCCTTCAGCTTCCCGGTGGTTCCTATGGGGCAGGCACGCATCCGTGTTCAGATTTCAGCGGCGCACACCCGGGAACAGTTGGACCGTTGCCTTGGCTCCTTCATCGAAGTTGGCCGAAAACATGGTATTATTTCGAATTGATTCTTGTTGAATTAACCCTAGAAATGTTAATTTGAAAATCCCTGATTTTTTGATTTTTAATTCGGAAACAGTTTTTTTTAATCCCCTTCTGTTTCCATAATTATCACAGGTTAAACAATGGATTTCGTTATACTCGGTCTGATAATAATTTCCGGTTCCTTTATCCTGGTAATGGTCATAAAAAGTGTTTCAAACATCAAGAGGAAGAAAAACCTCCCTTTGACTGCGTCAGACGTTATTGTCGTTGCCAAAAGGATCAAAGCAAAAGATTACAGCGGCCACCACCGTGATTATACCCGAAGTTTTACTACCAATTATTTAATCACCTTTCAATTTCTTGAAAATAATTCGAGACAGGAGTTACGGGTAAAGGAAAGGGAATACGGCCTGATAGCCGAAGGAGACGAAGGGACACTATGGCACCAGGAAGGGCTGTTTAACAAGTTTGACAGAAAATGACTCCAGGTCTTTCCTTAATGGATTTTTTGATTTAAATTTTGCCAAAATGGAGGCATAAATGACCATTCTTAAAGCCGGCTCCAAAGCCCCGGATTTTCAACTTATCAATAAGGATGGAAAGAAAATCAGCCTGAAAGACTTCTCAGGCCAATGGGTGGTCCTATATTTCTATCCTAGGGACAATACCTCCGGCTGCACCAAGGAAGCCGTTGCCTTTTCGGAAATGCTTGCGGATTTCCAGGACAAAAACGCCGTTATTTTAGGTGTCAGCCCGGACTCTGAAAAATCTCACCAGCGTTTTACGGAAAAACATGGTTTAAGCGTGGAACTTCTCAGCGACCCCGATCATGCCGTCTGCGAAGCCTTCGGCGTCTGGCAGCTGAAAAAAATGTGCGGCCGGGAAAGCATGGGCGTGGTGCGCAGTACTTTTGTTATCAATCCCCAAGGGATAATCGATAAGAGCTGGGCCAAAGTCAAGGTCGCCGGTCATGCCCAAACCGTCTTCCAGACCCTCTGTGAACTGAGCTGATACCAGCAAAATTCCGAAATCAACCTCATTACCTAATGAGCCAGGAATTATTCCAAAAAATTGCGGGAGCCCATAGCCCTTGATTTTTCACGCAACCTGGTAATTTACTGAAATCACCTCTCCCGCTTCACCAATCTACTCATCATTCTGAACATCAGTCTTTTCTTTTTGACGGAGCTTGTCACTCGCCAGGGTTACTACTTCACTTTTATTTCATTATTTTTTTTAAGAAAAATTTAAATCGGTCTGCTGATTCCGTGCAACTACCATCATCGATTTTCCTATTAAATGTTTTTTCTAGTGTGTGAACTCGCCGCCTGTTATTTTCTAATTACAAGCCTCTGGTTTTGGATTTCCACAAGCTGGCCCTGAAACAAACGTCCCCCCTGGAGAGTTCCCATCTCCTTTACGTTTCTTGTATCGGTTTTTAAAAAATCCGAACGGTCTCCGTTTCGCCTAAGCTCCGGATACAATTTGACACAGGGAGACAAAAGGGTTAATTGTTAAAGAAAGGATAACCCTGTCAAAAGGTTTTTAAGTATGCACCAGAACCTTAATCAACAATCGGATTTGCAAGAAAGACTTGAAGCGTTCGAACAAGCCTGCAAAGAGGCCGGTCTAAAAATCACCCATCAACGCGTGGAAATTTTCCGTGAACTGGCCCTGGCATTAAACCACCCGTCCGCTGAAACCATTCACCGCAGACTTAAAAAGAGGCTCCCCACGGTTTCAATCGATACGGTATACCGGACCTTGACCACCCTGGAGAAGCAAGGTTTGATCACCAAAGTTCAGACGGTCGAAAGTCAGGCGAGGTTCGAAGTGACAAGTAAGCATCACCATCATCTAATCTGTGATAACTGTCATGAAATCTTAGATTTCCACTGGAAAGTGTTTGACGAGTCCCCGCTTCCGGATGAAATATCCGATTGGGGGCTGATTAAACACAAAAAGGTCATCCTTCACGGCCTCTGCCGGAAATGCTCATAAAAAATTAACACCTGAAATTTTATTTGTTTCTTGATGGTTTTTTTTTCACTTTAAATTAAGAAAACTTCCTATATAATAATTTATATGTTTTTAAGTATGGTTAATATTTTTTTGTCTCGGTTTTCTGCATTCGCCATCACCTCGGGTTTGCACCCCGGAAAAGCTGGTATAATTTATTTTCAAGTTTTATTTCCTCCTCTACTAAAACAATCCATAAAAAGGAGAGAAAAATGGCCGCCAAGAAAACCTAAAGAAATAGCTCCGGTGCACCAGTCGGCAATTGCCTGACCTCAATGTCAGTGAGCCATCCGGTCATTCCTGATGCAGAATTTCATGTTCTTGAGAAGCTTCCCAATTTCGATCGTGAACGAATTACCGAACGCGTCGTCCATGCCGGGGGCGCCAGCGTTCACCGTTATATTGAAGTGACCCATGACGTTTCCAAATACACAAAAGCCAAATTTTTCCCAAGGTCGGCAACAACACCCCGGTCTTCTTTATTCGCGAAACGGTCAAGTTTCCAGACTTCATTCACACCCAGAAGTGCCATCCGGCCTCGAACTCCAAAGAAGCCGTTAACCAGATGGGAAGCAAAATACTATTTATATTAGTATTCAGCAATTTACACGACGAACGGAGGAGACTTTATGAGTGATGAAAAGAAATGCCCGGTAACGGGAAAAACTGACAAACACGTAGTTGGCGGCAGGTCAAATCTCGAATGGTGGCCGAATCGGTTGAATCTGGATGTTCTGCGCCAACATTGCCCCAAATCCAATCCAATGGGGGAGGATTTCAATTACGCTGAAGAATTCAAGAGCCTGGATCTTGCCGCTGTGAAAAAAGATTTACACCATCTGATGACCGATTCGCAGGACTGGTGGCCGGCGGATTACGGTCACTACGGACCTTTTTTTATTCGCATGGCATGGCATAGTGCCGGTACCTACCGCACCGGCGACGGCCGCGGCGGCGCAGGGACCGGTAACCAACGCTTTGCGCCCGTCAACAGCTGGCCCGACAACGTAAACCTCGATAAGGCACGCAGGCTGCTTTGGCCGATCAAGCAGAAGTATGGCCGGAAAATATCCTGGGCCGACCTGATGATTCTCACAGGCAATGTCGCTATGGAATCGATGGGATTCAAGACCTTCGGTTTCGCCGGCGGACGTGAGGACATATGGGAGCCGGAAAAAGACATCTATTGGGGCTCTGAAGATGAATGGCTGGCTACAAGCGACAAACCCAAGAGCCGATATGCTGGCGAACGCGATCTCGAAGACCCCCTGGCGGCCGTGCAGATGGGTCTGATCTACGTGAACCCGGAAGGGCCGGACGGAGACCCGGATCCGATTGCGTCCGGCAAGGATGTTCGAGAGACATTCGCACGCATGGCAATGAACGACGAGGAGACGGTCGCACTCACCGCCGGCGGACACACCTTTGGCAAATGCCACGGCGCCGGCGATGCGAAGTTGGTTGGTCCTGAACCCGAGGCTGCTGGATTAGAAGAGCAGGGACTCGGCTGGAAGTGCAGTCATGGCAGCGGCAAAGGTGGTGATCAGATTGGCAGTGGTTTGGAAGGAGCATGGAACCCGACCCCGACGAAGTGGGACATGAAATATCTGGACATGTTGTTTGGCAATGAGTGGGTACTGACAAAAAGCCCGGCGGGCGCACAACAATGGACGCCGAAGGGGGCGACTGACAAAAACCTTGCGCCGGCCGCTCACGATGCAAAAAAGCGGGTTCCGATCATGATGACCACCGCTGACATGGCGATGCGTATGGACCCGATCTATGAACCGATTGCGCGGCGCTTCCATAAAAACCCGGAAGAGTTCGCAGATGCCTTCGCCCGCGCATGGTTCAAGTTGACGCACCGGGACATGGGCCCTCGCGCACGCTATCTCGGCCCGGAGGTTCCTAAAGAAGAGCTTATCTGGCAGGATCCGATCCCTGCAGTCGACCATGAACTGATCAATGAAAGTGACATCGCTACACTTAAGGGCAAGATCCTTGATTCCGGCCTCTCTATCTCCGAGCTAGTTTCAACCGCCTGGGCATCAGCTTCGACCTTCCGTGGTTCCGACATGCGCGGCGGCGCTAACGGTGCCCGCATTCGTCTGGCACCCCAGAAAGACTGGAAAGTCAACCAGCCGGATCAATTGGCGAAAGTGTTGAAGAGACTGGAAAGTATCCAAAGCGGGTTCGGCAAGAAGGTCTCCATGGCTGACCTGATCGTCTTGGCAGGTTGCGCGGGTGTTGAGCAAGCGGCAAAAAATGCCGGTCAAGATGTGACAGTTCCCTTCACGCCGGGCCGCATGGACACCTCGCAGGAGCAAACCGATGTTGAGGCCTTTGCCGCTCTGGAGCCGGAAGCAGATGGTTTCCGCAACTTTCTCAAGACCAAATACAGCGTATCGCCTGAGGAGATGCTGATCGATCGGGCACAATTGCTGACACTGACCCCGCCTGAGCTGACGGTTCTCTTTGGCGGTATGCGCGTCATGAATGCCAACTTCGAAAAGTCTCAGCACGGCGTCTTCACCAAACGGCCCGAAATGCTCACCAATGATTTCTTCGTAAATCTTCTCGATATGGGTACTAACTGGAAGGCGAGCTCTGCAGACAAAGATCTTTATAAAGGCAGTGATCGCGTAACAGGTGCCACCAAGTGGACCGGCACTCGTGTCGATTTGATCTTCGGTTCAAACTCCGAACTCCGCGCCCTGGCTGAAGTCTACGGAAGTGCAGACTCGCAGAAGCAGTTTGTCCACGACTTCGTTGCGGCCTGGAACAAAGTGATGAACCTTGACCGCTTCGATCTCGCCTGATCGTAACATAAACGTCTTCGAAGGCCTCTGACAGGGCGGTGAAAAAAGGCCCGATACACAATTATTCACAGGACGGATTCACGCGTTTTGAAAGGAACAGCTGTAGCAGGCCCAACTACTGGCCCAAAAGGTTCAGCATTCCCGGACCCGAAACCGAGGAGCGATGGGAACCCGAAAGGCAATTCGCGCGAAGCAGCCCGGATTTGGAACTTTGATATATTTAGCCTTCAACCAAGGCCATTATTAACTAATCTGAAATCGGACAATCGAAAGGAGAAAGATGAAAAGCTTAAAAGGAACCCAAACGGAAAAGAACATTCTCACCGCTTTCTGCGGTGAATCCCAGGCCCGGAACCAATACACTTACTTCGCGTCAGCTGCAAAAAAGGAAGGCTACGTCCAAATTTCTTATATCTTCGAGGAAACGGCCAACCAGGAAAAAGAGCACGCCAAGCGCCTGTTCAAATTTCTGGAAGGTGGCGAGGTGGAAATCACTGCCTCCTTTCCCGCCGGTGTAATCGGAACCACCACTGAAAACCTCACGGCGGCGGCGGCTGGGGAAAAACACGAACACACCAGTATGTATCCCGGATTTGCAGAAACCGCCCGGAAGGAAGGTTTCCCTGAAGTCGCAGCTGTCATGGAGGCAATTGCCGTTGCGGAGGCAAACCACAAGAAACGTTTTCTCGATATGAAAGCCAATATCGAGGCCGGACGGGTTTTCAAGCGTGACCAGGTGGTCACCTGGCGCTGTCGGAACTGCGGCTATGTCCACAAGGGAAAGGAAGCTGTGGACCTCTGCCCGGCCTGCGCCCATCCACAGGCTCATTTTGAAATTCTGGGGGAAAACTGGTGAACAAGCCCGGATTTTTGAATATATCTGGGAATGAACGGCAGAAGAAATCACCCTCAGTAAATCCCATTTGTTTTTGCTAAAAAAAAAACCCCATCCCTTTTCAGGGATGGGGTTTCATATTCCCGCCGATTAAGTATTTAACGCTTAACCCGGCTTAAATCAAAGATTTTTACGGGCCCACTCGACCCCTTTCTGGAAAATGGTGCGGTTAAGATCAAAAAGCTGGGGTTTCCCCTCAAACGTCTCCACCAGCGCATCAGAAAAATCCTGCTCACTCAATTCCATATTCCCATGGGCCATCAGCACGCCGAGCATAACCGTGTTGAGAGCTTTGGGCGAACCGTTACTTTTGGCAATATCCTGTGCCGGGACTGCCACCGCTTGAACCCCGTCTGGAAATTCAAAATCTCCTATGGCGCTTTCATACAAAATCAGGGCTCCCTGTTTAACATCAGCTGTGAATTTTTCCAGGGAGGGGCGATTAAAGGCGATCAGAATATCGATTTCATGGATAACAGGGGAACCGATCTCCTGGCTGGAAAGAATTACCGCACAGTTGGAAGTCCCGCCGCGCTGTTCCGGTCCATAGGAAGGATACCAGGAAACATGACGACCGGCGGAGCATCCGGCTCTGGCCACGGCCAGGCCGAGGCTGAGAACGCCCTGCCCTCCGAAACCGGCGATCTTGACTTGAACTTCCCCCTCATACACCCCTACCTCATGCACAGTCTCATGACTTTTTTCGAGATGAAAAATCTTATCGAGGGTAGCTTTGCTGTAAACGCTGTCCTTGCGGATAATGGGCACAACCTCGTCGCTGCAGTTCCGGAAATTACCCAGGGGAAATTCATTTTCCATCGCCTCATTGACGAACTCAGCGTTCTGAAGGGGATCCATTTTAAGATTGGTGGGACAGGGTGAAAGGATTTCAACAAAGGCATATCCTTTCTGATCACGCTGAATCTCAAGCGCTTTGAATATGGCTTTTCTGGCTTTCCGGATATGGGCGATATCGGATACGGAAACCCGCTCGATAAACACCGGTGTCTGCAACGTGTCGAGAGTTTCACACATATGCAGGGGAAAGCCGGTTTCCTGTTGGTCGCGGCCGTAGGGCGAAGTGGTAGTTTTCTCACCGATCAGGGTAGTGGGGGCCATCTGCCCCCCGGTCATCCCGTATACGGTATTGTTGACAAAAAAAACCGCTATTTTCTCACCCCGGTTGGCGGCATGCATGGTTTCCGCTAAACCGATGGAGGCCAGGTCGCCGTCCCCCTGGTAAGAGATAACCACGGCTTCGTTCTGTGCCCGGGAGATGCCGGTTCCCACAGCCTGAGCACGACCATGGGGAGACTGGATATTACCGCAGTTCAGATAGTAATAGGCAAAAACAGCGCACCCAACCGGGCTGATGGCCACGGTCCGGTCCTGGATACCGTAATGTTCCAGCGCCTCGCCAATCAGTTTGTGGATGACGCCATGCCCACACCCGGCGCAATAATGGGTCGCCCGGGGCGCAGTTCCGCCTTTTCTGGGGAACTTGTCGTAAAGCCCTTTAGAGGGCCCGATAATTTTTTCCGTCATGATTTATAACCCAGCCATTTCTTCAATTTTCCGGTTAACGTCATCAAGCTCCACCAGGTTCCCGCCCATCCGGTTGACCAGCTCCACAGGCCGGGAACAGTTTATGGCGAGACGAATATCGTCAACCATCTGTCCATTGCTCATCTCCACCGAAATGAACCGGATCTTTTTACGGAAAGAAAGTTCCAGCAATTTGTCAGCCGGAAACGGCCAGAGCCTTTGGGGCCGCAAAAGACCAGCTTTTATTCCCTTCTTTCGGCAAACATCAATAGCGGACCTGGAGATGCGGCTGCTGATTCCGTACGAAACGAGAACGATGTCTGCATCATCAAGCAGGTAACCTTCAAAAGCCTGCTCCTGTTTCCGGATCAGCGCATACTTCTCCTGAAGTCGTTGGTTGAACCGCTCCAGTTCGTCAAAATCGAGAAAAATGGATGAGACCAGATTGGCGCGAGTATCCTCTGTCCCGCTGACAGCCCAAGAAGTATCGATCTGAGGTGATTTGGATTGCTCGGGAAAGCACAGGGGTTCATACATCTGACCTAAAACCCCGTCTCCCAGAACATAAACCGGATTGCGGTATCTGAAAGCCAATTCAAAAGCTTCCATAGTCATGTCACACATTTCCTGGACCGAATTCGGAGCCAGCACAATGCAGCGGTAATTGCCATGCCCGCCGCCCTTCACAACTTGATTGTAATCACCCTGTTCCGGCCCTATATTCCCGAGACCGGGTCCCGCACGAGCGATATCGACAATGACCGCCGGAAGTTCCGCACCGGCCAGATAGGACACCCCTTCCTGTTTCAGGCTGACGCCGGGACCTGAAGACGCCGTCAGAACCCGCCTGCCCGTAGAGGCAGCGCCATAAACCATATTGATGGCAGCCACCTCGGATTCCGCCTGAACATACCTTCGATCAGCAAGGGGAAAATACCGGGAAGCCTCCTGCAGTATTTCACTGGCAGGGGTGATCGGATAGCCGAAGTAACAATCGCAACCCGCATAAAGAGCGCCAACAATCACTGCGGTATTGCCTTTTACAAGACGAGTCGTCATTAAAATATCTCTCCAACCTTACTTTTCCTGGGGAATATGAACTTCGATAGCAAAGGGTTCGGGACAGGTATAGTAGCAGCTCCCACAGCCGATGCAAGCAGCCCCTTTGTATTTGACTACCGGATAACCCCGCTGGTTGATTTCATCACTCATATACAATACCTGCTTGGGGCAAGCTGCCGGGCACCTTCCGCACCCCTTGCACTCCAAACTGTTTATTACCGGATAAGGTTCCTTTTTCACTGCACAAGCCATTTTCCTTCACCACCTTTACTCGCTAAAAAAAAGGCCAATCACTCCCAACCAACTGAAAAAACCTGCCTCGGGAGTATCGGCCCTGTTTTAACATGAAAGCTTACGTAATATCGTTTTGGTAATCCTTCAATAAGCCAAGACGTTTTCAAGCCGTTTCGCCGGCAGATCAAGTTTTCTCTCCATAATCCGGCCTCTTACTTTCTTTTTAAATGATTTACATTCCGGAAGTCAAATCCTAATTTCATGGTAACTGTTCAGCACTGTGGGTTCCGGCGCCCATAGAAAAAGTGTCTGGCATCTGGATGGCGACAATTAAACCCCATGGAGGGGTTTATGCGACTCTTGGAATGGGCGACGAGGCGAGGCCATCAGTCAACGGGCTGAATCGTTACATTTTACGCCTGGTCTTTATCCCGAATCTCCACACGGCGAATTTTTCCGGAAATGGTTTTGGGAAGTTCGCTGACAAATTCGATAACCCGAGGATATTTATACGGCGCGGTAACCGATTTAACATGGTTCTGCAATTCAAGGATCAATTCATCGCAGGGGGAGTAATCCTTGGTCAGAACTACCGTCGCCTTAATGACCTGGCCGCGAATCGGATCAGCCACGCCGGTGATGGCACACTCGAGAACAGCCGGATGCTCGATCAGAGCGCTTTCCACTTCAAACGGACCGATCCGGTAGCCTGAGCTTTTGATGACGTCATCGGCGCGGCCGACAAACCAGTAGTAACCGTCCTCGTCTCTCCAGGCCATGTCACCGGTATGGTAAAAACCGTCATGCCAAACTTCCGCGGTTATCTCCTCGTCTCGATAGTACCCTGTAAAGAGACTGAGGGGTCTCCCCTGCTCCGTACGAATCACGATTTCTCCCTCTTCCCCATCCTCGCAAAAGCCACCCTCGGCATTCATCAGTTCAATCTCGTAAAGGGGACAGGGCATCCCCATGGAGCCCGGTTTGGTCTCCATCCACAGGAAGGTCCCGATCTGTATGGAGGTTTCGGTTTGCCCGAAACCCTCCATGATGCGCAGTCCAGTGTACTCCAGGAACTTCTCGTAAATTTCCGGGTTCAGCGGTTCTCCGGCGGTGCTGCTATACTTCAGTCCGCTAAAATCGTATTTGGAAAGATCTTCTTTAATAAGAAACCGGTAAACCGTTGGCGGCGCACAAAAAGTGGTCACACCGAACTCGGCACACTTCCGAGCCATGTTAACGGCATCGAATTTATCGTAATCATAGGCGAAAACAGCGCTGCCGCAAATCCATTGCCCATAGATTTTACCCCAGACCACCTTGGCCCAACCGGTATCGGCAACGGTGTAATGCAACCCGTCATCCAGACAGTTCTGCCAATATTTCGCTGTAACAACGTGCCCAAGGGGATAGGTGTAATCATGCAGCACCATCTTGGGAAAACCGGTGGTCCCCGAAGAGAAATAAGCCAGGGAGATATCCTCGTTGCATATCCCTGCAGCACCGGAAGGCCTGAAAAACTCTGAAGAAGCTTTCTCAATTTCAATTTCAAGATCAAGCCAGCCTTTTTTCTTGCTGCCCAAAAGGACCTTGTGTTGAAGAATATCACCGGTTTTCCCCTGGGCAGCATCCACATATCCGGTCAGGGCTCCTTCGTCGATGCAGACGATCATTTTAAGGTCCGCTTTATCAATCCGGTAAACCAGGTCCTTGGTGGTCAGCATATGGGTACCCGGAGTGGCGATAGCGCCGATTTTGTGCAGTCCGAGGAAACAATACCAGAAGCTGTAATGACCTTTCAGCAGCAACTTGACATAGTCACCTTTTCTAATTCCGCAGTTGAGGAAAAAATTAGCGGCCTTATCACTGAGATATTTCATGTCCCCGAAAGAAAACGTGCGATCGTTACCAAGATCATCACACCAGACAAGAGCTCTTTTGTCAGGTTGATGCTCGGCATAAAAATCGACCACATCGTAAGCAAAATTGAAATTGTCAGGGACCTGCAACTTAAAGCTATTATAAAAATCCTCGTAGGATTCAAATTCGACGCGATTGACAAACTTTTCTAAAAGACAGGACATGATCTGCTCCTTGATTCGACATCAAAAAATAATAGCGAGGAATCTCGCCGTCTTCCCATGCAGGGCTTCCATCCCGTGCCCGTAACTGGAATCATAAAAAATGGAATCACCAGGTTCCAGAGTAATCTCATGGTGATGAATCATAACCTTTAAAGTTCCTTCGAGAATATAATCAAATTCCTGGCCGGGATGAGAATTGATGCAGAGGGGCGTGTCGACCGGTTTGGGGTCGACCGTAACCAGAAAGGGCTCGGCTTTTTTGTGATGGAAGTTAGCTGCCAGGTTCTGGTAGCTGTAATCAGCTCTCCGCTCAACATTGACCCCCTTCCCTTTCCGAGTCACCGTATAAATATTCATGCGTGGTGCTTCGCCGGTAAGAAGAAGGCTCATATCAACGTTCAACTCCTGGGAAATTTTAAAGAGAACACTGGCTGGTATGTCTTCTTCCCCGGTTTCAAACTTGTTGTAGGCCCTCAAGGGGATTTCCACAATCTTCGCCATATGAGCGGCCGAAATTTCTGAAAGTTCGCGCAGCTCATGAATCCTTGCTCCTATTTCTTTGACTTTTTCATTCATAACAGCCCCCTTATTTTCCAAGATGGGAAACGGACTTTTTCAAACCCGGGTTAATCATAAGGGTTTGTCGCGAAACAGCAAAGTGTACGTCAGATAAAGCCAAGCACAGCAACGCAAGCTACATTCAGGTCATCGAAGCGTAAGGTGCGAGCACGGCTCGAGATGGCGTGCAATTGGCTGTTGCAGCAGAAGCCTTCATATATAATCCAGGTTAGTACAAATCGGCCATATATTTAAAATAATATGCGGATAATTAAAAGTTATTTTTTTTAATTTATTAAATCACCAACCATCCTTTTCCGGCTTCAAAGCTCTTCATCTTTTTATAGGAAAGCTGTTTCATATTATTTTTCAGCCGTTTTCTGCTTCAATCATACTACTTCAGAACGTTTTCAACCTTAATATTAAACTATTTTTATTTTCCACTTTTTCGAAAAAGCAAGAGATCCACCGTCCCTGAGCCAATGTCCACAAAAAAGGCTCTCCAGTTTCAATAACATGGAAAGCCTTTATTTATTTTCTTGGTGCCGAAGGGGAGACTCGAACTCCCACGAGCCTACGCTCACTAGACCCTGAACCTAGCGCGTCTACCAGTTCCGCCACTTCGGCACGGTTGAAGGAGATTTTTAACAAAAAAGGAGCGGCAATGCAACAAAAAAGCGCTGCGGCAAGTTATGAAAGAAGTTTTACAAGAAGCACATCCTGCCGTGGATGTCATACTGTTAAAGTAAAATTGAACATTATTGCACAATCCAGCCGCCTGCTCTTATATGTTAGAAAAATTAATAGATATTGGTGACAGTGCTCTGGTATAGATATTCGCAATTAAGTTTGAGTGCTGACAACTAAACGCTGTACTTACGAAGTGAGGAATTACTGATTTTTTGGAAATATCTAGTGACATCTATAGGCATATTTTCCACTATTCATTTCACCTGCTGGTACCGTTTTTGTTCGGGAAGCTGTTCTGGAAGGAAAATTGGTGGAAAGCTGGAATCATTATGGTGGGCACAATGGTCATTGATCTCGACCATTTGCTGGCGGACCCAATTTTTGATCCCGCCCGTTGCGGCATCGGGCTTCATCCCCTCCACACGCTTTGGGCTGGGGCGGTCTACGGTGGCCTGCTGGCAGTCCCCTCCTGGAAGGTACGCGCTGTAGCGATAGGATGTTTATGGCATCTGTGCACAGATGCCATTGACTGTCTGCTCAATGGGCTGCTCTGAGGAAGACCTGACCCTGGAGGCATTCTGACCCCCGACCATACGCCGGCCGTACATAAACCAATATCCGGGTGGTATTTGGGAATAGTTCCACAGAAATTTTTATCGGACCGCTAGCGTGTTGCATCACCGGCTTTCTATTCTTCAATCCTGACGCACGATTGCGGTTGCGAGAGGTTGGCCCACTTTGACGAGCGTTTCCTTGCCGGCATCACTGTTCGCTACCAGGTCATCGCAGAAGCTGATTCGGCCAGGCTCGAATATCAAAACGACGGTTGAGCCACCGAACTTGAAATAACCTTTCTCATCCATCTTTTCTACATGTCCCGAACAGCGCGTGTTCACGATGCCGCCTACACCAAACGCCCCGACCTCCATAAAACACAGGGTTCCAGCATGCGCGGTGTCGATAAGTGCAAAGCATCGCTTGTTGTCGCCAAACACACTGGGCCGGCTTGCCAGTGCGATGGGATTCACCGAGTGCAGGGCGCCGGCAATACTCTGGTATTCCATGATTACACCCGCACAGGGGAAATGGTAGCGGTGATAGTCAGCAGGACAAAGACGGACGATGGCCATCGCCCCGTTGATAAAGCGACTCGCATGGTCTGGAAGCATCTTACGGATGGAGAACCGATGTCCTTTCACCGGTGCAAAGGTATCTTCCTCGAAGCTGGGAAAGACCAGAACACGACCATCGGCAGGAGAGACAAGTAATTTGGGGTCAGTACTGAAAGGACGTGCATCGGATGTCAGATGTCGGACAAAGAAATCGTTGAATGATTTGTAGCCCTTTTTTGGCCGTGCGAATTCGTTGACATCAATGGAGAGTTCCTTGATCACCGCGTCAATTTTGCCTTTGGAGAAAGAGGAATCATACCACTTCCCCAGCAGTTTGCTGACCCAAGCGGAACGAAAAAGGATGCGTTCCAGGAAGCTTGATTTTGAGTCCTGATAGGCCCAGCGTATCCATTTCTCACCCAGGATCGTCTCTTCAAACTGCTCTCCAGTCTCACGATTAATTACAATGATCGGCGCGTTATCAGCCATAAGTCATCCTCATAATGGTTCTTTTCTATGCTCCCCCAGAGCACTTCTGCTTAAATTCAATCTGCTTAAAGTCGTTATTTATACTACATTGTGAGAAAGAGGTCATCAGGCATTTCATGAGAGTTCCATGAACCAAGTTTTATCAGAATATGCAGAAAATTAAAAATCATTTCCGATTTAGGCATTAACCAGTATAATTCTTCACTGGAATCGTTCATTTCCATTTTCCACCTTTTTTACTGATATTTTTTGTTGTTAAACAATCTAACATACTAGGAGTCTGTCTTACTTAGGGGATCGTAATGAAGAAAAAGGGAAGTCGAGGACAGATTTTCTCAAATTTAAGATCGAATAGCAGGACTATTTGTCGAAAATTTCTGGAGATATGGTCCGATTTGCCGGTTTCGCAATAGATTCATTCTAAATCCGACAGACTCCTTGGTTTAAAGACTATTTCGCTCCTCATGACAGACAATAATGCGACCATCCATTTTCAGGTTGTTCTAATCGAACCGGAAATACCCCCAAATACCGGGAATATCGCCCGGCTTTGTGCGGCAACGGGAACACCCCTTCACCTGGTCGGCCCCCTCGGGTTTTCCATTGAAAATAAACACCTCAAGCGGGCGGGACTCGATTACTGGGAAAAAGTTATTTTGCATCGCTGGGATTCTTTTCCCGAACTGCAGAAAGCCTTTCCACAAAACCGCTACTGGTTTCTCTCCAAAAAAGCGCAATACGCATACACCAGTGTCTCTTTCCAAAAAGGGGATTTTCTGGTATTCGGCAAAGAGACCCTTGGCCTTCCGGAGTCTCTTCTGAAAGCCAATCCGGATTTCGCTATTCGTATACCCATCTTCACTGACCACGTCAGAAGTCTCAACCTTTCCTCTTCAGCAGCTATTGTTCTTTACGAAGCCCTGCGTCAGACCGATCAGCTGAAGTAAAATTGCCCCGACAAAAAAAAACCCGCTCCTTCCGGAGCGGGCCTGATAAACGCTGGACGATTCTAAAGGCAGAAATAGAGTAAGCCTGCAGCTTCCACTTCGGAAGGACAGAGGGAAGACTTTATGTCGATGATAACCCCCGGTTCCGGTCCATTCGTGCAAAACTTTTTCAGTTGCGCAACATTCAGCGTGGAATATTTTTCATGTGCAACAGCCCAGATAACACCATCCACAGCAGGAATCTCATCCAGGGAAACCAACTCAACCCCGTATTCCGCCCTGGCATCCTCGGGAGAAGCCATGGGATCGTGAACATAGGTCCGGATTTCGTATTCCTTGAGTTCATCAAGGATATCGACCACCTTGCTGTTGCGGATATCGGGACAGTTTTCCTTGAAAGTCAGACCTAGGACGAGCATTCGCGCCCCCTTGACATGCTTGTCGGCCTGGATTAGTTTTTTTACCGTCATCTCAGCCACATACTTGCCCATGCTGTCGTTAATACGGCGTCCGGCAAGAATCACCTCGGGGTGGTAACCGACCTCTTCAGCCTTGTAGGTCAGATAATAGGGGTCGACCCCGATGCAATGTCCACCCACCAGGCCGGGGACAAATTTCAGGAAGTTCCATTTGGTGCCGGCCGCTTCCAGTACATCCTTGGTGCGTATCCCCATTTTATTAAAAATAACGGATAATTCATTCATCAGGGCAATGTTGATATCACGCTGGGTGTTCTCAATGACCTTGGCGGCTTCCGCGACCCGGAGAGTCGAGGCTTTGTGAATGCCGGCGGTAATCACAATGGCATAGACTTCCGCCACGGTTTCCAGTGTTTCAAGGTCCTGTCCGGCTACAACCTTAATGATTTTGTCTACGGTATGGACCTTGTCACCAGGATTGATCCGTTCCGGAGAATAGCCTACCTTGAAGTCCTGTCCGCAGACCAAGCCGGACTCCTGTTCAAGGATCGGGACACAAATCTCCTCGGTAACCCCTGGATAAACCGTCGATTCATAGACGACAATGGAGCCCTTTGCGAGGTTGCGCCCGACAGTGCGGGTTGCTGAAACAACCGGACTAAGGTCAGGTTTCTGGTGATCATCGATGGGGGTTGGTACAGTCACGATAACAAATGAACTTTTCTTTAATTCAGCAGGATCGGTAGTATAAATGATGGAGGTACTTTTTAGGTCTTCGGTAGTAACCTCTAGGGTGGTGTCGATATTTTTCCGAAGTTCCCCAATTTTTTTTTCGCTGATATCAAATCCAATGACGTTTACGTGCCGTCCGAACATAACCGCCAGCGGGAGTCCAACATAACCGAGCCCCACCATGGCAATAGTCGCATTCCCGTTTTTAATCATTTGCGCTGTGACCACACAACTCTCCTTTCAAAAATCAACATTAATGTTCGAGGCAGATATTGCAAAACCTGAACCATCATTTCATTGTTTCTGTGACTGAATATAGTCTGCGGCACGGGGGAAATCTCAAAAAAATCCAGCAACGATGAGGACCAATGGCCACCACCTTTTTACCGACTTCGATATGGACGGTGACGTTACCCCTAAAAACTAAGCCATTGCAAAGTTAGTGATTTCGGTCTATTCATCCTCAAACAGGAGATAGGCATGAAATCGAAGCGGTTCACCGAAGAACAAATCATCGGCATTTTGAAACAAGCGCAGTCGGGCATGAAGATCGTCGACCTTTGTCGCCTGCACGGCATCAGCGATGCCACCTTTTACAACTGGCGCTCCAAGTACGGCGGCATGGAAGTCTCTGAGGCCAAGCGCCTGAAGAACCTTGAAACGGAGAACCGTAAGCTCAAGCAGATGCTGGCCGAGACCATGCTTGAGAACCAGGCGGTCAAGGACGTACTTTCAAAAAAGTGGTAACGCCTGCCGCTCGTCGCATCGTGGTTGAGTTCTTGCGGGAACATCACAACTTGAGTGAACGACGGGCCTGCAAGATTGTCAGGCTGTGCCGGAGCAGTTGCCGGTACCAGGCGAAACCCTCGAACGATACGGAGATCCGGTCCCGGCTGCGACAGTTAGCCGAGCAGCGGCACAAGTTTGGCGCTCCCCGTCTGCATGTCTTACTGCGACGTGAAGGATTCCTGATCAACCACAAACGCACCGAACGCCTGTACCGTGAGGAAGGATTGTCCCTTCGACTCAAACGGCGCAGGAAACGGAGTAGTCATCTGAGGGTTGTGCTGGCAGCTCCGGAGCGGATCAACCAGCACTGGTCCATGGATTTTGTGTCGGACAGCCTGCACAACGGCCGTCGTTTTCGCACTCTCACGGTGGTTGATGACCTCAGCAAAGAATGTCCTGTGCTGGAGGTTGACCATTCGTTAACCGGCCAACGTGTTACGCGAGTCTTGGAACGCATTGCACTGACCCGGGGTTTGCCTGAGGTGATCACGGTCGATAACGGACCGGAGTTCATCAGTAAGGCCGTTGATGCCTGGGCCTACGCAAACGGTGTCAAACTACACTTTATTCAGCCTGGGAAGCCGACGCAGAATGCCTACATCGAAAGCTTCAACGGCAAGTTCCGAGACGAATGTCTCAACGAGCATGTGTTTGTCAGCCTGCACGATGCTCAGCAAAAGATCGAAACCTGGCGTCAGGATTACAACGCGAATCGGCACATCGTTCTCTGAAACAACTGACGCCGGTTGAGTTTGCAG
>CAXXSG010000007.1:0-237928 GCA_963665915.2 Desulfuromonadales bacterium
TATCATAGAGGGCCAGATGATGCGGGTATTTATATAGGCGAAGGAATTGCTTTAGCACATAGAAGGCTAGCAATTATTGATCTTACTGAGGCTGGCCACCAACCGATGACCAATGAAGATAAATCATTATTTCTTGTATGCAATGGAGAAATTTATAATCACATTGAGTTGAGAAATGAGCTGGAAAAATCCGGGCATACCTTTTATTCCACATCAGATAGCGAGGTCATTTTACATCAGTACGAAGAGGACGGTGAAAAATGTCTTGAGAAGTTTAATGGAATGTTTGCATTTGTTTTGTGGGACAGCCGTAAGAAGAAAATTTTTGCAGCTAGGGATCGCTTGGGCATTAAACCCTTATATTATTTTGAAGATAACAAGAAAATAATTTTTGCTTCTGAGATTAAAGCAATTATTGAAGACCCCACAGTTCCGAGAGAAGCAGAGCCTCAAGGACTTGCCGATTATTTATTTGTCCTTCGGACCATGGGTGGCAAGACCATGTTTAAGGGGATAAAAGAAGTTGAACCCGGATACTTAGTAAATGTGGGCTTACGACAAAAAAAGGCACAAATTAAGAAATACTGGGATGTGAATTACAATTATGATTATTCCCGAAGCGATGAGGCGTTAGGGGATGAGCTTTATTCATTATTAGATGATGCTGTGAAAGTGCACTGCCGAAGTGATGCACCTCTTGGTTGCCATTTAAGTGGTGGCTTGGATTCCAGTACTGTCGTGGCGTTGGCTGCTAAATATCGAGAGAAAGTGAAAACGTTTTCAATTAAATTTTCTGATGATAAGTTTATTGATGAAACGAGATACGCTAAAGCTGTTGCTCAACATGTTGGTAGTGAATATTGTGAAAACTCACCTACATCTTTAGATCTGGTTGAAATTTTCCCATTTCTGGTGTGGCATATGGATACACCTATGATCACTGATGGAGGGTTTGCTTATTACACTGTCTCCAAGTTTGCCCAGCAAAGTGTAAAAGTGACCTTAACTGGGCATGGTGGAGATGAAATATTTGCTGGCTACCCAGGTCAATTCAGGGCGGCATTTGGTAATACGGATATGTTTCAATTGAGGACAGATCCGGGGCGTGATTTTAGGTTGAGTAAGGGACAAAAGTTATTAAGATTCTTTGCAAATAAAAACCCTTTAGATTTTTATAGGTCTGTGAGAAGCAGAATTTTAAAGGCTGAAAACTCGTTTGAAGATGTTTGGGTTGATGGTCATTGTAATTTGTTGCCTGAAAAAAACATTGATCTTCATAGTGAATTTATCCGGACAATCAAGGGGTATTCACCTAGAGAGAAATATCTAAAACCGCTGTTGGAGGCCGGTACGGATCAAAAGCTTGATCGGTGTCTTTATCATGACCTTCGGTTTTATTTGCCAGGCTTGCTTCACCAGGAAGACAGGGTAAGTATGTCCGTATCAATAGAATCAAGGGTCCCATTGCTTGATTATCGGATTGTGGAGTTCCTGGCCACCGTTCCTTCAGAACAAAAAGTAAGAAATATGCGCCCCAAACACTTGCTTAGGCAGTGTGCCTCGAGGCTGTTGCCCGAAAATGTCTACAATAGAACGGATAAGTTCGCTTTTCCAGTGCCGGGTAAATTTTGGTCTTCAGAAGAAATGCGAAAAATGAAGAGGAAGATTCTCCTTTCCAAAGAAAGCATGAGCAGAGGTATTTTTAAACAAAGTTCACTTAAAGATGCGTGTGAAAATACTTCTAATATGGCTTGGGTCATGATGAATGTTGAGTTATGGTTTAGGGTGTTTATTGACAAAAAATCTATTGATCAAGTCATTTTATAAGCGGGATTAAATGTTTTGTGAAAAAACCAAGCACAGATTAAAAGATCCTGTTTCCCTCATATTTTTTGCTTGGACCTTCGTCCTGTTATGTCGGCCGCAGGATATTTTTCCTTTTCTGGCCCCTCTTCGACCGGCTTTGGTGATGGGGCTTCTGACTTTGACAGTTGTTTTTCTGTCCGGCAGGCGGGCCAATAGCTTTCCTTTTTTTAAGGAGCGCCAAGTCAAACTTTATGTGGCTTTACTAGTTGTAATGATACTAAGCATCCCATTTTCTATATATGCTCGCCTTTCATTCATGACTATTTTCACTCAATATATCAATAATGTGTTGTTCTTTTTTGTTTTTTATAAGGTTGTTAATTCGGTTCCAAAGCTGAACTTGTTATTATTATTGGGTTGCTTTGGAAATGGGCTTTACCTCCTGTCTGCGCTGGTTGATGGAAACTTTAGTGAAGGGCGGCTTTTTTTTGGCGGCATGTTTGATCCCAATGATTTGGCATTTTTCGCTTTGAGTTTTATCCCTCTTAACCTTCTTTTTATCTTTCGGGAAAATCCTCTCTGGGTTCGATTAGGCTGCTTTGGTGCTTTTGGAGTTGGCGTGCTGCTCATTCTAATGACCGGTTCGCGCGGCGGGTTTCTGGCATTGGTGGTGGTTGTTGCCATGTTACTCTTTGGCAAGTGGCAGACGATCAGGTTTCCTATGAAGTTAGCTTTTTTGGCTATTTGCCTGACCATCGTTAGCTTTTCGCAGATCAATTCCGAACGATTTATGACCCTTTTGGACATCCAGGAGGATTATAACGTGCATGGTAAAGGGGGAAGGGTCGCGATTTGGGAGTTCGGTGGAAGGTTAATGTTGGAGAACCCCGTCACTGGGGTGGGGGTCGGCTGTTTTGCTGCGGCTGTTGGCAGAGACCGGGAACACAGGGGGGCGGTCATTTTGGCTTGGCAAACAGCTCACAACTCATTGGTGCAGATTGGTGGGGGAGACTGGCATCATCGGCTTGGTTTTATTTTCGTTTGTTAAGTTATAACGCTCTGGGGATTTTTCACCGGGTTAAAAAAAGGGCAGTTTCTCAGGAACTCGTCAGAATTTGCGAGATGGGGCTTCTCGGCTTTGTCGGCATGTTTACTGCCGCCATGTTTTTGAGCCAGGCCTATTCTTTGTACTGGGTGTTTTATGTGGCCTTTTCCGCCGTGGCCAATCAATTGTTTGCCCAGGAAAAAACTCTTGCCGTCGAGCAGGTTTGAGATGGCAACAACCAAAATAAAAATTGCCTATATCCTCACACCCATAACCTTCGGTGGCGCTGAGAAGGTCAGCTTGAATTTTTTGCGAGCGGTGGATCGAAACAGGTTTGACATCTGTCCGATACTTCTCGTCCGGCCATGGGAAGATGAACCTTTTTTTGCCTCAGAAATCCGGCAACTTGAATATGCATATGTCACGGTGCCGGTTGCAACTAAGACCGATGGCGATGTTTTGAGGGTGTTCCGGGTTATTTGGCATTTGTATTCAATTCTAAAAAAAGGATCTTATGATCTTGTACATACCCACGGTTATTTCGCTGACATCTGTGGGCTTTTTGTTGGAAAGATGTTGAAGATTAAGAGTGTAACAACCTGTCATGGGTTTATTGAGCATGATCTGAAATTAAATATCTACAACTTTTTAGACAAGCTGGCTTTAAGGTTTTGTGACAACATAATTGCCGTTTCGGATGGCATCAGGGATGAACTGTTTAGAAGCGGTATCAAAAAAGCCCGAATTTCAGTCATCCCAAATTCCGTTGAAACCTTTTTTGACAAAGATGCTCTGTGGACTCGTCGAGTTGAAAAGCGGAAAGCTTTGGATATTGCTCCGAAAGAGTATGTGATCGGGTATTTGGGGCGGCTTAGTGAAGAAAAGGGGTTAAACTATTTGGTCGAAGCGGTTGCGGAACTAAAGGATACAGCAGTAAAAATTCTCCTGGTGGGAGAAGGGCCAGCCAAACTAAAGCTGGAACAAAAAGTTCAAGCTAAAGGAATTGGAAACCAAATCATATTTGCGGGGTTCAGGAGGGATGCGGGAAGTTGGCTCCCAGCCTTTGACAGCTTTGTTCTTCCTTCCTTAACTGAAGGCACTCCAATGGCTCTTCTGGAAGCTATGGCTGCAGGATTGCCCGTCATTGCATCAGCCGTGGGGGGGGTCCCTAAAGTAGTGACTGACGGGATTAATGGAATACTTATCCCACCGGGAAATTCACAGGCAATAAGTGAAAAGATCCAGTTACTTAAGGACAACCCCGGGCTAGGGGGGCGGCTAGGGCGGGCGGGGGCAGAAACGATCAAAGCTAAATACAGCCTTGATAGCTGGTGTCGGACGATTGAGAGTCTATATAGTGAAGCTCTGGCGTCTGGCAAAAAGGATCTTTCATAATGTTCAAGTATCTGTCCAGTTATAAGTATTTATCCAGGTATTTCTTGCTTAATGTTTTTTCTGCCCTTGTCCCGCATCCTAAGCTCCGAGCGGTCTATTTGCGATGGCTAGGCGCCAAGATTGGCAGAAACGTTCGTATAGAAAAAGTGACTTTTATCCAGGTTCAAAATTCTATCCGGAATTTGTGGTGCGCAGATAACACCTTCATCGGGACGGGAGTGATTTTGGATCTCTCGGCGCAAATCGTTCTTGATGAATACGCAATAATAGGTCCCGGCTGTTCAATCCTGACTCATCAGGATTTTGGCGATTTCAACGGTAATTTGTTGAGCCAAATTTATAAAACCAAATACAGTGCAGTACATTTCGGAAAGAATGCAGTCATTGGTGCAGATACCACAGTCCTGGCCGGAGTTAAAGTAGGGCCCTATAGTGCGGTTGGTGCCAAGTCCCTGGTTGTTAGTGATGTCCCCGCCAAGGTTTTAGCCCTGGGAATTCCTGCCAAAGTTGTTAAAGAGCATGGCCACCTGCTTCCTTTGGGAAAGGAGTTGTCGTGAAACAAAAGCTCTTTGATGTAGCTAGAGAGCATTTCATCCGCTGGTCCTTAAAAAATCAGAAAAATGCTGGTTTGCCGGATGAGCGGCTCTGGGGACTTTCTTTCAATGAGCACAACCGTCTTGCGGTTAACGGGGTTGATTCGTTGGATCTTCTCTCTACTTATGGTTCCCCGCTGTTGGTGGTAAACAGAAGAAAGTTGTTGGAGGACGCCGCCTCCATTCAAGAAGCGGTCAAGCGTTGCGGCAGGGGTTCGAAGGTCGTCTATTCCTACAAGACAAATTGCATCCCGGGTATTTTGAAGGAGATACACGAGGTAGGAATTGGTGCTGAAGTCATATCCCCTTATGAACTCTGGCTTGCAGAGAAGCTCCAGGTCCCGGGGGCAGAGATCGTCTATAACGGTGTGAACAAGACCGAGGAAAGTTTGGTTCGGGCCATTGAATTGGAGGCCCTCTCAATTAATGTCGACGACCTGGAAGAGATTGAACGTATTGCAGCGGTTGCAGGGCGCTTGAACAAGAAGGCACGGCTTGGCATCCGCTTGGGATTTCTTGCGAAAGCTCAGTTTGGCTTGGAGATTGAGTCCGGTGAGGCGATGGAAGCCTGCCGCAGAATCAGTAGGTATTCTGATTGTCTGGAACTAAATACCATTCATTTTTGTGTGGCAAGCAATGTTAAGGAATCAGGGATGCATAAGCATTTTGCGCTTAAATCCTTGGATTTCATTCATGCGCTCAAAAGGGAGACAGGAGCCACTATCCGTTATCTTGATCTTGGTGGTGGCATGGGGGTACCTACCAGCAAAAACATGGATGGTATGGAATATGGATTGTATCGCCTATTTGGGTGTTTGCCCAAACCTCCAGACTCAGCGGCATTTGAGAACATCGAAAGTTTTGCCCAGAACATTAACAAGGCGGTTGAGGATTCCTGCTCTAGGCTCAACATTGAAACGCCTGCCCTTATTTTCGAACCGGGTCGGTTTGTAACCAGTCGGTGTGAATATTTGCTGATTACCGTCCTGGCACTCAAGGAAAAGAGTCGAGGTACCACATTCGCTATTACAGATGCCGGGCGGCTATCTCTCACCTTCCCCTGTGACTTCGAAAGTCATTCGGTCCTTCCCGTTATTAAAGATCAGCAGAAAGAAAAAGAACCCTACCATGTGATGGGCCGGATCTGTACTTCCGCCGATTGGATGATGAAAAATCTACTCTTACCAAAACTAAAAGCGGGGGATGCGCTTGCTGTAATGGATGCGGGCGCTTATTTTTCATCCTATTCCACAAATTTCGCCTTTCCCAGGCCTGCTATTGTGATGGTGAAAGAAGATAGTGATGTTGAGGTTATCCGCCAGGCGGAAAGTTTTGAGCATCTGGTGGCGTTGGACGGGATGGAATGATGCGAGTTCTTGTGACAAATGCTAAAAACCGGATCGCCTATAATATAGTACGAAGCCTTGCAGCCAAAGGCATTGAGGTTTTTTGCGCTGATTTTGTTCCTAGATCCATGTCCTTTTATTCAAAATATGCGTCCGGGTATTTTGTTTACCCATCTCCCTTCAGTGAACAGCAACAATGTGTTGAATGCCTCATTGCCAAAATCAAAGAATTGAAGATCGATGTGCTGATCCCTGTCTTTGAAGAGCTGTTTTTAGTGGCTAAATTCAGAAATGAATTTTCAGCTTGTGTAAAAAATGGCTATTCCCGACTATCCTCAAATTCTTCTGGCTCATAATAAAGACCAATGGAAGATAATTGCAGATGAATTAAAGATTCCCGTCCCCAGAACTTATGAACTTGATAATTTGGTAAATTGTCCTGACATAATTCCTAAATTGCCCTTTCCTTTATTGATCAAACCCAAACAGGGAGGAGGAGGGTGGGGAATCCGGCAAATTGACACCTTGGCCGAGTTTGAGGAATTTTGGGCCAGTGGCAGGCACGAAGGTCTTCCCTGGGGGCGATTCCTTGTACAGGAGAAAATTGAAGGAGAAACGCATTGTGTTGCAATGGTTTTTTGTAAAGGAGTCTTAAAGGGAAAGGTGGCATATAAGCAAATTCGGGAATATCCTGCTTTCGGTGGGCAAGCCACTTGCCGGGTAAGTCTTGAAAGTGAATTAGCTGAGGGGTATTTTCAAAAGTTAATGGAACATCTTAAATGGCACGGTGTCTGCCAAGCTGATTTTGTCGTGGATAAAGAAACGCAGACTCCATATTTGATCGACATTAATCCTCGTTTTTGGGGGTCGCTTGCACAAGGTCTGGCCTCAGGAGTTGATTTCCCCAAATTAATTTATCAGATTGCCATGAACGGAGATGTCCAACCTGCAGAAAGTTTTAGGAAGGGCGTTGTGACCCGGTGGCTGGGCGGGGAGTTAAGAGGTTTTCCAGTTTATTTTAAACAGGCCGAGAAAAAGATACCTTTTTTAATCGATTTTTTGTCCTTACATAACAAAACAGCCTTATGGGATGATTTTTGTTTGAGAGACCCTCTGCCGTTTTTGGCTTGGGGGGCTGATTCGTTGTACAGGTTGATTAAATACAAAAACTTTAAACCCCATGAGTCTTTAAGTGGAGTGTGGGAATAAAATTATTTAGGTTGATTTTGGGGCATTCAGGATTGACTAAATTGCGAGGCAAACGTGAGATTGGATGAAATATTCGACAATAGAGCTTTATCTTTGGATTCTGCTCTTGCGATAAAAGAAGGCAATCGTTGCTGGAGCTATGCTGAACTTCTCGCCCGGTCTGAAGAATTTTCCGATGGCCTTATTTCTCTGGGAATAAAAAAAGGGCATCGAGTGGCTCTTATGGTTCCAAACTCAGGGGCCTTCGTCATGTCTTTTTTCGGAATTTTACGGCTGGGTGCTGTCGTTGCGCCGTTCAACCCTCACTTTCAGGAGCAGGAGTTGAGGTTCTATCTGGAGGACACTTCGGCCTCGGCTCTGGTGGTTTCGGAAGAAACTGTGTCGCGGACAAAGGAGGTATTGAAAAAAATTAACAACCCACCAGCCCTGATCGAAGTTTTCTCCGATGGCACCTTTTCAATCCACTTGCAAGGTGAGGTGAGGGCAGCGGTAAGTGTCGACGATTCTGACCTGCCCATTTTGCATCAATATACCTCAGGTTCTACCGGCACGCCAAAGAGGGTCATTCGAACCCATAAGAAGCTGATCCGCGAACTTGAAAGTCTGTCCGGCATTTTCAAATTGAGTGAATCCGATAAATTTCTGGGTGCCGCACCCTTTTCACACGTAAATGGTTTGGTCCGGACCATGTTGACGTCGATGTTCATTGGGGGGACGTTATTCCCTGTAAAAGACTTCAACCGCAGAGAGGTTCTGAATCTCATCACTCAGGAAAAGATCTCTTACTTCGGTGCTGTCCCTTATATGTATATAATTCTTGCCGCGACTCCTTTGCGTGGGAATATAAATCTGACCAGTCTTCGCACGGCCTTTTCTTCCAGCGCACCCTTGCTGTCAAAAGACAACAGAGCTTTTGCAGACAAATACGGGGTTTTCGTCAGGCAGTTGTATGGTTCCACCGAGACAGGCACCATCAGCGTCAACACCGACCCGGATGTCGAGAGATCCCTGGAATCGGTGGGGCTCCCCCTGGATGGAATTCACATAGAAATAATTGATGAAGAAGGCCATGTTTTGCCCGTCGGAAGGCAGGGGGAGGTTGCCATTTCCAGCCCCACGGCTATTACCAGTTATGAAAACAATCCGGAAGCAAATGCTTCAAGCTTCCAAAAGGGTTACTATCTTTCCGGCGACTTGGGTTTTAAAGATGAGAACGGGTACCTGACTCTTACCGGCAGGAAAAAATTCCTTATAAATCGGGGCGGTTACGAGGTTAACCCATTTGAAGTCGAAATGGCCGTGCTGGCTTATCCCAAGGTTAAGGAAGTCGCCGTTCTCGGCGCACCGACAAGCCATGGTGACCAGGCCATTCGGTGTGTCATTGTCACAGAGGGTCCCTGCAAGGAAGAGGAAATTGTTGAGCACTGCCGGCCAAGGATTGCTGATTACAAAATTCCAAGCATTATTGAATTTGTTAGGGAATTGCCAAAAAGCGCGACGGGCAAAACTCTTCGAGCCAAACTGGACTGATAGAGTGCCTCCTGAGTTTTTCTGGCAGGTTGGATGCGCGCATGGCTTTCAAGCTGCTAGATAAGGCCGGTCGGAGGCTTTTCAAACATCTCAGCATCCCAAAGAAAGTGCAGATAGCCGGAGGCCATATTTTGGAAGAAAACTTATCAGAAAAACAGCAACAAAAAATCCTCCAAAATCATTCTTTGACCAATAGCAAAGATTTGGCTCATTGCATCCTTTTGGTTTTTGTCACGCTTATTTCCTGGATTGTACCTGAGAAAGGCTGGAAATTTTTTACTGCCCCACTGGCTATGATGCAATTTTTTGTTTGTCATAAAGTTGCACAATCCAGGATACATACCATCAGGAAAATCTGCGGGGATCGTATTAAAACCCCCAGCCCCCGGAAGATTGAAATCGCCAGAATGGCAAGCCTCTTTGAGGCTCGCCTTCAGTACATGCGGGAGTATCGACCTGGCGGGTGGAAGCCTCATTTCCATATTCACGGCAAAAAACACGTTGAAAAAAGCCTTCAGAATGGCCATGGTGCAATCTTGTGGATTGCTCCATTCCATTTTAATGAATTGGCCGTAAAAAAAGGTTTGGCGCAACATGGGTTTGACTTGACTCAACTCAGTGTATATTGGCATGGAATATCGAAAACAAGGTTTGGGTTGAAATTTTTAAACCCCATATGGATAAAAGCCGAAAACAAATATTTGCACGAGAGAGTTGTTATTCAGCCCGATGGTCAATTTGGGTATCTCAGGACGATAGAGAAAAAACTTCGAAAAAGCGCTTTGGTTGCAATTTCCTGCATCCCATTGGAAGGGCAGAAGGCAATTCAGCAGAAAATCCTGAACGGGACATTCCCTATTGCTCCCGGTGCTGCCAGCATGGCTTTAACAACAAAGGCTGATTTGTTGCCGGTGTTCTTACTTCAGAAATCACCGGGTGAATTCGACATAATCATTGAGGCACCAATAGATATTCCACCAAAGAAAAATCGACATATAATCATCGATATTATTATCGAGGATTTTTCTAAACTTATTGAAGGTTATGTAATTGAAAAGCCAACGGCTTTTCGCTATTGGGATCGTGAAAAGAATTTGGAGTTACTTTAATCATTAGCGCTTCTTATGGATGAAAATAATAAAATAAACCTAACCCAAATAGAAGATATACTTTGTGAGTTGAATTTAATTCAGAACAAAGGCCACCTTGACTATAAAACGGGGTTGATTGGAAATGGTGTGGGGTTGGATTCAGTTGAAATTCTTCAGCTCGTTTCCTCAATTGAAGAAACCTTTGAAATCACTATTGAGGATAAGGATTTACTTCCAGAACATTTTGTGACGGTTGGAAGCTTTATTACATTTGTTGAAAAATACCTTTAACCCTGAAATAATATCAGCTTTAAACGCTCAACAGCCTAATCGTATTTTTTACAGCGGGCAAAGGAGTTGAGTCAGTCCTGCCTTATATTTTACAAATGAGCTCCAACTGATTGTCACATACTAATAATTATTATTTCAATAGTCCTAAGCTGTGCTTGGACATGGAACTGCTACGAGAGCATGAACTACCCTGAATATGGCGGAAGCAAACTAATCTGTCGTCCCGCTGCAGGAAAAAGCGAAAGATTCTTGACACTACCTTTTTGACCGACATCACTAACTTTGCAATGGCTCAGTTTTTCGGGGGGAAAAATTTAGCCGTTTTGAAATATTTGAAAAAGTTTGTCTCTAAATGGAAACAATGAGAAATGTTGTTTTTTTACCAGTAATAAACAAAACCGGGCAGGAAATGGGTGGTTTTTTCAGGGCCGGTTTTTTTATTATTATTGACAGTCTTTGAAAATATCCCCTTTTTCAAATAGTTAAAGTGATGACAACTCCTGCCCCAAAAGATCAAATTTCTTCACTTGCAGGGAAAAGCTTGAATTAATGGATCGATTTATGGGAGTGGCGGCCTTGCCAAAAAGGCTTGTTTTCTAAAAAGTTTCAACAGGTTAATATTATTAAGAAAATCCAAAATTCCCCCAAAAGGTTTAAATAATAGTAAGAAAATTCTTATAGTGACATAATTGAGAATGGTTTGTCGGTAAATCCCGAAGAACTTAAAAAGTTTTGCGGGGGAAAAGGTTTCCCTGGATTATCGAACTTAAGACTTCTTTTTTCTTTTCCTTGGTAACTATCTTAAAATATTATGGTTTAAAAATTTTGGCTCTTTTTTTCCGTTTAGCGGCATGACCCATGCTATCTACACATTTGGGATTTTTCTCCGGAAAGAGGCTAATGCAGGAATTCGGGAGAATAATTAATGGGTGGGTTAAGTGAACAAATACACAACGGGATAAGGGAGTAGTTTAATGGAAAAAACAATAAGATATTTTTTGATTTTGGCTGTAATTTTTGGCCTGAATTTTCCGGCGATGGCATTTGCCGAGGTTTCATTGCCTTGGTCAACTACGTTTAACTGCAATGAGGTTACCCAATATAATGGTGCCTTATGTGATGGCTTGGCGTGGGGGGGGGGATGGTACTTTGGCGATTATCGTACTCAAATCACAACTGATGCCAACAACCCGAATGGTGGGGGAGGCAGAGGTTCGAGGTTTTGGGTAAACGACGGAACGAACGTTAATACTGGGACTATAAGCGTTAGATTCGCGGCTCCTCAAAAGGAATTGTGGATTCGCTGGTACATGAAATATCAAAACGGTTTTAGATGGAGTTCTTTAAATTATGACAAAATGATTTATATCCATACCGGAGCTTCCGGAATTGTTGTTATACCGGAATGGTACACTTCGACCTTTGCAGCCGTAACCGGGGGAACATCAAATTATTATCAACTGAGAAGCTCATCTTCATATGGTTGGAACTCGGTTATGGGGAGCAGTGCTTCGGACGGGCAATGGCACTGTTTTGAAGTTTATCTTAAAATGGACACGAACCAAAGAGATGGCGTCGGCCGAGCGTGGATAGATGGAGAATTGGTTGCAGAAAATACATCGGTCGATTTCAGTAACGGAAACGCCACTGCAAAGCAGGGCTGGGCCTATTTTGATTTTCATGAAAACCAGGCTACTCCCGGCAATGGTGGGCCTTCCTATGTAGATTACGATGATATGGCTGTATATAACACCACTCCGCCAAATCGGGACGCAAATGGCAGACCATTTATTGGCCCTTTGGGTTCGAGTGATAATCAAAACACTAACCCCACTTACCCCACGTCCACTCTTTGGTATGAGGATGCAGACGGTGACGGATATCATTCCAATAACACTCAGAGTGCAGTTACAGACCCTGGGTCAGCGTGGTATGCCGCCACGGATCTGAGCGGCGGAAATGATTGTAATGATTCCAACGCTTCTATTCATCCAAACGCAACGGACATTCCAGACAATGGAATTGATGAAGACTGTTCGGGGGCGGATGCAACTTATGGCGGAACGGTGAGTGCCATCCTGTTCGAAGAAAATTTTGAAGATGTGAATATCAGCAGCAGGGGGTGGTACGATAATACAAACCCCTCTCTTTCCTCTACTGAAACTGTCCCGGGAAGCAACCGGTCTCTCGAGTTCCACTACCCTGTTGGTGCTGCTCAGCCCACAAATGGCGGGGCAATGCGCAAGCAATTTTCTGAAACTGATTCGGTATACGTCAGTTACTACGTAAAATACAGTTCAAACTGGGTTGGTTCGCAGAAAAGTTATCATCCCCATGAGTTTGGTATTGTAACGAATAAAGATAGTGAATGGGTCGGTCCGGCATATACATATTTGACAGCCTATGTGGAGCAGAACGCTCTCCATCCGAGAATGGGGATACAGGACGGACGCAACATAGACACATCTAACATCGGAACCAATTTGGTTGGGGTCACGGAAAATCGTGCGGTAGCCGGCTGTAACGGGTCCGGTGATGGTTATGGCGGTGAATCATGTTATCCTGTCGGTGGCGGGGCCTATTGGAATGGGAAGCTGTGGACGGCCTCAAACTCTTTTATCACCGCGGGGGAATGGCACAAGGTTGAGGCCTATTTCAAGCTGAACAGTATCGTTAACGGTATAGGGGTTGCGGATGGGGTCATGCAATACTGGCTTGACGGTCAAATTGTAATGGATTATCAAAATGTGATGTTTAGAACCGGTCAGCACCCTGACATGAAATTCAACCAATTTCTGATTACTCCTTGGATTGGCGACGGATCTCCCGTTGATCAGACCTTCTGGTTGGATAATCTGGCTGTAGCTACATCACCACCTGACGTCCAGACTCCCACTGTTAGTAACCCAACTGGCCTGCAAAGCATTAGTCAGCAATAAATAATTATGGCAAATCCGACCGTTCTTTTTGCGCCGGTCGGATTTGTCTTTTCGGGGAATGAAGATTTGTGTGAATGGCCCATCTTTATTGGCAAATATTAGAGTATACTGATTCGGAGCATTGCCAGGAGTGTTCAAACCTGTTAGTGTCGAACCTTATAAAATCGCAAGAGTTTGTGAAGCCCCTTGCCCTATTTATTCTTTTGAGGCGATGGGATGAAGAAAAAAGTTGTAGTCATCGGAAGGGGGCTCGACGGTTCATTGTTTAACAATGAATTGGCAACACATCCTAATGCCATCCTGCTTGAGATAGGTGGCAAAAACCTAGTCCAATTATCACCAGCCTATCATCTTAAAGCTGCTCGCGGAAGGCCAAGGTTTCTGCATTAGAAGCGGGAGTTCCGCTTGCGACCTTAGCCCATTTAAAGAGGTGCTTACCGAGCCTAAATCGTACATTGATAAAACCGCAGCAACTCTTTTTTTCCGATAAGAAATCCTGCGCGACGTTGCTTTCCGAGACCGACGATGATCTCATCGGAAAAAAATTCAAGTTTAAATTCTGTGATAATCTCTATGAGAACGACAGATGGAGGATTTAAAATTTTTCCTTCGTAAATATTGGTCTTAATATCGGGGCTGGTATTTCGTCTGGCGGCGACAATTGGGCGAGAGGCTACCCGTTAGAAAGGGCATGACTTGAAAAAATGAAGAATACAGGGAAAGTTCTCGTCACCGGGGCCAGCGGTTTTTTAGGCCGCAGAATCGTGAAATTATTTGTGGAACGTCGATATTCTGTTCGAGCTCTGGTTCGAAAAACTTCCAGGATTGATTCATTACAATTCCCAGGGGTGGAAATCTGTTACGGGGATGTGACGGAGGTGGAGTCTCTAAAGCTGGCTTTTGAGGGGATTGATTATGTCATTCATGCTGCTGCAGATACCAGCGGTACTTTGGTGGGTGCACGGCAGGTAACAATCCAGGGGACCTCCAATGTTCTTGATCTTTGTGCGGTTTATCCGATTAAAAAGCTGGTCTATATCAGCTCTTGTTCGGTGTATGGTTTGGCCGATTTTGCACCGGGGCAGATGGTTGATGAGACTGCTTCACTGGAGCGGTTCCCCGAGCGCCGTGGCGCTTATTCCTGGGCAAAATTGGAAGCGGAAAAGCTTGTGACTGAGGCCATGGCACAGGGGAGAGCGCCGGTGGTTTGCCTGCGTCCGGGTACCATTTATGGGTACGGTGGAGAGAACTATACACCGATGATTGGTTTTTCCTTTGCCAACAAGCTTTTTGTTGTGATCGGCGATGGCAGTCTTGTGATTCCGCTGGTATATGTAGACAATTTGGCTGAGGTGATTTTTTTGGCCATGACCCGGGAAGAGAGCACCGGGCAGATTTATAATGTCGTTGATCCCCAACAGGTAGACAAAAAACGCTACATTAATACTTTTGTCCGGAAACTTTACCCTGGTGCCCGGTGTTTTTATATTCCCTACGGTTTTTTCTCGGCCGTGGTGGCCTTACAGGAAAAGTTATTAAAGGCCCTGAAGCGCCAACCCTTTCTCACCATGTATCGACTTGCCTCATCACAAAATCCCGTAGTCTTTGATTCCTCCAAAATCATAAAAGAACTGGGATGGCAGCCTACGTTTTCCTTTGAGGAAGCTGTCGAGCAGATTTTGAAGTAGCGGGTAGAACACGAGCAAAAGTAAAAAGTCTTTGGTCGCAGAGGTAGTTGACGAACGTTGACCCTTAAAAAGGTTCGCGTGAATTTTTGGCAAGGGAGCCATAGTGTTGTTGATAAACCTTAACTATTAATAGTCAATAATGAGTAATATGCATGATATCACACCAGAAATATCGGTAATTATTCCCTGCTTAAACGAAGTCGCAACAATTGGGAGTACCATGACGTCAGTTTCCCAGGAGCTTATCAAAGCGGAATTCGTTTTCGAAATTATCGTCATTGATAATGGCTCTACTGATGGTAGCGATGTTGTTGCAAAGAGTCATGAGACGAAATTTTTCTATTCTGACGCCCACCCAATTGCTGCAGTTCGAAACTTTGGGGTTAGTATGTCGCAGGGCCAGGTACTTATTTTTTTGGATGCGGACATTGTAGTACAAGAGGGCTGGGGGACAATGCTTCGGTCGGTTTACAATCGCCTCATGGAAGATGATAATCTCATAACAGGATCCCAGCCTCAGGTGCCGGACAATATTCGGCCGATTTTATTCTCATGGTACAAAAGTTTAGCTGAGGATATGCGTGATACCCATCTCGGGACCGGCCACATGATTGTTTCCAGAAATACGTTCAATAAGATTGGTGGGTTTGATCAGACTTTGATTACAAATGAAGACTTTTATTTTTGTATTGAGGCAAAAAAAATGGGTGTTACTATTGAAAGTAATCTTGGGATGAAGGTCTTTCATCTTGGTTACCCAAATAATTTGATTGATTTTATAAGAAGAGAAATTTGGCATGGCCTTGGAGATTGTAATACCTGGAATCGTTTGCTTCGGTCTCGCATTGCCTGGTGTGGTGCCCTATTTGTTTTGCTTAACATTGCCTTAATTTTTTCGGTGTTTTTTGACTTTTGCCTTTTTTTTGCCTTTTTTTTGGGAGTATTTTTTATCCCAATGGCTTTTAATTTCTTCAAATTTGGCTTTGGAAATGTCCGTGATTTCACATACCGAAGCTTGATATCTTTTGTTTATCTTTTTAGTCGAGGGATCGCACTACCAGCATATTTTGTACGAAAAAATAAATTTCACCATAGGGCTCATAAAAAGGATTTATAGAACATTTTCAAAAAACAACTATTGTGTTTTTTGTGTGAGACATCAGTCTCTCTTATTTGACAGCATGGGTTTAAATAATGATTGTGAAGATGGAGAAGTGCCATTCGTATAGCAAACCTGAGATTGAAAGTGTTATTTTTCCTTGGGCAAAAAGCTTTGAAGAGATTATCCGCCCTGGTGATGTGGTTGTACTAAAGCCAAATTGGATTTCCGAGGCACATAAATACAGAGATGGTGAATGGCTTCAAGTGGTCACACATCCGTTAGTAATAGAGTCTGTTTTAAAATTGGTATTAAAAGTTCTGAAAGGCAAAGGTAGGGTAATTATCACGGATGGTCCAATGACAGGCTCAAGTTGGAAAAAAATAATGGGAATAATGGATTCTTCCCGGTGGATCGACCTGGGGAGAGAAGCCAATATTGATGTTTCTGTATTGGACCTTCGTGATGATGAATGGACAATAAAAGGTGACTTGATCGTTGATAGAAAAAAACTACCAGGAGATCCTCTTGGGTCTGTGGTATGCAATCTAAGCTCAAATAGTGAGTTGGTTGGCAAAGATACGGGAAAGCATGGTTTTTTTGGGGCGGATTATAATCAAAAAGAAACAAATGAGGCCCATTCAAACGGGAATCATTTTTATAAAGTTTCCAGATCGGTTCTGGAAGCTGATGTTTTTATCAATTTGCCTAAATTGAAGACACACAAAAAGGCTGGTATCACCTGCTCCTTAAAAAACCTGGTTGGGATAAATACCTACAAAAATTGGTTACCGCACCATACCAGCGGAACACCGTCCGAAGGGGGTGACCAGTTTCCTGAAAAAAACCTGCGATCTTTTGCCGAAGGGTCGTTTACAAGGATTTTTTATGATTTTTTTGCAACAAAGCCTCATATCACAAAATTTTTTATTCCCTTAAAAAAACTTGGGAAAATTATTTTTGGTGATACAAGGAAAACAATTCGAAGTGGCAGTTGGCATGGAAACGACACACTTTGGCGAATGGTTCTCGATTTGAACAAGATTTTGTTTTATGCCAATAGCGATGGTAGTTTTCGTGAGGATGTGCCAGGAAGTAGAAAAAGATACATCAGCATCGTTGATGCTGTGATATCGGGAGAAGGGAATGGCCCGGATGCTCCAGACAAGAGGGACACAGGTTTGATTATTTTTGGCACCGACCCGGTCTCAGTTGATTGTGTTTGTGCAAAGGTGATGGGTTTTGATTGGGAAAAACTTCCTATCATAAAAAATTCATTTGCAATAAAAAAATACTCTTTTGGATGCCATGACTACGAAAATATTTGTGTTGAATCATCGATTGAAAAATTTAATAAGAGGATATGCGAGATAAAGGAACAAGACGCTTTTTCTTTTCAGCCTCCTGTTGGTTGGATTGGCCAAATTGAATTACAAAAAAAATTATGAGAAACTGGCCTCAGTGATTTTGCTCTGACAAGTTCATGGAAGGTTCTCGGTGTTTTACAACGGTAAAGGAATTTTTGAGATCACCCACCTGAATTTCCCTGACTTGGTTCGCGGAATATTTTCTACAAACTCTAGCTTGATGTGCATGCGTGACCCTACACGTTCTTGGAGTGCAGAAATAAGATGCGCTGAATCAGCTTCGCTGTAATTCTCTCCGCGGACAATCTTTATGCGCAGAAAATCTATTTTCTCTTGGATAATTTGTGATTCCTGGACTGCATCAAGTGGTTTGAAAGGATGAGTCAGCACTGAGGAGGAGATGAGTTTGCCCTCTGGTGTTACAACGATATCTTCGTCTTTGGTTGTGACGCCCTTGAAACGGGGCATATGCCGGCCGCAGGTGCACCGTTCGGTATTGATTGCTGTGATGTCCGAAGTCTTATATCGGATAAAAGGCATTCCGAAATTAAGCAAACTTGTCCCCACAAGATACCCTTCTTGCCCAGGTTCCACTAGGTTATGGTTGCTGTCGATGATTTCATTTACGGCATACTCAAAATTCAAATGGTATTCATGGACTTCGGCACACTGTGTAGCAAATGCAACCCGCTCTGCCATACCAAAAAAATCGAATACAGGGGCCTGAAAAGATTCCTCGATGAGTGTCCGCTGTTGAGGTAGTAGGGTTTCAGATGAGGTAAATACGGCTTTTACCGGAAACGTTTGGCCGATATTTTTCAAGTACCGAGCAAGGATGTAAGTCGTTGAGGGATAGCCTTCGATAGCTACCGGGTGGAACTGGCGGAGTTTTGAAAGATGATGAGGGAGGTGTTCCTCGCTTAGATGGAATGATGACATCCAAAGCATGTTGTGGATTCGGTCATGCTGCCAAAAAGGGGGATGGGTCTTGGCGGTTGGAACTATTGTTCGACCCAGGAAAAGGGCAATTCCATCACCATATTTAACTCCAGCCCAAAGCTTTTGCCGCCAATCAGTGGCGTTGTTATAGACACATGTTTGTTTATCCCAATAGCAGGAGAGGGGTGAACCCGTAGTGCCAGACGTGTGCCCATGAAAGAGGTTTCTTTTAGAAAATCGTGAGCTGATAAGCGTATTTCCTGCTGTTCGGACATCTTCTCGGGTCAGGATTGGGAGTCGCGAAAGATCGGTTAGGTCTTTTATGTCCTCAGGACGCACTCCATGTTCATCATAACGTTTTTGGTAAAACGGGACTGTTTCGTACGCGTGTTTAACTAAAGACCGAAGACGTTCCGCTTGGTATAGGTGAATTTTCTCAGGGGAGAACCATTGTGTTTGCTGGAGTTCCTCGAAGGCAAGCGTAAAAGGCTTACCGTACCGTTCCCGGTGTATGCCTAAAGCGTAAAGGTTTAGAAGGATGTTTTGCACCCCGTAAGGGGCTTTATCATATATTGCCTGGAATAAACCCATTGTCAGCCTCACTTAAAGGATTGTCTGGGCAAAAATCAAAACCCGTTGTTTTTGCTGGAAAGCCAAAAAATTGGTATGAGGTAAATCCTCCTTGCCGCTGGAGAAAAAATTTACAGAAAAATTTTGGACCCTGAGTGATTTTGTATCCTTTTTCAGGTATTACAAGGCTTTGACTTTGAACGCTAAAATATTAGACAAACGTAACCGGAAAGTCAAATTGAACTAATTGGTTTCACAGTTGTTGTCCAAAAGCTAATCCATTGAAATGCAGTGGAGATTTTATTTAGCTATTTTTTCTACTGAAACTTAGTTCGGACGCGAATTAAATTATGTGTTGGCTAAAGGTTGAATTTAAGTACTTTGATATTGAAAACTGGGGAAATATGATCTGCTCAACTCTTCGACGGCACAGCGGTTGCTGGATGAGCATTTTACCTGGCTGTCAAATAAGGACACTGATTTGGTCCATGATGATTTTTTAGACATGGTTTAATCTTTTTATGGTCAAATAAAACAAGGGGAAAAAATGCTTGACGTGCTTTTTCTGGTTTGCCTGTTTTTTGTGGTTTACCCCTATGTCATATACCCTTTGGTGGCAATAGGTTTGTCCAGGCTCATTGGGGGGGGATGGAAAAAAGAGGATATTTGGCAGGATGTTACCCTGCTTGTCTCCGTTTATAATGAAGAAGGGGTTATCCGGGAAAAAATCGAAAATGCTTTGGCGCTGGACTACCCTGAAGACCGTTATGAGATCGTTGTCGTTTCGGATGGGTCAACCGACAAGACAAACCAGATCGTTTCCTCCTATGATGATCCTCGTGTTGTCCTAAAGGTTTTTGAAAGGGCCGGCAAGACTTCATGCCTGAATCGTGTCGTGCCGGATGTTCGGGGAGAAATTGTAATATTGACAGATGCCAACTCTATGTTCCCACGTCAGGCATTGAAAAATATCGTCCGGAGTTTTGCCGATGAAAGGATCGGCCTGGTGACAGGATGGACTAAATATCGGAGAGGTGATACCGAAGAGACCCCAGGCCTTTATTCGCGTTTGGAAAAGATCACCAAACAGGCGGAAAGTTTTGTCTCTTCCTGCGTTGGGGCGGATGGTGCTATTTTTGCCATCCGGAAAGCGCTGTATCGTAGGCTTGAGGAAGTCGATATCAACGATTTCGTCATTCCCTTGAATGTAATTGGACAGAATCGTCGAGTAGTTCTCGACCCGGATGTTTATTGCCTGGAAGAACCTTCTGAGGGAACCGCAAAAGAATTCCGGCGACAGGTCAGGATTACCAACAGAACTTTGGGTGCGATTTGGAGGAATTCACAGTTTTTGAATCCCCTTGTTTTTCGTTCATTCGCTTTTTTTCTGATTTCCCATAAAGTTCTTAAATTCATGGTCCCGTTTTTTTTCTGCGGAATGTTGTTTACCAGCCTTTTGCTTTCTTTGCAGGCAAGTTATTACCTATTGGTTGTTGCGGCCATAATGGCTTTTATTTTTATGGGAATTGCAGGACTGTTTAACCTGGGTAATTCGAGAATAATCAACCTATGTACGTTGTTTTTGCTGACGAACGCGGCACAGATGATCGGCTGGTTTCGATTTATTACAGGCAGGGCTGATACTATGTGGACACCTCAGCGCTGAAAGCTTTGGAACCTTGGGTTTAGCCACGGGGACCCACACGGACAAGAGGCATTTTAACAGGGATAAAAGGGATGGATGGGATGGAAAATATTCGTCAATGGTCACTGGGTAATGGTCATTGGCGAAAAACTGTTTCTGGCCAATGGTCAGTAGTCAATCGTCAGTGTGTGTCAGTGGCAAAAATCAAGGATTCCAGGTGTTATCTCTTTTATCCCGTCCATCCCTGTCAGTCTGTTTAAAAGATTTTCTCTGTGGTCTCAGCGTACTTGGCGGTTGAAGCGGTTTTACCAGAGGATCAATCTGAAATATCGAGGTGAGAATTGAAAAAAAAAGTAGTGGTTATCGGGAGCGGATTGGCCGGTTCCTTGATATGCAATGAATTGGTCAAATACGCTGATGTGACTTTGCTTGAAGCCGGGGAAAAGGATACGTTCCGATACCCTGAAGTTGACTTTGTCAAAAAAAAGCTTGCCGAAGTCACAACCTTTTGTATCGGCGGCGGTGGGACAACCAACCTTTGGCATAACGGTCTGATTCCAATCAACAGTAAGGACATTCTTTCAGAAGAGTTTAATGAGGTTATGAAAGATGCCGATGGGTACATGGACCGGGCGGCATCTGTTCTTTTTTTTAAAAATAAAGAGTATTCAAATGAATATAAAAAGGCGGTTTCGGGGATCCGTTCAGTTTGTGAACAAATTGGTGTTTTCAACGATGGAGTTGATTGCCTGATTTATCCGAAAAAATATAAAAAATTGGGGGTGGACCCCCAGGTAAAAGGCTTTTATTCGGTCTCTGATATCGAGTTCGTTGCTGAAGAAAACAGAATAAGGACGGTAAATTTTTCAACAAACTCCAATCGTATTTCCATTGATCCGGATATTGTCATTATATCTGCTGGTGCTTTGGGAAGCCCGCATTTTGTCAGGAAAGCCATGTCTGCAGTGGGGCAGGACTCCGACCAGCCGGGAACCGGATTTATAGATCATCCCATGGGATTTGTTGGAAAAGTCAAAGTAAAAAAAGAGATTTCTGACGAATTCAAAAAACTCTGCCTGTTTGATAAAGGGGATTACGTATTTCGTACTGCCGTCAGGTTGACCAGCGATTGCGGAAAATATACCTGCGGGGCCTTTTTCAGGCCGGCCCTGACGATGGATAATGATCTTTCCATTTACAAGTTCAAGTCCTCTCTGGGAGCCAGTAACGGCATGGAAAGGTACAAGAATGCCCTTTCCTTAAAAATGTTTCATCCGGATATAATTGCTGAAGTTTTCTCGCATTTTTTCGGGTTTAACTTGCCAAGCAGAACTTATAATATTCTTTTCATTGGAGAGCAGAAAAGAGGGAATAACCGCATCTATTATGACGGAAAACGCCTGAAGGTTGATTGGAGCGTAACGGAAGAAGAACTTTCAATTTATAACGCTTTGTTGAAAAAACTATGTGGCATGCTGGCCGATATTTCAGATGAGTTGAATATAAAAACGGATTTAACAGAGGAATGGTTATGGTCTGCTGCACATCATTCCGGCACGATATCCTTGGGAAGTTCCCCTGAAAACCTTGTCGATTTCGATCTGAAGCTGCATTCTTGTGACAATGTATTTGTCTGTGATGGCTCCGTAATCCAGGAACATTCCTATGCCAATACAGGGCTGGCTATTGGACAATTGGCTATTAGATTGGCAGATAAAATTTCAAAAATGACTTCAATTTAGTGCTCCCCATTGTAAATGGTAAAAATATTACATTAGGGCAACATATAAAAAGTTTATTCCCAGGAGGCAAATTGAAAATAATAAATATAGTGGGTGCTCGTCCTAATTTTATGAAAATGGCCCCTATTATTGAAGCCATGAATAAATACCCTGGTGATCTTCATCATCTTCTTGTTCATACTGGTCAGCACTATGATGAGAGGATGAGCAAGGCTTTTTTTGATGATTTAGGTATGCCCAAGCCGGATATCGATTTAGAGGTTGGGTCTGGGTCCCATGCTGAGCAAACGGCTCGGATCATGGTGGAATTTGAACAAGTATGCCTTCAGGAAAAACCTGACTTGGTTATCGTTGTGGGGGATGTGAATTCCACAATGGCTTGTACTATTACGGCGAAAAAGATGGGGATTAAAGTAGCTCATGTGGAGGCCGGGTTGCGTTCCAGGGATATGTCTATGCCCGAAGAGATCAACCGGTTATGCACCGATGTCCTTTGCGATTATCTGTTCACTACCGATCATCGGGCCGACGAGAATCTATTGAGCGAAGGTATTCCAAAAGAAAAAATATTCTTTGTTGGTAACGTAATGATCGATACACTCCTCAAACACAAGGCCATGGCCGGCCAATTGAATCTTGTTTCTCAATGGGGTTTGAAGCCGGGTGAGTATGCCACCCTGACCATGCATCGCCCATCCAATGTCGATGACAAAGCCATCTTGGAGGGAATTCTTCAGGCTCTCAGGGAAATTTCACGTGAGATTCCGATTGTTTTTCCGATTCATCCTCGCACGAAGAAAATGGCCGATCAGTTTGGCTTATCGCATTTTTTCAATAGAGATGAAAAGGTTGAGGGTATTTGGATTACTGAACCTCTCGGTTACCTGGAGTTCCTGCACCTAAATATGAACGCAAAAATGGTCCTGACCGATAGCGGTGGCCTTCAGGAGGAAACAACGGTTCTGGGGATTCCCTGCATTACCATGAGGCACAATACTGAACGGCCGATTACTTGTGAGATTGGCACCAATGTCATTGTTGGGAATGATCCTGATAAGATTCTTGGTGCGTCTCGAGAAGTATTGAATGGAGAATGGAAAAAAGGGGGAGTACCTGAAAAGTGGGATGGGAAAGCTGCTGAAAGGATTGTGGAAGTTTTGGTAAGCAAAATTTCAGTGAGTTAACAATAAATATTTTAATTTGTGGGTAGATATTGAATTTAGGGCACGGACTCACACGGACAAAAACCGGTTTCACGCAAAGCCGCGAAGAACTTAAAGAGAGGCAAAAACAGTATTTACAGGGATGAAGGGGATGGATGGGATAAGGTTCTTTGGTTAAAACCAAAAAAAGGGTTTTAAGGATTGTCCCCTTTATCTTGGTTATCTCTGTTAGTCAAATTTTGATTTTTAAAGGTTTTCTCAGCGTTTTCCGCGTGCTCTGCGGTAAAACTTGTCTCACGCAAAGGCGCCAAGGACGCGAAGAGAGGCAAAGGCTTTATTAACAGGGATGAAGGGGATGGATGGGATAAGGCTTATGAAATCAAACACCAGACTTCTTGGTTTTAAACACTTTAACCTGAAGGTTTTCTCAGCGTTCTCCGCGTGCTCTGCGGTAAAATTTGTCTCACGCAAAGCCGCCAAGGCCGCAAAGAGAGGCACAGGCATTATTAACAGGGATGAATGGGATGGAGAATAATTGTCATTGGTCAATTGTCTTTGGTTATTGGTAAAAATCAGCGGGTATCATTGAAGATCAGCGACTGAAGGGGAGTTGTTTAAAAATGAATCTTGATTTTTCTCCACTGGAGAATGCCATCAGACAGATGGAAAAGAGCTTGGAATATGCGAACTCTTCTCAGGCGCAAACGGATTCTGGATTGTTTGAACAATTTCGCAATTCGGTTATTCAGTGTTTTGAATTTACCTATGAACTGAGCCATAAGATGCTCAAACGGTTTTTGAAGGAAACGTCTGCCAGTCCCGAAGATATTGCGTCTAGCGCATTTGCTGATCTGATTCGCACCGGAAACGAGCAAGGGTTGTTGCGCTCCGATTGGTCACGTTGGAAAGTCTATCGTCAAGCTCGGACTGACAGCAGTCACACTTATGATGAAGAAAAGGCGATGGCGGTATATGAAATTGCTTCTGAATTTCTGGATGAAGCTGAATATTTATTTCAGAAGTTGATGTCCCGATCAGGTAAAGCATGACAGGGGTGGGGAAGGAAATTCCGATAAAGCTCACTTCGGAAGAGCTGCAGGAGGTTAGACGAATTCTAAAAACGCAGGTTCCTGAATATGAGGTCTGGGCGTTTGGTTCGCGGCTCCGCAGCGATGCTCGGAAATATTCCGATCTGGATATTGCAATCATAACAAACGAGCCTCTTTCCCTATCAACAATGGCGGATTTGGTTGAAGCTTTTGATGAATCCGATCTGGTTTTTAAGGTAGATGTGGTTGATTGGTCAACCACGAGCGAATCTTTCCGTAATATTATTAAGACTGAAAAAGTTGTGCTGCAAAAAGGCAGGTTTATTTAGGGCTGAAGGTGAAAGGCCGGGCAAAATCGGTCTCACGCAAAGACGACAAGGACGCGAAGAGAGGCAAAGGCATTATTAACAGGGATGAATGGGATGGATGGGATAAGGATCTTTGGTTAAAACCAAAAAAAGGGTTTTAAGGATTGTCCCCTTTATCTTGGTTATCTCTGTTAGTCAAATTTTGATTTTTAAAGGTTTTCTCAGCGTTCTTCGTGTGCTCTGCGGTAAAATCTGTCTCACGCAAAGCCGCGAAGGACGCAAAGAGAGGTACAGGCATTATTAACAGGGATGGACGGGATATGGTTTTTTTAACCAAGAACCAGGATTTTAAGGTCTATCCCATTTATCCCATGCATCCCTGATAATTTGGTTTTGATTTTGAATAGAAACCGTCATTGGCTTGATGCCCTTGACCTGAAGGTTTTCTCAGCGTTCTTCGTGTGCTCTGCGGTAAAATCTGTCTCACGCAAAGCCGCGAAGGACGCAAAGAGAGGTACAGGCATTATTAACAGGGATGGACGGGATATGGTTTTTTTAACCAAGAACCAGGGTTTTAAGGTCTATCCCATTTATCCCATGCATCCCTGATAATTGACTTTTAAACAGAAAGACTCTGCTTTAGGAGATTTTATGCTTTTACCTGTCATTCTTTCCGGCGGTTCCGGTACCCGCCTTTGGCCGCTCTCTCGGGAGCAGTATCCAAAACAGCTTTTGCCTTTGCTTGACGACAAGACCCTGCTTCAAAATACCGTGCTGCGATTGCAAAGCGTCAGGGATGTCGGTTCTTCCCTGGTGGTCTGCAACAACAGCCATCGTTTTATCGTCGCTGAACAGTTGCGGCAAATAAATCAGGAGCCTTCAGGAATCATTTTGGAGCCGGTCGGCCGGAATACCGCACCAGCGGTGGCGGTAGCAGCTTTACACGCTACTCGAAATGGGGAGGATCCAATCCTGGCGATCATGCCGTCGGATCATGTGATTCGGGACGTGACTGCTTTTAACGGGGCAATGGAGACTGGAGTACAACTAGCGCAAAAAGGATTTCTGGTGACTTTTGGAATTGTTCCTGATCGGCCGGAAACGGGGTATGGCTATATAAAGAGACATGCTGAAATGTTGGAGGAAACAGGAGGAAGCGACCTGCCTTGCGCTTATCCTGTTGAGAAGTTTGTGGAAAAACCGGATCAATCCACCGCTCAGGGTTTTCTGGAATCCGGTCACTATACCTGGAATAGCGGGATGTTCCTGTTCAAGTCGTCTGTCATACTTCGTGAAATGGAGTCTCATTGTCCGGACATTTTAGAGTCGTGCCGACAAGCGGTGCTGGGAACCCATGTGGATCTCGATTTTACCCGCTTGGATGAGAAGGCTTTCTCTGGCTGTCGGTCGGAGTCGATTGATTATGCTGTTATGGAAAAAACCGACAGGGCTGTAGTGATCCCGCTGGATGCGGGTTGGAGCGATGTTGGCTCATGGCATGCCCTATGGCAGTTGGGTTTACCCGATGGGGACGGAAATGTTTTAAGAGGAGATGCCATTGTCCATGATTGCCAGGATACCCTCGTTCACTCAAGCGGTCGGTTAGTGGCTGCTGTCGGGGTGAAAAACCTGGTGGTGGTGGAAACTCCGGATGCGGTGCTGGTAGCAGATCGTGATCAGGCACAGCGGGTCAAGGAAATAGCGGAGCAGCTCAAAACCCAAAAAAGGCCTGAATACTATGGCCACGTCAAGGTCCATCGTCCTTGGGGAAGTTATCAGACCGTTGATATAGAGGATCGTTTCCAGGTTAAACGGATTTCCGTCAAGCCCGGCGCTGTTCTTTCTTTGCAGAAGCATCATCATCGAGCGGAGCATTGGGTTGTGGTCAAGGGAACCGCCAAGGTGACCCGCGGCGACGAAATCATCATGCTGACGGAAAATCAGAGCACATACATTCCCCTGGGGACGAAGCACCGATTGGAAAATCCCGGGATCATCCCTCTTGAGCTTATTGAAGTCCAATCGGGAAGCTATCTGGGGGAAGATGACATCGTGAGGTTTGAGGATCACTACGGGAGAACATGAATTACCGCCGAGAACGCAGAGAAAAAACTGAGATCTGGGCTTGGGTAAGGTCAAGATTTAACCGCCGAGAACGCGGAGAATGAACTGAGATATGGGCTTGGGTAAGGTCAAGATTTAACCGCAAAGGACGCGAAGAACGCGGAGGAAAAACTGAGATATGGGATTGAGTAAGGTCAAGATTTAACCGCCGAGAACGCGAAGAGCGCAGAGAAAAACTGAGATCTGGACTTGGGTTAAGAGAAAAGTTCATGATTCTTCGGGGCGTAAGGTTAGAAATCAGAGGATTAAGATTTTGGTGTTCTCTGCGATCTCAGCGGTGAAGATAGGATTTAACCGCCGAGAACGCGAAGAACGCAGAGAAAAAATCACGAATGGCTTTGGGTAAAAAGCTTATGATTTTCGGGAATGTAAGTTTTCAATCAAGGTATTACTTGTTGGTTGCTTTGCGTTCTCTGCGAACTCAGCGGTAAAAATATGATTAAAACGCCAAGGGAGTTGAGGTAATGAATCAGCTTTCCGAAAATGTCATTGGTGCCGCTATTAAAGTTCACCGTGAACTAGGACCCGGTTTGCTTGAATCAGCTTATGAAGTATGCCTTGCGCATGAACTGCGAGAATCCGGCTTAAAACTTGAGACCCAAAAGCCGCTTCCAGTGGTTTATCATGGAGTAAAGATGGATTGTGGCTATCGGCTGGATCTGGTGGTCGAAGACAAAATCATTGTTGAACTGAAAGCAGTCGAAAAACTTCAGCCCATTCACGATGCTCAGCTTTTGTCATATCTTAGACTTTCAGGAATCTCACTTGGGTTGCTGATAAATTTCCATAATCGATTGTTGAAAGACGGTATCAAGAGGCTGGTCCATAAATTTTAGTTTTTTTGTTCTCTCTGCGTCTTAGCGGTAGAAATAGGATTTAACCGCAAAGGACGCGAAGAACGCAGAGGGAAAATCGAGCTTTGGGCTTGGTTGAAAGAAAGGCTTCTGGTTCTTCAGCTATTTAAAGTCGTAAGGTTAAAAATCAGGGGATAAAGATTTTGGTGTTCTCGGCGAACTCTGCGATCTCAGCGGTAGAGCTAGGATTTAACCGCCGAGGACGCGAAGCACGCGGAGGGAAAACCCAAATCTGGGATTTGAATTGAATAGGATCTTAAACTTTCTTTGGTTAAGGCAAGAGGTTCGCATTGGTTTGGTTTCTTTGCGATCTCTGCGTTCTCAGCGGTAAAAAAGAATTGTTATGAGTTTATCTTGCTTCAAAGCTTATGATATTCGCGGGAGAGTTCCTGACGACCTGAACGAGGAGGTTGCCTGGGGGATTGGCCGGGCTTATGCGGAATGGCTCAAGCCCCAAAGGGTGGTGGTCGGAAGAGATATCCGATTATCCAGTGAAGCGCTGGCCCAAGCTCTCTCAAAGGGGCTGATGGCTGGTGGGGCGGATGTGTACGATATCGGGTTGTGCGGAACGGAAGAGGTTTATTTCTCAACCTTTCATTTTCAGATGGATGGCGGCATCATGGTGACTGCCAGCCATAATCCTGCGGATTATAACGGCATGAAACTGGTGCGAGAAGATTCGAGGCCTATCAGCGGTGACAGTGGTCTGGATAAAATCCGTCACATGGTTGAAGATTCAAAATTTAGGGAAGTGAAAAGATCAGGAAACCAGCACACGTTGGACCACCGTGCCGCCTACATTGAGCACCTGTTGGGATATATCGAGTCGCTTCACCTGAAACCATTAAAAATAGTGGTCAACAGCGGTAACGGTTGCGCCGGGCCGGTGCTGGATCTTCTGGCGGAAAAACTGCCGTTTGAATTCATGCGGGTACAGCATCAACCGGACGGTACTTTCCCCAACGGTATCCCCAACCCCCTTCTTCCTGAAAACCGATCAGTGACTTCGGAAGCGGTTCGCAAACATGGCGCTGATTTTGGCATAGCCTGGGACGGGGATTTTGATCGATGTTTCCTTTTCGATGAACGTGGGGATTTTATCGAAGGCTATTATCTGGTCGGTTTGCTGGCCGAGATGTTTTTGGGTAAAAATCCAGGTGCCGCAATCATCCACGATCCGCGCTTAACCTGGAATACCATCGATGTTGTCCGACGTTGTGGTGGTGTGCCTGTCCAATGCAAAACCGGCCATGCTTTTATCAAGGAACGTATGCGTCGTGAGGACGCCGTCTATGGCGGCGAGATGAGTGCTCATCATTATTTCCGGGATTTTGCCTATTGTGACAGTGGCATGATCCCCTGGCTGGTGGTGGCGGAGGTTCTTTCCAAAACAGGGAAAACTCTTTCATCTTTGGTTGCTGAGAGGATGAAGCTGTTTCCTGTTTCCGGAGAGATCAACCGTCGACTGGCGGATCCTCAGGCTGCCATAGCGCGGGTGGAAGCTGCTTTTCCCGACGGTCGGATCGTTCGTGCAGACGGTTTGGGAATGGAGTTTGCCGACTGGCGCTTCAATCTTCGCTCTTCCAACACTGAACCTGTCGTGCGGCTTAATGTCGAAGCAAGGTCAAAAGAAGAACTCATGCAGAGTCGAACCCAGCAGATCTTACAGATTTTAGATGAAAAGCAACCTGCTTTTTAAAAGATGGCTTTTTGGTTTGCCACCAAAATTTGCATATAAATCATCTCTCAATTATTCTGTCGTTTAAGGATAGCAACAGTACCTAGATATCAAACAAGAAAATTATTATCCCTTCCCAGGCTTGGAATGTCTCAAACTTATCTTTCGATAGCTGTAATTTGTTCAATCCTTCTTTTCAGTTTATATCTTTTTGCAAAAAAAAGAGGACAATACAGCGCCCTTCTCCTCATGGGGGGATTGTTTTGTTGCCTGGGTATTGAGTTTTTCGACTACATGGTTTTGCAGCAGCCGGAAAAGTTGTTTTTTTGGAAAAGAGGTGTTCTGACATGTGAATCCTTGCTTCCGCTTTTGTGGCTTTCCTACTCGATATTTTTTGCCAGGAAAGGAGGGCTAAAAACGTTAACTGTTTTTCAGAAGTCTGCTCTTGTCTTTCCTCTGTTATTTGTACCCATCCCATTTTTATTTCCACCCGAAGCGTTGTTTTATGCGCCGGACTTTCCGTCTGAAAAGCTGATTTTTCTGAACGCCCCCGGATATACTTTCTATTTTTGTCTGCTTCTTTTGCTGGTCCTGATTCTGGCTAATTTGGAGAGGGACATAATGGCTTTGCCGGCCCAGGAACGATATCGAGTAAAATTCGAAATTGTGGGTGCTGGCCTCATCATGGCCATGCTGATTGTATATTACAGCCAGGGTCTTTTATACCGAACACTTAATATGGCCTTAATCCCGGAGCGCAGTGTTGTCGTGCTGCTCGGAATAGGCCTTATGTTTTACTCTTTTGCCCGGCGGGGGGGGTTGACGAGGCTTTATGTTTCCAGGGATATTGCCTACCGGTCGGTTGTCGTTTTGATTGTTGGGAGCTATTTTATTGTATTAGGCCTGCTCGGGGAAGGGATGCGCTACCTGGGGAGTTCTTCCCAAGAGGGCTTTTTCTATTTTATCGCTTTTCTGGGAGGCCTATTTACCGTTGTTTTGGTGTTGTCGGAGACCTTGAAAAGGAAACTGAAGGTCTTTTTTCATAAAAATTTTTATCAGCAGAAATATGATTACCGTAACCAGTGGCAACAGTTCACAAACAGGATTTCCTCGCTGTATGACTTAAATGAGCTTCAGGAGGCGATCCTGGCCTTTTTTTGTGAGACATTTTCAATTCAGGGGGCATCTCTTTTTCTTTGTGATGACGATCGAAAAAAATATATCTGTCTGGCAAAACGGGAAATGGCTATTACTGACCAGATTTTTTCCTGTGAAAATTCTTTGATGGCCTGCCTGGCGGGCAAGGACTGGGTTTTCAGTGTTCGGGATGATAATCCGGATGTCCATAACGAGAATCGACTCTTTTTTGAAAGGTTTGAAGTTTCCTTTATCATTCCGCTGAAATTTGAAGAGAGGCTTGAGGGTTTTATTGTGCTGGGCCGTTGGATCAACCCGGATGAAAAGGTGATCTTTGAAGATTATGACCTGATGAAAATTCTAGCCCGTCAGGCGATTAACAGCCTGATGAGCCAGCGGCTCTCTGAACAGCTATCCGCCCAGCGTGAAATGGCGGCCATTGGAAAAATTTCGACTTTTGTGGTTCATGATCTCAAAAACCTGGTTTCTTCTCTGGGGATGATGACGGAAAACGCCAGAGATTATATTAATGAGCCGGAATTTCAACAAGACATGTTGGGAACTCTTTCCGGCACGGTCGAAAAAATGAAAAACCTGATCTCCCGTCTCAAAAACTTTCAGGCGAACAAAGCTCTGGATCTGGTACCTTGTGATCTCAGAGAGATTTCACTGGAATGCGCCAGGACCTTCCACAACGGTACCGTTGAAGTTTCGGGAGAACCGACCCGTGTTAATGGCGATCCGGCGGAGCTTCAAAAGGTGGTATTTAATCTGATCCTTAATGGAGTTGAGGCGAGTGACAACAGTAGTCCTGTGCGGGTTGTTACAGGGAAAGACAATAATGCTTTTTTGCGGGTCATCGACCGGGGAGCGGGGATTTCCGAAGAATTTATCCGGAGTCACCTGTTTAAACCTTTTGAGACCACCAAGAAAAAAGGTTTTGGGATTGGCCTCTATCAATGTCGCAATATCATTGAGGCTCATGGCGGACGAATCGAAGTGAAGAGTGAGGAAGGAAAAGGTACGGAGTTTTCTGTTTATCTACCTCTTCTTTCAGTAGAAGTTTAAGCTTTGGCTTACATCAAAAAAATGGAGTAAAAAATGGATATTAGCGTTGTTGGCGTTGGATATGTTGGACTTGTCACCGGGACCTGTTTCGCTGAAATGGGCCACAATGTAACCTGCGTTGATGTAGATATTGACAGAATTCAAAATTTAAAAAAAGGCATTATTCCTATATATGAACCTGGCTTGCAATCCATGGTTGTCAGCAACGTTCAGCAGGGCCGTTTAAAATTTACGACCTCTCTGGCTGGGGCCATGGAAACAAGCGATGTACATTTCATTGCCGTGGGAACACCGCCCGGCGAGGATGGTTCCGCGGATATGCAATATGTTCTGGAGGTTGCCGGAGAAATCGGCCGGAACATGGACCGTTACTCTGTGGTGGTCAACAAGTCGACCGTTCCTGTCGGAACCGCTGAGAGGGTACGAAATGTTATCTGCGATGAGTTGAAGAAGCGGGGAGCAGATGTTGAATTTGATGTTGTCAGTAACCCCGAGTTTCTTAAAGAAGGTTCGGCAGTTGATGATTTTATGAAACCTGATCGAGTGGTTGTGGGTATTGACAGTGAACGTGCACAGGAAATCATGCACCAGCTTTATGCCGAATTTACCCGGAAAAGTGATCGTGTCCTTTTTTTGGGTATCAAAGAAGCGGAAATGACCAAATATGCGGCCAATTGCATGCTCGCTACAAAAATATCTTTTATGAACGAGATTTCCGTTCTTTGTGACCATTTTGGTGTGGATGTGGAACAGGTCAGGACAGGGATCGGATCGGATAGCCGCATAGGTTATTCGTTTATTTATCCGGGGTGCGGTTATGGAGGCTCCTGTTTCCCAAAAGATGTCAAGGCCTTGGTCCATATGGCCAAAGAATGCCGGATCGAACCTTTGGTCCTGAATGCTGTGGAAGAAAGAAATGCCCTGCAAAAGCAGGTTCTCCATGAAAAGATAGTATCCCGCTTCGGAGAAGACCTTTCAGGTTTGACTTTTGGTGTATGGGGCCTGGCATTTAAACCGGGTACGGATGATATGCGGGAGGCGACATCTACCGTATTATTGAAACAGTTACAGGCTTCCGGCGCCCGTGTGAAAGCGTATGATCCCGAAGCCATGGATTCGGCACGGAATGAATTGCCCGGGCAGTGGTTTGAAAACGATTTTCTGATACTGACCGAGCACCAGTACAGCGCCCTGGAAGGGGTCGATGCGATGGTTCTGGTGACGGAGTGGAAGCCCTTTCGCCATCCCGATTTTAAAGCAATGAAAAAAATGATGAAACAGGCAGTGATTTTCGATGGCAGAAATCAATACGATCCTTCACTTTTGAAGCGTGACGGGTTTGAGTATTTCGGTATTGGTCGGTCCTGACCGTCGGGAAAAGGTTACTCGTTGGTTGATGGCTTCGCGCTGACCATTCAAAGGGGCGTATAAACCCGTCCGTGGTGGGTCCAGGCGCCAGACACCCCTTCTATGGGCGCCGCGGGGCCATTGTTCTGAACAGTTACGAATTTAGAAGGTTTCCTAAATGAAGCTTGTTTCCCAGGAGAATTGATTTGATGGAAAAACTTCTTTCAGTCGAAGATAGCCAGGAAATTCAGAAACAGCTCAAATGGGGTCTTGGAAAAGACTATAAAATTTTCCAGGCAGGCAACGTATCTGAGGCACTCTCCCTTTTTGAAACCCACCAGCCCAAGGTAGTGACTCTTGATCTGGGCCTTCCACCGGACGCCGATGGTTCAATTGAGGGATTTCGCTGCCTGGAAGCCATCATGCAGCAGGCACCAACAACTAAAGTGATTGTATTGACAGGAAATGAAGAAAGGGAAAGTGCTCTTCGTGCAATTCGGATGGGAGCTTATGATTTTTACTCAAAACCGATTAACCTGGATGAATTGAGAGTTATTTTAGGACGTGCTTTTCACCTTTCCAGTCTGGAAGAGGAAAATCAGCAACTTCATACCGTCCTTTCCGATGGAGGCGGAGAGCTTCAGGGTATATTCGGTCAATGCCCCAAGATGGTTGATGTGTTCAATACCATCAACAAAGTGTCTTCCAGTGATATCCCGGTTCTTATCCTAGGTGACAGCGGCACGGGAAAGGAAATGGTTGCGAGCGCCATCCATCAGAAAAGTCTGCGAAAAAAAGGGCCCTTCATCCCTATCAACTGTGGCGCTATCCCTGAAAATCTTCTTGAATCCGAACTTTTCGGGCATGAGAAAGGCTCCTTTACCGGTGCCCATGGGAGAGTCCAGGGGAAATTCGAATATGCGCATGGCGGAACGCTGTTTCTGGACGAAATTGGTGAAATGCCGTTGGCTTTGCAGGTTAAAGTTTTGAGGTTTCTGCAGGAAAAGGTTATTCAGAGGGTTGGCGGAAGAGACAATATAGAGGTGGATGCCAGAATCATATCTGCAACCAATATCGATACGAAGCAGGCTATTGAAGAAGGAAAATTCCGGGAAGACCTTTTCTACCGGATCGGCGGGGTCACAATTAATCTTCCGCCCTTATGTGAAAGAGAAAAAGACATTTTTTTCTTAGCGCATTTATTTCTCAGGCGTTTTAGTGAAACGCTGAATAAAAGAGTCCGGGGCTTCAGTATGGCGTCTCTGAACAGGATGGAAGGATATTCGTGGCCAGGGAATGTTCGGGAGTTGGAGAACAGGGTAAAAAGAGCTGTTGTCATGGCCGAATCCACAATTATAGAGCCGAAGGATCTGGATTTTGTGGAAGCCGAGACAACACCCGGACCAAAAAAAGAAAATTTTACCTTGGAAATGACAACACTGAAAGAAGCCAGGGAGCGAATCGAAAGAGAAATGGTTATCGCCGCCCTGGAAAGGCAGAAAGGCAACGTAGTCAAAACGGCTGAGGTCCTTGGTGTCAGTCGGCCCACCCTTTATGATCTGATGAAGAAGCACGGCCTTCATCAACCCTGATCATTGAAAAAAGCTCGTTGCTTGAAAAAATGGATTTGATTAAAAAACTCTTTTGAGTTTTTCCATCTGAATTTTCGGAAAAAAACTTCCCCACTTTCGCTTCAATCACATTTGTCTCCAACTTGAGACAAATGTGATTGAACACCATAATTGTCTATCTAAAAAAAACCTCCTTCCGCCTTTTTTTCAAAAAATCAACATAATATTATCTAGTTAATCAGTGTCGCCAGATGGCATCGGAAAAAACTTCCAAGTTCCGGAGGGTGTTTCCAATGCAAAGGAGTGTCTCCAAACCTGATATAAAAAAACTTTAAAAACCAATAAGTTAAAAAATTCCATGTTTTTTTTCTTCTCGTTTTTTCAATAAAGAGTGGCACACAATCTGCCTATAACTGGTTTGGAAAAGTGTTGGTGCTTAAAGATTTGAAAAGAAGTTGAGGAGGGAAAATGTTTAGAGGGTTCATTCAGTTCGTTTTTATTTTGGTCTTGTTGGTACTTTTTGGGGGAAGTTTCGCTTTTGCTCAGGATATTACCCTGTCATGGGATCCCAATCCTGAGTCAGAAAATGTAATTGGTTATAAGATTTATTTCCAGGAGGGTTCCAGTCTTTCTTCACAGACCGCGGTTGGAACAGTCGGGGGTCCTACTTCTGTCGATGTGATTAATAACACAACAGGAACAATAAGCGATCTGGTGGGCGGACAAACGTATTCCTTTGCGGTGACCGCTTATACCCTGGAGCAGGAGAGTGGTTATTCGACGCCTTTAACGACAACGCTCGCCGCAGAAACTCCTACTTATTCTGATAGTGATGGCGACGGGTATGCCAGCAATGTGGACTGCAACGACAGCAATGGATCGATCAATCCCGGTGCGAGTGAAATCCCAGGCAACGGCATCGATGAGAACTGCAACGGGATGAGTGATGACGTGGTGGCTTCCGACACTTATGCGGCCCCTGTTTTGGGCTCTGTGCAGACCAGTAACGGCGATTTTATGCTTCAGTGGAATACCAGCAGTGTACCTGATGGCGGTTATGACATCGTCATCGATGGTGTGGATACCAATACCACCCACCGTACGACTCAGCAGTCGACCACGATCAGCGGTCTGTCCACCGGGGAGCACTGTTTTCAGATACAGGCTCGTTTTACCCAGGCGTATCCCGATGAATTTCTCAATTCCACCGAAGTTTGTGCGAATTCGAGTGTAGCTGACCCGGACAATGACGGAGACGGTTATACAGCCAGTGAAGATTGCAATGACAACAATTCTTCAATCCATCCGGGTGCAACCGAGATTCCCTATAATGGGATCGACGAAAACTGCAACGGTGCGGATGACGACGATGACCTGGACAATGACGGTTACCCGGCCAGCAACGACTGCAACGACAATGCTGCCGCGATCAATCCCGGTGCGAGTGAAATCCCAGGCAACGGCATCGATGAGAACTGCAACGGGATGAGTGATGACGTGGTGGCTTCCGACACTTATGCGGCCCCTGTTTTGGGCTCTGTGCAGACCAGTAACGGCGATTTTATGCTTCAGTGGAATACCAGCAGTGTACCTGATGGCGGTTATGACATCGTCATCGATGGTGTGGATACCAATACCACCCACCGTACGACTCAGCAGTCGACCACGATCAGCGGTCTGTCCACCGGGGAGCACTGTTTCCAGATACAGGCTCGTTTTACCCAGGCGTATCCCGATGAATTTCTCAATTCCACCGAAGTTTGTGCGAATTCGAGTGTAGCTGACCCGGACAATGACGGAGACGGTTATACAGCCAGTGAAGATTGCAATGACAACAATTATTCAATCCATCCGGATGCAGAGGAAATATCAGGAAATGACATCGATGAGAACTGCAACGGGATGGATGATGATATTGATTCATCTTCTACAGCTTCTACCATGGAAGTTGGCCAGGTTGACATCGACCACAACTGGCAAACCGTAACTCTCTCCAGTGATTTTATTGATCCGGTCGTCATCGTCGGACCTCCCACCTATCGTGACGCGGAAGCGGGCCTGGTCCGGGTTCGGAATGTCCAGAGCGACTCCTTTGAAATCCAGTTTGCGGAATGGACCTATGCGGACGGTGAGCATGGCACTGAAAACGTCTCCTACCTGGTGATGGAGAGTGGTATTCATGAAATGTCCGATGGCAGCGTCTGGGAAGCCGGGAGTTTCTATCTCGGAGAGACAGGTGTCATGAGCAGTGAGAATTATCTACAGGGGTTCTCCGGAGCGCCGGGACTTCTGCTCACCGTGCAGACCTGTGATGAGGCTACAAAGCCTGTTGTTGCCCGGGCCGCAAACGTGGATGGTTATGGTTTCGAAGCAGGCTTGTTCACAGAAGAGAGCCTTCTGGGAAGCCACGGCCAGGAAGAAGTGGGTTATGTGGCCGCATGGAAATCCGATAATACAGGGACAATAAGTGTGAATGGCCAGACCCTCTCCTATGAGATGGGCGAACTGGAGGTTGGCTGTACCTTTGTCGAGGTCGACGAGTGTGCCGTCAAGCTCGAGGAAGAACAGTCCGTCGATACGGAAGTGACCCATGCCGTAGAGCAGGTGTCTACCGTTCAGGTAGGGGGAAACCTGTTCATGCAGCCGATCTCCTGCGCCGAGATGGATACCGTGGCGTTGCGTGTCTCTGAAGACGGCATTCCGGTGTCGTCGGGAGCGGGGGCGGATACCATCGGTGTGCGTCGCGGAGGCAGCTTCCTTCTGACGGACCATACGCCTCCGAGTGTGGCGGCGACCGTTTTCTCCTTCGGATTTACGGATGTCCAGTCAGGTGATGTGGTTTTCTCTGGAGACTGGAACGGCGACGGAACGGATACTGTCGGCATGCGTCGCGGAGACACATTTTATTTGCGCAACAGCAACAGTAGCGGATCTGCCGATATCGTGTTTACCTTTGGAAGAGCCACGGATCAGGTCATTATCGGCGACTGGGACGGCGACGGTATCGATAGCGTCGGTTTCAAGCGGTACAGCAAGTTTTATCTGAAGAATTCCAACAGCTCCGGTAATGCGGATATGGTAATTACTTATGGTTTCTGGCTGACCCAGCCGACGGATGTGGGCCTAGCCGGCGACTGGGATGGTGACGGGACGGATACGATTGGATTCCGACGGGACAATAAATTTTACCTCACGAATACCAATCAGACCAGTCAGCCGAATTACATGTTCGCCTTTGGGTGGTCCTCCGACCAGATCGTGGTGGGTGACTGGGACGGTGACGGCAGCGACAGCATCGGCCTGAAGCGGGGAAGTGAATATCTACTGAAGAACCGAAACGACTCGAGCCCGGCGGATACCACCTTCAGCTTTGGTGAAGCAAACGATGCCCCGGTTGCGGGTAAATGGTAAAAAGAATTCCTGATAATTTAAACTGGATCTTTTTGGGCAAAATTTCGCTTGCTTTGCAAGCTGGCCAAACCGCTTGTTACTTTGACAAAGATTGTCTGGTTTGTTTTAAATCCTTTTCCATACTATATATGCTGAAAAAAATGTTTCATCAGGTGGGAAGAATATTTAGACGAAATAAATTACGAAGAGGGGAAAAATTTCCCACATTTTTGACTAAAATCCTTCTTATATGGGGCTAACAATTTATTGACTTTTAAGAAGTCAATGAGCAGGTAAAGTTGGAAAATAGTTGTTTTAATTAAGTATCCTTAAACAAATTATTGGTTTTTTATGGCATAAGATATGCTTTTTAGAGGTAATGGTTTAGTTATCTCTGTCTTGGGAGGGTGATTTTTTCTGAGTAAGAAATAGATGTTGGGGAAGTGAATACCTTTCTCCGATAAAGGCAAAGCTGGAGAAATCCAGCTACGCAAAGCTTCGGGTCCTGAAAAGGATGGCCGAGCTACCGAAGAGAAAAATGTTCCCATTTTTAGAGAATGGGTTTGCGTCAAAAGCGCTCGTCTTCGGTTGAAGGCGAGCGTTTTTTTTTAAAAAAAAAAGGGTAACGGGGGTTACGCGATGGGGAAATTACAGCTATGGTTTATCTTGGCTGCGGGGTTTGTTTTTCTTTTTTGTTCCAATGTTTTTGCTCAGGATATTACCCTGTCATGGGATCCCAATCCTGAGTCAGAAAATGTAATTGGTTATAAGATTTATTTCCAGGAGGGTTCCAGTCTTTCTTCACAGACCGCGGTTGGAACAGTCGGAGGACCTACTTCCGTCGATGTGGGTAATAACACAACAGGAACAGTAAGCGATCTGGTGGGCGGACAAACGTATACCTTTGCGGTGACCGCTTATACCCTGGAGCAGGAGAGTGGCTATTCGACGCCTTTAACGACAACGCTCGCCGCAGAAACTCCTACTTATTCGGATAGTGATGGCGACGGGTATGCCAGTAATGTGGACTGCAACGACAGCAATGGATCGATCAATCCCGGTGCGAGTGAAATCCCAGGCAACGGCATCGATGAGAACTGCAACGGGATGAGTGATGACGTGGTGGCTTCCGACACTTATGCGGCCCCTGTTTTGGGCTCTGTGCAGACCAGTAACGGCGATTTTATGCTTCAGTGGAATACCAGCAGTGTACCTGATGGCGGTTATGACATCGTCATCGATGGTGTGGATACCAATACCACCCACCGTACGACTCAGCAGTCGACCACGATCAGCGGTCTGTCCACCGGGGAGCACTGTTTCCAGATACAGGCTCGTTTTACCCAGGCGGATCCCGATGAATTTCTCAATTCCACCGAAGTTTGTGCGAATTCGAGTGTAGCTGACCCGGACAATGACGGAGACGGTTATACAGCCAGTGAAGATTGCAATGACAACAATTATTCAATCCATCCGGGTGCAGAGGAAATATCAGGCAATGACATCGATGAGAACTGCAACGGGATGGATGATGATATTGATTCATCTTCTACAGCCTCTACCATGGAAGTTGGCCAGGTTGACATCGACCACAACTGGCAAACCGTAGCTCTCTCGGGTAATTTCTCTGATCCGGTCGTCATCGTCGGCCCTCCGACCTACCGTGACGCGGAAGCGGGCCTGGTCCGGGTTCGGAATGTCCAGAGCGACTCCTTTGAAATCCAGTTTGCGGAATGGACCTATGCGGACGGTGAGCATGGCACTGAAAACGTCTCCTACCTGGTGATGGAGAGTGGTATTCATGAAATGCCCGATGGCAGTGTCTGGGAAGCCGGAAGTTTCTATCTCGGAGAGACAGGCGTCATGAACAATCAGAGCTATTTAGGGGGCTTCTCCGGAGCTCCGGGACTTCTGCTCACCGTTCAGACCTGTGATGATCCGTCAAAACCGGTCGTTGCTCGGGCCGCAAACGTGGATGGTTATGGTTTCGAAGCAGGCTTGTTCACAGAAGAGAGCCTTCTGGGCAGCCACGGCCAGGAAGAAGTGGGCTATGTGGCCGCATGGAAATCCGATAATACCGGGACAATAAGCGTAAATGGCCAGTCTCTCTCTTATGAGATGGGCGAACTGGAGGTTGGCTGTACCTTTGTCGCGGTTGACGAGTGTGCCGTCAAACTCGAGGAAGAACAGTCCGTCGATACGGAAGTGACCCATGCCGTAGAGCAGGTGTCTTCGGTTCAGGTCGGGGCGAACCTGTTCATGCAGCCGATCTCCTGCGCAGAGATGGATACGGTGGCGTTGCGTGTCTCTGAAGACGGTGCTCCGGTGTCTTCGGGTACGGATACCCTTGGTGTGCGTCGCGGAGGCAGTTTCCTTCTGACGGACCATACGCCTCCGAGCGTGGCGGCGACCGTTTTCTCCTTCGGATTTACGGACATTCAGGCGGATGACATGGTCTTTGCCGGAGACTGGAACGGCGACGGAACGGATACTGCCGGCATGCGTCGCGGAAACACCATCTATCTGCGCAACAGCAACAGTAGCGGATCTGCCGATATCGTGTTTACCTTTGGAGAAGCCACGGATCAAATCATTGTCGGCGACTGGAACGGCGACGGCATCGATAGCGTTGGTTTCAAACGGGGCAGCACATTCTATCTGAAAAATTCCAACACCTCCGGTGATGCGGATATGGAGTTTGTATATGGTTTTTCCAGGTCTCGGACGACGGATGTGGCCTTGGCCGGTGACTGGGATGGTGACGGGACGGATACGGTCGGGCTTCGACGGGGCAACTACTTTTACCTCAAGAACAGCAATCAGACCGGTTGGCCGAATTACATGTTCGCCTTTGGGTGGTCCTCCGACCAGATTGTGGTGGGTGACTGGGACGGTGACGGCAGCGACAGCATCGGCCTGAAGCGGGGGAGTGAATATCTACTGAAGAACCGGAACGACTCCAGCCCGGCGGATACCACCTTCAGCTTCGGTGAAGCAAACGATGCCCCGATTGCGGGTAAATGGTAGGTCAAGACTGAAACAAAAATAATAATTAACGCCCAAAACAGGGTATGTTTTTAAAAAGGCTGAACTTCGGGTTCAGCCTTTTTTTTGTAAACAGGGTTGGAAGGAGCGAGGCGTAGCAAAAGAGTTGCCCGCTTGAAAGTGCTGTGATAACTTATTAATTTAGTTTAAAGAGTTTTTGTTTTTCGGACAAATGGATGAAAAAAGAACGCTTGGATAAGCTCCTGGTTGACCGCGGTCTTGTTCAATCTCGGGAAAGAGCCCGGTCCCTGATTCTGGCCGGGCAGGTTCTGGGAGATGAACAGATTTATGACAAAGCCGGGGTTAAAGTGCCGGAAGATATTCATTTGCGGGTCAGAGGGGAGGATATCCCTTTTGTTTCCCGGGGGGGACTCAAACTGGCTTACGCTTTAAATGAGTTCCATATGGATGTCAAAGGGGTCGTTGCTCTGGATGTTGGGGCTTCAACCGGTGGTTTTACGGATTGTCTGCTCCAAAACGGCGCAGACAAAGTTCTAGCAGTGGATGTCGGTTACGGACAGCTTGCCTGGAAGCTTCGCCAGGATCCGAGAGTAATTTGTCTTGAAAGGACCAATATCCGCCAACTGCTTCCCGAACATCTGGATGAGAGGCCATCTCTGGCTGTAATCGATTGCTCCTTTATTTCGCTGACGAAAGTTCTGCCGCCAACTCTTAATCTTCTTAAGGAAGAGAGTGAAATCATTGCTTTAATCAAGCCTCAGTTTGAATTGGAAAAAGGGCTTGTTGGCAAAGGGGGCATTGTGCGGGACAGAAATCTTCAGGAAACTACCATCGAAAAAGTTCGGAATTTTGCATCAGAACTTGGCTGTACAGTTCAGGGGGTTATTGAAAGCCCCGTTCTCGGCTCCAAGGGAAACCGGGAATATCTCATTCACCTGGTGAAAAAAGGTTTTTAAACGTTCTTTCCTGTTGTGTCGAAATGACGTCCGTCAAAAACAACTTTTCAACCGCCTGCTAATCAAACCATGATCAAGCTGCTTCACACCGCTGATGTTCACCTGGATTCTCCTTTCCCTTCTCTCGGGGAAAAGGAAGAGTTGCGTCGGAATGATTTCGTTCAAACTTTTGAGAAGCTTCTGAATCTTGCCATAAAAAACGAGGTCGACTTTTTTCTTGTCGCCGGTGATCTGTTTAACTCTTCTACACCCTCCTCCTTCACCATTGGAAAAGTTCAGAGCGGAATACAGCGGCTGATAGACAGGGGTATTGTGCCTGTTCTTCTGCCAGGCACTCATGATCATGTTTCTCAAGCCAATTCAGTTTATCGCCGTCACGATTTCACGGGTGCGATAATTTTGGATGCGCCTTTGGTGCAGGAGCCTGTTGTTGTAGAAAAAGAAGGGCAAAAGGTCTGTTTTTACGGTTTTGCTCTGCCGTCTTTTGATGTCGAGGACCCTTTGCCCAGCCTGAAAAGGCAATTCCATGGAGGCATCCATATCGGGCTGTTGCACGGTTCGCGCAAAGGGAGCTCTAATTGGGTATATAGAAAAAAAGATCTGGCTTTCACATTGGCCAACCTGAAAAATTGGCGGCTCGATTATGTGGCTCTGGGGCATTACCATAATTTTGAAATTCTGACTGATAACGGTCAGGTCCTTGCCTGTTACCCGGGGTCCCCGGAAGGTAAAAAATTTGGCGAAAACGGTTTTCGCTATGCCGCTCTTGTCACGGTGAATGAAGCTGGAGCTAAGGTCGAAAAGCTGGTTGTCAACAGCCGGACTTTGCAGGAGCAGACCTTGGACCTTTCCGGTTTTGCCGACCGTGAAACAGTTAGAAATAGCATTTTGTCTCTTGCCGATCCGAACATGCTGTTACGGTTGACTTTGGAAGGCACCTTGGAGTCACCTCTGGATCTTGAGCTATTGTTTGCCCAGGTCTGCGACAGTTTTTTTCATCTCGAACTGATAGACCGAACATCTCTTTTCGACAGCCATTTTGCTCACAGGATTGCCGACGAGGAGACGGTTCGGGGATGTTTTGTTCGCCGGGTGCGAAATATGATGGTCGATTCTTCTCCTGAAGAGAAAATCCTCCTTGAAAAAGCGTTTCGAGAAGTCTTGATCCGCTTTAAAGCTAACGGCAAAGATTCGCCATGATTCTGGAAGGTTTGAAACTGAATAATTTTGGGAAGTTTTCCGGGGTCCATTTTGAGTTCAAACCGATTCTCAATCTTGTCCTGGGCCCGAATGAAGCGGGAAAATCGACCATTATGGAGGCTATCCCAGCCGCCTTTTTTGGAGTTCGCAACAAGGAGCGATTCCAGAACTGGAAGTTTTCAGGAAACTGTCAGGTCTCCGCGGTTTTTCGGAATGAGCAAAAGGTTTTGCGCATTGAAAGGAATATCCTTTCAGACCATGTCTGCCTGGTGGAAGAAGATGGGGAGAAGAACATCCTCTATCGTTTTGAAGGCAAGGCTTCTCCTTTGGGGCGATCTTCTGAAAAAACCGAATATGCGGACAGAATTGCCCGCACTTTAGGGATAATCGAAGAAGACATTTTTCGTTCTTCGCTTTTCTACGGGCAGGGAAACCTGGAAGTTTCCAAGCGCAATGATCTTGATGTCAAGGTGAAGAACCTCCTTTCAGGCTCCGTTGAAGTTGATTACGAGAAAGTTCTGAGTTCTATTCAAGAAGACTACTTTGCGATCACCTGCAATAGTCCCTGGGGTCGAGATAAAACGAATGACCGGGAACTGGAAAAGGTGAGGCTGAAACTTGAGGAGCTTGAAAAAAACTGGCTCGAAAGTCGGGAGACAGTTCGGAAAATGGATGAACTGCACCGCAGGCTTGAAGTTCTTAAAGATGAGGTGGAGAAAGACCGGATAGATTTTTCCCAGGGAAACCGATATTTGAAGTTGCTGAAAAACCGACTTAATCTCGAAGAAAAGGAAAAAAATCTTCAGGAGGAATTCAGGCGCTTTCAAAAGGAAGAACAAAAAATCGAAAGTCTGCTGGGGGAAAAGAAGCTTGTTTTGAAGGCTATCCGGGACATGGCCATTCCTGAAGAAGTATCGGAAGACTTGCCGCGCCTTGTTTATGAATTGAAAGAGCTTCGGGAAAGGGCGGCGAAGGCCGAAAAGGACATTAATGGAATATACCAAAAGATGCCGGCCCCTGGGGAAATATCCTGGCCCCTGCTTTTTTTTGTTTGCATCCTGATGGTTGTAGCGGCCGCATTTCTGGTCAAAAAAAATCCTGATTGGTTAATTCCAATGGGGTTGGGAGCCGGCCTTGGCATTTCCCTGTTTTTTTTGTTTTTATTGAAAAGGAACAGTGTGCGCTCCAATGAAAGGAGCCTGATCAAAGGTCAGGCCGAGATCTTGGAAGCAGGCCTGGAAGAGACGAGAAAAAGTCTGCTGAGCCTTGAAGGATACCTTGAAAAACTGGGTTTGAAACATTCAGAAGAGGAGTTGCTGTATCTGAAAAGCTCTCTGCAGCGACGAGCCCGTTATCAGGAACGTTTGCGTGGCATTGACAGCACGCTGGAAGTCCTGGAAAAGCCTGGCGACCTGCAGGAGATGAAAGCAGGTGTTGCCCGGGAACTGGCGATTTTGGATGAAAAAAAGGGGAGTCTTCATGGGGACAATTTTCTTGCAAACATGGTGGATCTGCCTGAGGCGGAAGAAAAGCTTTCCGTGTTGGAAGAAAGACTTAAGTTAAAAGAAAAAGAGCTTTCTGAGCTTGCGCAGGAAGAGTCGTTTTTAACCGGCCAGTTGGGAGGTATGACCAGCATTGAGGAAGAAGGGGACTATTTAAAAGAAAAAGGTTTATTATTGACAGAGCGGAAAAAAGTTTTGCGACTGGCCTACGACCTGCTCGCCGAGGCAGTGGACGATTTCCGCCAGGGATATCTTGAGAGATTTGCGTCCGAAGTTGGTCAGACATTGGAGCCATTGCTGAAAGCTAACGACAGAAATGTCCGGGTAACGGATGAATTCACCTTTTGTCTTAAAGAGAAAAGTGATGACTGGAAACCGTTAAATCACTTCAGTCAGGGAACAATTGACGCCGTTTTTTTTGCCATTCGCCTGGTTCTGACGAAACAACTTTTTCAGGGTTGGCAGCTGCCGCTATTTTTGGATGATCCACTGGTGAATTTTGATTCAAAGCGGTTGGTAAATACGCTACAATATTTAGAGAATCTTACTTCAGGGCACCAGGTAATACTTTTCAGCCATGATCACCGTCTGCTCAATCTCATCAACAGTGAAAAGTGGAATGTGATTTCGCTTCCTGGATAGTCATTTTTCAGAAGGAGTAAAAGGGTAATGGAAGAGCAATGTCTTTTCTGTAAGATTGTTACAGGGGATATCCCTGCCGAGAAAGTCTATGAAGACGATATCCTTGTGGTTTTCAGGGATATTGAGCCCAAAGCTCCCTTTCACTTTCTACTGGTTCCCCGCAGACATATCCGGTCTGCACTTGACCTGACTGAAAACGACGACAGTCTCATTGGTCGTGTTTTTCATGTGGCGAACAAGCTTGCCCGTGACTTCGGGTTTGATGAAGAGGGATTCCGGGTCGTCAATAATTGCAACGAAGGTGGTGGGCAGTGTGTCTGGCACATTCATTTCCACCTTTTGGGGGGACGAAAAATGACGTGGCCACCGGGCTGAAAAATACAGAGCCTGGGTGTCAACCAAAGGTCCACCCGGAAAAAGGAAATGGTTTTTCTTCAGGGGAAAACCTGTTTCACGCAAAGTCGCAAAGAGCGCAAAGAGAGACAAGAGTAGAGTCGGTTTAAGGTTTGAAAGCAAAATCTGGAACATAAAAGTTATACTTGGCGCTCTTAGCGTCTTGAGTGAACGCAGCGAACGGGCGTGAAGCGTTCCTTCCTGAGAAGTGCGGAGAACTGATTTGCCATTTGATTTTGATCGCAAGGAAAAACGCCTGATTGAAGAGATCATGGAGCTTCTGGTGACTCACCATGGGGGAGAGTTGAGCGAGGAGGAACTGGATCGCAATATTTCGACTTTTGAGCAAGCCATCCAGATAGCGAAAAGTTCCCATGAAGGCCAGTTCAGAAAATCAGGGGAGCCTTATTTTTTTCATCCGTTGAGGGTCGCTCACCTCGCTGCCCGGAACTGGATGGATTTTGCTTCCATTATCGCCAGCCTTCTCCATGATGTTGTTGAAGACACGCCGGTGACTCTGGCAGAGGTTGAATCGGCTTTTGATTATGAGGTGGCTTTTCTCGTTAACGGCTTGACCAAGGCCACGGACGAAAAACTCAGCCGTGAAGTGTTACGGACTCAGACCTATCGCAAGCAACTGCTGGTTGCTCTGGAGGATGTCCGCGTTCTCTGCCTGAAATTCTGGGACCGGATCGACAATCTGAATACGATAAGCGCCCTTGATCCCGAGAAACAATCGCTGATTGCTGAGGAAACGCGGGAGATTTATGTTCCGCTGGCGCTGCATCTCGGTATGGGCTATGTGACCTCAGAGTTAGATGCTCTCTCTCTGAGGGTTCTTTATCCTCGGCGTTTTAAACGTTATCAAAGTGCTTTGAAAATAATTCGCAAACAGCAGGAAGGGTGGTTGCGGAAGTGCCGTTCGAAGATTAACCAATTGTTTGAGAGTCAGAAAATTGATGGGCATATCAAAGACCGCTGGCGGGCCTTTTCTATTGCTGCCGTCCGTTCTTTGAACCAGGGGTTTCCCAAACTTTATACTATGGAAATCCATGTGGATCGGACCCTGGATGCTTATCTGGCACTGGGGTTGGTTCATACCATATTCCCTCCCATCCCCGGTAAGCTGAAAGACTATCTGCATATTCCCTCCCAATACGGGTTCCAGTCGTTGCAGACCACTGTTCAGGCGGAGGAGTATCGGCTGAGGATTGAAATTACCACCCATAAACTGGATCGTTTCAACCGGGCGGGGATTCTGGCGCCCGGATTTGTTTTCCAGAAATCCAATTTTCAAGAATTGATGAGACCTCTCCTGGAAGGAGAGTCGGTTTTCGATACCGAGAGTCTGCAGTTGGCCTCGGCGACCATTCAGGTCTATACCCCGCGAGGGGATGTCAGAGTGCTCCCCGAAGGGAGCTGTGCCCTTGATTTCGGCTTTGAAATTCATGAAGAACTGGGGCTCCATGCCTTGAGGGCACGGATTAACGGGAAAACCCGCCTGCTCAAATCCCGTTTGCTGGATGGCGATCAGGTGGACATCGAAAGGGCGGAAAAACCCCAAGTGCTCCCCAAATGGCTGGAGTGGGCTGTTACGCCCAAGGCGCGAAACAGCATTCGCCGTTTTTTGCGCAGCCGGGTTCGTGAGGAAGAAACTGCGGATGAATAAACCGGCTTGGAAAAACTTTCTTTTTTGCTTTGCGACCTTTCTTTACCTTGCTTTATCGAGTTTTTCCGCATTCGGTGGGCAGGCCAATGTTTTTGTTTATCACCGCTTTGGTGACAATCGTTACCCCTCCACCAACATTTCTCTCCAGGACTTCGAAGCTCACCTGAATATTTTACAGCGCGAGAAAGTGGAAGTGCTGACGCTGGGCGATGTGCTTCGCCGACTGCGCCAGGGCCTGACTCTTCCGAGCGCATGTGCTGTTTTGACTATCGATGACGGTTACCGTAGTTTTTTATCCGGGGCTATACCCCTTTTGCGCCGCTACGGTTTTCCAGCGACCCTGTTTGTAAGTACAGGGGCGGTAGGCCGGGAGGGTTTTCTTTCTTGGGAGGAGTTGAAAAAGCTATCCCGAGAGGGGATCGAGATAGGGAGTCATTCCGCGACACACTTCCACCTGGTTGACAAAAAAGCCGGAGAAGCCGTTCCTGAATGGCTGCAGAGGGTGAAAAACGATTTGGCTTCTGGGCAAAAGGCTTTTAGGAAAAACCTGGGAGAAGCTCCACGACTTTTTTCCTATCCTTACGGCGAATACTCGCCCGAGGTTTCCGTGCTGGTTGAATCTTTGGGCTTTATCGGGGCTGTTGGTCAGCAATCGGGGGTGGTCAGTGAAATCTCCGACCCATTTTCCTTGCCGCGATTTCCCATGGGGGGGCCTTATGCTTCGGAAGAAAGTTTTTCAACCAAGCTGCGCATGAAGGCTTTGCCGGTAAAAGTACTTCATCCCCGAAGCACTTTATTGGAGGAGGAAAACCCTCCTGTTCTCAAAGTCAAAATTGATGATAAGGATGTGGATCTAAGGCGTCTGAGCTGTTTTGTCAGCGGCCAGGGACAAGGCCTGATCAAGGTCGACCCTTCTTCCATGGATACTTATTTTGTTCAGGGTGCTGAACCTTTGACGTCTCGAAGGAGCAAATATACGCTGACGGCTCCTTCCAAAGATGGAAAAAGCTGGTACTGGTTCAGTCAGTTGTGGATCAAAGCGGGAAGCAGGGAATAGCAGTCTTAAGGTCAGGATTCAGGAGGGTTTGTTCCCAAGGCAAGCGAGCTTGATTCCGGAGCACGTAATTTGACTTGAGAAAGACGGGACAGGCGATTCTGACGAATGATTTTTTTAATGCTTTTTACGTATTCTTCGCCCCGGATGGAATAGTGGATCAAACCGTCGGCGAGAGTGGTACTTTTCAGGGGCAGGCCTTCAGAGCGCAGAAAGGCTCTTTTTTCGCGAAGGTTTTTGTAGGCTCTGTGGGTATTGAGGTTTTTAAAATAGGCGTTTACGGAAGCGAAAATCGATTTGAAACGGCGAATTTCGTAAGTTTTCCCCTCAGGCCGGTCCTTGGGTACAATACCTGTCCCGGGGGCAAAAGTCCATTCCCCGAAAAGGTTGTTTGCCAGGCGCGAGAACCTGGACGTCCCGTAAGCAGATTCGCTGGCAGCCTGGGCGAGAGCAAGGCCTGGCGGAATGATATCGACCCTTTTCAGAAGCCTTCGCCGTATTTTTGGTTCATGTAATGGGTCTCCAGACAGTTTGTAATATTGGAGAGTGGCTTTTATTGAATCGTTTTTCATCGTCGGATAAGGTCTCGCCGCGATCCTTTTTGGCAAATAACTGCAGGAGGGTTTCTCTCTGAAGTTGAATTTCCTGGTTGGCCAGCAGAGTCACGGGTAAAACAGCCAGGAAAAAAAACCTGTTTTTTTTCTTTTAAATCGCGAATTTGATCCAGGTTGGGAGGGAAGGATTTCAGTACGAGTGGAGGGATGCCCTCTTCCAAGCTTTCCCATCTATACTCGTACGACTCATAAAGCTCAGCCAGTTCCCGGTGGCTCCTAAGGGTTACAGCTATTTTTTCAGGATTTTCCGCAGAATTGAAGGTTTTTCCTGACGCATTTTCCGGGTTATTCCGGCAACTGGAAAAAGCCACAAGGATAAAAAGCACAAAAATAAGAAAAATGCGATTCCGGACTGTTATCGCCCTGAAAAAAGGCAGCCCTTGAACTCGGTCTAATGAATTTGAAACTTTCAAGTCGGAAAACTCACAATCCAATTGAATTTGGTGAATCTTTAAACAAACAAGAAACATACCACTATTATACGTGAAAATTCAAATCAAACATTTACAAGGTCTACTCATGCATTTATATCTCCATTTTTTAATATTTATGGCTATGGGGTAGAATAGTGAAGCATTTTCGAAAAGAGTTATGGTTTAATGTTCCAAACCGAAGAGCGTTCATCAACATTACCCTGGATGCTGAAGATTGTCTGCGTGAGAGCGGGATTGTTGAAGGGCTCATGCTTGTGAACGCCATGCATATCACATCCTCTGTTTTCATCAATGATGACGAAAGCGGTCTGCATCACGATTTCGATATCTGGCTCGAAAAACTGGCCCCCCATGAGCCGGTTTCCCAGTATCGCCATAATATCGGCGAGGACAACGCCGACGGGCACATGAAAAGACAGATCATGGGAAGGGAAGTGGTTGTTGCCGTAACCCGGGGTGAGCTTGATCTGGGTCCGTGGGAACAGATTTTTTATGGTGAGTTTGACGGCAGGAGGCGAAAGCGGGTTTTGGTGAAAATCATAGGGGTATGAAACGTCTAGCCCGGATTATTCATGAACTCTTCTGCTCTGCTGCAACCGTCAATTACACGCCATCTCAAGCCGTGCTCGCTCCTTGCTCTTTGACGTACTTTCAGTACGCCTGCAGAGCGCGTCACTGTGCTTGGCTAGATCTGACGCACATTTGCCGGTTTCGCGACAAAACCTCAGGAATAAACCGGGCTCGGGGTTTTCAGCTTATCGGGAACCCGACTTGCCTGGTTGGCTGTTAATATGCTAGTTTCCGTCCGGAGATGGTTTTTATTCACTCTGTGGCGGCGTCAATTTTCGGGTTTTCTTGTGCGGTGTGAGGGTGTACGCTTCCCTGCAACTCCTTGCTTTTTATGTCACAAAAATATGCCATCGAGTGTCCTTTTTCTCATGATGAGTTCCCAGGTTCGACAGACTCCCAGGGATTGAAAAATGACTTCGCCAATGCAAATTCCAGAGCATATTGCCATCATCATGGATGGGAACGGACGCTGGGCTGAAAAACGGTTATTGCCGAGAATTGCCGGGCATCGGCAAGGGGCAAAAAATGTCAGAACCGTTGTTCAAACTTGCCGGAAGCTGGGTGTGCGCTACTTGACTCTTTACGCATTCAGTACCGAGAACTGGAAACGCCCCCGCAACGAGGTCAACGCGCTCCTGAAGCTTCTGGTCAAATTTCTGAGTGACGAAATGCCTGAAATGCTGGGCAATGGTATTCGTTTTAACACTATCGGCGACCTCCAGATGTTTCCGGATACGGTGCGAAAGGCTCTTTCCGAGGGTATGGAACGAACCGCACACATGAAGGACATGGTCCTGACTCTGGCTCTTTCCTATGGTGGAAGGGATGAAATTGTTCGTGCAGCCCGTCATTTGGCTGAGGAAGTTGAAAAAGGCGGCCTGAGCCCGGAACAGATCGACGATGCGGTTTTCTCTGGTTTTCTGGATACGAAAGATATGCCTGATCCCGATTTTTTAATTCGCACCAGTGGTGAGACGCGCATCAGTAATTTCCTTCTCTGGCAGTTGGCCTACAGTGAAATGTTTTTTTCCGATGTCACCTGGCCTGATTTTGGCGAGCAGGAATTCCATCGGGCGCTGGAGGAATATGGCCGCCGTCAGAGACGATTCGGCCTGACCCAGGGCCAGATCCTGCGAAGCGATAAGGCCGGAGGGAGGTAGATATTAAACAAAGGATCCTGACGGCATTGGTGGCCATCCCCCTGCTGGTTGTTCTGGTTCTTTTTGCCAACCAGGTTTTTTTCAATAGCATCATTTTTTTACTGGCTTTGTGGGGGCTTTTTGAATTTTTCAGAATGAGTCTGCCCAAGGAGAGGCGGCTGGAAAAACATCTTGCTGTTCTGGGCGGCGCATGTCTGGTCTTTTTGCCGGGCTTTCAGGGCACCGGATTCCAGTTTGGTCTTCCGACTTTCCTTTTTCTCCTCTTTGCCATGCTGTTTCTTTTCCGTTGCCGTGAGATAACCACGGTGGCGGGTCAGCTTTCCCTGATCTTTCTCGGGTTTGTCTATATCCCGTTTCTGCTGGCCCATGTCGGCCTGCTGTTCGGACTTCCCCATGGCAGGGAGTGGATATTCCTGGTTCTGCTGGTTGTCATGTGCAGTGACAGCCTGGCTTATTTTGTCGGAACCTCCCTTGGGCACCACAAGCTTTACCCGGCCATAAGCCCAAAAAAAAGTATAGAAGGTTCCTTGGGTGGCCTTGCCGGGAGTCTTCTTGCCGCCTATCTGGCGCGGATGTTCTTTTGCCCTTTTTTGACAGCGGGCGACTGTGTTCTGCTCGGCCTGTCGCTGGGGGTTCTGGCACAGCTTGGAGATTTGTTCGAGTCCATGCTGAAAAGAAGTTTTGGGGTGAAAGATTCTGGAACCCTCGTTCCGGGACATGGCGGAATACTGGATCGTCTTGACAGCCTCCTTTTCGCTTTTCCGGCCGCTTACTACTATGCCACGCTTATTTTGTGACCAAGTGGATCAAAGAATCTTACGATGAAAAAACTGGCCATTCTCGGAAGTACGGGATCAATCGGTTCCACCGCTCTGCAGATCATTGCGAAACAGACGGAAAAATTCCAGGTTGTGTCTCTGACCGGCCATAAAAACGTCGCTCTCCTGGAAACACAGATCCGTTTGTTCAAGCCTCGTCTGGCTGCCGTCCTGGAGGAAAGTGCCGCGGCAAAGCTGCGAAGCCTTCTGGGTCCTACGGAGACGGAAATCCTGTGGGGGGAGGATGGCCTTAATGCCTGTGCCGTGGCCGCGGATGTGGACATGGTGGTTTCCGCGATTGTCGGTTCCGCGGGACTGATCCCCACCATGGCAGCCATTGATGCCGGCAAGGACGTTGCGCTGGCCAACAAAGAGACTTTGGTGGTGGCGGGCTCTCTTATCATGGAAAAAGTCAGGGAGAAAAATATCCGTCTATTCCCTGTCGATAGTGAGCATTCCGCCATTTTTCAATCTCTCCAGGGGCACCGCAAATGTGACGTCAGGCGTCTTATTCTGACGGCTTCCGGCGGACCTTTTCTGAACCGGCCGCTGAATCAGCTCAAGGACGTGACACCCCTCGACGCCCTGGCTCACCCCAACTGGGAGATGGGGGAAAAAATTTCCATCGATTCCGCTACCATGATGAACAAAGGCTTGGAAGTTATTGAAGCCAGGTGGCTTTTTGATCTCCCTGGGGAAAAAATCGATGTCCATATTCACCCCCAGAGCGTGGTTCATTCGATGGTGGAGTACGTCGATGGCGCGGTGATTGCTCAGCTTGGAATTCCGGACATGAAAACCCCGATCGCTTACGCGCTCTCCTTCCCGGAACGGATTGCGCTGGATATTCCTTCTCTGGATCTGTGTTCGCTGGAGAAGCTGACCTTTTCCGATCCGGATCAGGAGAGGTTTGAGTGTCTGGCCCTGGCATACGAGGCTCTTCGTCGGGGCGGCACTGCTCCTGCTGTCCTCAACGCGGCCAATGAGGTTGCGGTGGATAATTTTCTGGCTGGGAGAATTCGCTTCCCGGAGATATCGACCATTATCCGGAAGACACTCGAGAGTCACGAAACACGGTCGATAGAGTGTTTGAAAACGGTTCTGGAAGCGGATGTTTGGGGCCGTAAAACCGCCAGCCAGGTGGTGGAGTCTCTTTCAATGGAGGTCTTGTGATCAGTATTCTTGCCGGCATCGTCATGCTGGGAATTCTCATTTTTGTTCATGAACTCGGTCATTTCTGCGTAGCCAAATTTGCCGGCGTCAAGGTTCTTAAATTTTCTCTCGGTTTCGGTCCGCGCCTGGTTTCCAAAAAATGGGGGGAGACCGAGTACATGATCTGTGCTGTCCCTCTCGGGGGATATGTCCAGATGCTGGGCGAAAATCCGGAAAAAGATGGTGATGCGGAGCCGCTTACGCCGCAAGAACTGGAGCGCTCTTTTTCACAAAAACCGGTGAGCCGGCGCATGGCCATTGTCCTGGCCGGACCGGTCATGAATCTTATTTTCCCTTTTATCCTCCTTCCTCTGACCTATCTGATCGGTGTCAATCTTCCGGTTTATCTGGATCAGCCTCCCTGCATCGGCTACGTTCTCCCCGATTCCCAGGCGGCCATTGCCGGCTTTCAGTCGAAAGACTGCATTCTGAGCGTCAATGATCAGGACGTATCCAGCTGGGACGGAACCAACAGGGTTATCATCACCGCAGCCGGGGACTCGCTGCGCTTTGTTGTGAAACGCAACCGTGAAAAAGTCGCTGTGACCTTTCTTCCGAAAGACGGCGGGCTCGAAGGGCTGCAGTCTTTTGGCCTGCTCCCTCTCCAGGATGCGCGGATCGGAGCCCTGATGCCGGAGATGCCTGCGGAGAAGGCCGGCATTCAGGTTGGAGACCTGATCCATTCCATAAACGGGCAAGCGGTTGACTCCTGGTATGATCTCAAAGTAATTATCCAGAAGCTGCAGGAGGCGTCGGCAACCTATGTGATCGAAAGGGATGGCCGGGAACTGGAAGTTTCCATCAGCGCAACTCATGAGGAGGCCGACAAGCAGTCCCGCTATTTGATTGGCATTTCGCCCGGCCAGGAAACCACGGTTAAACGTTTCGGGCTGGTAGAATCGTTCCGTGAAGGTTCCGATCGCACCTTTGAATTGATCGAGCTGACCTTTGTTTTTATCAAAAAACTGTTGTTTGGAGAGGTGTCGACCAAAAACCTCGGCGGTCCGATTACGGTTGTCCAACTGGCCGGTCACGCAGCTCAAACGGATGTGACCAGTATTCTCGCTATGTTGGCGTTTTTGAGCATTCAACTGGGGATTTTGAATCTTCTTCCCATACCGGTTCTGGATGGCGGGCACATCTTTTTCGGGTTTATCGAGATAATTTTCCGCCGCCCCCTTTCTCTGAAAACCCGTGAAATTGCACAACAGGTCGGTCTGGTTTGCCTCCTCCTTCTGATGGGGCTGGCCTTTTACAATGATATTGTCCGGCTGTTCCTGGGGGGAAGCGGTGGCTGAGAGGTACCTGACCATTGATACCTCTACGCCATGCAGCAGTGTGGCTGTCTGCCGGGGGGATATCCTGGAAGGTGAAATCATCCTCAACATCTCTCGCCACCATACCGAAACCCTCATGGAGTCGGTCGACCACCTTTTGAAAAGCCTGTCCCTGACACTTGCGGACATGGATTTTTTCGCTGTTGTCCTTGGCCCCGGCTCTTTCACCGGTCTGCGGGTCGGAGTGGCTACCGCTAAAGGTCTGGCTCTGGCTACCGGCAGGCCGGTTGTCGGGATTTCCGCTTTGCGGATGCTGGCCATGCAGCTCCCATTCTGCAGGCTTCCGGTCTGCGCTATGCTGGATGCCCGCAAAAAAGAAGTCTATGCGGGTCTTTTCAATTGCGAGGGGAGCCTCCCCGAACTCTTGTATGGCGAGGTGGTCCGGCCGCCGGAGAAGATTCTGGCGGAGATTAAATCGGAGACGGTTTTCATCGGCAGCGGGGCGGAGGTTTACGGGAGCCGGATACAGGAAATTATGAGGGACAGGGCCGTCATGGTCTCCAATGTCATGCACTGTCCCCGGGCCTCTAACGCCGCGATTCTGGCCTGGCATGATTTTCAGCAGGAAAAGACGCTTCCTCTGGAAAAAATCACCCCCCATTATATCCGACCTTCCGATGCAGAAATTATGTGGGCGAAAAAACAGGGAAAAAATTGATTGAAGGTTGACAAAAAAACCTGTATTTTCTATCGTTACACAATGATTTTATTAATGGGTTCTGAATCCGGGAGAGTTGCCCATGGATGAGAATAATCTTGAACTTGTTCAGCAGCTGATTGAGGAAAATCCCCGCTATCGAAAACTTCACGAGGAACACCTGTTTTTTGAAAAAGAGCTTGAGCGTATCAACGAAAAGCGTTTTTTGATTCCTGAAGAGGAAGTGGAAAAGAGAAAACTGCAAAAATTGAAACTGGCGGGAAGGGATGAAATGGAGCAGATCCTGCGGGAAGCCAGCGAGTAACTTTTTCAGGATTTCCGTTTTTTGAAAAGGTTCAGACTGCGTGTCTGAACCTTTTCCTGTTTTCCCGTCAACAAAAGAGACCGGGAAAACGTCCAGTCTGACCGTATATCTTTCACAAAGGAAGGGCTATGAACAGCGATCAAATCAAAAAAGGTTTGACGAGAGCTCCGCATCGAAGCCTTCTGAGGGCAACAGGGCTTTCCGGCGAGGATTTTTCCCGGCCCTTCATCGGGGTCTGCAATTCGTTCAATGAAATCATTCCGGGGCACGTGCACCTCGATCAAGTCGCCAGAACCATCAAGGCAGAGATTCGCAAAGCCGGGGGTGTCCCGTTCGAGTTCAACAATATCGGCATCTGCGACGGCATTGCTATGGGACACGGCGGTATGAAATATTCCCTTCCCAGCCGTGAATTGATTGCCGACAGCGTCGAGTCGATGGTCAGGGGCCACTGTTTTGACGCGCTGATCTGTATTCCCAACTGCGACAAAATTGTGCCTGGCATGTTGATGGGTTCTCTGCGTGTCAACATCCCCACCATTTTTGTGAGTGGCGGGCCAATGGCGGCCGGCAAAAGTCCCGACGGCAAGGTTCTCGATCTCATCACGGTTTTTGAAGCCGTGGCCGCACATGGACAGGGAAATGTTTCTGATGATGAGCTGCAGACCATCGAGGAGAATGCCTGCCCCGGGTGCGGATCCTGTTCGGGGATGTTTACGGCTAATTCCATGAACTGCCTCTGCGAGGGCATCGGCATGGCCCTGCCCGGCAATGGAACCGTTCTGGCCGCCGATCCGAAACGTCAGAACCTTTACCTTGAGGCCGCCCGCAGGGTGGTCGCAATGGCCCGGGACGGGGGGCCGCTGCCCCGGGAAATCGTCACCGTGGCCTCTCTGGACAACGCTTTTGCTCTGGATATGGCCATGGGCGGCAGCACCAATACGGTTCTTCACTCTCTGGCTATTGCCCAGGAAGCGGAAGTGGACTATGATTTAAACCGGATCAACGCGATCTCGAAGAAATGTCCCAATATCTGTAAAGTTTCCCCTTCCTCTCATTTCCATATCGAGGATGTGGACCGCGCCGGCGGCGTCAGCGCCATTCTCAAGGAAATTTCTTCCATTTCCGGCCTGTTGCGTGAGGATTGCCCGACCGTTACCGGCAAGTCCCTGGGGGAGAATATTGCGGGTGCTGAAATCCTCGATTCCGAAGTGATCCGCTCTGTCGATAAGGCCTACTCCAAGGATGGAGGGTTGACCATTCTCCATGGGAATCTGGCCGAGCAGGGAGCTGTGGTGAAGAAAGCCGGTGTCGCCCCGGGCATGATGAATTTCCAAGGTAAAGCCATAATTTTCGACAGCCAGGTGGAGGCCTGTGAGGGGATTCTGGCCGGCAAGGTTCAGGCCGGGCATGTCGTTGTGATCCGTTATGAAGGGCCCAAGGGTGGGCCGGGCATGCAGGAAATGCTTGCGCCGACCTCCTATATCATGGGCCAGGGGCTTGGAGAGAGTGTTGCGCTCATTACCGATGGACGTTTCTCTGGAGGCACCCGGGGGGCTTGCATCGGCCATGTCTCCCCTGAGGCCGCGGAGGGCGGCCTGATTGCTCTCCTGAAGGATGGGGATACGATCCGGATTTCCCTCGACAAGCATCTGCTCGAAGCGGATCTGACGGCAGAGGAAATCGAAAAACGCCGAGTCGAACTGAAGCCTTTTACGCCGAAAATAGACTATGGCTACCTGAAAAGGTACTCCCAGCTGGTGCAGAACGCCGGCATGGGTGCGGTTCTCAAGTAGAGCAGCCCCGGAGGGCTGGAATGGGTGAATAGGATTTACCGCACAGTACACAGGAGCCTTGGAAAAAATCAGTGAGCATGAGTAGATTAGGAGACCTGCAGTGGAAATGACCGGTTCCCAGATTTTGTTGGAATGTCTTTGCCAGGAGGGGGTGGATACCATATTTGGTTATCCTGGTGGAGCTGTCATCAATATTTACAACGATCTTTTCGATTCTCCCATTAACCACATCCTCAACCGCCACGAACAGGCGGCCGTACACGCGGCGGATGGTTACGCACGAGCCACCGGCCGCGTGGGGGTTGCTTTTGCCACCAGCGGACCAGGAGCCACCAATACGGTGACGGGGATTGCCACAGCCGCCATGGATTCGGTCCCCTTGGTAGTCATTACCGGCCAGGTCCCGACGCCGCTCATTGGCAACGATGCTTTCCAGGAGGCGGATATTGTCGGCATCACGCGACCTGTAACCAAGCATAATTACCTGGTACAGGACATCAAGGATCTGCCGAGGATTATCAAGGAGGCGTTTTTCATTGCTCGAACCGGCCGTCCCGGCCCGGTTCTGGTGGATCTTCCCAAAGATGTTCAGGTGGCCACCAGTAAGTTTGAATATCCTGAGAAGGTCAATCTCCCCGGCTATAAACCGACTTATAGCGGCAATGCCCGCCAGATTGAAAAAGGCGTGGAAATGATTCTTGCCGCCAGGAAACCAGTCCTCTATGTGGGCGGGGGCGTCAGTTCGCCGGAGACCGGGGAATGGCTGAAAAAACTGGCCGAACTCATTCAGGCTCCGGTGACCACGACCCTGATGGGGATGGCCGCCTTCCCCAAGCAGCACCCCCTGTCTCTCGGTCTCCTCGGCATGCACGGGACCTATTTCGCCAACATGGCGGTGACCGAGTCGGACCTGCTGATTGCCGTGGGGGCGCGCTTTGATGACCGGGTTACCGGAAAAGTGGCGACTTTTGCCTCGCACGCCAAAATTATCCATATCGATATTGACCCGACTTCCATCAAGAAAAACGTTCGCGTCGATCTTCCTATTGTCGGTGACCTCCAGGATGTTCTTGAAAAACTGGTCAAGAGCCTTTCCCAGGAGAGCGAGGGAGTCAGCAGCCTTGTTGATGAAACGGTACACTGGCGGCAGAAGACCGAAGCCTGGAAGAAAGAACAGCCGATGCGCTACGAAGCATCCGACCGCGAGATCAAGCCCCAGTTCGTCATTGAAAAAATTCGTGAACTGACCAACGACGACGCGATTATCACTACGGAAGTGGGCCAGCACCAGATGTGGACGGCCCAGTTTTTTGACTTTACCCAGCCCAGGACCTTCCTGACCTCAGGTGGGTTGGGCACGATGGGTTACGGTTTGCCGAGTGCCCTCGGCGCCCAGGCGGCCTTCAGGGACCGCCAGGTTATTGACATCTCGGGGGACGGTTCTTTCCAGATGAATTCCCAGGAACTCGCGACCCTGGTCCAGTTCAACCTGCCGGTGAAGATTGCCATCCTCAACAATAATTTTCTCGGCATGGTCCGGCAATGGCAGCAGCTTTTTTTCGACAGGCGCTACAGCCAGACGCGCATGGAGGTCCCCATCGATTTCGTCAAACTGGCAGAAGCCTATGGCGCGATGGGATTGACCGCCTCCCGTCCGGACGAGGTGGAGGCGACCATCCGCAAGGCCCTGGAAACTCCAGGACCGGTCATCATGGAGTTCAAGGTGTCCCGGGAAGAGAACGTCATGCCGATGGTCCCGGCGGGTAAAAGTTTGAATGAAATGGTTCTGGCTTCTTAGGAGGAGAAAAGATAAATGAAGCATACGATTTCTGTTCTCGTGCAAAACGAGTTCGGTGTTCTGGCGCGGGTTGCGGGCCTTTTCTCCGGCCGTGGCTTCAATATTGAAAGCCTTTCCGTGGCTCCGACACTGGAGCCGAACATCTCGCGCATGACGATTGTGACGCGGGGGGATGACCGGATTATCGAGCAGATCAACAAGCAGTTGCACAAGCTGATCAACACCATAAAAGTTATAGATTTTACCCACAAGGACTGTGTGGCCAGGGAAATGGCCCTTATCAAGGTCAATGCCGAGGAAACGACTCGGGCGGAAGTGTTGAGAATAACAGACATTTTCAGGGCCAAGGTCATTGATGTGGCGCCCCGCTGCTATTCCATCGAGGTGACCGGAACCACGTCCAAAGTGGATGCGATTATTGAGTTGCTGAAACCGCTGGGAATCAAAGAAGTGGTACGGACCGGGCCCGTGGTTCTGGCCCGTGGTGCAAAAATGGGTGAAAAATAAAATTCAACATAATATCAAGGAGGGAAGATGAAAGTTTATTATGATAAGGATGCCAATGTCGATGTTCTGAAAGGCAAAAAAGTTGCCGTTGTCGGATACGGAAGCCAGGGCCATGCTCACGCCAAAAACCTCAAAGAGAGTGGATTCGACGTCCTCGTGGCCGAAGGGCAGGTCGGAAGCCCGATCTGGAAAAAAGCTGAAGCCGCCGGTTTTGAGGTCCTGCCGACTTCCGAAGCGGTGAAAAAAGCGGATGTCGTCATGATTCTAGCGCCCGATGAGCTTCAGGGAGCAATCTACCGCGATGAGATCGCTCCTTTTCTGAAAGAGGGGGCTTTCCTCGGTTTCGGCCACGGTTTTAACATCCATTTCGGCCAGATTGTTCCCAAGCCCGATGTCAATGTTTTCATGGTGGCGCCCAAAGGGCCGGGCCATATGGTTCGCCATGAGTACCTCGCCGGCAGCGGCGTCCCCTGCCTGATTGCGATCCATCAGGATCCTTCCGGAATGACCAAGGACGTGGCTCTTGCCTATGCCAGCGGTGTCGGCGGCGGCCGTGCGGGAGTTATCGAAACCAGTTTTCGGGAAGAGACCGAGACCGATCTCTTCGGCGAGCAGGCCGTGCTTTGCGGCGGCGCGACGGCTCTCGTCCAGGCCGGCTTTGAAACCCTGGTGGAAGCGGGATATGCTCCCGAGATGGCTTATTTCGAATGTCTCCACGAACTCAAGCTGATTGTCGACCTGCTGTATGAAGGGGGCATCGCCAATATGCGCTACTCCATTTCCAATACGGCCGAGTATGGCGATCTGACCCGTGGTCCGCGACTGGTTAACGATGATACCAAGGCGACGATGAAGGAAATTCTCCGCGAGATTCAGGATGGTGAGTTCGCCCGCGAATGGATGTTGGAAAATCAGGCTAACAAGCCCGTTCTATCTGCCCTCCGTCGCAAAGGCGAAGCCCATCAGATTGAAGAAGTGGGGACAAAGCTTCGCTCCATGATGAGCTGGATCGGAAAAAACAAGATTGTCGACCGGGCAGGAGAATAATTTCCGACCGATTGCGCATCAGCGGATCGGAGAAATGTTTCTGGAAAACTCAATTAGTTTTAACCCGGATTATGAATAAACCGGGTTAAGGGGAGCTGAAAGAGATGCGAAACCAAAATCAGCCGATTGCCAAGGAAGGGTATCCTTTTATATTGCTGCTCGGCTTTGTCACCCTGGTGTTTGCGGTTTTGGGCTGGGGATGTTTGACCCTTCTGCTGTTGGCGCTGACTCTCTTTACGGCCTATTTTTTCCGCAACCCTGAACGCCGCGTACCAAGCGATGAAAAGGCCATGATTTCACCGGCTGACGGGAAAGTTGTTTTCGCGGGAGTGGTAAACGAAGAACGCTTTCTCAAAGCGGAGGTCAACAAAGTCAGTATCTTCATGTCGATGTTCAATGTGCACGTCAATCGTGTCCCCTTGGCGGGGAAGGTTGTGGACCTGTATTACAACAAGGGTAAATTTTTGAACGCTACCCTGGACAAGTCGAGCGAGCTGAACGAACAGTCCGGAATCATTTTGGAAACTGAAGAAGGGAAACAGATCCTTGTCGTCCAGATCGCGGGCCTGATTGCGCGGCGCATTGTTTCCTACCCGGAAATCGGAGACGAACTTCAGAAAGGGCTGCGCTATGGCATCATCCGCTTCGGCTCGAGGGTGGATGTTTATTTCCCCAAAGAATGGAAAATAGATGTGGCGATCGGTGATAAAGTGACGGGCGGTGAGACCGTTATAGGATTAGTGGAATGAGCGGGCAGGGACCCCTCCCGGAAAAGCGGGAGAACCTCCGCAAGGGAGTTTATATCCTCCCTAACCTGTTTACAACCGGCGGGCTTTTTGCCGGTTTCTACAGTATCGTTGCCACGATGAACGGCAATTACTACGTGGCCGCCTGGTTTATCCTGGTTTCGGGGATTTTTGATGTTCTGGATGGCAAAATCGCCAGGCTTACCAGAACCACCAGTCGTTTCGGGGAGGAGTACGATTCCCTGTCGGACCTGGTCGCCTTTGGTGTCGCGCCGGGCCTCCTCATCTATTCCTGGGCTTTGAAACCCTTTGGCAAGCTGGGCTGGCTGGCGGCCTTTCTCTATGTGGTATGCGGCGCCCTGCGTCTGGCTCGCTTCAACGTGCAGATCAACAACGTCGAGTCCAAGCGCTTCATCGGCCTTCCAATTCCGGCCGCGGCCTGCGTTCTGGCTTCCTGCATTCTGCTTTTTTATTATCTGGGTGCGCCGCCGACCTTCAAGAAGGTATCGATCTTGCTGTTGATATATGTTCTCGCGTTTCTGATGGTCAGCAACTTCCGCTACTTTTCATTCAAGGACCCCGAGCTGGTCAAACGACAGCCTTTTGGATTCCTGGTTCTCGGTATTTTTATCATCATTGTCGTTGTCGCCAAGCCGGAAATTTTTATTTTTTCTATTTTTTTCGCTTATATGGTGTCCGGCCCGATCCTCTACCTGATGAGATTCCTGCGCTGGCGGAAAAGGCCACAGAGCGAAAAGATGCTGAAGGAAAAAGCACAGAGCGAAAAGATACTGAAGGAAAAAGCACAGAGCGAAAAAACTGCTTGACAAAGCTCAGGCCGGTTTGTTTACTATAAGCTTAGTTTTCAACAAAAGCATTGAAGAGGAGTAGTAGACTTTTCTCCTGTCTCAGAGAGCCGGTGGTCGCTGCGAACCGGTACAGAAAAAAGTTGAACTCGCCTCCGAGCTGTGAAAATGAACATGCGGGATTGCAGGCGTAAGCCTGTTGCCGCACTGCTAGTTTTCATCGTGATCCTGCGTTAACGGAAAAATGGAGAATCTCCCCCGGGAGATTGAACCAGGGTGGTACCGCGAAATCGAAAAGCTTTCGCCCCTGTAGAGGGCGGAAGCTTTTTTTATTTGAAGCCTGGACTATGCATGAAGACTTTTGCTGCAACTGCCGATTACATGTCATCTTGCGCCGTGCTCGTTCCTTGTGCTTCGACGTACAGCAAGTACGCCTGCAGCGCGCGTCACTGTGCTTGGCGCGACCTGACTTGTACTTGGCTGTTTCGCGACAAAGCCTCATGAATAACCCCGGCTGGAAACGGATGGGGAACAGAAAAAAAGATTATCATTTATTTATAAAGTGAACCTTAGTAAAGAAAGGAAAAAGTCATGAGCCAGGAAGATACCATCCGGATTTTTGACACCACCCTGAGGGACGGGGAGCAGGCGCCTTCAGCAAGCATGAATGTGGACGAAAAACTGCGCATTGCCCACCAGCTCGAAAGGCTGAATGTGGATATCATGGAGGCCGGTTTTCCCATCGCATCGGAAGGCGATTTCGAGGCCGTGAAAAAGATCGCGCAGACCATCCAGACATGTGAGATCGCCGGACTCTGCCGGGCCAGCTCCAAGGATATCGACCGTGCCTGGGAAGCCCTTAAATATGCCGGGGAGAGAGGGCGCATCCACACCTTTATCGCCACCAGCGACGTGCACATGAAATACAAGCTGAAGATGAGCGAGAATGAGGTCATCGAAAGAGCCGTGGTCGCCGTAAAGCGCGCCGCCGGCTATACTCCCAACGTCGAGTTCTCCGCCGAGGATGCGGCGCGCAGCCGCCTGCCGTTCCTGGCCAAGGTGGTCGAGGCGGTGATCGACGCTGGAGCGCGGACCGTCAACATTCCCGATACCGTGGGCTACACCATCCCCTCGGAATTCACGAAAATAATCACCTATCTCCGGGAAAATGTGCCCAATATCGAGCGCGCCGTTCTCTCGGTGCATTGCCATAACGACCTCGGCCTTGCCGTGGCCAACTCGCTGGCCGCTATCGAAGCGGGCGTCCGCCAGGTCGAGTGCACCATCAACGGCATCGGCGAGAGGGCCGGAAACTGCTCCATGGAAGAAGTGGTGATGGCGTTGAATGTCCGGCAGGATATCCTGCCCTATAAAACCAACGTCGACACCCGGCATATTTACCCGTCCAGCAAGCTCCTCTCGAGTATTACCGGCATCATGGTGCAGCCCAACAAGGCCATTGTCGGGGCCAACGCTTTTGCCCACGAGGCGGGTATCCATCAGCACGGGATGATGGTGGAAAAAACGACCTACGAAATCATGACCCCCGAATCGATCGGTCTGCATCAGAGCAAGCTGGTGCTGGGCAAGCACTCGGGGCGGCATGCCTTCAATCAGCGTCTGGAGAACCTCGGCTACCAACTGAAGCCGGAGGATATGGAAAAAACCTTCGTGCGCTTTAAATCCCTGGCCGACAAAAAGAAGGAAATTTTTGACGAAGACCTGGACGCCATTGTCGCCGATGAAATCATCCGCGCTCCGGAGAAGTTCAAACTCATTCAGATGAATGTCACCTCAGGCTCCTTTGCCGCGCCCACCGCCACTGTGGAGATGGAAATCAACAACAAGATCCGCAAAATGGCGGTTATCGGCGACGGCCCCGTGGATGCTACCTTCAAGGCCATCAGAAAACTGGTCAAAAGCAAAGCGAACCTGCTGCATTTTGCTGTCGGCGCCATTACCGGGGGTACGGATGCCCAGGGCGAGGCCACGGTCCGCCTTGAGGAGAACGGCCGCGAAGTGCTCGGGCAGGGCGCTCATCCGGATATTATCGTCGCCAGCGCCAAGGCTTACATCAACGCGCTGAACCGGCTCGAAACCCGAAAGGACACGCGCCAGCATGCCACGTTGTAAGGTAACCCGGATTATTCATGGAGACTTCTGCTGCAACCGTCAATTGCACACCATTTCAAGCCGTGTTCGCTCCTTGCTCTTTGACATACAAGAAGTACGACTGCAGAGCACGTCCCTGTGCTTGGCTTGATCTGACGCACACTTTCCGGTTTCGCGACAAAGCCTCATAAATAACCCGGGTTAATCAACTGGTATTTCATGTGATTTTGTTGTAAAAATGCTGGAAAAAATAAATCTTATAGGGTTTTAAAAAACGAGGGTTTGGTCCTCAGACAAGGTGCTCGATTTTTGAGAAACGGAGCATATGAAAATATGTGAGTACCAGCCCGGATTATTCATGAATACTTTTGCTGCAACCGCCAATTGCGCGTCATCTCAAGCCGTGCTCCCTTCTTGCTCTTCGACGTACTGCAAGTACGCCTGCAGAGCAACTCGCTGTGCTTGGCTTGATCTGACGCATACTTGACGCTTTCGCGACAAAGCCTCATGAAAAAACCGGGCTAAAAAAATCGTGCAACACCGTATGAGGGGCAAGGACGAAGTTTCTTAAAAGCCTGCTGAAGGAGTTGAGATGGGAAAGACCATAGCCGAAAAGATTTTCGACGCGCATTTGCGCGACACCCCATTTCCGGGGACCATGGTCCTGGATATCGACCGTGTTTTTTGCCACGAGATCACCACCCCGGTGGCGGTCTGTGACCTCGAAGCGCGGGGTAAGGATAGGGTTTTCGATCCCGATAAGATCAAGGCGGTCATCGACCACGTGACCCCCTCCAAGGACAGCAAAACCGCCCTCCAGGCGAAAATTATCCGCGACTGGGCCGGTCGCCACGAGATCAAGGATTTTTTCGATATCGGCCGCAACGGTGTCTGTCATGCACTATTCCCTGAAAAGGGCTACATCCGCCCAGGGTTTACGGTCATCATGGGTGACAGCCATACCTGCACCCACGGGGCTTTTGGGGCCTTTGCCGCGGGCGTGGGAACCACCGACCTCGAAGTCGGCATTCTCAAAGGTGTCTGTGCCTTTCGTAGTCCGCAGACCATCCGCATCCGCCTTGTGGGCAAACTCGCGCCTGGGGTGTATGCCAAGGATGTGATTCTCCACGTCATCGGCCAGATCGGCGTTCGCGGTGCCACCGACCGGGTGATGGAGTTCGTCGGGCCGGTGATCGATGACATGTCCATGGATTCGCGCATGACGATTTCCAACATGGCCATCGAGGCAGGCGGGACTTCCGGTATCTGCCTTCCCGATCGGGTGACCGCCGAATATCTCTGGCCGTTCATTCAGGGGGATTACTCAAGCGTCGACAGCGCTGTTGACGCTTTCCGCAAATGGCATTCCGATGTGGACGCGGTTTACGAAAAAGAACACGTTTTCGATGTCTCCAACCTTGAGCCCCAGGTGACTTTCGATTACAAGCCGGACTGTGTCAAGCCGGTGGGCGAGCTGGCAGGGACCCGGATTGACCAGGTCTACATCGGGACCTGCACCAACGGCCGCCTCGAGGACCTGCGCGTTGCCGCTGAAATTCTCAAAGGGAAGCAGATCGCCGATCACGTGCGCGGGATCGTTTCTCCGGCCACGCCCCAGATCTTCAAGGATGCCCTGGCCGAGGGCATCATCGATATTTTCATGGAGTCGGGTTTCTGCGTGACCAACCCGACCTGCGGCGCCTGCCTCGGCATGAGCAACGGGGTCCTGGCCGAAGGGGAGGCCTGTGCTTCTACCAGCAACCGCAATTTCGTCGGCCGCATGGGCAAGGGGGGAATGGTTCACCTGATGAGCCCGGCCACGGCCGCGGCAACCGCCGTGACAGGGGTTATCACCGACCCCAGATCCATTTGAAGATTTTTCAGTTGAAATAATAGGGGGTAATCACATTATGGCAAGAAACTTCAGCGGTCCGGCCATCTTTCTCGACCGGTCCGATATCAATACCGATGAAATCATTCCCGCACGTTACCTGACCGAAGTTACCAAGGAGGCTCTCAAGCCTTACCTGTTGGAGGATTTCAAGATCGCGGGTTTCGACCCCAAAGGGGAGGCGCTGGCAAAGGCCAGGGTCGTGCTCAGCCGCAGCAACTTCGGCTGCGGCTCCTCGCGGGAGCACGCGGCCTGGGTTTTCGAGGTCAACGGCATTTACACGGTTATCGCCGAGAGTTTTTCCCGCATTTTCCGGCAGAACATGTTCAACTGCGGGATGCTGGCGATCGAGCTGTCCCAGGAGAAGATGGATCGTCTCTTCGCTCTGGGAGCGGGAAAAGAGGTGTACATCACCGTGGACCTGAAGACTTGTCAGCTTTCGGCGGATGTGAATGGGGAGGTGGAAACCTTCGCTTTCGATATCAGTGAGTTTGACAAGGCTCTGGTTGAGGCCGGGGGCTGGGTGGAGTTTGCCGACCAGAGGTATTGAGCCGTATTTAAACTTTTTACTGTAATCGAAAAGCCCGAAGAGAGTTCTTCTCTTTGGGCTTTTTAGTTTTAAAACCCATGGGTTGCGCTCCCTGACGTCGCCTTCTTTCTTTTTACTCCAAAAAGAAAGAAGCAAAGAAAAGGGTGCCCAGCGACTTGCCCTTCGGGTTCCCTGCGCTACGCGGCCGTTTTGAGGACGGTCAGAAACTCGCATAGGAGCCTGTCGAGCTTGGGGAATCGTAAAAAAAAAGTGGGAAATCGAGAACAGGTTTTTCCAAATTTGAGAACGAATAGCGGGACTATTTGTCGAAAATTTGGGGAAATATGGTCCGATTTACCGGTTTTGCAATAGATTCATCCTAAGCTCAACAGAATCCTTCTGGCTCAAACAGCTTGCCCGTCTTTTTCTCAAAACGTCCTCTTCGCTCCGGCTGCATCGAATGGGGAGAAAGTCCATAAACACCTTTCAGGAAGTTTCCTCAAAACGGCCCTTCCGCTCCGAATTCGTCGCAATGGGGAAAGCTCAATAGCCTTTTTCAGAGTAGTGTGGTGCAAGCTTCTCGCACCACACATTTCAGCGTTTTTGATGACATCCATAGTTCGTTTGTGTCATTATTAATTCATTCTTAACTTGATTGATCACGGATAGTTTTTTTTGACGGAAGGTTGTCGACCGTGAATTTTCGTAGGCAAGCCGGTCTGAGCAAATCGCTGATCCTCAAGGGGCTGCAGTGCCCCAAAGCCCTCTTCCTCACCAAAAACCGCCCCGATTTCAAGTTTCCCCCCGATCCGCAACGCGACGCCCGCTTCCAGGCAGGTTCCGAGGTCGGCATTCTTGCCCAGGACCTTTTTCCAGGCGGCACCGAAGTCCCCTTTGAAGGGTTGCGTATTTCGCAGCAGGTCGCCCGCACCCGTGAGCTGATTGAACAAGGGGCCGAAGTCATTTACGAGGCCTCCTTCGATTTCAACGGTATCTTTGTCAAGGTTGATATCCTCGTGCGCAAAGGTGCCGTATGGGAGATTCACGAGGTCAAGATGTCCACCTCCGTCAAGGAGGTCAACCTCGACGACGTGGCGGTCCAGCATTACGTCCTGAGCCGCTGCGGCCTGCCGGTGGCGCGTTCTTTCCTCGTGCATATCGACAATACCTATGTGCGTCGGGGGGAAATCGATGTTCACAGCTTGTTTGCGAGCGAGGACATCACTGATGAGGTGCTCAATCGTCAGGCGGCGCTGCCGGCGCTCATCGCCAGCCTGCGTGAAACCCTGCAGAGTGGCGAGCCGGATATCGACATCGGGCCGCACTGCAGCGACCCTTACGAATGTGATTTCATCCCCTATTGCTGGCAGCATATCCCGGAGGATTCGATCTTCACCCTCCGGGGGCGGGGGATCGACAAGTTTGCCTACTATCGTCAGGGGGTAGTCCGCATCGAGGATGTACCGCTCGACGCTCTCAACAGGGCTCAGCGCTTCCAGGCGGAAACCACCATCAACCAACAGGATGTTACGGAACCCGAAGCGGTGAGAGAGTTTCTCGACAGCCTCTGGTATCCTCTCTGCCATCTCGATTTCGAGACTTTCGACACGCCCGTTCCGCCTTTCGATGGGATCCGTCCTTATCAGAAAATCCCGTTTCAATATTCCCTGCACATTCAGGACAGCGCGGGCACCGAACCGGAGCATTTCGAATACCTTGCGGAGCGGGGCAGGGACCCGCGTCGTGTACTGGCTGAAAAGCTTCTTGCCGAGATTCCCGAGGATGCCTGCGTTTTGACCTACAATCAGGCGTTTGAAAAAGGGGTGCTGAGAGATCTGGCTGAGACTTTTCCCGATCTGGCCGGGGCGCTAAAGGTGCGCATCGAGAATGTCCGCGACCTGATGGTGCCGTTTAAAAAGCGCCATATCTACCGCTGGCAGATGCGGGGTTCCTACTCCATCAAGGCAGTTCTTCCGGCGCTGGTGCCTGATCTTTCCTACGCGGGATTGAGCATTTCGGAAGGGGGGATGGCGATGCTGGCTTATCACGAGATGTGTCAGACGGATGATTTATTTCGGCTCGCCGAGATTCGCAGTGGGCTGCTGGAGTACTGTCGGTTGGATACGCTGGCGATGGTGAGGATCTTGGGAGAGTTGGAGGGGATGGCAAGGCGTTCCTGATTTTAATGATTATCTTTTTGGGGGACTGATCATGTGTCCCTGTACTTCTCAAAAGGGAGGAATTTTTATGAAGATGAAAACAATCTACACACTAATTTTGACCCTGGCGGTTACGAGTTTGGTCGTGTCCTGTGGCTCGGGTTCCAAAACCATTGAGAAATCAAAACTTCAGGTGCGAAAAGGGATTGCATATGAAGTCAATAAAAAGGAGCCTTTCACGGGTACGGTTACGGATGAATATACAAGCCATAAAGGCATGCAGCCATGCAAGGTTAATCTTATCATTAACGTTAAAGACGGAAAAAGACATGGTTTGAGCATCCGCAAACAAGATGGCGAAAAAATTGTGGAGGCGATGTATGAAAATGGCCAAAAAAATGGGAAATACATTGAAAAGTACAACGATAATAAAAAATGCATCGAAGCAACTTTCAAGAACGGTAAGCTGGACGGTGAGCTGGTTGCCTATTATGGGAATGGCCAAAAAAGAAGTGTCGCCAATTTCAAGAACAACAAATTAGAAGGGCCTTGTGTGGCCTGGTATGACAATGGGCAGAAGGCAGAAGAGGGGGATTTTGTGGCGGATAAGATTGTCAAGATAACTTCATGGAAAAAAAATGGTGAAGAAATTACGAAAAAGAATGTTGTGCCGATAAAACTCAGTTTCTCATGGACGCGCATAAATTTGCTGGGGCACCTGGCTGCGTTGGGTGATCCGCTAAAACTTTAATGGTGTCGTCCTGACGCCCGCGATGGTTATCAAGTGGTTTGGGGAAGTTATACAGAAATTGTAAACTTGCTTGTTGGGTAAACAACGTATGGGCCTGCTTGATTTTTTTCGCCGCAAGAGGAAACGGGATCGAGTCGTCGTCACGGATGATTCGGTTCTCCTGTTTAGATCCGACGGGAATCAGGAGTTCCTTCACTGGAATGATCTCTTCGAGGTTGGAATCCTCACGACGGGCGGGGGACCGTGGACACAGGACGTATCCTTTGTTCTTGTTGTCTCGGGCGGTAAGACCGGCATCTCAGTCCCGCAGGGTGCGGAGGGTACGGATACCTTCCTGGCGGCGCTGCAGAAGCTTCCTGGTTTTGACAACGAGGCAGTTATCAAAGCGATGGGCTCGACATCTGATGCCAGGTTTGTCTGTTGGCAGAGAAGTGTCCCACCGCGCGCTGCACCGGATAATGGCTCCGCCACGGAGAGTCCTGAATAGCCTACATAGAACGGCCCTGATTTTTGCAGGTGAGATCACAAATACTCTAATGCCAATTGGTTTTTAGTTACGTCTCTTTACATCATTTGTTCTTCAAGAGAGAACAAACGAAAGGGGGCTAAAACACATGAGTATCTCAGAACTATTTGAAGCGTTCGACAGTCATGATTCGAAAAAAATTCTTTTGCTCCTCAAAGAAAATCCGGAATATTTACACGCAAAGAGTCCTGAAACCCAAAGCCCGGTTATTCATTTAGCCGCCCTATATGGGGAACAGGAGGTATTGGCTTACTTGCTTGAGCAAAACGTCGACGTTGATTTATTGGACGATGATGGAGATTCAGCTCTGTTTAACGCTACAGACGGGAGCATACTTGAGTTTCTTCTGGAAAAAGGCGCGGATATCAACCTGACAAATAAAAATGGGGAGTCTGCGTTGCATAGCGCGGCATTGCATGGGCGCCAGGAAACTTTCAGCGGGCTTCTGGAAAACGGTTTGGATGTTGAGGTCAAAGACTCCAAGGGGGAGACACCATTATTTCGCTGTCAGGACCCCGCCATGGTCAAACTGTTGGTAAGCAAGGGAGCAGATCTTTCCGTAAAAAACAATGATGGGGATTCACTATTCTTTTCTATTTTATATTCTACAGCACATCATAAGGGGATGGATGAAGCGGCTGTGAATGAGTTTGTCGGTTTCCTGGTCGAGCATGGTGCCGATTTTTCCGACGGCTCTCTTCTTAAAAAATTTGAAGTTGTTCTTGCGGCAGAAAAAGCAGACCTCTTGGGGCTCAGAGAAGCGCTTGGAAAAGAAGGGCCGTCGGAGGTATATAACATTTACAAAGCGTTGGTTGCGCATGGCGCCATGCCGAGTGACGTTGAAGAAAGCAGTAGCCCCAAGGAGGAAGAAAAACCTCCCGGTTGTTTTATAGCTACAGCCTGTTATGGCTCCGCAGAGCATCCGGATGTGGATGTGTTAAGACAGTTTCGTGACAATCAGCTTCTCAGCCATGCCTGGGGTAAAGGCTTTGTAAAGTTCTACTATCGTTACTCGCCTTTTCTCGCTGATTGGTTGCAATTCAGGAGCTTCCTGAAAGGCGTTGTTCGTCACACTATACTTAAGCCTGTTGTTGTGATATTGAGATGCTTTCAATAGAAATTTGGAGGTTGGTCAAAATATATAGGGATCAGATTCTAACATTTTTAACCTTCAATAAATTAAGATAAAGACCTGACCCTATATTTGTTTACTTTCTGGCGGGGAAAATGCTTTTTTGATATCCGGCATATGGGAGGAAGCGGCGCTTTTTGCCGGGCTTTTCCGGTGGTTGCCGGAGTATTGCCGGTTGGGTACGTTGGCGATGGGATTGGCTTCTGATGCCAATAATCCTTGCTAAATACACGGGATAACAGTGAAGCGCACCTCGAATTATTAGCAAAGAGGGGAGGGGCAAAGGGGGATTCAATAGGTAAAAGCGGGACAGATCCATTTTTGCTTTAAACTTGTTTGTAAAAAATAAGGCAGGGAACTTTTTAAGTTAAATGCGACGTAAAGAAAAAGAAACCATCGACAGGGCCGCCATTGATGCGGTCATCCTCAGATCGCGTGTCTGCAGGCTGGGGATGACATGCGATAATATTCCATACGTTGTTCCCCTTTGCTTTGGTTACGAAAAAAACACACTGTATTTACATAGTGCCCGAGAAGGAAAAAAGATAGACATCCTGAAGAAAAACAATTCAGTTTGCTTTGAGTTTGATTTAGATCATCAAGTGCTTGAATCCGGCGAGGCATGTGAATGGGAGATGAAATACCGAAGCGTGATTGGTTTTGGAAAAGCTCTCTTTATTGACGATCCGGAATCGAAACAAAAAGCTTTGGACATAATCATGCGTCAATATTCGGATCATGAGCATGAATACACCGAAAGAGCATTGACCAATACTGCCGTCATTAAGATTCATATTGAAGAGATGAGAGGGAAAGAATCGGGGTTTTGAAATAACTTGTTTCATATCCCGTCATTCAACCGGACGCGGAAACGGCGATCCCCCTTAAATCATGCTCCTGCCGCTGCGGCGGTTGATTTTTTTTGGAGTTCCGGGAGCAGCATAACGAATTACCCTTGCTTTTCAGGGAAAAGACTTGGAGCCAGGTTTACTGTCCCCGGATCAACGTCAACGGTCTGCACGATACGGAACTAATCCGTGAAATCGGTAAGGGCTTCGGGCTGCACGCCCTGGTGCTTGAGGCTCTTGTCAACACCGGCCATCGGCCGCGCATGGAGGAGTATGACAACTACCTGTTTATTATCGAACGACTCGGGGAACAGATAGAAGAGATCGAAAACGACATCCTGGACAACCCGACCCAGAAGGTTCTCTCCAACATCAACGCTTACAAACGCGAAATGAATTACCTGCGCAAAACCATCAGGCCAGTCCGGGAATCCATCCTCCATCTGAGTCGGCTTGATTCAGAACTGATCCAGGATACAACACTACCATTTTGCAAGGATCTGCTTGACCTCACCAACCAGGCGGTGGACACCATCGATTCCTACCGCGAGATGCTTTCTGATCACTTGAATATTTACGATTCCCGGAGCAGCAACCGACTTAATGAGATAATGAAGGCTCAGAGGTGGTTCCATTTGTTTGAACAAAGAATTCCACTTTATAAGTGGATCGTCACCTTCCTCGTTTAAGCTGCCTTAATCTGCGGCAGCATGTCAAAATAAACCTGATCCGGGGTTCGACCGTCAAGACTCGAATGCGGTCTCCGCCTGTTGTAAAAATTGAAGTAACGCTTCAGACCTGCTCTTACTGCTGCTGCTGATTCATAAGCCCTGAGATAAATATCTTCATATTTGACTGATCGCCACAGCCGTTCAACAAAAACATTGTCCCGCCAAGATCCTTTGCCGTCCATACTGATACGGATGTCGTTCTTTTTGAGCAGTTCTGTAAACGCCTGCGAGGTAAATTGGCTCCCCTGATCGGTATTCATGATCTCTGGTGTCCCGTATTGCGCCAGGGTGTCTTCAACGGCCTCCAGGCAGAAGTGCGTATCCATGGTGATCGAGACTTTCCACGACAAGGTTCGCCGGGTGTACCAATCGACGACCGCAGCCAGATAGACAAAGCCTCGGGCTATTGGGATGTATGTGATATCCATCGCCCAGACCTGGTTGGGGCGGGCTATCGACAGATTGCGCAAAAGGTAGGGATAAACCTTGTGCCCTGCTCCCGGCTTCGTGGTGCGCGGTTTGCGGTACAAGGCTTCAATCCCCATACGCTTCATCAAGGTCGCAACATGCTTACGACCGACCTTGAAGCCATCCTGTCGTAACAGATCCCGGAGCATGCGCGATCCGGCAAATGGATAGTCCAGATGCAGCCGATCAATCTGCCGCATCAGTTCCAGCTCAACCCCTGAAACAGGCCGGGGCAGATAATACACGCTGCTACGGCTGATCCCGACTGCCTTGGTCTGCTTGCTGATCGGCAGCGGGTGGTTACGGTCGATCATTTCTTTGCGCTCAGCAATCCCGCCTTGGTGAGCGCGCCTTCTAAAAAATCATTCTCCAGGGTCAACTCACCGATTTTGGCATGGAGGGTCTTCACGTCAACCGGGGGTTCTTTGGATGCCCCTCCTTCAAAAACCGATGCGGCTTGTTCCTGCAACTGGTTCTTCCATTGCGTGATCTGATTGGGGTGAACATCAAATTTTTGCGACAGCTCGGTAACCGTCTGTTCTCCCTTGATGGCAGCCAGGGCCACTTTGGACTTGAATGCCGGTGAATGATTCCGCCGGGGTCGTCTGCTCATGATAAGCTCCTCTCTTTCATGGCATTAATATGCCTGAGTTTGGAAGGCTTATCCACTTATAGCTTTGTTCAAATTCCTGGGGGCACCTCTGTTCTGACCATTTTTTCCGCTATTTTCATCCCACTCACATTTATCGCCGGGATCTACGGAATAAACTTTAAGAATGTTCCGGAGTTACACTTTCGCTACAGTTATTTTATAATGTGGGGTGTGATGGTGGCGATGGCTTTGGTCATGCTGCGTTTTTCCCGTCGCAAAAAGTGGCTGTAAAAGCCAGAAAATTGTTTGAAGGGGAAAAAATAAAATGAACATTTCAGACTGGCTGGATGAAAAGGAAGCAGAGAAAGTTGATGTATCGCAAATCGAATTGCCTGCGGATATGTCCTATGATGAAGACCCGGAAGAAACCATTTTCTACCAGGAGGTTAATCCTTGCGGGGTGTTCTGTACAGAAAATCATCCCTTTTCTACGGTCGAACGCTTTGGAGGCTGGTATTGCTGTAGAGGTCAAGACAAGAAGGCAGGTATTCATTCATCAAAAATGAAGTGGAAGCTGTTTACAAAGGATAAAAATCTTGCTCTCCAAACGGCAAAAGCTCACATAGAAAAATACCTGAATTCGTGAGTTATGACCGGGCAATAGCGCAAGTCATTGACCTGCCGAAGCATTCCAGAAATCACCGACGAACCTATGGGTGCACCTCAGATTTTTGAAACACTTATTCAGGCCAAACTCTTACACTCTTTTCCCGCCCCTAACCCACGGATTCAGGTAATGTAATTGAAATGGTCCTATAAGCACTGTGCATATTTCTTTCACGTGGAGTTACCATTTGCCGCCTACTGAAAAAAACACTGTCGAAGAATGGGAATTCGCCGGATGGGGGCGGTCCCATCGCATAACCAACATCGACGCCGAACCGCAACTTGCCAAAGACAAGCAGCCAAAGACAAAAAAATTGGGTGTTTGGCGCTCGACAGCCATCTGCGGCAACGACATCACTTCCAGCTGTCTTTACGTTGCCGCGTTGTGCGCGGCCCAGGCCGGCCCCCTGGCCCCGGTGGTGTTGTTGTTGGTTGCGTTCGTTCTTTACCTGTTTCGAAGAGTCTATGCCGAGGTTGGTAGCGCCCTGCCATTGAACGGCGGTACCTATACCGTTCTTCTAAACACCACCAACAAAAAAATGGCGGCAGGGGCCGCTTGCCTGACCCTGCTCTCCTACATTGCCACAGCGGTCATAAGCGCGAGCGAGGCCGCCCACTATGCTCACCATTTGTTCAACGGCTTCAATATTTTCTGGGGCACCGTGGCACTGCTCGGTTTCTTCGCCCTGCTCAACCTGATTGGTATCGGCGAATCGGCCACCGTCGCCTTGGGAATATTTATCCTCCACCTGGTCACCCTGACCGTGTTGTGTGGTTTCTCGATCTTTGCAATTGTCTGGCACCCCGACCTGCTCATGAGCAACTGGCAGATGCCCACGCCGGACGGAATTCTGCACGCTCTGTTCTTCGGTTTTGCCGCTGCCATGCTCGGAATCAGCGGTTTCGAAAGTTCTGCGAACTTCATTGAAGAACAGGAGCCTGGGGTCTTCCCCAAGACCCTTCGCAATATGTGGGTGGCCGTCAGTATTTTTAACCCGCTGATCAGTTTTCTCGCCATGGGGTTGCTGACAATGGTGGCTATCCGCGAGGTCCCTCGTGACCTGCTGGCGCAGATGGGTGTTATCTCCGCCGGGCCCTGGCTCGGCCATCTTGTCAGCATCGATGCCGCGCTGGTTCTGTCGGGGGCGGTTTTGACCAGCTACGTCGGTGTCACCGGTCTGGTTCGCCGCATGACGCTGGATCGCTGCCTGCCTCAGTTCTTGTTGAAGGAAAACCGGCTGCGGCGTACCAACCACTGGATCATTCTCGGTTTCTTCTTCTTATGCGGGTCGATCCTGATCGTTACTGCCGGCAAAATTGAGACTCTCGCTGGTGTTTACACCCTGGCTTTTCTCGCAGTTATGGCCCTGTTCGCCATTGGCAACATGCTGCTCAAGGTCAAGCGGAGCAGATTGCCACGCGACACCAGGGCAAGTTGGCCGAAGGTGTCCCTGGCGCTGGTTGCCGTCCTGTTGGGGCTGCTCGGCAATATTATCCTCGATCCTGAGTCCGTCGAGGTTTTCAGCGAATATTTCGCAATTGTCGCCGGCGGGGTCCTCCTGATGTTTATACGGCTGGACCTGCTCAAGTTGGCGCTTTTCATCTCCCGCGCGGTGGTCGAACGCATTGAAAAGGCCAACGAGTTATTCCGCAGGAAGGTGCTGTTTTACATTGACCGCATTAGCAGTATGACCGTTGTCTATTTCTCTAAGAATGACGACCTTGCCAACCTCAATCGTGCCGCACTCTATGTTTTAAAAAACGAACATGCCAAGTGTCTCAAAATCGTCCGCGTGTTTAATCATGAAAAGGATATTTCGCCGGACCTTGCCACACACCTTAAAGTGATCGACCACATGTATCCAAGGCTGCGGATCGACTTTGTGGCCGTAAAGGGAACCTTTGGCCCAGACCTGATTTCCAGGTTGTCGCATCGGTTGAAGGTGCCAAAGAATTACATGTTCATCGGAACCCCTGGAGATCGGTTCCCCCATGAGATCGAAGATCTCGGTGGTGTACGCCTGATATTGTGAGGGAAAAACGGAACTGTTTTTTCGGAAGAACCTTCAAAAATACTTATTGGGTAAACAAGGTGTGGGCCTGTTTGATTTTTTTCGCTTTACGAAGAAGGTGCATCGAGTCGTCGTCACAAAAGATTCAATAATGCAGTTCAGGCCCGACGGCACTCAGGAGTTCATGCCTGGGATGATCTCATCAAGGTTGGGATTCTTACTACGACCGGGGGACTGTGGACAGAGGATGTTCACTTTGTTCTTGTTGCGTCGAGTAAAAAAAGTGGTCAAATCTACGTTTGACTCATGTTGCTGATTTCAAAAAGGGTTGTTAACTGATTTTTTTTACCCAATACGAACGGGACGTTCTTGAAATATTGACATTCTCAAAAAGAACGAAAAAACCAAGTCAGGGAGAATCCCAGTCCGTTGAGGGGAACGAATACTTAATTCAAAAAAGTTTGGTATACCCACGAAATTACGAAACTAAGGCCAAATGTCCCTTAGTCTCATCCAACTCCAGCGGTCAATCCCCCCCCCCAATTCTCAAGCAACAATAAATTTTTTGACTAATCAAAAATATCAGATCAAGTTAAAAGAGTTTTAATTATTCTTTTCTTTCTCGTTATTGGCAAATGAACTAAAAAATATGGGGGGTATCCCGGTTTTCATGAGCAAAGCCAGTCATCGAATATTATCTATAACCCTGTTAATGCAGACGAGTTGCAAAACCGTGTAGCTGGTTTGCGGCTAAATCTTTTTTTGGGAATCTTTTACGGAGTGAGAAATGAAAAGAGTTGTATTGCTATGCACACTGATCTTGACAGCTAACGTTTCTTTTGCAGAACCACTTACTTTAAATTCAAAAAGTGAAGTTGCAGAAAACTACTACCTGGAAGCAAAAAAGAATGAAAAATATTTTTTCTCCCCCTTTGGGAGGGATACCATCCGAACCCAGGTAATGGACATCAATAACGACAACAGAGATGATATACTGGTTACCGAGGAAAATCATTGTGACCGGGATACGGGTTGTTATTGGCGGATCTATTTAAATTTGGGAAAGGCAACGGATGGCCCCTATTGTCTGTCCAGCGAGATCGACGAAGAATACCTTATCAAAGACTATCAATGCCTGGAAAATGGCTGGGTCACCGCTTTAAAACCGAAAAAATACCCCCGCGGTGAGTAAAAACTTAAGTAACTGTTCAGTACTGTGGTGGGCGTGCCGGCCATGGAAAGATAAAAGGGGTCAAAGCTCCGTTTGACTCATGATGTGGGAATGACATTCATCCCTTGCTAGTGGTGAATTCAAATTGGGAGAAGCATCAGGCTTGCAAAGTTGCAAACTTGGGGCAAACTAGGATCATCCCCCATATTTAAGTAAAAATTGATTCTTTTATTTTCAGTAACTCGGGTACAGAATTCATTTCTGACCCTTTTTTGTTCTTCCCTTGTACGTCCGCAGGAACCTTCTAAAAAATATCGGTTTTTTTTGACATCGTGCTTTTTTAGGATAACTTTTAAAAAGGGCTGTTTGATTCAGTAGAACACCATTTTAAAAAGGAGGGCACGATGTCCAAAATCATGCACGTTGGAAGACAATGCTGCTATTCGGGAATCCGTGAAACTGGTCCTCGAAAAAGAGGGACACGAGGTTGTCAGTTACGAAACGGCGGCCGCCGCAATCAATGCCCTGGCCGAGGTGAAACCTGACCTGGCCATCCTGGATATCATGATGGAGAGCATGGATTCCGGCCTTCAGGTCAATGAAAAGATTCAAAAAGTCCACCCCGGTCTGCCCTGTATCTTTTTGACCTCTCTTGGGGAAGAAGTGCAGCAGATCTTTGCCGGTCGTCTGCAATCCGGGCAGATTCTGCAAAAACCCGTGAAGCCGGATACCCTGCTGCCCCTCGTCCAAAAGATGTTGGGGTAGGCGTTCCCGATTCCGGTAACGATCCCATATGAGCTTGTATACTCTCGAACCCGGTGAGTTGGAGGAACATCCCTCCTCGGGCCACGAAACAAGAACCCGGCGGACCTTTCCCATCGGCGTGCTGCGTGAGAAAGCCAGCTGGTTCATCCGCATGCGCTGGCTGGTCGTTTTTTCACTCCTCAGCTTTGGCCTTCTTTCGCACCTGGCCGAAAGCCAACTGCAGGCGCTGGGGGTCGTTCCCGGAAAAATCTGGCCGTTCGCGACCGCCGCTGTGCTGGTGCTGGGCAACGTTTTTGTTGCCCTCGGTGTGCGGCGGCCCGAGGGAGCGCTGAGCCTGGCGGCGAACCTCTGGGTGCAGATCATCCTGGACATGGCCTGCATCGGTGTGGTGATCCATTTTGTGGGTGTATTCGGTTTTGCGCCCTCGCTCTACTTTCTGCACATCGCCCTGGCGTGCATCTTTTTCGATCTGTGGGCGAGTTTTGTCGTCCTCCTTGTGGCTCTCGCCTCCTATTTCCTTTGCATCTATGTCGAACTTGCCGGTTGGGTGGAGCCCGCAGCTCTGATGCTTTCCTGGCAGCCGGAAGCTCGTCTGGAGATGTCCGGTTGGTCGATTGTGACCATGAGTGCGGGATATGCTTTGATGATGCTGGCGCTGTGGTACATCGTCTCCCGCATGTCGGTTCGCCTGCGGGAACACGAACGTAGCGTTGTACAGACCGCAAAAAAGGTTCTTCGCCTTCAGGAAGACCGGGACAAATACGCGGTGCAGATGACCCACCAGCTCAAGGCTCCCCTGGATGCCATGCGCAGCATCATGATGTTGATTACCGAGGGCTATGTCGAGCCGGTATCGGAGGCCATCCGCAAGCGTTTGCTGGAAATCGATAAACAGTCGGAAGGTCTGTGTGAGCTGATTCTGGACGTGCTTCGGCTTTATAACCTGCAAAAGGCTGCCGGGGGTCCTCTCGAACCGGTGGATGTGGATCTCGGTGCGCGGATCCGGGCCGCCGCGGTCGATTTGCAGCAGATGGCCGATAAACGGCGCGTGCGCGTCGATCTGGATGTCGGTGAATTATCCATTAAGGGAGTCCCATTACAGATCGACCTCTTGCTTCACAACCTCCTTTCCAATGCTATCACCTACTCGTTCCCAGAAGGCGAGGTGCGCGTGCTCGGGGGCCGGGACGAAGCGACCGGCGAGGTTTTTTTCGAGGTGCTTGACGAGGGTATCGGCATATCAGCTGAAAAACTTCCAAAAATCTTCGAGGAGTACTACCACACGAGGAGGCTTTCAAGCACAATAGTACCTCGACCGGGATCGGCCTCGCCATTGTCAAAAAGGTTGCTGAAACCCATGGCCTCCGGATTCAGGTTGAAAGTGAGCTTGGCAAGGGGACCTGTTTTCGGGTACTCTTCCCCAGTCGGCCTCCGGAGCTCCTCCCGACACAGTCGATCCTGTCCCATCTGTGAATGAAAGAGAATGTCTGAATTGAAAATCATCGCTTCGGGACCGGGGTGGCTTGTGGTGGACAAAGCCTGCGACATGAGCGTTCATAACGAGCCGGGCAGGGATCTGGTTTCTCTGGTGCGGGGAAGGATTGAACGGGACCCGGAACTGGCGCAACGCCTGGCTTACGAAAAGGGCGGTATCATCAGCCCTGTTCACCGGCTTGATCGCGAAACAAGCGGCGTCATTCTTCTGGGGGTTAATCCTGACACCGTTCGCTGGTTTTCTCTCCAGTTTGAAGAACGGCGAATCAGCAAAAGATATATGGCTGTGGTGCATGGCTGCTTCAAGGAAACCGACGGATTGGAGCAGGTCTGGGACAGCCCTCTTTCCCCCGAGGCCGGAGGAAGGGACAACCCCGCAGGCAAGGGAAGAAAGTTCCCTGCGTCACCCGGATTCAAGTGCTTGAACAGAGCCCCCATTACGCCCTGATCGCATGTTCCCCCCTGACGGGACGCAAACATCAGATCAGACGCCACGCCAAGCTTGCCGGCCATCCCGTTCTGGGGGATCGCAGGTACGGCTCAAAACGGGCCGTGGAGTTTATCAGGATCCGTCATGCCTTCTCCCGCCTGGCTCTTCATTCCCTTTCTCTGGAGCTGGAACTTCCCGGCACACATCAGACCAGACGCTTTGAATCCGCCATCCCTTCCGAATTCCTGCGCATTATGGAAGACGATAAAGCAGAATCATGAGGCCAGGGGGTAGGCTTGAAACTATTTGACCTAATATCCCCCAGTTGCGAAGGTTGAAAAAAATCGCCCCGACTCCAACGAGTGGTATATGATAGTTAGCCATGTATATGGCGGAAACCCATCTTAATCTTAAGTGATAAGGAGCAAAAGTTATGAGCAAAGGCCAGGACACTAAGAAATCAATTAAAAAAGAACCTGCCAAAACCGCGAAGGAAAAAAAGGCTGAAAAAAAGGAAAAAAAAGCTGAGAAGAAAAAATAGATCAGACAGTTGGCACTGCCCCTTTCTTTGTTGCACTCATGTCCCGCAGGGCATCTTTTCATAGCTGTCCAACAGTGATGTATTGTCTCCCCGAATAAAAAAAGAACTGATAAGGAATGACTAGTAATGCCTGAAATAGAAAGAGATGCGACTATCCGGATTCTGGTCGAGGAGACCGGCCTGAAAAGCGGGCAGGTTGAACAGACAGTGGCCCTGCTTGAAGAGGGGGCGACGGTCCCTTTTATCGCCCGTTATCGCAAGGAAGCGACGGGGGAACTCGATGAAGTGCAGATTCGTCTCCTGCAGGAACGCCTCGGCTATCACACCGAGTTGAACGAGCGCCGTCAGACGATTCTTAAATCGATCGAAGAGCAGGGGAAACTGACCACTGAGTTGCGGCAGAAGATTGAGGCCACCCGGCAGAAAACCGAGATGGAGGACCTTTATCTGCCGTTCAAGCCGAAGCGCCGCACCAAGGCGTCGATTGCCAGGGAGCGCGGCCTGGAGCCGCTTGCGGAGCAATTATTGGCGGCAAGCGGGAGCGGAGAAGTGGCCCTGCAACTGGCGGAACCTTTTGCCAATCCAGAGCTGGATGTTGCCACTGCGGCCGACGCCCTGACCGGAGCCGGTCATATCCTCGCCGAACAGTTCGCCGAGAAGGCCGAGGCGCGGGCGCTGGTCCGCGAGCTGATCTGGCAGGAAGGGCTGTTCTGTTCGCAACCGGTCAAAGGCAAGGAAGGCGCCGTCAGCAAGTATGAAATGTATTACGATTTCAAGGAGCCGATCCGGCAGGTTCCTTCCCACCGGATGCTGGCAATGCGGCGGGGTGAAACTGAGGAAGTGCTGCGGCTGCGCATCGAAGCGCCGGAGGAGGACTATCCTCAGTCGTCTGGAGGCGCTGTTTATATCTGCCGAGAGCCGCTTCGTCGAGATGCTTAGGGATATCATCCTTGATGCGTACAACCGTCTGCTGGCCCCTTCGATCGAGGTGGAACTGCGTCTGCAGGCGAAAAATGCCGCCGATGATGAGGCGATCCGGGTTTTTGCGGAAAATCTACGCCATTTGCTGCTCGCCGCTCCGGCCGGGAGCCGCAAAGTCCTGGGCGTCGATCCTGGGCTGCGGACCGGCTCCAAGCTGGCGGCCGTGGATGCGACAGGCCGTTTTCTCGAGCATGTGACGATCTATCCCCATGCCGGAGGTGGTGCCAAGGTCGAATTCGCAAAGCGAGAGCTTTTGCGGCTTGTCGAGGCACACGCTATGGAGATGGTGGCTATCGGCAACGGCACCGCCGGGCGTGAAATGGATCAGTTTGTCCGCCTGTGTCTGAAAGAGGCGGGCTTGAAACCGCAGGTGGTCATGGTCAGTGAAGCCGGTGCCAGTGTCTATTCGGCGTCTGATATCGCCCGCGAGGAATTCCCCGATCTCGACCTCACCGTGCGCGGAGCCATCTCCATCGCCCGGCGTCTACAGGACCCCCTGGCCGAACTGGTCAAGGTCGATCCCAAGAGCATCGGCGTCGGCCAGTATCAGCACGATGTCGGTCAGACGGCGTTGAAAAAAGCCCTCGATGAGGTGGTGGAATCCTGCGTCAATTATGTCGGGGTCGATCTCAATACCGCCAGTTGGGCGCTCCTCAGCTTTGTCTCGGGGATCGGCGAGTCGCTGGCCAAGGCGATCATTCGCCTGCGCGACAGCCAGGGTGCTTTTGTCCGCCGGAATCAATTACTCGAGGTGCCGCGTCTCGGAAAGAAGGCGTATGAGCAGGCCGCCGGATTTTTGCGCATCAGAAATGGCGAACAGCCGCTCGATAACACGGCGGTGCATCCGGAGCGCTACAAGTTGGTTGCGCGGATGGCTTCGGATATTGGTGTTTCCCTGTCGACGCTGATTGCCGAACCAACGCTGCTCGATAAAATCAGACTGGAACAGTATGTCGGCGCGGATATCGGTCTGCCGACCCTGCGTGATATTATCAGCGAATTGAAGAAGCCGGGCCGCGACCCGCGCGAGACATTCGTTGCGACCGGTTTCCGTGAGGATGTCATGGAGGTCAAGGATCTCAAGGCAGGGATGTCTCTCAACGGTATTGTGACCAATGTCGCCGCTTTTGGCGCTTTTGTCGATATCGGCGTTCACCAGGACGGCCTGGTGCATGTCAGTCAGCTCGCCGACCGTTTTGTCAAGGACCCGAATCAGGTGGTCAAGGTCGGCCAGTCGGTGCAGGTCAGGGTCCTGGCGGTTGATCTGGAGCGCAAGCGGATCGGCCTGACCATGCGTAGCGGGGCGCTGGAAAAACCGGAAAAATTGCCACAGCGGAACCAGCGGACCCAAAAACCGCAGCCGGAGAAAAAGTCTCCCAAGCCGCAGACCGATCTGGCCGCTGCACTGGAAAAATCAGGCTTCCGGGTCAAGAGGGGAAAGAAATCTTAGCCGGTCCGGCCAGCAAAGGAGCAAACCTGACGGCCCAGTGCCTACGCTCCCTCTTCAAATCAGATGCAAATAAGCATAAGATAAGACTATCCATATTAACCAACCTTGGACCGAAGAGCTATGTCGAACGAAAAAAAATCGCAGCCTGATCCGATTTACATGACACCTGCCTGTGCCCTGAGATTGAGGGCTGAACTTAAAGAGACTCTCTACCAGCTCAGACCCGAGATGGTTAAAACCGCGGCCTGGGCAGCAAGCAACGGCGATCGGAGCGAGAACGCCGATTATCACTACGCCAAAAAATGCCTCCGGAAGTATGACGGGCGCATCCGTTTTCTGACAAAATGCCTGGAGGATGCGACGATTGTTGATCCGGTTGAACAGCAGAAGATCGCCAACGGCCGGGTGCTTTTCGGCTCTACCGTCACCGTTGAAAATGAGGAGGGCGAAGAAAAGGTGTTCAGCATTGTCGGTGCCGATGAATTTGACGGCTCGCGCGGTTACGTGAGCTGGAAATCCCCCATCGGTCGTGCTCTGCTGGGCTCGTCAGAAGGTGATATGGTCTCGTTTGCAACCCCCGGCGGTCAGACGGAACTCGAGATTATCAAGGTCGAGTACAAAGCCCTCGATTAACCCGGGTTGAAAAGTACCCGGACAGAGGAATTCAATTGGATCCTTTGCGCAAAGGCAGGCGGCCGACCGGGAAACGTCAGCCGAGAGGCCTTCCCATCCTACATGAAGACAAGGATATTCTCGTGGTCGAGAAACCGGCAGGGCTACTGACCATCGGCACCGAACGGGACAAATCGAGAACGGCCCACTATCTGCTCAATGATTATGTTCGCAAGGGCGATCCGAAATCGCGAAACAGGGTGTATGTCGTCCATCGTTTGGATCAGGACACGTCCGGGATACTGCTTTTTGGCAAAAGCGAATCGGCCAAGAAATTCTTGCAGGAGAATTGGGAGCAGACGGACAAACGCTATCTGGCCATCGTCCATGGTCGGCTGACTCCCAAAGATGGAACGATCTCTACCTGTCTGGCCGAGAACACCGCCCACAGGGTTTACTCGACCCCTGACGCCTCCAGGGGGAAGCTCTCCCATACGGCCTACAAAGTGTTAAAAGAGACCAAAGGGTTCAGCCTGGTGGCAATCCATCTCATCACCGGCCGGAAGCACCAGATCCGCGTGCATTTCGCGGAAAATGGTAACCCCGTCGCGGGGGACAGGAAATATGGGAACAGGGATTTTGTTTCGAAGCGGCTCGCCCTCCACGCCCGATCGATTTCCTTTACCCACCCCTTCAACGGAAGGCAAATGACCTTTGACACCGGGATGCCGGAGGACTTTGTCAGGCTCCTCGGCAAGATGTAGCTGCGTAAGTTCTCTGGACAGCTACGGCACGTTTTGTAAGGGGAAAATCAAAAACGAATCGTGGTCAGTCTTGCAAAGTTGCAATCCCGTATAACCCCATTACCCGTTTTTTATCTCAGCCATTATGCATCAACCCGAATTTCAGAAAAGACTATCAAGATGACTGAAATCCATAAAGGTTACATCCCCGGTTTAGTGGGACGCGTCGTTGAGATGCATGGCCAATACTACGCGGACGACTGGAAATTCGGTTCGTTCTTTGAGGCAAAAGTTGCCGCGGACATGTCGGAATTTATAACCCGTTATGACCCGGAGCGTGATGCTGTCTGGTCTGTTGTTCATGACGGACGAATTGAAGGCTCCATCACGATAGATGGTATTCATGCCAGGGACGAAGGGGCCCATTTACGCTGGTTCATCATGTCTGATGTTCTTCGTGGGCAGGGTTTTGGCCAAAGCCTGCTGCGTGAAGCGACGATGTTCTGTAAAGCCAGGAATTATCCGGCCATATACTTATGGACATTTGCCGGCCTCCATGCGGCGCGAAGACTCTATGAAAAAGCCGGCTATGTGATGGTCCACGAAGAGACGGGTAAGCAATGGGGAACCGAAGTCATTGAACAAAAGTTCCTTCGTGAACTTGTCTAGCGGACCGTTCAACCCTGCCTGGATTATTCCTGAAATATTCTGCTGCAACCAACGATTACAATCCCTCTGACGCATACTTGCCGGCTTTACGACAAAGCCTCATGAATAAACCGGGCTAAAAAATCTGGCAAATAAAAATGAAGATGGCGGGCAAACCGGAAAAAGGTTTAAATTATAAACGAGACCTTTGAAAACAGTGTGGTGGAGCCCCCGCTGATTCTTTGGAGCGGAGGGGCTTCCCGAATATACCGGAGATGAAAAGAACACACTATGAGCTCAAAAGCGTCCTTCAAAATTACAGGTCTTTGCTGCGCCGAAGAAGTGTCCACGCTCAAAAAGGACGTCGGCAGGCTGGATGGTATTTCAGATCTGGATTTCGACATCCTGAACAGCCGGATGATAGCATCCTTTGATGCCACCCGGGTCACCCCTAAAAATATCATGACCGCTGTGGCTGCAACCGGGATGAAGGCGGAACCCTGGAGCGGGAAAAAGGCTCCCGTAACGCAGGAGTCCCTTTGGCAGCAGCATGGCCGCCTTTTCATGGTCTCCACCAGCGGCCTTCTGCTTCTGGCGGGGTTTTTCAGCCATTGGATGGTTCATGGCAGTCTCCTTGGTGCCTTGACTGCGGGAAGCGGAACAGAGGGACACATTCTGCCGCCGCTGAGCCTTTATTTCTATCTCGGGGCTGTTGTCAGCGGAGCCTGGTTCGTTATTCCCAAGGCTCTTCTGGCAGTCCGTAGGTTTCGCCCTGATATGAACTTTCTGATGACGACCGCCGTCCTGGGGGCCATGCTAATCGGTGAATGGTTCGAGGCCGCGTCCGTCGCTTTTCTCTTTGCTCTGGCCCTGCTCCTGGAACATTGGAGTGTCGGCCGTGCGCGGCGGGCCATCGGAGCCCTCATGACCCTGACGCCGGCCACCGCCCGCTACCTATGCCCCGCTGACGGCGACATTGTGGAAAGACCCGTGGAAGAGGTTCCGCTGGGAGTTACCGCGCTGGTCCGTCCGGGAGAAAAAATTCCCCTGGACGGCATGGTTCTGAAGGGATTTTCCAGCGCCAATCAGGCATCCATCACCGGGGAGTCGATTCCCGTGGAGAAAGGTCCGGGGGACGAGGTTTTTGCCGGGACCATCAACGGGGACGGTGCATTGGAATTCGAGGTCACCCGCCCCGCAGAAGATACCATCCTGGCGAGAATCATCCATCTGGTTGAGGAAGCTCAGACCAGGCGCGCGCCCAGTGAACAGTGGGTGGAGAAATTCGCGCGTTTCTACACGCCTGTAATGATTCTTCTGGCGGTCGGCGTTGCCGCTCTTCCCCCCCTGTTTCTATCCGGCGGATGGGTCGATTGGTTTTATCGCGGCCTGGTCATCATGGTCATTGCCTGTCCCTGTGCTCTGGTCATTTCCACGCCGGTCAGCGTGGTTTCGGGCCTGACGTCCGCAGCTCGAAACGGCGTGCTGATCAAGGGCGGGATGTATCTGGAGGCCGCCGGGCGTCTTCGTGCCCTGGCTCTCGATAAAACAGGGACTTTGACCAGAGGACAGCCGGAGGTTCAGCAAATCGTCCCCTTTCACAACCATACGGAAGGGGAGATCCTGGAAAGGGCCGCGGCTATGGAAGCTCACAGCGACCACCCTCTGGCGCGGGCCATCCTCCACAAAGCCGCCCGGGAAGGTGTCCTTCCCCCTCTGCAGGCTGAAAACTTCCGGGTCTTTCGAGGCAAGGGCGCCGAAGCCGACATGGATGGCCGGCGTTTCTGGATCGGAAGCCATCGTTTCATGGAGGAGGTGGGGGAAGAAACCCCGGAAATTCATGATAAAGCGGAAGCCATGGAGGATGCGGGACATTCCGTTGTGGCCCTGGGGCACGAGGAGCATGTCTGCGGGCTGATCAGCATTGCAGACGGTTTGCGGAATGAGGCGCGGCAGATGGTGGATGATCTGCACAGCCTCGGCATTCGCCCGGTCATGATGTTGACGGGAGACAATTCAACCACGGCCCGGGCCGTGGCCGAAGAGGCGGGAGTAGATGATTACCGCGCTGAACTTCTACCCGAGGACAAAGTGGAAGCCGTGGCAGAGCTTACCCGTCAATTCGGGCAGGTCGCCATGATGGGAGACGGAGTCAATGATGCGCCAGCCATGGCCGCAGCCACCTTCGGGGTCGCCATGGGTGCCATGGGAACCGATGCAGCCATTGAAACCGCTGACATCGCGCTTATGGCGGATGATCTTTCAAAAATTCCCTGGCTTATCCGGCATTCCCGCCGGACGGTTAAAATTATCCAGCAGAATATCGCCTTTGCTTTGGGGGTGAAATTCATCTTCATACTTTTTGCTCTGATGGGGGAAGTATCCCTGTGGCTGGCCATCGCTGCGGATATGGGCGCCTCCCTGCTGGTTGTCTCCAACGGCCTCCGGCTTCTGCAAAAAAATAAATGAAATAAAAAATTACACAACAATTGCATTGAATCGGACGTGAGAAAGTTTGCGCCGCTCGTGAGGATTATTAGCCTTTGTTGACACCAGAGCTTGTTAAGGGAATTTTGGGAAACCGGAGATTTTTTTGGTAGCTGAAAAACCGACCTATGAAGAATTGGAGCGGCGGGTTCTGGAGTTGGAAAAAGCAGAGTTTGAGCGCAGAAAAGCCGAGGAAACGCTGGAGAAGCGCACTCATGCACTAACCACGTCCTCGGATGATGCCGCCAACATCGCTTTTGAGGATCTGTTCAATCTGCATGACATTCAGTGTCTTCAGGATGAGTTTGCCCAGGCCACTGGGGTGGCTTCAATGATCATGCACCTGGACGGGACCCCCATAACCCGTGCAAGCAACTTTTGTCGATTGTGCCGTGAGATCATTCGAAAAACGGAAAAAGGCCGTAGAAACTGTCAGAAATCCGACGCAACTATTGGAGATTTATCCTTCCAAGGTTTGGTTATCCGGCCTTGTTTTTGCGCCGGGCTTTGGGATGCGGGCGCGGGCATTTCCGTGGGCGGGCGGCATATTGCCAACTGGATGATAGGGCAGGTGCGTGACGACACCCAGACTGAGGACCAGATCCGCGCCTGTGCCCGGGAAATCGGAGCCGACCAAGAGGCCATGGTCGAAGCTTTTTGGGAAGTTCCATCCATGTCACGCGAGCAGTTTGAACAGATTGCCCGAATGCTTTTTACCCTTGCCAACCAGCTCTCCGGCATTGCCTATCAAAACGTGCAGCAGAGGTGCCTCATTGCCGAGCAGAAGCGTGCAAAGGACTCCCTGACAGAGAGCGAGACCTATCTGCGGACCCTGATTCGGACGATTCCGGGCCTGGTCTGGCTGAAAGATCAGCAGGGAGCTTACCTTTTCTGTAATTCCAGAGTTGAAAGTTTCTTCGGCGCCAAAGAGCAGGATATCATCGGAAAAACGGATTACGATTTCGTTGGCGAGGGCTTGGCGGATTTCTTCCGAAAGAACGATAAGTTGGCAATAGCTGAAGGCAAACCAATCAGTAACGAAGAGGAAGTCACTTTTGCTGATGATGGCCACCGTGGAATCCTTGAAACCATAAAGACGCCAATCTACAGGAATGATGGCCAACTCACCGGAGTTCTGGGGATCGGGCGTGACATAACCGAGCGCAAGGAGGCGGAACGAGAGCGGCTCGCCAATCTCCATTTCTTTGAAAGCATGGACAAGGTCAACCGGGCTGTACAGGGGGCGAGTGATCCGAAAAAGATGATGAGCTACGTTCTCGATGTTCTGATCCCCATCTTCGACTGTGACCGAGCGTGGTTGGTTTTTCCATGCGATCCGGAGGCTGCTTCATGGCGTGTGTCTATGGAGTGCGCCCGACCTGAATATCCCGGTGCCCTTGCTGAGGGGGGTGAAATACCGATGGATGCGGAAGTCGCCACAGCCTTCCGGATTTTGCGTAACTCGAGCATTCCGCTAAAATTTGGCCCGGGGGCAGAGTACCGAGTGCCCGATGGGATGGCTCAGGGGTTTTCTGTCCAGTCTTTCATCGCGATAGCCATTCATCCCAAGATAGATTCCCCTTACATATTTGTGCTACACCAGTGTTCTTACCCGCGGGTCTGGAAGCTTTATGAAGAGAAGCTATTTCAGGAGATAGGCAGACGCCTCGCCGACGGTCTGACAAGCCTGCTGATGCATCGTGATCTGCGAAATAGTAAAGAATTTCTCAATAACATCGTTGAGAACATCCCTAACATGATTTTTGTTAAGGATGCCGAAGCTCTCAGGTTTGTGAGATTAAATAAAGCCGGTGAGAAGCTTTTGGGATATTCACGAGGAGAACTGCTCGGAAAGAACGATTACGATTTCTTTCCGACGGAGGAAGCGGACTTTTTTACGTCCAAGGACCGCGAGGTACTCAATACTAAGAAATTTGTCGATATTCCTGAGGAGGAAATCAAAACCAGGGAAAATGACGAACGGATCCTTCATACCAAAAAGATCCCGATTCTGGACGAAACCGGAAAGTCGCAATACCTGCTCGGCATATCCGAGGATATCACGGAACACAAAAAGCTTGAAGCACAGCTTCGTCAGGCCCTGAAAATGGAGTCCGTCGGCAGGCTGGCCGGCGGCGTGGCCCATGACTTCAATAACATGCTGGGGGTAATCATCGGCCACACGGATATGGCTCTGGACCAGGTCGACCCGACCCAGCCGCTTTTTGATGACCTGCAGGAAATCCGGACCGCCGCCGAGCGCTCCGCAGCACTGACTCAGCAACTGATGGCCTTTGCCCGCAAGCAGACCGTCGCACCCAGAGTCCTCGACCTGAATGAGACCGTTGCAGGAATGCTCAAGATGCTGCGGCCTTTGATAGGTGAGGACATCGATCTCGCCTGGTTGCCGGAATTAGGGGTGTGGCCGGTCAGGATGGATCACACTCAAGTTGATCAGATCCTGGCTAACCTGTGTGTCAATGCCCGCGATGCCATCACGAGCGTGGGCCGGATCACCATCGAAACGGAAAATACGACTTTGGACGAGGCTTACTGCGCTAATCACCCAGGGTTTGTTCCGGGCGATTTTGTGCAGCTGGCTGTCAGTGACGACGGCTATGGTATGGAGAAGGAAATCCTGGACAATATTTTCGAGCCTTTTTTTACCACCAAGGGGATGGGTAAAGGCACCGGCCTTGGGTTGGCCACGGTCTATGGCATCGTCAAACAGAACGATGGTTTTATCAACGTCTACAGCGAGCCGGGACAAGGCACAACCTTCAAGATTTACCTGCCCCGGCACACCGCCAAGGTCGGGCAGATGCGGCAGGAAAACGCCTTGACTCCTGCGGCGCCAGGTAACGAAACCATTCTGTTGGTGGAAGATGAGCCCGCGATTCTAAAAATGGCAAGGTTGATGCTGGAAAGATTCGGCTATCAAGTTTTGGCCGCCTCGACGCCGGGCGAGGCCATCCGCGTGGCCAGTGAGCACACGGGTGATATCCACCTGCTTTTAAGTGACGTGGTTATGCCTGAGATGAACGGCCGAGACCTGGCAAAAAACCTAATCTCTCTTTACCCGGAAATCAAGCGCTTGTTCATGTCCGGCTATACGGACAGCGTTATCGCTCACCACGGCGTGGTGGACGAGGGCATCAATTTTATTCAAAAACCGTTTCCGAAACAGTCCCTGGCCGCTAAGGTGCGCAAGGTGCTGGATAACACATGAGAAAAGTTGGGGAGTATTTTCCGTCATGATGATTTCAGCATCTTCGGCTCAGCGCCTGCTTATATGTGTTTCATTGTGCTGCCTGATGCTGTTCGCAGGAACGACCATTGGCGTTTCCGGGGGAACGGAAGGAATCACTTCCTGGACGCTGGCTCCCGGGTCCGCGGAGCGCAAGGCGATTCTGGATGCACTGCGCGGCGAACTGAGGGGGATGCACGGCCTGGAGGTTGTCTTTGTTGTTGACTGTCTGAAAGTCAAAAATGGCTGGGCGTGGGCTCATGTGCGCCCGCAATCGCCGGACGGGATGAGCCGCTATGAAGATGTTTCCGCCCTTTTTGTTAAGAGGCAAAGGGGGTGGCAGGTTGCAGAGATCCCTTGTACTGAGATCGACAACCCGGAGTGCCTGGGAGCACAGGAGTTTTTCGTGAATCTGGCGAAGCGATTTCCTGACGTTCCTTCCGACATTCTGCCGTAGTGAAGTTGTTCCGCCCCGGAAACGTTACAAAAAAGGAACCCTTCCCGTTTTTTCAGGTAGCAGACCCCACAGCTTGGCTTGTGCCTGCCCCTAATCTTTGCCTATCTCAGAAAAAAACCGCTAATTGTTTTTCCCCCTCTGCTTTCCACTGTAGATGGCCATGTCCGCAACTCCTCCTCGTTACCGTTTTTCGGGCACAGGGGCTTATTTATACTGGCGAATATGACCACTTCATCTTTTTGCAGGGCAGAAGCAAGGAAGTATCTGGAAGAAACAGTTTTTGTTGTCCGAAAAGCATTCGGGGATTTAATTTTATTAACAAAATTTCGAACGGCATTGCTTGTTTTGGGCTTTTAAAGTATAAAAAACAAGTGGACTTGGGCGCTTTTTCATTAATTTCAGTTGGAACAATTGAAAAATGGAGGAAGACCATGACTGAGAGTGAAGAAAAGAAACAAGAGGAACAGGAAGTCGGTTTGTACGAAAAGCTTGCCTCTCGAACGGCTGAACTTCTGGGGAGCGGGAAAAAAACATTCGATGAGGCTCTGAAAAAGGCCAAAGATGAAATTTTGGGTACTGGCGACATTTCCCGCGGGCAGGCTGATAAACTGGCCTCCTTTCTCCGTCGTGACTTTTCTTCACTCAATCAAAGTGCTCAGAAGACAAAGGATGCACTGAAAAAAGCTGTCGATCCCAAAAGGGTAACCGCAGGGGCCCAAAGTCTTTTTGTGCAAATTCTGAGGAGTGCGGCTGGAAAACTTGAGGAAGTTGCTGACAAGTCGGAAAAGAACCTCGAGTACAAGACCGGAGAGGTCACCAGCCCCGGCACCCTTTCCTGTAAGGAATGTGGTGCGGAAATGAACCTGACCTCCACCGTGCGGATTCCTCCCTGTCCGAAATGCCATAAAACAGTTTTCCGGAAGTCCTATTAAGGTGGGCAGGCAAGGGTTTTTCCCTTGTTTGCACAACAAAAGGTCTGGCAGATGGGAATTGTGCGGATAACAGGTGTGGAATAATCATTCTCGGCCCATTTTGCTAATGAGGGCCGGAACGACAATCTCTTTCTGAAAGGAACTCATGAAATTTACGGAACTGCATGTTTCCGAGGCGGTTTTAAAAGGGGTCGAAAAAGTAGGATTCACAGACCTGACCCCAGTCCAGGAGGAAACTATCCCCCTGGTGCTGTCTGGGAAGGATGTGGCTGTCCAGGCCCAGACCGGAACCGGCAAAACGGCTGCTTTCCTTATCTCACTTTTCACCCGGCTACTGGCAGACGGGCAGAAAAGCGGCAAGAATCCCCGTGCCCTGATCCTCGCTCCGACACGCGAACTGGTCGTGCAAATCTGCGAGGACGCCAAAGGGCTGGGAGCCTTCTGCCCTATCAGGGTTCAGGCTATTTTCGGCGGGATGGATTATCACCAGCAGCGTCAGGACCTCAGAAAAGGGGTCGACGTGATTGTCGCTACCCCCGGGCGGCTGATCGATTTCGCGGGACAGCAGGTTTTCTCCTTCCGTCACATCAACACCCTGGTGATCGATGAGGCCGACCGCATGTTTGACATGGGTTTCATCAAAGATTTGCGTCGCATCCTGCGTCAGCTCCCGCCGTATGAAAAACGCCAGACCATGCTTTTTTCCGCTACCCTCTCGTCAAAGGTCATGGAGCTGGCCTACGAGTTTATGAACATGCCGGAAAAGGTGCAGATCCAGCCGGAGCAGGTGACTGCGGAAAAAGTCGTGCAGGTCCTTTACCATGTCGGGCAGAGGGAGAAATTTCCGCTGATCCTGGGCCTTATGAAAAAAGAGGCGGGTGCGGAAAGGGTCCTGGTGTTTGCCAACACCAAGAGAGAGGCTGAACTGCTGGCCAGGCGGTTTAAAGCCAATGATCTTCGCGCAGCCGTCATCTCAGGGGATATACCTCAGCAGAAACGGATGCGCATCCTCAAGGATTTCAAGGAAGGGCGCCTGACCTTCCTGGTGGCAACGGATGTCGCGTCGCGTGGTATCCATATTGAGGGTGTAACCCATGTGGTCAATTACGATCTGCCGCAGGACGGTGAAAGTTATGTCCACCGCATCGGCCGAACCGCCCGGGCCGGAGCCGTCGGCAAGGCAATCAGTCTGGCCGATGAAGCCACGGTTCTCAACCTCCAGGATATTGAGGAATATATCGGCGACAAGGTTCCCACATCCTTTCCGGAGGATGATGATTTCTGTTGGGATTACAAGCGTAGCGTCCCCCGCAAAAAGGTTCTACCTCCTACCAAACCCTCGGGAAAAGAAAAGCAGCGGCATTCCCGTAAGCGCGCTCCGGCAGCGCATAAAGTTAAACCGCCCCCCAAAGATTAAATTGTCGTAGTCGATCCGATCAAAATGTTCCAATTTTTGTGGTATTTTGTTCATTGCTTGTGAAAAATCAAATAGCCTTTCTCTTTTAAAAATAATAATATTTAGCAAAACATTCATTTGAGTTTATTGGAGAGTAGTATGCAAATGGCGTCAAACGGAAAATGCATTTTTTTCACGTTGGTCGCCTTTTTTGTTTTTGCGCTGACCGGAACCTCCCTGGCAACTCCTTTGACGGATGCCGAGAAACGCTGGCTGGAGGAACATGGCGATGAAATCGTTCTCAATTTTGATCGAAATTTTCCGCCGATAGAGTTTGTTTCCAAAGATGGGGAATACCTCGGGATGGCGGCAGATATTGTGGCGCTGCTCGAAAAACAGCTTGGCCTTCCCCTCCGCAAAAGAGCCAACGATTGGCCCCGAATTCTCCAGCAACTTGAAGAAGGTGCGCCTGTCATCAGCGCCGCTGTTACCCGAACCGAAAAACGGGCCAAATTTGTCTATTTTACCGGCCCGTACGTCGAAATCCCCATGGTTATTGTCACCAAGAGGGAGTTCGGGGAGAATAAAACCCTCGAGGATTTCGGGCAGAAAAAGGTGGCCGTGGTCAATGATTTTGCCGCCGAAGAGGCTTTACGGAAAAAATATGAGGGAATTTTTGAAATTGTAGAAGTAAAAGGTTTCAAGGACGGATTGCGAAAGGTGGCGTTCGGCGAGGCGGACGGCATGGTGATCAGCCTGGCGGCGGCTTCCTATTACATTGAAGACGAAGCTCTTACCAATCTGCATGTAGCCGGCAATATGGGTGGAAGTTTTTCGCTCTGCCTTGGGGTCAGTAAAAATTATCCGGTTCTTTTTTCGATTCTTTCTAAAACTCTTGACAACATTCCCCCGGAGGAGCTCCAGGCTGTAACGGCAAAATGGCTGGGGTTCAAATATCTTCCTCCAAAAGTTGAAAACACTCTCCATGTACTTAAACTGGCGCTCTTGTTTGGACTTTTTGCTGTGGGCCTCGCGTTCCTGAATGGCTTTTGGCTGAAGAAAAAGCTCAGGGAGAGAACCGGGCAGCTTTCGCAAACGGAGCAGAAAGTCGAGGCTCTTGTTGAAAATGCCCCTGTGGGGATTTTTTCAAGCACTCCGGACGGTCGCTACCTGCACATCAACCAGAAAATGGCCGATATTTTCGGCTATAGCTCTTCTGAGGAAATGATGGAGTGTGTCCGGGATATTCATACGGATATCTATGTGGATTCTCATGACCGGCTTGAGATGGTCGAAGAGTTGAAGCACGCCGGAAGCGTTGCTGATCGGGAATTGGAGGTCAAACATGCCGATGGAGGAAACGCGTTGGATATCTCTTTCCATGCGTAAAACCGAGGATGAAAAATGGTGAATTGATTTTTGAAGGGTTTGTCAAGGATATAACCGACAAGAAAAGGGTTCAACTGAGTCTGAAAGAAAGTCAGTCGTGGCTGACCATGGCCCTGGAAACGTCTAATGCAGGGGTTTGGGACTTCTTTCCGACTACCGGGGAGGCCCATTTCAGTTTGACCTGGTGTACCATGCTGGGCTACCAGCCTGATGAACTGGAGGGCTCTTTTAATACCTGGAAGCGACTCCTTCACCCCGACGATTTCCTCCGGGCGACCCAGGCCGTCGATAAGTTTCTTGAAAGTGGCGGGAAAACTCCCCTCGAATCGGAGTTCCGCATGCGCACCAAACAGGGGCTCTGGCGCTGGTTCATGAGCAAAGGGGAAACCATTGAATGGAGCGAGGGTGGAAAGCCTCAGCGGATCATCGGCGTTCATTTTGATATTCAGCGATTAAAAGATAACGAAGAGGCTTTAAAGGTTTCGGAATTGATGTTTCGGGCGATTTTTAACCAGACCCATCAATTTTCGGGCCTCCTGGACAAAGATGGGAGCCTTACTCAAGTCAACAAAACCGCTCTTGATTTTGTCGGCGCCACCGAAGAGGAAGTGGTTGGACAGAATTTCCTGGAAACCCCCTGGTGGCCAAATCACCAGAAAACCAGAAAAAAACTTTCGGGCTTTATTGAGCAGGCCTGGCGAGGAGAAACGGTCCGAAATGAAGTCATGGTTCTCGACAAAGAGGGCCTCAACCATCCCGTTGATTTTTGCCTGACGCCTTTTCGGGACAAGGACGGTGATATTGTTTCTCTGATTTTTGAAGGGAGGGATGTTACCGAGATCAAAAAGGCCCAGAACCGTCTCGAATATGAAGCGCATCATGATTCGCTGACCCAATTGGGAAATCGCCGCCAGTGCATCAAGGGCATTTACGAGATGCAGTTGAAAAATCACTTGGGAGGGATGAGTATCCTCTATTTCGACATCTGTCAATTCGCCAATATCAACCATGCCTACGGGTATCGCTGGGGGGATGAACTTCTGACTTTCGTGGCTGAGCGGTTGAGCCGGATCACGGAATACGGGACGACTTCCCACCGGGTCGGGGGAGACCAGTTCGCCGTCCTTTTCCGCTCCAACCGACCAAGGGATGCCATGGATTATTCCCGCCGGGTCCGTGATGCCGTCCGCCAGCCCTACCGTCTGGACAGGGAAGATGTTGAGGTCGAGTTCGCTTTTGGCCTGGCTTTTTGTGGCGAGCCCGAAAAGTGTGTCGACAAGGTTTTGAGTCAAGCTGCTATTGCCCATATGCGGGCAAAGAAAACCAAGGATTCTTCAATCATCATGTATGATGCGCGAATCCATCAGAACTTCCTGCGCAATCTTTTTCTTGGAAAAGCGATTCCGCCGGGTGTCTTGTCTAATGAATTTCACCTTGCTTACCAGCCGGTTATAGATGTCAAGAGTAAGAAGCTCTATGGTATGGAGGCGTTGCTGCGCTGGGACAGTTCCGATCATGGAGCGATCAGCCCGGGTGAATTTATTCCCATTGCCGAGGAGAATAACCAGATTGCTCTTCTTGGCGAATTTGCTCTGGAGCAGGCATGTCTTTTCTGGGTGAAGGTGGGGTTTGCCAAAAGGAATCTGGTCCTTTCCGTCAATGTTTCAGGGAAGCAGTTTGCTCAGCAGGGGTTTTTCAAACGCTTGCAGATTATTCTCGATCGTACCGGAATGCCCCCTCACTCTCTCAAACTGGAAATGACTGAAACAGCACTAATGGAGAACGCACGGGAAACCGTCCCCAAACTGGAAAATCTCCGCAAGCTTGGCGTTCAGATCAGCATTGATGATTTTGGAACCGGATATTCATCTCTCGACTATCTGCGACAGTTTTCCGCAGACATCATGAAAATAGATATGAGTTTTATTCAGAAAATGGAAAAGGACAACAAATCGTTTGAGTTGGTCAGGGCCATGATCAATCTGGCGCAGACCTTTGAAATGTCCGTTATCGCCGAGGGGGTGGAAACCGCCAAACAAAGCCAGCTTCTCCTGGAACTCGGATGCTCTATTCACCAGGGGTTTTATTATTCCCGCCCTTTGTCTCAGAAGGAAGCGCTTGTTTTTTCCGAGCAATTGTTCCGGTCGGTAAAAAGCTCTTTTATTACCCGGGGACTGGGCGCGGATTGTTGAGATCAAAACCTGGTAATTTCAAAAAACAAAGTATTTATTAAATACCCTTCTTCGCTTTTCAGAGAAAACCTTGTCATATTGCAGGAATTGTTCTGATTCCAGTTATGCAGATCAAACTTTCTCCGGTTTTTCCTTGCGGGAAGTGGGCAGCTTTTCTGCGTCTTCGTGGCGCACGTAAACGCTTTGACTCGGGAAAGCGATTTCCAAACCCAGTTCCTCTAAAATTATCATAATATTCAATGAGACCTCCTGCCGAATCTGCAGATATTCGGCCCAGTCCGTGGTACTTGTGAAGCAGTAGAGCAGGATGTCGAGGGAGGAAGGTCCAAAATCGGTGAAATTAACCAGCATGAAGTCCTGGTTGATTCCGGGATGTTTTTCCAACATGTTGCGGATACTGTGAACCGCCTCCTGCATTTTGGCCGGCGTGGTGTCATAGGTTACGCCAACATTGAGTTTGATGCGCCGTTTCGGCATGCGACTGAAATTGTCGAGGGGCATGTTGGCAATAATGTTGTTGGGAACGCTGATCTCGGTTTTTGCAAAGGTGCGGATTTTGGTGGAGCGAAAGCCGATCTCCTCCACGACACCCTCCATGTCTCCAGCCTTGATCCAGTCGCCGATATGGAAAGGGCGGTCGAGGATAATCATGAAGGAACCGAAAATGTTGGACAGAGTTTCCCGGGCGGCCAGTGCTACGGCGAGACCTCCAATCCCCAAGGAGGCCAGCAGCCCGGAGATGGAATAGCCGAGATTCTGAACGGTCAGAATAAAAGCGATGAAAACAATAAATGCCCGCAGCGATTTACGGATGAAAGGGATGAGGTGATCGTCAAGAGTCGATTCGGTCTTTTCCACCATTCTCGAGAGGTAGATCTCGAGAACGGAAATCGTGTTGAAGAGCATCCAGGCGATGTCAAATGTAATGAGTATCTTGAGGGTGGCATAGGCGAAACGGTTCAGGTTGAGAGGCTCGGCTGGAAGATTGAGTATCTGCACGACAATAAAAAAGCCGGCAATAATGACTGTAAATTCAGCGGGTTTTCGGATTGCCTTGAGAAAAAGGTCGTCATAAGTGCTGGCGGTTTTTTTTCGCAAAAGGTGTCAGAATATTGATGAAAAAGTGACCGAGAATCTTTTTCAACAGCAGGGCCAGGATCAGAATCATAAAAGATGCGGCGTATTTCCATGCACTTATGCCGAGCATTGTTTCATTTAACAGCTCAAGGATTTCTTTCATGGTGGATGACTCCTGAAGTGAACGGATTGTGGGCAACCGGTTTTCAGTAGTCTGTAAGCATCAGACCTGACCGGGCGCCCGCTAAGTTTAGGCCGGGTTAGGAATGAACTTACTACGAAACCGGTTAATCGGTCCATATTTCCACAAAATTTATTAAAAAAAGTTCGCTGTTTCTTCTCAAATTTGCGAAAGCTTGTCCTTGATTTCCCGAACTTCGTGCTCCCTGTGGTTAATCCTGTTCACCAATCCTTGCCCTTTCGTCTGCTGTCGGAGTTCCATTACCCCTGCGCCAGGTCTGTATCGCTGTGTAATGAAATGTCCCGGAATTAAATGAAAGCCCTTAGCAAACGGGGCACTCGATTTTCTGCTACAATTTAGAAATAATTTCAAACGGAAAAGGAGCCGGGTATGGCCATGAATTTAACGCAGAAGATTCTCAAAAACCATCTCCTAGAGGGGGAGATGGTTTCGGGACGGGAGATCGCCATCCGTATCGACCAGACGCTGCTTCAGGACGCCACCGGCACCATGGCGATGCTGGAGTTCGAAACCCTGGGCCTGGAGCGGGTCAGGGTCGACTTTGCCGCCCAGTACGTGGACCATAATCTTTTGCAGACCGATCATAAAAATGCTGACGATCATCATTTTCTGCAGACGGCCTGTGCCCGCTTCGGGATCCATTTCAGTCGCCCAGGCAATGGTGTTTCTCATCAGGTTCATTCTGAGCGCTTTGGTAAGCCGGGGCTGACTCTGCTTGGGGCTGACAGTCATACCCCCGGCGCGGCTGGAGTGTCGATGTTGGCTATCGGCGCCGGTGGGATGGATGTGGCACTGGCCATGGCCGGTTTCCCCTACTATGTTAGCTGTCCAAAAGTGTTGGGGGTGAAATTGACCGGAGTGCTTCCCGACTGGGTCAGCCCCAAGGATGCTATTCTCGAAATGCTGCGTCGCTATGACGTCAAGGGATGTTTGGGGAAAGTGGTTGAATATTACGGCCCGGGCGTAAAGACCATAACGGTGGCCGGACGCAGATCGATCGGCAACATGGGGACCGAACTTGGGGCTACCTCAACGATTTTCCCGTCGGATGAAATCACGCGCGATTATCTCAGGCGCGAAGGCCGGGAGAAGGACTGGGTAGAGCTCAAGGCGGACGAAGGGGCTACTTATGACGAGTATGCCGAAATTGATCTTTCCACGGTCGAGCCCCTGATTGCCTGCCCATCCTCTCCGGGAAATGTGGTCTCGGTCCGGGAGGTTCAGGGCACGAAGGTGGACCAGGTCATAATCGGCAGTAGCGCCAACTCCTCTTTCCTGGACTTGATGACCGTTGCGGCCATTATTGAGGGACGGCATCCATCATCAGAAGTCTCTTTCCATGTCAATCCTGGGAGCCGCGAGGTCCTTGAAAACGTGACCCGGCAGGGTGGGGCTTTCACCCTTTTGATGGCGGGAGCCCAGATTCACCAACCCGGTTGTCTGGGTTGCATCGGCATGGGGCAGGCCCCTGGTACCGGACAGGTCAGTTTGCGTACCATGCCCCGCAATTTTCCCGGCCGCTCGGGGACCAAGGACGACAAGGTTTACCTATGTTCCCCGGAAACAGCGACGGTTTCAGCTCTCAAGGGAGTGATTACCGATCCACGGGATTTTGCGGCCGAGATGGAATATCCACGAGTCAAGGATCCCGAGGTATTTCTGGTGGACGAATCCTCGATTATTTTCCCATCGGAAGAATTAAGCCACACGGAAATCATCCGGGGGCCGAACATCAAACCTTTTCCCAAGCTTGAGGCCATGCCTGAAACCCTCTATGGGGATCTCATCCTCAGGGTCGGCGATAATATCTCCACCGACACCATCATGCCCGCCGGCAACAAGGTCCTCCCTTTGCGTTCCAACATCGAGGCAATCAGTAGGTATGTGTTTTATCACGAGGCTCCCGATTTTTATGAGAAATGCAGAGATCGGGAAACGGTCTTCGTGGTGGGAGGTGAAAACTACGGTCAGGGGTCGAGTCGTGAACATGCGGCACTGGCTCCCCGCTACCTGGGGGTGCGGGCGAAAATCGTCAAAAGCTTTGCCCGGATCCACAAGGCCAATCTCTGCAATTTTGGCGTTTTGCCTCTGACCTTTGTCAATCCGGATGATTACGAACTTTTGCGGGTAGGCGTACGGATCAGGATTGATGAAGTCAAGGTTCTGCTGGAGAATGGAGAGACGCAGTTACCGATTCAGGTGGAAGGAAAAACCATCATGACGTCGCTGGAAGTTTCCGATCGTCAGCGACGCAATCTTCTTGCGGGCGGAACGCTGAATTTTGTCCGTGAACAGTTGCAAAAGTGACCGGCCCGGGCACCCGACCAGGTGCTATTTTTGACATTTAAAAAAATTATCGCCAATCCTTCCCTCCAGGCGAACTTTCCGGTTCTTCGCGGACATCTGGGTTTTCCAGTTCCTCCTCGACATCCTGGAGTGCGGTTTCCTCTGGTTGCACGGCGCGACTGCCAAGCTCGGCCATGGCCATGGCGAAATCATAATCCGTGAGGACGCTGCGTCCGCGCAGGAGCCGCAGGATGCGGGCGGCACGTTTGCGAACTTTGGCCGGCTTGAGTTGCGGATTGTAGGCGACCCGTGGTCCGGGAAGGATGGCAGCCAGGGTGGCGCATTCGGCGGGGGTCAGCTCCGATACAGGTTTGCTGAAGTGGTGCCCGGCGCCATGGCCAATTCCATACACCAGCGGTCCCAGTTCCACCACGTTGAGATAGAGTTCCAGAATCCGAGCCTTGGTCAGCTTTTGTTCGATGCGGGCGGCGAGCAGAATTTCCCGGGCCTTGCGCACCAGGGTTTTTTCCCGTGACAGATAAATGTTCTTGGCCAGTTGCTGGGTGATGGTGGAGGCCCCGCGGGCGAGGCGTTTGTGCTGGAGATCGTACTTGAGAGCTTCCTTAAGGGCGGAGACATCGATGCCCTGGTGCTCGAAAAAATTGGCGTCCTCGGCTACGATCACGGCCCATTTCAAAGCCTCCGGCACTTTTTCGAATGGGGTCCAGCGGGGGTTCTTCGGTCCGAGCAGAAACGTATGTTCCTTTCCCTGCCAGTCCCGGACCGGAAGGGTCAGCGTTGCCTTGCGGTTGCTCAGCGCAGAGATGTCCGGCAGTGTCAGCCAGAGGCCGAGGCCGCAGACAATCGACAGGGACACCCCAAGGGATAGAGCCCGCAAGATGAGCTTAAGGAGACGCCGTTTCATTCTTCCACAGGCCCTTTCCACCGTCCCGTGCTTTTTGTTCGGCCTCCAGGAAGCTTTCCCTGTACTCAAAATCAAAGCGCCGGTAAACGGCGGCCAGTCCGTTTTCGACCAGCAGGCGGTTGAGAAGCCGTCCATCAGGGAGATAGACGAAAGCCAACAGGCGGCCGTATTTATCCCGCCGCTGCCGTGCAGGCTCCAACCTTACTGTCTTTTTTTTAGCATGGCGGATATTGAAACGCGTGGCTTTTGCCGCAATGCTCCTTAGCCTGCTTCTCGATATCCCCTTTTTCATGTAATAGCTATCCTTGGGAGAATCTCCCCGTTCCGGTGAATCGATGCCCACAAGCCGCACTTTTCCAACCTTTTCAACCCTGATGGTGTCTCCGTCATAAATCCACGCCACGTTTCCAGACAGTTCTTCAGCCCGGGCAGAAGCGACAAGAAACAGAAACGTTATCAGAACAAAAAGCCACTTGGGGTCCTGTCGGACCTGGAGGGGCGTAACAAAAAAGTGGGAAATTGAAGACAGACTCCTGGCAAGGGAGGTCGGGGGGAAGATCATTCCTTGCCCCACAACAGGCGGGTGAAAAAGCCGGTGACAAAACCCCAGACCAGATTATAAGAAAAAATGAATACCGGAGTCAGTGTTCCAAGCCCGAACCCGAGGAGGTCGTGGCCAGTGCGGTAGGGAAAAATAAAAAGCAGTTGGACAGCGGTTGGCAGGAGGCTGACCCACAGCCCTTTTCTGATCCAATGCCGCCGGGCGGAGCGTTTGCCCACGGTCAGGTAAAAAACCAGACCCCAGATTCCGCCCCAGATCAGACGAGGGTAAAGCCACTGCAGACTGAAATCCGGATTAATGCTGACTTGGGCGAAAGCAGTCAGTTGGAATTTGACCGAAGACCAGACCACGGCACTGTTGAAAAGGGCGCCGATCACACCGGCGGCAAAGCAGACCGCTATCAAAGCGCTTCCACGCTGCATGTCACCTCCTTCGATAAGTTTTTTTTGATTTCTCATGATTTTTCTTCAACCTGCCTTCGTGGGTTGGGGCCGGGAAAAGAGTGTAAGTGCTTGGCCAGAGTTCACGAATGCAGGTTCCTTTCTAAAAGTTCATTAAGGCTCCCGGTGCGGTAACCTTCCAGATCCAGGGCCACAAAGGTAAACCCCTCCTTTTTGAAGCGGGAAACAATTTTTTGTCTCAGAACAGGGTCTGAAAAAAGGGAAATTTCAGCGGGCGGCAGTTCGATCCGTGCTGTCTCTCCATGGCAGCGGACGCGGAAGAGCTGAAACCCGAGTTCCAGCAGATAACTTTCGCAGGCCCCCACCCGGGAGAGATCTTCGGAGGTGATCCGGACCCCGTAGGGGAACCGGGTAACCAGGCAGGGCAGGGCCGGCCTGTCCCAGGTCGGAAGCTGACAGGAGCGGCTTGTTTCGCGGATTTCCACTTTACTGAAGCCGGCTTCGAGGAGCGGCGAGGCAATGGAAAACTCCTTTACCGCCTCATAGCCTGGTCGGTAATCCTGCAGGTCATCGAAGTTGGAGCCTTCAAAAATGGTCTTGATATGCCTTTTGTCTGCTTCCTCCCGGGCCAGGCGGCAGAGTCCTCTTTTGCAGAAATAACAGCGCCTTGGGTCTCCCTCGGCCACTTCCCGGGTATCCAGAATGTTCTTCTCGACGATCAGATGTTCGACTCCGAACTGTCGGGCAAGTGTCCGGCAATCTTTGATTTCTCCTGGCAGAGAGGCGGAGGAAGAGACCGTCAGCGCGAGCACGTTTTGTGGCCCAAGATATTCTTTGCAGAAATAGAGGAGCAGGGTTGAATCGACACCTCCGGAAAAGCAGACCAGGGCTTTTTCAGCCTTGCGGATGATCCTTTCCAGATTCCGTAACTTGGGAGTGAGCTCCACGGTAATCTCCATATTTGCCCGGACAGGTATTGACATCAGACCGAAGAGCTTTTCTTCTTCAATCCTTGCATTATCTCGCACAGGGGAGCTTTTCATCATGTCCCCAGCCAAAATCATACCTGCATATCCGCTTCATTATAAAACTGTTAATGTTTGTTTGCCACCTCAGATTAAATAAATCCGCACTTTCACCGGCTTTTCCGGCCTGGGTTTGTGTTATGGTTAGGAAAAGGAGAAAGGCTTTCGGATACCATCAATACCTGCGAGATCAACTCATGAAAATGTTTTTGTCTTCCTCGCCGCTTTTTTCGCCTCCCAATGCTTTCATCATTTTTCATCTGCCATCGGGAGAAACAGCCCTTGCGGGCACTTCCTGGTTCAGTATCGAACCGGGTGATGCTCTGGTCACCGTTGCGGTTCAGAAGCCGGATAAAGCTGAGGGCTGGATAGTTCCGCAAGAGTTTGGCCTGAATCTGCTGCCGAGGGACTATGCTCCGGTTTCATCCAGTTCCTTTCCTTTTTTTCAGAATAATGTCCCTGTTCTCGATATCCCCGAAATGTTAGGCGGTCTGGTTTACGGGGAAATTCCGTCCCTGGCAGCCTGTCCGGTGGTTTTCATCTGCCGCAAAGGTGCATTTTTTAAAAATTTCAACCAGCTGATTATCTCCGCCGTCATAACCGAGGTTTTTATTCACGGAAAAAAAGAAGTTTCCCTCTCAGAAGAGTTGTTCCTGGAAAAAATTCCTTTTGGCAGTTCTTTCCTTCCTGTCTGAAATTCAAATTTTTGCAGAGATTTCTGAAAACTTCCCGGCAATTGTCATCTAAAAAACTTTTTCGTTTTCGGACTTAAACAAAAAAAGGGCGGTTTGAAACCGCCCTGAGTTTCAGAAGAGATTGCCAATAATTCGTTTCACCGCTTCTTCTATGTTTTCCCGGTCTCCGAAGGCGGAAAGCCTGAAGTAGCCTTCGCCGCTGGAACCGAAGCCGCTGCCGGGGGTGCCAACCACATAACATTCGTTAAGAAGCTTGTCAAAAAAATCCCAGCTGCTCAATTTCTGGGGAGTTTTCAGCCAGATGTAGGGGGCGTTCACCCCTCCGTAGACGGTGAGACCGGCTTGTTGAAGTCCTTCGCGAATAATGCGGGCATTTTCCATATAATAGTCGATGGTTTCCTTGACCTGCTTCCAGCCTTCCTCAGAATAGACTGCGGCGGCGGCTTTCTGAACCGGGTAGGAAACACCGTTGAACTTGGTCGACTGGCGGCGGTTCCAGAGCTTGTTGAGCTGTACCGCCTCGCCTTGGCCGCTCGTTCCGTGAAGTCCGTCGGGGATGACCGTAAGAGCACAGCGCACCCCGGTAAATCCCGCGGTTTTGGAAAAGCTGCGAAATTCGATGGCGCACCTTTCCGCTCCTTCCACCTCGTAGATTGAGCGTGGAATATCCGCTTCCGTGATAAACGCTTCATAGGCGGCGTCATAGAGGATGACAGCGTCGTTTTGAAGTGCGAAATCAACCCATTGTTTCAACTGTGCCTTGGTGGCCACGGTGCCGGTGGGGTTATTGGGGAAGCAGAGGTAGATGAGGTCGACCTTTTCTGTGGGGAGTTCGGGGAGGAAGCAGTTTTCTTCCAGGCACGGCATGTAGACGAGGCCCTCGTAGTAGCCTTTTTCATCCGCTTCGCCGCTACGGCCGACCATGACATTGGTGTCGTTGTAAACCGGATAAACCGGGTCGCCTAGGGCCACGCGGTTGCCGAGATCGAAGATGTCGAGAATGTTGGCGGTGTCGCATTTGGAGCCGTCGGAAATAAAGACCTCGGAAGGTTGCAGGTTGACGCCGAGAGGCTTGTAGACCTCTTCAATGATGACATTGATGAGAAAATCGTAGCCCTGTTCGGGTCCGTAGCCGTGGAAGCTGTCTCCCAGGCCAAGGTCGTCAACCGCCTGGTGAAAAGCTTCGAGGACAGCGGGTGCCAGGGGGCGCGTGACGTCGCCGATCCCCAAGCGGATGATTTTGGCGTCGGGATTGTCGGCAGCGAAGTTTTTGACCCGGCGGCCGATTTCTGGGAACAGATAACCTGCCTTGAGTTTCAGGTAGCTGTCGTTGATGCGTGCCATATTATTAAATTTCCTCCTGTTCTATTAAATTGAAAGGCTAGTTGAAAATTGTTTTTTCGGGTTTTCTTCCCCTTGTTGAGGGGACCCGCCGCAGGCGGGTGAGTCAACGGGGTGCCTTTTTCTTTGCCTACTTTCTTTTGGACAAGCAAAAGAAAGTAGGTGCCTGAAGGCATAACAGGCTCTGGGTTATTAAGAGAACGTCAACTCAAGTTATCAAAAATCCAGCACATCCTGCATATCGTAAAACCCCGGCCCTTTATCCGACAGCCATGCGGCCGCTCGCACCGCGCCGCGGGCAAACATGTCCCTGGTCATGGCCCGGTGGGTAAGTTCGATCCGCTCTCCGTTGGCGATGAAGTAGACCGTGTGCTCACCGACGATATCTCCTCCGCGCACGGTCTGCAGGCCGATCTCGCCCGGACTTCGTTCGCCGATCATACCATGGCGGCTGAACACAGCGTTTTCAGCAAAGTTTTTCCCCGCCGCTTCGGCGATCACTTCCCCCATGCGAATGGCGGTCCCCGAAGGGGCATCTTTTTTCCTGTTATGGTGAAGTTCCACGATCTCTGTTTCAAAGTCGCTTCCAAGAATACGGGTCAGGTCTTTCAATATCTTTAAGCAGACATTGACACCGATACTCATATTCGGTGCAAAGACCACCGGTATCTTTTTACCTGCCAGCCTGATTTTTTCCTGCTGCTCAGGAGACAGGCCGGTGGTGCCGATGACCATGCGCTTGCCCAGGCGCAGGCAGGTGCCCAGGTTTTCCATGGTTACTTCGGGATAAGTAAAATCGATGAGCGTTGAACAGTCGGCCAGAGCGTTTTCAATGGAAGCAGTAATGGGTACGCCCAGAGGTGACCCACCGGCCACGGTCCCCGCATCCTCGCCGATGCGATGATCGGGATGCTCGAGAGCGCCGCCCAGTTCAAGGGTGTCCGATTCTCTGATAATGTGAATGATTCGGCCACCCATGCGGCCTGCAGCTCCGGTTACAGTCGTTTTTATCATTTTTGCTTCTCCACGGATTCGAGAGAATACTACTCATCTCGTTGGTTGATGGACTCGCCCCGCCCCTTTCAAGGGTCGCATGAACCCATCCTTGGGGCTTGACTGTCACCAGACACCCTTTCCATGGGCGCCGCGAGTCCATTGTACTGAGCAGCTTAGTTAAAGCATTCCTTTTTTGCCTGGTTTAAATCAGGTCATACTGCTTCATGACAGATTTGAGCTTTTCCAGATTTTCGGGAAGCATGGGAACCAGTGGCAAGCGGACGCAAGGCCCACATTTCCCCATCAGGGCAGCGGCGGTTTTGGCAGGGGTCGGGCTGCTTTCGATAAACATGGCCTTATGAATGGCCAGCATTTTTAGATGAACGGCCCTGGCATCTTCCCAGCGGCCTTCCTGGGCTGCGGCAACCATTGTTTTCACTTCTTTGGGCATGATGTTGGCGGTGACGGAAATAACCCCTTTGCCGCCGCAGGCCATTATAGGAAAGGTGAGGAAATCGTCTCCGGAAACCACGTCGATTTTATCTCCAGCTTCTCCGATAATCTGGCTGATCTGGGTGAGGTTTCCTGAAGCTTCCTTGATAGTGACCACATTAGGCAGCTCCGCCAGGCGAATGGTGGTTTCGGCGCTCATATTGATGACCGTCCGCCCGGGCACGTTATATAAAACCTGCGGGATTGCTACGCTCTCCGCGATCTTTTTGTAGTGCTGATAAAGGCCTTCTTGCGTTGGCTTGTTGTAATATGGGGCGACCAGCAGTACTCCATCGGCTCCCATCTGTTTGGCATGACCGCTGATTTCAACCGCCTCCTGGGTGGCGTTGGAGCCTGTGCCGGCCAAAACCGGAACCCTTTTATTGACCTGTTCGATACAGGCCTTGATGACCTGATCGTGTTCTTGGTAGCTGAGGGTTGCCGATTCCCCAGTGGTGCCGCAGGGGACGATGACATCGGTGCCGTTTGCGATCTGAAATTCGATCAGCTCACGGTACTTTTCTTCATCAAATCGTCCTTCCGCATCGAACGGAGTGATGATGGCGACCATGGATCCTCTGAACATCTTTTCCTCCTTTGGAACTCTTGCAGCTGGTTTGCTGTTTTTCCAACTTTTTTTGGGTGAACCTTCACAGGTTGTCGGGTATGGTTTCTTTCGCGGTCAAATCTTCGTAACTTTCCCTCTCGCGAATAGTCAGAATCTGATTTTCTTTAACCAGAATTTCCGGTGCCCGGGGACGGCTGTTGTAGTTGGAACTCATGGTGAAACCATAGGCTCCTGCCGAGGTGACGGCCAGCAGATCCCCCGGCTGAAACGCGGGGATTTCCCGATCGCGGGCAAAAAAATCTCCCGATTCGCAGATTGGTCCGACCACATCGGCGACCATGGTTTCCTCACGGCTGCGATCCACTGCAATGATCCCCTGAAAGGCTCCGTAGAGTGCGGGGCGGGCGAGGTCATTCATGGCGCCATCGCTGATGACGAAGTTTTTGGTCTCCCCTTTTTTGGTATAAAGAACCCGGCAGACCAGGATGCCCGCGTTTCCGGTCAGAACCCGGCCCGGTTCGAAAACGAGCGTCACATCCAAGCCGCGGGTGGCGTCGATGATGGCCTGCGCGTATTCGTCAAAATCGGGTGGGCTCTCATCTTCATAGGTGATCCCAAGGCCTCCCCCGAGATCAAGGTAACGGATGTTGAATCCCTCTTTCTGGAGGATCGCAACCAGGTCGCGGATTTTTCCGATGGCATCCACAAACGGCGAAAGTTTGGTCAGCTGACTGCCGATGTGGCAGTCTACGCCAACCACCTCAATGTTGGGAAGTGAGGCTGCGTTGCGATACTCCTGAACCGCTTCCTGAATGTTGATGCCGAACTTGGCCTTTTTCATACCCGTGGAAATATAGGGATGGGTCTGAGGGTCGACATCGGGGTTGACACGAATGGCGACGCGCGCCTTTTTTCCCATTTCTCCGGCAATGGTGTTGATCTGCAGCAGTTCCTGGGGGGATTCGACGTTAAACATAAGAATGTCGGCCTCAAGAGCTTCTCTTATTTCCCGGGTGCTTTTCCCGACTCCCGAGTAGACGATCTTTTCGGCGCTACAGCCTGCCTTGAGGCCCCGGTACAACTCTCCGCCCGAGACGATATCAAGACCCGCGCCGTTGGCAGTGAAAATTTTCAGCACCGCAAGATTGCTGTTGGCTTTGACCGAATAGCAGACCAGGTGCGGAACCGCGGCGAATGCTTCCTGAAAGCGCACAATGTGGCGCGTCAGTGTGGCGTTGGAATAGAGGTAAAAAGGGGTTCCGACCTGCGCGGCGATCTCCCTGACCGCCACCTTTTCGCAGTAAAGATCGTTGTCAGCATAGTGAAAATGATTCATGGCAAACCTTCAAAAAAAAATGATATAGCCCGGTTTTTTCATGAGGCTTTGTCGCGAAACCGGCAAGTGTGCGTCAGATCAAGCCAAGCACAGTGACGCGCTCTGCAGGCGTACTTGCTGTACGTCAAAGAGCAAGGAACGAGCACGGCTTGAGATGGCGTGCAATTGGCGGTTGCAGTAGAAGTCTTCATGAATAATCCGGGCTAAGGGATTCCGACCGTTTTTTTCAGCCGGCTGCCCCTGAATTTTCTAAAAATAACATATTTTTTGGGGGGGAGCTAATCGTTTTCGGGAAGACCCAACGTAACCGGAGCGGAGTCTCCGCTTTCAATAATCAGATCGTCCAGACGCCAGACGGATCTCAGGGTATAAGTGTAAGTTTTGCCGTTTTCAACCGTGCCGTCGGTGAAGACATTGTCCGCCCAGTAATCCTCGTTGATGGGCTTGCGGGGAGCAGGAGTTCCGGCCACCTGGCGATAAATGTTGTAGCCGAGAAAGTTGGGCTTGGGCTTCTCTGCCGGAGAAGGTGACCAGTCCAGGGTAATGGAGCCTTTCTCGTTACGCGCCCGGAAGTTTTCCGGGGGAGGGGGTGAAACCAGAAATGCTTTTTGCGCGGCGGCTGATTCTCCCTGCCGTCCTGTGCGATTGAAAGGGGTTACTTTGTAGCGATAGCCAACATCCGGCTTGAGGTCAAAATCCCGGAAGAAAAGCGTATTCCCATCCCGGGAAGCCTGTTGCAGATATTCCAGGTCGAGATGGCGAAAAACTTCGTTGGATTCGTTGCATTCGGGGCAATCGGAGGCAAGCTCATAGCGGGTTTTGTAGACATCGAAACCCTGCAGGTCCTGCAGAGGGGAGCCGTCCTCATTGGTTTTTGGAATGGTCCAGGAGACGAGAAAATATGGGCCGGCCTGATGCATGGCCAGACCGCCCGGCGCTTTTGGCAGGTGAGGGAGGGGAGGCTTAACCGGAGCTTTAACTCCACAGGCGGCAAGAAAAAAGAACACGAGGATGAGAAGCGCCAGGTTGAAGCCTTTTCCCGTGGAATATTTCATGTCCATTCTAAAAGCTCCTGTCGTGCTCGTTCAATTTCTTTTCCAACCGCCGAAGTGGCTGTCCCCCCCGTGGCCGAGCGGGCGTTTACCGAGGCCTCCAGAGTCACGAAATCGTAAATATCGGCATCGATATTTTGTGAGAAAGAGTGGTATTCCTCCAGAGACAGTTCGGGAAGGTCTTTGCCGTGCTCAATGCAGTAGCGGACGGCTTTACCGACAACTTCGTGGGCTTCCCGGAAGGGAATCCCTTTGCGCACCAGGTAATCGGCAATGTCCGTGGCTGTGGAAAAGCCCCGCGCTGCCGCCGCCCTCATCCTTTCAGGACGGACCTTCATTTCCGCGATCATGTCGGCAAATATCTTCAGGCAGCCCTTGACGTTGTCGATGCTGTCGAACAGGGGTTCTTTGTCCTCCTGCATATCCTTGTTGTAAGCCAGGGGCAAGGATTTCATCAGGGTCAGAAAACTCACGAGATTGCCGTAGATGCGCCCGCTTTTGCCGCGGATCAATTCCGGGACGTCCGGGTTTTTCTTTTGTGGCATGATGGAGCTGCCGGTGCAGAAGGAGTCACTCAATTCGATAAAGCTGAAATCTGCGCTTGACCAGAGAATGATCTCCTCGGAGAAGCGGGACAGGTGCATCATAAGTATTGAGCAGGCACTGATGAATTCAATAGCGAAATCCCGGTCGGAAACGCTGTCGAGACTGTTGCGGCTGACGTCACTGAAGCCGAGTTCCTGGGCCACGAATTCCCGATCGATGGGGAAGGTGGTCCCGGCCAGCGCCCCGGCGCCGAGGGGGAGGACGTCGACCCTTTTCAGACAGTCTTCGAGACGGGAGCGATCGCGCCTGAACATTTCAAAGTAGGCCAGCATGTGATGGGAAAAAAGGATGGGCTGGGCTGTCTGCAGGTGGGTATAGCCGGGCATGATAATTTCAAGATGGTTCTCGGCCTGGCTCACCAGGGCTTGCCCCAGGCGCTGCAGTTGATTGAGTAAAGTGCGAATTTCATCCCGCAGGTAGAGGCGTATGTCAAGAGCCACCTGGTCGTTGCGGGAGCGGGCGGTATGCAGCTTGCCCCCCACCGGCCCGATGCGCTCAATCAAGCGTGCCTCGATGTTCATGTGGATATCTTCCAGGGCGACGGAGAAATCGAAGCGGCCGTCCTCAATCTCTTGGAGAATTTCTTCCAGGCCGTTTGTGATTTGCTCGGCCTCTTCCGCGCTGATGATTTCCTGCTTCGCCAGCATGCGGGCATGGACGATGGAGCCCTGGATATCGTAGCTGTAGAGTCGCTGATCAAAAGCGATTGAAGCGGTGAATTCTTCAACGAATTTATCCGTCGGCTGGCTGAAGCGACCTTGCCAGGGTTTTTCACTCATTGATTTTCTCCCGATTCATTTACAGCTTGTTATTGAGTAACTATGCGCGTCCTTGATTGATGGGTGCCGCGAGTCCATTAGTTACGTTATTGTTTCTTTGCCGCCATCATGCTCTGGATGCGCAGCCGCAGAGCGTTGAGCTTGATAAAGCCTTCCGCGTCGGCCTGATTGTAAACCTCGTCCGCTTCGAATGTGGCATATTCAGGATCGAACAGAGAATCGGTGGCGGAATTGCGGCCGACCGTCCGGCAATGACCCTTGTAGAGTTTGACACGGGCCATCCCGTTGACGCTGGTCTGGGTCTGGTCGAAAAGCGTCTGCAGGGCGAGCCTTTCCGGTGCGAACCAGAAGCCGTTGTAGACGATTTCCGCGTATTTCGGGACCAGAGATTCCCGCAGGTGCATGACCTCGCGATCCATGGTGATCGATTCTACAGCCCGGTGGGCTTCCTCGAGGATGGTTCCTCCTGGCGTTTCATAAACGCCGCGGCTTTTCATGCCGACAAAACGGTTTTCCATGAGGTCGATGCGGCCGATACCGTGCTTTCCGCCAAGCTCATTGAGTCTGTCCAGAAGTTGCGCCGGCGACATTTTTTCGCCGTTGATGGCCACGGCGTTTCCCTGCTGGAACTCTATTTCCACATATTCCGGAGTATCCGGAGCCTTTTCCGGGGCTTGGGAGAGAACGTACATCTCCTCGGGCGCTTCGGCCCAGGGATCTTCCAGGACGCCTCCTTCGAAAGAGATGTGAAGGAGGTTGCGGTCGCTGCTCCAGGGGCGTTTTTTCGAAACCGGAACCTCAATGTCGTGGTTCCGAGCGTATTGGATCAGGGCTTCCCGGCTGTTGAGATCCCACTCCCGCCAGGGAGAGATGATCTTGATGGCCGGGTTGAAATGGTAGTAGCCCAGTTCGAAGCGGACCTGGTCGTTGCCCTTGCCGGTGGCGCCGTGGGAAACGGCATCAGCACCTTCTGCTGCGGCGATCTCCATCTGTTTTTTGGCGATCAGGGGGCGGGCAATGGATGTGCCAAGAAAATAGCGGCCCTCGTAAATGGCATTGGCGCGGAACATGGGAAAAACAAAATCCCGCACGAACTCTTCCTGCAGGTCCTCGACAAAACATTTGGAGGCCCCCGTTTTGCGGGCTTTCTCCGGGAGATGATCGAGTTCTTCCCTTTGCCCGAGGTCGGCGGCAAAGGCGATGACTTCGCAGTCATAGGTTTCGATGAGCCATTTGAGAATAATGGAGGTATCCAGTCCACCCGAGTAGGCGAGTACGACTTTATCAACAGAATATTTTTTCGGCATTGTCAACTCCTTGCCAGCAGCGAAATAGGTTTTTAAATTAATCTAGTTTAAAGTAGTTTAATGACATAAGTTCCGGCTATCTTGTCGTGCCATCCCTGCTTTTGAGGGTCAATGGCGACCCAGAGATAGCCGATGCCGAGGACAATGGCGGAAATGAATTTGCCGACCACTTCCCGCAGCAGGGCTCTTCTGAAGCCGATTTCCTCGCCGTTGGTGCGCAAAACTTTTATCCGCAGAGCCATTTTGCCCGGTGTCTGGCCGCAGTAGCCGGTAAAAAACACATAGTAAATGACCCCGATCAGAGTGCTGAAGACCCCGGCCAGAATGGCCACCACCTCTTTGGTGTCTCCGCTCGTGAACTGGTCGGTCAGGCCGAGAGTGGCAAGCAGCAGAAAAACCAGGATGAATTGGAGCATCGTTACAACCAGCGAGTCGACCAGCGCGGCCACCACCCGGATCCAGAAACCTGCTTTGGGTATCTTTCCCAGGTCATTTATTATGCTTGCGGCAGACGCAGGCAATGCCTCGTTTTTTTCCGTGCTTTCCCTGCCGACTTCGGCGGCGTTCTTCGGGTGGAGGAGAAAACAATGCTTGCACTTCGGACAGGTGACTCGGACATTGTTGCGCGAGACCCAATCCGTAGAAATTTCTTTGGAGAACCCACAGCAGGGGCAGGTTATCAGCATGCAGGATACCCTGTTCAGCGCATAAGGGTGACCATGATCGCCTTTTGCACATGAAGACGATTTTCGGCCTCATCAAAAACCCTGGAGTGGGCTCCTTCGATCACCTCATCGGTAATTTCCTCCCCGCGATGGGCCGGGAGGCAATGAAGAACAATGCATTCGGGATCCGCTACCTGGAGTATTTCCCGGTTGATCTGGAATTTCTGAAAAGCCTTCTCTCTTTTCTTTTGTTCCTCTTCCTGGCCCATACTGGCCCAAACATCCGTATTCAGAACATGGGCTTTTTCCGCAGCTTCGAAAGGGTCTTCCGTCAAAAAAATCTTTGCACCGGCATCCTCGGCCCGCCGCAAAATTGCAGCATCCGGGCGAAAAGCCTTGGGGGTGGCGATTCTCAGTTCAAAGTCGAAAATCCTGGCCGCGTTGATCCAGCTGTTTGCCATGTTGTTGCCGTCGCCGATCCAGCAAAACGTCAGGTCGCTAAAAGAGCCCTTATCCTCGATAACCGTGAAGATATCTGCCATGATCTGGCAGGGATGTAGAAGATCGGAAAGGCCGTTGATTACCGGGACATCCGACCATTGGGCCATATCGGTGACAATCTGCTGGGCAAAGGTGCGGATCATGATCCCGTCGAGGTATCTGGAAAGAACGCGGGCCGTGTCCTGAATCGGTTCTCCGCGGCCCAACTGGGTGGTCCCTGAACTCAGAAAAAGAGCTGAGCCCCCCAGTTGAAACATGCCGACCTCGAAAGAAACACGGGTGCGGGTCGAGCTTTTCTCGAAAATCATCCCCAGGGTTTTGCCGCTTAAAAGGGGGTGGGGTTCCCCCGCTTTCTGTTTTTTCTTCAGTTCGGAAGTCAGGGCGAATATTCCCTCAAGGTCTTCCCGTTTCCAGTCTGAAATGGCTATAAAATCCTTTTTCACTATAAACCGCTCCTGAGCGTATGTTTTTGAGCTGGGAAAATAGAAACGTCGGTTTACTGCGCTTTTAAAATCGGATCGAGAATATCGAGAGCCTGATCAATCTCCTCTTGGCTGACAATCAAGGGGGGGACAAAGCGCAGCACTTTTCCCGCCGTGCAGTTGATCAGCAGACCTTTTTCCATAGCCTGGTTAACGATGTCCGCTCCCGGAATATCGAGCTCCATGCCGATAAAAAGGCCGCGGCCGCGAATTCTCTGGATAAACGAATATTTTTTCTTGAGATCTTCCAGGCGTTCGCACAGATATTTTCCCACCTGCCGGCAGTTTTCCAGGACGCCTTCTTCAAGAATGGTTTTTACGGCGGCCGTAGCTGCGGCGCACATCAGGGGGTTGCCGCCGAAAGTCGAGCCGTGGGTTCCCGGGACAAAAGTCCGGGCGATTTTTTCCGTTGCGATCATGGCACCTATGGGAGGACCGCCTGCCAGGGCTTTGGCCAGGGTCATGATGTCCGGGACCATCCCTTCGTGTTCGTGGGCGAACAGCTTTCCGGTCCTTCCGCAGCCGGACTGGACCTCGTCCAGAATCAGGATGAGATTCCGTTCATCGCAGATTTTTCGAACTTCCTGGAAGTAGCCGGGCGGAGGTATGTTGACGCCGCCCTCTCCCTGAACCGGCTCTAGCATGACGGCGCAGGTGTTGGGGCTGATGGCATTTTTGAGGGCTAAAATATCGCCAAAGGATACATATTTGAAACCTGGCACAATGGGGTTGAAGCCGGCGCGGACCTTTTCCTGACCGGTGGCGCTGATGGTGCCGATGGTGCGGCCGTGGAAAGAGGCCAGGGCCGTGATTACCTCGAAGTGGTTTTCGCCGTAGTTATCCCGGCTGAATTTGCGCACGAGCTTGAGGGCACCCTCATTGGCTTCCGCACCGGAGTTGCAGAAAAAGACCCGGTCACCGAAAGAGTGTTCGCACAGAAGTTCGGCCAGTTCGATTTGCTGCGGTATGTGGTAAAAGTTGGAGCAGTGGAGCAACTGCCCCGCCTGTTCCTGAAGAGCCGCTACAACCCTGGGGTGACAGTGCCCCAGATTATTTACGGCCACCCCGGCAAGAAAGTCGAGATAGACTTTTCCGTCCACATCCCAGAGGCGGCATCCCTGGCCCTTTGAAAAGACGATCGGGTAGCGGCCATAATTCTGAAAGATGACCTTTTCAGCCCGTGAAATCCAATTCTGTGACTGGGTCATGTTGTTTCTCCCAGGGTTATTTCCGTGCCGATGCCCTCGTCGGTAAAAATTTCCAGGAGGCAGGCGTGCTGTATACGGCCGTCGATGATATGAGCTTTATGAACACCCTTCTCCAGGGCGCGGATACCGCAGTTTATTTTCGGGATCATGCCGCCTGTAATCGTATTGTTCTGAATCAGTTTGTCAACCTCTTGAGCCTTGAGATGTGAGATCAGTTCCCCTTGAGAATTTTTGACACCTTCTACATCGGTAAGGAGGATCAACTTTTCGGCTTTCAGGGCTGCCGCGACTTCTCCTGCAACCATGTCGGCGTTGATGTTGAACGTTTCGCCGTTGGCGCCGCATCCGACCGGCGCGATGACCGGGATAAAGTTTCCTTGGTCGATCAGGGTGACGATCTCGGGGTTGATCTTTTCCACTTCTCCCGCCAGACCGATATCGATGATTTCCGACGTAAGGGTCTCCGGATTTACGGCCGTCATTTCGAGCTTGCGGCCCTGAATCAGGGTGCCGTCCTTGCCGGAAAGACCTATGGCCTTGCCGCCGAAACGGTTGATGTTGGCGACGATCTCCTTGTTGATCTTGCCGCCGAGGACCATTTCCACCACATCCATGGTTTCCTGGTCGGTAACCCGGATGCCCCGGACAAACTGAGGCTCCTTACCCATGCTTTTCAGGACTTTCCCGATCTGGGGGCCCCCGCCGTGGACAACCACCGGATTCATGCCGATGTATTTGAGGAGGATGACATCCTTGGCGAAACTCTCTTTGAGCTTCTCCTCAACCATGGCGTTGCCACCATATTTGATGACAATGGTCCGGCCGTAAAATTTTTTGATGTAGGGCAGGGCCTCCATGAGGACGCTGGCCCGTTCGATCATTTTTTCCATGGCTGTCCTCTAAAGGATATAGTTGGCCAGGTCTTCGTTGGTGGAAATGTCTTCGAGGCGGGAACGAACATATTCCGCATCGATTTCCACTGTCTTTTCCTGGAGTTCCGGGGCATCGAAAGAAATTTCGTCGAGGAGTTTTTCCATGATCGTGTGCAGCCGCCTGGCCCCGATATTTTCAGTGCGGCTGTTGACCAGAGCGGCGACCTTGGCGATTTCCCGAACAGAGTCCTCCCGGAAGGTCAGCTGGATGCTTTCGGTTTTGAGCAAAGCACTGTATTGACGGAGGAGAGCGTTCTGGGGTTCCTGGAGTATGCGCACGAAGTCCTCTTCCGTCAACTTTTCAAGCTCAACCCGGATCGGAAAGCGACCTTGAAGTTCGGGGATGAGGTCGGAAGGTTTGGTCACATGAAACGCGCCTGCGGCCACGAAAAGGATGTGGTCCGTTTTCACCGGCCCATATTTGGTGTTGACGGTACACCCTTCCACAATCGGCAAAATATCCCGTTGGACGCCCTCCCTGGAAACTTCCGGACCCTGTCCCCCCTCGCGGCTGGCGATCTTGTCGATCTCATCGATAAAAATGATGCCGGTCTGTTCAGTACGCTCCTTGGCAAGAGTGGTGACCTTGTCCATGTCGACGAGTTTTTCGGCCTCCATTTCAATCAGTATTTCACGGGCTTCAAATACTTTCATACGGCGGCGCTTGGTCTTTTTGGGGAAAAGGCTGCCGAACATGTCCTTCATATTGATGTCCATTTCCTCCGTCCCCTGGGGTGTGAAAATTTCCATGACCGGCATTTTCGACACTTGGGATTCCACTTCGACCATTCGGTCATCCAGTGAACCCAGACGCAGAAGTTTCTTCAGCTTTTCACGGGTGTGCTCGCGGCTCTCCTGTTTTTCGGGATCGGTTGTTTGCGCCTCGCCGGGAAGAAGCAGATCAAGGAGGCGCTCTTCCGCGAGGTCTTCCGCCTTGATCCGCACAGTTTTGGCCTCTTCCTCCTTGACCAGGATGATGGCCAGTTCCAGGAGGTCCCGAACCATGCTTTCCACATCGCGACCCACATAACCGACTTCCGTGAATTTGCTCGCTTCCACCTTGACAAAAGGTGCCTGCGCCAGTTTGGCCAGGCGGCGGGCAATCTCGGTTTTTCCGACGCCGGTGGGACCGATCATGATGATATTTTTAGGTGCGATCTCATCGCGCAGCTCAGGAGGGACCTGCTGGCGACGCCAGCGGTTGCGCAGGGCGATGGCCACGGCCCTTTTTGCGGCGTTCTGGCCGACAATAAAACAGTCCAGTTCCGATACGATCTCACGGGGGGTAAAATTATTCACGGCAAAGTCTCAACAGTAATTTCATGGTTGGTGTAAATACAGATGTCAGCGGCAATGTTCAATGATCTTTCGGCTATTTCACGGGCACTGAGATCGGCATTTTCATTAAAAGCCCGGGCCGCGGCCAGGGCATAGGAACCTCCCGAGCCGATGGCGGCGATGCCGTCGTCCGGCTCGATGATGTCGCCAGCCCCGGAGAGAACCAGGGTGGTCTCGTGATCAGCCACGATCAAAAGGGCCTCCAGGCGTCTCAGAATCCGGTCTGTTCGCCAGTCCTTGGCCAATGCGATGGCTGACCTCAGGAGGTTGCCCTGAAACTCCTTAAGCTTGGCATCGAATTTTTCAAACAGGGTGAAGGCATCCGCAGTACTTCCGGCGAATCCGGCAATGATGCGATCTTCAGACATTCGCCGGATCTTCTTGGCCGTATGTTTCATTACCGTATTTCCCAGGGTGACCTGGCCGTCACCGGCAATGGCAACCGAGTTGTTTTTGCGGATGCATAAAATGGTTGTCCCTTCAAACATTATCCAAACCTCGCAGTAAACTGTTCAGTACCTTGGACTCGCGGCACCCATGGAAAGGGTTTCTGGTGCCTGGCTGGCGACAGTCAAGCCCCACAGATGGGTTCATGCAGCCCTTGGAATGGGCGGTGCGAGGCTATCATCCAACGAGGCGAATAGATATCCTCGCAGGAAAATAGCCCAAATAAAAAAAATACTCCAAAAAATCCAATTTTCCAAGGACTTTTTGGAGTGTAGAAGATTCCTTAACCCTGGATCCGTGAGTTATGACCTGGCAATCGCGCAAGTCATTGACCTGCCTAAATATTCCAAAAATCACCGACGAACCTATGGGTGCGCCTCAGATTTTTGAAACACTTATTCAGGCCAAGCACTTACACTCTTTTCCAGCCCCTAACCCACGGATCCAGGTTAAGGGATAAAGAATCAGAATGGTCAGGAAGATTTGGCCATGGCCCTGAGAAGCTCTCCGGCCTCGGCCAGAGTTGCGTCCAGTTGTTCCGGCTGGGTTCCGCCAGCTTGAGCGAAATCCGGACGGCCTCCCCCCTTGCCTCCCACCTTTTCAGCCAGTGTTTTTATCAGCTTCCCGGCGTGAACTTTCCCCGCCAGATCTTTGGTGACGCTGACCAGAAGATTAACCTTGCCCTGATTTTCGCAACCAAGGATGACGACTCCGGACTGAAGCTTGTCGCGGAGTTGATCACTCATTTCGCGGAGGTTTTTGGCTTGCTCCTCTTTGACTCTGACGGCCAGCAGTTTGATCCCTTCCACGGTCTGGACTTTGTCGAGGAGGTCTCCGGCCTGGTCGGCGGCAAGCTTTTCGTGCAGTTTTTCCAGCTCTCGTTCCAGTTCCTTCTGGCGTTCGAGGGTTTTCTGGACCCGGGTTTCGAGTTTAGACGGGTCACTTTTCAGAAGGGCGGCAGTTTTTTCAAGCAATGTTTCCTGATGTTGGACGATCTCCAGGGCGCGAGCTCCCGTGGCCGCTTCGATACGGCGGACGCCGGCGGCAATCCCCGTCTCCTGAACGATTTTGAAAAACCCGATGTTGCCGGATGTTTCGGCATGGGTGCCGCCGCAGAGTTCCATGCTGAACTCACCCATCCGCACGACGCGGGAAGAATCGCCGTACTTTTCGCCGAAAAGAGCTGTGGCCCCGGCCTTGATGGCCTCCTCGGTGGTCATCTCATCGGTTTCCACGGCATGGTTGCCACGGATATTGGCGTTCACCTCTTGCTCAACCCTTATGATTTCCTCGCGGCTGAGGGGTGAAAAGTGGGTGAAGTCGAAGCGCAGGCGCTCGGGGCTTACAAGTGAACCGGCCTGTTTGACGTGATCGCCCAGAATTTTGACCAGTACCGCCTGGAGGAGGTGGGTGGCGGTATGATTCAGGGCCGTGGCCCGGCGGGCCTCCTGGTCGACGGTGAGGGTGGCGGTGTCTCCCTTTTTGATCTCTCCGGAAATGATTTTTCCTTTATGCACAGTCAGCTCGTGAACCGGTTTTTTTGTATCCATGATCTGGACGGTCGCTGAAGCGGTTTTTATTTCGCCCCGATCGCCGACCTGGCCGCCGGACTCGCCGTAAAAAGGGGTGTTGTCGACGATGATTTCAACGGCGTCACCCTCCCGGCCTGCTTCCGCCAGTTCGCCATCTTTCAGAAGAGCCAGAACCTTTGCGGATTCGCTGGTCGCATGATAGCCGCAGAAGCGGGAATGAATACCTTGCTGAACCAGTTCTTTATAAATAGTTTCCACAGCCTCTTCGCCCGAACCTTTCCAGTGTTCGCGCGCTTTTTGGCGCTGGGCGTCCATGCACTTTTCAAATTCGTCAGGAGCGACGGAAAGCCCTTCGGCGGCGATGATATCCTCGGTCAGGTCCAAAGGAAAACCATAGGTGTCGTATAGGCGGAAAGCGACAGCTCCAGGAAGAACCCTGTCGTGCTGTTGTTTGAGTTTGATGATCTCCTCGGTCAGGAGGTGAAGGCCGTTGCCGAGGGTCTGGAGAAATCTTTCTTCTTCGTTGACCACGACCTTGTCCACGTAGCTTTTTCTTTCCACCAGCTCGGGGTAGGCCTCGCTCATGGCATCCATGACCGACAGGCAGATTTTGTGAAGCACCGGCTCATTGAATCCGAGCATCTTGGCGTGACGGGCCGCCCGTCGCATGATTCTGCGGAGTACGTATCCGCGCCCTTCATTGCTGGGGAGAATGCCGTCGCTGATCAGAAAAGCGATGGCCCGGCTGTGATCGGCGATCACCCGCATGGAAACGTTGTCCTCGTCATTTTTTCCGTAGATTTTCCCGGAAAAATTTTCGATGGTGGCGATGATGCCGCGAAGAAGATCGCAGTCATAGTTGCTTTTGGCACCCTGAACTACGGCCGAGATCCGCTCGAGTCCCATCCCGGTGTCGATGGAAGGTTTTGGAAGGAGAGTCATCTCGCCTTTTTCACTGCGGTTGAACTGCATGAAAACCAGGTTCCAGAGTTCCAGATAGCGGTCGCACTCGCACTTTCCGATGCCGCAATTGTCACCGCAGGACATTTCTTCCCCTTGGTCGATGAGGATTTCGGAGCAGGGACCGCAGGGGCCGGTATCCCCCATGGACCAGAAGTTGTCTTTCTCGCCCATGCGGACGATTCTCTCCTCCGGAACCTGAATCTCGTTTTTCCAGATATCATACGCTTCGTCATCTTCGCGGAAAACCGTGGCCCACAGTTTTTCCTTGGGAAGCCCCATTTCCCCGGTCAGAAATCCCCAGGCGAATTGAATCGCGTCGGCTTTAAAATAATCGCCAAAAGAAAAGTTGCCGAGCATTTCAAAGAATGTGTGGTGCCTGGCTGTATGCCCCACGTTTTCCAGGTCATTGTGCTTGCCGCCGGCACGGACGCATTTCTGAGAGCTTGCCGCCCGAACGTAGTCGCGTTTTTCCCGGCCAAGAAAAACATCCTTGAACTGGTTCATTCCCGCGTTAATAAAGAGAAGAGTTGGATCGCTGTGGGGTATCAGGGGGGATGATTTGACGACTGTGTGTTGTTTCTCCTCAAAATATTGCAAAAAACGTTTGCGAATTTCATTACCCGTCATCATGGTTCTTTTTTCAACCTTTCTCCCTTAAAAACTCCAAAACCGTGGATAAAGAAAAACCACGGCGCAAAAGATAATTAACTACTCGTTTTTTTTCACTGTCACGGGCCTCCGGAAAATTGAATCCGGAAAACCGTTTTTCGAAGATCGCAGTCAGGATCTCCTTTTCATTAATATCCCCGGAGGCCTCAATAATTGCTCTCCGGGCAATCTGTTCTTCGATTCCGCGTTTGCGGAGATCCTCCATCACTTTCGGACCGATGGCCCGGCCTCTGGCTAACAGGCCGCGGGCTCGTTCCAGGGCAAACTTGTAATCGTCCAGGTAGCCGTATTCCCTGCAGCGGTTTAAAGCTGAATCGATCGCTTCGGGAGGGTAGTCATAGCGGTTCAATTTTCTCAACAGCTCGGCCTCACTGTGATCCCGGAGGGCCAGCAGTGAGAAAGCCTTCTGCATGGGGTCCGGCCTTTTAAGAGGCGAAATCGTTTTGCTCGGTTTCTTCCGCTTCACGGTCTTGCTCAAAATCGTCCCAACTGACATCCGAGGTTGACGATATTCCGGACATTTTCAGTTTGAGGTCTTCAGGATTTGTCGCTTGCCTCAAAGCTTCCTCCAGAGTGATCAACTCCTGTTTTAACAGACTCATGAGGGATTGGTCAAATGTCTGCATGCCGTAGGAGACATAACCCTGCTGAATGGCGTCCCGAATTTCTTTGGTTTTATCTTTGTTATCAATCAGTTCCTTGGTGCGGGCTGTGCCGACCATGACCTCGACTGCCGGTACACGTCCCTCGCCGTCAGCACGGGGAACCAACCGCTGGGAAACAATTCCCTTGATAACGCTGGAAAGTTGAAGGCGGACCTGACGTTGGTGAAAGGGCGGAAAAACGGAAATAATACGGTTGACGGTTTCGGTGGCATCGACGGTGTGCAGGGTGGAGAAGACGAGATGGCCGGTTTCAGCCGCGGTCAGGGCTATTTCAATGGTTTCGGCATCCCTCATCTCGCCCACGAGGATAACATCCGGATCCTGACGTAGAGCACTTTTCAACGCGATGTTGTAACTGTTGGTGTCGTACCCGATTTCGCGCTGATTGATGATGCTTTTCTTGTCGCGGTGGAGGAATTCGATCGGGTCCTCAATTGTGACGATATGGGAGGTCCGGTTGTTGTTGACATAGTCGACCATGGCGGCCAGCGAGGTCGATTTTCCGGTTCCCGTGGCGCCGGTAACCAGAACCAGCCCGCGACTGTTTTCGGATATTTTTTTCAATACAGGAGGAAGAAATAGTTCTTCAAGAGTTTTTACCCCGAAAGGAATGGAACGCATGACCATGGAGACTGAGCCACGCTGGGAAAAGACATTGACACGGAAGCGTCCGAGTCCGGGAACGCCGTAGGCCAGGTCAAGCTCGTGGTTCTCTTCAAAGTGTTCACGCTGGCCCTCGTTCATGATTTCAATGGCGATTTTCAGCGTGGCTTCCGGTGTGAGACGCGCCATTTTCCCCAGCGGCCTCAAAGCGCCGTCAATTCTGTAAACGGGCGGGATGCCCGCTTTGAGATGGATGTCCGAAGCTTTGGCTTGGAGGCCGGCGGAAAGAATGTCGTGAAGGTTCATTTTAATCCTCTTCAGGAATGGGTAATGGGGCTTCAAGCCCGTATTTTTCTCGGATCCTGCTTTCAAGTTCCTCAGCCGTATCCGGATGCTGTTTTAAAAACTCCTTGGCATTTTCGCGGCCTTGGCCGATCCGCTCATCGCCGTATGAGAACCAGGCCCCGCTTTTTTCGATAATATCCGCTGTGACCCCGAGATCGACAATGTCCCCTTCTCGGGAAATGCCCTGTCCGTACATGATGTCGAATTCAGCTTCCTTGAAAGGTGGGGCCACTTTGTTTTTGACCACTTTGACCCGCGTCCGGCTGCCAATGACATCCTGCCCCTGCTTCAGGGTTGCGATCTTGCGAATGTCCATTCGTACTGTGGCGTAGAATTTCAGAGCGTTGCCGCCGGTGGTGGTTTCCGGGTTGCCGAACATGACGCCGATTTTCATCCTGATCTGGTTGATGAAAATTACACAACAGTTCGATTTGCTGATGGTTCCTGCCAGTTTCCGAAGCGCCTGAGACATGAGGCGGGCCTGTAGTCCCATATGAGCATCCCCCATCTCTCCCTCGATTTCAGCGCGGGGGACCAGGGCCGCCACCGAGTCGACCACGAGGATGTCAATGGCACCGCTGCGAACCAGAACCTCGGTGATTTCCAGGGCCTGTTCACCGGTATCGGGCTGGGACACCAGGAGGTCGTCGGTTTTTACCCCGAGTTTGCGGGCGTATGAGATGTCAAGAGCGTGTTCCGCATCCACAAAAGCGGCAATGCCCCCTTTTTTCTGGGCTTCAGCGGCAATGTGGAGTGCAAGGGTGGTTTTGCCGGAGGATTCAGGGCCGAAAATTTCGATGATTCGGCCTCGCGGTATGCCACCCACGCCCAGAGCGATGTCCAAGCTCAAGCTTCCGGTGGAAATGGCGTTGACGCCGGGGAGGGCGGCGTCCATCCCGAGGCGCATGATGCTCCCTTTGCCGAATTGTTTTTCAATCTGGTTAATAGCCAGGCCGATGGCTTGTTCCCGGTTGTTGTCAACCATAAATGACCTCTCGTCTTGAAGGGGGTTATTCGCCCGAATAATTATAAGCCGGGCTAGTCGGTTTCCTGACCCTGGGGGAGGGAATCTCCAAGGGTGATGGAAAACAGTGGTAAATGAACGGCTCCCTTGGGTTCCAGGTGACTTTCAAATAACACCAGCCTGTCAGCCTTCATTTTCCCGCAATAAACATGCCTATATTTTTCCAATATTTTTACCGCCGAAGGAATCGGTTTTTTGACACGGCCCAGAGTGAGGTGGGGAGAAAAGGGTCGTTCATCCCGCTGAAAGCCGGTCCGGCTCAAACCCTCGTCCAGAGTGGCATGAAGCCTCTTGAAAGCGGCCTGGTTTTTTACTCCGAGCCAGATGACCCTGGGGCGGAGAAGGGATGGAAAAGCTCCTAGGCCGGAAATCTCAGTTTCAAAAGACTCCAACTCCGCTTTGCAGGACAGCATAACCGTCTTAATTTTGTCGATGTCCTGGCCGGGAGTGTCACCGAAAAACTTTATGGTCAGATGCATGGTCTCGGGGGAGACCCAGCGGACATCGGGCAAAAGGGAAACCAGATCCTTCCGGATGCGGTCAATTTCAGCGGAGACCTCTCCACTTAAGGGCATCGCCAGAAATGTCCTCAGGGTTTTCACCTCACTTGTCCTTTCAAACAGCGTGGAAAATCAAAACGTTATTGTATCGTTTTAAGATGAGGATTTGTAATAAATTTTTTCATGAGAAAGAGGTCCTAAAGGTTTATTCATTGCTTTTTAAGCAAATGGCAGCGCACCAGGTTGAGAGCTGAAAAAACGGTTCTCAATCGGACCCTCTCCCGGTCCCCGTAAAACAGAAAGTGCTCCACTTTCTCTTCCTCTCCATCGACCAGGGCGATAAAAACGGTTCCCACCGGTTTTTGGGGTGTGCCTCCTTCCGGTCCCGCAATTCCGGTGACGGACACGGCCAGGTCTGTTCCCGCTGTCCGGCGAACTCCCCGGGCCATGGCAATGGCACACTCTTCGCTGACCGCACCAGGGCCGGAAAAAATCTCTTCCGGGACCCTGAGCCAGTCACTTTTTGCTTCGTTGGAGTAGGAGACAGCGCCCCGCTCCAGGAAAGCGGATGAACCCGGGACGTCGGTGAGTATTTTGGCAATCCAGCCACCAGTGCACGATTCCGCCAGCGAAAGGGTTTTTCCTGAGTGGATCAGAAGTCCGGTCACAATTTCAGCCAGGGTCTCATCATCTTCCGCAACAAGGTGTTCTCCATAAATCGCTCGCACGTCTGAGGAGACTTGATTTAACAGGAAGTCGCCTTCTTGCTCCTGGAGGCTGAGTTTGACGTGAACAAAAGGCAAATTTACACAAAAGGCCACCTGAAATATTTCCGGGAGGTTGAGTTTTTCGAGCATGCTTTCTGCGGTGGATTCCGGTAATCCTAGAAGCTTGAATGTTTTCTGGCGCCAGGGAATGATCCCCGGATAGATTTTTTGCAGCAAGGGAAGAACCGAGTTTCGGACCATCATTGCCATCTCCTGCGGAACTCCTGGAAGAAAAGCGAAACGGCAATTTTCATGTTGAAGGATAAAGCCGGGTGCGCTTCCCCGGTCATTTCCCAGGATGGTTGCACCTTCAGGGATCATGCCCTGCTTTTCCTGGTGTGGGGTCATTTCCCTGCCGAGTTTTTTGAAGAAACGTCGGACGACTTCCAGCGCTTCCTTATTTTTGATAAGTGGCCGCTGTAAGGCCAGAGCGGCGGCTTCCGCTGTCATATCATCCCGGGTAGGACCCAGCCCGCCTGAAACGATAACAAAATGGCTCTTTTGTCCGAGGAAGAGGAGCGCTTCGCTGATAGCTTCCAAATCATCATTGACGCTTAGCCTCTGGTGCAAGACGAAGCCTTGAGGGGCCAGAACTTCCGCCATTCGCTGAGTGTTGCTGTCCGCGATATCGCCATTTAACAGCTCATTGCCGATTGTCAGGACCGCTATCCTGGGATTCACATCCACTCCTTTAAAGGTTCTGAATCAATGGAAGCAAGAGGTGGAGAACCGCTGCAGCGTATACCCCGGCCATGACGTCATCCAGAACAACCCCGAAACCGTTTTTGAGGTTTCGATCAATCCAGGAGACAGGTAGGGGCTTCAGAATATCGAATATTCGGAAGAGCACAAATCCGGCCGCCGCCGTTGTCCATGAAAATGGCAGAAAGATGACGCTTACCAGATAGCCGACCAGTTCGTCGATAACGATTCGCTTGTCGTCCGCCACACCGTATATTTTTCCGGCCTCCTCCGCAGCCCAGAAGGAAAACAGGAGCAGAATCAGCAGTACGGCCGCCTGACTGGGAGCGTTCAGCCGGGAAAGAAAAAAGAAGGCCGGGACTCCGGCCAGCGTTCCCACCGTGCCTGGGGCAACGGGGAAGTAGCCCAGGCCGAAGTTACTGGAAAAGATTAGAACGAATGGGCGCATTTAGATCGACTTTTCCAAGAGGCTGTCTGCTTCGCGGTTGACAATGCGATAAACTTCCGGAAGAGGGATATCCAACTCTCGGGCAATCTTTCGACAGCATTCATATTCAGGGGTGATGCGCAGGAGTTTTCCCCCTTCATAAACAAGTTTAAGGGAAACTTCTCCCAGGGATGAGACAAACGTTCTGTTTTCCCGCCGCAGCTTAACTCGTTCAACAGAGTGGAAACGAACGCCTATGGCGCTACTTTCATGCAACAGCAGGCGGCTCAGGGTTTGAACCCGAAGAGGCTCGGAAATAACGGTGAGTTTCACTCCCGGGCGGTTTTTTTTTCATCTGCAAAGGAGAAAAAGAGACGTCGAGTGCACCATTTTCAAATAAGCGCTCCATCAGGGCTCCCAGCCATTCAGCACTGGTGTCGTCAAGGTGGGTTTCCATCACCGTGACGCGGTCATTTTCAAGGGTCTCCGCTAAAAGGGAACCCAAAATTCCGCGGAGAAGGTTAGGTTGTTCGCGGATATCCCTGCCACCAACCCCATAGCCGGTTTTTTCGATGGTCATGCCGGGGAAGGGGATAAATTCCGCAATCTCGGCGGCAATGGCAGCGCCTGTCGGCGTGACGAGTTCATGGTGTAGACCGCTATCGATCAGGGGCAGCCCCTGGAGGATTTCCAGGGTGGCGGGGGCCGGAAGAGGGTAGGTGCCGTGCTCACAGTGGATTGTTCCCGCAGAAAAGGGGAGTGGCGAAGATACGACCCTGGGGGTGCCAAGGAGAAAAAGGCCTGCCGCGGAGCCGACAATATCAATGATAGAGTCCAAGGCGCCCACTTCATGGAAATGAACGTGATCCTCCGGTACTCCATGGATTTTGGCTTCCGCCCGGGCGATGCGCTGGAAAATCCCCAGGGCAAGTTCGCGGATTTGGGATTCGAGCCGGCTTTGAGCAATCAGGGAGCGTATATCCCCCCAGGTGCGATGGTGATGCTGTTCTTTAATATCGATGATTATCCGGCTTCCCTGGATGCCACGGCGTTTTTCATGGTGAGCGGATATTTCCCAGTCGGGAAGTTCGAGGGTCTGCAGGTGTTTTCTGATGTCGTGCAGATTGACTCCGAGATCGACCAGGAGCCCAAGAAACATATCCCCGGAGATGCCGGAAAAGGTGTCCAGATAGAGTAGTTTTCTGTAGTTCGTCATGTTGCTCCGATTCGGTTGATGCGCGTTGCAGCGCATGCAGCGCCAAAACCATTGTCGATGTTGACGACCGTCACTCCGCTGGCACAGGAATTCAGCATGCCGAGCAGGGCGGCCAGACCACTGAATGAGGCACCATAGCCGATCGAGGTGGGAACCGCAATCACCGGTACCGGAACCATCCCGCCGACAACAGAAGGGAGCGCCCCTTCCATGCCGGCTACGACGATGAGTACTGAAGCCTGGCCCAGTTTTTCAGTCTGGGAAAAAAGCCGGTGCAGGCCGGCAACACCCACGTCGACGATCTCCTCCACGGAATTGCCGAACGCGCGGGAGGTGACCGTCGCTTCCCGCGCCACGGGAAGGTCCGAAGTTCCGGCGCACATCACCAGCACCGTCCCTTTGCCGCGATTTTCCACTGTGCTATGTTCCAGCACGAAGGTGCGGCTGAGGGGATCGTAACAGCCCTTGGGAAAATATTTCTTCAGGGGCTCGGCTTTTTCGGTAGAGAGCCTTGTCACCAGAATATTGCTTCCCTTATGGGCCATGGCCGTCATGATGGAAAGCAGTTGTTCGGGATTTTTCCCCTCCCCGAACAGGACTTCGGGGAAGCCGAGGCGTAGTTCCCTGTGGTGGTCGACAAGAGCCTCCCCCACGTCCTGGAAAGGGAGCCAGCGAAGTCTCTGTTCCACATCTTCGACGGAAAGCTCGCCGTTTTTTAAAGCCTGGAGAATCTTTTTTAGTTCAATCATTCTGTTGTCCGAATAGTGAATTGCCGCAATTTTTTTATTTCAAACATTCTAACTTTTTTCCGTTTCAGGGGAAGCATTTTAAAACTCCTATTCATCGCTTATTGTTAAGTATTGACATGAAAGTTTGTCGATGATATTTTTGCTTTCAAAGGGAAAGGGGAGTTTAGCAACAGGCTTCAAAATTGTTACAGCCAATAAGAAGAGAAGCATATATAGCTACCAAGGAGGAAAACAAATGGCACTGAATTGTGATTGTGAAAAAGCAGGAAACTGTCCTCATATCTGTCATGTAAAGAAGAGAGGCGCTCCCGGACAGGCCCATCTTGCAATTTATCGTTCCCAGAAAAATTTTAAATGTGAAAAGTGTGGGGAAGAAGTAGCCAAAGCTGAGTACGTTTGCTATCCCAAAGCTCTGTAAAGAATTGATGGAACACCCTTTTGCTCTGAGTAAAATCTTCCAAGTAACCCCCTTTTCTTAATCAAGGTTTGCGCGAGGGGGCTGTTATGGCCCCCTCGCCCAGCATCCTACCAACTTCGTAAAACCATTCTTTTGTTTACCCAACCTGACCCGGATAATTCATGAAAACTTTTGCTGCAACCGTCAATTGCGCGCTATCTCAGGCCGTGCTCGCTCTTTGCTCTTCAGCGTACTGCAAGTACGCCTGCATCGCGTGTCACTGTGCTCGGCCTGATCTGACGCACACATACCGGTTGCGCGACAAAGCCTCATGAATGACCCTGGTTAAGGAATATCCAAAAGCTTATCTGAAGAAGCTATTATAGCCCCAGTTCCCCGGAAATCTCCTGCATTGCGATCAGGCACAGGTCGCAGAAGTCTCCCAGTTCGAGGCCGCATTTTTCGCATTCACGAATAATGTCGCGGTTGGCCCCGGCTGCGAAGGCTTTTTCTTTGAAGCGTTTTTTGACCGATTTCGGTTTGACGCTGCCCAGTTTTTTGTCCGGATATACCAGGGCAGTCGCAATGATCAGCCCCGTGATTGTTTCACCGGCAGCCAGAGCATGATGAAAGACCGTGGAACGTTTATCCTGATGGGCACTTTCATTATGGAGCCGTATCGCTTCGATAATTCCTTCATCAAGCCCCTTTTCCTTGAGGATTCTGACCGTTTCATGGGTGTGAACCGACAGGTCATCACCTGTGGCTTCCGCATCCAGATCGTGTAGAAGCCCTGCTAATGCCCATTTTTCAGGGTCTTCGCCCAGTTTTTCCGCCAGGGCTTTCATCACGGCTTCGGTCGCGAGGCAATGCTTGATCATGTTGGGGTTCTTGAGCTGGTCATGAACCAGCGAAAGTGCTTCATTTCTGGTCATTCCGTAAAGCATGTGGTCCTCCCAGGTGTTGTTCAAAACCGACCAATCGCAGGTCAGGCAATAGCTGTTTCCCAACAGTTTTAATATTACATGGGGAGGCTTTAATGGTAAAGGCCAAATGCTTTGAAGATGACAGGACGAGTTACATGGGGCGCTAACGTTTGGGCTTGCTGGAGCGCGCGTCACTGTGCATGCGAGCTCTGATGTGCCCTTGCCGATTTTGTGGTAAAGCCTCATGAATAAAGTGGGCTGAACTGTGGATATCCGCTGCTTTGTAATTAATCCTTTTAAAAGAGGGTTTTAATAAACCATGTTTTTGCTTTCGGCACAAATCGGCAATAATTAAAGGAAAGAGGCCAATTTTTGTGGGGGCAAGTAAAGAGCATGTGAAAAGGCGTCAGGAAATTGTAACGTTTTCCAACGACAGGCGTTATAAAAATATATGGATGAATACCGGCTATTCTACGAAAAACACAAAGATAAGCTTTTTGCCTATCTGATGCGCATGACAGGCGATTATCATCTTGCCGGTGACATCATGCAGGAAAGTTTTACCCGTTTTCTGGAAAGGTACCGGCATGTGCAGGGGAATGCTTCGCTTCTGTATGTGATTGCACGCAACCTGGTTTTTGATGAGTCGCGTCGGAAAAAGGTGAGCGTGTTTCTGGAAGATAATGACAACGATTGTTGTGGAGATCAGGAACATCAGTTTTTGGTCCGGGAAGAATACCGGCGGATGCTTGATGCATTACAAGAACTTAGCAAGGAGGAACGAGATATCCTGGCGTTGGTCGCAGGGGGTGGCTTCAGTTACCGGGAAATCGCCGGGATCGTCGATCTCAGCGAGTCCAATGTCAAGGTCAAAGTTCACCGCGCTCGGCTCAGCCTCAAATCGATCCTTAAAACAGGAGGCGAATGATGGAATATTGGCTCAGCCTGTTCATCGATGATGAATTGAATCTCGATGAGAAAATAGGTTTTGTAGAAAAAATACATGCCGACAAGGTTTTCAAGGAGGAATCGGTAGCTCTCCTGCGCCAGGAAAAGCAGGTCCGATCCGAAGTGGTTAACCATGTTCCGGTGTTTGATGAGGCGTGGGCTGAGGTGCCTTTCGAAAATCCGCAACCGCACAACCAGCGGTTTGTCAAAACGGTCGGCTCCTTTTTCCGCCCCTTGGGGTTTTTGACAACCGCACTGGCGGTCTTGGCCTTGTTCATGTTTACCGACATGCCTCCGGATCGATCAACGGCGACCACACCGAACCGCTTCGTCATTTACCAACCGGACATTGGCCGGGCGGATATTTCCGGCACTTTTACATCATGGGAACGGGTTCCCATGACGCGGGTGGGGTCTTCCGGCTATTGGGAGGCAAACTTCAATCTTCCAGTAGGAGAGCATCGCTATGCTTATATCCTGGATGGGCAGCAGCATGTTGCCGACCCAACCGTTCAGGCCCGTGAAAAAGATGATTTCGGAGGGGAAAACTCCATTTTGTTTGTGGAGACATCCATATGAGGCGGTTTTTGCTAATTCTGATTTTGCTGTTGTTTGTCGGGTGTGCCGGTCATTACCACCAGGTAGAGGGTGAAATCCTTCACCTCTATCTTAAAATGCCCGAAGCTGTCCATGTGGCTTTTGCATGTTCCCTGGACGGCTTTAAGGTCCATAACGCGGGAAGAGTTGGGTCGGAAACCTGGGAAACCGTGGCCCCGGCAGGGGTGGAATTTAAATATTTTTATCTTGTGGACGGCAAAATTTATGTGCCGGCTTGCCGGTTGAAAGAATACGATGGGTTCGGCATGGAGAACTGTATTTATGAACCGGACATGTAACTTTTTTTCTGCCCATTCGTTTATGAATTAAGAGGTTGAAAAAAAAGATATTTTCCAGTTCATCGAGCACAAAGTATGATTGGGGGGACGATATGAAAACGCTGACAGCTATCCTTATGATGTTTTTACTGGGGGCCTCCGGGGCGTTTGCAGATGAGGTGGATGTGGGCCTTTCTGAACAGGCTTCCGTACAACTCAGGACCAATACTCGCGAAATGATAAGGCTTGGTATCCCGAAAGACGAGGCTATTGAAATGGTTCAGCTCATGGAACGGAACCACTTTCGGAATGAGGCGATGGTGAGAGCCCAGAACGTAATCATGCAGGCTAAACGTGAAGGATTGCCGGAGGCTCCAGTCATAAGCAAGGCCAGGGAAGGAATGGCCAAACAGGTCAGGGACCAGGCTGTGGTGCAGGCCATGGAGCAGGTCCGTTCCCGCTATTCTTTTGCTTATGAGCAGGCGGAAAAAATTTCCCTTGATAGACAGCAGAGGAGCCGATTGGGTGACTCCATTGCTCAAGGGCTGACAGCGGGTATGACGGAGAAAGATATCGAGGCCGTGAGAGAGCAGTTGCAGGTTCGGACGCGGCAGATGACCAGGAATCGGGCCGAAGAACTTTCCTTGGAAACGTGCAACACGGTGCGGAGTATGGCTCGCCTGGGGGTCCGTTCCGGATTGGTTGAGGAGGTTGTCCGTGAAGCTCTGCAGAACAATTTCCAGGCCAGGGAAATGAAAACGTTGCGCCACTCATTTATGAATCAGTCCAGAAAAGCGGACCCGGATAAGCTTGCCCAAAGCTATTCCCACGGGATTCGCAGTGGTATGAAAGCTGACAGCTTGGGCTCGGCTGGAAAGGGTGGTGTCGGAAGTGGCAGCGCTGGTGCGGGCACTGGAGGTTCCGGTGGGAGTGCCGGTGGTAGCGGTGGCTCAGGCGGATCCGGTGGTGGCGGGAGGAAGTAAGCCATGGGATATAAAAAATCAGCCCGGCGTTATGCCGGGCTCAGAGTGCCGATCAACACCGCCGCGATGAATACTGGTGGTTGCCAGGGGTCGTTTGAAATTAGTGGTGTGTTTGCAGTTTGATTGATTTAAAAAGTTATAAAAGACCTGACCCTTTTTTGAAAGGGTATTTATTAGAACGGAACAGAATTTCTCAAAATTGTGTAAAAAAGCCATTTTTAGTTTTTCCCGGATTTCTTCAGGAAGAACAGTATCCAAGGTTTCCCGCTTCAAATTACCCCTTGTGGGTCAGCTTTCCTGCGATGCCAGCTTGAGAGCCAGCGCTTCAGCCTTTTTAAGGACATCCTGGCGCACGTCGACATCCCCCTCGTTGTAAACGTCAACTACCCGTAAGGGGTGAGTAATGGCAAATCCCGTCCAGTGAAAAAGGTCCTGGTAACGTGGCAGAATGCCGGAAAACCAGTCGGGGTCACGGTGCCCCTGGGTGAGGATAAATACCAGTTTTTTGCGTTCTTGAAGACGGTTGGGGTGGGCTTTGGCAATATAGCCCGGTAAAAGATAGGAGTAAGTTCGATCAATAAAGGTTTTGAGCTGGGCCGAGACATCGCCGTAGTAAACCGGGGAAGCCATAACGACCATATCGGCGTTGAAAGTTGCATCGAGTACCGGACTCAGGTCATCGTTGAGAGCGCAATTTTCAAATTTTGTTTTGCACAGGTTGCAGGCCTGGCAGCCTTTGAAATCCAGCCCGTTGAGATAAAAGCTCTCCGTTTCAGCACCCAGGTTTTCGGCGCAATTGAGAAAATGCCGGGCCAAGGTGGTGCTATTGCCGTTTTTGCGGGGGCTGCCCAAAAGACAGACGACTTTCATGGAACCTCCTACCGGAAATCGATTTTTCCAAAAACCTCTACAAAATCAAACCCGTCCTATTTAGACAAGACTGTGACTGGAACCCCTGTGACTCTGTGGGCATAAATTCTCCGAAGAGTCTGATGCCGATCTTCGAAAGGCTGTGATGAAATAGCGAAAATCCTTTCATAAAAAGTTTTCATATCTCCGTTAGACTGCAAAAGCACCAGGTTAAATATCGGCACAAGATCATTGTAGGTGGCCACCAGTGCGAGATGAGCATTGTTCAGTTCTTTGGACATCCAGGCGTCATAGCGATCATCTCCATTCCAGTGTTTTTTGAACTCTTTGTAGTCAAATTTCAATTGACTGAAAAGTTTCGCTTTTTGTTGACGCATCGCTTCAGGGCTTATTCCTTGGCGATAAAGAGCGTTCAGTTTTTCGCGGGTACTCAGAATCAGGGTGTTGAAGTCATTTTTTTGCTGCCGGGAGGCAAGAAAATCTTCATAGGCTTTGTTGTTGGTTTTGACGAACCAGCGTCTTATCCCCTCCTCGGCGACAGCAGTGGCAAAGGCTTCGTTGAAAGCAGTGTCATTTTCAATATACAGTTTCTGGTGGGCCAGTTCGTGAAACAGGACCTCAATGCAGTGGGATTCCCTGTGTGACAGCATAGTGCTGAGAATCGGATCATCAAACCATCCAAGAGTGGAGTAAGCCAGCGCACCCGCCACATATGTATCCAAACCCTGTTTCCGTAATTCCGCTGCGTACTGTTTTGCCTGCCGGGGGGAGAAAAATCCCTTGTAGCTGACACACCCGGCCACCGGAAAACACCATTGCTTGGGTTCGACGGAAAATTCTTCGGCGGCAATGACGTTCCAGGCCACACATTCCCGCCCAATATCCGCATATCGGCGATAGCTCCCGTTATCCGGGAGGAGAAGGGTCTTGCTGGCAAAATCGCGGGCCTGCTGCATATTCAGCAGCTTCTTTTTCAGCTCCGGACTGGTGGCGTCTCGGGAAACGACCTCCTCGATGGGTTCTGCTTTCCGGAGGATTTCAAAGTGGCCATTGACGGCGTTCTTGTAATAGTCTATGGAGCTGCAACCGGCTAGAAGAAAAAACAAGGCAAAAAAAGCAAGCCACCTCAGGTGGGAAAAGTTTGAATTTGTTATGTCGGTCGAAAAAATTGATTTCATAACACACTATTGGGAACTGTTATACTTTCGGGAAGTCTCTTCATTCCTGGATTCTCTTGTGTGGTTTTCGAGTCTGCAGAAATAGAATGCAGGAATTTCAGATTCCTGTCACCTGATATCCTGCCACAAAAACCCATATCAATGAAAGCTCTGGGCTTTTTCACGACTCTTCGTTCTCATATATTTCAAGGTTCGGATAAAGTTTTTTGGCGCAATCCGGGCAGATGCTGTGGGAAAAAGTCACTTCTGAATGATGGCTGATATAGCCTTCGATTTGACTCCAATAGCCATGGTCATCTCGTATCTTTTTGCAGGAGGAGCAGATCGGCAGCAGCCCGCTCAGGGTTTTTATTTCAGAGGAGGCTTTTTCCAGGCGTTCCTTGTTTTGCCTGTCGTGTTCAATTATTTTTGGAAGCCATCTGTAAAAGCCGATAGCGAGAAGAAAACTGCCTAGGAGGTAGCCCACCATTTCTTCCAGAAACACCTGGACCGGAGTTTCTCCGATAACAATCCACTTGTTCAACTCAGGGAAGTTGTCCGTGAAGTCGATTGCCGCTCCAAAGAATAACAGGGCAAAGCCGAATACCAATTGATTCCAGCCCCCGATTTTCGATAGTTCAGGGGTTTTCCATCTCAGAATCATGAGAAAAAAAACCGATCCAACAACAATGACTCGAAGTGCTTCCAGAACTATGTCCATTATTTTTTCCAATTCCCGGGTTGTTGGCAATAACGAGTTCTGTTTTCTGTTGTTGGGTGGGACTTTTTCACTGGCAATTGTCAGGGTTCAACTGATTAATAGCAAAAGAAATGGTAAATCTCCCGAACTTAAGCTTTTTTGTAACTATTCAATATTATAGCAGCAATATGAAAAAGATGGACTTGAATCGGGCATGAATCCTTGTCTGCAAAAAGATGATCAGGTTGCCACAATTTTTAATTGGATGCTTATGGGGTCAAATACCAGGTGCATCCCGAGATGCTCGAAAAAGCGGCTTGACCCATAAATGATTCCCCAGCGTGTCCGGTCAATATCAAAGTGAGCCTCCACGGCTATCTGCCCATCATCCAGCTTGTTGAGAGTCGCAAAAAACTGAAGATCAGCGCGGACCCCGCGCAGTTCGAGAATGCCATGAACTTCAAAATTTGGTGTGGTGAATGTCGGATTTTTCAAAGGAAAAGCGCTCTGAATGGTGAAGCGGGCTTTTGGAAACATTTTGACAAAGAAAAAATCGTCGGATTTCAGGTGGGAAATCAACACGGGCTGCAAATGATCCCCTTCCAGGTTGATATTTTTTAAGGATTCCATATCGATGTCGAAATTTCCGGTGATTTTTCCACCCGCCACGGCAATTTCCCCCGCCGAGAGTTGCGCAGTACCGTGGTGTTTCGAGTTAGGATTCCGTCCAGCCCATTCGATGAGACTTTTTTCAAGGCTGGCTTTGTAGATTCGATCTTCCAGACAGAGAACCTGCTCGGCTTTTTCCGGTTGCTCGGGTTCTCTCCCTTCACAAACAAAATCGTTGGAGCGCCACTCTTGGATTCCCCCTTCCAGGGCAACCACCTGCGAGTATCCCGCCTGAATAAGCTTTTCCGCGGCATTTAACGCATCCATGGTCTCCGCGCTTGCACCATAAACCACGATAGTCCTGCTTTTATCCAAAACAACGGCCTTCACCTGATCCAGAAAAGAAACTTCAAAAACACAGGCGTTTTCAGCGCACGGCAGGTGGATTTTCTGGTAATGATCTTTCGGCAAAGTATCTATGAGAGCCAAGTCCTTTCCTTCATCCATCCACCGGCGAAGTTCTCCTGATGAAATTTGGTCGATTTTTTCAAAGCGATCCATTTTCAGCCTCCTTTGTCGTCCTGTTCCAAAAGAACGGATGGCTTGTCCATTACCCCTCTCTTGCCTCCCGGTGCCCACCAGAAAACAACGGAAACCAGAGGCTCGACATCACTATTGATCATATTGTGAGAAACATCCGGTGGATGATAGATGGCCATGCCGTGTATTGCCTCGAAAGTCTCATCCCCCACAGTCCACTCGGCTTTTCCTCGAATGATAAAGTAGATTTCCGGTGCAGGATGAGCATGAGCTGGATAGGTGGCTCCGGCATCCAGATGGATTACACCGATTCTGACCTCACCGTGCCTGATACCGGCTCCCGTCGATGGGCCGATGAGTTCTTTCCAGTGAAGAACTTGCATGAGGTCGTCCGGGTAGCGCGGCAAGCGAGACCACCCAACGTTGCCGGCATGGACACGGTTCGATTTCTTACTGGCGTTACTCTTTGTCATATAATGCCCTCTTTATGGCATTTTAAAACCGGTCAAAAGGTCCTCTGGCAATTAAACGAGAGCTTTGCTGAAAAGCTCTTTTCTATCAATCATTTTGTAATGCTTTGAGGATTCATAACAGATGGGGCAGGTTTTTCCCGGAATTCCGGCAAGAGTTGAGCCGCACTGAAAACATACATAGTAAAGCGTGGTTTCCTTTTCAATAATACCTGCCACGGTGTTAAAAAACCGGTTGGTCCACTTGTTGATTTTATGGATTTTATCATGGTGCTGCAGATGAGATTCCCATGAATAGCGGCAGATGGTAAGGGCAGCCTGATTTTTTTCCCGTCGTATGATTCTCATGGATTCCGGGTAGAACTTTTCGATCAGATCAATTTCGTGGTTCGCCGCTTTTTTCAGGTTGGCTTTGGTCGGTGCAATTCTGATTTTCCCCCCAGGGATTTTTTCCACACCGGCGTTAAGCTCAATGAGCAATTCCCGGAATATCCGGGAATGGATGAGCTCTGATGTGGCAAAAGCCGTGAAGAGGTAACTGATATTTGGATAATTTTCCTTTTTTGCTTTTTTGGAAAATGCCACATAGCTGCGGTGTGCACCAACTTCCTGTTCATAGGATCTTTGTAAGGCCGCAATGGTTTGGGGATAGCTGGGGTGCACTTTTGAATTCAATATTTTGCCAAAAGCGGAGGAGGGAAGAAGGAAGGCGCTTCCAGATAAAAGCCCCAACTGGATAAAGTGTCTTCGAGACAGGGGCAGTCCGGTCTTATCGTCTCGCATTTGTTTCTCCTTTTGAAAACCTTCCAAGTTTTTTGAGGATGGGGCGTTGGCAGAAAAATGATCAAAAAATTTAGCGGATAGAATTTTAGCAAACCTCTTCAAAAGAAGGATTGAATGACATTAAACCTGGCCGAGAAAAAAATTCACCCATATTTAATTTCATCACAGATTCAGGAGAATTAAAGGTGCCCATCCAAATTTGTTAGAAAAAACCGGGATGGAAAAACTTTAGGAGATCTGGGTGGGGAGTAGAATTGAATTTGCGAAGAATGTCGAATGTCCATTCATGAAAAGCAGGGCATCTGAATAGAGTTCTGCTCAGATGTCGGCTGCCGAGTTTGCCAAGTGAACCTGCGATCACACTTTTCAATCCGTCATAAGGCAAGACTAAATGTCTATTTTTGAAATAAGAACGCCCAAAAAGAGGTTTGATGAACTATTTTCTTTTTAATTACAGAATCTTAGAACTTTTTGTCGGTTGTTCTAATAATTTTATTATTCATGTTTGACAAGAAAGCTGTGGGCGTCATAGCAACGGTGGAGATCGTCCATGAGGATTTTATAATTGATATAAGTTGCTGGTATCTCTATCGAAATAAAATCGATAAAGATCTTTTCTTTTCATGGTTTCAGGAAGCAAGCCCTTTTCTGTTCTTTTGCAAGAGTACGTCAAATAGCCAGATTCGTTTAAGAGTCTGTCAGTCGGTTCCCAGCCGGACAGATGACTGGAAAAATGTGCGGACCCGCGCTTTTACTGTCTTCAATAGGGGGAATCGTTGGTTTGAATAACAGCTTTTACACAGTTTCAGTGTAAAAGGAATGAGCATTGCAAATTTTCCAATTTTCAGGGGCAGGTGGTACAGCAACTACGATGCTGTAAATTCGAGGGAAAAAAGGCTAACCATTGCATTTTATTAAGACTGGGTAGTGGTTGGCAAATAAATGGACTGGAGGTGGGGATATGATGAAGGAGTTTGAAGACTTAACCAAGCAAGGAACTATTGCCGTTGAACGAGGAAACACAGTTGAAGCTTTGATACACTTTGAAAATGCCTCTCAGATTGCGAAAACCCCCTTGGTAAATTGCTATCTGGGTTACTGTCTTGCGAGAGAGCGAGGTAAGTTGAAAGAAGGGGCATCCATGTGTCTTGAGGCCATTCAGAAGGATCCTCGAAATCCGGCTTTCTATCTGAACCTGGGACGGATATACGCATTGGCTGGTCAGAGACTCCAGGCAATTCGCACCTATCAGAAGGGGCTGAAGATGGGATGTGACAAACGCTTAATTTCCGAGCTGAGACATCTTGGCATTCGGAAAAATCCTGTTTTTAATTCCCTTTCACGTCGAAACCCTGTTAACAAATATTGTGGCATTCTGTTTAACCGGCTGGGTTTGCGCTGAGCTAACCCGAGTTAGTCATGAAGTCTTTTGCTGCATCCGTCCATTGCACGCCATTTCAAACCGTGCTCGCTCCTTGTTCTTCGACGTACGCCTACAGAGCGCCTCACTGTGTGTGGCTTGATCTGACGCACACTTGCCAGCTTCGCGACAAAGCCTCATGAATAGACCGGGTTAAAACTAAAATTTAAGAAAAGTTTTGTATGGGGGGACACCGGATGAAGTGATATTGATTCACTTTAAAAATCCTGATAACCAAAGCCGGACGAAAAAACAATCGTCCGGCTTTGGTTTTTCCTGGCTGTGCATATCGATTTTTGCCTGCAAAATCCTGGGTCAGAAAGCCGAGATTATTAAACCTGCTTTTTTAAAACTTTTAGAGCGGCTGGAATAAAAAACATGGGGCCTGAATCAGGCCCCATGTTTTTTGGGGGGTGGGGGGGGGGGGAGGTAGATGAAAACTATTAAAATTTTTATGAGTTTTGGCTTCTTAAAAATAATTCGTTAATTTTGAGTTCATTTATTTCACCCTTTGTGCCAACCTAAAAAAAATATTATTTAAAAAAACTAGGAAAAGTTGTTGAGCCGATTTTACTCGATATTTAATTAGAGAAAACACATTATTTTTTAGGCACTTGTCGGGCAAGAGCGACACTTGAAAAAAAATCAAAAATAAAAAAAAACTGTTTTAACCGTGCTGGAAAGAGCGTTTTTCTCTGATGTTTGGCGTGGGTGTCAAATTTCCGATACTTTGGAAGCGTATTGTTTTTTTGGCGTCAGGAATTTGACCTCTTATAAACAGTGTCTGGAACTGTTGTTGGCTTGGAGTTGTTCCATGAGTTCGCCCGGATTATTTATGAATACTTCTGCTGCAACTGTCAATTGCACGCCATCTCAAGGCATGCTTGCTCCTTCTCTTTGACGTACTGCAAGTACGCCTGCAGAGCGCGGCACTGTGCTTGGCTTGATCTGACGCACACTTACCTGTTTCGCGACGAAGCCTCATGAATAAACCGGGCTTGAATGAGGTTTTCCTGTTAATAGCGCGGGGTTTTTTAAGGTAAGGATTTTGGCCCTTTTAGATATTTAACCAATAGATGCTGAATAGCCAACAGGGGATGATACAGGATCATGCGGGGGCCGGAGAATTTCATGACCCGTCTGATCAGACTTTTCTGTGGTTCAGCATAACATGGGGTACTGCAGTCCTGACAGCGGGGTTTGTTTTCAGCATAATGGCATTGAAAGAGCTTTTCTATGGAGTAGTTCAATAGTTCCTGGCAATTATCACAAATATGACCATCGGAATTATGAGTTTTCCGGCAATAAAGTTCAATCATCAATTTTATGGTTTTATATTCTTTTGCGATTTTTTTTTGACTTGAACTGAATGGTTTTTTTCTCAGGAGGGGGGTGCTGAATGTTTGCCATTATTAAATCTTTGAGAATTTGAAAAATTCACGTATCAGGGTATGTACCGTTGGACAAAAGTTCTTTCCGGTTTTGGGGCTGGCTTCCAGAGTTTAGTTGTTTTGCCATTCAGGAAAATGCCGGGGAATCCGATTGGTCAAATCCGTCCAATAATCCCCATTTTTTGAATGACAGAGTTTGACGGTTTTCCGGTTCAGTTTTCATCCAGAGCCTGGCTGTATATGTCCACAGCAAAATCGGCGGCTTTCTGCAGATCCGTTTCATCCGGATGGCCCAGAGAGGTTTGGGCGAGAGGTACTTTTTCCGGATGAACCTGGGCCAGGCGGTCAATAACTCTGTGTTCGCCCAGACAACAGTATTCACCCAGATATTCGACGTTCAACTTCTGACAGTAGGATTTAACAAGGTCGATACATTCTCCGTAAAACTGGATATCAGGAACGCCATAGGTTACAAAAAGTGCCAGTTTGAAGACCGGACGGGTGTCGGCCGGAAAATTTTCGAATGCTTTTTTTACCGGCTCGGCTATGGTCCAGCTGATTGCGGGAGTACCGATGAAAATCAGATCATAATTTTCCCACCTTGCTGGGTTAACTTTTTCAATATGACGCAAGTCAACAATGGTGTCAGGCGCGGAAGATAAACCCGAGGCCATGGCTTCCGCAACTTTTCGGGTGTTTCCGCTTTCCGAATAATAAAGAATCAGAATATTCATGCCGCCGCCTCCATGAATTACAAAGTATACAGAAAACGAACAGGTATATGATTAGAGGATACTCTGAAACGGGAAAGCAGTCAAAAAAAAGGAAAATTTCCGGAGTCAAGGCTATGTAATATTGGCAATCTCCGCGGGATGAGGGGTTTTGAAAATCAGGAATGTGGCATTACCCTCACCGGTGTTTACAATATCCATATATGTTCCAAGGGCAACAGGAATAAGTTGCCCTTCACCGGCAAGGACCTTCTCATTGTTCAGGGTGATGACAACCTTTCCCTTGAGAACAACAAGATGTACGTTGGAATCGGACGTATGCTGAGGGACGCTCTGGCCGGGTTTCAGCGCAGCCTGCATCAGAAGCAGGTGTTTTTCATCGACCAGTTTCCGCCTTCCCATCCCTTCATCTTTGTAGGGAGCATTTTTTATCAGTTCTATCATCGTTGCCCTCTCGTTTTCAGGTGTTCAGGTAGAAGGTCGAAGGAAAAACAGACTATGGATGTGCTGAAGGCTCCTTTGCTTCGGCCTTTTCTTCTGAATGTCAATAAAGGGCATCCTGTCCGGTGGAGCAGGATGCCTTTTAAACGTCTCAAAATATTTTATTATTTGCCGTTCATCATAGCTTCGATATCTGCTGTAACTTCTCCGATGGGTTTGATATTGAAGTTTTCTACCAGGACTTTGGCGACGTTGGGGGATAAAAATGCCGGAAGTGTGGGACCGAGGCGGATTCCCTTGACGCCGAGAAAAAGGAGCGCCAGCAGCACGGCCACGGCCTTCTGCTCATACCAGGCGATATCGTAGGAAATCGGCAGTTCGTTGATATCCTCCAGTCCGAAGACTTCTTTCAGTTTCAGTGCGATAACCGCCAGGGAGTAAGAGTCGTTGCACTGGCCGGCATCCAGGACCCGCGGGATTCCGCCGATGTCGCCGAGATTGAGCTTGTTGTAGCGATACTTGGCGCATCCCGCGGTCAGGATCACGGTATCTTTGGGAAGGTTTTCCGCTACCTTGGTGTAATAGTCCCTCGATTTATGGCGTCCGTCGCATCCGGCCATGACCACAAAGCGCTTGATGGCACCGGACTTGACTGCTTCCACGACCTTGTCGGCCAGGGCGAGAACCTGGTTGTGGGCAAAACCGCCGACAATTGTTCCCGTTTCGATTTCCGTCGGGGGAGCGCATGTTTTGGCCAGGGTGATGATTTCAGAGAAATCCTTGCTTCCCCCCTGAGGCCTGTCGGCAATATGCTTGACTCCGGGGTGACCGGACATTCCGGTAGTAAAGATCCTGTCTTGATAAGATTCTTTTTTGATGGGAGTGATGCAGTTTGTGGTCATCAGGATCGGACCGTTGAAAGATTTGAATTCCTTGTTCTGATGCCACCAGGAACCGCCGTAGTTACCGACAAAATGTTCGTATTTTTTAAACGCCGGATAGTAGTTTGCCGGCAGCATTTCCGAGTGGGTATAGACGTCCACGCCGGTTCCTTCGGTCTGCTTCAGAAGTTCTTCCATGTCTTTCAGGTCATGCCCGCTGATCAGGATGGCGGGGTTGTTGCGAACACCGATATTGACCTCGGTGATTTCCGGATGGCCGTAGGCGGATGTGTTGGCTTCGTCGAGCAGGGCCATGGTGGTGACGGCTGTTTCCCCGGCCTTCAGAACCAGGGCGACCAGTTCATCAGAGGTCTTTTCTTCTGTGGTTGCGGCCAAAGCTTCCATGATAAAGGTATAGATTTCCGCTTTTTCCTTGCCGAGCATAGCCGCGTGATCGGCGTAAGCGGAAAGGCCTTTGACCCCGATAATCAACAACTCGCGCAGAGAGCGGACATCCTCATCCTCTGTGGCGAGAACGCCAACCGATTTGGCTTTTTCGTGGAATGCTGTTTCGTCGTTGGCCAACCAGGTGGCAGCCTCAGGAAGGTCTGCTGAGGGCTGTTGAGAAGGCTGTGCATCGCCGCCAAAGAAAAGCTTTTTGATTTTATCAAAAACACCCGAGGTCCCTGCGGGTTCGCCAGGGGCATCCTGACTGTGCTTGGTTTTGTAGGCGGCCAGGTATTTTTCCTTCAGGGAATCCCGCCTCTGCAGGGCCTCCCTGATCATGGCAACAAAGCGGTCGTTGTCCCAGTTGCCGTTGGTGATGGTAGAAAAGAGTGCCTGGGCGATAAAAAGGCCGTCCTCATTGATCGGCACCCCCAGTTCCCCGGCTTTTTTGCCGTAAATGGACAAGCCCTTCAGAGTAAAAATCAAGAGATCCTGCAGGTTGGCGGTATCCTCAACCTTGCCGCACATCCCCCGTTCGGTACAACCGCTATTGTCGGCTGCTTCCTGACATTGATAGCAAAACATCCTGTGCCTCCTTTTTTTGTTTTTGGAAGTTTTCTTTTGTTAACAAATCTTTTACCGGAAGGAATTGGAAAGTACCTTGACTTAGGTCAAGACAGCGTTTTTAGATTTTTTTTGAGAAAAATAATGAAAAACTGGATAGGGGCTGTAAATATTATAAACTTGATAAAATTTTGCGCAATGGCCGACGAAAGAGCATTGCCGGTTTTTTTGAAAACTAAAATTTTTCTCCCAGAGATGAACGAAAGGTTCAGGTAATGGCGGCGAAAAAAATCCAGGACCCCCGGTTTCGAAAAGGGATTGAACATTTTAACAACAGAGAATTTTTCCAGGCTCATGAGGTGTGGGAGGAACTCTGGCTTTCCACATTTGACGAGTCGCGGGAATTTTTGCAGGCACTTATTCAGTGGGCTCTTTCACTGTATCATTTCAGCCAGGGAAATATGCGTGGAGCGCGCAGTCTTTTTGAGTCCGGTGTGGTGCTGCTTAAATCATACGAAGCGGATTATCAAGGTCTCGATGTTGCAAATCTGCAAAAACAGATGGAAAGGTGTCTGGCGGAACTACTTCTTCACCCCCCGGAACAGCTCGTCGGGAAAGAAGGAGGAGCGGGATTGCTCAGGTTTGAGATGGATCCCGAAAAGATTCCGATGATTAACGATTGCATAAAATAAAAGTGGTTTTTTCCGATGTTGGACAACTGAAAGAGTTGGGAAAATGAGTTGATCAAAGAAACAGTTTGCACCAGTTTTTTTCTGCATATAGAATAGAGGCGGAGGTGTGACATGAAGCTTTTTATAAAGGTACTACTGGTAGTTTCAATCATCGGTTTGAGCGGCATGGGGCTGGTTTTTTCAGCTTTGGCAGGGGATGTTATCCAGCCTTCCCTGAAGGGCCAGGAAAACAAATATAGAAAAGCTGGGGACCCCAAGCCGGGAGAAGAGGCCCAGGAAGTTGAGGAGGGCGTGGTTGAGCGCAGGCGCGGTCCCCATGATGACGCAACAGATCGTTTTGGAAGGCGTCTCGGTCCTGATGATGTCCAGGAGGATCTTGGCCGCCAGGGCAATCGAAATGATGGCCAGGATGGGCGCTTCGGCCGTCAGGGCGGTCGTTATGATGGTCGGGACGGACGCTACGGTCGTGAGGGTGGCCGTTATGATGGTCAGGATGGGCGTTTTGGCCAGCAATACCGTGAGCAGGACAGCAATAACGAGCGACAATATGGACGCTCTGACCAAGCGCAAATCCGCCGACCCCAGGGTTTTGAGCGTCGCCTGAACTCTCACTTCAGAAACCATTTCAGGCAAAGCCGCCATTACCGCCAGGCTTATAGAAGCTCCTTCTCAGGCAGGTTCCGTCATTTCAACAATTCCCTTTATCGGTCGGAAATTTATCCTGGAAGGGGACTTAGCCAGTCTTCCCGTTTTTTGCCCAAGCATTTCAGATGAGGTCGGCGGAACCGGACAGGAAAGAACCTTTTGCCCTATGAACTGTTCTCGGCCGCATGGGACAACAAGGCTGAAGCCCTGAAAAAGGGTTGTGCATGGCTCAAAACAGCAGAAGCCGGAGGGATGATCTGATTCCTCCGGCTTTTTTATGGAAAGGTTTTCTAACCGGTTTTTTTGTCAAACAGCTTTAGAAATTCGCCATACCCCTCTTTCTCCAGGTCTTCTTGTTGGATAAAACGCAGGGCCGCCGAGTTGATGCAGAACCTCTTGCCGGTGGGTGCGGGACCATCATCAAATACGTGCCCCAGGTGGGAATCTCCTTTTTGACTGCGGACTTCGGTTCGTACAGAGAAAATAAGCTTTCGATCTTCCCGGAATACAATATTTTCAGGCACCAGCGGTTGGGTGAAGCTGGGCCAGCCGGTGTGGGAATCAAATTTATCCGTAGAGCTGAAAAGGGGTTCTCCCGAAAGGATATCGACGTAAATCCCCGGCTTTTTATTGTCCCAGAATTCGTTTTTAAAAGGCGGTTCCGTTCCGTTTTCCCGGGTGACCTGGTACTGAAGAGGCGACAACCTCCTTTTGATTTCCCTGATCGTCCATTGTTTTCGCTCTTTACCCCAGGTTTCGTCCAGATACCGGTCCCGTCCTGAAGCATTCCGATAATATGTGTAGCGCAACGGATTATTTTTGTAATAATCCTGGTGGTAATCTTCTGCCGGATAAAAAGTTTCCGCTGGAATAACGGGAGTCACAATTGGCTTCGCAAATGCCTCCCGTTTATCAAGTGCCGCTTTGGCGTTTTCAGCCAATAATTTCTGCTCGTTGTCATGATAAAAAACTGCCGTGGAATAAGCTTGGCCGCGGTCGACAAACTGGCCATCCGGGTCGGTGGGGTTGATCTGCCGCCAGAAGACCTCCAGGAGTTTTTCGTAGGTGACTTTTGTGGGGTCGAATAAAATTTCGACCGCCTCAATATGTCCTCCGTCGCCATAATTTTCATAGCTCGGGTTGTTAGTTGTGCCCCCGGTGTAGCCCGCAGTTACGGAAATGACCCCATCGAGTTTTTCAAAAGGTTTCTCCATGCACCAGAAACAGCCGCCTGCAAAGGTTGCCTTTTCGATTTTTGCAGCGTCAACCGGTGCGGCTGAAAGAATCCCTCCGGAAAGAAGGATTGAAAGCAGAGCTGTGATTTCTCTCATGATTTCTCCATTGTGTCAGTCATTATATCCGGATTATTAATGAAGACTTTTGCTGCAACCGTCAATTGCGCTTCACCTCAAGCCGCGCTTGCTCTTTGCTCTTCGACGTACTGTAAGTATACCTGAAGAGCGCGTCACTGTGCTTGGCTTGATCTGACGCACACTTACCGGCCTTGCGACACAGCTTTATGAATAAACCGGAATAGTTGCCGATTAATTAAATATTACCAGAATAGTAATTAATAGACATAATAAACTTCCGTTACTATTAACTGACATCTTGAAAAAAGTTTGGGGGAGTTTTCAGGTCTCCTGGCCCTGGACCAGGTTTCGCCCTTTGACTTTGGCCTGGTACATGGATTGATCTGCGGCACGGATCAGGGTTTCAGAATTTTTTCCGTGTTCGGGAAATGCCGAGACCCCCAGAGAAATGGTCACGGCGCCAAGATTCTTGCCGTCGTCATAAAATGCCGTTTGGCTGACGACCCGGCGCAGTGTTTCGGCGCGTTCCATAGTTGCCTGGTAACTGCTTCCGGGCAGGATCAGAAGAAACTCTTCACCACCATATCTGCAGCAGATATCCCCCTCCCGGACCTGAGACTGAAGAATTCCGGCCAGTCCTTCGAGGACCTTGTCGCCTGCATCGTGGCCAAATTGGTCGTTTAATTCCTTGAAGTGGTCTATATCGAGGAGAGTGATGCCGATAGACCCCTGCATTCTTGAAGCCCGTGAGATTTCCTGTTCCAGGTATTCCTGCATATAACGGCGGTTATAGAGGCCGGTAAGAGGGTCCAGGATGGCCAGGGCATGAAGCTCTTCCTGAAGCCGGACGTTGGTCAGAGCAAGAGCGATATGTTCGGCCGCGGCCACCCCGAGCTCTTTGAGGGAATCCAGGGAAAAAGCAGAGGTTAAAGAAGGTTTTTCGCTACCGGCGTTCTTGAGCTGCAGATGAAGCAGGCCAAGTTGACCCTGGTGGCTGGAAATTGGCAGGCAGAGGAAGTCATGAGCAGACAAGTCGTCTTTGACATGTTCACAGAGGAGCCTGGTTTTTTCCGCAACAGCCATGTAGGGTTGGTCCTTTTTCAAAGCCCAGCATTGCTCCGGGGGGAAGTTTTTGACAGACAGGTTCTGGTTTCCCCAGGTGTGGATGCAGGAAAACATCTTCGAATTTTTTTCCAGGATATATACCGAACCTGCATCGACCGGAAAAAGAAGTTCCATGTTTTGAGAAATGATTTTCATCACCTCTCCCTCGGTAGTACAGACCTGGAAAAATTCCGCCATTTTGCCGATCGACTTGAGCTGTTTTTCCCGTTGCGCCAGTTCAAAAACGGTTTTTTTAAGGTTTCGATTCGATTCGCTGAGAGATTTTTCAGCCCACTTTTGTTCCGATATATCCCTCAGTGAGACCAATTGGGCTTTCTGCCCCTCCCATTCGGTATCGACTACCGACATTTCTGCAACCAGCGTTTCGCCGCCGCTGGAGGGGATTTCGATTTCAGTTTTTCCATTATTGCCCATCTGAAAAGGTAGTTCTTTGCCCTGAATTGTCGTGGCGTTGGTTTTCAGCAGTATTTCTGCGGCCGGATTGATAAAACAGACTTGCCTGTTTTCGTCAAGGACCATCAAAGCATCGGAGAAGTTGAGAAGGCTGGTAAAGGAAGCCCGCAACTGCAGTTCTTTTTCCTGAAGTAACTCGGCCTGTTTTTCCAGACCCTGGGTCAGCTCTTCGTTTTTCTGCCTGGAGGTTTCCAGTCCGGTTTTCATCTGGGCAAAGGATTCGGTCGTATCCTGAATCTCTTTTATAAAACTTTTTTCTTCGAAAGCAGAACCCAGGTTACAGCTTTTTATGGCCTGTGCTTCCAGTTGCAGCGCCTTCATGGGTCTGGCAATGCTGCGTGCAATCAAAAGCCCGATTAGAGTGGCAAAGGCGGCTATGCCGAGACCGAAATAAATGTTGAAAAGGCGGTTCTGTTTGATGGGGCCAAGATAGTCGTTTTCCGGCAGATAGATACCGATGACCCAGGGCCATTGCCGGTTTTCAAAGGGTGCGAACATGGCATGGTAATTCTCCCCTTCATGGACAAAGGATGTGAAAACCGGTTTATCAAGGTCAAAGTTGTTAACCGGACGGCCCAGGGAAGCGAAAGCCTTGCGGCAGGGGACACTTTCCAGCTCATCGATTTTTGTCAGCCGGTAAGTGCCGTTCCCTTCTTCCGCTGGTTGTCGAAGCTTATCCATTTCGGGAAAAGCGATCACATCGCCATGGCGGCTCAGAATAAACGCCAGGCCGTTTTTACCAACCTTGAGTTTGGACAGAAACATCGAAATTTCATCGATTTCAATGTCTACGCCGATCACGCCATGAAGTCTGCCTGCGTCCTTGAGCACCGGGCTTGCGGTCGTCAGGCCTGGCTTCTGGGAGGTGTAAAAAATATAAGGCCGGGTCCAGATCAGTTTCCCCTTTTCCTTTGCATCGATGTACCAGGGTCTTTTGCGAGGATCGTAGCTGTCTTCAGGGTCAATTTCCCGCAAAAATTCTTGCTGGCGGACATCTCGCCAGATCAATTCAACTTTTCGGCCTTCCTCATCAGCTGTGATGAACTTGGTTCGGTACCCCCCCTCAAACTTTGAATCATTTCTCATGACCATGATAAATTCACCTGCGGGGTTGCCGAAGTATATACCGGAAATCTGGGGATAGAGGGAGAGCTGCTCATAGAAATACCGCTCCATCATATTCCCGTCCTCGCTTTTGATCACCTCACTCCTTGCCAGGCGTTGGGTCAACTGGACAGCGCTGCGGGCCGGATTGAGGTAGCTTTGCGATTCCTGGATGGTCAGGGTCGCAATATTTTCCATAATATCCTTGGCGTGACGCTGCAGTATTTTTTCCGAAGTCAGATAAGATGAGGCGAGAATAGTTGTGATCGAAAGGAGAAGTAGTCCCAGAAAGCCGCCTATGAGAACCCATTTAATCGATAATTTCATGGCAATTCCTCAGTTCCATGCAGGGGAAGCGATTGGAAAGGATGATAAAAATTGGCTGATTATAACAAAAACCCGCTCTTTATGGAAAAAAGTTGGTTTGTTGCTCTGGGTTATGGCAGGTTGGGAGATTGCTGTTGGAATGGGGTGATCGAATGTCAATTGCAGGGTTGGCGCGACCTGACGGGCAGTTGTCGGTTTCGCAACCGAGCCTTACGAACAGACCGGATTAAAAAATAAATTTGATTTTTTTACAAAAGTCGACGACTTCATTTTCAGAAATGGGTTTTGAATAAAGGAACCCCTGGTGGAGAAAACAACCGATTCGATTCAGAAGGTCTCTCTGCACATTTGTCTCTACCCCTTCTCCAATCAGGTCCAGCCCGAATACATCAGCAATTTTTGCCATGATCTTAATTAATTCATAAATTTTCGGATTGCTTTCCATCTTTTGCACATAACTCATATCGATTTTGATGCAATCCACAGGAAATTCACTGAGGTATCTCAAAGAGGAGTAGCCTGTCCCGAAATCATCGATGGCGATTTTAATTTTATGTTTACGGAAGTCCCCAAGTCTTCTGGTGGTTTCCTCCGCATTGGTCATCAAAGCGCTCTCGGTTATCTCAAGGCACAGGTTCTCAAAGGTCATCCCGGAATCTTCAATGATTTTTTGAAACCTGCCCACCAGCCCTTGCTGGCAGAACTGTTTACCGGAAATATTTACTGAAAGAGTAAGCCCTTTTTGTGCCAACCCCGATTCTGTCCAGAACCGGCAGGCGCTTTTAAGAGCCCACTCCCCAAGTTCGGAAATAAAACCGTTTTCCTCGGCAATCCGGATGAATTCATTCGGGTTGACGGCTCCTTCCCGTTCGTTATTCCATCGCATCAAGGCTTCAAAACCGTACAGATTTTTTGACTGGAAATTAAATATGGGCTGAAAGGTCATATAGAATTCACCTTTAGCCAAAGCCGCAGGCATCTCTTTTTCCAGGCTTAAACGGCGCAGATGTTTTCTGTGGAGGAGGTCGTCATAAACAATGATGTGGGCGTCATTATTTTTTTTGGCTTGCTGATGAGCAAATGCCGCCTCATTGATCAGTTTCTCCGGTAAAATTTTCAGTTTTGAGCTCAGAGTGAGACCAAAAGAAAAGAGGGCGTTGATGACTTCGTTGCCGATCTGATAGGGCATTCTAACCGCGGTGCAAATATCCTGAGCCAGGTCAAGGACCTCCCCTTTGTCGCCTTCCAGTAATACTGAAAACTCATCTCCTCCCATCCTGTAAATTTTTGTGTCATCAGAAACTGAGCTGTAAAGCCTGTCAGCAAGATAGATCAATAAAGTATCCCCAAAGGAATACCCGTAGGCTTCGTTGATATCTTTAAAAGCCCGAATATCAAACAACAGTAATCCGAAATGTTGGCCTTCCTGAGCGTTTAGGGATATTTTTTCGAGTTCTTTCATGCACAGGAGGCGGTTTCCCATTTGAGTGAGAGAGTCATGGAAGGCTTCGTGTTCTACCTGGCGTTGGGCAATCTCTTTGGCAAATACTTCGGCCTTAAGCTTGGCGGTTTTTTCTCTTACCTCCTCTTTAAGCTGATTCTGGTAGGTTTTTTCAAGCTGCAATTGTGAAGATCTTTTTAAGGATTTCTGAATGGTGTGTCTGAGGACTTCCAGGTCCCGTATGGGTTTCAGAATGTAATCCCAAGCGCCCAGCCGTAAAGCACTTATGACGTTATCCATAACGCCCGCCCCGGAGATAATGATGGCGGGAGTCAGGGGGGCCACCTTCTTCATGGCTTCCACAACGGCTAAACCATCCATTACAGGCATGCGGATATCGGTCAAAACCACATCCGGATTTTCTTTTTGTAAAATTTCCAGGCCTTCTTTACCATTCTCGGCTTTTAAAACATCGAAGCCTGCGTCTTCCAAAAAGTCTTCCAGCACCATTCGGGCATATTTCTCGTCGTCAATGACGAGAATTTTTTTCTTTCGTTCTGAATCGTTGTCGGCCGAAGCAATAAAAGGGTTTTCTTCCATTGCTGAATACCTTCCTTATGAAAACAATAGATAACTTGAAACCTAGCCAAAAAGATTTATGCCTAAAAATATAAAATACTTAAAAAATCTTATTTTTCGAATAGTATCAATACTAACATTCTCTAAGTAAAAAAAAATAAGAAATGTCGGCCTTAACCTTCTCCCGGTTCAGCGGCGGGATGTTTTTTCCCCTTAGCAAAGAGGCTTAGTGCCGCGTGCGGCAAATCTTGTTAGTTCATTCCGACCCTTTTGCCTGCGGCCGGTGTTCCACCTCCGCGGCATAGTTACCGCTAGGAGTCTGTCGGACTTGGGGATCGTAATGAGAAAATAGGAAATCGAGGACAGATTTTCGCAAATTTGGTCCGATTTGCCGATTTCGCAATAGATTCATTCTAAGTCCGACAGGCTCCTGGGGCGCTTCTATAAAATCAGATCAGCATTTTCCTCAGGAATTTTCCTCCTCGTCCAGGACCTTGCGAATGACTTCAGCTAGAGTATCTTTTAAAAGTGGTTTTTTTGTCAGGGCGCGGATTCCGATTTCCCGTGCTTTGGCCGAATCAATCTGGTCACAGAATCCGGTGCACAGCACAATTCTGGCGTCTGGTTTTATCTTGAAGATTTCCTCCGCAAGTTTATCACCGTTTATCTCCGGCATGGACATATCCGTCAACACGAGATCAAATTTTTCAGGATCGGATCTGAATAATTCCAGTGCGTTCTTGCCGTTGGTCTCCGTTGTAACAAAATATCCCAACCTTGTGAGCATCTGTTCCGCGACCTTGAGGATGGATGGTTCGTCGTCAACCACGAGGATATGTTCATCTCCCGTCAAGGTGGTTACACCCTTCACCTTTTTTGTTACGGATGGACGTTTGGCAATGGGGAAATAGACGTCGAATTGTGTTCCCTCGGAAATGATGCTTTTCACCCGGATGGTTCCGCCAAGCTCCTGGATAATACCCTGTGTGGCTGGGAGCCCCAGTCCGGTCCCTTTCCCTTTTTCCTTGGTGGAAAAATACGGATCGAATATTTTTCCCAACACGTCTTCCGGAATTCCCAGACCCGTATCTTTTACCATCAAGTGGATATAATTGCCGGGAGAGAGGCCGGCCTGGTCACTCAAAGCCTGATCCAGGCATGTATCGGAAAGGCCGACATAGAGTTCCCCTCCCTCCTCACGCATTGCGTCTGCGGCATTTGTAGCGAGGTTCATGATGACCTGATGAAGCTGGACCGGGTCTGCCAGTATATATTTATCCGAAGTGATTTCGCTGTTGATTTGTATGGAAGCCGGTAGGGTGGACCGCAGAAATTTAATCGATTCTTTTAACAGAGGGCTGATCTGGACAGGTTTCAACTCCATGTCGGTTTTTCGCGCAAAGGTCAGAATCTGCTGTACCAGATCGCTGGCCCGGATTCCCGCATCGCGGATTTCCTGGAGCCTTTCGTGCTGCTTTGTCTGTGGTTCCGTGTCCGCCAGGGCCAGCTGAGAGAAACCGACGACCGACGTTAGAATATTATTGAAATCGTGGGCGATGCCCCCGGCGAGAGTCCCCAGGGCCTCCATTTTTTGAGCTTGACGCAGGTTCTCTTCCATTTTTTTTAGCTGGGTGATATCCGTTGAGATCTGCAGTCGAACTCGCCGCCCGTCAATCCATTGAATGGTACGGTCATGGTTAACGTACAATTTTCCGGTTTTCGGATTATGACCTTCCCATACATATACGCCCGTCGGTTTTCCTGAATCATCGATCAGCCTGGCATTGCTGCAGAATGAGCACGGCTCCTGCTCATTTCGAAACCCCTTGTAGCAGAGGCTCCCCGTCATGTCCCCCCCAAAGGAGTCTTTCATGTGTTTATTCATGAACAGTATTTCATAGGTATCCATGTCCGCCACATAGATACAGGCGTCGATACTGTCCAGAATCGTTTGCATGGTGTGTTGCGCTTCTTTGCTTTCTTCCTTGGCGGCCTGTATTTTTATTAAAAATTCGAGGAAAAGGCAGCCGGAAATAATAAAAAGAGCCACAACCGTAATGCGTGAAACCATCTGATAAAGGGGCACATGCAGCAGAAAAGTATCCAGGAAAGAAGAGGGCTCGGTGAAAATCAGATATTTCAGGTTTGATTCATAGGAAAGTTGGGACCAGACGCTGTCGAGTATCCAGTAGCCAATACAGAAAAGGAGTAAAGCGAAATATCCCAGGGGACGAATGTTCTTTTTATTAATCATAAATTTCTTTTGCAACTCTCAAAAGGCTTTTGGGTACCGGGAAGTTTATCGCTCTTTTTGTCTTCATGTTGATGGAAATGTCCAGCGGGTCAGCCTGGGTCTGGCTTAACTCCCTGGGTTTAGCCCCGTTCAGTATGGAAGCTATTTTTTTTGCGTTGTATGTGCCTTGATGTTTATAGCCGGAGTCACTTGAAACGCTGAGCAGGAGGCCCTTCTTGACCAGGGGTGAGCCGATCATGGAAAAGGTCGGGATCTTGCGGCCGTTGAATATCCCGACGTACTCCTCTATTCGCCGGTCGACACAGGTCAGGGCTGTCACATAGATGGCATCGGTTTTTTCGCTCAACTGGTGATAGCACTGTCGGCAGGATGCATCCGCTATTTCCTCTTCCACATTGGTTTCCAGTACCGTGCATTTGACAACGGCGAATCCTCTTTCCGCCGCGACCTGCTCAATTTCGTCCAGGGCTGAATAGATTCGGCCTTCCGGTGTGTCCTCATAGGCGACCCCTAGTTTTTTAAAGCCGACGATGCGATGAAACATCCGCAGTTGCCTTAGATATCGCGTGGGGTCGATGCGTGCTGTTACATGATCCAATCCCGAATTTTCAGCACTTTTTATGATTCCTGCTTTGACGGGATCGGAGGTTGATAGGACCACGGTTGGGACGCTGTGGTGGTTGTTGGCCAGATCCTGGCCGGCCCAGGTCCCCATGGCGATGACAAGGTCCAGGGAACCGTTTTTCAACTTCTGGAGAAGCTCACTTTTTATTTTTCCCCTTTTTTTGCTATCCCAATCGGCCGAGTAGGCATCTCCAGCCTCAAAAGAGAGGAAATCGTCCGGATGCTTGGAAAGCCAACTCCAGTAGGGTTTAACCGTATCACCCACGACTTCCGGCAGGGGACTTTTATCGATCCAGCCGAGGCCCATGAGACCCTCAATCAGGGTTTTCATGGTCTGCGTATATTCTGAATAACCTCCCCCTTCATAGTATCCGATACGCCATTTTTTCCCTTGATTCAATGTGGGAGTAGTACTCGCGAAAACCAGGCTACAGAAAAGGCAGATGATGGTTGGGATAAAACAAACAACAACGATTTTCCTGAATGTGGACTTTTTTTTCATTAAGAACCTCTCTGATAGAAGGTCACCATGAAAGAGGTTTGGGAATCTGTTGCCGCTAAAAGCCGACACAAAAAAATCCGAGTCAAGAAGATATTTTCTGTAACAAAGGACAATTTTTTGTTTGCAAGCGGCTAGGGAACAAAAAATTATAATGTATTAAAATAGTAATCATAAAAGAGACACTTTGCAAAAAAATAAAAAGTAAATTGGAATTATTTTTCCGGCACTTTCCGGTATTGGGGTCGGGTGGGAGATTCGGTTTTCCGGAGTTTCCGTCGGCACTTAAATCAGATAAAAGACGACCCCCACGATTATCAGGGTCAGAATTCTGCAGCCCTGTCCCAACATCAGCAGCTTCAATCCCATCCGCGGAGAAAAAATACCCATATATCTGGGAAGCTGGTGGCGCAGTGCCCGCATCGGAAAGGCAATGATATTTCCGATGAGAAGAGCCAGAACCGTCTGTTTAATCGTAAGTACGCCGGCATCCATCAGTGCCCCGGCCGCGGCGAATCCTGAAGTGAATTCGGCGAAGAAGCTGATGATCACCATGGAGAGTGATTCCAGAGGGATGAAGGTATCGACCACAAAGCCGGCCATCCATTCTTGCATGAAAGCGAACAACCCCAGAGAGTTGAGCACGAAAACGATTATGTAAATGGGGACCACATAGACGGCGATTCCGGTAATGCGGCCGGGGAGCTTTTCCCGGATGCGGGCCGCCAGGGGGTTGAATGGCTGCTTTCGGATATTTTCAGGGGCTATATCGCTTTTTTCGGGATTTTCGTATCCGCTGGGCGGGCGAAAATGGCCATAAAGAAGAAATCCGCCGCAGCGCAGCAGAAGGGCGGAAAAAGTCAGTACAAAGTAAAGGGCCCCGGCTTTGCCGGTAAGTGGTATGACGATAAATATCGTCGTGGGAAGGTGAAGGAAATAGGCTGGAAAGTGGTTCAGCAGGTTGGCCAGGAAAAGCTGCTTTTTGCTGATCTTACGGTCCTGATAAAAATCGGCGAGCATGGTATTGGCTGCCGTGCCGGAAAAAAAAGCCGTGGTAAAAGCGGCTCCGCAGTGGTCGCCCAGGTTGGCGAAGCGAAAAGCCGGCCTGGCCAGGGTCCCGAGACGCCGGGTCCAGCCTGATGCCTCGATGATTTCAGCGAAAACAAGGCCGAGGCTGATCATGGCCATCAGGCGGCACAGTGGCCATAGAAGCTGCCGGATGAGGATCTGTGCGGTCATTTTCTCGGCAGCAAAACAACCGATGCCCAGAACGATGATAGAAACCGCCAGAGAGGCCAGGATTTTCCCGCGGCCGGATTTTGTTTTTTTATGGGCCATCGGATAGTTTTTCAACACCCGGTTGGGATTTCGGAAGTTTGAAGGATTGTAGACCGAATTGGCTTTGATAGAGTATTCCGCTGATGGCGGCAATTCCGTCCAGGAGCCTCAGGGTAGGACGGCTCACGATGGCCTCATCGATCAGATGGATTTCACCTATGCGCACGGCTTTGATGGCCTGGAATCCCGGTTCATTGCGGATGGACTCAATCGTCGGCCGGTTCATGGGGCCGACCTGGGCCAGGTAAACGTCGATGTCGTTGCCCATGGCGAGAATCTTTTCTTTGCTGAAATTGGCGATGTTGGTCCCTCTTGCAGGGGCCGCATCGGCCGCCAGGTTGATGGCTCCGGCGCATTCGAGGGCGAATATGGCCATGGAATCGGGAGAAAAGGTTTTCATTTTGCCGTGGATCGATTCGAAGAAGACGCGTTTTTTCGGTTCAATCTTCCCGGCTATAGCTCGAAGGTTGGCCGCCGTTTCCTGAAATTTCTTCACCATTGCGTCGGCTTTATCCCTGTGCCCTGTCAGCAGACCGAGAATCCGCCAGTAAAGGAACATCTCTTCAACGTTGGACGGCTGCAGGGAAACAACCGTGATCCCGCTTTTTTGAAACCTTTCCACCAGTTGCGGGTAGCCCCTGGCGATCATGGGCCGGATGAGGATCAGATCGGGCCGGGCGGCGAGAAATTTTTCCGCATCTTCCCGATAGTGAAAGGCCGGCCGCTTTTGAGCTTCTGGTGGATAACTGGCATTGCGGGTCACCCCGAGGATTTCTTCATCGCAGCCGAGGGCGAAGAGGTTTTCCGTGTGGGCGCCGTAGAGGGAGATGATTTTTTTGAAGGGTGTTCTGACGAGGATTTCGTTGCCTGACTGGTCGATGATATGGTTGTCGTGCATTTTAAAGGAGGCATCCGCCCCTTGAGCTACGGTTGTGGTGAGAAGGGCTGAAAACAGGAGCGCCAGTAAACCGATATTGATTTTCCATCTTCGCCGCAGATTCATTCTTAACCCTGATAGTCTCCTGAAGCATCGCCTTGGCTTGCAAAAGTCACTTGGCTGGCCCCTGCAAACGGTTCGAAACGAACCCTGGCTTCGACATCGAAAACACGCTGGAGGCTTTCCGGTGTCAGGACCTCTGCCGTCTTGCCGTAAGCCTCGATTTGGCCGGATTTCATCATGATCAGTTCATCGCAGAACCGGGCGGCCAGGTTGATGTCCTGAAAAACGGCAATCACGGTCCTGCCTTTTTCTTCTATCCTTTCCCTGATCTGTTCAAGCAGGGAAAGGGCGTGACGGATATCCAGGTTCGAGGTCGCCTCGTCGAGAAGCATCAAGGGCGTATCCTGTGCCAGGGCGCGGGCCACCACCACCCGTTGCCGTTCTCCACCGCTCAGTTCGGTAACCAGCCGGTTTGAAAAAACGGCCGTATCGGTCGCGGTCATGGCTTCATCCACCAGGGTATCATCACGCTGAGAAGGTTGCGAAAATCTCGGTATGTGAGGATAGCGGCCCATCATGACGACCTCCCGGGCGGTGAAGGAGAAGTTGACATAAAAATTCTGCGGCACAAGAGAGATATTCCTGGCCAGTTCCCTTCTGGTGTAACGGGACAGGGGTTTTTCATTGAAAAGGATAAGCCCTCCGGAAGGTTGGAGGTGCCCTGCCAGGAGATTCACCAGCGTGGTTTTGCCGCAGCCGTTGGGGCCGACTATGCCGAAGAGCTTGCCCGCCTCAAGGCGTGCGGAAAGCTTCTCAATGAGTTTTTGTTCAGTGTAGCCGAAGCTGATGCCGTCAATTGTGAATACACTGGACATAAGGTTCAAAGCCTCATCTGGCGTTTGCGAAAAATGTAGCAGAAAAACGGCCCGCCGATCAGGGCGGTGAGGATGCCGATGGGGACTTCCGTGGGCAGGACCGTCCGCGTCAGCGTGTCCGCCGCTACCAGCAGAACAGCCCCCGCAAGCAGGGAGACCGGCATCAGCCGGCGGTTGTCCGGGCCGGTGAGGGCGCGCATCATATGGGGCACCAGCAGTCCCACGAAGCCGATGATGCCGGAAACCGAAACGCAGACGGCCGAAACCATGGAAGCGGTGACCAGGAGTATCAGCATCGTGCGGCGGGTATCCACCCCCAGAGAGGCGGCGGCACGATCTCCCATGGACATCAGATTGAGGTCGCGGGCAAAAAAGACGAAGACCGAAAAACCGAGGCAGACGAAAATCAGGGTCAGGAGGACATTGGCCCAAGTTTGCGAGGCGAAGCTTCCCATGAGCCAGAAGATGATGACCGCCACCTGTTCATCGGCGATGTATTTCAGAAAGCTGATTCCGGCGGCGAGAATGGCAGCGACGATGATACCGGACAGGATCAGGTTGTTGGAGGAAAGGCCCCCCGCCGAGGAGGAGAGGAAAACGACGATTGCCAGGGTGGCGATTGCGCCAAGAAACGCGAAGAGGGAAACGGACCACGCGCCCATATAGCTGATATTGAGGAGAAAGGCGATAGAGGCGCCGAAAGCCGCACCTGCAGAAACCCCAAGGGTATACGGATCGGCGAGGGGGTTGAGGAGTATCCCCTGAAAAACCGCTCCCGAAACTGCCAGGCCGCCCCCCACCAGGGCGGCCGTGAGGATACGCGGCAGGCGCACATCCATGACGATGACTGGGAAGAGCGGGTCCATTCCCGTTAAGGTATCCACGCCGCCGGTCAGCCCGGACATGATGATGTGTGCCATTTCTTTGAGGGGAATCCGGACATATCCCATGCCGGCGGAGATCAGAACAACCAGCGCCAGGGTTGTTGCCAGAACAACCACAGCAACCGTAGTGGGGAGGCGTTTGGGGGTGGGATGGTCCGGGTTTTTATTTGTTTGAATTGTTGTCATTTTCTCTTAAAGCAAAGAAATAATTTATCTCGTTGGCTGGTGGCCTCGCACCGCCCATTCCAAGGGCCGCATGAACCCATCCGTGGGGTGAGCCTGGATTATTTATGAATACTTTTGCTGCAACCGTCAATTGCACGCCATCTCAAGCCGTGCTCGCTCCTTGCTCTTCGACGTACTGGCAGTACGTCTGCAGAGCACGTCGCTGTGCTTGACTTGATCTGACGCACCCTTACCGGTTTCGCGATAAACTCTCATGAATAAACCAGGCTTGACTGTAACCATCCAGGCGCCAGATGCCCTTTCCATGGGCGCTACGAGTCCATCGTGCTGAACAGTTACAAAGTAAATTATTATCTCCCTCTCCCTTCAATGAGGTGAGGGGTAGCATCAGAAATGCGATAGCACACTACCAAGGTGATCCACCCAGATGGCTACGATATCGTCGTATTCAGCCGTACCTTTCAGCACCGGAACGCAGTTGATGCCTGCCGCGGTCAGAATCGATTGCCAGGAATCCGCTTCGTCTCCGGCCATGTCGTTCATGGCGTGGTCTCCGGCTACGGACATGAATGGTATCAGGTAAGCTTTTTTGATTTTCTTTGCCAGGAGCATGCTTTTGATGTCGTCGATTTCCGGCGTGCCTTCCACGGTGCCGACAAAGATATTCGGGTCCTGCTGTTGGAAATGAAACATCATGGCCGCATAGAATGCGTTGCTGGGATGGGGTGTGCCATGTCCCATAAAAACCACGGCATCCGATTTTTTTCGTTCCTTGGGGATGTTTTTGATTATGGCAGCGACGACCCACTCCAGATCCTTTTGCGTCCCCAGGAGGGGATAGCCGACCAGGATGCGCTCAAAACCACCGGCCATGCCGGCAAAAGCGTGAGCGTTGCGCTGCAGGTCGTGAAACTCCTCGCCGGCGATGGTGTGAAGAGACTGCACGGCCACATGGGTGAAGCCTTCGTTCATCATTTTGGCCAGGGCGGTTTCCGGTGAGTCGAGGTGTTGTCCCATTTTGGCCAGCTTGTCGCGGATGATTTTCGAGGTGTAGGCCCAGCGCACCGGGATATTCGGGAAGGCCGCTTTCACCTTCTTTTCGATGTTCTGAAAAGAAACCTGGGCGCTGGGAATACTTGTGCCGAACGCCACCAGGAGGATGCCTTTTTTCATCTCCCGTTTGTGGCCATGGCTGCCGGCCAGGGCCGGAACGGTCAGCAGAAGTCCGAGTACAATAGTCAATCCAACGGTCAGTCTTTTTTTCATCTTTTGCCCCTTTCCTTGGTGTCGCTGTCGACAACGACACCCTTGCACGGTTCGAGGGCTAAAAATAAAAACCCTTCAAGCCGTATTCGGTTTGAAGGGCTGCACCCAGTTTCCTTGGCCCTTGTGATGTTTGCCCCATTCTGTCTCCCGCAGAAGGACGGCCATCGTCAAGGCAGGTCTTCTGGCTTCCCCCACTGCAGGCGGCCTTCCCGAAACGATGTATCGTTTCAGTGGCACACTTGGCCTGCAGCATTTTCTCCTGAAGATGGAGGAGGGTTACAGCGGCGGGACCGCTCCCGATTTTCACGGGATTCCCTGTTAGGCGCTTATGCGCACCGTTGACGTTCTCATTTAAGATGATGAGGATGGGGTTGTCAATATGAAAAAAGGGGGGCGATTAGTTTCGGCAGTTGTTGAACACGATTAACGTGTTAAAAAAAGTTCCCATTATACGTAGGTTTCTGGGTTTGGGAATCCGGGGTTGCGTCCCCGAACGACGCCTTCTTTCTTTTTACGCTTAGCCCGAAATATTCATGGAGGCTTCTGCTGCAACCGTCAATTTCACGCCATCTCAAACCGTGCTCGCTCCTTACTCTTCGACGTATCACAAATACGCCTGCAGAGCGCGTTACTGCGCTTGGTTTGATCTGACGCACACTTGCCGGTTTCGCGACAAAGCCTCATGAATAAACCGAGCTTGAAGAAAGAGGCAAAGAAAAGGACGCCCCGCGATTCGCCCTTCGGGTCCCCTACGCTCCAGAAACGTTTTGAGGACGGCCAGAATTCGCAAAAACCGCTCAACTGTCCGTCTGTTCTCAAAACGTTTCCTCCACTCCGGCTTCATCGCAAGGGGAAATAAATCAGCTCATTTTGTGGCCTTGCCGCAAAATGGCTTAAAAATGATTTTAAGGTTTTGGGTTTAAGGTTTTGATTCTCCCCCATTGTATCGCAGCCGTTGAGGGAAGGGGTTTTTGAGATCAAGCCGGGCAGGCTGTCTGAGCGCTGTTTGCGAGTTTCTGACCGGCCTCAAAAGACCCTTTCCTCAACGGGTACCCGAAGGGCAAGATGCTGGGGTGCCTTTTTTCTGCTTACTCTTTTTCGGGCATGCAAAAAGAGTAAGGCGTCGTTCGGGGACGCAACCCCGGTGCACCGACTGTAGCAAAACGCTCAAAGCTTAAAAACACAGCAACTTTTGGTAGTTCGCTCCTGCGACAGCGCTACGCCGCCCCCTTTAACTTTCCTGAATCCATGCCTGGATAGCCTTGTTGCGTGCCGGCCAGTTTTCTCCCAGGCGTTCCGTGAGAAAGGCGGCCAGCAAACTGTCGAACATCTGGGTTCCTTTTTCCAGCAAACTCATGCGTTCGAAAAATACCGCCTCGAATTCCAACTGGGGATCGGTCAGGTCGTCTTTCTCGATTTTGACCGGAGGGCATTTGAATGAGGAAAAATGGAACAGATCCCCTTTCAGGGTCAGCTTCCAGGTGTCCTCTTGAGCCTCCATGCATATTCCCGCCTGGAGAATCTCCTTGCCGTCCCCAAGGGCCGCGCGAACTTCGCTGAAACTTTCCTGGGGGCCGGTAACCGATACACGCTGGGGACCTTCTTCACTCGCCCCGGCCAGAGTCAGGCGGTGGTTGATATAGGCTGCAAAGGTTGCCCCTTTGATTTCCGGTCCGGGCTGCGAAATCCGGTACACAGAGCTTCCGTTCCGGGTCTGAAACAGGAGCCACAACAGGAATTCGCATCCGAGCCAGCGGTTTTCCTTCACCATGTCCATCACCGCTTCGCTTTCGGCACGGTTGGCTCTGGCCAGATTTTCCTTGAGATGGGTGGGGACCGCTTCCTGAGCCCGGACAAAGGGATGCACTGGAACCAGGCGTAGACCTTCGAAGGTTTTTTTAAACTGCTCCACGAACAGGTCGATCATTTTAGTACCCAGGCTGGTGAAGGTTACCATGTCCCGCTTGGTGTCCCACACCACGTCGAAGGTGGCCGGGGACGGCAGCGCACGGGACAGAAGGTCATTCCGGACGACCTCGCGGATCTCCTGGCGTTTCTGTTTCGGAATCTGTTGCAGGTGGGGATTGGCTTCCATAAAATCGGCTTCCGCTTCCTCCCGGGCGTATCTAAGCAGCGTTGTGGAGAGGCGGCGCTGATCCCGGCGCAGGACAAACGCCAGGTAGTGGTCTTTCCGGCAGGTGTAGGCCGCACCGAATTCACTGTCCTGGGTGTTGTCGAGCCTGACCCAGCCCATCGAAATTTCGTCACTGTTGTGCTCGATGGAGCGGAACCCACGGCTGTCCAGGCATTTATCGACCCAAGTGAAAAAATCCACGGTCGGCTTGTCGCCCACGACGCGGAATTGAGAGATGCTTACGGTGTTGTTGATAATTCCCATGTTTACTTTCCTGCTTTCCTTATTGAGTTTCAGCGAATTTGAAATGTTTCGTTTACCGCTGGAGATAAAAAAGCTTCGACATCTTAGAGCACAGGGGACCAAAGCTCAATGACATCTTGCGGATTAAACAGTTTTGTGGAGGTTGGGATTGATCGTGAGATGTTTGGAAATCGGAGGGCGGGCAGAGGGGAGGGAATTTTCCTGGACACTATTAAATTTAATTCATAACATGTTGATGTTGCATGATATGAAGTTTTCTGGATAATTTTGTTTTTGGCGTGTTATCCAGTTAGAGAAAATTGAAAGTTCAGGACATCAATTGCATATTTTGGAAGTTTTTGGGTAGTTATCAAGAAACTGCATAATTATTGGTTGTGTGGCTGGACAATCCTTTAATTAAATATGGGTCATGACACTTTAAGAGGTCAGTCCCGAACAATTTTGAGGATCAGTTTATAGAGATCCTTGGCTCTATGGTTAAACCTAAACTCACATTCTTTAAGATGCAAGTTGAAGGTGCTGGGGGCCATACCGCGAAACCGAACCAGGCGTGTTTTCGCATAGCCCCAGAATCCTTCAATGCCATTGATGTGAGTGTGCCCTTTGGCAAATTCGTTCTGGCCGTGATCGATGCGAAGATGTTTGCCATAACCTACATCAACCAGGCCATTGTAGCCACGCCAGCCGTCAGAGTAGACGATGCTCTTCAACTCGACTCTGCCCCGGATCACCGCTTGGAGCGTGGCTTTCGAGCAATTTGGAACGATTTCCGTGTAAACGTGACCGTTCCGTTGAAAGATGCCGAAGACTATGGTTTTGCCAAAAGCACCCCGGCCTCTTTTGCCTTTGATGCGACGGGCGCCAAAGAACGATTCGTCGACTTCAACCTCCCCTGAAAAGGGAGATTGAAGTCCGCAATATTCGACCAGGCGCTGCCGAATCGCTTTCAAGTAACGATTGACGGTGTTGCGACTGAGACCTGTTAAACGAGCAATTTGTGAGGCGTCCAAATCGACAGAAAAGAGACGCACAATCTGTCGAAATTGATGCTCCGAAATGCGTGAACGCCAAACATACTTATTTTTCATAGTCATGACAGTATCTTAGCGCCTCCTCGTGAGTGCTTAACATGTCATGACCCAAACTAATAATGTCACCCTCGCCAAGCATGTTCTGAAAAAATGTACATCTGCCAAAATTCGCTCTCTGGCTCCAATAATAAGCGAAAATTTCAACATACTATTTCCTTTAATTCGTGAGGTTGCCTATTACGTACGCCGGACTTTTACAAATGAAATGCTATTAGATTTATCTGCAATTATTTCTGGGTTCTGCCTACAAAATGAGAATAGGTTTTCTTTGCGGTGGCTAGCATACATCCTGACTTTGCCAGACTATCCGAATGGCCATCACTTAGATGATCGAGTATTTTCAGCACTCGAACTTAGAGACCAGCTCTTATTAGCAGCTAAACGAAAGGATTTGCATAGGATAAAGGCCCTGCGCACTAAAGTCGATCAGCTATCTGAGATTGATCGACATGCATGGATTATTTCATCTAATGCCCTTACAAAGGACGAGAGAAATCCAATATTAGATCACATCGAATCCAGAGGGACACCATTGGATATTGCATATTGCCGCTATGTGAAAAGTGGCATAACAAGCCGGTGAACTGGACGCGTTGACTCGCGCCAGTTACCGTTAGATCGCCAGGACGTAATGGACAGCAAAACAACCAAGCAACTTATAAACGCTCTCTATGGCATATCTGTTGCGAAGAATTGGCCTGCTATCGAGAGTGGGGCGACACCACTAGCTAATAATACGCGTCCCCCTAGTTATATTATCCAACTTGTCCTCGAAGCACTTCACGGTGAGAGACTACCTAAAGGTGTCGAGAAGTGTGCATGGGAGCTCCCAATTGATTTTGAGGAATCCGCATGGTTAATTACTGATTGGAAACATTATGCCTGGAGGCTTTTTTCACAGTCAGGGTCCAAGGAAAGCTGCATCCGCCTACAAAAAAAACTTGAAGCTGCAGGCGGCATTGTTGACAACTATCTAGCCACTGTGGCTAAAACCCATCTCGACAACGACGATTTCTCACTCAAAAATGATTATAATGAATCCAAATCCCTATACCAATACTATCGTCACCGGCTTGACACGACTATTCTGATTGCAAATCCAGCAACTATTACGGGCCCTCCTGGCGAACAGCGATCAGCTTTAGTAAATGAATACTATCGGGCACTTCGAGAGGCCGAGCAGAACCAGATTGTCACGTCTATTTTCTTTTTTGCACACTCTGAAATAATCCTTGATTCCTGCTTTGCTCTTCAAGAGCCAGGTAGGATTCGATATCGAGACTTCCGTGCACTTGATTGGGGTGAACGCTTTAAAATTATCGTCGGTGATGTTTTCATTCGGCAGTACTCGGCGCTCTATTCTCACTTGCTAGAGATACGGAGGTATTTTAGAAATATCCCGGTACATGCCAGCCCACAATTCTTGTTTCCTGTTGAAGGTGTGGGCCTAGTACCAGCAACCTTTAATCGATTAGATGATCCGCGATTATCCTATGGGCACAGGTATGACACGGACGAGGGTAAGCGTATCCTTCGCACATTCGATTTAACCCTTGAACTACTTCGAGATTCTCCGCGAACGGCTTGCGGTTACTTGTATGCTGAATCAGCCCTGCCCATTCACATAAAACATGATCTTCGTGAAGAGCTTCAGAAGCTCATGTCGTCTATGGATAGTTTTAAACAAGAACTTGACCGTCGCGTACAACTTCATTACGCAAAGATTAACGGAGAGATCTAACCTCCGGCTGCATTTCGATGCCGCTGAAGTGTCGCGATTGAGCCGGCAGCGTTGGGGTCAGGCTTGCATCGTTGCAAACTTGTTGATCTGTGTTGCCCTTTGGCCAGACGGCCGCACCAAGGCATGAAATGAGGGAGGTTTCGCACCGGGGCAGATACCCTGCTGCGAAGGCTTAAACGTAGACTTATTTTAAAAAGTTTTGTAGGCTGTTCCCGGATTCACCGCATAATTTCCCTGATTTCCCCTGGTCTCCTCCAATTATGATCGAAAACGACAATCTCAACCTCTGTCCCAACCCGCCCGGAGAACCGAGGATCATTCCCCGGGATCATCACTGCATCTCCCGTAAGCAGATCGACCCGGATGTTGTCAAAGTTCTTTATCGACTTCGCAACAGAGGATATCTTGCTTATCTCGTCGGCGGGAGCGTGCGCGACCTCCTGCTGGGACGGCAGCCGAAGGATTTCGATATCGGCACTGACGCAACACCGGCCCAGATCAGGCGCCTGTTTCGAAACTGTTTTCTGATCGGGCGCCGATTCCGTCTCGCTCTTCTTCGCTTCCCAAAAAACAAACTGGTGGAAGTGTCAACCTTTCGCCGCCACCCCGGCCCCGACGAAATGCCGGAAAATTCGGAGGAGCATTTCAATTTCGTCCAGAATGTCTTCGGTTCGCCGAGACAGGACGCCTACCGCCGCGATTTTACAATCAACGCGCTTTTCTATGACATCAGAAACTTTTCAATCGTCGATCATGTAGGCGGGATGGAAGACCTTGAAGCCAGGCGCATCCGGGTTATCGGCGACCCGCATGTCCGTTTCCGGGAAGATCCGGTCCGCATGCTCCGGGCTCTGGAATTTGCGGTCCGTCTCAACTTTGCACTTGATCCCGCCGCTCGCGAAGGCATCGACCTGTGCGGCCCGCTGATCGCCAGCGCCGCTCCGGCCCGCATCCGTGAAAAACTGCAGGGGCTTTTCCTTCAAAAAATTGCCGGAAAGGTCCTGCTACAGGCCCAGGGATCAGGTCTCCTTGTCCATCTCCTGCCCGGATACCAGGCAGACAACGACGGTCTGAATCTTTTGCAACGAATGGATGAAAAAACACCATCCGGTCAACCGTTCAATGAAGCCTTCACCGTGGCAGCCATGTTTCTCAGCCCCTTCATGGCGGGCTGTCCCGCAAACTCGAATATTCGCATTACCGAGGTTCTGAACAAAGCCAACACGATCATTGACCCGTACTGCCGGTATTTCAGTGTTGCCAAAGGAATAAAACATGACGCCAGGGAACTGCTGGTCAGTTGTTACCGACTTGCCCGTGGCCGGGGACTGCGTGGCGAAAAGCGCTTTTTGAGAAGCCCCAATACACCTTTTGCTCTGGAGCTTTTCTCGCTCTGGGGAAAGGATCGTCCGGAACTGGCGGAACAGATCGCCCAGTGGCGGCAGGCCATTCGCGAACCTGAACCGAAACCATCGACTGAAAAGGGAAAATCCCGACCCTCCCGGCGTCCACGTCGCAGGGGTTCGAGGGTCAGACCTGGAAGATTGAAAGAATAAGCCAAATTACCTATGACTTAATAAACCATCCCCCCCAGCCAGTAAAGCAGCATCCCCACCAGAACCGTCCCACCGAGACTGCGGGTTTTCAGTGAGAACAACAGGGTCGGAATCGCCACCAGCAGCTCGAGTTTTCCGAAGGCAAAGCTGCGTGTTGCGGCATCGCCAAAGAGTGTCGGGGCGAGCAGGGCGCTGAGGATTGCCACGGGGATCAGATCGAGCCAGTCGATCAGCCACTGCGGCATTTTCTTGTGGGCGAGGTAGAGCAGGGGCAGGGCGCGGGGCAGGTAGGTGACCAGTCCCATCCCGCCGAACAGGAAGAGGTAGTCAGCGAAATTCATTGGCCCCCAGAATTTTATCACTAGAGTTTCCCCTGGACATAACGCCGTGAAGCAAGGGCCTCAAAAAGTTTGATAATGCGAACAACTGGAAGGTTCCAGCTCGACACGATGGCGAAAAAAAATAATTAATTTCAAAGTCTTAACTCCCATTTAGAGGAAAAATATTTATAAAAATTAGCCTCAGGTGGCAAAATTAGTTGCAAAGTACACATTCAATAACTAATATATTTAGTAAAACAAATATCTTCGGAGAATCATTCTCCGAGCATTGACGCGACTCTTTGCCTGGTTGTTTTCTCCTTTCGGCAGGTTGAGTTTCACAGGCAGGGAAAGCCGAGCGCAAATGAGAAACAGATGAAACAAGGGCTTTTTGGCAAAATTAACCCATTACCCCTTCAAGGAGAAAAAAATTATGGAAGAAACAAAATCCGCCATGCCGCTTTTAGGTGACGAATTCCCCGAGATCGAAGTCGAGACAACGCACGGTCCCATCAACATTCCAGCTGACTTCAAAGGCTCATGGTTTGTCCTCTTCAGCCATCCTGCCGATTACACCCCGGTCTGTACCACGGAATTTGTCGCTTTCCAAAAAAGATTTGAAGAGTTTGAAAAATTGGGCTGCAAACTCATCGGAATGTCCATCGATCAAGTCTTCTCCCATATTAAATGGGAGGAGTGGATTGCGGAAAACCTGAACGTGGAAATTAAATTCCCGATTATTGCCGCCACCGACACCATCGCAACCAAACTGGGAATGCTCCACCCGGGAAAAGGCTCCAACACGGTCCGGGCCGTTTTCGTCGGAGATAGGGAGGGCAAGATTCGACTGATCCTTTATTATCCCCAGGAAATTGGTCGCAACATGGATGAGATTCTCCGGGTCGTAAAGGCATTGCAAATTGCGGATAAGGAAGAGGTCGCCATGCCGGCGAACTGGCCCAACAACGAACTGCTCAAGGATCGGGTTATTATTCCGCCCGCCAAAGATGTCGCAACGGCCAAAGAACGTAAAAAGCAATATGATAATTACGACTGGTGGTTCTGCCACAAACCACTTGAAAAATAACCTTTGAAATAAAAAAGTCCGCTCTTTTTCAAGAGCGGACTAAATTTAAGGGGCTGTCCTAGATAACTGAAATATGTCTAGGATAGCAGTATGCAAAAAAGTCGTCTGAGTCAGGCCAAACAAGAGCGACTCATCGAACACTTTGCTCGGGTTCTACAGCCCGAACAGCAGCAGCCCTGGTTGGCGTCAATCGCAACACTGCTGCCTACTATTTTCAACGGCTGGGTCAACTGATCTGCCAGACCATAGAAGATGAAACTCCCTTCTTTGGTGAGATCGAAGTTGACGAGTCTTACTTTGGTGGCAAGCGCAAAGGCAAGCGAGGCCGTGGCGCTGCCGGGAAAGTCCCTGTATTCGGGATCTTAAAGCGTGGTGGACGGGTTTATACGAAGATCGTTCCGGATGTGAAGTCCGCCACTTTGATACCCATTCTGGAGCAGAAAATCGTCCCAGATAGCATCGTATTTACCGACTCTCTGCACAGCTATAACGTGCTCGATGTGAGTGACTTTCACCATGTCAGAATCAATCACTAAGAGCTGTTTTCTGAGGGTCGAAACCATATCAACGGGATCGAGAATTTTGGGAATCAGGCGAAATGTCACTTACGTAGATTCAACGGCATTCCCAAGGAGCAATTTGGCCTATATATAAAGGAATGCGAGTGGCGATTTAACACTCCTGACCCAAAAGAGCAATTATCCCAGTAAAAACAACTTGTTAAAGAGCACATGAGCTAGTTATCTAGGACAGCCCCATAAGTTTTGACACTTATTGCCGGATTAAATTTTTCTCAAGATAAAAAGAGGCCTGGAAGATGGGCCGGCTCAATAAACCATCCCACCCAGCCAGTAAAGCACCATCCCCACCAGAACCGTCCCGCCGAGACTGCGGGTTTTCAGTGAGAACAACAGGGTTGGAATCGCCACCAACAGTTCGAGCTTGCCGAAGGCGAAGCTGCGCGTCGCGGCATCGCCAAAGAGTGTCGGGGCGAGCAGGGCGCTGAGGATTGCCACGGGGATAAGGTCGAGCCAGTCGATCAGCCACTGCGGCATCTTCTTGTGGGCGAGGTAGAGCAGGGGCAGGGCGCGGGGCAGGTAAGTGACCAGTCCCATCCCGCCGAAAAGAAACAGGTAGTCAGCGAAACTCATCTGTCCCTCCGATAGCGTCGCTTCAGCACATAGCCGATGGTCGCTGCGCTCATGGAGGCGCCGACAATGTAGGAATCCCCGGGAATCAGCAGGTACCAGGCGATGGAAATTGCCGCCGCCAGGAGGCCGGTAATGATGTGGATGCGGCCCTGCAGCTGGAACACCAGCAGGCAGATGAACATTCCGGTCAGGGCATAATCGATCCCCAGCGCTCCCTGAGGCACAAACTGACCGATCAGGGCGCCGCAGATCGTTGCCATGAACCAGGTGGCATTGGCCAGGTGGTTGACGGTCAGAGCCCGCCAGCGATCCCATCCCCCTTCACGGAAACGCGTCAGGTTGACGGCAAAGCTTTCATCGGTCACGCCGTAGGAATAGAGTGCCAGGAAGCCGCGACTCACGCCCTGAAGATAGACCGCCAGCGCCGAGCTCATGAGAACATGGCGCAGGTTGACAACAAAGGTCGTCAGGACGATGGCCGCAGTCGAGGCGCCGCCTGCGAGCATGGCGACGCAGATGAACTGGGCGCTGCCGGCAAAAACCATAACCGACATCATGGCCACAGCCCACCAGGGGAGACCGGCTTTCTCGGCCAGTACACCTAGGGCGAGACCGATAGGCAGATAGCCGAGACAGATGGGCCAGGCGGCAACCGCGCCCTGGCGTAAGGTCTCTTTGTTGTTCGGGGTTGAATTCATAGGTGACCACGAAATTTATAACGGAAGTTGTGAAAAAAACGCAGCCTTGATCATAAATTATTGGATTCTAAGGTCAAGACATAGTTTTGCTGTTTTTTGAATGCGGATTGTACCCCTTCGAAGTCTGTTGGGCTTGGAGAATGTTTTCAACAGTCAGAAAAAAAGGCTCTCCTGTTTTCAGCAAGGCCTTTTCCCAACCTTTTAACTGTCCAGCACAATGGACCTGCAGCGCTCATGGAAAGGGTTTCTGGCACCTGGATGGCGACAGTAGTGCTAGGGATGGGTTCATGCGGCCCTTGGAATGGGCGGTGCGGGGCCATCAACCAACGAAGTAGCCCAACGTTCAGTATTCGATTCCCCGGCGTGCGGGTATCCCGCGGTCGAAAACATGCTTCACTTTTTCCATCCGCGTTACCAGGTCCGCCTTCTCGATGATCTCGTCAGGGGCATTGCGACCCGTCAGGACAAGTTCCACGCCCTCCGGTTTAGCGTCGATCAGGTCCAGAACCTCCTGAAGAGGTATATATTCTTTGGACAGGACATTATTGATTTCGTCGAATACAACCAGGTCCGGTGAATCCTTGAAAATTTTATCCCTGGCCAGGGCAAAAGCTTCCTCCACGCTTTTACGGACCTCTCCAGGCTCGGCCTGTCCACTCAAAATGCCGATTCCCGAGGATATGATTTCAAGGTTCTCGGCATCCTTCAGAAAGATCAGCTCACCCGTCCGGTCGCTTCTGGTTTTCAGAAATCGAACGAGCAAAACTTTGAAGCCCTGTCCCAGGGCTCTGACGATGAGACCTGTGGCCGCCGTTGTTTTCCCTTTTCCGGGGCCGGTGTAGACTTGAACGATGCCTTTTTCCATGGGAACTCCTCAACAGTTTTTTCTGTTTTAAAAAGTGGTCCAGCACAATGGACTCGTGGCGTCCATGTAAAGGGTGCCTGGCGCCTGGATGGTTACAGTCAAGCCTGGTTTATTCATGAGAGTTTATCGCGAAACCGGTAAGGGTGCGTCAGATCAAGCCAAGCACAGCGACGTGCTCTGCAGGCGTACTGCCAGTACGTCGAAGAGCAAGGAGCGAGCACGGCTTGAGATGGCGTGCAATTGACGGTTGCAGCAAAAGTATTCATAAATAATCCAGGCTCACCCCACGGATGGGTTCATGCAGTCCTTGGAATGGGCGGTGCGAGGCCATCAACTTACGAGATGAATAATTACGTTAAAAATACCTGAAAATCAGAAGCCTGCAAAATGTAAAACCAGAAAGCCCGCAAGGAAGATAAGCAGGCTGATCCACCCCCCGGTCCGGATCAGGGCGCAGCAGTGGTCTATGTTTCGGGCGTCAACGGCTGAGGATTGATCGCCTAACCACGGTTTTTCGACGGTTCCATGGGCATAGACGGTCGGGCCGCCGAGGCTGATGTCGAGGGCTCCGGCGACGCAGCTCTCCGCATGCCCGGCATTGGGCGAGGCATGCTTAAGGCGGTCGCGAAGCCCGATCTTCCAACAGGCTTTTGCGTTCAAGTTGTTGAGAAATGCTGCCAAGGTGAGGATGGGGATCGCCAATCGTGCGGGGATGAAATTCAGCATATCGTCAAATCGGGCCGAAGCGCTGCCAAAGCGTTGGTAACGTTCATTGCGGTAGCCGACCATGGAATCGAGGGTGTTGGTGATTCGGAAGCTTACAGCCGCGCCGACGCCTGCGGCGATAGGGTCGGCTCCCACAAGGACGGCAGCGGCCGTTCCGCCTGAAAACCAGAAGAGGGGTGACAGGAAGCCATCGACGAAACCTTCGGCTACGCTTTCCACGGCCGCTCGGGCGATTCCCTCTTCATCCAGAAGGTCGGCATCCCTCCCGACGATTTTTTGAACCTCTTTTCTGGCCAGAGGCAGATCTTTCCGTCGCAAGGATTTGGCCACCGGCTTTGCATGTTCGAACATATCGGTCAAAGCGATACAGGAATAGAGCAGAAAAACTCCAGAAATTGCGGCGAGCGGCCAGCCGACCGTTTTTAACGCGGCCAGCAACAGATAAATACCCCCCCCAAAAAGCGCCAGGAGACAAACAAGCAACAGGGCGCCACCTGAGTATCCCGACAATTTCGCATCCTGGAGGATTTTTTCCCCACCGCTGATGGCTGCGCCCATGATGCGAACCGGATGGAAGGCGTATGGCGGGTCTCCGACCACGGCATCGAGCAGCACGGCCATCAGAAGTATCAGCGCGGCAGCAAGCAAGTCAGCGGACCTCCTTTTCTATCTGGAGAAAAGCGCGACGGAGAAGTTCGTTTTCTTTTTCCCCGAGGATGGCGAAACGGAACCAGTTGTCGGACAGGCCGGAAAAGTTCCGGGCATCCCGGATGTAAAGCCCGCGCTGCAGCAGGGCGCGCAGGAGATCGTCAAGGTCAGGCGTGGCGGTCCAGCGGGCGAGGACGAAATTGGCCGTGGGTGGGAGCGCCTCCATGAGGGTGGACTCGCGGACGAAGCAGGCCATTATCTCTCTTTCTCGTGCGATCAGGGCTCGCGTTTTTTCTTCATAAGCCATGCAGGTGGGGAGCAATTCCGCGGTCCGTTCCGCAGGGAGGCTGACGCTCCACGGTTCTTTGTGTCCACGGAGTTTGGCGATGGTCTCGGGATGGCCGATAGCGGCGCCGATGCGCAATCCGGCGAGGGCGTAGAACTTGGTCAGGGAGTGGAAGACGACGATGTTTTTTCGCAATTTTTGTGGATTAAGCAGGGAGTGGCGCTCGGGAGTTTCCACAAACTGAATAAACGCTTCATCCACCAGGAACCATTTGTCCGGGAAGCGTGCCGCTGTTTCCAGTATCCTCTCGGCGGAAAGGAGTTGTCCCGTCGGGTTGTTGGGATTGCCGATAAAGAGGGCCTGGACTTGGGGGAGAATCTCGTCGACAGTCTGTTCCCAATCCTCTTGCGTGTTTTTTATTCCCTGATATTCCAGCACCGTTCCACCGTTGAGCAGCATCGACCGATTGTAGTCGTGAAAGGAGGGGGCCGGGACCGCCGCTGTTTTCAGAGAAAGGGCGCGGGGCAGGAGATAGATCATCTCCGTAGAGCCGTTGCCGGGCACGACACTTTTTGGCGGGAGGCTGAAGCGCGCCTCGTAAAAGCGCAGGACGCCTTCGCCGTCTGGGCTGGGATAACAAGAGATATCATGGCGCCACTCCGCCCAAGCCTCCATGATCTGGGTTGGCGGACCCAGAGGATTGATGTTGACGCTGAAGTCGATCACCGGGTATGGGGTGATGCCGAGACGTTGAAAGTCGCGCTGCGGATTTCCTCCATGATGGTAGGTTTCGGTTTTAGCGGACATGGAGAACCCCCTTTAAACCGGTGATTTCTAAAAGACGGTCGAGGTCGAGGTGGCGGCGGAAATGTTCGGCGAGGAGGTCGTATTGCCGGTCTTTGAAGGCCCCGGAGGTCTCCTTTGTACAACTGTCCCCGCTTGGACAATAAGCTGGATTGAGAGACTTGAGGAAGGTGCAGAGGAAGGACGGGTTGTCGAACAGGCCGTGGAGGTAGACCCCCCAGATGCGTCCGCTCGGGTTGCGGGTCCCATCACTTTTACCGTCGTTTTTCCGGATGACGGGCGCGTCTTCCGGGCATCTGGTGCGCCCCATGTGAATTTCATATCCTTCCACCGGTTGTCCCAGTTCTTCCCATGTGCCGCTCACCCGGATCAGTTCTTTGTCGCTGCTCAAGGTGGTTTCGACGTCGAGGAGCCCGAGCCCCTCGGTTTCGCCTGCCGGGCCTTCCACTCCCTTTGGATCACGGATAGTCCTTCCGAGGATCTGGTAGCCGCCGCAGATGCCTCCTATTCGGCCCCCTTCCTCCGCATAGGCCGTGAGCCGTTCATCCCAGCCGTTTCGCAAAAGCCATTCCCGGTCGGCGCGGACATTTTTTGAGCCGGGGAGGATGACCAGGTCGTAAGACTCTAGAGAGCGGGGGCGGGTCAGGTAATGAAGGTCGACGCCGGGGTCGCGCTCCAGGGGCGAAAAGTCGGTGAAGTTGGATATGCGGGGAAAGCGGATGACGGCAATGGCGATTCTGCCCGGCTGCGGAGACGAGGGGGGATCGGTCAGGGCATCGAGAACCTGGCTATCTTCGGGGTCGATGTCGATGTGATCATAGTGGGGAATTACTCCCAGGACCGGCCGCTGTCCCTGTTCTTCAAGGTAACTGATCCCGTCGTCAAAAAGACTGAGGTCGCCGCGGAAGCGGTTAATGAGGAATCCGGCCACGCGTTTGCGGTCCTCCTCTGACATCACCTGCAAGGTGCCGAGGAGTTGCGCGAAGACGCCCCCCCGGCTGATGTCGGCGGTGAGGATGACCGGCGCTTCGGCGGCATGGGCCATCCGGAAATTGACGATGTCCCGGTGGGCCAGGTTGACTTCTCCGCAGGAGCCGGCCCCTTCGAGAATGACGAGATCATAGAGGCTGCGCAGGCGCTCGAGGCTTTTAAGGGCCTCGTTGAAGAGAAATTCCGTCTGTTGGTAATACTCACTGGCCTTGAAGCTGCTGACCGGCCTGCCGTGGAGGATAACCTGGGAAGTCGTGTCGCCGCTCGGCTTGAGAAGCACGGGGTTCATGTCGACCGTGGGCTCGATCCGTGACGCCTCGGCCTGAACGATCTGCGCTCTGCCCATCTCCAGGCCCTCCAGGGTTACGTAGGAGTTGTTGGACATGTTCTGGGCTTTGAAGGGCGCGACTCGTATCCCCATATCGGCGAAAATTCGGCACAGCGCGGCCACGGCTACGCTTTTGCCGACGTCCGATGCGGTTCCCAGTATGGCCAGACAAGGTGCTTTAGACATGAAATACTCTGGTTGTTAAATTTGTGCCGGGTTCGGGGTGTTTTTTCTTCACTTTTAGCTTTCGGGGGTTACGTCCCCCGACGACGCCTTCTTTCCTTTTACGCCAAAAAGAAAGAAGCAAAGAAAAGGGCACCCCGCGACTTGCCCTTCGGGTTCCCTTCGCTCCGTGATTGTTTTGAGGACGGGCAGAAACTCGCAAAAACCGTTCAGACAGTCTGCCCGTCTTTTTCTCAAAGCAATCACTCCACTCCGGCTGTATCACAAGGGGAAAAAGACCCACAAAAATTACTTTTTATCTATGCCATTAGAGTACCCTTACTCTATGTATCGAAAAAAATTACAAACAGCCGAAAAACAGAACCAAGGTTTCCGTCACCTCGACGGACGCGCCGAGAACGTCCCCAGTGACGCCGCCGAGGCGCAGGCGGGCGTAATATCCCCACAGCAGGGCAAAGAGTGCGGCCGGAAGCCAGGCTGTGAGGTGCGCCGGACCACCACCTATCCAGATCAGCAGGGCGGCCAAGGTCAGTGCGGCCCCCAGGTGTACCTTTTTCCCGCTGCGAACGAATTCCTTGGCGGTTCCTTCATCCCTGGCGTAGGGGAGGAAAAGTGCCAGGGCGACAGGCACTGTGCGGGAAACAATCCATGCCGTCGGCAGCCACAACAGCCCCTCAACAGTCGTCAGGCGCACCAGGCAGACCCATTTGGCGAGGAGCAGGACCGTGACGGCCGTAACGCCAAAGACGCCGATATGGGAATCTTTCATGATGGCCAGGCGTTTTTCCCGGGAATAGCCGCCCCACAATCCGTCAGCGCAATCTGCCAGCCCGTCGAGGTGAAACCCTCGCGTCAGCAGGACCCCTCCCACGAGAATAAAAAGGGCGATGCCTTGCTCCCAGATCACCGGCAGCTGCCCAAGGCACCAGGCCCCGACCAGCAGGAGCCAGCCCAGCAGAGCACCCACCGCGGGAAACCACGGCAGGGCGTCCGCCATGTGTTCCGCCTCCCGCCCCGGAAAGGGGAGTATGGAGAGGGTTCTGATCGCTGTCGCAAGGCCCCGCATGTTCATGTACTTTTCCCCGCGACACCGGCCGAATCGAATGTCGCCATCTCATTATAAATTTTGACGGCCGCCTCGATGATCTGCATGGCCAGAGCGGCCCCGGTGCCTTCGCCGAGGCGCATGCCGAGATCGAGAATCGGTCTGATCTTCATCGCTTCGGCAAAGCGGGCGTAGCCCACTTCCGCTGAAAAATGGCTGAAAAAGAGATAATCCCTGACCCGCGGACAGTGCCTGCAGGCGGCCAGTGCGCCGGCAGAAGAGATGAAGCCATCGACCACAACCGGGACCCGGCGCGAGGCCGCTCCGAGGATGAGGCCGCAGATGCCGGCGATTTCCAGCCCGCCCACGGCCGCGAGCGCTTCCAGAGGAGAGGAAAGGGACTGGCTGTTTACTTCCAGGGCCTGGCGGATCAATGCTGTTTTGTGCTCCAGAGTGGCGTCGTCGATGCCGGTACCCCGACCGGTAATATCTTCCACCGGGCAGGGGAGGAGGGCGGCAAGGAGAGCGGAAGACGGGGTCGTGTTGCCTATTCCCATTTCTCCCGTACCGATGAGGGTGAATCCCTCGTCGACGGCCTCCAGAGCTAAATCTACTCCCACCTGGATGGCCTGACGGACTTCCTCCATGCTCATGGCCGGCCCCTGGCTGATGTCGCCGCTGCTGTTGCGGACTTTGCGGCGGAGCAATCCCTCGGCCCCTTCCAGGGGATTATCCACGCCGATATCGACGACCCGGGTTTCAGCTCCGGCATGGCGCGCCAGGACGTTGACCGCCGATCCTCCCTGGAGCATGTTTCTCACCATCTGTTGTGTCACTTCCTTGGGAAAAGCGGAAACACCCTGGTTTGCCACCCCGTGGTCGGCGGCAAAGGTGAAGATGATCTTGCGGCCGAGGGTCGGCGGGTGCTATGGGTTGCCAGGCAGTAGTGTGCGGCGATCTCTTCGAGATAACCGAGACTGCCGGGTGGCTTGGTCAGGTTGTCGAGGTGGGCATGGATTTCCGCCAGCAGGGAGGTGTCCAAGGGAGATATTTTTTTGATGGTTTTTTCGAGCATTTAAGTTGCTTTCCAGAGTCAGAACCCGGGGGTTGCGCCCCCCGTCGTCGCCGTACTCTTTTTGCTTGCCCAAATAGAGTAAGCAGAAAAAGGGCACCCCGCAACTTGCCCTCCGGGTTCCCGGAGCTGCGTGGCCGTTTTGAGGACGGTCAGAAACTCGCTGCCGCTCAAACAGTCTGCCCGTCTTTTTCTCAAAAAGTCCTCTTCGCTCCGGCTGCGTTACAAGGGGAAGAGTATCCATTTACCCCTTTCAGGGGCTTCCTTTAAGGCACCCGCTACGCAGGTGGCTTATACTTCAACCTTTTATTTCATCTTTCAAAACCAGTGGTATTCCGCTGACCAGCAACGTGGCCCGATCGGCCCGGACAGCTACCTGTTGGTTGAGTCTCCCCGCCATGTCCCGGAAGCGGCGCGACAGCTCGTTGGCAGGAACGATCCCCATGCCGGTTTCGTTGCTGACGATGATCAGGGAGCAGCCGGGGTCATCGAGCGCGTGCAAAAAGGCTTCGGTTTCCGGAAAAGTATCCTTTCCGTCCCCGTGAAAGTGCATGAGATTGGAGAGCCACAGAGTGAGGCAGTCGATGACGGCCACTTCCACATCCGCAGGGAGCTTTGCAAGGGCGGCGGCCAGGTCCAACGGTTCCTCGATGGTGAGGAATTGGTCGGAGCGGTCCTGCTGGTGCTTGCGGATGCGTTCACGCATTTCGTCGTCCAGGGCTTGGGCAGTGGCGATAAAGGCTTTGTTCCCCGAAAATGCGCTCGCCAATTCCAGGGCATGGCTGCTTTTGCCGCTGCGGGAGCCGCCGCTGATATAGGTGACGGTTTTCATGGCAGATATTCCCTTATTGTCTCAAGCGAATTTAAAAAAAGTTCGTGTCCGAATACCTCCAGGGTCAGGACCGCTTCATCTTTGCCAGGCTCGGCAAGGGTATCAAGGACGCGCTGGATCAGGCCGGGGTCGAGGAGAGATATCTCCTGGTGGTCCTGTTTCTCCCGGAGCCCGTGGAGATGGACGACACGGCATCGATTCATACAGGACGCCAGGCAGTCTTCCACGGAAAAGCCATCCCGTAGCAGATGGCCGACATCGATGCACAATGACGTATCGTGGCTTTCCGCCATTTCTGCTGTCTGCTCGAAAGGATAGTCGAGAGTTTCCAGGCACAGCTTTTTTCTGGACAGTCCCTCTGCTTCCAGTTCCTCGATGCTGCGCTCCAGGTTTTCAAAATGCCACTCCGCCCGTTGGCTCGGATCAACAGCCGGAACATGGAGAATCCAGGACAGAGGTTCCAACTCAACGGTTTCGGCGATGATGCGGCGGCACGGGTCCATGGATTGATGCCGCAGTGATTCGTTCGCAGCCCCGGGATGGAGGTCGAGGGGGAGATGCAGGGTATAGGATAAATTGTGTTTTGTTTTCAGCTTGAGCAGCCTTCGTACCTCAGTTCTTTCCGAAAGAGGACATACTCCGTCGCTTTCGAAAAAGAGAAGTTCCACATCGTCAACCAAAGGTCCGAGAAAGGCGACATTGTCTGCATAGCCCGCCGGCAGAATGTAGGACGTCGTCCCCAGGCGGAAAGGGAAACGGTTTTTTAGTGACGGGGACAGGTTCTTCGTCTCAACGCTTACCTGCATGGCAAACCTTTCAGATGCCTCAACCACGCCCGACATGCCTCGGGATTGGAGGCAAAGTGAACATGGATGTAGGATGCCCAAAGATTCCCTTTGCGGATTCCGGTCGCTCGGCGATTTTGCCCATCCGCTCCGCACACCTCGAAAACGGGCTCCCACTTTTCATCCTTTTCGACCAGGGAGGACCAGTGAAATTCGTGACCGCGCAGTTCGGTTCCAGTGCCACCAAAAAGTCCGTCGGTAAGGGTGGCCGCTTGGACGTAGCCCAGCCGGACACGGCGGTGGTGCATCTCTGTAATGGCGTCAAAAACTCCGCACATTTCCCAGTTTTTTCCTTCGGCGTCCGTCAGTGATCGGCATAAATACATAAATCCACCGCATTCTGCGAAAATACTTCCTCCGTTGCGGGCGAAATCGACAATGAAGCGGCGCATGGAGGAGTTGGCTTCCAGTGATTGGGCGAACATTTCCGGGAAGCCTCCGCCGATATAGAGGCCATCCACGTTATCAGGCAGGCTGGTATCGGAAAGGGGTGAAAATTCGACCAGTTCCGCTCCCAGGTTGCGGAGAAGGTCGAGGTTGTCTTCATAATAAAAATGAAAGGCCGCATCCCTGGCAATCCCCAGTCTGACGTGAAACCGATCGTCTGGGCGAAAGGGGCAATCCGCAGGGTGACGGCCGAGGCTTAATTGGAGAAGACGTTCAATATCAAGATGTTCTTCCATTCCCCGACTCAGGTCGTTAAACCATTCTTCGCCCTTGTCACTTTCCGTGGGAGAGATGAGGCCGAGGTGACGTTCGGGCATGACCCAGCGTTTCTCCCGCGGCAAAACGCCAAGTAGGGGCGGGCCCCCGGCCGCTTCGAGAGCGTCGCGGAGAATTTGGGCATGGCGTTCGCCGGCGACGTTGTTGGCGACCACTCCGACGAATCTTAAACCGGGCATGAAGCGGGCGTAACCCTGGGCCATGGCGGCAATGGAGCGGGCCATGCCTCGCGCGTCGATGACCAGCAACACCGGCAGGTCGAGAAGCTCGCTAATATGGGATGTGCTTCCTTCAGGGGAGCTTGCCGAGGCCCCGTCGAAAAGGCCCATGACCCCTTCCACAATCGCAGCATCGGCATTCTGGACGGCGCGGGCGTAGCTTTCCCGCACCCCTTCCTCGCCCATCATCCACGAATCGAGATTGCGTGAAATCCTCCCGCAGGCCTGGGCATGATGGCCCGCGTCGATATAATCGGGGCCGCACTTGAAGGGCTGGACAGCCAAGCCCCTGCGTTTCAGGGCAGCCATCAGGCCGAGGGTCAGGGTGGTCTTACCGACCCCGGAATGAGTGCCGGCGATGCACAGGCTGTGAAAATTGGCGGTCATTTGTAACTAGTCACCTTGTTGGATGATGGCTTCACCCCGCCCATTTCAAGGGCCGCATGAAACCATCCATGGGGCTTAACTGTCGCCATCCAGGCGCCAGATGCCTTTTACATGGGCGCAGCGAGACCATCATGCTGAATAGTTGGCGTCATTCTAATGCTCACCATCAGACTGAAAAGCCGCTTTTTTCTTGTATCCGCGCGGCTCAACCATCCATCGTCCGATCAGACGTGCTTCTTCACCCCCGATGAGGACGACGCTGGACATGTTGATTTTCTCTATCGGAAGATCCGCGAGACTCCCGGTCCAAACGCTCTCACCGTCTCTCCCGGCGTGGGTGACGATGGCAGCGATAGTATCGTTGCCGCGTTCTCTGCGAAAACAGTCGAGGGCAGTGATAATGAGATCCTGGCGGCTTTTGCTGCGAGGATTGTAAAGGGCGCAGGCCATTCCCGAGCGGGCGATATGCTCCAGGCGGCGTAGAATCGTTTCCCGTTCAGTGAGCAGATCGGAAAGGCTAAGTACCGCGAAATCGTTCATCAGAGGTGCACCGACGGCGGATGCCGCAAGGCTGGCAGCGGTGACGCCGGGGATGACGCGGACCGCATTAAAGTCCAAACTGCGGGCCTCGATGCGCTCAAATAACAGCCCCGCCATGCCGTAGACTCCGGCGTCGCCGGAGCAGACGAGGGCGACGGAATGTCCTGCCAGGGCCAGGTCCAGGGCCCTATCGCAGCGCGGAATCTCTTCCCGCATGCCCGAGGTTATCAGCTTTTTGCCCGGGATAAGCGGTGCGATCTGTTCGCAGTAGGCTGTGTAGCCGACTATTATATCGGCGCAGCGGATGGCATCAAAAGCCTGGCGGGTCATCCCTTCGAGGGTGCCTGGACCGATGCCGACCACCTGAAGACTGCCGGTTGCTTTCCGTTCCTTCCCACCGCAAGAAGGGGCTGTAAGGGTTGCAACGGCCACGGTGACCGAACCCTGCTTTTGTTTAGGGACCAGAAGACGTCCGTCACTTGAGGCGATAGCCGCGGCTTCGGCAACGGACGGGCTGCCTGTGGTGTTTCGAACGAAAGGGGAGGGAGTGGGGACCGGAATGTCTTCCAGCTCCTTTGCGCCATAAAAGACGGTCTGCCAATCTCTAGCGGCCGCAGCTTCAAGCAAACCGCTTTCGTCCTTTTTCAACTCGATGGAAGCGAGAACGTTCACTCTTTCCCTGTCCAGTTCGTGAGTTTTCAGGGTCTGATCGATAGCCGCAAGAATCTCTTCCGCCGGTGTCCCCCGTTTGCAGCCGATGCCGACGGTTAGGGGCAAAGGGCGGAGGTAAAGTACGGGCAAAGCAGAGATTTTGACAGGGGTTGAGGGACTGAGAACGACAGCTCCAGCAAAACCCTGGGGCAGGGTTTCCAAACTGGAAAAGGCGACAATGTTTTCGCACTTTTGAAAAACCTCCGGAACCCTCGGTTGAGGGTCGATCCAGGCGATTTCCCTGTTTTCCAGGAGGAGGGTGTTCAGTTTTTTGATGTTTTCCGGGTTGAGGATTTCCATGCCTCGCGTCGCGGCAAAGTTGTCGAAGGCCTGAAGGCCCTGAATGTCGGTTGCTGTGGAGATGACTGCTTCTCCTCCCAGGAACTCCGCAACTTGAGTTGCCAGGCGGTTTGCGCCGGCAATGTGTCCGCCCACAAGGCTGACCACATGGCGGCCCTTTTCGTCGCAGACCACCACTGCTGGGTCTTGGGTCTTGTCGCTGAGGAAGGGAGCGATTTTGCGCACCACGATTCCGGAGGCCATGATAAACAGATGGCCGTCGTAGCAACTCCAGTTCTCACGGATCAGGGCAGCCAGTTCGGTAGGGTCAAAAGGAAAAATATTGTTTCGATCGGAACCGTTGGGGTTGCAGTGCCGGAGCGAAAGGAAAATATCCCAATTGAAAGCTGTGGCGATGTTCTTTCCCAGCCGGCCACCGACTTCGGTCAGAGCGTAGACAGCCATCCTTCCGCAGAAAGGGGTGGTTTTTACGGGTGAGGGCAGGGAAGAGGTTGGTAGAGATGTGTTCTCTTCCGAGGCGCGATAGCCGTGTGAGAACGCCGGATTATAGAGCCTCGAAGGTTCGGCATCCTTTCGATTCAGGCTCGGCCCGACCAGAATGACGGCCTGACGATTAATACCGGAATGACGAATCTGCTCAACGATGGTTTCAAGAGTTCCGGAAATCACAAGTTCGTCCGGCCAGGACGCGCGGTAAACCACCACCGCCGGTGTTTGCGGCGGATAGCCGCCGCGCAGCAGGTCCGCTGTAACTCCTTCCATATCGCTGATGCTCAGGTAGAGGGCCAGGGTGGCGCTGTGAGCGGCCAGGCTTTCCAGTTCCTCACCTTTTGGGATCGGAGTCCGGCCCGCACGTCGGGTCAGGATGAGGGTCTGGGAAACCTCGGGGAGTGTCAATTCGGTCTTTACCGCCGCTGCTGCCGCGAAAACCGCGCTGACCCCCGGAATTACCTCATAAGGAATGTCGGCGCGGTCAAGTTTTTCCATCTGTTCCGCGATGGCGCCGTAAACCGAGGGGTCGCCGGTATGCAGGCGCAGGACCCGCTGCCCTTGCCGGGCCGCGGAAATGAGGAGGTCGGCTATGGTCGGCAGATCCATACCTGCGCTGTCGTGCAGACTGCAGCCGGGAGCGGCGTTTTGGAGGACCTTTGGGTTGACCAGCGATCCGGCATAGACAATGATATCCGCCTCGGCAATGGCGTCGCGACAGCGGACGGTCAGCAGGTCCGGAGCACCGGGTCCGGCTCCGGCAAAGGTGACCCATCCTGGTTTGATAACGTTGGTTGGCATTTTAAATTATCTTCTAAATAGCTTTTTTGCTTTTTCTCAAGTTAAAAACTCGGGGTTGCGGCCCCGCAGCCGCCTTCTTTCTTTTTTCGCCAAAAAGAAAGAAACAAAGAAAAGGGCGCCCCGCGACTTGCCCTGCGGGGTTCCTCCGCTACAAAAGCATTTTAAGGATGGTCAGAAACTCGCTTCGCTCAGACAGTCTGCCCATCTTGATCTTAAAATACTTTCTTCGCTTTGGCGGCGTCGCAAGGGGATGAAACCTTCACAAGCTTTTTGAACAACTATTTATGATCATTCGGCTTTTTTCTCGAAAATATACAGGGTGACGGGGTTGTCCGGTTTCATCATCTGCCCCGGCCCGACAGGTGTCGCCCGACGAATTTCGAGTTCAACGATTTCAATCCGGGCCTCCTCCAGGGTGTTCTGCAGTTGTTCTTTGCTACCCAGAAGGACGGCCGAGGCGACCAGCCGTCCGCCGGGCCGCAAGGCGGCAAAAGCACCCTCCACTATTCTGCCCACATCATTACCGCCCCCTCCGACAAAAACGGCTCGCGGAGCGGGCAGACCTTCCATGTTTTCAAGGACGTTTCCCTCAGTCACATGGCACGAGGCCAGACCGGCCCGACGGGCGTTTTCTTCGATCATTTTCACCCGTTGCGAATCCTTTTCGACTGCATAGGCGCTCAGGTCCGGGCAGAGACCGCAGGCCTCGACAGCCACCGACCCGCTTCCGGCTCCGAGGTCCCACAGTACCCCCGCGCCCAATCGAAGTTTGGAAAGGACTACGGCCCGTACTTCGGGGTGGGTGATCAAACCCTGCTGATGGGCGAAATGGCAGTCTTCCTCTCCCAAAGACAGAGGCGGGGTTATGATCTTTTCCTGCGTGTCCGGCGGCAGGAGCACCAGAACCGCCAGGCCTGAGAAACTCTGACCGGCAATTTCTTTGAGATTGCCTTTGGAAATGCGCTCAGAACTTCCCAGGTTTTCCGCTACCGCAGCCATCCTTTGAGTGGCTGGAGGATAGAAGGCGATCAGTTCCTTGGCCACGATTGCCGGGTTGTGTTTCGGGTCGGTGTAGATGACGGTCGTGGCAGCGGCAAGAATCTGCCTCCAGGGGAGACGTGCTTTTCGCCCATGGACCGAAAAAAAGCGTGCTTCGGACCACGGCAGAGCCAGTCGCGCCAGGGCCTGCTGCGCGGCGGAAACATTGGGCAGGATCGTTACGTCGATATCCGGAGAAGCATCGACAAAACGGGCTCCGATACCGAAGAAAAGCGGGTCCCCGGAAGCCAGGACCGCCACCCGCTGTTCCCGGGCCATTTCAAAAAGCTTTGCCACCGTTTCCCGGACATGCTTGCCGATTTCCAGGGTCTCTCCCTGAAAGTCCGGAAACCAGTTGAGCAGACGCCGTCCGCCGGCAAGGACATCGGCGTCGTCCAGGGCCTGGATGTGTAAAGGGGTCAGGTCTTGTACGCGTGTTCCACAGCCGATAATTGTCAGATGCCCCTTCATGTTTTTCTGCCTCCTGAAAACAACGTTCCCTGGGGGTTGAAAACCAGGAGTTCCACTGTCAAGCCCGGAACCCATTGCTCAAAAACGGCGGCAGCCTCCCTGGTTAGGATAGCGATGGCGCGCTGCTGGTCCTTCGGCGACCAGGTTTCCAGAAGTTCCCGGAAAGATCGAAAATTTCCCTCTGTCTCCATCGTCTCGGGAAGAAGTCCATGGGCATAAAGGAAACGAAGAATTTCAGAAACCGACTGGCTCACCGTATGGGCATGGGTATAGGGGTGGCCGAGGGCGTATTTGGCCAGTTTTCCGGCCATACAGCCGATGTAAACCTTGTGGATCTTCTCCTCCGCACAGATTTCGAGGGCTTCGTGGATAAAATCTCCGATCCTGACGCAGGCATATTCGGGAAGGTCCGGGAAAGCCTCTCGCGCATCCGGCGATGGGTTCGGCCTCCCGTGACCAAGGGCGACTTGCTTTGTTTCATGGAGCTGCCGCCGCTCCCGCGAATCAGAATGCGGATAGTCTCCAGGTAGGCGGCGAATTGGAACAGGGGATTACCAGACCCGTGGTGCCGAGGATCGAAAGTCCCCCTTCAATTCCGAGCACCGGATTCAGGTGTGGCGAGCCAGTTCTTCGCCATTCTCGATTGAAAATTCAATCAATAAAATGCGTGGGGTTGTCTCCTGCGCCGTTGCGGCGCAGGTTTTCCACGATCATGGTTCGTGGAATGGGGTTGATCGCCCATTTTCCCACCGGTACGTCGAGTCCGGAACGCCTCACAAGGCCTACTCCTTCCGCTCCGCGAATGATCAGCGTGGCCGCGCCGCAGCTTTCGACAAAATCTTCGGAGAAGGCAGAGCTTTTGTCAAACCGGCACACCCGGGCATGGATCACGGACTTGTCCGTGGCATCTATATCATCGCCACCGTCCTTGACGGCCCAGGCTTCTGCTATTCCGTTTTTGTGCAGCACAACACCATTAACGTTGATCGGGCGCATCCGGTCATCGGCGAACCAGAGTAGTAGCTTCTCCTGCAACGGTTCGCCCTTGAGGTGTCGCCAGGCCGTCAGCGCCGTGGCAGCCGCATACGCACCCGTGCTGAAGCCGCTTCGCAACAGGGGTGCGGCAGATGTTTTTTCATCTCTCGTCATGCAATCTGTTTCCGCTCTCCATCATCCCGTGCAGGGCCGCCACAGCCAGGGGGCTGCCTCCGCGCCGTCCCACGCAGGACAATGTGTGGAACCTCGGTCTGCATGATCAGCTGCTTCGACTCGACCACATTGACGAACCCGACCGGCATCGCGATCACCAGGCGGGGGCGAACCTCGCCGTGGATGATCATGCGGGCAAGGCCCGCCAGGGCCAGTGGGGCGTTGCCGATGAGGACGATGGCCCGGTCGAGCATGGAACGGGATTTTTCCAAAGCGCACAAGGCCCGCGTTCTGTCGGTTTTTTTTGCAAGGCGGGCGACGTCTCATCGGCAATGTGGCAGTGAATATCTTCGCGGTCATAGCCGTGGTAAAAACGACGCAGTTTGTTTACGGAAACGCCGCTGCGGATCATGTTTGAATCGGCGTAGAGTGGGTGCGCCTTCTTCAAGGGCTTTTAGACCTGCTTCGATGGGGTCGTGGGCAAAGAGGACATTATCCTTCAGGGAAAAATCGCCGGCCGCGTGAATCAGGCGCCGGACCACCCGCCATTCGGGTGGGGGAAGGGTTATTTCTCCCACTTCTTCCTCAATAATCCGAAAGCTCTCCTGCTTCTATCTCTGTTCCTCGCATTTCCCAGCGAATATCGGTCATGCTACACCTCCGGGTGACAGAATGTTGGGGGGGGTATTTCAGGCATGGGTTCCCCTTTTGGCGATCAGCAAGGGAAAGATAGTCGGGAGGAAGTGCCGATATGGCACTGGGATCGCTCTCCATGACCATATCGAGAAGGCCGATGCGGGCCGCATAAAACAGGCTCTTCGGAGACATGGTTTCGATTACCTGGCGAACCTTGTCATCACGGTTGCGGTAGGTTTTGAGAAGGATGGCGGTGTCAGAGCTTTTCAGGGCCTCCTGGTTGGAGAGGGAGTTTTCGAGAGCCGGAATGATGGTCAGGATTTCGCGGTTTTCGACCAGCGGTTCCCCTCGCAGATGCGGCGGCCGCCTGGAAAGAGGTGATGCCGGGGATTACTTCGATTTCCACCTGGGGGCATCTGTTGCAGGACCTGGCGGCGCAGGTAGCCGAAAGTGCTGTAAATGAGAGGGTCGCCGATGGTGGCTACGGCCGCGTTTTCCCCTGCAACCAGCACTTCAATGACCCGCTCGGCGGCTTTGTCCCAGCAGGCGGAACGGTTTCTCCATGGAACCGGCCATTGAGAAGAGGAGTCTTTCCCGGCGTGTACAGCAGCCCTCCAACTCTTTCAGAATACCGCCGGAAACGCTCTCGTGGCTGTTGGGGCCGGCGATATCGAAGATGACCTGAACGCTGCGGAAAATGTTGACAGCCTTCAGGGTCAACAGTTGAGGATCGCCGGGGCCGACGCCGACTCCATAGAGTTTACCCAGTTTTGTGCTCATTTGCGCTTCACCATTCGGTTATCCGGGTTGTTCATGTTTGCAGGCGGGGAGAGTTTCGATGAGTACAGACAAAAAAACGTCCGTAACCCTGGTAGTGCAGGAATACGGACGCCGGTTTTCGTCCCTCAACATGCACTCCCAAAACCCGGGGAGGATACAGATATTATCAAGTTTGAGCAGGTCTTCCGGCTTCCGGGTCGTCCTACTGACCGCACCTTCCCATCCTGTTGGACAGTGGTTTCTGCGGTGTTCGTCTCCGGTTACGGCGGCGGGTCCGCGACGGATTTTCACCGTCTTCCCTATTAATCCCAAAGCGGGAACTCACATGGTCGAAATATACAATCGTGGGGGAGGGTATGTCAATTTTATAAATTTTCGGGCCGAGTGGAGGGGCAGGTAGTTAACCGGTTTTTCTGTTATTTCTGCTGACCCGCATTCAGATACCAGGATTTGAAATATTTCAAAAAGGTATAGAGTGCGGCATAGGCTGCTGTTACGATGCCGATTCTCCCATCCCTGAAACCCCCTTTGCGGATGTACCATTTGAACAGGGCCGGAAAAGGATTGAAAACAGCACACACCAGGCTGGGACGGACACTTTTATACTGATTGATCCGGGTTGTATAGATGTTCAGTTTGTGAAATACCTCGTGAATATTAAAAAAGGTGTCATGGGTGACTTGCCCATGGATCTTCATTGTCTTTTCAAAGCCGGTTGCTTTGTCATCGACCGGCTGATCATTGAAACGGACAAACTTCCTATTGAACAGGCGAACGGGATAATCCGGTGAGGATATGGGATAAATGGAGCGAACCTCCCGCCCGAGGACATGCCAGTGACGTTCAATTCGATAGGCGGTTTTCGGATCATCCAGATGTCCTTTTAGATTCAGGATATGATTGATCGTGGCTTCATCGAGAAATTCGTCGCTGTCCATGCACAAAACCCAGTCATGACAGGCAAGAGAGATTGCAAAATTCATTTGCTTGGCATGCGTGTCATAAGCGTGATGAACGGGAGATAAGCCATTGGTTTTCAGGTGGTTCAGGGTCCCGTCCGTACTTCCGGAGTCAACCACGATCAGTTCGTCGGCAACCCGGATCAGCGGGAGGAGACAGCGCTCGAGGGTTCTTTGGGAGTTAAGGGTTAAAACACAAACGGACAACATGGAATTTGATTTTTTAAAGGGTTCTTTTGCAGCCATTCACTTCTCATTTTCCCGTTCGGAAACTCCAGCTTATTCAGTCATTCCTCTAGTCCGATAATGAGCAGTTCCTGTCCGCCCTAATTAAGGGAACTTCTAAAATGGGCCAGCCGGATCATGGGCCGATTGATTCCTGAAAGTAGTTGATCACATAACGTTTAGAAATTTTTTCAAACATAGGTGTGGAGTCCGGAAAAACATTGAAAAATTCTTTGTTTGGCTGAATCAACATATTTACCGATTTTCTCATCACAATAAACAGGACATTTTGCCGCTGCTTCAGACCGATCTTTTCCCAGCAGGTATTCAACGTTCATATCTTTCAACAAACCCTCGATCTTATGAGAATTGGAAGGCCAAGCAGAAAAGGGAATGCCTAAGACGGAACAGGCTATAATAGTGTGAAACCTTCCCGTGCAAATGCGCCGATAGGAAGACAACTGGTCCAGGTAATCAGCCACAAGTGGAGTATCAACCTTGATCTCTTCTGGTTTTCTAAAAAACCGCTTTTTTGTTTTAATCACACAATCGGTAAAACCCATATCGCCCGTGGGACTGCCTTTAATGTATGAATTTAAAAACATGGAAACAAAGATGATATCCGGGACGATTTCGTTTTCCACCCCTAGATCAGTCAATTCTCTGGAACTCAAAGATTCTCTGACCGAAATGTATTTGAAATGTTTTAATTTGGGATTGTCTGGATTGTCCTGCCATACCGCATTCAATAAAACACAGGGAAAATATTCCGCTAAGTCGACCAGGTGCTGGTTGCGGCCGTGCCTGATACTGCCCTCGCCGTTGACTATGATCAGGTCGGCTTTTTCCATGATTTTCAAATAGTTGCTTTGAAGGTGTTTGGAGCAGGCCCCGATCAAATCCAAATCAAACCTGGAAAACAGCTCCCGGTATGTTTGCCCGATAAGTCTGCAGCCGAAGTGATTGTCCCACATGCTTGTGTCATTAACTAAAAATACTTTCACTGAAAACCCCTAAAAAATCAGTCCCTTGAAAATTTTCTCCGGCCTTTCTTTTCCATATACCTTCATAACTATGCCAACGTGAGTAAAAGTTTCTCCGCCGTATCCAGAACCTTTTGCAGGGGCATTGTTTTCAACAAGGGCGGAAGGGGGGTCCTAGGCGCGGTTTCAAGACACAGCGATGTTTCCGTGGGCCAATGCCAGAGGCGTTGATTGGATATACCGAAAAGGCTCAGGGTCGGTTTTCCAAAAGCTGCCGAGATATGGGCGCTGGAGCCATCGATTGCCAGTGTTGCACGGGCATTAAAAACTAGATGAAGATACTCTTTCAGGGTTGTTTTTCCAGTCATATTCAGGATGGGTACCTTGGTTCTCTGTTCAATTTCACGGCAGTGTGCAATCTCGAAATCTGCCGACCCGCTTGTCAGAACAAAATTGCCAATGCCTGTTTTGTTTAAACGGTTGATGAGAAGAGCCCAGCTTTGAGCCGACCAGAATTTTCTTTCCCAAGCCGCTGTCGGGTGAATGAGAACGTAGGGCTCATCTGGAAGAACGGAAGGAGCCCAGGATTCAGGAGGAGGAAGCAAGGCCGGAGGGGCGAACAACCTTCTCGCCGGAGAGGAACCAATCGTCTGCCAGTGATATTTTGCCCAGTACTCCCCTGTTTGAGGAACAACACGATGTTCCTGAAAAACCAGCCGATGGAACCAGCGCAGGTGGCGCTTTTTGTTTACAATAAGAATTTTGCGTTTCGCCCGGGTTTTGAAACTTGCCAGAGATCCTCTGGCCCCCCAATGAGGGCACCAGAGGGTCTTATAATACCGCGTTCCGGCACGGGCCATTTTGACGCCGGACATCAATTCAACCAATGCAGAAAAGCCGGGCTGGGTGATGAGGTGGGTTGGCTCACCGCTCTGGCGAGTCAGACTGCGCAGGGCCGGTTCCAGGAGCAGAATGTCTCCGAGCTGTTTGAAGCTGACCACAACATTTTCAGCTTTTCTTTTCACGAAGCGAGTGACTCTTCAAAAGATTTTCTGGGCAAAACGTCCTCAGGCAGACGACTGGTCCTGGAAACATTGAATACTACCAGACCGGATTTGATGCAGTATTTTCTCAACAGTTTAAAATTTGGGAGGATTAAATGCTCATAGTCGCGATCAAGCCCGCTTGGACGTTTACCATCCTTTTCTTCATAGGCCCTGAGTTGTTTTCCGCAGGTATTCATATCAACCCCAACCAGGTAAACCGGATTGAACCCCATATAACTCGCCAGTTGCAGGGCGGCATAAACTACTGTCCCCCCTCCGAATACGCCTTGTTCAATATCTTCTGACCAGCCGATACGGCTTCCACCACTTTGGTCCGAAAAAATCCAGTCCTGACCCAGCATCCACTCCATCCTCTCCTCCCCCGTCGGGGACGGTAAGAGATAATGCTGATAGATGCGTTCCAGCAGTCGGATATCGGCATTCACTATTTCCTGGGGAACTCTCTCAATCAATGTGCTCAGGCCAACGGAGGAGAAAAAACAAGTCGTGCTACTACGCAAGACTTCCACTACGTTTTCAAGGCGGTTTCTGAAAAAATCCCGATCGACAATGACTGAGTAGGATGGTGAAAATCCATATTTCCTGAATTGGGCGATAGAGCCGTTAACCGAAATGGTAACCTTGCGGCGCAGAAGATTCAAATCAATTTCATTGAGCGAGGGTCCCGATGCGATTATATAGGCTGGTCCCTTTCCGCTTTGCCGCAGAACATTCAGAGGAAGCATCCTTTGAATGATTTTTCCGTCCCATGCGACGGTCTGTTTTCCGTCGTTGTTTGTTTCGATATGGAATCTGGGACTGCATTCATAGCGATGTTTGTAATGCCGCTTAAGACATGCTCGATAGAGTTTCCGCCCCCATTTTTGCAGTGTATCCGTCTCGTAAACGGATCGGGCCAGAGCCAGTAGCCCCGGCAGTTGCTGAAGCTGATCAGGTTTGATTTCGGGCTCGGATTCAGCCGTTAAATTTTTTCCGGATGGGAAAGTCATATTCGCTTTATTCAAATCAATTCTGCGCATAGATTTTTAAATTTTTTTCGGTCATATTTTCGACTGAAAACCGTTGACGGATTTTCATCTGAATTTTTTCAGCCGGGAAAATCATTTTTTCGGGGTTGAACATTATGTTTTCCAGTTTCCAGGCCAGGTTTTCCGGGCTCTTAACTTCGCACAGCCACTCTTCCGGTAGTACCTGATTGATTGTGCCAGTTCGCGTCGACAGCATGGGAACGCCCGCAGCAAGTATTTCAAGCGCAGCTCTTCCGAAACTTTCATGGCGTGACGGATGGACGGCAAAAGAGTACTTCCTCGCGGTATCAATGAAATCAGGGGTGTGGGGAAGATGCCTGACCCTGAAATGTCGAAACTTATTAGCCCTTAAGAGCTCATCCAGGTTTTTCCCGCCTGTTGACCCGAGAAAATCAAAACAGCAACTCGGAAGGTCGGGCCGTTTTTCTTCCAATAACAGAAGCGCCTGGATCAGGTCGGACCACCCTTTGCGAGCTTCCCCGGAACCGAGCACAATTATTTTTTCAGGAAACCGGCTGGCGGACGGTAAGGGTTCACGGAAATTATCCTCCGCTATCCCGTTGAAAATCAGGGAGGTTGAGGATTTTGAATTCCATATGGAGACTTTGCGGTGCAGTTCGTCCCCGACGGTGATGATATGGGAATGGTCTCCGCAATGGTATTTTTCAAAATCCCTTCGGCTCATTCCCGGCGTCCTGAGAGTCAGAAATGTTTCCACTCCCAGTTTCTGCCCCAGTACTCGAGCCAGCAAGCTTTCCTGATGATCATTGCCGTGCACGATGATGTTTCGGCCCGGATAATTCTCGCGCACGACGGCGGCGGCATGCCGGGCAAACAGGCGGTTACCCAGCAGGCGCCCTTTTAGGGTCCGGGATTGCGGAAAAGGGACGAGCAGAAAAGGGATTCCGGCTATCCGGCAGTCATCGGTCAGCCAGCCTTTTGTTGAAGTCAGCACACAAGGAGTGCAGGAGTTTTCCAACAGCCCTCTGGTCAGAAGTGACAGGGATCGCTGGGCGCCGGCCAGAACCGGAGAGGTCTGAACAAAAATGATGACTTTATTCACTTTTCCCTCCTGTCATGTCGGGAAATTCATTTTTGTTCTTTTCCACAAAGGAAGTCAGAGTATCACTGAATTGCCGGATGGCCCTTTCAATGGGAAACTCTTCCGCTTTGCGACGGGCTTTATCACCCATTGAAATGTGTTCCCGAAAGACTTGGAGGATTTTTTCGCTCAATTCCCGTGAGTCCAGAAAATCCTCGACCACAAAGCCTTCTTCACCGTTCCGGATTAATTCGGAGACACCATTGTTGCGGGTGGTGATGACCGGCAGTCCGGATGCCATCGCTTCGAGGGTCGCATTGCTGAAAGGGTCGTAAAAAGTCGGAAGAATAAAAAGGTCGGCAGCGGCATATAATTTCTCGATATCTTTTCGCGGCTCTAGAAAAAATACCCGCTCTTTCAAACCGTGCCTGGCAACAACACCGCCGTATAGCTCTTTTTTCCCCCGTCCGACGATCAGCAGCTTCATCTTTTTATCGGCAATTAACCCGAAGGTCTCAAGCAGGACCGCGAGTCCTTTGCGCTGAAACCCGGAACCGACAAAAAGTGCGACTTTTTCCTCAGCGTCCAGTTTCAGCATCTGCCGGGTAGAGGATCGCCAAGCTTCACGGTTGCCGGGACAAAACCTGTTCAGGTCAACACCGTTGTAAATGACGCGGATTTTTTCCGGGGGGATTTTATAATGGGATATTATCTGTTCACGCACCATGTTGGAGTTGGCAATTAGGATAGACGTATTCTGAAACAGCTTTTTTTCGAGGTGCAGGAGGTAACGATGCAGAGGGTTTATCTGGGAAGAGAATTTTTTTAGAGCGGACTCCGACCGGGAGCGGATTGAAAGCCACTCCGCATGCACACCATCCCCCGCCCGGTATATATCCTGACAGTTGGTCCTCTCGAAACTGATAACGGCGTCAACATTAAGCTCGGTTTTCAGTTTTTTTCTGATATTTCTGTTGAAACTGAATACCGATAAAACAGACAGTCCATGGTTTGCCCTGATTTTATGAAAGGTGAGACCGTCACATGGTTCCCACCTGTTGGCCAGAACATGGATATCGTAGCCTTTTTTCTGCAGGTTTTCGAGGAATGTCTGGAGGTAGCGTTCAGCGCCGCCGTGTATCGAGAACTTTTTTTTGATAAAGGCTAGTTTCATTTATGTGGGCGGTTTGAATTTCCTTGGCTTTAGAATATTTGGAAAAAGTGTAGAACGAGTAAAGGATCGAAATCAGAAATCCGGTATAGCCTTCAAAAAAACCTTTTTTCAGGATAAACATCCTGAAAAAGGTCCAGGCCGGTCGAAAGAGGATATGCTCCAGGCCGACTTTCTTTTTCTTGGAGACGATCTCTTGAGCCGCCAGCGTTGAATACTTTTCCATCCTCTGGAGATAATCCGTTATGTTCTGATAGGTATAATGGATCAGGTTCCCGAACAGTTTTTGAACAGGTCCATGACAATCAACCGCTTCATGAACCTTCCGCTCATTGAAGGAACACCGGGTTTTGTTGTAAAGACGCAGGTTACAGTCTGGATACCAGCCGCAATTTTTGATCCAACGCTTTCCAAAATAGTTCTGCCTGGCAAACCTGAAACCATCGTATTGAGAAAAATCAGCATTTAGGATCGATTTTTTAAGCTCGGGAGAAATTCTTTCATCTGCATCGATATTCAGAACCCAGTCATTGGTTGCCAGATCGGCCGCAATATTTTTCTGCCTCCCGTACCCCGGCCAGAAACGTTCATGAAAGCGGACTTTCGGATGCGTCCGGCAGATTTCACCGGTTCGGTCGCGACTTCCCGAATCGACGACGACAATTTCGTCGGCAAAATCAAGACTCTCAAGACAATCTTGAATATTGCTCTCTTCGTTCAACGTAATGATTGTTGCCGAAATTTTCATTGCCCGCAAGGACCTTTTCTTTTTGAATGGTCAATTTTTAATAGAAATATTTTTCAACGTTTGACCAAATCTTTCGGAGGACAATATTGTTTTTCAGCTAAGGATGTATCAGTTTTTTAATAAATTTCTGTTAGGAGTTCTTTTGTGGTTGTAGCAGCATCTTTTAATGGCTGTTCTGCTCTTCGGCCAAAAACCTCACAGGCTTTCGCTATCCTTTCTCTGCAATCGGGTGTTCCCTCTCTGGCTAAAGTTGGCACAGAACCAGTCCCCCCGGAACCGAATAGAAGAGGATGATTCGGGCAACGGGGACATCTACACCATTCTGAACAGAGGAATTCGTGATAACCCTTGTTTAAATAGGTTGTCGCTTCAGAAAAATTTAGAAAGCAGTAAGGATGCCAGAAAAAATTTATAGAAATATCAATTGGTTGTGGGTTTTTCTGAAGGTTTTTGTGAAAAATTTTTTACAAAAAAGCTTAATCGAAGAGGTATGTTGCCCAAAAATTTTACGATCACTTGATTCCCTATTTTGCAGTTAGCGATTCGTAAAATTTTATCTTTAGCCATGTCCGCCTTTCCAGCGGACAAGCCTGTTAGGATTCCGGGGCAACTTGTGAAGCTTGAAAATAGATAGTTGACTTTTTATTGATTGCGGTCGGAAGGCAGGATTTTTCGCCCCAGTTTCATGACGCTCCGGAAGAGGTACTGCGTTTGGTAGATGTTCTTGCGCAACAACCGTTCCGTGACACTATGACTCCTAATTTCAGCTACTTAAGTTCTCCTAGGGGCTTTATTTGCATGGAAAAATTTTTACTCGTGTGCCTGCTGAAAGATCCGTCGCCAAATTTTTTCACACCTGTCCCAAGGGGGGCTTCCACCTGAGCAGGTTCTTTATTCAATTCGCAGGTAAGGAAGACGGGTGGGATAACTCGATAAAAATCTGTTTTTTTGCTGGTTTGTCTGTCCGATGAAACCATAGCGTCATTAAAAAAGCCCGGCAAGGCCGGGCTTTTTCTGTTGTTTACAACAGCTTTTAATCAATGAAAAGGGCGTGGTTATTATTTCCAGAACTGCCACCATTTTTTCTGATTCCAATCAGCCTCGTGTTGTGGCTGCTTCTCAGCATGCTCCGAACCCGTTATGAGATCATCCTCATCCTCCCGGTTGGTGTGACTCACTGGGGCCCGTTTTCCCCGGGCCATGGCTTGTTCCAGCATCTGAACCACGATCTGTTTGTCGGATTCGGCGGAGTGACTTGGCTGCTGTGCCATGTACAGCGGGTCCATCCCGTCCTTCTCCGCGAACACGTCGGCCCCACGCTCGATGAGCAGTTTGGTTACTTCCGGTTTTCCGGCATAGGCGGAGAAGTGCAGGGGCGTGAGTTGCTGAGCCAGCGTCTGAATATCGGCACCCCGGTCCAACAGGATCGTCGCGGCCTCGAGGTGCCCACCTACCGCTGCGGTGTGCAAAGGTGTCGATCCATCATTGTCCCGCGCACTCAGGGATGCGCCGGCATCCAGGAGTGCTGTGATGGTGGCATCGTCGCCCTCGCGATGGAGGTGTCTGGCGACCTCGTGCAGGGGTGTCTGTCCTTTGGTGTTCCGGGCGTCCACATCGGCACCGCCCTCCAGAAGAATCCCGGCTAGCTCAGCATGTGCGACATAGGCTGCGTAGTGGAGCGGAGTGGCACCATCGCTGTCTGTTTCCTGGAGATCGGCTCCACCGGCGATCAGGGCGCGAACCTTTGCCAGGTCCTTCTCGATGACAGCATCGTGCAGTGTGATGTCGTCCTCCAGTTCGACGTCGGGCGGTGTCTCTGGCCCAGTGTCGACGCTGGAGGCGGCCTCGTAATCCGGCGCCCCGGATTGATTTCCATAGAAACCCGGCAGTGCGCGCTGAACCTCAACCCGGCATTCCGGACATGTGCCGTAGCCAGGTGACGTTGTAAGGGGCAAGCTGGGGTAGCATTCGTCACAAAACATCGATTCGCACTCGGGACAGATATAGAAATCATTCCCGGCCATGAGTTGCAGTGATTCTCGGGTCGCCTCCTTGCCGCATAACTCGCAGTTGCCATTGAGGATGAGGTCTTCAGTAATATTCAGGGCTGCGGCTCGCCCGTCGTAGATAATCTCCGAGTTGTGGCAATATGGGCTACTCAAATATCCTTCTATTTCTTCCTCCATCTGGCATGTTCCGAAATTCGTGAATTCGGAGGCATCGGCAGAATTCTTGTATCGAACGACCGCAATAAACCCATATTCCCTGGCCATTTCCTCGGCTATTTCTGCGTCGGACTTTCCCGGGTACTTGTCCCGATCAATGCTTATTGAACTCATGCCGGCCTCCTTAAGCTTCATTGTCTAGACTTCTGTTTCTTAAGTGAAAGAAGTGCTGACTTTTCTCATTTCCAGAATTGCCACCACTTTTTGCCGTCAGGCTGAATGGAAGGTGGGGCGGAATCTGCTATTTTTTCCCTCACAAGTATCGTAACGCCGTCGTTATCTTTCATTACGTATTTATATGCTTCGCCTTTTTTGCCGCATTCCTCATTGGGGGCGGGATGATCATGGCCCATTAAAAAAGCCCCTCCGATGAATTTACATCCATTCCCGACATCTGTTTCCTCGTTGGGAATTTGCCGATAGGGTTCGTTTTCAAAGTAGCTTGAGGCCATAGGGGCGATATGACCAAGCTCCATGAAGTTTGCGGAGTCCGGAACAACTTCCAGGTTTATGGGATGAAGCATCCAGGTTCCAATTAGGCTGATATTTTCGCTATCAGAACGTTCGAATATTGGACAGATTTCACCATGCATGTGTTCCCCCTTCCTTTGGTGTTATTGATTTCGACAGTGATTAAATTCTGTTTTGAGCAAATTTAGCCGATGAGGAGTGCCCTAAGGGCGTCTGTTTAGTCTGGGGGTTTGAGGTGTGGCGTGCCAGCAAGTTTTTTGTTTTAAATCGGATATATCGACACCGGAACTTATTATCTTTTTTTATCAGAAAAAATTAATTTTTTCAAACAGGTTTATCAATAAGAAACAAAAAACTGTTATCATCGTTTCGTGCAAAGTGCAGTCAATAAAATTGACTGACCAAAGATGAAAGAAAAGAGGTGGGTTGTCTCTGGCTCAATATTTCGTGACGGGGGGCTTTCCCAAAGAGGGCAAATGGATGTACCCGGAAATTTCCCTTGAAGACAATTCAGGCTGCAGTGCGGGGAATAACCCAGTAATAAACGGCAAAATAATGACAGGTGCTTCCAGCAAGGACGAAAATATGCCAAATGGCGTGATGAAAAAGGAGCCGCTTCCAGGCATAAAAAATAAGACCAAAACTGTAAAAAAGGCCACCAGATAGAAGAAGATGGAGTCCCGCCTGCGGGATCAGTTCGACAGCGGGTTTGATGGCAAAAACAAGCAGCCAGCCCATAAAGAGGTAAATCAGTGGCGCCAGAACCTTGAATCGATGAACGAAAAAGATCTTGAAAAAAACGCCCAGTACGGTCATCCCCCACACTGCCCCGAACAGCGTCCAACCCCAGTTCCCGCGTAGATAAACCAGGCTAAACGGGGTGTACGTTCCTGCGATGAGGAGATATATCACCGAGTGGTCGAGGATCTTGAAAACCTTTCCCCAGCGCTCATGAAATTTGAAAATATGATAAAGAGTAAACCCCGCGTAGGAGAGGATGAGGCTCCATCCGTAGATGGTGCAACTCACGATATGCCAGCTATTTCCGTTATTGAATGCATGAGAGATTAAGACAACCAGTCCGGGGATGCTCAGGATGAAGCCGATTGCCGGGGTGAGTGTGTTGGCGATTTGGGTTGGTTTGTAGTAGCGTTGGTCCATGGTTCACTGGGGTTTAAATTCCCTATAAAGGAGCCCTGCAAAGGTAATGAAGATTGAAAGGGTCATGTTCCATTTCCGCAATCTCAACATGTTCAAATCCGGCTTCCCTGAGAAGAGCTTCTGCCTGTTCCTGCCCCCACATCATTCCAAGTCCGGCGCCCTTGTCGTTCAGTCCAACCGGCATGCAGTGCATCAGGCTCACCGTATACAGGAAGGGCCCCATAGGGTGGTCCAGATTGTCAGCCTGGCTTGAACCGGCCTTGATATCGACCATTGAAAACATACCGCCGGGTGCGAGCATGTATCTGATCCCTTTAAGAGCTTCCAAAGGATGGCTTAGATCATGGATGGCATCAAAGGCACAGATATAATCAAATTGACTGAAAAAATCCTTTTCCCCATGGATTTTTGCGGCATCCAGAACGTTGAATACGACATTGGGACGGCCCATCTCCTGCGCCGTATCCCTGGCTTCTCCGATCGCCTCTTCGTGATTGTCAATGCCGATAAACGTGCTTTTGGGGAATGCACCGGCCATGAGATTTACAGCCACGCCATGACCACAACCGAGATCACAAACCCGTATTCCATCGGTGAGACGGGAAAGCAGGTGTCCTTTGTCAACCGAGGGAAGAAAATGGTTGATCAGCACCTTTTCGTGCTTGGCATCGGAAAGTTCAGCCATGAATCTTTGAAAATCAGGATACGTTGAGAAGGGAATCCCATCCCCGGTTTTAAAGCCTCTGTTAACCGCGTCCATGGCACAGGATGTCAGTAACGGAATTTCCTGGGTATAGACTCCCATATTGTTGCTTCCGGCCTTGCGAGTCAGAAATGAAGCATGTTCAGGAGGCAGAAAATAGGTCTCCTCTCCATTTGGAGCATGGGATAATTCCATGATTTTACCGGTCACCATGATCCCGAGCCATTCTTTGAGATACCTGTCATGGAGTCCTGCAACAGAGGCAATTTCCAAAATAGTCACCGGTTTGTTCAAATCTTCCAGAATATCGAAAATCCGGTTCTTGTACCCTATGGCCATGGCAAGATTTAAAGCGCCATGGTTGAGAATCTCATTTATCCTTTTTGAAAAATCACCCATTCTTTGCTTTTCGTTTCTTCAATTCCATAACGCTGCGGCTGTGGGGGCGCGAAGGACGTCTGTTCCCTTTCCCCCTTATTGTTTGTTCAAACCATCCAGAGCCGCGACTTTATAAGCCTCGGCCAGCGTCGGATAGTTGAAGACCGTATCGCGAAAATATTCAATGGTGCCACCCAGGCTCAACACCGCCTGCCCGATATGAATCAGTTCCGTGGCGGTTTCTCCGACAATATGGACGCCTAAAAGTTTCAATGACTCGGGATTAAACAAAATTTTCAAATAACCGATGTTCACGCCCAGAATGCCGCCTTTGGCCAGTTCATCAAAGCGGGCCGCGCCAAACTCATAGGGTATTTTCATCTCCGTAAGCTCTTGCTCCGTTTTGCCGATCATTGAAATTTCCGGGATCGTGTAAATTCCATAGGGCAGTAATGTCAAAGCGCATGAAGTACCCGGCCCGGCGAACATATGACAGCTGGCCAGGCGCCCTTGATCCATCGATGTAGACGCGAGCGCTGGAAAGCCGATGACATCACCTGCCGCATAAATATGAGCAATCTCCGTTTGGTAATTTTCGTTTACCGGAATTCTGCCGTGCTTATGGGTTTTCAAACCAACCGCTTCCAGATTAAGGGAATCCGCATTCGTTTGCCGCCCCACAGCGTAAAGAAGCGTTTGCGCTTTTATTTTTTTGCCGCTTTCAAGGCTTGCAACGACTCGGTTCTTCTCATCTTTTTCAATTTTCATGACGCTTTCGCCAAGGCGAAAAGTCACATTCAGATTCCGCAGGTGATAGATGAGCCGTTCGATGATTTCGCGATCGACAAACCCCAATATGCTTGAATTCTTCTCGATAATCGTAACTTCGACGCCCAGCGCGGCAAACATCGAGGCGTATTCCAGCCCGATGATGCCGGCGCCGACGACGATCATTTCATCCGGTATCTCTTTCAAGTCGAGTATCTGATCGACATCGATGATTGTTTCTCCATCGAAGGGGATACCCGGATGGCGCGCCGGCCGCGTCCCGCAGGCAATAAGTATCTTTTCGCCTTCCAATGACTTTTTTTCCTTGTCATCAGAGACAACAGCCACCGTGTGTTCATTAACGAAATGAGCGGAACCGAAATACATTTCAATACGATTGCGTTTGAGCTGGTCATGGATCACCCGCATTTCGCGTTCTTCAACATTCCGCACCCGTGCTTTGAGGTCCTCCTGACTGATTTTTCCCTTGGCAGTATAAGTATAATAATCGCCGTAGAAGGCGCGCTCTTTTAATCCGGAAAATTGGATGATAGCTTCCCGCAACGTTTTGCTGGGAATGGTTCCGCCGTGCAGTGCGACCCCGCCGAGCATGGTTTTGCGGTCTATGATGGCGACCGAATGACCGGACTTTGCCGCCGCAATGGCAGCCTTCTGGCCCGCAGGCCCCGAACCGATAACAATAAGATCGTATTTCATTTGGTATCCCGGAGTTGATTTTTACAGTCTTACATTTTGTCCCTACGATGTGATTGCGTATATTTGATTATTAAACAGTTTGTATAGACTTTACCCGCCTTTTATTCTCCGTCAAGAGTGGAGTTTTTTTCGTGATTTCCCAATGCCCTGAAATAACATGTGTTTTAAGTTGGATGAATAGCCCAAATTGGAGGCTGATAAGGGCGTCAGGTTTACACCTATGACAACCCCCCCAATGTGTCTGGATTTTAGACTTGACACCTTTGCACGCTTCGTTGGAGATTTGACACAAAAGGAAGAATCAACAACGCCGGTTTAATTGAAAGCATATGGCAGGGAAGTGAAACTTGGAACAAGCGGAATTTTTACGGAATAAAAGCCTGGCTCAGCTGGATGAAAAAGAATGGGAATCCTTGTGTAATCATTGCGGCGTCTGCTGCCTTCACAAGATCCTCGATGTTGAGACGGATGACATCTACACAACACGGGTCCTATGTGAATTCTATGATCTGGAAGCTGGGAAATGTTCTATTTACGACCACAGATTTGAAGTCAATTCGGGTTGCACAAAAATAACAGCGGACAACATCGCCGAGCTGTCATGGTTGCCCAACTCCTGTGCCTACCGGTGTTTTTACGAAAAGAGACTCCGTCCAAAAAAGCCTTCTGCAACGGCGAAGGTTCCACAACCCTGGGATAACAGGCTGGAACAGATTCTTGGCTGCAAGGTTGTGGTCTACCACGAAGATATGGACCTTATCGATTACATCATTTTATGCCAATTCGAATGATGATCAGCAGCAGGTGGGGGCCTTTTGAGGGCCCCTGAATTGCTTCCAATCGATGTCGCCCTTACTTTTCGGTTACATCTACCCGCATTCTGACAGATCCGTTTTGGTCGATAACGGCAATGGAGCCGTAATTTCCCTTGGCCAGCCGGATCATCAGGTAGGGATGAGTGATGATTTGCGTGGTAAGCAATCCCTTCTTTGGTTCGATCCAGTGTACCGGTACCAGAGCGGTCTGGTTTTTTGTTTCCGCTGTCCCGGCCATCAGCTTCAGAGCATATCCGCCCGTGGGCATTTGCCCCATCCAGACAGCTAAAACCCCATATGCGGCAAAGTCGATTCCCGGCAGCGCTATGGGCTCGGCTGAAATCTTTGTTCCCTGGCCAACCCGATCCATCAGGCCGGATAGTTGATCTTCAGTAGTGATCCACATGCACCCCGGGGTTTTGGAGGCTTCGGCCATCTGCTGACCGCTGCGGATCTCCGTCAAAGACACTTGTGCAGGCGTGGTTTGCGAGGAGTGGGCGCAGGCCCCGATGATCAGATTCAGGGCAAGCAACAGAATGAAAAAACGTTTGTGACGCATTAGGCGATCCTTGTTGTTCCCCTCCCGTCCAACGGCCATGTTTTATGTCCGCCGGCGGGAGGGGTATTTGATGGTGGGTCAGCGCAGCCGCATGAATTGGGGCAAGTCCTCATCCGGCTCGTCGGACAGGCCAGTGGCGGAAATGGATATGTTCAGGTTCGTGAAAAAGTCCAGGCCGCTCAAATTGTCGACGGCCTCCACATAAGTGATCTGATCCAGAGTGGGGTATGCGCCTAAGGATTCACCGGGGTTGTCAATGTAGGTGTCGTTGTCCCGGTCGCTACCTGCTACGATCAGATAAGTTCCCCCCTGGGGTACGTTGCGGAAAGTGTAGGCATAAAGGCCCCCCGACGCCTGAACATTGTCCTGGTCCAGGATTGAATAGTCGTCGGCATCGATCAGCAGGACATAGTGATAACCGGCACTGTAGCCGACGACGGCCGAACTGACCTGGAGACTCACCTGGACAGTGACCGAACCGCCCGAAGAGGAGGTGAAGGTGACGGTGGCTCTGTGGGTGCCGTCACTCAAACCCATGCGATCGGCCTGGAGGGTATAGGTGCCGAGACCATCGCCGTCCACCAAATCTTCCAAAACGGTCAACCAGGCGCCGTCGTCGCTGAAAGTGGATACAAAGATGTCTTCGTCGCCGACTTTAGAGACCGTTACAGTGGTGCTGGAACTAATGGTACCGAAATTAACGGTGGTTGGATTTACATTCAATGCCGTAGTCACGATGCCGCTATCGGCAGCCTCCACCGCTTTTAAGGCGTCGATAAGACCGTGGCCGTAATCGTTGTCCCTGCCGGCGCTCCCGATATCGTTGGTGATGGCGCCGCTGGCCAACAGGGTATCCAGCTCGGCCGGGGTTAAGGCCGGGTCCAGAGCCTTCATTAAGGCCACCACGCCAGCGACATGAGGGGTGGCCATGCTGGTTCCGGCCTTTAATTGATAGTCGTAAATGATGGAACCGGACGAGTCGTCGCCGCAGGTGCTCCACACCATGTCCGGGTAGCCGTCGCCGTCGTAGTCCCCAGTATCGCCTCCCGGCGCGGCCACGTCGATGTAGCTGCCGAAGTTGGAGTAGGAGGCCTGGGTGCCGTTGATGTTCACCGCGCTCACCGAGACCACGCCGTCATAGGAGGCGGGGTAGGAGGGGGTGGCGGTGGATTCATTGCCTGCTGCTGCAATGACGATCACGCCGTTGGTACGTGCGCCGTTGATCGCATCCTGGGTTGCTTGGGAGTAGCCGCCGCCGCCCAGACTCATGCTGATGATGTCGGCCCGCTGTGAAGCAGTCAGCGTTGTCGGTGAATCGTTATCTGATCCGGCTGCATACTTGATACCCTGGACAATGTCGTAGAGGGTGCCGCCGCCCACGCCCAGCACCCGAACGGGCATGATGCGGGTGCTCCAGGTTACCCCGGCCAGACCGCTGCCGTTGTTGGTCTCGGCAGCAATAGTACCGGCGCAGTGGGTGCCATGGAAGGAGCTCGATCCGTTGATGGCGTCGCCCGGGTCGTCAGGGTCGTCATCTATGCCGTCGCCGTCGTTGCTGATGCTGGTGCTGAAGATAAAGTCATAGCCGGTGTTGGTCAGCCGGTCGTTGAGGTCGGGGTGATTCATCAGGACCCCGGTGTCTATCACTGCCACAATGACGTTGTTGTCGCCCGTGGTGTAGTCCCAGGCCTGGGGCAGGTTTATCTGGGGGTAGTGCCATTGCAACCCATAGTAGGTGTCGTTTGGTTCCGTGGCGTAGTGGTGAAGGATGTAGTTGGGTTCGGCATAAAGGACGTCGTCGCGTTGGCGCAGGGCTTTGATGACCTTAAGGGTGTTCATCTTGCGCTCCAGGGCCGGGTCGTTGTCGACCTTGCCCCGGGACAGGCTTTTTGTCACGCCCAGAGTCTGGTAAACCGCCGCCTGGTCATCCGAATCCTCAAAGGTCATCAGCATTTCCCGATCACCCGCCCCGGCGGTCAGTGTCATGCCCATGGTTGCAGCCCGTGCTATGGGCGTTTGGGCAGTGCCCGTTGCCTGGAATTTCTCCTTGAAACGTACAATGGCCTGGCCCGGGACAAATTCATATCGGGTCGATAAGGTGCCGGCTTCGGAACCAGCCCCTTCCCCCGAAGCCGATCCGATGGTCAAAACGTAATTGGAAGCGCCTGACGAGGCATACACACGGACGATATAGGTATTATCGGACGGAGCCGTGACTGATTCAGATTGGCCGGTTCCTATTGAAAAAGCGACCTCAGTGCCATCGAGTTCATATAAATGCAAGTTCAGGTCGCCGACCTGGGAATTGCCGATGGCCAGAGAGATGGTGTCTCCGGCGTTGCACTGTACCTGGAAATAGTCGTCACGATCACCGCCGGCATAGGAGCGTCCGCTGGCACCGGTGCCGGGCTCGTTGACATAGCCACCTACTGAGATGGGGTTGACCAGGGCCTGGGCTGTGGCGCGGGAGTCGTTGGCAATATAGGTATCATTGAGATCGTTGACGTCGCTGTCGATTATCACCCCCGAAGGTACGGAGATGGCGCCACTCAAGGTGACGGTGGACGTGCTGGATGGGCTACTGCCACCACCACTACCGCCACAGCCACCGGTAGTCAGGATCATAAACGCCGAGAGAAGGAAAAGATGGTGTCTCAATAGTTTTGTCCTCCAAAGGAATCTTTTGTCCGGGTAATTATGTGATACAGCCTACCTCAGCTAACAACGGCAACAGTTTACCAATAGCATTATACCTGAACCAAAACCTTTCGGTGGAAGGATCATTGCTTGTTTGATTTCGAAGGAGGATGAATAGTTAGCCGTCGACAATTAAACCTTTAAAGCCCCCTGTTGAAAAAGTGATGCTGCACGTGCAGAAAATCGAGCTGTTTTTGCAGAAACGGATTCTTCCCATTTCAGGAAAGTAATTCGAAGTATTTTTCTTGAAATTCCTCGGCTCTTTCCTTGACAATCCGGGCTTTTTCCTCTTCTCCGATCTCGGTATACCTTTTTACAAGATTATTAAGGCTTTTAACAAGACTGGGAACGAATTTTTGGGGATTGGCCGAGGCCAGCTGCTCCTTGATATTGACGGCCATTTCGGTGGTCGCCAGGGCTTTTTCCCTCTCTCCCATCTTCGCGAATAAAGTCCCTTGGTTATTGAGGCAACCGGCCAGGTCGGGTTCAAAAACCTCGGGCTGAGCGACGACCAGTTGCGAGTAAATCGTTATCGCCCTTTGGGTGGCCGCCAGGGCCTTTTTATTCTCTCCCACTGCAGCGTAGCGGACGCCGAGGGTGTTCAGGCTTGTGGCTAGGTGGGGATCGAAAGACTGGGGGTAAGCTTCTACCAGGCTGTCATAAATTTTCACGGCCGTATCGCTGGCCGTCAGGGCTTTTGCATCTTCTCCGACACTGGCATATCTGCTGCTGAGGTTATTGAGGCTGCTGGCCAGAAGGGAATCGTAAATCGCGGTTTCTTTGGCCAGGTTTGAATAAATTTCCACGACCCTTTGGGTGATTTCAAGGGCTTTTTCGGTTTCTCCCATATAGGCATACAAGTTTCCCTCTAAACTGAGACAACTCGCCAGGTCGGCATCGAACAATTCGGGATGAGCTCCGGCCAACTTTTGATAAATATCCAAGGCTCGCTGGATTGTCGTCAAAGCTTCTTCCGCCTCTCCCTTGTCGGCATATCTGTTCCCCAGATTAGTTAGGCTGGCAGCCAGATCAGGCTCGTAAGCCTCAGGCTGGGCTGTGGTCAATTGTTCGTAAATATTTAAGGCATCTCTGGTCGCCGCCAGGGCCTTATCCGTATCTCCCAATTGAGCGCACAGGTTGCCCTGGCTGTTGAGACATGCGGCCATGGCAGGACCGAAAGCCTGAGGTTGAGCCGAGGCCAGCTGTTCGTAAACCACCAGGGCCTTTTCAATAGCCGTCAGAGCCTTTGCCATCTCACCGGTTTCGGCATATGCGTTTCCTAAATTATCGAGGCTTTTGACCAGGTTGAGTTTGAACTTCCGGGGCTGGGCCTGATCCAGCTTTTCGAAAAGTTCAGCAGTCCTTTCGATAACTCTATAGGCTTTCCCTTTCTCCCCTGAAGCGATAAGAATTTCCCACAGGTGGTAGTAATAACGGGCCAGATCTGGTTCGAATACCTCGGGCTGGGCCAGTGCGAACTTTTCACAAATATCGACGGCAAACACACACTGTTTAAGAGCCTCGCGCAAATCTCCTATGGATTGATAGAACCCTGAAAGTTTGGAAAACAACCTCATTTTTTCTGTTTCGGCCTCCGCCCGGTCCAGGCAGATCCGGCATGTTATTATTCCGGTCCCGGCCAGACCATACAAATCATTAACCAGAAACGGTTCAAGTGCGGCACCATTGTCCGGTGATTCGGAAATCGCTTGAGCAAGCCATTGATCCAATTGGTTCTTGTCGAAGCCAAGCTCCACTTCAGCATCAAAGCAGAGACGGGAAAAACGGGATAAAGAACCTGAAAAGTCATTTTGCAGGGAAAACCAGATAATTTCGGGAGCCATAAGCGGTTTTTCCCTGAGACTTTCTACAGTATATGCGGCCGCAAGAAGATCTGGCCTGATCGGCGTGATATGGTCTTTATGAAATAAATCCGTATCGTTGCATAAGGAAACGAAGTCCTTGCCTTCTGGAACGTCCTTTTCCAAATCGGCGGCTCGCATAACCCTAACGGCTTCCTCGCTTTCCAACCCACCACAAATGTTGGCTATGGTTTGGAGAATCGGGAATATCAACAGATCTTTCAATCCGGACGAGGCAGCAATTCCTTCTGCTCTTGAAATTTCCTGAAGAGCAAGTTTTTCAATTATCTGCCGCGTATTATTTTGTAATATATCCTTTTCGGGAAAAAGAGCGCTAAACACCGCGGCAGCCACTATCAGTTGCGGTCGGCGGTTATCCTCACTTTGTTCAATCCATGCTTCCGTTGAACCTTCGGGAACCGGATGACCTTGTGTTCCCAAAAGCTCGAACGTTTTTAAAGAACTCGAGTTGTAGATTTCTTTTGCGGAATTGGCGGATAAATCCGGCAATTCGACAGGAAAAGGATTTGTCAGGGCTTCAGCTCCGGTTTCAAAAATGATCGGTTGCCAATCACCAAAATTTTGACGTGAGAGAAAGAGCACGCGAATTTTTTTGCCGTTTTCCACAAGCATTTTCTGGTCAATGTCAACCAGACCCTGAAGAAGCTCCTTCACGCTTTCTTTTCTTTCCTCCGGGTGATCGACGACAATCAAAACGCCCGCTTTCTCGATTGCACAGGTGTTTGGTTCCTCCAGATTTACAAAACCGGATGCCCAGTCATGTTTTTCCGCCATGTATGTGGAAAACTCCCCGGCAAGGCGATTTTTCCCCATACCACTTTTTCCTGTGATCCATTTGGCGGATACGGGATTTGGGCTCAAGGCCCATTTTTCCAGCTCTTCCATTTCTTTTTCGCGACCGACAAAACGGGAAATTCCGCTGTTCCAGCATAATAAACCTGAGAGATTCACTCCATCGTCCTGCCGCAGGTTTTGCCAGGGAACATGAAGTTTCGAAAGCGGTCCTTTTTTGACCATCTTCCGTGGCCCCATATGGATGTGTATCGAGCCCAATAAAGAACTATCGCGGTGGTTAATTGCTTCATCCGGCGCAGACAAATAAAAAGTCATTCAGACCTCCGGGTTAGGTTTGAGGAATAAATATCGCCTGAGATTTTCATGGACTTTCGGTAGGGTTTGATTCGGGGAATATGGAATAATTTGACGGTTTTGCAGTAGATTCAAACCTTAGTCCGACAGGCTTCTATTATTAACTTTACCTTTCTGAAACAGCCGGTCAAGGGTTCAGTCAAGCCTATAGCCTGGGGTAATTATGCTTCGGAAAAAGAAGGATGCGCGGCCTCCGGTCTGTCAGAGCATGTCCGGCAACATAACCGGCATCGAAAACCTCGACTGGCAGGAGTGTGTCCGCAAATACGGCCGCCCCCACACCTTCTTCTATCTCCTGCCCCTGGGTTTGCTTTTATTAGGAGATTGGGGAGAGCGCGATCTTGATGGGGACGGCTTTTTTGCGACCTTATCGTTTCGCCTGTCGGATCGGGATTCCGATTTCGGTTCCGAACTTTTGCCGGAACCGGTCTTTTTTTCTTTACGGGCTTTCGACCGCTGTTTTGCAGAAGCCCTTCTGGCGACGATCTCTTTCAGGTCCTTGTCGGCTTTTTTTTCGCTGGCCGCATTGTCGGGGCGCAAGAGGACAAAATCAGGAGCGTTCTTATCCTCAGTATAGCCGTCCACCTTTTCCACCGGGATTTTCTGCTTCAGCAGTTTTTCAATGGCCTGAAGCTGAGGCTTTTCATTGGGACTGAACAGGGAGACGGCAATTCCGCTCTCCCCCGCGCGGCCGGTGCGACCGATGCGGTGAACATAATCCTCGGGGAGGCCCGGCATATCGTAATTGACCACATAGGGGAGATTGCTGATGTCCAGGCCCCTTGCGGCTACATCCGTTGCCACGAGGATGCTTATCTCGCCGTTCTTGAACTCTTCGAGGGTCCGTGTCCGCAGAGACTGGCTCTTGTTGCCGTGCAGCGCAGCGGCACTGAGCCCTTGTGCGGCAAGTCCCTCGGTGAGCTTGTCGGCCCCGTATTTTGTGCGGGTAAAGATCAGTACGCGATTCCAGTTCCCCCTGGTGATCAGGTGGATGAGAAGAGCTTTTTTATTGGATCGGTCCACCAGGTGAACTTTCTGAACGACCGATTCTGCCGCCGTGTTGCTGGGCGTCACTTCAACAGATTCGGGCTCCTGCAGCATTCTTGCGGCAAGATCCCGGATTTGCTGGGTGTAGGTGGCGGAAAAGAGCATGGTCCTGCGTTCTGTCGGAACGAGATCGAGTATCTCGGAAATCTCATCACTGAATCCCAAGTCCAGCATTCTGTCCGCTTCGTCAAAAACCAGAAACTCTATGCGGGAAAGTTTCAAATGCCGCTGCCCGGCAAGATCCAACAGGCGGCCCGGTGTGGCCACCAGAATATCGATGCCGCGCCTCAGCCGAGCAATCTGCGGTTCGATGCGAACCCCGCCGTAAACCACGGTGCAGCTCATGGAGACCTTCCTTGCATAGGCCTTGATGCTCTCTCCCACCTGAAGTGCCAGTTCCCGCGTTGGGGTCAGGACAAGTGCGCGCGGGTGGCGCCCGTTGCCTTTTGACCGGCTCAGAATTTCGACCAGAGGGAGTGCAAACGCATCTGTTTTTCCTGTTCCGGTCTGGGCGCGGGCTAGGATATCCCGTCCGTCGAGAATAACTGGGATCGCCTTGGCCTGAATGAGGGTGGGGGCGGTGTAACCCTTGTTTTTAACGGCTTTAAGAAGTTCGGCCCGAAGGCCAAGGTGATCAAACGACATAGAATAATCCTGTATGGTTTCTTAAATTAATACACGATTATTTCATGTTATGGAATCGCTCGGTGAATTATTTCTTCCTTATTTTCTCACGTTCCTGCTGGTCCATGACTTTTGCCAGGATTGGATGGGATTAACACCTTGTCTTCTATAATTTTTTCTAATAGCTTAAATAGCGGATCTTTTAGGGATTAGCAAAGAGTCAAACGGAGATTTGACCCCTTTCGACTGATCCTCAAATCTTTTTCTGAAAAGTAAAGAGAATTCAATAGACTGTCCTCGGAACACGCCCTGAAGATGTTATCAGCGTGCGCGCCTCTGAACGCTCACAATCATTGCTGGCCTGATGTACTGCTGAGTGCCCACCGCCGTCTTCCGGCTGGCTGCAGACTGACCGAAAGGCACCGACATTCAACGTATTACGCCACCCGGGACGAATGGAGATCCGCAACGACATCAATGAAAATCTGAATATCGAATTTTATTCGAACCAGCCCGCTACTTATTTACGGGCAAAGAAAAAGACAGCAGACTACCTGGGAAATGGGGGTTCAGCTTCGGAGCCCCTATTTCAATTATGTCACCATGGACAAAAAAATGCATAATAGCCGCCTATGCCAAGTCTCCCCTTCACAACCTTCAGCAAACCGAACCGTCGCCTGATTCTTCTGCTGGTCACCAGCCACTTTTTGTGGGGCTGCGCTGTTTTCGGGCTCTGGTCAACAGGACATCTGATCGAAACAGCATCCGCCTGGTGGACCGTTGGTCTTATCGCTTTGCAGCTTTTTGCCGCCGCCCAAGTGTTCCTCCCGGCGTTGCGGCTACACCCTGAAGACCGTACCCGTAGTTTTTATCTCTTCTGGGGGACAACCCTGTTGCTAATCATCTGGTTAGCCAATCAAATAACACCGAGCAGTAGCTGGCTACCTTTACTGACCGCAATCAAGTCGGGGCTATTGCTGCTGATTGCAACCATCGTCGGGACAGCTCTGGCCAAATTTGTGCGCCGCCTCTGGGAACTTATTCCGATCTGTCTGGCGATGACGCTGGCCGACTTTGCCAGTTGGCGCTACGGTCCAACGGCAGATTTCGCACGCCAGATTCAACAGTACTACACGGCACCCGAAGGTCCGCCGCCGCTGATCGACATGCTGCTGATTAAACTGGCCTTCCCGGGCGCTGCAGCCTTGGCACCGGTCTTCGGCATCTCGGATTGGATTATGGTGGTCTTCTTTGCCGTTGTCGCTAAACGGCACGGGGTCAACGATAACCTGCTCGGGATGTCCAACAAAAGACTGATCCAGCCCGGGCAGATCGGATGCTACCTGCCGATCTCGGTCGTTGCATTGTTCGCCGCGATCCTGCTGGCACAAACAACCGGTCTTTTTATCCCTGCGCTGCCGGTGATTGCCCTGATCATGCTCGTCTGGTACGCTACCCGCTACTTGCTATTGCGGCGCAGCAAAGATATGGCGGAGAGATAAGTGTGCCCGGGGTCAAAAAAAGGGTGCGGAGTCACCCGAAAGATTGCAACTTGAGTGGGCCCCCGGAACTCGTTACAAGCTAACCTCACCCTTTTACTGTTCCTCTGGCAAGTATTTCGACGGCGAGCCCGAGATTGGTATCCGGGTTCAGTGTCGGTCCAAGCAATTTGGCCTGCCCAGCCCGTTTGATCAAGCGATCATCATAGACGGCGATTGGGCAACGTCGGCGCAGTTCGGCGACCAGAAAATTGAAGTTCATCTCCTGCGAAGGTTGCATCTCCGCCCCAAAGCCGTCGTAAACCATACCACTCTGAGTGCAAATGACCCGCGGTCGATTTCTCGAACAGAGGTAGAGGACCCTCTCGCGTTCTTCGATCGACACCACCTCCTGGTGCTTGACCTTCCTGGTCATGGGCACCCCCCCAGCCAACAGCGTCTTGCCCATGCTGAATTTTCGATTGGTAACCGTATGGGTCTCCGTATGTCCGGCGATACGGGTGGCTGGCAGCAGCAGGTCAATTCCACTGTAGGCGATCTCGGCTTTGTTACCGTCGGCATCCTTGATGCGGAACGCCTTCTCTTCCAGTTCAAAACGGCGCACAACGAAAAATTCACTTCTGCTAAGAGTTTCCCCGAAATCGACAACAAATCCCTCGAATCCGGCCTGCTGCAGTTTGATTAGCAGCTTCTGCGCAGGTTGAGGTTCGGCGAAACATGCCACTACTGTCGGCCCGTTGCCAATGAGCCTCTGTTGAGCGTCGAAGACAGTGGCCTCCAGGGCGGCAGCAAGCGCCTGGGCGAGCTCCATTGTCAATTCTCGCCAAGAATGGATGACAACGACATACATAGGTAGGTAGTCCCTTTGAGAACGTTGTGGGAAATCGAACGTGAATCTTCTGTGTGAATAACTTTAACAGGTTTCCATCTCGCCTTGGAGAGTTCTGGTAGGGAATTCCGGGGAAAATATACTTGTCCTCAAATCTTTTCTTGGAAGGAGAGAATAATTCAAGATGCTGTCCCCGGAACTTGTCGGGGTTTCCAAGTTGACTTCAAAGGGTGAAAACGTAAAAGCGATACCACTGATCGACCACTTACATCGGCCTCTTTCTGTTCCATTTAACGCAACAACTAATTACCCATATATATTGACAATTGAATGTTTCATAATTAATGTATACATCACATAACCTGTAAACAATATTCTGATTGGGAGGTCAAGTCTGTGAAAAGTTATGATGTGTTGATCATTGGTGGAGGGCCTGCGGCCATTACGGTTGCGAAAATATTGGGTTCTCAAAAGCGTGTTGGGGTCATTCGACCGGAAAACTTTTCCATGATCTATTGCGCAATGCCATATGCGATTGAAGAAATTGTAGGGATTGATAAAACCCTGAAAGAGGATTCTCTGGTCACGGAGTCAGGTGCCGACTTGATCCGCGACAAGGTTGTCAGCGTTGATTTTGAAAAAAAAGCTGTTTATACAGAACAGCAACAGACCTTGAATTATGAAAAATTGGTGATTTCAACCGGATCAATCCCTTTCCTGCCACCGATTGAAGGAATTAATTACGAAGGTGTGTATGTCTTCAAGTGGGAAGACGACTTGAGACGTCTGAACAAAGCCATCAAAGAGAAAAAAGCTAAAAAGGCCGTTGTCGTAGGCGCTGGTGCAATTGGCATTGAACTGGCCTTGGCATTAAGGCATTGTGGACTGGAGACACATCTTGTCGATATGGCTGAAACTGTTCTACCCAACCTGCTGGACAGTGACATGTCGGGGCAGGTTGAAGAAGAGTTAAAGCAAGTAGGGTTGCACTTGCACTTGGGCAGAAAAACTGAGAAGGTTGTTGGCAATCAACAGGCAGAAAAAATTGTCTTAGATGATGGTGAACTTATTGACCTGAAAGATGATGTGAATCCTTATGGGATTGTCGTTTTTGCCGTCGGTATGCGCGCCAACGTGAATATTTTCCAAAATACGGTATTGGAAATCGGCAAACTGGGGGTTGTCATCGACAGTAGAATGCAAACCAGCATCCCGGATGTTTATGCTGTCGGAGATTGTGCTCAATTTATCAGTGGGATTACCGGCGAACCGACAGATGGAAAACTGGCAACAAATGCTGTCCCAATGGCGAGATTACTAGCAAAGAATCTGCTTGGAGAGCAGCGAGAATATGCAGGGTTTTATAATGGAGCAGCAACCAAGGTCGGGGGTCTTTTTGCTGGGGGCACCGGGCTGAGCGAATCCGCAGCCCGGAAGGGATATGATGTTGTTGTTGGCTATTCAGAATTGACAACAATCTTTCCCATCATGCCTGAAGCGAAACCGGTAAAAATGAAACTGGTCGTCGACAGGTCTGATTTAAGGGTGCTAGGCGCCCAGGTTGTCAGTGGCAACCCGGTGACAGACAAAGTTGATATTTTAACCTTGGCGATTCAGAACAAACTCACTGTAAATGATTTGATTGGATTCAGCTATTCAGCCCAGCCATATCAATCTTTTTTCCCGGCAAACAACCTTATTGTCGCTTGTGCAGAAGATGTTCTCTCTAAGACTAAAGCCAAGGGGGATGAGATTAAAAAGCCTTCGTAGAAGTTTTTCTATTGGAGGGCTGCGGGGGTAGTTGATTAGTCAATTGGCAAGAGGCCCAAAACAGAAAAAGGGGAGAGTTCCGGGGACATCCATGATAATTAAAGTTAAGGGGGAAACGGAGACTTGACTCCTTTCCTCTTTCTCTATTATCCATTGATCCAGATACTCATCAGATGATTCCAAAAAAACTCCACTTTACCTGGAAAGATCACAAGCTACCGGCACGCTATGAAGAAGTAGTTCATCGCTGGCGTGAAAAGCACCCAGATTGGGAGATCATGATTTGGAGTGATGAGGATAATCGCGCCTTGATTGCTGCGCACTATCCTTGGTTTCTCGAGATCTATGACGCCTATCCAAAGCCGATCATGCGCTGCGATGCGGCGCGCTATTTCATTTTGCACTATGAAGGTGGGGTTTACTCAGATCTTGATGTGGAGTGTTATCGATCGATCGATTATTTAATCAGTGGCAGTCGACTGTTTCTGACAGCAGAACCGGAACGGCATCTCAAACAGCGGCAGTCCGCCTCCAGGGGGCTCCCTTACCTGCTCTGTAATGCGCTGATGGGATCGGAGGCGGGGAGTGAATTTTGGCTGCATGTTCACGGTGTGTTGGAAAAACAGGGGGCATGTAGTTCGGTAATGGATGCTACGGGTCCCTTTATGCTCACCGGGGCGGTCATGTCGGCTGACGAAGCGTTACGGCCCGATGTTGTGCTGGCAGATGTCTGGTCGCCTCTCGACGGTCTGGGCCGCGAATGTCACGACGCCGAGGAGTATCGTCTGTTCATGGCTGAACAGTTTAATTGTTTAAACCCGCCCGAAAAACCGCTGCTTAGCCACCTGTGGCACAACTCCTGGTCGAAGAAAAAGCTGGATAAACGGCCCCAGGGAGTGGGGCGGATAAAATGGGGCTGGCGGCAGTGGCGCTATTCCCATCTTCAATATGGCGTGAATGAGGTTGAACTTAAGATCGAGAAGCAGAAGCTTGAGCCTGTTGCAAATCGGCCACGGATACTGATCGCGACGCCGATGAAAAATGCCGAACTCAATATCGAGCGTTATCGGCAGCTGATCGAGTCGTTGGACTACCCCGTCGAGCAGATCGATATCGCAATTCTGTTTAGCGACAGTCGCGATAAAACCGAAGAAAGATTGAAGCAGCTAAAACGCGACTGGCAAGCATGTTATTGTTCAGTCACGGTTGAACAGCTCGACTTCAATTTTCATCCAGCGGTGAAACGGTGGGATCGCTCGATCCAGTTAAAGCGACGCTCCATTTTGGCAAAATGCCGCAACCATCTAGCCAGGAAAGCGTTTGATGGTTATGCGTATTGCCTTTTTATCGATGTCGATCTGAGTGATATACCAACCGATCTGATTCAGACGATGATCTCGGCCCAGCACGATGTGGTGATGGCCAATTGTGTAAAGGAGGATGGCAGGCCGTTCGACCTTAACGCCTTTCTCTATGAGAAGTTGCCGAACTTCAAGTATCTTTACCGCTATGCCCGCAAACAGGGGTTGCTGCAACCGCCCTCAGGTCCGCCGCGGGTCTACCTGGCTGATCTGACCTATCTCAGTGTGGTCCCACTCGACTGTGTTGGTGCTACCGCGCTGCTGGTTAAGAGCGAAGTGCTCAAGCAGGGGGTGCACTTTCCGGAGGAGCCTTATCACTTCCATATTGAGACAGAGGGTTTCAGTCTGATGGCCAAGGAGAGGGGCTTCACGGTGGTGGGCATGCCGAACCTAACGGTTGTCCATCCCAGCAACTAGGGTGTATATCAGCTGTTTAAAGAGAAGCCATTTTAAAGATAGCATGAATAAACCTGGCTGGGAGTTGTCTCGTCATCAACAACAAACCCCTCGAATCCAGTCTGCGGCATTTTTTTTCGCAGCTTCCGGGTAGATTGAGGTTCGGGCCAACTTGCTATGACCGTCGGCCAGTTGCCAATGAGCCTCTGTTGAGCGTCGAAGGTAGTGGCCTCCAGGATGGCTGCAAGCGCTTGGAGAGTTCTGAGGTGTTTTGAATGGGAAGCATACGGTGAGATTTTTTTGAACGTGTCCTCAAAAACGTTCGGATAGTTGAGTATACTGTCTTCAGAAATCACCAGACGGAGGCCCTGGTGATTATTTAGCAGTGCTATGAGTTCTGATGGCAGATTTTGATCGGCGAAAACTGCTTGGGAGATGATGAGGAAAAAAAGGAAAGTTATCTATTTCATTTATTTTGTTTTTAAATTAAGTACCCTGGCCCCGGAAGTCCCCTACGGCCCCTTCTGCCCTTCAGGAAATTCCCCATATTCTCCTCGCCGCGATTCTTCAAAATACAGGTCATATTTTCCACTTTCTTTCAACTTTTTCAATCCATTATTGAATATCTCTATCATTTGTTTATTCCGATCATGCTTTCTGGATAACAGAAGATGTTCGGCATGTTTGCCTAGTGGGGTATTATGGTGCGTAAATAACGCAACTGTTTTCTGATCAAATAAGCTTCGCAACTGAAAATAGCCGACATCAATTGATTGTGGAAAAATATCAATGCGCCCAGCAGATAACTTTTTAAAGTTCAGAGTGTCAGCTCTGGTTCTTTCAACTTTTATCTTTCCGGAATGTTCTGCCTCCAGAAACCCAGGGGTATACATATATCCAAGTGTTCCTCCGATAGAGACATTCTTTAAATCATCAAAAGTTTTCCAATCAAACGGGTACGATTTGAGATGAAAAAAGACCCAGGGAGATTCCCAGACCTGATTACTTGCAAAAAAATCAGGTTCTTTTCCAGAAGACATTTCCCAGCCTACCGCACCATCCCATTCTCCTTCTTTGGCTAATATTAAGGAACGTTTCCATGGAAAAAAACCGTATTCGACCTTGATTCCTTCCAAGGCAAATGCTTCCGATACAATACGTGAACCGACACCGTAATGTTTAAGATCTTTTGAAAAATAAGGAGGCCACTCACCGCTTGTGAGGCGAATTGTTTCACTTGCAATGCTGATACTACAAAAACAGATACTCAAAATGAGTATCTATACGCTTATCAAAATTTTAATAATATGACTTCCCTTTTTGTTCAGTGTGGCTAACCTGGAGAAGGTGGACTGTTTTCCGTAAAATTTTGCGGAACTTTTTTGGTTTGAATTAAGCATGCTTGTTCTGGGGTTCTTCTGACAATAGATCTTCCCCTTACTCTTTTCCTCTCGAGTCCATGAGTTCTAAAGTGCTGATTGACACGTTTACCGCAATACTGATAATTTTGTGGCACTTCAACCAAAAAAGAAAGGAGGATGTAATGGAGCTTGTGATCAGGTGCATTAAGGCAAAGGAGGGACTGGGGGCTTAACCTGCGCTTTTTCCTTCCCCAGCCCTTTCTTTGCCCGGTATTCATACCGGGTTTCTTAACAGATAAAGAAACCCACCTTGACCGATTTGGCATTCCTTTGCCAAGGTATCTTTCTTTTCGGATTTCCAGTCCGAAGGGAGTTTCTATGTCCAAATTATGCCTTTCCTTGCCCATACTGGGTTGGAATCATTTTTTCCAACAACAACTGAGCCTTGAGGAGTGGGAGTCAATATCCCCCGTCCGGGTCTTCGCAGTCCACCGCAACACCATTGATGTTGGTAGCGAGCACGGTCGCCAACAGATCACGTTGCCGGGACATTGGCATCTTCGGGATTCGGAAGATCTGCCCACCGTTGGCGACTGGATGCTTCTTGACCCTTCAACCAACCAGCCGCAAAGGATGCTGGAACGTAAGAGTCTTTTTCGTCGTAAGGCAGCGGGCAGTGAGTCCAAAGTACAATTGATGGCGGCCAACGTCGATACTCTGTTTGTCGTTGCCTCTTGCAACCAGGATTTTAACCTATCGCGGCTTGAACGTTATCTGGCTCTTGCTTTGGAGGCAGAGGTCGAGCCGGTGCTGGTTCTGACAAAAGCCGATCTGGTGGATGACATCTCTGATTACCAACGGCAGGCTATGAGTCTGAATCCTGATGTGGCTATTGAAATAGTCAATGCCCTGGATCCAGTCTCGGTAGCATCGTTATTCTCTTGGTGCGGTATCGGCCAGACAGTTGCCCTGGTGGGATCATCAGGAGTGGGGAAGTCCACCCTGATCAACACGCTGTGCGGTGTAGCCACGCAGGAGACTAGGGAGATACGCGAAGATGACGCCAAAGGACGTCATACCACGACATCTCGAAGCTTGCACTTCCTTCCAGAGGGTGGTCTGCTAATCGACAGCCCCGGGTTGCGTGAGCTTCAACTTAGCGAATGCGAAGGTGGCGTGTCCTCTCTGTTTGAGGATATCGAGGAGTTGGCTCAAAGTTGTCGCTTCAATAACTGCTGTCACCAGAGCGAAGATGGTTGCGCTGTAAAGGCAGCCGTCGATTGTGGGGACCTTAGCCCCAGGCGCTTGGCCAATTATCAGAAACTTATGGCGGAGCAGGAACGCAACGCCGAAACTATTGCCGAGAGACGCCGCCGTGAAAGGGATTTTGGCAAGTTTTGCAAGAATGTTATGGCGACACGGCGTAAAGAGCGCAATGGGGACTGACTGAAGATAAAGAATGAAAATTCTTACAAACCCTGTCTTATGAGAAATGGCCATTTCTTTCTTCAAAATTTCATTCCCGCCGGAACAGTGTCGGGGTCACCCATTAAAAGGCACCGGTCAATAGAAAAAAAGGCTCCCTTGTGAGCCTTTTTGCTTTTCCCACCCCTGTTCGTGACCGTCAGTCACTTACGCTACGCTACCTGCTTCCAGACATCTGCCGTAATTTCTTTTAATTCAGTGTCAGTCCTCGACTGCACCAGTCACCCATCAGGATTAAGGCCGGTTCAGCTGAAGTTCTTTTGGCTGAAAGGCCTTGCCGCCTTTGGCGGCCCAGAAATTTTTCGGTACCATGCCGTGTCCAATGGATGTTGGCAGATCTTTTGGTTGTGAACCAGCCCCTGTGTGGCTCACGGCATGGGCAGTCAAGAAGCCGGTAACGCTGTAAAAGTGGGTGAAGCGGTTGACCAATCAGGCTTTATGGTTCTGCCAACCCCGACCCGGGTTCCCCACTCCAGCCAACCGCTTATGTGAACACTTTCTCCGGCATGAATGGCACTGCCATAATAGGCTGCTCTGGCTAACTTGTGGCCAACGCTTTATGTGCCACCATGGTTTGGGTTTTCTGCAATTTGCGATTGTAGTAGGCTCGCGCCTTCGGATCGAAACGGCGGGCCATCTCCGCTGCTTCCGAAAAGGCCCTAGCCAGATATTTGTTGCCGTTTTTGGCGATAATCCCGAGATAGCAGTTGTTTGAATGCAGATCGAAACCCGAGTAAGGCACCTCCTGGTTTGGGGTTTGTTTGATGTCCTAAGCTTACCAGAATTGGCCTGGCAAGCTCAGGAGGTGCTTTTTTAAGGATTATCAGTCTTGCAAAGTTGCAAACTTGTTGGTCTTTGGACTTCCGGGGGCCATTATACTGAACTTTCAGAAAAAGCTTTCAGCGTTTGGGGAATTTTGATTCCTTTGTGACCCCAAAAAGAAAAGGCACTCAAGAAAAAATTTCTGAGTGCCTTAATTTTATTGGCGCGCCGCGAGGAATTCGAATCCCCGACCTTCTGATCCGTAGATAGTCTTTTCAATTTACAACTAATTGAAACTAAAAAGAAAAGATGCAGTCACGTTTGACCGGTGTGGTCGAGGTTTTGCCTGTTTTTTGTGTTTTTCAGGCGGTTGGTTGAGTTCTTTACTGCGTCTCTGAGATTAGACACGGCGATCTGGGTATAGATCTGTGTGGTGGAAATATCGCTGTGTCCCAATGCCATTTGTACCAGGCGGAGATCGCCGGCGGATTCGAGCAGGTAGGTCGCAAAGGCATGCCGGAGTTTATGTGGTGAAATCCTCTGAATCCCCGCCCGCCGGCAGGCTCCGGCGAATAGTGTTTTCAGGCTTTGGTAGGGCTTCTCCGTCTTTGGATTGACAAACACATAACCGCTTGGCTGTTTTATCGGCCCCAGGATCTCGGCGGCCCGGTCGGGCATGATCACGACCCGCTGCTTCATGCGTTTGGTTTTGTTGCGCATCAGGATTATCCCGCCGCTCCAATTGATGTCTTCCCATCGAATATTCGCGGTTTCCGTAAACCTTGTCCCTCCCTCGAACATGAGAATCGTCATCGCCAGTTTTAGCGGATCCTTGATCTCGTCCAGCAGTGCCTCCACTTCGTCCGGGTGGGGTATCTTTGGCAGCGGTCGGGAGTAGGGGACCTTCTCGGGTTTGAACGGCAACGGTTCTGTATAGCCATTGCGGACCATCCAGTTGATCAGCCCCTTGAGGTAGTCAATTTCCTTGTTGATGGCTCGTGGAACTTTTCCCCGGGCGGCCTTGAAGCGGTTAAAGACTTCTGGCGTGATCCTGGAGACCGGCAGCGGCCCGAAGTGTGGCTCTATCCATTTGAGCGAATAACAGAAATCACGGTATGTTCGTTCGGCGCGGTGGATCTTCATCCACTCCAGATACTCGGGCAGGATGCGGTTGATGGGTGGATTGGTGCGGCTGCCGGTGGAGATGTGCATCCGGCGGAGTTCCATTTCGGCGTCTCGGGCTTCTGCCTCGGTGCCATCGAATGTCAGGCGGCAGCGCTTTCCTTTGCGTCCCTCGGGGTAGTAGTCGATGATCCACTTATTCGTATCGTTTTTGTGTTTACGGATAGCCATGCGTGTTTACACCCCCACGACCACAACTTTTTTCATTCCAACAATTCCGTAACTGCGGTCCTGGAAAATAACGAGGCCTTTTTTGATCGGAATGATTAGAAATTGAAATGTATTAATAAAGTTTTAATTTTATTTTGTCAACAGGAGTTGGATTTTTGGAACAAAAAAGCCCTGCGGTTTGGGAGGTCGCAGGGCAGTGGTACTTTTGGTTTTGGATTAGGGGTTTTTACTTGAAATAATTGAGCCCCTGACAAAAATGCCAGGGGCTCAATCCCCTAAACGCGCAAAAGGAAAGCGCAGCCGGGGTTGTTACGGACACTCCCGGCTTGTCCGGCCATGGTAAACACTTCGCAAAATCCATGGCAGGAATTTTTAATTCAAAATTCAGGCCGAAGTTCGAGAAAAAGCAAGGCTCAGCAGTTTTATGGCGGACCTTTTTGTGTTCGATATGTCGTGACTCGCGAGACACCTTTACCAAGAGTCAAACGGAGATTTGACCCCTTTCTTGACCCCTTTCTTTATTGACTGGCGAAAACAGCTTGTGGAATAAAAAGGAGAAAAAGGAAGGTTAACAATTTCATTGTTTTGCTTTTAAACTAAGTATCATGTCCTCGGAAATCCCCCCCTTCTCGCACTCGCTTGAAGATTTCTTCTGCAAGGTGTTCATGCGCGGCGGTGCGAAACTCCTTGTCGGTCATCACGCGGGAGAAAATCTCCTCGTTATTCTCCATGCGGTCGATAAAAAGTTCATCGAGCATCCGCTCCAGAAATGCTGAGAAGTTGGGAAGGTTATTGGCTTTGGCGGCTTCAACGATTTTTTCATTGTCCTCGGCACTGGAGCTGATCTGGTCAAAAAATAATTGATCGGCCGCGGTAAAATCGGTACCGAAGCGTTCATTGAGCTTTTCCACCAGTGATGACAGGGTAACGGGTTCTTCCCGTACGCAACCGGTGCCGACATCGGTGGGCCCTTTCAGGGGGTAGGCTTCGCCTGTACCCAGGTCGATAGATCCTTCAGTTATCTGTTGCAAACGGAAATAGCGCAAGGCTACCTCGTCATCCAGCGAGAAGGCCTGGCCATCGCCAGGAGGTGGCAGTTTGGCGAGCAGGTTGCGAATAAAAGCGTAGAATTTCTCCAGTTCGCTGTCCTGATAGGGAATAATCTGCGACAAAAACGCGTAGAGATTGCGATAGGCGGTCAACTGGCCGCGAAACAGCTCCTGCTCCGCCTCTTCATGGTCACAAAAGTGGGCGACAACGGCGTCGAGAACCGCGTTCATCACCCGATGTTCAGAGGCCGAGTGATCACGCTTGCGGCGATACCAGACTTCCGCGAAGGTATTCACATCGGCAGGCGCAAAGATCGCCCACGCCAACAGCTTGTGCTGCAATTCAGACAATTTGTGCGGATCAGCGTTTTCGCCGATGGGTGTCGCCTCGTAGTAGGGCTTGAACGCCTGGTAGATGTCGTCTTCCTCATTGGCAAAATCCAGCACAAAGGTGCGAGCCTTGCCTGGTGCCACGCGATTGAGGCGGGACAGGGTCTGTACCGCCTGGACACCAGCCAGCCGCTTGACCACATACATTGTTTGCAACAGCGGCTGATCAAAACCAGTCTGGTACTTCTCCGCCACCAACAGCACGCGGTAATCTTCGCGCTCAAAGGTTTCGGGCAGCTCGCTTTCGGCCAGGCCGTCGTTCATGGCTACTTCGGTATAAGCCGAGCCGGGGTCGTCCGGGTCTTCCACGAGCCCTGAGAAAGCGACCAACGAGCGGATACCACTGTAGCCCTTGTCCTTGATGTAGCGGTCAAACGTCAGCTTATATTTAACGGCGGCCAGCCGCGAGCCGGTGACCACCATGGCCTTGGCGCGACCGCCGAGCTCATGCATCACATAGAGCCGGAAGTGCTCAACAATCACCGATACCACCTGCTCGATATTAACCGGGTGCAATTCCAGATATCGGGTCAAGGCCTTGGCCGCCTTCTTGCGCGGCACATCCGGGTCGTTCTCCACCTGTTTAATCAGCCCGAAGAAGCGTTTGTAGGTGGTGTAGTTCTGCAGCACATCCATGATGAAGCCTTCTTCAATGGCCTGGCGCATGGAGTACTCGTGAAAAGGTGAGTTGCCGGAAGGGCCCGGCTGATCAAACAGGGCTTTAGTCTTGAATTTGGGCGTGGAAGTAAAAGCAAAAAAGCTCAGATTCGGTTGGCGCGCCCGTTTCAGGGAATCGCGAAGAATGGCGGCTTTGGCCTCATCGGACAGCGCGTTGTCTTCCTCATCGGACAGCTGGGCGGCAATCGCGGCCTCGATACCATCCTTGTTCAGCATCCCCCGCAACGCAGTGGCCGTTTCGCCGCTCTGCGATGAGTGGGCCTCGTCCACAATCACGGCAAAGCGCCTGCCCACCGTGCTGATCCTGACTCCGGCACCTTTGCGCTCCAGCGTCGAGAGGGCCTGAGAGATAAAGGGGAACTTCTGCAAGGTGGTGATGATAATGGGCGTGCCACCGGAGAGCGCCTGGGCAAGCTGCTGGGTATTCTCGTCGATTTTTTCCACCACCCCGGTCTTGTGCTCAAACTGGTAGATGGTGTTCTGCAGCTGCTGGTCAAGTACGCGCCGGTCGGTGACCACCACCACCGAGTGAAATATTTTTTTATCATTGGCATCGTGCAAACTGGCCAGCCGGTGCGCCAACCAGGCGATGGAGTTGGATTTTCCTGACCCAGCGGAGTGCTGAACCAGATAGTTGCGCCCGGAGCCATGAGCCTGCGCATGGGCGACCAGCTTGCGTACCGCATCGAGCTGGTGATAGCGCGGAAAGATCATGGTTTCCTTGCGGACAGTGCGCACACCCTTATCGGTCTTGACCTGCCTTTCCTTCACCTCCAGGTGCATGAAGCGTTGCAGAATATCCATCAGACTGTTTTTTTTCCAGCACCTCATCCCAGAGGTAGTGGGTCTTCCAGTTGTTCTCCACCGGTGGGTTGCCTGCGCCGTGGTTGTGCCCCCGGTTGAAAGGCAGAAAAACCGTCTCTTTGCCTTTCAGGCGCGTGGTCATCCACACCTCGTCGGGGTCGACGGCAAAATGCACCAGCGCGCGCTTTTTGAAGGCAAAGAGCAGATCGCGTTCATCACGGTCCTGCATGTACTGCTTGACCGCGTCCGCCGCACGTTGTCCTGTGAGCGGGTTTTTCAGTTCGGCTGTGACCACCGGCAGGCCGTTAAGGCTTAAGGTCACATCAATAATGCAGCGGCGGTTGTTGCCGTCGGCCTTTTTCATCACCGAGGCAAAGGGCACCTGGCGAGTCATGGTCAGCCGGTTTTTGGCATAGGCAGCTGCCGCTTCCGGGTTCATGCCGGAGTTGGGGCGAAAGTGGGCCATACGGAAGGTTTTGCCATAGCATTTGAAGCCATGGCGCAGCACATGCAGCGTGCCCTTGATCTCCAGTTCCTTGGCAAGGCTATCGAGCACCGTGGAGCGGGTCTTATCGCCAAGCAGCGCCTCCAGCTGCCCCCATTTCACCGCCTGGCTGTCTTGCAGAAAACCGGTCACGTCCGCAGGAAACAGCGCCAGCGCCTCGTCATAGGCGGTCGCTTCGCCCTTTTCATAACCACCAGCGCCGGTCAGGCCTGCTTCTATCGCTATTTCAAAATCAAGCTCGGTATGGCCAGGCATGGTTCAAATCTCCTGCACTGAGGTGTTCTGCAAATCGGCGAGCGACTGGCCGTGCACCTCGTTAAAATGGTAATAGCGAATGGAAGGGTCAGCCCTGAGTTGCCGGTTGGGTTCGAGATAGGCATCGGGGTTGTCGTTCTCGGCAAAGACAAATTTGCGCAAATGGATTTTGCGCTTGTCGCCTGTGTAGTGCTCGATAGTGCGCTTGAGGCTTTGAACCCAACACATGCCCGCCCTGAGTTGGGGCACGATCTTTTCAGCAGTCAGACTCTTGGCTTTGAACTCAATACAATCGGCGCAGAATTTACGCCCTATGACATAAAAAATGACGAAATCGCAGCGTTTTGACCACGGCTTGGCCGTATCGTCAAGAAAGTGGAACAGTGCTGGCTGACCATTTTTTTTCTTTCCTTTTCCTTCTTCTTTTTTTTTCTCAAGGTCGTCGCAATCGAGTTTGAACGCCATACCAGCACCGGGTAACAGTAGTTCGATTTTGCGCTCTTTGGGCTTCACATCTTCGGGCCGAAAGTATTTCTCAGTCAGAATGACCTTGCCACCCACGCCGTCGTGTACGACATACTCACTGTTTACGTAGGCCTTGAGGTGCTCAAAATAGGTGGAGGCGGCCAGCGTCATTGCAGCCCTCCGATTTCGCCGGTCACGGCAGAGGTGACAACTGTGGCGCGGTATTCCTCTAGCTTATTAATCGAATCCTGTATTCTATCGCTTAGCCTATCTATAGATGAAGTTTGCTCATCGAGGTAGCCAGCAATTTCTTCTTGCTCGTCACCCGTTGGTGGCGAAATTACAGGCAAGTTCTTGAGCTCAAAAAGGTTGAAAGTATTATTTACCCCAGCTTTGGCATAAGCAAAAAATTCTGTTTCCCGAAGGCCGTTCAGAAAGTACCTAAGGAAACCAGAATGTATATCTGACGATCTGGGTCTTAATCGGAGAAGAAAAGATACATGCGTCCAGTCACCATCCATATCAAACCGGACAGTCTTTCCAAGGTGATCAGTACTTCCGTTTCTCCAGTTAAAAATCAAGTCTCCTTTGTTTAGCAGCAAATCGTCTGTTGCAGATTGGGTATATGGAAAGTCATCAAGTTTAAGGCGCCCATTCTTTGTGATATTTGGCAAGGATAAAAGATTTGTTCCATCCTCCAAACTTCGGTCGATTTCTCCTCCGACCCCGTAAGTAACCTCAAAATGACGTTTTACAAGAAATACCCTCCCAGTGCGCGGGAATATCCCCCAGCCAGTCGATGCCGGAGGGTTTCATGGGGGCGTCGGGGTTCAGACCCTTGGTGACGGCGCGAGTGATCAGGGCCTGGCGTTTTTCGGCCAGCCGGTCCAGCAGGGCGCGCTTTTTTTCCATCAGGCCGTCGATACGCGCTGTCTTTTCATCCAGAAATTCCGCCAATGCGGCGTTGGGTTTCGAGAGGGGGGAAGCTGACTTGAATTGCCGAAAGTTCATCACGTGACAATTCGACGAAAGTTGTACCGTTCGCTATCGCGTTGAGTTCAGGAGTACGGGATTTGAGCAAATAATAGAGAAATGGGCCATGAACGCGCTCGCTCGGAATAATCCCGCGACAACCCTGATTGAAGGCCATCGGTTCGGCAGTAATAGCCATGTGTCCGATAGGAGCACGTGTTGAAATCAATACCGACCCAACTGGTAGGACAGATAAATTGCTTTTTTCGACAGCCTTCTCGGTAACCTGTCGTTTGGTCATCGTTATTTTGTCACCGATTAGTTTGCCGAGGTCTTCTGGAGTAGCCCATTTGACGTTTCCATCCCAGTATTCGGCTTCCCCACTAGCCGGTGTAGTACCATTTTTTATCCGCCCGAAATAGCGTAGAGCTCCTGTGTTCGGCTTCATTCCACCAACCCCTTTAACAATTCAGCAATCTCCCCTTCCAGCGCGGTGATTTCCTCCTCGATTTCATCCAACGGTCGCGGCGGCTTGTAGACGTAAAAAATGCCGATTGATGGGGATTTCGTAGCCGACTTTGGTCTTGCTGTAATCCACCCAGGCATCGGGCACATGGGGCAGCACTTCGCGCGTCATGTAGGCGTCAATATCACCCTTGAAGGTTTCCACCAGCTTATCATTCGGTTTATCGGGACCGAATTCCATCGGCAATGGCAGTACGGTAGCGGCAGGCAGTGGAATGTTTTCGGTGTCGCGCAATTCGCTGTCCGGCTCTGGCCGCCCTTTGCTGTCGCAGCAGATTTCTGCGTTCGGGTCACGCTCGCCCAGAGCGGTGAAGATGACCTTCTTGATGGGTGCCGGAAGCTTCAACCCGGCTTTGTTGGTAGCGGTGGTCAGGTCAGCGTCGGAAAACAGCGCGGTCGTTGTACTGACCCTTGTCAGCCAGGGTAGCCAGTGCGGCGCGAATAGCCTCTTGCAGCTGGTGGCCTTCCTCTATCTCGCGCGCGGCGGCGGCTTCGTTCTTGCGCTTTTTGGAGGTAGCCAGGTTGGTAAAAGCGGTTTGCTCATCCAGCCGGGCAATACGTTCCGCTGTGGCCTCAAAGTTCATGCGCAGGGGGCGCTCCACCGTGACTTTAAGAAAGCCGAACTCGCGGTTCTCGAAAATGCGGGAGACCACGCGGGTTTCGGTGTCGCCGTTGATTTTCACCTCGGCCATCTCGCCATCCTGGTGATTGCCGTACAGCCGGGGTAAGGTGGCGGATCTGCTCTTCGGTGATTTCGTTGCGTTTGTTGTTGAGGCTTTTCTTCATGCGCTGAAAAAAGCGTGTACCGTCAATCAGTTGCACCTTGCCGCGTCGTTCCGGAGCCTTGCGATTGGTCACCAGCCAGACATAGGTAAAGATTCCGGTGTTGTAAAAGAGCTGGTCGGGCAGAGCGACAATAGCGTCGAGCCAGTCCTTTTCGATGATCCAGCGACGGATATTCGACGGGCCGGAGCCGGCGTCGCCGGAAAACAGTGGCGAGCCGTTGAAAGACAATGGCAATCTTCGAGCCGACGGCGTCCTCGTCCCTTTCCTTGTAGGGGTGCATCTTGGAAATCATGTGCTGGAGGAACAGCAGCGATCCGTCATTGATGGCAGGCAGCCCGGCGCCAAAACGACCGGCGAAACCCATCTCCTTGTGCTCCTTCTCGACGACGTTCTTCTGATCTTTCCACTCCACGCCAAAGGGAGGGTTGGCCAGCAGGTAATGGGAACTGCCTACCCTCGAAGCCGTCGCGGGTCTTGCCGTCGCCCAGTGTGTCGCCGAGAACGATGCTGCTGGTATCTTCGTCCTTGATCAGCATGTCCGAACAGCAGATAGCCCAGGATTCGTCGTTGTACTCCTGCCCGAACAGGGCGAGGGTTGGCCTGACTGTTCTGATCGAGGATGAATTTCTCGGATTCCGACAACATCCCCCCGGTGCCGCAGGCGGGGTCGTAAATGGTGCGGAAAATGCCTGGCGTGTAGACATCCTGCTCACCGGTGTAGACCAAATTGGCCATCAGGCGGATGACCTCGCGCGGGGGTGAAATGATCCCCCGGCCTCCTCGTTGGCCTGCTCGTTGAAGCGCATCACCAGGTGCTCGAACAGGTAGCCCATTTGCAGGTTGTCGATGCGGTCCGGGTGCAAATCCACTTCAGACATCGCCTTGATGATGGTGAACAGGCGGTTGCTGGCGTCGAGCTTTTCGATTTGGTCGGTGAACTTGAACCGCTCGAAAATGGCACGGGCCGTAGGCGAAAAGCCGTTGATATAGGCAACCAGATTGGGCGCGATATTTTCCGCATCGCCCAGTAGCTTTTTAAAGGTGAACGGACTGGTGCTGTAGAGTGGATGGGTGCGCGTGGGGTCAGCGGCTTTGCCGAGCAGTCTCTCCATGGCGTTTTTCAGGCATATTCTGGGCAGTCAGTTTCTCGTATTGTTTCAGCACCGCATTCTTGGTTGGCTCAAGCACGCAATCCAGACGACGCAGCACCCACCATCGGCAGCATCACCAGGCGGTACTGCGGAGGGCGGTAAGGACCGCGAAGACGGTTGGCGATTTCCCAGATATGGCCTTTAAGTTGTTCATGGAGTTGCAAGTTCATTGATTGGGGGTTTCCTTTAATTCTGGTTGATTGTTACCTAAATTGGAAACGGCGGTATTCATAGTGACAAAGGGTGGTTATTTTTGGTGTGTATAACATAGGGTAAAGTAGACGGACTATGTCCGGATTATTTTGCGGCGAAACTTTAAAGATCTAATTCACGCCGCCAGTTCTAAGGGGGGTAATCTGCACCTTCTAATGAAAAATGCGGTTAGGTCAGGAAGACTTCAGGAAACAAATGGACAAAAAAACAACGTCCCTGCCTGGCTACCCCTTCCTTATTTTATAATTAGCTGCAAGTTGGTGGAAGTGGTTAATCGAGACCGAACTCTTCCTGGAGAAAATGAAGTGTCCTTTGTATCCCGAAGGCTTACATACAATATTTTGATTTGCGAATACACCCTTGAATGTTTTGGCCTCTTCTCGAGGAAAAAACCTTCAACCACTTTACCCCAACTGTCCACTCGCTTTTTTCCGGTGAATCCTGGTTTTCTCCAGCATTCCTAGCAGCAAGGTCATGTTCCAGAAGGGGCTTTCCATCCTCCTCGACAATAAAAGCATTGATGGGAGCTGCCTCTTTGGTGACTTCGCCATATCCAACATAACCGATGCCTTTCATATAAGCGAAAATTTTATCTCCAATTTTAAGCCGTTTTAGAGGACGAGAGTAATTTATCACCTTGACCTGCGCCGATGAATCTAAATTGGCGATTATCGTCCCAATTCCGATGTGGACCTTCCCCAACATTTACAAACCAATAGCCTGACCAGGGGGCACGCTTCCTAGACTCAGACCGCTCCAAGGTTTCTACCGGGTCTTGAAGCCAAGCTCTGCCAACAAGCTCGGAATTCTCATTCTTGAAACAAGTGAAAAAAACTGCGTTGATGCTTACACCATATTCTTCTGACAGGTAGGAAATGATTCTTTCCGATGAATTCATCCAGGCTTGAAGCAACGATTACGAGATTATGGCTTTCATTAACTGTTTCAGGAATATTGCGTTCCAAATACGCTTTGAAATATGCTCGCGACGCTTTTTTGTTTCCACTGCTGAGCAATTTGGTCGAGGTCATTGTAGCCAAGATCTTTTACCCATGACCCATAGTCCAGGAGTTGAGCAACCACTTCCCGTGGAGTCCTTGGCACGTTTGAGTTCCAAAACAATGCAATTGGCATCTCTATCCAAGCCAAGTAAATCAATTCTTCCCCCAAAAGGAGTTTGCACCTGGCGCCCAATGATAGCTATCTCCATTCCAAGGATAGAAGAATCCGCAACAATCCAATTCTCGAGCCTTTGCTCATTATCGAGATTGATGGATGAAACTTCAGTTAATTTTTGGCCATTGACTTGCCAAAGAGCCATTTCAAAGGACATTGTTCAACTCCTTAGTTTTAATCAATGATTTTCCAAATATTGCGAACCTGGAGCGGTGGTTATATTTTGCTTTTTACCAGGAGCTTTTTTGTTTTTGAATTGGGTATGCTGTCCCCCGGAATCTCCTACCGAGCCATACAAGATGAGAGGATGACTGCAGTCCACGCAGCTAGCGCAGAAATAATGGCGGCAATAGCAGATCCGACTGCAATCCACCACATGCGAGCTTCTCGGATGCTCCGCCCTGCTTCTTGAATTCTTCTCACCACTTCATCTTCATAATGCTTGTCGCCTTCATAGGTTGAATAAAGACTGCAACCTAGATCTTGAGCGAGTTTTCGGAGAGCAATTTCCTTCTCTCCTTTATTCATGGACATTATTTTCTTGATCTTTCGCTGGACATTCATCTGCGCACCCTTTTTCAAAAGCGCCTAACGTTGCCTGGTGAGAGGTTCCAGAAAGGCATCTGTTTTTAACTGCTGGTTGTGGGGCACTTTGCGCCGGGAACTTTTTTGTTTTTGAATTAAGTATCCTGTCCCCGGAATTCCCCTGAATTCAATTTTACTGATAATTTGGGTCACGTTCGGAAGAGTAGCCGTCAATCGCTTGGATGGGTTTTGGGTTTGCCCTCAAAAGCGACGAGCACGGCGTCCATCACATTAAGCATTATGACCCCGGAACTCCGCCCGGCTGAGCGGTTTGTTAGCTGTTTTCAATTTTGGGTACCATTAGCTCGTGAAATGCGGGTTTTTACTGATTTCAATTTCCATTGAACTTTTTGCCTTTTTCTTTCTAAAATTTCCGCACATGCCAACTCTATATTTGCTAAGAGAGATTCACTGCCCGGCTCAGAGTTTTGAAACAAATCGCACATAGTAACTATATTTACATCTCTACTGGTTGTGGAATTGCAGAACTGACAAGCTGTAACTGTATTTGTTTCATCAATCTTTCTTGCTAAGGTTTCCATTTCAACTTCAGAATAATTCGGAAATTTTTCTTTAACCAGCTCAAGTATTTGTTGAAAGTACCCTCCTTGTGATTTGCCAATTAGATGTTCAACAGTCATTTGGCGCCATAAATCAAAATTAAGGGGTTTACCACCACATCCACATAATTGGCACTGTCCCTTACACCTAATGTGAACCTCTGCAAGAGTACCCGAAGAGTGATTGGCAATTTCTATAGTTGTACTTCTTCATATGCTTACCAACAGCTAATGTTGAGGATTTGGAGTGCCCGAACGGTGTCTATTCAATCCGCTGGTTGTGGGGCGCTTTTCGCCGGGAACTTTTTTGTTTTTGAATTAAGTATCATGTCCCCGGAACTCCAAACGGAGATTTGACCCCTTTCACATTTCCGGCGGTGCCAAGCACCTTGTCTGCTGCCTTTTTGAGATTCTTGGGTGAGTCGCACTGCCCTATATGTACGACTTCAATTTCGGTCTCATGATATCGAGCGTGGATATCTTTTATTGTTGGTTTCTCCGGGAGTTCGCGCGGAAGTCTGCTGCGAAGCCCCTTTTTGTTGAGCTCTCCATCCTCCTCTTTAGACACGACAACGGCGTGTCCCATAGTGCGAAGCACATGAAGAACTGAATTCTCGTCATCCATTCGGATGGATTCAAACGCTTTCCGCAGAACTTTTTTCGGGACCGCGTGTTCGTGCCTAAGATCTTTGGCATAGGAGCGATCTTCACTTATGTTCTTTCTGGCCATTTCGAGGGCACCCTTTGACCAGTAGGGCTGGCCGAGATATTTGCGAGAGACACCGTCATTGTCATTCTCTGTCACAGCCCACAGCAACCTATCAACTACTATCTTCTTAAGGTAGGAAGGAACGCCGTTCTCATGCTTGTGAAGCAACGCTATGAGCTTCGCGATGTTTTTAATGTTAGCCGGGTTATAGACTTGCAGTTCGGGAGACATCAGTAAATTCCTTCTTATAAGGTGGGGTCCAATATTGGGGTGGGGAGGAAGTTGTTGCCGAACAGTGTTGATAGGTGGAAATTTTTCCATCTAATTCGCTAATACGGGGTGAAAAGTTGGAAAATAACCGTTTGGTTTTTCCACCTATTGAAAGTCTCGGCTTCCAGTTTTGGGTTCGTGGGCAGATTCACTTGCCAATAATCCCATCAATTTATTAATCAATTTATCAGCGTCCTTGGGTGTCCTGAATTAAGTATCATGTCCCCGGAACGCCCCCAGCCAATAATGCCATCAATGTATTGAACAATTAAACAACGGCCCTGGGTGCCGCTCCAGCGGTTTGTCAGGTGTAGAGTTCTTCCAATTTGCTCCTGGAGGCTGTTTTTTGTTTGGCCTTCATAAATCACTCTTGGGTAAAATGTTTTTACATCAATGATTTGATTTAATTCAAACGTGATGTTTTTGACGAGATTGTATTTTGTTATTAACTTGAAATTTTCATCTTTTATTCCTTGATCCCTTTCCCATGGCATCCCAATAGTAGAAAGACTGTTATAGAAAAAAAGTACCTGCTCATGAGTTGAAAGCTGTGCTCTTAATATTTTTATGTAATCATACTTTTCCTTGTAATTTAAAATTTCTTGATCGTTTACAAATTTAACAGTCTGGAAAATGTGTCTAAAATAATGACCTAAAATATTTTGATGCCCATCATATTCTAAATATTTTCTATTTCCTTTTACGGTAGGATTGTTTGACAATTTTGTATCTTTGTGTTTATTTGACAATGGGATTAATACGTTATTTTCAAATATTTTCCCAGCATTTATCATTTTTTATAATGTTTTTTAAATGTCGTTTTAAAAATTCATATTGAAACTCATCTACTCCAAAGAAGATTATTATATATGTTATATTTATTAAATTTTTCTTTCCATATAATTTCATTATTTTCAGTCTGTACAATTTTATACCAGTCTTTAACTATATTGAATAATTCGTTAAACTCCTTATTTATTTCGACAAAAACCTTTCTGCCTGTTTTGCCTTTTGATGTAGCATTTTCAGAGTTCTCCCTAACAAATTTCAATAACTCAAAAAATTTTGATTCAATATTTTGCAGAATGCGAGTTTTTTGTTGCTCATTTATCGAGTGAATAATGAGTAGGACGCTTGCAAGGCTGAGTAATGCTGCGGAAATTCCACCTACAACAGAACCATAATTTGCAAAGATATTGGTGTCAATTTGATGCCCAAAGTCTATGTTTGTTGTTTTCTTCAGAAATAAAATAAATATCACAAGCGCAAATGTGACTGTAAATCCAATAATTAAGTAGGCAATTTTTTTTATATTCAATTTTTTAGCTAGCATAGAGTAAATGGATTATTTTTCCTGAGGTTATGCGGAACTCGGATTACGAAATTAAACAATTAAACAACATCCCTGGGTGCCCGCTCGTAAAAAGGGCGCGCTGTCCCTATTTCCCCCTGGATGCTTTGCCGGAAGTTGCAAGATTGCAAGCCTGACCCCGGGCCTTACTTCTTTGTTGTCCCTTCAGCACTGCGGAAAGCTTCCTCCAATAATGAGGGCCTTTTTTTATCATATTCAGTTAAAAATGACCTAAGCGAATCTGAAATATTTTTCGGAATCTTGGATAACACACGTTCTCTCTTCTCCTGGCTGGCCATTGCGAGAAAGCCAAAAAGCTCTCTGGTTAAAGGCAAAATAAAGTTTTTCGCCATCTGCCCCGCCGAATGTTCGATCTCTTTTATGATTGCCTCAGGTGCTTTTTCTAGTGTCTTCTCATGCTTTTCAATTTTTAACCTTTGGCTTTGAATAATTTCCTCATACTCCAAGCCTAATTCACGCTTGATAATTGCCTCGATTTTCTCCAAATCGAAACACCTCGAGTACTCCAGGGCTGTATCAACCACCTTCTTTTGACTATCTATAGCTTGTGCCTGATTAGTAACAACATCTTTTGTTTCCTTGAGCAGACCGGATTGTTCTGAAATTCTATCGGCAAGTACCTTATTCTTGTTTCTTTGATACCAGAATAAAGCTAATAGAAGTACCGTATTAATTATTGTTGTGTCTATCTCCATTTTGCTTCCTTTGTGATGCCAACAGTGTGGTTAGTTATATAATTTTCCACCTATTGAAAGTCTTGGATTCGAGTTTTGGGTTCATGGGCGGATTCACCAGCCAGTAATGCCATCAATTTTTTGAACAACTAAACAATGGCCCAGGGTGTCCCCCTCAGTCCCGTAAAGTGCGGAAAGAAAAATGTCAAATGTGTAGACCTGACACCCTCATCCTCCTTCTATTCAACAATATAGCCAGAAAGCCAGCTCATAATTTTTTGGTATTTATCACCCTTACATTTAAAATTTAATAAATGGGGATGCTCTTTTTGGAGAATTCCATAAAATTCCAAACCATCAATTCTTTTGTGATGACCTCTATCTCGCTTGCCCCACAGAATTATGACCTGTTTTTTGGCGTCTTCTTGGTTCACGGCATCTCCTAACCTTTTGGTGTTTATTTATTTAACGCTCAGCTTAACCGGTCGGCTTTGAAGCGCCAGCAGAAAAGCTGTTCCGTGTTGATGCTGTTGTTAGAGATTTTCACCAAATTGCCACTATTCCGATGAATACGAAGTAAAGTACAGTTACGATGCCAATTAACAGCAACACTGAGGCGATTCTGTTAAACCACTTTGGATATTGGCGTTGTAATAAAACAGGGATCGCCTGAGCAAAACCTTGATCACATTTAATTCCGGCATTAACACCCGACGCAGTCAGTGGAGGAAAGTACAAATATGAAATTGTCATTTCCTCGCCCGGAACCAAAGTGGGAAAAACAATGTCTCGTGTCTCGTCTGGCAACACCTCGGTTCGGTAGTCGATGGATGGGGAAATACTGAAGTCAGGAAGGACGGTGTGGTGGAGTCGAACATTGGTTGCTGCGCGCCGACCCGCATTTCGAAGAACTACTGCATGGGTATTCACATGGATAGGGTCTCTATCCGGGGGTGTGCTCCGGAAGGAAGAAATATGTCCGAAGTAGGAGATGAGAATTGGCCGATTCTCAAACTTTCGATTCACCCAAACTCCAAAAAAAAGCGTGATCACCGGTGCTGCGATTGTAGCTACCGCATTCCACTCAACACTCATTTTTCCTCCAAAACCAACAATCTCTAACATTGTTGGTTAGTGAAATTTTTTCCATCATAACACCTTTAAAATATGCAAAGATTTTCCACCTTTTGAAATTCCCTGACATACCTCTGTCCCACCAGTCTGAGTACCTTTCCGATTTCCATTGTGCTCATTAAATGTTTTCGGTCATTTCCTATCTGGATTCAATGATGCGCCCTCTCCTGGAAATGCTAGAGGTTTCATTGAAACTTAAATTGGCTATTTCTATGACAAAAATTGGCATCCAAAATAAAAAGCCCGGCTCCAGGCCGGGCTATAGATTAGTAGTTTTGTTTTTGTGCAGTTCTCAGTTTTTCTGCTGCCCACCGCATGGCTTCTCTTTTCTTTTCAGGAAGTTGCCTGAAAACAAGCACCAACCATAATTCAAGCCGATTGACTTCCAAATACATGACCAACAGCCTCCTGCTCATTAAAAAAACAATCAAAGGCTGTCAATTTGGCAAATATTAGGCCGTCTATTTAAGAGCCGTTCTCCTTTGGTGGATTGGTATCGATCTCCATGGCAAATCTCAGCATCTGGTACCTGTCTGCTGAAGAAAGTCGCCGAAACGCATCAACCAAATATTTTTCGTCAGGGTCTAAGACTGTGGGGGCCGTGATCCGGGTTCACCTCACCTTCGGTTGTTGCCAATGATTTTGATACGCCCCCAGGCAATTTCATCGGCTCCTCACCAGTCAACAGCCAGTTCACGCTTTTTTTCGTCAGGTCCGAGACATGGAAGATGACCAATAGCGGCATTCGTATGCGACCGGTAAGGTAGTCCGAAATAGTCGCATCTGTTTTCTCAAGTGATTTGGCCAGATCAGACTGTTTTAGCCCCACCTCTTTTAAGGCGAGCTTAACTCTGCCGCTAATTTCTTTTTCCTTTTCGTCAAAATCCATAACGGCAATTAAATCAGTAATTTAGGATAAAATCAAGCGTTTAGGTTTTTCCCAAAAACAAACATAAGTATTTAGTTTTTTGGGAAAAAATTAAATATCCCGGTTACTTTGGTAGGGATATTGCTAAAAAACACATTGACAGTTGGGATAAACCGAAATACTATGCCGTAAAAAACGGAGGGGTTGTTAATGCTGGGGGAAAAAATCCAAAAAGCTAGAAAAAATAGAGGATGGCGATTAGTCGACTTGGGTAATGCCGTAGGGTTATCCATTGCCCAAATTTCAGACATTGAAAATGGAAAACTCAAGAAACTTCCAGACCATGACGTTATTGTCCGCATCGCCGATGTTCTGGACGACGACTCCATTCCTTTTCGCCTACCTCGATGAACAACCCCGTCTACAAAGCCATCATCCCCCGCGTTTTCCCCGAACTGAACAACATCCGCCCCGATCCGGCGGCGATATATCACCAAAATCATCAACGAAGCCGAAGAAGCCATCTGTACGCGGCCAAGAAGCTTTCAGAAATGTCTTTCTGCGGGTTGACTACCAGGACACCCCCGGCTTCGGCGAAGAAGTTCGTGGAAGGGATGGAGCAACTTGCTCGACGTGAAGCGGGCGGTGGAGGATCCTGGAGCACCGGCTGGTGCTGTACGCAGGTTATTTCGAGGGGGGAGCTGATCGGAGATCTACGAGCTGCAACAGAGGAAGTGCGATCGAGCAACGGCCACCACAAACCGGAGAAAGAGGAGGCGGCGTGAGGAGTTCAATCGGGACTTCGGATGCCGAAGTAGAGCGTCCCCGCTTTTTTTTCATCCGGGTATTCCTGACAGACTATTTTGTCCAGGGCGTTACGGAGTTCAAGTATGGCAAGCCAGGATCTTTTGGCCATTTCCGAAACATCCGGAGGATAAGCCTCTCTCAGTTCATTTTCGATTTGAACCAAACGGACGTGCATTTTTTGAAGGTCCGTTCCGATTTGCTCATGTCGCTCCAGGGTAAAACCCTCTTTTTGGTCAGGCATGAATCGCTCCTTTCCATTTAGAGATCTTGAAATTCAATTTTACCAGAACAGGTCATGAAAGCAGGGAAAAGACAAACAGGAGGAAGCGTGATGACAACACCAATGGACCTACGAGACTGCCCGTACTGCAAGACACAATTGGAAAAGTTCAGTGCCGGCGATCTTGGAGCCGCCTTTTCTTGTGCTAACCCGAACTGCCCTGGCCCCAAGAACATTCAAGATGGGCCAATGCGCATCATGACCAAGAAACAGAGCGACTCGCTCTGTTATCTCACTGAATGACGGTGATGATGGTGATGAGTATTTCCTTCAGTTTCTCACAGAACGATTCAGGGCTCAGCCTTTCGCTCGACGTTGAAGTTTCTGCTGAAGCTTTGTCGCACGCTCTTGGAGTTGAAGAAGGGTCTTTACGACCAGGAGATAATCCTTCTGAAGCGAAAGACTCCATTCTGCAGGCGTTGCAACAGGAAGCAGTCGCGCTACTTCACGAAGCGAATCAACGGCTGCAGCTACGTCTGGCTGGTTCGGCTTTGGAGTTTCTGAGGGAGGACCAGGCTTAGTTTTGTTCATCTTTTCGTCTCCTGTGCGGGTTCAAATTGTGGATTTTTAATATTGCCAGACAGGATATATGGAAACCAGCAAAAAGGATACGGCGTGACCGAGTTTCAGAAGCAACTCCTGAAAGAGCTGCAAACCCTTAAAGAGCAGCAGGATTACATGGCCCGTCGCCTTGATGAGTTGACGCGGCATATGGCGGGCTCCGGATCCGCGGCAGGGTCGGGAGATTTCGCCGTGAAGCTGAACGACCTCAAGAGGCGGGCTTTGCAGTCCAGAGCGAAAGGCAAAAGGTCCAAGGAGACATCATGACCTTGAAAGAGACCATCAGAAAAAACCGAAAACGCCGGTCCTGGCTTATCTGGGCGAACAAAGAACGATTCAACCTCCTCGCCAAGCGGGTAGGGGAGG